>OZ254139.1:0-1332146 GCA_965267815.1 Candidatus Nanopelagicaceae bacterium
GTGGTGGATGTAAAGGAAGTCGAGTTAACCACCCTTTGGGGACGGGTAATCGAAGAGGTCGCAGCAAATGCGCCTCAACATCGCGCTTTTTTACAGCTCACCAAACCTCTTGGACTTCTTCATAATGATGATCAAACAACTTTATTGGTCGCAGCTCCTAATCTTTTTGCAAAGGATGTTTTAGAAAGTCGCCTGCGCACAGTTGTCAGCGAGGTTTTAACCCGCGAACTTGGATCAACCACAAATATTGCTGTGACTGTTGATGAAACTTTAGAGGTTGTGACAACTCCAACTCAGGATGTTGAGGTTGAGTTTGTTGCGCCGAAATCTGGAACAGGTCGGGATGATGCTCCAGCGTCAAAAATCACCGACACATCAACTTTAAATCCCCGCTACATTTTTGAGACCTTTGTGATTGGTGCATCAAATCGATTTGCACATGCTGCAGCTGTTGCTGTCGCCGAAGCTCCAGCAAAGGCTTACAACCCGCTATTTATTTATGGTGAATCTGGTTTAGGAAAAACGCACTTGCTGCACGCTATTGGTGCATATGCGCAAGAGTTATACGGAAATGTGCGTGTTAAGTATGTTTCATCAGAAGAGTTCACAAATGACTTTATTAACTCAATTCGTGATGACAAGGCATCTGCGTTTCAACGCCGTTACCGCGATTTAGATATTTTGCTTGTAGATGACATTCAATTCTTGGAAAACAAAGAACGTACACAAGAAGAGTTTTTCCATACCTTTAATACTTTGTATAACGCGAACAAGCAGATTGTTATCTCAAGCGATCGACCACCAAAACAGTTAACAACACTTGAAGATCGTCTTCGTTCACGTTTTGAGTGGGGATTGATTACAGATATTCAACCTCCTGAATTAGAAACACGTATTGCGATTCTTCGTAAAAAAGCTGCGCAAGATAAGTTGAATGCGCCAGATGATGTTCTTGAGTTTATCGCGAGCAAGATTTCAACAAATATTCGCGAACTTGAGGGTGCGTTGATTCGCGTAACCGCTTTTGCATCCCTTAACCGCCAAAGTGTTGATCTTTCATTAGCTGAAATTGTTTTAAAGGATTTAATTCCTAATGAGTCCAACCCAGAAATTACTGGCGCAACAATCATGGCTCAGACCGCGGCCTACTTCAGTCTGACTATCGATGATTTATGTGGAACCTCCCGATCCCGCGTATTAGTAAATGCGCGCCAGATCGCGATGTACTTATGCCGAGAGCTCACCGAGCTTTCCTTGCCGAAGATCGGCCAAACATTTGGTGGACGTGACCACACAACGGTTATGCACGCCGATAGAAAGATCCGTCAACTAATGGCTGAGCGCCGTTCGATCTATAACCAGGTCAATGAGCTCACCACTCGTATCAAACAGCAGGCTAGATAGACCCATTTGTCCGAATTGCCACTCTTTACCCCCAACTGGGGACAACTTGTGGATAAGTAAGGATTATTGAGGAAAATCCGTGGATAACCACGGTGGTGATGAAGTGGAAGGGGTGTGGTGAGTAATGAGCGGTCTTTACACCCACACCTGTCCACCGATTACCCACAAGTTATACATCTCCAATCCCCGCGGTGAGCAGGGGTTTTACAACTTATCAACAGATAAAGGCTCTAGTTACTACGACTACCTTTATATACATACATCCAGTTACGCGAATAACCTTTCCACTTCAGAAAAGATCCGGGGATAGAGATGAAATTTACAGTCGAGCAATCAGCGTTAACCGATGGAGTTAATTGGGTTTCGCGTTCTCTCTCAACCCGACCAATTAAAACCGAACTACTAGGAATTGTTATTAATGCAACCGGTAATGAAGTCTTCTTATCAGCATCTGATTTAGAGACAGCAAGTAAAGCCCACTTTGCAGCAGAGGTAAAAGAACCTGGAAAGGTTTTAGTTCCTGGAAAGTTACTAGCTGAGATTTCACGATCCCTACCAAACAAACCAATTACCTTCGTTTTAGATGGTTCTCGTGTTGCTGTTACAAGCGGCAGCGCAAAATTCACACTTCCAACACTTTCTGTTGATGAGTATCCAAATCTTCCAGAGCTTCCTGATTCAACAGGAACAGTTCCAAGTGACACCTTTGCAACAGCGGTTGCACAGGTTGCAATTGCAGCAGGCCGCGATGATTCACTACCAACACTTACTGGTGTTCATGTAGAGATCAATGAAGAGACAATCACCTTTGCAGCAACCGATCGTTACCGCTTAGCTGTTCGTGAAATTCAATGGGCACCATCTGCACCAAACACAACAACCACAGCGCTTTTACGCGCTCGCACAATTGCAGATGCTGCTAAATCTTTAACTGGGTCAAAAGATGTTTCGCTCTCATTTGCACCAAACACAAGTAATGATCGTTTAGCTGGTTTTGCTGGCGATGGAAAAACTATGACATCACGTATGTTGGATGGCACATTCCCTCCATACCGTCACTTGCTTCCACAAGAGGTAACAACAACCGCTCTTATTGAGGTTGCAACACTTCTAGATTCAGTACGACGCGTCGCACTTGTTACAGATAAGACGGTTCCACTACGTCTTGATTTTGCAAACAACACCTTGTCCCTTGAAGCTGGTGCTGGTGAAGAGGCCCAAGCAACCGAAGCGATTGAAATCCTTCTAACCGGCGAACCAATCTCAATCGCCTTCAACCCAACATTTTTAGCAGATGGTTTAAACGCTATTGGAACAAAGTTTGTGCAGATCTCATTTACAGGTTCAAACAAACCTGCGATCTTGATGGGCAAGAGCGATAAGGATGGCGCGCTAGTTGAAAGCTACCGCTATCTATTAATGCCAATGCGTTACGCCTCTTAACCTTAGGTTACTCATGCGCATCAACAAGTTGGCTCTCACCAACTTTCGTTCCTATAACTCCCTTGAGTTAGAACTCCAACCCGGAGTTATAACTTTTATCGGTGACAACGGTTCCGGCAAAACAAATATTGCTGAATCTCTTATCTATCTAGCTTTCCTATCCTCGCATCGAGTTTCAAACAATGTGCCGTTGATTTCACTTGGAAATCAACAAGCGATTATTCGCGCAGAGGTTCAACGCGAAGACCGAACACTTCAAATTGATTTAGAGATCAATGCGAGCAAAGCAAACCGTGCCCGTATTAATGGAAACCCAACAAGAAGCCAACGTGAAATTCTTGGCGCGATTCAAATTGTTTACTTCTCCCCTGAAGATTTAGATCTAGTGCGCGGTGAACCAGGTACCCGCCGTGATTTCTTAGATCGCCTTCTCATCACCAGAACCCCGCGTTTAGCAGGTGTTATCGCCGATTATGAGCGGGTAGTAAAGCAACGTAACGCGCTACTAAAAACCAGAACATCTGCTGCGGCGCTTTCGCCATGGAATGAACAACTTATTAAATTAGGAGCTGAGTTAACCGCTGAACGCATTGCTTTAATTGATGCACTCAATCCACATGTAGCCCACAACTACGCAAACTTAAATGAGGTAAAACCCGCCTCCATTTCATACAAGTGCAGTACTGAAGGTGTTACACGTAATATTGAAGACAATATCACCGCATTAACGGCGCGGTTGGAGGAGGTTGCTTATCAAGAGATTGAACGTGGCGTTTCCTTAATTGGTCCACACCGCGACGACCTTCATTTACAACTAGGAGATTTTCCAGCAAAAGGTTATGCAAGTCATGGTGAATCCTGGTCAATGGCGATCTCCCTTCGAATCGGTTCATTTAATTTATTAAAATCTGAAGGCGCATCCCCAATTTTAATTTTAGATGATGTCTTCGCAGAGCTTGATACCTCCCGCAGAATTCAATTAATGTCTGCAACACAACTAGCGGAACAAACCTTTATTACCGCTGCGGTTGAAAGTGATTTACCAGCAGAGTTATTAACACAAAAGTTTTATGTAACACCAGGTGTTGTAAAGAAAGGAAAGAGTTAATGGAAAAACGTGACTTAGCTCTTGACCTTTTCAAATCATTTAAAACAGGTGTAACCCGCAAAGCAAACAAACCAGCACCAACTCCACAAATAGGAAAACCCGGCGACCCCGAATTAATCGGCGGTGTTCTTAATAATTTAATTTCAGATCGCGATTGGGATTCAGGACTTGCTGAAGGAAATCTTTTTGTTAACTGGAAAAATATTGTTGGTGATGAGATCGCACAACACGCACAACCAATTTCAATTTTAGATAATGTGTTAACAGTTCAAAGCTCATCAACTGCTTGGGCAACACAATTGAATTTAATCGCCGCGGATTTATTGGCGACGATCCAAAAAGATGCCACAGGGGTCCTCATCGAGCGGCTGGCGATCATCGGCCCACAGACCCCAACCTGGAAGAAGGGGGTCCGCACGATCCGTAACGCTCGCGGGCCCAGAGACACCTACAACTAATCCAAACCCACTAGGAACCCTCAACTCCACGCTCAAAGTTCGGCTATACCCGCCCACAGGGCTTTTTTCGGCTATGTATTCCTATGATTTATGACTAGGATAATCCCGTTCCGAGAGGCAAAACCTCTCCACAAGCCTTTACAGGCGATTTGAAGGATCTAGACGGAAGGGGTTGAGATGGCCGAGAGCTCGTATAACGCCTCCAACATCACCGTCCTAGAAGGCCTTGAGGCGGTCCGTAAGCGCCCCGGTATGTACATCGGCTCAACCGGTGAACGCGGCCTACACCACCTGGTTTACGAAGTTGTCGATAACTCAGTTGATGAAGCCCTCGCTGGTTACTGCACCGAAATTAATGTGACTTTATTAGCTGATGGCGGCGTTGAAGTAATCGACAACGGTCGCGGAATTCCTGTAGATATTCACCCAGTCGAAAAAAAGCCAGCGCTCGAAGTTGTCCTTACTGTTTTGCACGCAGGTGGAAAGTTTGGCGATGGTGGTTACTCAGTATCTGGTGGTCTACACGGTGTTGGTATCTCTGTTGTAAACGCACTTAGTACAGATCTTTCAGTAATCGTTCAACGTGATGGAAGTTTTTGGTATCAAGAATACAAACTTGGTGTACCAACAGCACCGGTTCGTAAAGGTGATCCCTCAAAATCAAATGGAACAACTGTTCAATTCTGGCCATCGAAGGAAATCTTCGAAACAACAGATTTTTCATTTGAGGTTTTATCTACACGTTTCCGCGAAATGGCATTTCTTAACAAAGGTTTGATTTTAACTTTAACCGATATGCGCCAAGGCCATGTTGATGAAAAGGGTGAGCAGTTAACTGTTCGCTATCAATACGATGGTGGAATTGCAGATTTTGTTAAGCACCTTAATTCAACTCGTGGCGAAACACATAAATCTATTATCTCTTTTGCATCAGAGGATAAGAAGAACAAGATTTCACTAGAAGTTTCCATGCAATGGAACGCTGGTTTTTCTGAATCTGTTTACACCTTTGCAAACACCATTCACACCCATGAAGGTGGCGCACATGAAGAAGGTTTCCGCACCGCATTAACATCCATTGTAAATAAGTTTGGTGAAGAACAAGGTTTTATTCGCAAGAAGGAAGATCGCTTAACCGGTGATGATGTTCGCGAAGGTTTAACTGCGATTGTTTCAATCAAACTTGCAGAGCCACAGTTTGAAGGACAGACAAAGACCAAACTTGGTAACTCAGAGGCAAAGACCTTTACACAAAAGATTGTTAATGAAGAGCTCACATCTTGGTTTGAACAAAACCCTGCTGAAGGCAAGGAAATCGTGCGTAAAAGCATTGATGCTGCTGCCGCTCGTGTTGCAGCACGTAAAGCTCGCGACTTAAGTCGTAACCGAAAAGGTTTACTTGAAGGTCGCGGAATGCCAGGAAAGTTAGCGGATTGCCAATGGACCGATCCAACTAAGTGCGAGTTGTACATCGTCGAGGGAGATTCAGCGGGCGGTTCAACAAAGGGCGGTCGCGATTCACGCAACCAAGCTGTTCTTCCAATCCGCGGAAAGATTTTAAATGTTGAAAAGGCGCGCATTGATCGCGTTCTTCAAAACAATGAAGTTCAAGCGCTTATCACCGCACTTGGTACGGGCGTGCATGATGATTTTGATATCGACAAACTTCGTTACCACAAAATCATTTTGATGGCCGATGCTGATGTTGATGGTCAACACATCCGCACATTGTTATTAACTTTGCTATTCCGTTTTATGCGCCCATTGATTGAACAAGGTTTTGTGTACTTTGCTCAACCTCCTTTGTACAAGTTGAAGTGGGCCGGTAAAGATCCAGTCGAGTACGCATTTAGCGATCGTGAACGTGATGGCATGATTGAAATCGGAGTAGCTGCCGGAAAGCGTTTACCCAAGGATGATGGAATCCAGCGCTTCAAAGGTTTGGGTGAGATGCCAGCTAAAGAGTTATGGGACACCACAATGGATCCAGAGCACCGCGTGTTAATCAAGGTAACCCTTGATGACGCAGCAGCGGCTGATGATTTGTTCTCAGTGTTAATGGGTGAAGATGTTGAAAAGCGTCGCGCATTTATTCAGCGCAACGCTAAGGATGTTAGGTTCTTGGATATCTAATGGATGAATTGAACCCAAACAATCTCGAAAACTTCGACAAGATTGAAACAGTTGATCTTCAAGTTGAGATGGCTCGTTCTTATCTTGATTATGCGATGTCAGTTATCGTTGGTCGCGCACTTCCAGATGTTCGTGATGGATTAAAACCAGTTCACCGCCGCGTTCTGTATGCAATGTATGACGCTGGTTATCGCCCAGATAAGGGCTACTACAAGTCTTCTCGCATCGTTGGTGACGTTATGGGTAATTACCACCCACATGGTGACACCGCGATCTACGACTCTGTTGTTCGTTTAGCTCAGCATTGGTCCCTTCGTTACCTACTTATTGATGGAAATGGAAACTTCGGCTCCCCTGGAAATGATCCTGCGGCAGCGATGCGTTACACAGAAGCACGTTTATCTCCTATTGCGATGGAGATGATGCGCGATATCGATGAAGACACCGTTAATTTCATTCCTAACTACGACGGTCGTTCACAAGAACCAACAGTTCTTCCAAGCCGTTTACCAAACCTTTTAGTTAATGGTTCTGCAGGTATCGCAGTTGGTATGGCAACAAATATTCCGCCGCACAATCTGCGCGAAATCGGCGAAGCGGTTATTTTCTCTCTGGAAAACCCCGAGATGAAGCAGGACGAACTTCTTAATCAATTAATCAAAATAGTTAAAGGTCCAGATTTTCCTACAAAGGGTTTAATTGTTGGCCGCACCGGAATTGAAGAGGCGTACCGCACAGGTCGTGGATCAATCACAATGCGCGCAGTTGTACAGGTCGAGGAAATCAACAAGCGCACCTGTCTAGTTATCAGCGAACTTCCATACCAAGTTAACCCAGACAACCTTGCGCTAAAGATCGCAGAGCTTGTTAAAGATGGAAAGATCAAGGGAATCGCAGATGTTCGCGATGAAGGTAATGAACGCTTAGGTCAACGCCTAGTAATTGTTTTGCAGCAATCTGCAATTCCAAAGGTTGTTCTTAATAACTTGTACAAGCAGACACAGTTACAGGACACATTTGGTGCAAATATGTTGGCACTTGTTGATGGTGTACCTCGTACATTGCGTCTTGATGAGTTTATTCGTTACTACATCGAACACCAGATCGAAGTAATTGTTCGCCGCACCAAGTACCGCTTAGCGGAAAAGGAAAAGCGCGCACATATCTTGCAGGGTTACCTCAAGGCACTTGATGCACTAGATGCTGTTATTGCATTAATTCGTGCATCAACTACACCAGAAGAAGCACGCACAGGTTTGATGAAACTTCTATCAGTTGATGAAATCCAAGCCAACGCGATTTTGGATATGCAACTTCGCCGCATTGCAGCGTTGGAGCGTCAAAAGATCAATGATGAGTATGACGGCTTAATGGCTGACATTGTTGAGTTAAACAAGATCCTTGTAAGCCCTGAAAAACAACGTGAAATCGTTAAGACAGAGCTTGCTGATTTAGTTACAAAGTATGGCGATGAGCGCCGCACACAGATCATTGCAAGCGAGGGTGATTTCAGCGCTGAAGATTTAATTCCAGATCAAGATGTTGTTGTGACTATTACCCGTGGCGGTTACTCAAAGCGCACCATGGCAGATCTTTATCGATCACAACGTCGTGGTGGCCGCGGAGTAAAGGGTGCAGCGCTTAAAGAGGATGATGTTGTAGATCATTTCTTTGTTGCATCAACTCATGATTGGTTGTTGTTCTTTACCAACCAAGGCCGCGTCTATCGCGCAAAGGTTCATGAATTACCAGATGCAGGACGCGATGCCCGCGGACAACATGTTGCAAACTTGATGGCCTTCAAACCAGATGAGAAAATTGCTGAAGTTTTGTCATTAAAGGATTACACAATCTCTCCTTTCTTAGTCCTTGCAACTCGCAATGGTTTAGTTAAGAAGACACCATTGAGTGAATACGACTCACCACGTACCGGTGGTTTGATTGCAATTACATTAAAGCCAGGGGATGAGGTTGTTTCTGCATCATTGATTAACACTGATGATGAACTGTTATTAGTTTCAACAAAGGGAATGTCACTACGCTTTACCGCAGATGATGAATCTCTACGTTCAATGGGACGTTCAACAAGTGGTGTTATCGGAATGAAGTTCCGCACCGGCGATGATCTTTTAACGATGGCTCGTGTTAACGCTGATCTTGCAAAGGATTCATTTGTATTTACCGCAACTGATGGTGGTTACGGAAAGAAAACCCCAATCGATGAGTATCGATTGCAGGGTCGCGGCGGAATTGGAATTAAAGCCGCCAAGATCGATGAGAATTCACGTGGATCCCTTGTTAGCGCATTGGTTCTTCGTGATGAGGATGAGATCCTTGCGATCACTTCCGCGGGAACTGTCATGAGAACCCCTGCAGCTGAGGTCCGTCAGACCGGCCGCGACAGCATGGGTGTGCGCTTGGTCAATCTTGATGAAGGTGTGAGCCTGTTATCGGTGACCAAGAATGGCGAAGATGAGATTTCCGCGAAAAGTTAGTATGGTTCGCATCCTGTAGTTATGGCGCTAACGCTCGTTTTGGGAGTTAGTGAAGTTCAAGGTAATCTTGCGCTTCTGCAATCAAGAGCAATCTTGTTGCGGGCCCATAGCTCAGCCTGGTTAGAGCGCTTCCCTGATAAGGAAGAGGTCGGTGGTTCAAGTCCACCTGGGCCCACCCGTTCTAATACGGGGACCTAGCTCAATTGGTAGAGCACCGCCTTTGCAAGGCGGGGGTTAGGGGTTCGATTCCCCTGGTCTCCACACAGTTTGTTTGGATACATAGTTCTAGCTTCACTAATAGAAATGAGAAAACCATGTCATCAACAGCAACTCTTCACACATCACTCGGTGACATTGTTATTGAGCTATTTCCAAATCATGCACCAAAGACGGTTGCAAACTTTGTTGAACTAGCAACAGGTGCAAAGGAGTGGACTGATCCACGCACTGGAGATAAGACAACAGCAAAGTTGTATGACGGAACAATCTTTCACCGTGTCATTGACGGCTTCATGATTCAAGGTGGAGATCCACTAGGTCGCGGAACAGGTGGACCGGGATACCGTTTCGCAGATGAGTTCCATGGCGAATTAACTTTTGATCGCCCATACATTCTTGCAATGGCTAACTCAGGACCGGGAACAAATGGTTCACAGTTCTTTATCACCGTTGCTCCAACAACATGGTTGAACCGTAAACACAGCATCTTTGGCGAGGTTAAAGATGCCGCTAGCCAAGCTGTTGTAGATGCGATTGCAACTGCAAAGACTGGTGCACAGGACAAGCCAGCAACTGACATAACAATCAACAGCGTTACAGTTGCTTAAGCGTTCTGTTACTTACTCTTTAATCGCAGTTATCTGCGGTGCTTATCTGCTGCAGTTATTGGTTCCTTCACTACAACAACAACTTTTTCTTCCAAGTTTTGAATACCTGAAGGTCAGCAATGAGTGGTATCGCTTGTTTACAGTTGCATTAACCCATGGCGGATTTCTTCACCTAGGTTTCAATATGTACTCGTTAATGGTTCTAGGTAATCCACTTGAAGCAGCATATGGAAAGCAAAAATTCCTGATTGTTTTCTTCTTCTCACTTTTAACCGGCTCGCTTACCTCGGCTTACTTTGCATCGCTGTATAGCGCTTCAGTTGGAGCATCAGGTGCGATCTTTGGATTGTTTGGCGCCTTAGCAATTGTTGGAAAACGTATTGGCGCAGATATCCGTTCCATTGTTGTAATTATCGGAATCAACTTCGCCTTTGGTTTTGCATTAGGTGGGGTTGATTGGCGGGCCCACCTCGGCGGATTAATCGGCGGGGTAGTGGCGGCGCAGCTAGTTATGGTTCGACGATAAGTTATCCACAGGGTTTTCCCACAGTGTGGATTGAATTACAACGGTGTAATTAGCGAGTAAAACTAGCGCCAGCGGGTAGCGAGCGAGAAGCCCACACCAATAAAGCTAAAACCAACGATCATGTTCCAGGCACCAATACCTGGGATTGGATATTGGGTCTGAGTTACATAGAAGACCACGATCCAGAACAAGCCGATCAAGAAGGCTGCAACCATTGTTGGAGCAAGCCACTTTGGGCTCTCCAATGGTGCGTGAGGGGTTTCAACAACAACCTCTTGATTGTGAGCGCGCTGCTCAGCGACCTTCTTACGGAGCTTTGATTTAGGCATACGCGAAAGATACACCATGAGACACAATGCTCCTATGGCCGCCAAGATTCTCGTGATCGATAATTACGACTCCTTTGTCTTTAACTTGGTGCAGTACCTGCAGCAGTTAGGCGCAGAGTGCACCGTGGTTCGTAATGATGCGGTGGCCGCGGCAGAAGCTGCCAATTACGACGGCGTACTTATCTCTCCAGGACCTGGAACTCCTGAAAAAGCAGGGGTCTCAGTTGAGATGATCAAGTACTGCGCAGAGCATTCAATTCCATTGTTTGGTGTTTGCCTTGGTCATCAAGCTATCGGTGTTGCATTTGGTGCAACGGTGTCGAGAGCACCTGAACTTTTACATGGAAAGACATCACTTGTGTATCACAAACAAGAAGGTGTGTTGGCAGATATTCCATCACCATTTACCGCAACCCGTTATCACTCATTGTGTGTTGAAAAAGATTCAGTACCAAACACATTACACATCACCGGCTCAACAGAATCAGGTTTAGTGATGTCGATGGAGCACACAACACTTCCAATTCAAGGTGTGCAGTTTCATCCAGAGTCAGTTCTTACAGAACACGGACATCACATGCTTGCTAACTGGTTAGTGATGTGTGGAGATAAAGGCGCTCGCGAACGCGCCGTTGGATTATCTCCAGTTGTATCCCGTTAAATTACGGGGCTTTATTAATTGTAATAGTTACTGATTTACCGATGGTTTGTGTTGTTCCACCATCTGGCGCTTGACGAATAACAACACCAATTGGTTGATTTGCATCATAACCTTCAACCTCGCGAACTAAGAAACCTTCTTGAACCAAGATTGTTTTAGCTTGCAACGCATCTGTTCCGATCAATGATGGAACAGTTACCTCACCGCTTGCAATCTGCAGAACAACTCCACTACCTGCGGTAATTGTTGAACCAGGCTCTGGAGTTACCTTTAATACAGTTCCTTGTGGTTCATCAGATGGAACCGCTTCTGTTGAAGAGATCACCAAACCAACTGAAGCTAAAGCACCACGAGCATCCATCAATGACATTCCAACTAAATCAATCGGAACAATAGAGTCTCCAGGTCCATCAGAGATTGTTAAAACAACACCAGAACCTTTTTGCGCACGTGTAGTTGCAAGCGGAACCTGACTTGCGACGCGATCCTTAGGGATTCGTCCATCATGTGCTCGAGTAACGGTTACAACGTAATCACTCAATAAGGCGGTTGCTTCAGCTTGAGTTAAACCAACAACATTAGGAAGTTGTGGCAGGTTGGAGGTATCTGCATCTGGGCGTGTAAGAAAGAGCCCACCAACAAGCAATCCAAGGGCGGCAACACCGCTAATCGCACCGATCAATACCTTACGACGGGAAACCGGTTGCTTTGCAATCTTGGTAGTTACAACCTCGCCTGCCTGCACCTTGTAAAGATCATCCAACATTAATCCCGCTGATTGATATCGATCATCTGGGTTCTTTGCTAATGCAACGGTTAATAAGGTGTCGATACCCGCTGGAAGTCCAGGAACAATTGAACTTGGTAGAGCCAACACACCTGAAACATGTTGGTATGCAATAGATACAGGTGTTTCACCTGTAAATGGTGGCTTTCCAGTTAATACTTCATATAACAAACAACCAGTTGAATAAATATCACTTCGTAAATCTGCAACCTCACCCAAGGCTTGTTCAGGGGATAAGTACTGCGCAGTTCCAACAACATTCCAGGTACTTGTAAGGGTTGCACCTAAATCAGCTAATGCTCGTGCAATTCCAAAATCCATCACCTTTACATCACCATTGTCGGTAATCATGATGTTTGCAGGTTTGACATCTCGGTGAACAATTCCACTGTGATGTGAGTATTCAAGTGCGGCAAGAATTCCTTCACCGATTTCAAGTGCGCGCTTTAGTGGAACACGCTCACCCTTATGAATTAACTCGCGCAGTGTGTGACCTGAAATTAACTCCATAACAATGTATGGCGCAGGCTCTTCACCAGAGTCATACACCGCAACAATTCCTGGGTGATTTAAAGCCGCCGCCGCTAACGCCTCTTTACGAAAACGTGCAACAAAGGATGGATCACGTGCTAAATCGCTGCGCAATACTTTTACCGCAACCTGTCGCGCAAGACGGGTGTCTTCAGCAACATATACATCAGCCATTCCACCGGTGCCGATCATCTCGCCTAATTTGTAGCGATCACCAAGCAGCGAATTAATCATGAGCTGCTCCTAACAGTGAAGGTGATGTGGTT
The DNA here is from genome assembly GCA_965267815.1 of Candidatus Nanopelagicaceae bacterium. Lineage (GTDB taxonomy): Bacteria > Actinomycetota > Actinomycetes > Nanopelagicales > Nanopelagicaceae > Planktophila. The sequence continues at coordinate 12,969 of OZ254139.1, forward strand.
GATGTATCTGAAATATCTGCAATAAGTACGGTGACATTATCAGGTGCACCGTTGACATATGTTGCATCAATTAAAAACTTAACAGCTTCATCTTTATCAGATTTCTTTAAGCCAACCTTGATCTCTTTTTCTGTTAAAACCCCTGATAAACCATCGGAACACAGCAGATAACGATCGCCCTTTTTAACCTCATACATCTGTAGAACAGGTGTCACATCTCCATCACCGCGTAGCGCTTGGGTCAACATAGAACGCTGTGGATGTTCGGCAGCCTCTGCCAATGAAATCGCACCTTGATCCAGTAACTCTTGAATGACGGTGTGGTCATTGCTCAGTTGTACCAATGTGTTTCCACGCAGGCGATAACACCGCGAATCTCCGACATGGAGCAATGAAACATATTTGTCACGAATCAACAAAGCGGTCAGTGTTGTTCCCATACCGCGCTTTTCAATCTCTTCCTCAGTAACCACTGAGATTTCAGAATCAATACTGTGCAGTGAGTGCATCAACAAATCTTCAATTGAATCCTCATCAATTTCTGGTGAGATTAAGGTTGGTGACAGGGTTTGTAAAACCTCTACCGCGATACGGGAAGCAACTTCTCCAGCAGCGTGGCCACCCATTCCATCGGCAACGGCGATTAACTGCGCAGAGACAAAACCAGAGTCTTCATTTCCTTGTCGAACCAACCCAATAGCTGAGCGCGCAGATGTTTCAAAGAAGTGTGCGCTCATGGCGCTAAGAGTATCGGTGTAACCTTCAAAGGTGAAGATTTACGCCCACCGCGGATCCTCGATACACCACCCCGAGTTAACGATGGCTGCTTATAAAGCGGCGATCGAAGATGGCGCCGATGGCTTTGAATGCGATGTTCGCATTACCAAAGATAACCAACTACTTCTATGGCATGACGCAGATATGCAAAGAGTTGCAGGAAGCGCTGCGCGAATAGCTGATTCGACATTGTCAGATATTAAAGATTATTACCCAGAGGCAATGACCTTAGAAGAGTTGTTAATTCTTGCGCGCGATAACAAAAAAGAGTTAGCGATTGAAACAAAGCATCCAGTGCCAACTGGAAGTGCGGTTGAGAGAAAAGTTGTAGAACTATTAGCTCAAGAAAAACCAGTTGCAGATATTCACATCATGTCCTTTTCTTGGTTGGCTTTAGAAAAGGTACGAATGATTTCTCCGAAGCAGAGCACTGTTGCATTACTGCATGACAGATTTAGTTTTGCAATGCGCAGATTTACCTCGGCGGGCAGCATTGGTCCCGGAATTTCAACCCTCAGGAGCAACCCTCACTTATTGGAGGATCCACGCAATCTCTTTGTGTGGACCGTTGATGATGCCGACGATATGCGTTTTTGCGCGAACAATGGTGTTGATGTGCTGATCACAAATAACCCGTCAAATGCGAGGTCGGTACTCGGGTATCATTAGCAAGTGAGTACATACGCCTATCTCGGTCCCAAGGGAACATTTACAGAGGCGGCTCTTAAAAAGATCACCTCTTCTAATGATCGCCTGATGCCTTACGCAAATGTCACCGCTGCACTTGATGCGGTCCGTTTGGGTAAAGCCCACTTTGCTTTAGTTCCTATTGAAAACTCGGTCGAAGGTGTCGTTGCACGCACACTTGATGAGCTTGCAACGGGTGAACCACTTGCAATCGTTGGCGAAGTTACATTGCCGGTTTCCTTTGCATTGATGATCAAAGGTGATGACAAAGAGATTTTGCGAATCGCTACGCACCCACATGCAGAAGCACAGTGTCGTAACTATGTTGCCACCAATTACCCAGATGCAGAATTAATCGCAACCGCATCAACTGCAGCTGCAGCCGAAGCCATTTCACGTGGTGAGTTTGATGCAGCAATCGCAGCACCGGTTGCTGCGGCCCACTATGGCTTGCGCGTTATCGCTGACAATATTGGTGACAATGTTGGAGCGATCACCCGTTTTATTCTCGTTTCAAAGCCAGGCTCAATTCCTAAGAACACCGGTTGGGATCGCACCTCACTTGCTGTCTTTATCGGAATGGATCACGCGGGAGCGCTGCTAGATATCTTGACTGAGTTCGCTAAGCGCGATGTAAACCTGACTTTCATCCAATCACGTCCAACTGGTTTAGAGCTTGGCCATTACCATTTCATTATTGACGCTGAGGGTCACATCGCAGATACACCTGTGAAGGAGGCAGTAGAAAGCCTTCGAGCAATCTGCGAAGACATCAGATTCCTTGGCTCATACCCACGAGAAAAGGCAAGCAAATGATTGATATCAAGTACCTACGCGAAAACCCAGATGTAGTTCGTGCATCTCAAAAGGGCCGCGGAGAAGATGTATCAATCGTTGACAAGGTAATTGCAATTGATGAAGTTCGTCGCGCAGCACTTGAAAAGTTTGAAACATTACGCGCAGAGCAAAACCTTTTATCTAAGTCAGTTGGCGCTGCAAAAGGTGATGAAAAAGCGGCATTACTTGAGAATGCAAAAGAGCTTGCTACCAAGGTAAAGGAAGCAGATTCAAAGCGCGCAGAGGTTGAAGAGGAAAGCAAGCAGTTAATCATGCAACTTTCAAATATTTTAGATCCTGCAGCACCTATCGGTGGAGAAGCAGATTTTGTTGTTATCGAACATGTTGGAACTCCACGAACATTTGATTTTGAAGCAAAAGACCATGTTGAACTTGGAAAGTTATTAGGTGCAATTGATACAGAGCGCGGCGCAAAGGTTGCTGGCTCTCGTTCTTATTACCTAACAGGTGTTGGTGCGATGCTTGAGTTCGCACTTGTTAACTACGCAATTTCATCTGCGTTAAAGGCTGGCTTCACTCCTGTAATTCCACCGGTACTTGTTAACCCTGCAGCGATGGAGGGAACTGGTTTCCTTGGTCAAGCGGCAGAGAATGTTTACCACCTTGAAAAGGATGATGTTTATTTAGTTGGTACATCAGAGGTTCCACTTGCTGCAATGCATATGGATGAGGTGCTTCCTGCTGACAAACTTCCTATGCGTTATGCAGGGTACTCATCATGTTTCCGTCGCGAAGCAGGAACATATGGCAAGGACACTCGAGGAATTATCCGCGTTCACCAATTCGACAAGGTCGAAATGTTTTCTTTCTGTCATCCAGATCAAGCACAGGAAGAGCACAAGCGTTTACTGCAATGGGAGAAGGATTTCCTCAATGCAATGGAGATTCCATACCGAGTCATTGATGTTGCATCAGGAGATCTTGGATCTAGCGCTAACCGTAAGTTTGATATTGAAGCCTGGATACCTACACAAGAGGCGTACCGCGAGGTTACAAGTACCTCTAATTGCACTGAATTTCAGGCACGTCGCTTAAATATTCGCTTCAAGGATGCTGATGGAACTAAGGCTGTTGCAACATTAAATGGCACATTAGTTGCGATTCCTCGCATGATTGTTGCGATTCTAGAAAACCACCAAAACGCTGATGGCTCAGTCAATGTTCCAGCTGCGTTGCAACCATTCTTAGGAACACAACGATTTGAGTTGGTGTGAGTAAACGCCCAAAGTTAATTGCAACAGATCTAGATGGCACGATCGTTTCGCATAAAGGTGTAATTACACAAAGAACCATCGATACCTTTACTCGTGCAAAAGATCTAGGTGTGCACATTTTCTTTGTAACTGGCCGCCCTCCACGCTGGATGGGTGAGATCCGCGATGCATTTGGTTTTGGCGAAGCAATCTGTTGTAACGGTGCAATGTTGTATGACTTAATGAATGACACAGTTTTAGAGGAGTGGATGATCTCGCAAGAGGATCAACTTGAGATTGTTCGTCGTATGCGAATTGCAATGCCAGAAATGTCATTTGCTGTTGAATCAAATGATCACTACCACCGCGAGATTGCATACATTCCAAAGTGGGATGTTGGTCTAGATGATGTTGGCGTTAGTAAAATCGAAGAAGCTATTTATCGTCCCGCCCTTAAAGTTCTGGGACGTTGCAGCAATCACGAGTTCACATCAGATGAGATGGTTGAAGTTGCACACCGCGAACTCAGTGATCTTGTAACTGTTACACATTCAACTTCAAGAGATTCATTAATTGAAATCTCTGCGCTCAATATTTCAAAGGGAACAACCTTGGCGATGATGGCGGGACGACTTGGATTAACCGCCGAAGATTGCGTTTCATTTGGCGACAACCCCAATGATTTTTCAATGTTGAAATGGGCAGCACGTTCCTATGCAATGGCAGATGGACATCCCGATGCCCCTTCCTTTGCCACAGCAATCGCAGAACCATGCCAACAAGATGGTGTCGCAAAGATCATCGAAGAGCTGTTGGATCTACCCGCCTAAATAAGCGCTCGATTTTAAGCCTGAGCCATATTCGGGTAATCTCTCCCACGGAGGGCTCGCATAGCGGCCGAGTGCACCGGTCTTGAAAACCGGCAAACGAAAGTTTCGTGGGTTCAAATCCCACGCCCTCCGCCATTTTTTCTCTACCCAGAGCGCTGCCTCTTTTGTGGCTGAGTTCATACCGCGCAAGCGCTTCTCCACCTAGCCACTTGTTGGCCATAAGAGGACACTAATCCCAGTTGTTTTACAGTGTCTTTTAAACAAGTCATTAGGGGAGTCGTCAATGTCAGGTGTTTTTTCACCAACGCGCGCCAAGATCAAGGAGCGCACACTTCGTACAGATAAGTGGTGGTTACAACCGCTTCTCACCTTCGGAGTTCTTTTCTCCTTTGTAATTTATGCAACCTTCAGAGCTTTTGAAGGCGCTAATTACTACAAGGATCACCTGATCTCTCCTTTCTATTCACCATGTTTATCTGAAGCATGTGTTCCTGAAGCAACCATCTTTGGTTTTACTCCAGTGAGCGCGGAAATCTTTAACTTTGCATTGTCACCAGCGTTAATCATTTTGATCTTCCCACTTGGTTTCCGTATGACTTGTTATTACTACCGCAAGGCTTACTACCGTTCATTCTGGTTCTCACCACCAGCATGCGGAGTTGCAGAGCCACATGAAAAGTACACAGGCGAAACTCGTCTTCCATTACTTGGACAGAACATTCACCGTTACTTCTTCTATGCAGGTTTAGTGTTCAACGTTTTCTTAACTTATGACGCAATCATCTCTTTCAAGAGTGTTGAAGGAGAATGGGGACACATGAGCGTTGGTTCACTTGTTCTTGTTCTCAGCTCAGCGTTGTTGTGGTTCTACTCATTGTCTTGCCACACATGCCGTCACACAGTTGGTGGACGTTTGAAGCACTTCTCAAAGCACCCAGTCCGTTACAAGTTATGGACAACAGTCTCTGTTCTTAATACAAAACACCAACAGTTTGCATGGTTCTCACTCGCAGCTGTTGCATTCGCCGATATCTATGTTCGCCAAGTTGCAACTGGCGCATGGACTAACTTCTACTTCTTCTAAAGGGAAAATCGACTATGACACTAGAACGCCATAAATACGATGTCCTTGTAATTGGTGCAGGCGGCGCTGGATTACGTGCAGCTGTTGAAGCACGCGAATCAGGTCTTCGTGTAGCAATCATCTGTAAATCCCTATTTGGTAAGGCCCACACAGTTATGGCTGAAGGTGGCGCTGCAGCATCAATGGGAAATGTGAATGACAATGACAATTGGATGGTTCACTTCCGCGACACGATGCGCGGTGGAAAGTTCCTGAACCACTTCCGCATGGCAGAGCTTCACGCAAAGGAATCACCAGATCGCATCTGGGAGCTAGAGGTATGGGGCGCTCTCTTTGATCGCACCAAAGAAGGAAAGATTTCACAACGTAACTTCGGTGGACATGAGTATCCACGCCTTGCACACGTTGGTGACCGCACAGGTCTAGAACTCATCCGCACAATGCAGCAGAAGATTGTTCAGCTGCAACAAAAGGATGGTCGCGAAACTGGCGATATGGAAAGTGGAATCAAAGTTTTCGCCGAGCTAACTATCACCGACATTCTTAAAGAGAATGGAAAGATCTCTGGTGCATATGGTTACTGGCGCGAAAGTGGCGAAGAGGTTTTGTTTGAAGCACCCGCTGTTGTAATTGCAACTGGTGGAGTTGGAAAAACTTTCAAGATTACCTCTAATTCATGGGAAGGTACTGGCGACGGACATGCACTTGCATTGAAGGCTGGTGCAAACCTTGTTGATATGGAGTTCTTGCAGTTCCACCCAACAGGAATGGTGTGGCCACCATCTGTTCGCGGAATTTTGGTAACTGAATCTGTTCGTGGTGAAGGTGGAGTTTTAACAAACACCAATGGCGAGCGTTTCATGTTCAAGTACATTCCAGATGTATTTAAAGATAAGTACGCAGACAACGAAGCAGAAGCAGATCGTTGGTATGAAGATCAGGACAACAACCGTCGTCCACCAGAGCTCTTGCCACGTGATGAGGTAGCTCGCGCAATCAACAGCGAGGTAAAGGCTGGTCGCGGAACTGAACATGGCGGAGTTTTCCTGGATGTTTCAAAGCGTTTGCCTGCAGAGGTAATTAAGAAGCGTCTTCCATCTATGTGGCACCAGTTCTATGAACTCGCTGGCGTGGATATCACCAAGGAGCCGATGGAAGTTGGCCCAACATGTCACTACGTGATGGGTGGCGTTGAAGTTGAGCCAGATACTGCAGCTGCAATAGGCGTTCCAGGCTTATTTGCCGCAGGTGAAGTTGCTGGCGGAATGCACGGTTCAAACCGTCTAGGCGGAAACTCATTGTCAGATCTTTTGGTATTTGGTCGTCGTGCAGGAATGGGGGCGGTTGAATATGTAAAGATGAACACTGCAACCCCAGTAAGTGATGCTGCAATTAAGGCAGCGGCTGAAAAGATTCAAGCACCATTTGATCGTCAAGGTGGAGAAAACTCTTACTCACTACATGCTGAGCTTCAAGAGGTTACACATAATCTTGTCGGAATTATTCGTACAGGTAGCGAACTAAAGGAAGCGATTGCAAAGATCGCAGAGATTAGAAAGCGCAGTGCAAATGTTGCAGTTGCTGGTGGACGTAAGTTCAACCCAGGTTTCCACTTAGCATTTGATCTCGACAACATGTTGTTAGTCGCTGAATCAACTGCGAAATCTGCCGATGCGCGTGAAGAGTCACGCGGTGGTCACACACGTGATGACTTCCCAGGCATGAACAACAAGTGGCGTCAGGTCAACCACATCTCATCATTTGATGGCGAGAAGGTAAATGTCCGAGCACAAGCATTACCTCCAATGCCAAAGGAACTCTTTGATCTCTTTGATGTTCACGAGCTGGAGAAATACATGACACTCGAAGAAGTTGCGAAAGGCGGTTCCAACTAATGGCGCGCAATATTAAACTTCGTATTTGGCGTGGAGATTCAACTGATGGTGGTCTCAAAGATGTTGTTGTTGAGGCTAATGAAGGCGAAGTTGTTCTCGATGTAATTCACCGTGTTCAAGCAACACAAATGGGTGATTTAGCGGTTCGTTGGAACTGTAAGGCTGGCAAGTGTGGATCTTGTTCCATGGAGATCAACGGAAAGCCTCGTCTTGCATGTATGACACAGGTTGCATCATTTGGTGAGGAAGAAACAATCACAGTTACACCATTGCGTGCATTCCCAATCATCAAGGACCTCGTTACAGATGTCTCTTTTAACTACAAAAAAGCAATGGAAATCCCTGCGTATGAGCCACCTGCAGAGCTTGCTCCAGGTGAGGCTCGTATGGAGCAGATCGATGTTGAGCGCTCACAAGAGTTCCGTAAGTGCATCGAATGTTTCCTTTGCCAAGATGTGTGTCACGTTGTTCGTGACCACGAAGAGAATAAGAAATCATTTGCTGGTCCACGTTTCTTGATGCGTATGGCGGAGCTTGATTTCCACCCACTAGATCAACGCAAGACTCGTAAGCAAGAAGCACAAGAACAACATGGTCTTGGTTTCTGTAACATCACAAAGTGCTGTACTGAAGTGTGCCCAGAGCACATCAAGATCACAGATAACGCACTTATTCCTATGAAGGAGCGCGTTGCTGATGTTAAGTACGATCCAGTTCGTTGGTTAGGTTCAAAGATCCGCAAGCGCGAGGGCCTATAATTTCTTTATGAAGTTATTGGTTCGTTGGGGTGCACTCGCCCTATCTTTTTGGGTAGCTACAGCTCTGATTCCTGGAATCGATGTCCAAGGTGGTTTCACGACCTATTTGTGGGTTGCTCTACTCTTTGGACTTCTCAATGCAACACTTGGCTCACTTCTTAAGCTACTAACACTTCCCGCAGTAATTTTGACTCTTGGTTTATTCCTCGTTGTTGTTAATGCGGCAATCTTGATGTTGGTATCTAGATGGAGCGACAGCTTAGAGGTCAGCAACTTTTGGTCTGCAATCTTTGCAGCGATAGTAATTTCGCTAGTAACTAGAGTTGTTACAAGTATTAATAAGAAATCTGGACCGTTCTGAACTCCCTAGTTTTAGTCTCACTCGGAGGCGTTGCTGGAACTCTGGCACGTTATGGAATTGGTGCCATTTTTCCTGATGATCGCCAAGGAACTCTGATCGCAAATGTTGCTGGTGTCGCTTTAGCTTCCGCCTTGTTAGTTTTGATGGAACGTCGTGGAATCAGCCAATTACGCTTACTTTTACTGCCGGGATTCTGTGCTGGATTTACTACCTTTTCAGCGGTTACCGCTCACTCCCTAGAACCAATTGAGGGAGGAATGCTTTTTCTTGCACAAAATGTTTTCCTTTCCCTGATCGCAGTAATAGTGGTTCTACCGCTTGCACGTAAATTGATTCCGGTGCGCTCATGAGAATGGCGTTGATCGTTTTCGGAGCCGCTGTTGGTGGCCCACTTCGTTTTGTTGTTGATCAAAAGATTAGAACCTATACAGCCAAACCATATGGAATCTTTACCGTTAACATCCTTGGATCTTTTCTTCTTGGATTTACCTATGGCAGAGTTGAAGAGGGATTTGATCTATTTGCAATTGGATTTGCCGGTGCATTTACAACTTGGTCAACATTTATGTTGGATATCTACCTTGCATACGAATTAAAGCGTCACAAAGAAGCAGCAATTAACCTAGTGATGTCACTCGGTATTGGCTTGTTAGCAGCTTGGTGCGGATTACAGCTCGCTTAGCGTAGAGACGCCATCCAAGCCTCAATCTCATCTGGGTGATGAGGAATGTGCTCACTAAGGTTCAAGCAACCAGTTTCAGTAACGACGACATCATCTTCGATGCGGATACCAATTCCACGATACTCAGCAGGAAACAGTTCATCATCAGGTTGGATATATAGACCAGGTTCAACGGTCAGACACATTCCTGCTTCAAGAATTCCATCGCGATACTGCTCAGCTCGAGCATGAGCACAATCATGAACATCCATACCTAACATGTGGCTTACACCGTGCAGCGTCCAACGCTTATGTAATCCCACAGCTGGATCCATTACCTCATCCAAACTCATGGTAAGAATTCCCATATCAATTAATCCTTGTGCCAAAACTGTATGGCTAGCTTTGTTAATTGCTAAGAACTTTTCACCTGGTTTAATCGCTGCAATTCCAGCTTTTTGAGCCTCATAAACCAGCATGTAGAGCGCACGTTGAGCTGGTGTGAACTTTCCATTGATTGGCAATGTTCTGGTTATATCTGCTGTGTAGTAAGAATCAACCTCAACACCTGCATCTAGAAGCAGAAGGTCTCCGTTTTTTACAGCGCCATCGTTGCGGTTCCAGTGAAGAACACACGCATGTGAACCAGAGGCTGCGATTGTGTTATAGCCAAGATCATTTCCTTCAATACGTGCACGTCCAAAGAACGCTGCTTCAACAACACGTTCTCCACGTGGTGTTGCAACAGCTGCAGGAAGTGCGCGGATTACATCATTAAATCCGCGATGTGTTGCATCAACAGCCTTTTGCATCTCCGCGACTTCATACTCATCTTTAATTAAGCGAGCAACTGAAACAAACTCTAGTAATTCAGCATCACGTGGATGCTCTTTAACTGTGGAATCAACAACCTCATCAAAACCATGAAGTGCTGCAGATTTCTTTCCCTTCAGAAACTTTTCTAGCTCTCCGATCTCGCGAACTTCAATCCCGTAACGCTGTGACGCTTCATCAGTTGTAAAACGACGGCCGACCCATAATTCACCATTCTTTGCATCTGTGTAGAAAGCAGATGTATCGCGGGTGGAACGTGGATTGATAAACAAAATCGGAGTATGACCACCATCAGCTGGATCCATAACAAGAACTGAATCTGGATTTGCTTCAACACCCTGAACACCGGTGTAGTAAGCAAAGGCTGTATGTGGTCGGTACAAATAATCGGTGTCATTGCTACGCTGCTTTGGGCCACCACTTGGAAGTACTAAACGAACTCCAGTAAATGCTGCAGATAATGCTGCGCGACGGCGAACACAGTGCGAGATAACCTCATCTTGAGTGATTCCCGTTAAAGGTGTTGCTGCCCAACCGGTTTTCATAAACTCGGCAAACATTTCTGATGGGGCTACATCGTAAACACGCTTAGCGCCGGTATTTAGCGCCTTATCTGAATTCTCCATATATCTAGCCTACAAGGCGGGGCTGGCAGGACCAATCAGTTGAGGTAAACTATCGGTGCAATAAGGAGACGTCGCATAGCCCGGTCGAGTGCGCCTCACTGCTAACGAGGTAAGGTGTTAAAGCCTTCAGGAGTTCAAATCTCCTCGTCTCCGCTCTCTGTAGGTTTTCCAGCTTTCTTGTGGAAAGATAAAACAATGGCATCAACACCAAAGAAGCATAAGTATGTTTTGCTTCAAGAGAAATTGAAAAGTAAATTTCTAAAGTTGAAGCCGCATTCCCAGATTCCATCAGTGAGACAGCTTGCTACTCAATACGATGTTTCAAGCATGACAGTGCGACAAGCCCTTTCCGAACTTCAAAATGATGGATTGATTTACACGATTCCAGGATCTGGAACGTATGTAGCGGGCGAAAAACTCTCAAAGAAACTAGTTTTTATCTCTTTTTCCGATGAAATTCGACAAAAGGGAATGAAGCCCTCATCAAAGATTTTAAAAGCTGAAAAGACTAAAATTTCCAATCCAAAGCTGGCAGAGATATTACAGATCGCAGTTGGTGATTTTGCTTATCGAGTCAAAAGAGTGCGCCTGGCAGATGGAGTTGCTCTCACGATCGAAGACTCTTACATCCCTTGTGAAAATGCTCCCGGTCTGCTTGATCATGACCTTAAAGGATCTCTTTATGAAATCTTCAATGAAGTGTATGAACGCCCAGTAGTTCAAGCAGATTCAACTGTCTCACCAATGCTTTTGGATAAAGAGCATGCAGAGATTTTGAAGGCTCCGATCAAGACCCCATCCTTGATTTTTAGCCTCACAGCCTTTGATTCACGGGGTAAAACGATGGAGCATTGCGTGTCAATTAAACGCGGAGATCTTTACGATTTTAAATTTAGTATTCAAGCCTAATTAATTGCGGCAAGAAAGTGTTTAGTTAACAAGTATGGATTAGTAATTGCTGTTCCTATACATACAGACAAAGCACCGGCTGTAAATGCCTCTGCAACTGAAGCAGGTTGGCTAAAACCACCTTCGGCAATGACTGGAACCTTTACTCTCTGAGAGATCTCGGCAATCAAATCAATATTTGGGAGCCCTTTAATTGGAATATCGGTATATCCAGAGAGGGTGGTTGCTACCGCGTCACATCCAAGCTCTTCAGCCGCAAGGGCTGATTCCACAGAATCAACATCAGCCAAGATAAGCACATTACATTCGAGACGAACTTGTGCAATAAAATCCGCGAGATTTTGTCCTCCAGGACGCAAACGTCCAGTGGCATCGATTGCAACGATCGAAGCCCCAGCTTTTTCAAGTTCAACAACATCACTCACGGAAGGGGTGATGTATACAGGAGAAGAATCGTCATATCTTTTAACTAAACCAATAATCGGAACATTTGTGATTTTGGAAATAGCTTCAACGTTGTGTGTTCCCTGAGCACGAATTCCAACTGCACCTGCTTGCAAAACAGTAAGTGCTTGAGCGGCAATAAATTCTGGAGTGTTGATGGCGGTGTCATCTGGAACCTGACAAGAGACAATCAAGCCATTTTTTAAGGGCACAAAGCGCGGATCTAGCGTAGAGCTGGCGACAGAACCGTTACTCAAAAGAGACCCCCAATCCTTGACATATTCCAACCATACTATAGTTTTAGCCTACCGGTCTAGCACAGTTACCTACTGTATTGGATCACAGATTCACTTACCCTCGATAGGAGAAATGCAGTGAAAAAGCTTTCAAAATCTATTGGCGCGGTAATTCTGGGAGCTACCCTCGTAGCAGCCAGCTTTACTACACCGTCAAATGCAGCAAGCAACTCAATTACAGTTGCAGAAGTAACAGCAGGTGGTGGAGGAACTCAACAGATCTTCTCACCATGGATTAACTCAGGTTCGATTTCACACCACGCACTCTTCCGTGCGCTATTTAAGGCAAATGCAGATCTAACAACTGTCAAGCCAGATCTTGCAACTGGCTACAAGTTCAGCAAAGACGGAAAGACACTCACCATCACATTGAAATCTGGTGTGAAGTGGTCTGATGGAAAAGATGTAACCGCTGATGATGTTGTCTGGTCAATGAACTCTTTGCTCCGCGTTGCGAAGTCAAATGCGATTTATGTAAGCGCATTTAAGCAAATCGTTGGAAGCGAAGCGGTTAACGGAACCAACAAAGTTAACATGAGTGGAATTACAAGCAAGGGCAACGTAATTACAATTGCTCTTAAGTCACCTATTAACACAATGATTCCAGTCTTGGCTCAATTCATGATTTTGCCGAAGCATGTTTTAGCTGATGAAGATATTTTGAAGTTAGACACAAACAATTACTGGAAAAACCCAGTTGTTTCTGGTCCTTATAAGGTTGGAACATTCAGCCAAGGAAACTTCATCACACTTGTTCCAAATGACAAGTTCGAAGGTGAAAAGCCAAAGATTACTGAAATCAACGTAATTGTTTCTTCAAACCTTGTTGCAGATGCAAAGTCTGGAAAGTTGGATTACTTCACAACTAACGATCCCGACACTATCCGCGCAATGGGCGCAGTATCTAGCTTTAAGGGAGCCCCATTACAGGTGCTCTTCTACCGCTACTTTGTTATCAATCCAACGACACAGTTCAGCAGCGTAAAAGCTCGCGAAGCTTTGAAGTACGGAATTGACTGGAACCGCTTGGTACCAGCTGTTTATCCAAAGCTTGGCAAGGTAATTAACAGCGGCGTGACATCAGGTATGCCACACCACTTAACAACAATTCCTAGCTACAAGTTTGATAAGGCAAAGGCGATTGCGCTTCTTAAGGAAGCAAAGTTTGATTTCTCAAAGACTGTTCGTCTACGTACATACAATCAGACACAGCCTGCTGTAATGATTCTTATGACTGCAGTTGCACAACAGATGACAGATCTCGGAATGAAGGTTGAATTCCTACCGTTCCAGGGAGATGCAACAACTGAACTGTGGACAAATAGAAATTACGAGATCGCTCTTAAGGGTCTTAGTGCATTCAACGTTGGTGAGTGGTACTCCGAGTACAGCAACCCTGCAACATTTGAAAAGTTGCTCGGTGCTCAGCCAGGATACGCAGCACTTAACTCAAGACTGCTTCAAGCAACATCAATCCGTGAAACCGGAAAGGTTTTGAAGGAGTTGCAGACACAAGAGCAAGCGGACTTGTACAAGCTGCCAATGCACCTATTGCAGCAGTATGTATATGTCTCTAAGAGAGTCAGTGGTACACCTACTAAGTGGGGTAACCCGCTGTATGTTTACCAAAACAATATAACTAGCTGGTCTGTTAACTAACTAGTTGAAAGCGGTACTGACCGAAGTGCGAGGGTATCTTCGGTCAGTACCGCCACTTATTTTTTAAGGATGGTAATTTCTTGGTCTCGTTTTTAATTCGGAGAATCGCGATTTTGGTGCCTATGGCATTCACGATCAGTGCGTTGATTTTCTTCGCATCTAGACTTTCACCGATTGACCCAATTAACGCGATGGTCCCTCCCGATATGGCGGCGGACTCAGCGAACTTGGCTCAACTCCGCGAAGAGCTCGGATTAAACGACCACATAATTTTGCAGTACTTTCATTGGCTGAGAGATATCGCTACTGGCGAATTTGGCTATAGCTTGCAGAGCGGCCAGAAGATTTCTGAGATTCTCGCTTTACGTATGCCTGCAACACTTGAATTAGTGCTTTCAGCCTTGGTTTTATCAACGATTTTAGCCTTAACTCTCGGGCTCTTTGCTGGAGCAAAGCGAGGCGGAATAGCAGACAAGTTATCCCGCGTATTTGCAGTGATCGGAATCGCTATCCCTGACTTCTTTATTGGGTTGGCATTACTCAATGTCTTCGCCTATAGAGTGGAATGGCTTCCAACAGGAAACAGAATCGCTCCAGGGCAAGTTACTTTTTGGGATCGTTTCCCACATTTAATACTTCCTGTAGCAACATTAACTATTGCGATGCTCGCGGTACTGATCAGGTACACCCGAAACTCAGTTCTGGATACTCTCAACAAAGATTTTGTGAAAACTGCACGTAGCAAAGGTGTTCCAGAATGGCGAGTTCTTTACAGTCACGTTTTTAGAAACTCACTAGGCCCAGTAATGGTTCTTTTAGCTTTTAGACTCCCGCTTCTTGTTGGCGGATCTATCCTCGTTGAAACCGTATTCCAGTGGCCAGGTATTGGAACAACAATTATTGCCGCGGTGTCTGCATCAGATTATCCGGTGATTATGGTTGTCAGTATGCTGATTGCGATGGTTATTCTGTTCGCAAGTTTCTTGGTCGATATCATTAAATCAATATTGGATCCTCGCGTGAGATTGGGAGGAGGCAATTGATGTCTAAAAAGAACAAGGATAATCAATCAACTGTCCGCATCTTTATTAGAAATTTCTTACATAATCCATCGGGTGTCATTGGCTTGACGATCATTTCAATTTTGATGATCGGATCGATATTTGCTGTTCAAATCTCTGGTGTTGAACCAGATTACATTGATCCAATTAATTCGCGTCTTGGACCAAGCATGGATCACTTAATGGGAACAGATCAATTGGGTCGCGATATGTTCAGCCGTATTTTGTCAGGTGCGCGACAATCAATCTATATTGGTGTTGTTGCATCATTCCTGGCTAACCTCATTGGAACTGTTTTAGGTGCGGTGGCTGGTTATTTGGGCGGCAAGATAGATGCAGTAGTAATGAGGGTTTCTGAGCTTGTAATGACCTTCCCACAGTTGATTCTCGTACTTATTTTTGTATCGCTACTGGGTCAAGGAATAAACAATGTAATCATTGTGTTTGCTCTTACTGGATGGATGACTACTTTCCGTTTAGTGCGAGGAGAATTCTTCTCACTTCGAGAGGAAGCATTTGTTGAGGCGGATCGTGCCTTCGGATTCTCTAAGCCACGAATTATCTTCAGACACATATTGCCAAATACCATGAGTCCTATTGTTGTTGCGTTCACCGTGAATATTGCAATTTTCATTATTGCGGAAGCTGGACTTTCCTTCTTGGGATTAGGTGTACCAGTAACAACTCCAACGTGGGGCAATTTGCTTACAGCCGCACAAAACCCAGTAGTGGTAAATGAGTATTGGTGGTTATGGGTATTTCCTGCAATGTCGATCGCTGTCTTTGTTTTAGGTGTGAACTTTGTCGGAGATGGATTGAGAGATGTTTTGGATCCACGACACAAATCTTTGATCGCAAAGAATAAATGGAAAACTATGTTAATTGGTCGTTTTGGGAGCAAAAAGTGATTCAACCTACTCAGAATGATTTGATTTTAGATCTTCAAAATGTGAATGTTAAATTCAAAGTTGAAGATGACATTTTGCATATTCTCCGCGATGTTTCCTTAAGTGTGCCACGTGGCTCTTTCCTGTGCGTTGTTGGAGAGTCTGGTTGTGGTAAATCAGTTACTGCCCAAGCAATTGTTCAACTACTCCCAGATAATGGAGAAGTGAGTAGCGGAAAAATTCTCTTTTCACCAGATAAAGAAGGTGTAGAGCTCAATAAGCTGGAGAAATTCGGCAAACAGATGCGCGACATTCGTGGTGGAAAAATTGGAATGATTTTTCAGGACACTTTGTCATCACTAAATCCTGCACATAAGGTCGGTCGCCAAGTAGCTGAAAGTCTTTTGCAGCACCTACCTATCTCTAAAGATGAGGCTCGGACTCGAGTTATTGAGCTCTTCCGTAAGTTGGGTATTCCAGATCCAGAACGGCGCTACGAGGCTTATCCGCATGAGTTTTCAGGCGGTATGCGCCAGCGAGTAATGATCGCAATCGCCACCATTTGTGAGCCAGATTTGGTTATTGCTGATGAGCCAACTACAGCTTTAGATGTAACTATCCAAGCTCAGATCATGACCTTGTTGAAAGATTTGCAAAAAACTGCAGGAAAAACATTCATTCTCATTACTCACAACATGGCTTTAGTGTCTGAAGTTGCAGACCATGTAGCGGTTATGTACCTGGGGAGAGTCGTTGAATATGGCGCTGTAGATCAGGTACTTCGCGATCCAAGACACCCATACACAAAGGCGTTAATGGCAAGCGTGCCTACATTGGATGCGGACAAGAGCGTGGAGTTACAAACTGTTGATGGTCAAACCCCATCTCCAGCCGAGGTAACAGTTGGTTGCGAGTTTGCAGGACGATGTCCTTATGTCATCGCAGCATGCAAAGAGAAAACAATTGAAATGACACGAGTTAATCAAGGACATGATGTTCGTTGTATACGTTTGGATTCAAATGGAAAACTACCTGTACTAACTGGAGGTGCTTAAGATGAGTAACGCTCGCACACCTCTGTATCGGGTAGGACAGATCAAAAAGCACTTCCCTGTTTTAGGCGGAGTTTTAAGACGCACCAAAGGTTATGTCCGTGCTCTAGATGGAGTTGATCTAGAAGTTTTCCGTGGCGAAACAATCTCTGTGATTGGTGAATCAGGGTGCGGAAAGACAACTCTTGGTCGTATGTTAGCTTTATTAGATAAGCCAACAGGCGGTGAACTTTCCTTTGATTTCGGGCAAGGGCTTCAAGATGTGACGACCTTGCGTGGTGAAGATCGCATGCGGTTCCGCAAGAAAGTACAAATGATCTTTCAGGATCCATACACATCATTTAATCCGCGCCAAAGAGTTGGCGCTGCAATGGATGAGGTTCTTCGTGTGCATGGAGTAAAGGATGAAGCTGAACGTACTGCGCGCATTCAAGAGGCGTGCGAAATGGTCAATATTCGACCTGAATATCTGCAGCGTTATCCCCATGAATTCTCGGGCGGACAGCGCCAGAGACTCGCAATTGCACGTTGTTTGGCGACTAAACCAGAGCTCATCATCGCTGATGAAATCGTTTCTGCATTAGATGTTTCGATCCAAGCCCAGATTGTAAATCTGCTTTTAAAGATTCAAAAAGATACAGGCTTGTCATTTATTTTCGTAACACACGATGTTGCGGTCGCTCGATATGTAGGTAATCGTGTAGCGGTGATGTATTTAGGAAATGTAGTTGAAATTCTTCCGGCGGAGTCATTGCCAGAGGCAGCGGAACACCCATATACGATTGCATTGTTATCAGCGGTGCCAAGTATGAATCCAAAGGCGAAGGAGGATCGAGTCGCTTTACAGGGTGAGGTGCCAAGTCCAATTGATATGCCAAGCGGATGCGCTTTTTCAACTCGCTGCCCAGCTGTGATGGATATTTGCCGATCTGAACGACCGGTCTTAAGAATTTCCAATATTTCCAAGGGTGATCATCAAGTCGCCTGCCACTTAAACAAAGGAGCAAAATAATGTCAAGTAATCCAAAGTTATTGCGAGGCGTTGTTCCTCCAGTGTGTACTCCTTTCACAGCGAATTATGAAGTTGATGAAAAGTCGCTTCGCAAATTGATTAACCACCTCATTGATGGTGGAGTTCACGGCCTTTTTGTTCTTGGCTCAACTAGTGAAGTTGCTTATCTAACGGACAAGCGACGTGCCGATGTAATTCGTATTGCAATAGATGAGACAAAGGGACGCGTACCTGTCGTTGCAGGTGCAATCGATATGACAACACTTCGCGTTAATGAGCATGTACGCGCCGCGGTCGATGCGGGGATCGATGGAATCGTTCTCACCGCTCCTTTTTATGTACGCACACACCCAGAAGAGATTGCGCTCCATTTCAAACTTGTTAAAGAGGCATGCGGAGATGTTCCGCTATACGCATATGACATTCCCGTTGCTGCTAATGGCGTAAAGCTCGAAACCTCAACCGTCCTAAAAATGGCTAAAGAGGGTGTAATTCAAGGGTTAAAGGACTCATCAGGAAATGACGCCGGAATCAGAGCTGTCGTGCTTAGCGCTCAAAAGATGGAACTAAAAGAGTTTGTAGTTCTGACAGGATCTGAATTAACCGTAGATTCAGCGTTAATGGCTGGTGCACATGGTGTTGTTCCTGGAATCGGGAATATTGATCCTGTGGGCTACGTAAAGATCTTTGATTATGTTGCAGCTGGGGATTACAAGGCGGCTCGAGCCGAACAAGAACGATTAACTGAAATGTTTGGACTCGTAGATGTTGGCGCACCAAGTCGTATGGGTCGTGGTTCATCTGCCCTTGGAGCATTTAAAGCGTCATTGAAATTACTTGGAATTATTGAAGATGGCCGCACGGCCCCACCGCAAATTCCACTTAACGCAGAAGAGATCGCTGCAATTGTTCCATTCTTAAAGAATGCAGGTCTTTCAGTTAAGTAATGAAAGAAAAAGTTCTAGCTGTTCGCGGAGTAGGCGGATACCGCCAGTATCGGATCCCCGCAATGGCTGTTACTCAATCGGGTCGAATCATCACGATTTATGATGCTCGGTTTGATTTTGATGATTTGCCATCACCTATCGATTTAGTAATTCGTATTAGTGATGACAACGGTGAAACTTGGAGTGAACAGACAATCTTTCGCCAGCATGAAGGTGTGAGCGGTTATGGTGATGCAAGCATTATAGTCGATCCTAATTATGGTGATCATGGAAGAGTTATTGTTTTATATCAATATACACAACATGCTGGATTCTTTGAGAGCTCTACTGGAACAGATCTCAATGACCCATTAATTGCTCAGATCTGTATTTCTACCTCAGATGATGATGGAAATACGTGGAGTCATGATTACATCACGGATCAACTAAAGAGTGGAAACGTGTTAGGAATTTTTGCAACTTCTGGAATGGGTGGAGTAATAACTCATGGAAGTTATGCCGGAAGGCTGCTACAAACCTTTGTTTTAAGGGATTCTGAGCTGTATTCGGTAATTGGATTTAGTGATGATCATGGAAAAACTTGGTCCCTAGGGGCAAAGATTCCTGGCGGAAATGAAACAGCAATCACAAGCCTTAACGATGGAAGCATTCTCTTCCATTCACGAGGTACACCTTTTCGATTTAGTGGTCGCTCATTTGACGGGGGTCAAACCATTGTTGATTTCGGCTCAGATAAAGCTCTGCCAGATCCAAGTGATAACGGTTCTCTCACAACCCTTCGCGGCGGTGAATTGATCTGCACCCATAACAATGATTCCAATTTAAGAATGAATACAGTGTTAAAGAAATCCAGAGATGGTGGAAAGAGTTGGCCCGAGCAATATCTCCTTGAAAAGGGTAGTTCAGCGTACTCAACGGCATGCGAATTGCAGGATGGCTCTATCGGTGTCCTCTTTGAGAGAAATGCCTATGTTGAGATGGTTTTTATGAAGATCGAGATGAAGGAGTTTGTAGGTATTGAGGATAATAAAAGTTCTATTGAGGATGATACGAAATTAACAATCATTCCTCGATTTATTAGACCAGGACGAACTCATGCAGCTCATCAAGAGAAGGTAAAAAATCCAACGGTTCCTGACGTGGATATGGGTGTCTGGAGAGCCTCTGAAAGAAAAGAGGTAGGTGCGGTGGGTGGCTCAACAAGCGGAGATGTTTTGTACACAACTGATGAACTTGACGAAATCATGGGTGCGATATCCCCAGGGTTGCACCTTAACGATGAGATACGGATTAGTGGAAAACTCGAGAATAATTCTGGAATAACCCTTAATAAGATTTCAATTCAAACACAATCCGGCATAACAATCGAAGAGAAGAGTGAATTAGCACCCAGGAGCTCTATAACATTTCTGGATTACCGACAAACTGTCTCTGTCGAGGATATTGAACGCGGTTATGTTGAAATAGCTGTTAAATGGCTGGAAGATGAGGATGTGCGGGGTATTGAGAAGCTCCGCTTGTCTATCGAGAGCGGTTTACCTATCCGATAGGATTGATTAGTGAAAAACTTCAAGGTTGCAATTGTTGGCGCCGGTCCTGCTGGTTACTTTGCAGCACAAGCACTACAAAACCTTGCAAATGAAGAACAATCTTTTTCAATCGACATGATTGAGCGCTTACCAACTCCTTGGGGATTGGTAAGAAGTGGTGTTGCACCGGATCATCCAAAGATTAAAACCGTATCAAAGGTCTTTGAAAAGATTGCAAATACAGAAAACTTTAGATTATTTGCCAACATTGAAGTTGGAACGGATGTAACCGTTGCCCAGCTGAAAGAAAAGTATGACGCTGTAATTATCGCAACAGGCTCATCTATCGGTAAGAAGCTAGGTATTCCTGGCGAAGAGCTACGAGGATCCTTATCTGCAGCGGTTTTTGTGCCTTGGTACAACGCTCACCCTGATTTTGTTGGCGTAGATACGCCATTGGATGCAGATACAGCGGTAGTGATTGGTGCAGGAAATGTTGCGATGGATGTTGCGCGTATGTTGGCGCTAGAGCCAAGTGAGTTAGATCCAACCGATACCGCGGATCACGCAATTGATGCCTTCAAACAAAGCAATATTCGCAAGGTGTACATCAGCGCACGCCGTGGGCCAGAACATGCAGCCTTTACTTCACCAGAGTTACGCGATCTTCCAAAGTTAGAACACACAAATGTAATTATGAACAAGGCAGATATTGAAGCTGCGATTGTTAGAGCCGGTGCAGAACCTGAAAAGGATGTGAAGAGTAATTTGGATGCGATGTTGTTAATCGCCGAGAACCCAAAGAGTGAGCACGAGCGCACGATGGAGTTCTTGTTCCAACACACCCCAAAGGAAATACTTGGTTCAGATCGTGTAGAAGGAGTTGTTTACTCAACACCTAATGGCGATGTAACCATTAAGTGCGGCCTTGTAATTACCGCTATTGGTTATCAAGCACAGGGCATCGATGGTGTTCCATATGAAAATGGAAAAGTTGTTAATACCGATGGACGCGTTAGCGAGAATCTTTATGTTGTTGGTTGGGCAAAGCGTGGCCCATCAGGGGTAATTGGTACTAATAAATCAGATGCAGCCGCGGTAATTGAACTTCTTGTTTCAGATTTAAATGCTCCAAAAAATGCTGGCGATATTTCACAGTTACTTACTCATCAAGTTGTTGTGTCCCAAGAGTTGTGGCAAAAGATCAATGAGGCAGAAGTTGCAGCGGGTGAGCCAAAGGGTAAACCTCGGGTTAAGAGTGTTGAGCGCGCAGAGCTGCTCAAGCACGCCGGTCTGTAACGACATTCACTCAGACGCAATCATTCTGTAACCCAAAAATAGGCAAGCGAAATACCTGCATCATTAAGATGCGCTTATGAACAAAACCCTCACATCACGCAGAATCTTTAGCTGGGGCTCTCTAGCTCTAGCTACATCGCTACTAGTTTCATTACTAGTTCCATCAGCGCAGGCGGCGACATATTCGCTTCCAAACGCTCCGACAAATGTCACCTCTTACCTAGGCGCTAAAGGCGTTGTAGTTAAGTGGACCGCAGGTGCAAATGTTGACCCAGGCGTAATTGGTCACGTTGTTTCAGCTGGTGCTGGCTCATGCCCAATTTTCGTTCCAATCAGAAACAACTCAGTTGTCACAATGCCAGTTGTTGAAGGACAACCAGCAGGTACACCAGTTGTTCAAGCTGTTAATGCATACGGTTTCTCAAAGCCAGCTGCATCTAACAAGAGCTACACAGCTGATCAACTTGCAACAGTTGCTTCTACACAAAACAAGGCTGTACAAGTTCTACAACTCAGCGACCTTCACGGTGCAATCGAAGGAACATCTTTTGGTGCAGCGTTACTTACGAGCAACTGGGCGGCAGATCGCAAAGCCAATGCGGCAACAATTGCTGTTTCATCCGGTGACAACATCGGTGCAGCTCCACCAATCTCAACAGAGTTTGAAGAGCTTCCAACAATTGAAGCCCTTAACCTTGCAAAGCTAGATGTTTCAACAATGGGTAACCATGAGCATGATCGCAGCATCGACCACCTCAACAAGATGATTGGCGCTTCTGAGTTCCAGTGGGTTGTTTCTAACTACAGCGAGGGTTCACTAGATGCCCTTAAGTCAGGAACAAAGCAGGCTAAGAACTACACAATCATCGATCGTGGAGGTGTCAAGATTGGTGTTGTTGGTTCAAATACACCTGAAACAATCGAGCAGGTATTCCCAGGCAACCTTGATTACAAGGATGCATCAGGCGCAAAGAAGACCATCACAATCAACCCAGGCGTTGCTGGAGTAAATGCAGCTATCGCTGAGGCAAAGGCAGCTGGCGCAGATGTCGTCGTTGCAGTTCTTCACCAGGGATGGTTGGAGAACGCTGATGGCGTTGCAAAGGGTCTATTCAACTCACTTGCATCACAGATCAAGGGTGCTGCTGCAATCTATGGCGGTCACAGCCACCAGACATACGCATCAATCATTCCTGGAAACACACGCGTTGCACCAACTGTTCTAGGACAGGTTCGTAACGCAGGTGTTGAGTACACACGTACACAGATCTGTATGCGAAGCGGAAAGGTTGTTGGTCAGTCAATTCAACACGTTTTAAGAGCAGCGTCAGCTTCGATTAATACAAGTGTTGCTGCAACAACTACAACCGCAGATGCAGCAACCGCTGCAATGGTTAAGAAGTACAAGGATCAACTTTCTGCAAAGCTTGATGTAAAGATCGGTCAAGTTTCAGGAGTATTCCCACGTGGTGGATCACCAGCTGTAGAGCGCTCAGGTGAAACTCCAATGGGTAACTACATTGCAGATTTGATGCGCGCTAAGTACAAGACCGACTTTGCAATTCAGAATGGTGGCGGTATCCGCGACACATTCCCTGCAAAGACTTATGTACCAGCAGCGACAGGTCTTGTTCGCACAGGTACTGGTCCACTAGATGTAACACTTGGTGACGCGTTCACTGTGTTCCCATTTGGTAACCAGATCGCAACAACAGTTGTTACTGGTGCAAATCTTTGGAAGGCGCTTGAAAACGGTGTTGGTGGCAACTATCCAGGAGATGGACGATTCCCACAGGTATCTGGCTTTAAGTACTCATTTGATGCATCTAAGCCAATCGGTTCACGTATCGTCGAAGTTACAAAGCTTGACGGAACAGCGATTGCTAAGGACAGCAAGGAGTACACGCTTACAACTCTCGACTTCTTAATTTACGGTGGAGATGGTTATGCAAATGTGTTCTCACCTTCACAAGCCAAGGTTCAAGGCGCACTACTAGATGTATTTGTAGATGCACTGAAGGCTGATATGGCCGCTAAGAAGGTAACGCAAGTTCCTGCAGCAGATGGCCGAATCAAGAAAGTTGGCTAATAAGTAAGTAAGACAAAGGGCGTCCGTTGATTCGGGCGCCCTTTGTCTTGCCTGAAATAGGCTTGATTTATAAGGGTTTACAAGCATTTGGGTGATGAATAAAAAGCAGGTACTATTGCGGTTCACAAATAAATAAGCGTGCGTAGCTCAACGGATAGAGCATCTGACTACGGATCAGAAGGTTAGGGGTTCGAATCCCTTCGCGCGCACAAGTTAAGCCTCGAGTGCCTTTCACACTCGGGGCTTTTCTTCTGCCCGTAAGATCAGCGTATGACCAAGGTGTTGCTGACAGGGTTTGAACCCTTTGGAAAGGCAACACTTAATCCATCAGGTGAAATTGTTAAGCAGATTAGTGGTGACAATATTGTCACCGCAATCTTGCCTGTTGCGTATGCACAATCTGCAGAACGATTATTGGAATTGATCACACAACACAACCCTGATGTTGTTATTTGTTTAGGACAAGCAGAAGGTCGTACACAGATCACACCAGAGCGAATTGCCATCAACTTAGATGATGCACGCCTTGCAGACAATGAAGGCGTAACACGAATAGATCAACCGATTCTTGTAGATGGACCTGTTGCATATGAAAGCACTTTGCCAATCAAAGAGTTTGTTACTGCGATTAATGCGGCAGGGGTTCCAGCTGCGGTTTCGCTAAGTGCAGGTGCATTTCTGTGCAATCACATCTTTTATGTTGCCCAAGATGCATTAAAGGGTACAAATGTGCGAAGTGGTTTTGTACATGTTCCACTAATGGATGAGCAAGCAGGGGAGTTCCCTGGTTTACCTACGATCCCGTTAGATCAGATGGTTAAAGCGGTTCGAACTATGCTCGAAGTGCTTTAGCAAAATCGCGGAAATCTTCAACAAGTAGATCAATCTCTGTCTGGCCATGTGCCAAAGAGATTAACCACTGCTCATCAAGTCCCGGAGGAGTGATAATTCCGCGGTTAAGTGCAAAGAGCCAGTGAGCCTCTGCAACACCAAAATCAGTAGCCTTGTAATCGCGATAGTTGCGAACAGGTGATGTAGACCAAGTAACACAGCCCTTTACGCCGAATCCAACTGTGTGTGCAGGTAGTTGGTATTCATCAATGATCGCACTGATGCGATTTAACGCTTGCTGGTTGAGCTCTTCCGCTGCAGCAAGTGCTTCATCGCTACAAATACGATCAATTGCGCGAACTCCAGCCATTGCTAACGGATTACCGTTAAATGTTCCGAAGTGAGCCATCTTTCCGTTGGTTACATAGTCCATGTACTTCTTCTTGCCACCAAATGCTGCAAGTGGAAGTCCACCACCGATTGATTTAGCAAGGGTGATTAAATCTGGCTGAACACCTAAGCGTGCTGATGCACCATGTGCGCCAGCTGTAAGCCCAGTCTTTACTTCATCAAAGATAAGAACGACGTTGTATTCATCGCATAACTCGCGAACGCGCTCTAGGTAACCCTCATCTGGAAGAACGATGGCAAGGTTTTCAAGAACTGGTTCAACGATAAAGCAGGCAATCTTCTTTGCGTTTCTCTCAAACATTCTCTCAAGTGCTGGAATGTTGTTGAAAGGGACGACGTAAATATCTCCGGGAACCAAGTTTGAATCAATCGCTGGAATTGGATCTTCAGGATCGCCAATCTTGTCTAGGGCTGGCTTGCTTGAAACTACAAATGGATCGTAGCTACCGTGGTAACCGCCTTCGACCTTAAGAATTCCCATTTTTTCAGTTGCAGAGCGTGCAACACGAACTGCATACATAGTTGATTCGGTTCCACTATTAGTAAAGCGCACCTGATCAATTCCAAAACGATTACAGATTCGCTCTGCAGCATCAGTTGAAATTGGTGATGGTGTAACAAATAACATTCCTGAAGTTAATGATTTTTCAATCTCTTCAACAACGATTGGGTTTAGGTGACCTGCAAGCATCGCACCGAAACCCATTGAAAGGTCGAGCAGCTGTCGGCCATCAACATCTGTCATGTATGCGCCTTTAGCGCTGGCGATTGAGATCGGATATGGATCCCAGTGCTGGAAGCTAGATGTAACGCCTAATGGCAACGCCTTGAATGAACGGCGGCTCTCTTCTGCGCTCTTGCCTGTTCCCTTGGTGAATAGTTCCCATTCCTGCTTCAGAATATCTTCGACCCGCTTCGGATCTACTGGAACTGATGTTGACGGTACGAATCTAAATGTCTGCTTGTGGTTAGTCTGTGTGAGCATTTGTAAAACATGTACGGCAAAGGTTTCAGCTTTTGAAACTCGTTTGAGAAGTACTCTCCCGGTTCGTTTTTTAGTTAGTTTTAACTAAGCCCCAATTCTCCCATGCTTTATTTAAAAAGCAACCCCGTAGACTGAGAACATGAGAAAAACCAGGGTTTTTATAGCCTTTTTATTGGTTTTTTCGCTTTTCCATGAGGTTTCTCACGCATCGGACACTATTCCTTTAAGTTGCATGAATAAAAAAACATTACTTGTGCATATTTCAAATGTCATTAAAGGATGTGAAAAAACAGAGGTTTCCTTGGGTGCAGGCGCGATTCCGCACTCTTTAATTCGTCCGACAGTTTTAGATAAGCAACTTATGTATCGTTTTAAAGCAGCACAAGCAGCGGCGGCAAAAGATGGTCAAAAGATCTACATAGTTTCTGGCTTTAGATCATTAACTCGCCAGAAAACACTTTTTAATCAAGCAATACGTAAGTACAAATCAATTGATGAAGCAAGTAAATGGGTTGCACCACCCTTGGTCTCACATCATCCATGGGGTATTGCAATCGATGTTAATTATCCGGATGAACCGGTTGGTGCAGGTTGGTTAGAAACCAATGGTTCAAAGTTTGGTTTGTGTCGTGTCTTTGAGAATGAATGGTGGCATTTTGAACCGGTGATTGCACCAGGTTGGAAATGTCCACCTTTGGTTCCTGATGCTCGTTACAGCAAGGATTAACGAAGGAACAGAGCTCGTAATCTGCGAGAAGTAACAAATAATCCGGCGGCGATCATGACTATGAAATAACCGATATGGATCAAGACACCTGAGTCGAGATCTCCAAACCAGAAGGCGCGAACCATTTCGATTCCATGCCATAACGGCAGCGCCATGATGACCTTTTCTAACCAATCTGGGTAAACCGAAATCGGATAGAGAGAGCCGGAAAATAGTGTCATTGGCAGCAACACGATGTTGATGAAGCCCATCTGCTGATATGTCTTAAAGAAAGAGGTGATCGCCATTCCAAAAGAGGCGAAGCCAAAGGCGACCAGTGATGCTGCAGGGATCGCCAAGATCGCCCAGAAGCTTGGGGTCAGACCCAGCGCGGTTACCACTGTTAGGAAGCCAAGTGAGTACACCAAGCCACGAATCAGCGCCCAGGTGATCTCGCCAAGTGCGATATCTAGTGGCCCTAATGGAGTCGAGAGCATTGTCTTATAGAGCTTGGATTCATTGAGTTTCCAGAAGACGTTCCAAGTTGAATCATAAATTGCACCATTCATCGCACTATTTGCAAGCAAACCTGGCGCGATAAACAAGGTGTAATCGATAGTTTTACTTCCTGTTGTTACATCACCAACAAGGTTTCCCATTCCGTAACCAAATGCCAACAAGAAAAGCACTGGCTCAACAAAGCCTGTTACAACTGGAACCCAGTTAGTTGATCTAAATGCGATCCAGCCACGCTCTAAAAGAACCCAAGGTCGACCAGCGTACATAGCGCTGGATTTTCTGCTCTCTGCAATTTGAACTGCGGTCTTCACTTTGCCAACCTCTTTTCAAATTGGCGGGTAGCAAGTGTTAGACCAGTTACTAGCATCGTGATTAGGAAGGCAAGGTGAACAATCACCATCGTTGAAGTAATTCCGTAATCAAAAGCGGCTTCTCGACCAAGCTCTGTGGCGTGCCACAGCGGTGAGATCCAACCAATTGGCTGTAGAAAAATTGGCATGGAAGATAATGGGAAGAATGTTCCAGAGAATAAGAACATCGGCATGATCACTAAACGCCCAAGTATGTTAAAGAATTGATCTTCCTTTTCAATCTTTGCTGCCGCAAACAACATAAGAGCACCAAATGCGCCACCACCAAGAACCGCGATTGGCATAAGCAAAACACTGATTCCAAAGTTCACAACATCAAATGCGAGCAAGAGAATGTAGTAAACACTTACTGCAAAGAGCGCACGGCACAGCGCTGCAAGATAAACACCAATGGCAATCTGGCGACCGGTGATAGGTGTTGAATTCTGCGCAAAGAAAAGTTTGCGCCACTTAAAACCTTCAATTGTTGGAAATACAGTTTCATCCATAATGCCTGTAATTGCTGTATTAGCCAGCAGAGCAGGTGCGATAAAAGCAATGTATTTAATGCCATTTGTGCCGCTTGTTCCAGAGCCTTGCTCAACAAGCACGCCAATACCAATACCTACAGCGATCAAGTAAAACAGGGGATTTCCCACATCTACGGCGGCAATAATCGCTTTCCATTTAGACATAGATCTCAAACGTGCTGAAGCTATATACAAAGCTCCAAAACGTTGGATTTGTGGAACATCAATACCTGCGTTCATTCAATCAAAGTTCTTCCAGTTAAACGAAGAAACACATCTTCCAATGAGCTTCGACGAACTAGTGAGGTCGTTGGATGCAACTTTGCCTGCATGATCTGCTCAAGAAGTGCTTCACCATCTTCGGTGTACATCAACACACGGTCAGGCAGAGTTTCCATACGTTCACACATTGTTGCAAGCTGCGGAGCAACCTCTTTATTACGATCGCTACCAAAGCGAACTTCAAGAACTTCTTTACTTGAATACTGCTTGATCAATCCAGATGGTGAACCTTCCGCCATGATCGCGCCATTATCCATAACAACAAGACGATCACACAGCTGTTCCGCTTCATCCATAAAGTGAGTTGTAAGAACAAGGGTTACACCTTGCTCCTTGAGGCGGAACAAGCGATCCCACAAAATGTGACGGGCTTGCGGATCTAAACCTGTCGTTGGCTCATCAAGTAACAAAATATCTGGTTCACTAACAAGTCCACGTGCAATTGTTAGACGGCGCTTCATTCCACCGCTAAGTGCTTCAACCTTTACATCACGCTTTTCTTCAAGTTGAGCAAACTCAAGTAGCTCTTCGATCTTGCCTTTGATGAACTTCTTAGAAAGGCCAAAGTAACGCCCGTAGATATACAGGTTCTCGCTAACCGTTAGCTCGCCATCAAGGTTGTCTTGTTGTGGCACAACACCAAGGTGCGCACGAACAAGTGGACCAAACTGCTCTGGATCCTTATCCAAGATCTCAACAGTTCCTGATGTTCGAGTTGATGTAGCGGCCAAAATTCGCATTGTGGTCGACTTACCCGCACCGTTGGGACCTAGTAATCCAAAGGACTCACCCTTAGCCACATCGAAGTCGATGCCATCTACAGCGGTGAAATCCCCGAATTTTTTGGTCAAGCCACGTACGGAAATGAGTGGTTTAGACATTCTTCTATCCTACCTGAGTATTGTTTACCTACGTGCGATTCATAAATGAACCTACCCACGACCTCACCTATGACGATGTTTTCATGGTGCCAAGTCGATCTGAACTTTCATCCCGAATGGATGTTGATCTTTCATCTGTAGATGGAACTGGGACAACAATCCCTTTAGTAGTTGCAAATATGACAGCTATTGCAGGACGACGCATGGCAGAAACAATCGCTCGTCGCGGCGGATTGACAGTTATTCCTCAAGATATTCCACATGGTGTTGTTGATGATGTCATCACATGGGTAAAGCAACGTCACCCCTTCTTTGATACACCGATCACCCTTTCACCAAATTCCACAGTTGCCGACGCGGTTAGCTTGTTGCACAAGCGTGCACATGGCGCAGTTGTAGTTGTTGAAAATGGAAAGCCAGTTGGAATCATTACTGAAGAGGATTGCAAGAGCGTTGATCGCTTTACCCAACTTGGTCAGGTGATGAGTAAGAATTTAACAACGATGCCAGATTCATTAGGAGCACGCGAAGCATTTGAATTTCTAAATCAACATCGACATAAGTTGGCACCAGTGGTTTCAAGTAATGGCGATTTAGTTGGAATTATGACTCGCTTAGGTGCGCTTCGCGGAACTTTGTATTCTCCCGCTTTAGATGCACAAGGACGTTTAAGAATCGCTGCAGCGGTTGGAATTAATGGTGATGTTGCTGCAAAGGCAGCGGCGCTAATCGAATCTGGTGCAGATGTATTGGTTGTAGATACCGCACATGGTCATCAGAAAAAGATGCTTGAGGCGTTAGCAGCTATTCGTTCTATCAATCCAAAGGTTCCAATTGTTGCCGGCAACGTTGTAACAGCCCAAGGAGCACATGATTTAGTTGAAGCAGGGGCAAACATCATCAAGGTAGGCGTAGGCCCAGGAGCGATGTGTACAACCCGTATGCAAACAGGTGTTGGCCGCCCACAATTTTCAGCGGTCCTTGAATGCGCAGCGGAGACTAAAAAGCTGGGTGCACATGTGTGGGCCGATGGTGGAGTTCGCCATCCGCGCGATGTAGCGCTCGCTTTAGCTGCAGGTGCTTCTCAAGTCATGATCGGATCATGGTTTGCAGGCACCTATGAGTCTCCAGGAGATTTACAGAGCGATGCCAATGGCCGTTTATACAAAGAGTCCTTTGGTATGGCCTCTGCTCGTGCAGTTGCTGCACGTACATCAAAGGAAGATGCTTTTGATCGCGCTCGCAAGGCGTTATTTGAAGAAGGAATTTCAACATCACGCATGTTCTTAAACCCAGCACGTCCTGGTGTTGAAGATTTGCTTGATGAAATCATCGCTGGTGTTCGATCCTCATTCACATATGCAGGTGCGCAGAACATCAACGAATTTGCAGAACGTGCAACTGTGGGAATTCAATCTTCAGCAGGATATGCAGAAGGTCGCCCACTGCACTCTTCTTGGGGAAATTAACAGAATGAAGCGCTTACTTGTTTCAATACTTGTAGCGCTCATGATGACACCTGCAACAACTGCAACTGCGGATGTACCTCAAGTTACTGTCATGACTCGCAATCTGTACTTAGGCGCAGATGTGGGTGTCGCAATGGATTTGATCCCTAACTTATCTGCCGCAGCTCAATTTATGTGGGACCAAGTTAAGGCCACAGATTTTAACAAGCGTGCTCCAAAGCTTGCGGCAGAGGTAATTGCTGCCCGCCCAGATGTTATTGGAATCCAAGAGGCAACGATTTGGTCCTGCAAGAAAAATGCATGGAGTAAAAAAACCGAAGTCTTTAACTTCACTAAACAATTCTTAGCTGCAACTAAAGTACAAGGCCAGGAGTATGTGCTGGCAAGTAAAGATGGAAAAACAGCGCTTAACACTGGTTATTCAATTGCTGCGGTGCCCTTTATCACCATGGTCAATGACCCAGATACTTTCCAGCCATTATTTGGTCAGGACAAAGCTGCATGTGGCTTTGAGATCGCCGATGCTTTAGCAATTCGTGCAGATCTTTCCGACAACCTGTTGGCGGTCGGAAACTCGGAGTATGAAGCGACCTACACAATCGTGCCAACGATAATGACTATTTATAGAGGTTATGCCTGGGCAGATATTCAAATCGGCAATAATCCAGTTCGTTTTGTAACGACTCATCTTGAATCATTGTGGGATGAAAATGAAGTTCCAAACGCTGCAAAGCAAGCTAAGCAGTTGATCGCAGATTTGAAAAATACCAAGATGCCGGTTGTCATCATGGGTGATTTCAACAGTGATCCGCGAGATCCTCGGATTGCAGATGATCCAAATGCTGGCGGGCAACCAACAGCAAGTGCAACCTGTCCTGGCGGCACAAGTGTTTGTAACGCGTACTTGTTGATGCGTGAAGCTGGTTTTAAAGATGTCGGACCAAATGCTTTAGATCCAATTAACAACACCTGGGGCATGAATGCTTTGCTAACTGGACCCGATCCAGATCGATTGAAGTACTCGCAGCAAATGGGTAACTTTGCTGGATACAGCGATCGTTTGGATTACATCTTTGTTCGCAATGGTGCAATGCCAATCGCATCTCAATTAATTGGCGCTTTGCCACCAAATAATCTCAACTCTGATCATGCTGGAGTTGTCTCACTGCTACGGATTGACTCCGGCGTCACTGAAAGAAGCGCCGATCTTCCTGAACATGCACCATTTCCAATCTCATTTTGGCAATGGGTAGGCATCGGCTTAGCGGTTCTGATTATCGGAATTATTGTTAGAAAGAGATTCAGGTAGGCTAGCGATATGAGTAAACCAACAATCATCCTTGCCACAAGCAATGGTGTTGGAATGGGCCACTTGGCTCGTGCAAGTGCTGTCGCGATTGCACTTAAAGAGGTAGCAAACCCGATTATTGTTTCGATGGCGGGCGGAATCGCAGAGATTCCATCCTTCATGGGTATTCGCTGTGAATACATTCCTGGCAAAGACCGGATGTGGATGTCACGAGAAAAGTGGGACATCTACCTTCGCGATCGTTTACTTGCATTAGTTGAAGAAACCGATGCAAAGGTTTTGTCCTTTGATGGCGTGATTCCCTATCCAGGAGTTATCGCTGCAAAGAATGCAAACCGCGAATTGAAGCTTGTGTGGGTACGCCGTGGTCTATGGCAGAAGAAACCTCAACGTTTTGTTTTAGGTTTGCAATCAGCGATGATGGATAAGGTAATTGAACCTGGGGATGTCGCACGTGCTTACGACTTTGGTCCGACAGCAACTCGTAAAGAATCTGTTTTAACTTCACCGGTTTCGCTTTTCCGTAAAGAGGATGCGATGTCTCGTGAAGAGGCGCGTAAAGTACTTGGTTTAGATTTAAATCGTCCAGCTGCACTTGTTCAACTTGGAACAGGCGATGGTGATGTGAATGAAAAAATGACAGCCGCTTTGTCCGGGTTGCTGGGTTGGAAAGATCTTCAAGTTATTTTGACTAAAGCACCTGTCGATAAAGATGGGAAATCACTTGCGCCAGAAGGTTTAGATCTCAAGGTTGCGCGTTACTTCCCACTTGCAAAGGTGCTACATGCCTTTGATGCAGGAATTTGTGCAACGGGATACAACGGTGTGCATGAATTACTTCCTGCACATGTTCCTACGGTCTTTGTCTCAAACATTCGTGGCACCGATGACCAAGAAGCTCGTGCACGTTGGTGTAATGATTTTGGATTCGCACTTCGCGCCGATCAAGCCGATCTTGCGGACATCACCGCCAAGGTAAAGATGTTGCAGGATCCAGAGGTGCGCAAGCGTTTGTCACAAAAGTGCGCTGAGCTTCCAGACACAACCGGCGGTCAAGAGATTGCAAACATTCTGTACCAACTAGCGACAGCTCCAAAGAGTAAGAAGGCTTCAGGGTTTACTTACAAGCGCTTGCTTGTACAGGATCGGTTTAGCCGAGGTTCTCGCCATGTAATTATGCTGGGATTGCGACGCCTGGCTCTTGTTTATCGATTCTTACATCCACACATCAAGGTACAGGAGATTGATCAGGCACCTCCAGTATTTGGAGAACAGACAACCTCTGCAGAACTTCACCCATTGATTAAATCCAGCACTCGATTTGAGCATTTAATTTCTGGTGCTTCAGCGGGTTATCGAAAGCGTCGAGAAGAGATAGCATTTGCTGCATACGGGAAAGAAACGGTAATCACAAAGACAAAATGAACTTTCGCACTTGGATTAGAAAGACTCCAGCAGGCCGCTTGTTCTGGCGTGTTTTTATTGGAGTAATTGGTGGCGGAGTTACAGTTTTCGGAGCAGTTCTTTTAGTTGCTCCAGGTCCTGGTGTTTTAGTTCTATTGGCCGGCCTTGGTATTTTGGGTACAGAGTTTGCGTGGGCTGGTCGCATCATGATGCGCACTAAAGAAATGGCAAGCAAAGCTGCAGAACGAACAGGCATGAAGCCGTGGGTTAAATACTTTTTGGTTGCAGGCGGTGCTGCTTTTTCAATCGTTGCAATTCTTATCTACCACTACCGTTAAAAGCGAGAGCGGATCTCCCAGAGATCTGGAAAAGTTGGATTAAATAAGGTGCTACTTAAGTAGCCAACCCCACTTGATCCACCTGTTCCCATCTTGTGTCCGATAGTTCTTTCAACCATCTTCACATGACGGTAACGCCACTCTTGTAAACCTTCATCAATATCAACAAGGCGCTCACACACCATCGCTGACTCTGGATCCTTGCGATGAACTTCGAGCAATACTTCTTGCACCGCAGCGTTTGCGCTATATGCCGTGCTCTTGTCGCGATTTAAAACTTCTGCTGGAATCGCATGACCCCGCTTATTTATGTATGCAAGAGCTGAATCCCATACTGAATTTCGCGAAGTAATGACCTTGATTTGTTCCTGAATATCTAAAGGTAAGTGTCCCGCCATCTTGCTATCACGACGTCCAAGTAAAGCTTCAACCATTCTAAATTGTGCGGATTGGAAACCGCTAGAAGATGAAAGATAAGAACGGAAAGCATTGAACTGAAGCGGTGTCATCGTTTCTAAAATATCAATTTGAGTGACACAGACCTTCAGAATCGTTCTGATGCGTCCCAAGATTGCCAATGAATAATGTGAATCACCAGACTCCATCGCACGTTGGGCTTCAGTGAACTCATGAATTAACTGCTTGAACCACAATTCATAAGTTTGGTGAATGATGATGAACAACATCTCATCATGTTCAGGTCCAGTAGATAGCGGACGTTGCAGCTTCAGGAGTTCGTCAACAGCTAAATAAGATGTGTAGGTAAGTGCTGAATCAAAGTTTTCACTCATGTAACTCGTGAACCGCCTTCTTTAACCTCTTTGTAGCGGCCAGATGCCACTAAATCACGCATACGTTCAAAGCCATCCCAGATCTCAACATATGAGGTTGGCAGGGGAGAGATAGCTAATCGAATTGAGTTGGGTGTGCGGTAATCCGGAATTACATTGGCCATTGTGCGTAAAGCAACGCAGATCTGCGCTGCATCAGGGTGCACAAGTGAAATATGTCCACCGCGCTCCTTTGCATCACGGGATGTATTCAATTCAATTCCCAGCGGAGCTAACCATTCATCGTAAAGTTCAATCATCATCTGAGTTCCAACCGCCGCTTTATGCGCGATCGCATCGATACCAGCCTCTTTAATCATTGAAAATGCTGTCTGAACGCAACGAATTCCCATTAATGAAGGGCTAGCGATTTGGAATCCACGAATAGTTTGAGAACGTTCAAAGACTGGGCCCATTTCGAATTGAGCATCTTGAGCAAACCAACCTTGAATCGGAACTTGTAGTTCACTTTGTACTCGCTTTGAAACATACAGCCATGCTGGTGAACCAGGGCCAGAATTTCCGTATTTATATGTGCAACCAACACATAGGTCAACACCATTGGCATCGAGGTTTAATTCGATCGCACCAACTGCGTGGCTTGCATCCCACACAACTAATGCTCCAATTGCACGAACTTGATCTGTAATTGATTTCAGATCGGTTCTTGCTCCTGATCGGTACTGAATAACTTCAAGGGTTACTAAAGCAACATCATCATTGAGATACGGTGCAAGAGCCTCAGTTGTAATTCGTTCATGAGTTGCAACCGCAGGATCTTCATTTTCGATAATGACAAGGTTTAAGCCAAACTGCTTTGCAATTCCATCGAGGATGTAACGATCAGTTGGAAAGTTAGCAGCATCGGTAATAATTGTTTTACGACCAGGACGCGCATGAATTGCGGCCAAACACAGTTGATAGAAATTAACTGAGGTTGTGTCACACACCAGAACTTGACCAGCTGCTGCACCTAACGCTGCTGCACCTAATAAATCTCCGGTTGGTTGGGCTTCATCAACCCAGTGGCTCCAACCAGTTACAACCTCAGGGCCCCATTCCTTTGTCATGAAGTCATTGATTGCGGTGATGGTTGCCTTAGGCAGACGGCCGAGCGAATTACCGTCGAGATAACACATCTCGGGGTCACCGATCACAAATTGGGATTTGAAGTGAGCCAGAGGATCTTTTCTATCCAGCTCGAGAGCGTATTCGCGGTCAGTTACCTTCATGAGGGAAAGGTACGCTCTCCTACCGTGGCGCGCAATGTTGTAAACATCGAGGATGTCTCTAAAGCCTTTGATATCAAAGAGCTTTTAAGAGGTGTCTCTCTTGGCGTCTCCGAAGGTGATCGCATCGGAATTGTTGGTCGCAATGGTTCCGGAAAAAGCACGTTGATGAAGGTAATGGCTGGAATCGAGCCACCTGATTCTGGTCGCGTTACCAAATCTAATTCAGCAAAGATTGGTTTGTTATCGCAAGTCGATCTTGCAAACCCAGATAGCACTGTCGGCGAAGTTGTCTTAGGTAATGCAGAAAAACATGAATGGGCAAGTGATCCGAATATTCGTGAAGTCTTTACCGGATTATTTGGAAGTTTCGATGATCACATCTTTGATCGTAAATTTGGTCAACTTTCTGGTGGTGAACGTCGAAGAGTTGGATTAGCAAAGCTATTAATCAATGAGCTTGATTTGATTCTGCTAGATGAGCCAACTAACCACTTAGATGTTGAAGGCGTTGCCTGGCTTGCCACTTACTTGAATAATCGACGTGGCCTTGCAGTTGTTGTTGTAACGCACGATCGTTGGTTTTTGGATGCTGTTACTGAAAGAACGTGGGAAGTTGTTGAAGGCAGTGTTGAAGAGTATGACGGTGGCTACAGCGCCTTTGTTTTATCTAAGGCTGAAAGGTCTCGCCAAGCATCGGTAATGGATCAACGTCGCAATATGTTGATTAAAAAGGAGCTTGCCTGGCTTCGCAGAGGAGCACCAGCTAGAACCTCAAAACCAAAGTTTCGTATTGATGCAGCAAATGTTTTGATCGCAGATGAGCCAGCACCACGTGATCAAGGAGAGCTACTGAAGTTTGCTCTTAACCGCCTCGGAAAAACAGTGTATGAAGCCCACCATGTGCAGGTAAAGCTGGGTGACAAAGAGTTGATTGATGATTTGTATTGGAATGTTGGCCCTGGAGATCGCATCGGCATTGTTGGTATCAACGGTGCTGGTAAAACAACGTTAATGAAGATGTTAACGGGTGAAATCGCACCAACCTCAGGAAAGTTAGTAACTGGTGTAACGGTTAAAGCCGCCTTTCTAACTCAACATCTAGATGAACTTGATCCCACCTGGCGAGTACTAGAAGCGGTAGAAAAGGTTGCCAATCGAGTTGAAATCGGTGGAGGCCGCGAACTTTCAGCTTCTCAGCTATGTGAACGCTTAGGTTTTGATCGTGAATCACAGTGGACACCAGTAGGGGACTTATCTGGTGGAGAAAAGCGTCGTTTACAACTCACTCGTTTGTTAATGGATAGCCCCAATGTGTTGTTGCTCGATGAGCCCACAAATGATTTTGATATTGAAACCCTTACAGAGTTAGAGGATTTACTGGATAGCTACGGTGGAACCTTGATTGTTATCTCGCACGATAGGTATTTCTTAGAGCGTGTGTGCGATCGTTTTGTTGGTCTGCTTGGTGACAAAAAAGTTCGCGATTTGCCTCGTGGAGTTGATGAATATCTAGAACAACGTGCAGCTGCAATTTCTACTTCAGCTGCGCCCGTTAAAGAGAAGAAATCATCCAATGCTGCCGAGCAACGACAGTTGAAAAAGGATTTGACCCGGCTTGAGCGGCAGATGGAAAAGTGCGATTCAAGGATTGCCGAACTCATCGCAGAGCAAGAGAGCTCTGCCTTTGATGCAGATCGCCTTGTCGCAATCTCTTCAGAACTGCAGGATTTGCAGGCAGAAAAGGCGAAATTAGAGGAGGAATGGCTACAAGTGACCCTTTCTTTAGAGGGTTAAGTTAAAATCTAGACATGAATCAGTTAACACATGTCATTGAAGTTATTCTCTTTCGTTCCCGATTCCTATTAGCTCCGCTTTACCTAGGACTAGTCGGTGCTTTAGTTCTTCTGACATACCGATTCATCATTGAATTTATTCATATCTTTGAAAAAGTAGGGGAGGCAAGCGCACAGACCTTCACCTTGGATCTTTTGGCTCTTCTAGATTTAACACTTTTAGCGAACCTAATCCTGATGGTTATCTTTGCTGGATATGAAAACTTTGTCTCACGCATCGATGTTGCAACTGAATCCAAAGATCGCCCACACTGGATGGGGACAATTGATTTCAGTGGCCTGAAGATTAAATTAATTGGTTCCTTGGTTGCTATTTCTGTAATCGAACTTCTGAAGGATTTCATCGAGCTATCAGGTGATGCAGAGGTTGGCGAAGGTACGGTTTGGCGTGTGCTGATCCACCTCACATTTGTTCTTTCTGGTGTTCTATTTGCATTGATGGATTGGATCGCAGACAAGCGCGAGTTCCACGGCACTCATAAGTAATGCGTTTAGATTTATTAGCAGCCCTTTCGGGGGCGATGATTGCTTTGCAAGCCCGTGCAAATGGCGAGCTCTCACACCGATTAAATAATGGTCTACAGGCCGCTTTAGTCTCCTTTGGCTCCGGATTGCTGATCATCTTTGTCATTACTCTTTTCAACTCCACCATTAAAGAGGGAATCAAAAACCTACGTACGGCGGTAGCAAACAAAGAGATTGCACGCTGGAAATTATTGGCCGGTGCATTGGGTGGAAGCTTTGTAGCCATTCAAACTCAGATCGTCCCTTTGATTGGTGTGGCCATTTACTCTGTCGCATCGATTGCAGGTCAAACAGCGATGTCACTAGTTGTAGATCGAATTGGCTTAACAGGTGGAGGTAAGAAGTTAATCTCTCCACGACGTGTATTAGCTGCGGTTTTAACGGTTCTAGCGGTGCTGGTTTCTGTTTGGGATCGCATTGACGCTAACAATCTTTCAATGTTTGCAGTTACCGCTGGCGGTATTGCAGGTGCAATTGTTGGTATTCAGCGTGCATTAAATGGCCAAATTAATGAGTACTCGCACCAAAGCTTTACAACATCATTGCTTAACTTTATAACCGGTACATCTTTCTTACTCATCTTGATTGTTGCAGGTTTAATCCTTGGCAGAAATGAACTATCACCACTTCCAAGTGGCCCTTGGTGGATCTATACGGGTGGTGTTATCGGAGTTATTTACATTGCATTCACTTCAACAATTGTTCAGCATCTAGGTGTTTTGACATTTACCTTGTTTAGCGTTGGCGGACAGCTTGTGGGATCTTTGATTATCGATCTTGTCTCACCAACAGATGGAGTAAGTGTTAGTGCTTACTTGGTAACCGGAATTGTTATGACCTACGCAGGTGTTATCGCCGGTGGCGTAGGTAGCTCACGAGTGAAGAAACCACAGAAGCTGTAATAAAGAAGGCTGCAATTGCGTAAGAGGATGTCTTTACCCATGGCAAAGTCGCTGCGTAATAACCAGCCAAAGTAATTCCAACTCCCCAGAGCAAAGCACCTAAGGCGTTGGCTGATAAGAATTTGTAGTAATTCATCATTGATGCACCAGCAATAGGTGGAACAAAGGTTCTGATCCATGGGAAGAAGCGTGCAGCAACTACTGCCCACCAACCGGTTTGCTCATAAAAACGTTCAGAACGCTCAATCATCTTTTGTATCCGTGGCCCATTATGTTTTTCAAGGTATGGACGTCCGATCGTTCGTCCTAAAACAAATCCAACTTGATCCCCAAAGAATGCGGCAAGGAAAATAACAGAGACCAAGATGACGATATTTACTTCTCCGTGGGCAGCTGCAACTAAACCTGCGCTGAAGAGAATGGAGTCACCAGGAAGGAAAAAACCAAGCAATACGCCGGTTTCAACAAAGACGATTACCCCAATTAAAAGGTATAAAACAAAGGGGGAGATTGATGCAAACTGCTCATCAAAGGATGCCGCTAATTCGATCACACTGACTTCTTAACCGCCGCCGCCACAGCCTTAACTACATTGGCATCAAAGACGCTTGGCACAATAAAGGAAGCATTGAGCTGTTCAGGGGATACACAATCTGCAATCGCTTCTGCAGCTGCGACCAGCATCTCATCTGAAATCTTGTGGGCGTTTGCATCTAGTAATCCGCGGAAGATTCCGGGGAAGGCCAACACATTATTGATTTGATTTGGTTGATCGCTACGACCAGTTGCAACCACTGCGGCATACTTGCGTGAAATAACAGGATCGATCTCGGGATCTGGGTTAGCTAAGGCAAAGATGATTGACTTAGGGGCCATTGATGCGACATCTGCTTCAGTTAAAACATTAGGTGCGCTGACACCAATAAAGATGTCGGCATCCTTCATGGCCTCTGAAATCTTTCCGCGGAAATCTAATGGATTGCAGTTATCGATAAACCAGGTACGCATCTCATCGTCTAAGTGTGGTGTTGACTTACATATAACACCATCTTTGTCATATCCAATGATGTTTACCGCACCGCTGCGAACTAATAAACGTGCAATTGCTGTTCCTGCTGCACCTGCACCACTAAGAACAATCTTTGTATCCTTCAAATCCTTTTTAACTAAACGAAGTGCATTACGAAGCGCGGCAAGAACCACAATTGCGGTTCCATGTTGATCATCGTGGAAAACTGGAATATCAAGAAGCTCGCGCAGGCGACGCTCTACCTCAAAGCAACGCGGAGCGGAGATATCTTCAAGGTTGATTCCACCGTACACAGGTGCGATCAACTGAACTGTACGAACAATTTCATCGACATCTTGGGTATCTAGACAGACTGGCCAGGCATCAACATCGGCAAAGCGCTTAAACAATGCAGCCTTTCCCTCCATCACTGGAAGAGCGGCGGCGGGACCGATATTTCCAAGGCCCAGAACAGCTGAGCCATCGGTAACAACAGCGACTGTATTGCGCTTAATTGTGAGGCGACGGGCATCTGAAGGGTCTGCTGCGATCGCCTGACAAATACGAGCTACACCTGGTGTGTATGCGCGAGACAAATCATCACGGGTTTTCAACGGGACCTTTGATGCAATTTCAATCTTGCCGCCAAGGTGAAGTAAGAAAGTTCTATCACTAACCTTGCGAACCGTTAACTCTGGATTAGCAGAGATAGCCGCAGTGATTTCATCGGCATGATCTGAATCGATAGTGTCGCAGGTAATATCAATGACAACTCGCTCAAGCAAAGATTCAACAACATCCAGCGCTGTAATAGTTGCACCAGCACCGGTGATAACTGTTGTTGCTAGTGCTACAGGTTGTGAAGCAGGTGAACCTTCGACACGGATTGTGATTCCGTATCCAGGTGAGGTTGATGCCATTTATACAACTCCGTATAAGCGATCGCCGGCATCGCCCAGGCCTGGAACGATGTAACCATGTTCATTTAACTTCTCATCAAGTGCGCCGGTAACGATTGTGATTGGCACCTTGCTGTTTGCAAACTCCTTTTCAACCGCTGCGATTCCTTCGGGTGCTGACAAGATACACACCGCGGTGATATCTGTTGCACCAAGATCAATTAAGTAATGAAAAGCCATGATTAAGGTTCCGCCAGTTGCAAGCATTGGATCTAAAACAAAAACCTGTCGACCAGAAAGATCATCTGGAAGACGATTTGCATAGGTACTTGCCTCTAAAGTTTTTTCATCTCGAACCATGCCAAGGAAGCCAACTTCAGCTGTTGGAATCAACTTGCTCATACCTTCGAGCATTCCAAGGCCAGCGCGCAAAATTGGAACCACCACTGGGCGGGGTTCAGCTAACTTCTGTCCAACTGTCTTGGTTACAGGAGTTGTAATCTCAACTTGGTGTGTTCGCACATCACGAGTGGCTTCATACGCCAGCAGCGTCACAAGCTCTTCAACTAGACGGCGGAAGGTAGGTGAATCGGTGCGTTCGTCGCGCAAAACCGTCAATTTGTGATTGATAAGAGGGTGATTGGCAACGTGTACTTTCATAGGCGTTACCTTACAGGGGTTTCAATCCTTTCCAATGAGTGAAAGTATGCACCCATGTCCGATTTCGAAGAAGAGCTCGTTGAAGAGATTGAATCCTTCGACGATATCCGTGACGAAGTGCGCGACCTCACAAGTGAAATGGATTTTGCCGTTGCCGCTTGGCATGAGGATGGCCGTTGGACCTTGGCTACCTTGCCCGATCCTTATGACATCGCTCAAATAATTACCAGATTAAAGTCACAGCAAACTAATGGCGGATCTATCGCCTTGATTTCAATAGACGAAGAGTTTTTTATATTGATCCGCGTATTAGGTTCACACATTTCGCTTTTCCTTAGTGATGCAACCGCCGCATTGGATTATCCAGTTGCAGAAGAGTTATTAGAGATTGCAGATATTCCAATGCCAGAAGAGGATGAAGAACCTGGTCCAGTAGGACACCTTGGAATTCTCAATGATCTTGGTTTAAATGAGATGGAAATTTCTGCACTATGTGATGATGAAGAGTTATTTCCAGATGAGCAACTCG
Organism: Candidatus Nanopelagicaceae bacterium; assembly: GCA_965267815.1. Taxonomy (GTDB): domain Bacteria; phylum Actinomycetota; class Actinomycetes; order Nanopelagicales; family Nanopelagicaceae; genus Planktophila. The sequence continues at coordinate 55,171 of OZ254139.1, forward strand.
AAGCGATCGCTGCACGTCTAGGTTTCGGAGAAGAGTTTTCGGAGCTTTTGGATCTGTGAACGATATTGAAATGATGCGTGTTGCTTTAGATGAAGCACGCAAGGCTGTTGCAAGCGGTGATATTCCAGTCGGTGCTGCGATTTTTAATGCTACAGGTGAGCTAATCGCAACCGGTCACAATGAACGGGAGCTTCATAATGATCCAACGGCACATGCTGAAATTGTTGCCATCCGTAAAGCGGCAGAAAAATTAGGGGATTGGCATTTAACTGATTACACACTTGTTGTAACCCTGGAACCATGTGCAATGTGTGCAGGTGCGATTGCACAATCTCGTTTACAAACAGTTGTATTTGGTGCATGGGATGAAAAAGCAGGCGCGGTTGGCTCGGTATGGGACTTATTAAGAGATCCTAGAAGCACCTTTAGAACCGAAGTACGTGCAGGAGTTTTGGCAGATGAATGCAGTGAGTTAATTACAAGCTTTATACAAGAAGTTCGTAAGAAGGATTAAGAATCACCATAGATCCTTCTTCTTCACCAACCATGCCTTCAGCGCGTAGTTGAGAGCCAACTTCAAGTCCCGCAATCTCGCGACGACCTAAGAAGTGCAGTGAAACGCCACCAGTCTCATCCCAAATCTCTACTTCTAGAGTTGGTGCAGAGCCACGTGGTGCGGTTTTAATCGATGTAACTCGACCTTGAACCTGTGCACGCTTGCGCCACTCAATCTTTCCGATTGGTGTCACGTTTTCTGCGTAGTGACTAATCGGTTCAACACTTACCGGAACCGCTTTTTGAACTGGTTTAGGGGCGACTACCGGCGTTGATGCCGCTGTTGAAACAAAAGAAGATTTTCCAGATGCGATGCGATCAACATCGAAAGGAACAATCGTTGCAACTACACGAGGTAGTTGAGAAATAGGTGCAGCAATTTCTTCAGCTGTTTGATCATGAAGTAAGCGACCCAAGAACCCTGAATACGCACGGCGTGGAAGCAATAATGTTAATTCCACATCTGATTTTTCAGTCATACGAATTGAGTAATCAAGTGCAGCGTTTGCAAGGCGACGATCCGGACAGTCAATTAATTCAAGGGTTACATCATCAAGTGCATCTGATTCAGCCCATGCCTTCTGAATCTGCTCTGCGCGACGATCATCGATGACAAAGTGAACTGCAGACAAGTTGCGTGGCTTCAAGCTGCGTGCGTAACGAATCGCACCAACCGTTGCAAGATCGACATTGTCCACAAGAACCGTCACATCGTGACGTGCAATCGAAGTTGCGCGCTCTTGATGCTGCTTAACTGCTAGTGCTTCTTGTTCGCGTGTGTACTGACGACGTAAACGCAAGAAGGCGATGACCATAATCGGCGCGGTGATAAGTACCAACCAAGCACCTTGTGTGAACTTAACTACAGAGAAAATAATGACAACAATCAGAGAAATACTTCCGGCTAACCCGTTGATAAATACCTTTGCACGCCATTGCCCAGTTTTGTTGCGCAATGCATGACGGGTCATTCCAAATCCAGCCAAAGTAAAGCCGGTAAATACTCCCAGCGCGTAGAAAGCAACGAGGTGTTCAACCGAACCCGCGGTGATGAGAACTAAGAAGATTCCGCCACCAGATAGAAGCAAGATTCCATTTGAGAAAGCTAAACGGTGCCCACGCTTTGTTAATTGGCGTGGCAGATATCCGTCTGCTGCAACAAAGTTCACCAAGATAGGGAAAGCGCTGTAGGTAGTGTTTGCACCTGCGAACAAGATAAGCATCGTTGCTAGCTGGACCATCACGAACATAATCTGACCAACCGCGCCATCTCCCATGATGGTTTTTGCGATCTGCGAAATAACTGTTGGGGTCCCGGATTCATAGGGAACAGCGTGAATCTTGTGTGCAAACCAGGAAACACCTAGAACCAAAGTTCCAAGCAGTGTGCTCATGATGTACAAAGTTCTGCGGGCATTTACATGCTCAGGGGTCTTAAAGAGGGCCACACCATCTGAAATCGCTTCCAGACCTGTTAGTGAAGAACCACCATTTGCGAAGGCGCGAAGCAAGATAAAGATCGCTGCAACAGTTAACAAACCTTGCTCTTGACCAATTTCTATTGCACCAGGTTGCTCAACGCTGAGTTGAACCAAAGTTCCATTGAACTGTCGGTATAAACCAACAGAGAAAACAATTAACATGCAACTGACGAAGAAGTAAGTTGGCAAAGCAAAGGCCTTACCCGCTTCCTTAACTCCACGCAGATTTCCATAAGTGAGTAGAACAATGACAACCAAAATCATTGGAATCTTGTAATCGTGAAGCGATGGGAATGTTGAAATAATCGCAGCAACACCAGCTGCAGATTGAATTGCAACTGTAACGATGTAATCAAGCATCAAAGCAACGGCTGCGACCTGAGCAACTACTGGTCCGAAGTTGTCGCGCGAAACAATGTAAGCGCCACCAACCTTTGTGTACACATTGATGACATCGCGGTAAGACAAGGTAATGATTACCAAAATCGCGAGAACAACCGCGGTCATTGGCATAAGCAATGCGAAGGCAGCTAAACCAAATGCTGGTAGCAATGCAATCAAAATCTGTTCTGAACCATATGCAGAGGATGAAATACAGTCAGAGGATAAAATTCCCAACGCATAACGCTTGCTGAGGCGCTGATGTCCTAGCGAGTGGCGGTTAAGCGGATTACCAAGCAAACGTCGCTTGATTGTGTAAAAGAAAGAGTCTTTGAGATGTGCGTGATCCTTTAATACTTCAGGGGCGGGCGCATCATCGGTCCACGACTTAGGCACTTAAAACTCCTCTTTTAATTGCAATTACTGCAACTTAATAAGCGTCACTCTACCCCAGCCCGCACAATCTTCACTGTTTTTTGCCTAAAGCGTATGCTTCACCCATGCATACACAGTTATATATCGATGGCCAATGGGTTGATGGAGTTGGAAAGCTACCTGTTTACGATCCCAGCGATGGCTCAGTAATCGCCGAGGTTGCTCTTGCCGGAGATGCACAATGTGATGCCGCAATCGCTGCAGCAGATGCAGCAGCAAAGGCGTGGGCAAAGACTGCACCTCGATATCGTTCAGAAATTTTGCGTAAAGCTTTTGAGTTAATGACCGCTGAAAATGAAGCGATCGCAACAATGATCTCTCGTGAAAATGGCAAAGCGATGCCAGATGCACGTGGTGAAGCAACATATGCAGCAGAGTTTTTCCGTTGGTTTGCAGAAGAAACAGTTCGCACACCTGGAGATTTCCGTAAATCACCATCAGGTGACAAGCGCATTCTTGTTTCGCACGAACCAATTGGTCTTTCAATTCTTATTACACCGTGGAACTTCCCAGCAGGTATGGCTACTCGAAAGATTGGCCCAGCGGTTGCTGCTGGTTGCACAATGATTTTGAAGCCTGCGGGTGAAACCCCACTAACCGCGATGTACATCGTTGATTTGATGGAGCGCGCAGGATTACCTAAGGGTGTTCTTAACTTAGTTCTTCCAGAAAAGACAGGACCTGCAATTTCACGAATGCTTCATGATCCACGTGTAAAGAACCTTTCATTTACTGGTTCAACTGAAGTTGGTCGCATCTTGCTGAAAGAAGCTGCAGACCGCGTAATTCGCTGCTCAATGGAGCTTGGTGGAAATGCACAAGTTGTTATTCATGATGATGCAGATCTTGCAGTAACTATCCCGCAACTTTCACTTGCAAAGATGCGCAATGGTGGAGCTGCTTGTACATCTGCAAACCGTATTTTCGTTCAACGTGGAATCGCAGATAAGTTCATCGCTGAAATGACTAAATCCATGAGCAGCTATGTAATGGGCCGCGGAACAGAAGCAACAACAACTCTTGGTGCATCTGTCTCAATGAAGGAGCGCAACAAGATTGCAGAGCTCGTTGATCAATCAGTTGCAGCGGGTGCAAAGGTTCAGGTAGGTGGAGTTAAGCCAGAAGGCGATGGCGCCTTCTATCCAGCAACGGTTTTGATCGTCGAAAAGGACAACCCAATCCTGCTTCATGAAATCTTTGGCCCAGTCGCACCTATCGTTATCTTTGATACAGATGAAGAAGGTATCGAGATGGCTAATGACACAGATTTCGGTCTTATTAGTTATGTCTTCTCTTCCAACCTCACCCGCGCATTGCGCACTGCAGAGGCGATGGAGTCTGGAATGGTCGCGATCAATAAGGGAGTTATCTCAGATCCAGCTGCGCCATTTGGTGGCGTAAAGCAATCAGGCTTGGGCCGCGAAGGTGGCTTTGATGGAATTCATGAGTTCCTACAAACCAAGTTCATAGGCGTCGAGATTTAATTTGTCTGATTTCACCTATCTAAAAAGATAGGTTGGCGTATATGGCGGTAGTCGATCGGCGTAGGTTTTATGCAAGAATTTTTCTGTGTCTTTGAATAGTTCGACGATGATCTTTTCATTCATTTTTTGACTTTTGGTCAATTCAGATTCCATAAAAAATATATACCTAATACCGTAATTTAGAGAATAGAAACTTTGTGCAACATTATTCACGATTGTGTACTCAATCAGATAAATACCAAATTGAGTTGTTACCCATTTGTTTTCCATCAAATATCGCGCTCTAGGCGCGTATCGTTGAGATTGGACGAATGGTCCAAAGTCGCCAGGACCAATATCAAAGACATTTCGTGCAAAGTACTTCACCAAAGTCTTAAACCACTTCTTGGAGATTCTTTCTTGTGCTTTCCAAGCCAAACGAGTCCTTCGTGAAACCTTATAAGTCGAATCTATTTCATCATCAATGAAATCTTCCAGCTCAAGATTTTCATAGTCCTCATCATCAGGAACCCAAGTGGAATCGATGTTTTGTTCTTCATTTTCTTTTTTGTTTTTCCTCATGAAGAGACTGTACAAAAAATCTAAATCACTCAGAGTAACTTTTTTACTTACTCTCGGACCAGCTGTCCATCCCCATTCATATGCGCAGCTGACACTCGATCAACTAATTCGCATGGAACCGCACCATAGATATGCGGGTATGACTTTCCGTTACTGGCCTCTTCAACCCGCACCGAGATGCCCTGCGATTCCAATTTATCTATATCCAAATGCAGAACAACTAAATCCTCAGTTGATCCAGCGAATACAAAGCCTGCGACCTCTTCAACTTGATCTGCAAAAGAGCCGTGAATAAAGCCGACTTCTTCCAGGGTTTTTCCCTTTGTTGAAAGGGAATAGGTGCCAACCTTTAATGCATCTTCCCAAGCCTGCTTTGTTGTCAGGTGTAGGAAGCTATTGCTGGCCATCTGAACTCCAATTTCTGGCGGAGGATGAGGGATTTGAACCCTCGATAGGTTGCCCTATACACGCTTTCCAAGCGTGCGCACTCGGCCGCTATGCGAATCCTCCCGAGGGGGAGAACTCTATCGGTGGGTATAACTATGATTACACCAGATCCCTCGTACGGCGTTACCGTACTGAACTCCCCCAGGGCAGGAATGCAGCAAGGGTAGGTCCGCTCTGGCGGGTGTGCGAGGGGTCCTTTTTAATAAGGTTTGCAGGTAAGAAAAATAGGCGCGACGAACAGTAGAGGAGTAGACGATGTCATTAGCTTTGTATCGTAAATATCGTCCCTCTGTTTTTGCAGATGTCATCGGCCAAGAACATGTAACTGTTCCACTTTCAAATGCTTTGGAATCAGGTCGCACACACCACGCTTACTTGTTTAGCGGTCCTCGTGGTTGCGGAAAAACTTCAAGTGCACGAATCATGGCGCGCTCGCTTAACTGCGAAAAGGGACCAACACCAAATCCATGTGGCCAATGCCAGTCATGTAAAGATTTAGTTGCGAATGGTCCAGGTTCATTAGATGTAATTGAATTAGATGCTGCGACCCATGGTTTAGTAGATGATGCACGCGATCTTCGCGACAAAGCATTTTTTGCACCAGTACAAAGCCGTTACAAGATTTACATTATCGATGAGGCACATCAGCTTGGACCAGGTGCAGCAAACGCATTACTAAAGGTTGTTGAAGAGCCACCTGCACATGTAATTTTTATCTTTGCTACAACTGAACCAGATAAGTTGATTGCAACTATCCGTTCACGTACACACCACTACCCATTCCGTTTAGTTCCGCCAGGAACTTTGGCTGCTCACCTAGAAAAGGTATGCAACGCAGAAGGAGTAAAGGTTGCAAAGGGTGTAATTCCACTTGTAGTACGTGCATCTGGTGGCTCTGTTCGTGATGCTCTATCTGTACTTGGGCAGCTACTTGCAGGTGCTGGAAAAGATGGCGTTAGCTATGAGATCGCAATTCAACTTCTTGGATTTACAGATGGTGCTTTGCTAGATGATGCGATCGATGCGATTGCAGCCCATGATGGTGCAACTTTGTTTAAGACAATTGATCGCGTAATTGAATCAGGACACGATCCTCGTCGCTTTACAAGCGATATGTTGGAACGAATTCGCGACTTGATGATTGTTGATGCGTTGAAGGATTCAACAGCTAATTCAATCTTGCGCGATATGCCTGATGATCAGATGGAACGCATGCGCAATCAGGCAAACAGAATTGGAACGGCAAATCTTTCACGTGCAGCAGATATTGCGGCGGAGGGTTTAACCCAAATGCGTGGGGCTACCGCGCCGCGCTTAATCCTTGAGCTCATCTGCGGTCGCATTTTGTTGCCGATCGGGGACAACACGGAAGCAGGAATGCTCTCTCGCATTGAACGTCTTGAGCGTGCGGAAGAGTTAGCTCCGATGAGTACCGGTCGCGCCTCAGAGGCTCGAACCGTGGAGGCAAAAGTAAAAGCAGCCTCCACTCATTCGACCTCTGATGTTGCTCCCTCCAAAGTTGAGGAAATAAAAGCTCCCGTTAAAGAAAAAGACTCCATTGCAAAGCACGTACCTGGTAATTTCGATATTGCCGCACTGAGACGTGCCTGGCCGGATGTTATTGAGGATGTAAAGAAGCGCCGCAGGCTGACTTGGTCGCTGTTGTCAGCAAGTGCGCAGGTGCTTTCTGTTGATGAGAACGCGATCACCATAGGCATTGTTAACGCTGGTGCAAAGGAAAGCTTTGAGCGATCAGAGTCTGATGTGATTCTGCGCAACGCATTTATTGATGTGGTGGGGTTGGACCGAAAGATCGCGGTTGTTGTTGATCCATCGATCGATACCAATACACCTGCGGCTCGTGAGACCAGAACATCTGAGGCACCAAATGATCCTGTGCAGTTGACTGGTGCAGCGTTGCTTGCAAAAGAGCTTGGCGCAAAAATTGTTGAGGGCAAGTAATAGATGTCAGGTATGTATGAAGGTGCAATTCAAGATTTGATTGATGCGTTAGGTCGCCTTCCAGGAATTGGTCCAAAGAGCGCGCAACGAATTGCTTTCCATATTTTGCAATCTGACTCAGAGGTTGCATCAGCTTTGGTAGATTCAATTCGTGTAGTTAAAGAGCGAGTTAAGTTTTGCGTGCAGTGTGGAAATGTTTCAGAGGAAGATGAGTGCCGAATCTGTCGCGATCCTCGACGTGACAACACAATCATCTGTGTCGTTGAAGAGAGTAAAGATGTCATCGCAATCGAACGTACTCGCGAATTTCGCGGTAAGTACCATGTGCTTGGTGGAGCGATTAGTCCGATCGATGGAATTGGTCCAGAACAACTTCGCATTCGCGAGTTAATGGTTCGTTTGGCAGATGCTGGAATCGTTGAAGTCATCTTGGCGACCGATCCCAACCTTGAAGGTGAAGCGACAGCTACCTATCTATCCCGTCTGATTAAGCCGATGGAGATAAAGGTTTCCCGTTTAGCTAGCGGTCTGCCGGTAGGCGGAGATTTGGAGTATGCCGATGAGGTCACGCTCGGTCGTGCCTTTGAAGGCCGCAGGGATGTTTAATCTCATTATTTGACACGCATCTCGTCTCATTATTTAAGATAAACCTGAAATCGGGTAGCCCCAGCGCAGTATCTAGTTCATGATTGAGCCATGGGACTCATTGTTCAGAAATATGGCGGCTCTTCAGTTGCCGATGCCGAGGGCATGAAGCGGGTAGCTAACCGAATTGTGGCTGCCAAGCGGGATGGAAATCAGGTCGTCGTTGTCGTTTCAGCGATGGGCGATACCACCGATGAATTGATTGATTTAGCAGAGCAGATCACTCCGATCCCTCAGGGTCGCGAGCTGGATATGTTGTTAACCGCTGGTGAGCGAATCTCAATGGCCTTGCTTGCAATGGCGATCAATAACTTGGGACATGAAGCCTTGTCATTTACCGGCAGCCAAGCTGGTGTGATCACAACATCTGCACATGGTCGCGCTCGCATCATCGATGTGACTCCGGGACGAATTAAGGAAGCGTTAGATAGCGGTGCAATTGCAATCGTTGCCGGCTTCCAAGGAATTTCGCAAGATACAAAGGATGTAACAACACTTGGTCGCGGTGGTAGCGATACAACTGCGGTTGCATTAGCTGCAGCACTTGATGCTGATGTGTGCGAAATCTATACAGATGTTGATGGCGTATTTAGCGCCGATCCACGCGTAGTTCCAGCGGCTCGTAAGTTAAAGACTGTTACTTACGACGAGATGCTTGAACTTGCAGCTAGCGGAGCAAAGGTTCTGCACTTGCGTTGCGTTGAATACGCACGCCGTTACAACCTACCAATTCACGTACGTTCATCTTTTTCTACAAATGAAGGAACCTGGGTGGTCAAAGATCATCCTGAAGGAGGAGCAATGGAGCAAGCAATTATCTCAGGTATCGCAAATGATAAATCTGAGGCAAAGATAACGATCGTCGGCGTGCCTGATCGCACCGGTGTTGCTGCACGTATCTTCCAAGCGATCGCGGACTCTGACATCAACATCGACATGATCGTGCAAAATGTTTCTGCCGCTGCAACTGGTCTTACAGATATCTCCTTCACATTGCCAAAGGCAGAAGGTGCTGCAGCAACTGCGATCTTGCAGAAGTTGCAGGGCGAGGTTGGCTTTGCATCGATTCAATACGATGATCAGATCGGTAAATTGTCATTAGTTGGCGCTGGTATGCGCTCACATCCAGGTGTAACAGCTACCTTCTTTGGTGCACTTTCTGATGCAGGTGTAAACATCGAAATGATCTCTACCTCTGAGATTCGAATTTCAATTATCTGTCGTCAGGCAGATCTAGAGCGTGGTGCAAAGGCTGCACATACCGCTTTCGAGCTTGATGCAGATCAAAGTGAAGCGGTTGTTTATGGAGGTACAGGACGATGAGTAAAAAACCTTCACTTGCAGTTGTAGGTGCAACAGGTGCCGTTGGCACAGTAATGCTCAGCATCTTGTCTGAGCGCAAAGATGTGTGGGGAGAGATCCGTCTGATCGCTTCAGCTCGCAGTGCGGGCAAGAAGTTGATGTGTCGTGGAGAAGAGCTAACCGTCGTAGCTCTCTCACCTGAAGCCTTTGATGGCATCGATGTTGCAATGTTTGATGTTCCAGATGAGGTTTCTGCAGAATGGGGACCAATTGCTGCATCACGTGGTGCGGTTGTTGTCGATAACTCTGGCGCATTCCGAATGGATGCAGATATTCCTTTGGTTGTTCCAGAAGTTAATCCTGAACAAACAAAGAATCGTCCTCGCGGAATTATCTCAAATCCAAATTGCACAACTCTTTCCATGATCGTTGCACTTGGTGCACTGCATAAAGAGTATGGATTGAAAGAGCTTGTAGTTTCTTCGTACCAGGCCGCATCAGGTGCAGGTCAATCTGGTATTGATGCACTAGTTGCGCAAATCTCTCAAGTTGCCGGAACAGATGCGGGAACAAATGCCGGAGATGTTCGTAACTTTGTAAAGGATCTTGGTCCTTTCCCTGCACCTTTAGCTTTGAATGTAATTCCTTGGGCTGGCTCACTTAAGGCCGATGGATACTCATCTGAAGAGCTCAAGGTTCGTAATGAATCACGCAAGATTCTTGGTCTTCCAAACCTAAAGGTTTCCGCTACTTGTGTACGCGTTCCAGTAATTACTACTCACTCACTGACAGTTCACGCAGTATTTGAAAAGGAGCCTTCACGTAAGGCTGCTCAAGATATTTTGCAGAACGCAGCAGGCGTGAAGTTGGTTGATGATCCAGAAAATCACAAGTTCCCAACTCCAGCTGATGTTGTTGGCACCGATCCAACATGGGTCGGTCGTGTTCGTAAGAGCATCGATGATCCAATGGCTCTTGAAATGTTTGTTTGTGGCGACAACCTCCGCAAGGGTGCTGCGCTTAACACCGCTCAGATCGCTGAACTTCTGGCGGTAGAGTTCACAGCATGAGCATTAAAGAAACCCTACGTTCAGACTTAACTGAAGCAATTCGCGGTCGCAACGAGATCACATCCAGCACCATTCGCATGGTTCTAACTGCAATCACCAATGAAGAGGTTGCAGGAAAAGAGGCACGCGTACTAAGCGATGATGAGGTAATCGTTGTTTTGTCACGTGAAGCAAAGAAGCGTCGCGAAGCAGCTGAAGCATTTGAAGGTGCAGGCCATGCAGAAAAGGCGGCGCTAGAAAAGGCTGAGGGCGAAGTTATCGCTAAGTATTTGCCAGCGCAGTTAAGTGCAGATGAGATCAAGCAGATCATCGCTGATGCAATTGCATCAACTGGTGCTGCAGGTCCTGCAGATATGGGCAAGGTAATGGGCGCGATTAAGCCAAAGATTGCAGGAAAGGCTGATGGAGCACTTGTTTCATCACTAGTGAAGGAGAGTCTCAACAAATGACAAAGTATGAATACGCAACGGTTCCACTTCTTTCACATGCAACAAAGCAGATTCTTGATACGTGGGGTTCAGATGGTTGGGAGCTTGTACAAGTAATTCCAGCACCAGGAACTGGTGAGCAGCTAGTTGCTTATATGAAGCGAGCACTTGCATGAATAAGGTTGATGTACGCGCAAAGCTTGCAGAGCTTGGCTTAGAGCTTCCAGTTGCTGCAAAGCCAGTTGCTGCATATGTTCCAGCGATTCGCACAGGTAATTTAGTTTTCACCGCCGGACAACTTCCGTTAGCTAATGGCGAAATGGCAGGAGTCGGAAAGGTTGATGGAGCGATCACTCCTGAGCGTGCAAAGGAGCTTGCACAGATTTGTGCACTCAACTGTCTTGCAGCTGTCGAAACAGTTGCAGATGTAAACAAGATTACAAAGATTGTTCGCGTGGTTGGTTACGTCAATGGCGTTCCAGGTTTTGTTGGACATCCAGGGGTAGTAAATGGAGCTTCAGAGCTCTTTATTTCTATCTGGGGCGATGGTGCAAAACATGCACGTAGCGCTGTTGGTATTGCAGAACTTCCACTGAACTCACCTGTGGAGATCGAACTAACAGTCGAAATTACAGACTAACTATTTGCCACGCTTTGATAGGCGTTCGAAATCTGTAATCAGAACTGCACGACCATCTAGCTTTAACCAGTTGCGTCCTGCGAAATCAGCAAGTGCTTTGTTAACGGTTTCGCGGGATGCACCAACTAATTGAGCTAACTCTTCTTGAGTTAAGTCATGGTGAACAAATAAACCTTCATCAGTTTGCTTTCCAAAACGCTCACCTAGATCGATAAGTGCCTTTGCAACACGACCTGGAACATCAGAAAACACTAAATCGCCAACAGCTTCATTGGTGCGACGTAGACGCTGTGCCAAACGTGCAAGAAGTTGTAGTGAAACATTTGGATTAGTAGCAAGCCAAGGAATTAACTTTTCCTGGCCAAGGCTGAGCAACTTCGCATCTGTTACCGCTGTTGCAGTTGAGGTACGTGGGCCTGGATCAAAAAGACTTAACTCGCCAAACATTTCGCCAGGTCCAAGGATTGACAGCAGATTCTCCCGACCATCTCCACTTGAAGTTCCAAGCTTTAACTTTCCTTCAACAATTACATACAGGTGATCGCCCTCGTCACCTTCAGCAAACAGGACAGAGCCCTTTGCGATCTTTACCGAGTCCATTGATGCGCGCAAAGAAGCGGCAGCTGCATCATCCAGGGCGGTAAACAGTGGGGCTTTACGTACGACATCTTGTTCTGTGCTCACGAGGAGTACTTTACTACCCATGAAGGTCGATAGCGAAACCCGAAAAGGGGCTAAGGCGGTCTATCGCATCCTTACCAAGACTTACCCAAATATCCGCTGCGAATTAGATTTTACAAACCCGCTTGAATTAATCATCGCGACTGTCTTGAGCGCTCAATGCACAGATAAGAGAGTTAACACCGTAACTCCTGCCCTCTTTAAAAAGTACAAAACTCCAAAGGCGTATGCAAAAGCTGATCTGCACGAAATTGAAGATCTAGTGCACTCCACCGGTTTTTATCGAGCAAAGGCCCGCAATATAAAGGCGCTGAATATTAAATTACTTGAAGATTTTGGGGGAGAAGTTCCACGCACACTTGAAGAGTTGATTACCTTGCCAGGAGTTGGGCGCAAAACTGCAAATGTTGTTTTAGGCCATGCCTTTGATACTCCAGGGATAACAGTTGATACACACTTCGGAAGATTGTCACGACGTTTTGGTTGGACTAAAGAGACCGATCCAGTAAAGGTTGAAATGGTTGTTCAGCAATTGATTCCACAACCTGAATGGACAAATCTTTCACAGCGCATGATTTGGCATGGACGCAGAATTTGTCACTCTCGCAAACCAGCGTGCGGTGCTTGTCCCGTAGCGAAAATCTGTCCAAGTGTTGGAATTGGTGAGATGGATAAAGAGAAGGCGTTACTGTTAGTGAAAACAGATAAGGATTTTCGATGAAGAGAGCGTTAATTGCAGCAGCATTGTTATTGCTGACCGCTTGTTCTCCTTCATCATCCTATGTAAAGGGCGAAGTTGTTTCATGCGAATCAATTTCACAGGATCCAACATTTACCGGCGGCGTTCAAATGGATTGCCTTGATCGCAGCGAAGGCGCACAACTAGGTGCATTACGTGGACCAATGGTTGTAAATGTATGGGGATCATGGTGTGGCCCATGTAAGAAAGAGATGCCAGTACTGCGCGCTTTCCATGACAAGGCACAAGGCAAGGTTCAATTAATCGGCGTTGATGTTGAAGAGGCTAACTTTGATGATGGCCGCACATTTGTGGAACGCAACGGAATTACCTGGCCAAATCTTTATGACCCAGATGGTCGCTCACGTGAGTACTTTGGTTTAGGTGTTCCAGTTACCTGGTTTATCGCAGAAGATGGTTCAGTTGCTTATAAGCATGTCGGAATCATCAAAGATCTCGATGAGATTGTGACACTGACTGAAAAACATCTAGGGGTAAAGCTTTAATCCTCATCCTTTGATGTGTTCAAACCTTCAGAGATCAGCTTCATAACATTTGGATCAGCAAGGGTTGTTGCATCTCCAACCTGACGGTTTTCAGCAACATCCTTGAGCAATCGACGCATGATTTTGCCGCTTCGAGTCTTAGGAAGTTCAGCTACAACCAAAATCTGTCGTGGCTTTGCAATCGCACCAATCTCTTTTGCGACGTGGTTACGAAGCTCTGTAACTAACTTTTCTCCACTTGCATGTGCGATTCCACCGCGCAAAATAACGAAGGCCACAATTCCTTGCCCTGTCATTGCATCTTGGGCTCCAACTACTGCAGCCTCTGCAACAGCTTCATGAGAAACAAGTGCTGATTCAACTTCAGTTGTCGAAATACGGTGTCCGGAAACATTCATTACATCATCGACACGACCGAGCAACCAGATTGCTCCATCCTTATCTAACTTTGCACCATCTCCAGCAAAGTAGATTCCCTTAAATCGTGACCAGTAAGTTTCTTTGTAGCGCTCATCCTCGCCCCACACACCGCGCAACATGCCGGGCCATGGCTTATCAAGAATTAAAAATCCGCCATGACCCTTTGAGACTGGGTTTGCATCATCATCAACAACAACTGCGCTGATTCCAGGAATTGCTGTCATCGCAGATCCAGGTTTGGTTGCGGTAACACCAGGTAGCGGTGAAATCATGATTCCACCAGTTTCTGTTTGCCACCATGTATCAACGATTGGGCAACGATTTCCACCAATAACTTCGCGGTACCACATCCATGCTTCAGGATTAATTGGTTCACCAACTGAACCTAATAAACGCAAAGATGAAAGGTTGAACTTATTAGGGTACTCATCGCCCCACTTCATCCAGGTGCGAATCAAAGTTGGAGCTGTGTACAAAATTGTGACGCCGTATTTTTCGATTAGTTCGAAAATGCGTCCTTTGTGTGGTGTATCTGGAGTTCCTTCATACATAACTTGTGTTGCACCATTCATCAACGGTCCATAAACAATGTAACTATGACCGGTAATCCAACCAACATCTGCGGTACACCAGTAGACATCTGTTTCAGGCTTGATATCAAAGACAACTCGATGGGTATAAGCAGCCTGCGTTAGGTATCCACCGGTTGTGTGGAAGATTCCCTTTGGCTTTGCGGTAGTGCCCGATGTGTACAAAATGAAGAGCGGGTGCTCAGAATCAAAGCCCTGCGCTGTGTGTTCAGCTGATTGGCGATCGACAATCTCATGCCACCAAATATCAGTTGCTGCGTTCCAGGCAGTTTCTTGTTTGGTGCGTTGTACAACTAAAACATTTTTAACATTGTGTTGACCCTTTAACGCTTCATCAACAGCGGGCTTAAGCGCAAAGGCTCCACCCTTTCTAAATCCACCATCTGCGGTAATAACTAACTTTGCATCTGCATCTTGAATTCGTGACAACAGCGCATCGGCAGAAAAACCACCGAAGACTACTGAGTGAGCGGCACCGATGCGCGCACATGCCAACATTGCAATCGCAGCCTCTGGAATCATCGGCATATAAATCGCGACCCGATCCTTTGCCTGAATTCCTAACTCAATCAGCGCGTTTGCGGTTTTCTTAACTTCAACTAGTAACTGCGCATAAGTAATTGTTCGTGTATCGCCAGGTTCACCTTCAAAGTGAAACGCAACTCGATCTCCACGACCTTCAATCACATGTCGATCTAAAGCATTAAATGATGCGTTGATCTTTCCGCCAACAAACCATTGTGCGTAAGGTGCTTCCCATTGCAAGGTTTGTGTCCATGGAGTTTCCCAACTCAATGCCTTTGCTTGCAGATCCCAAAAGGCAAGGCGATCCTTTTCAGCTAACTCGTAAAGAGCGGCTGTCGCATTAGCTTGCGCCGCAAACTCTGCTGTTGGTGGAAATTGGCGATCTTCATTAAGCAGGTTCTCGAGGGATTCATGGTCTTGACTCATAACGCTAGAGGCTACCTGTTGAACTTTGTTATCAACAGAGAATTCGCAATGAAATTTGCAACAAGAGGGCAGCCCTGAAGATGCACCAAAGGAAAGGAGACACAATGCTGACCTCATTTATTCTGGCCCTCATCAAGCTTTTGAGTAATCCGGTGTTAGTGGCGGCCCTGGCTAAGTTCTTGGCCAACGCCCTAAAAACGGTGAGCTAACAGGAAAAAGCCAGGCATAAGGACCCTCCCAGCAAGCCTGCGGAGGGTCTTTTTGTGCCATTCGGGCGAAGGTGAGAGGATTGGTCGTAAGCCTCTAGACGACTCAACGAAGCGCTCAGTCTAAAGATTTACAACGAGCCCATAGGAGTCACACTATGCCAATTGCAACCCCTGAAATTTACGCAGACATGTTAGATCGCGCTAAAAAGGGCGCATTCGCATATCCAGCAATCAACGTTTCATCATCACAAACCCTGACAGCAGCTATTCGTGGTTTCGCCGAAGCTGAGTCAGATGGAATCATTCAGTTCTCGTGGGGCGGTGCGGAATACGCATCTGGTTCAACAGTTAAGAACATGGTTGATGGCGCGGTTGCGCTCGCAGAGTACGCACATGTTGTTGCAAAGAACTACAAAGTAAACATTGGAATTCACACAGATCACTGCCCAGCAGAAAAGCTAGATGGCTTCATGCGTCCACTTCTTGCATTTGGTGCTGATCGTCTTAAGTCAGGTAAGGCTCCATTGTTCAACTCACATATGTGGGATGGATCAGCGGTTGATATGCCTGAAAACATGAAGGTCGCTAAGGAAATGTTGGCGATGTCAGTTGCTGCAAAGACAATTCTTGAAATCGAAATCGGAGTTGTTGGTGGAGAAGAAGATGGCATCGAAGCAAAGCATGATGCGAAGTTGTACTCAACTCCAGAGGATGCACTTCTAACAATTGAAACACTTGGAACAGATGCAAACGCTCGCTACATGGTGGCAGCAACATTTGGAAATGTTCACGGTGTTTACAAGCCAGGAAACGTTGTACTGCAGCCAAAGATTCTTGCGACATTGCAAGAGGCGGTTTCAGCCAAGCTTGGTCTTCCAGCAGGAAGCAAGCCAATGGACTTGGTATTCCACGGTGGTTCTGGCTCACTACTTTCAGAGATCCGCGAATCACTTGATTACGGTGTAATTAAGATGAATGTTGATACAGATACTCAGTACGCATTTACACGTCCAGTTGCTGATCACATGCTCAAGAACTACGACGGCGTTCTCAAGATCGATGGCGAAGTTGGAAACAAGAAGGCTTACGATCCACGCGCATGGGGCAAGCTTGCTGAAGCAGGAATGGCAGCTCGCGTTGTTCGTGCTTGCGAAGATCTTCGTTCAACAGGAACTACATCACTCAAGTAATTAACAACTAGTCGGAAAGGCTTTACTCATGCCTGCATTGGTATTACTCGGCGCTCAGTGGGGCGACGAAGGCAAGGGTAAAGCTACCGACCTGTTGGGTGATCGCGTTGATTACGTTGTTCGCTACCAAGGCGGCAACAACGCAGGACACACAGTTGTTATCGGTGATCAAAAGTATGCACTTCACTTACTGCCATCAGGAATTCTTTCTCCAAATGTAATTCCTGTTATTGCAAATGGTGTTGTTATCGATCCAAGTGTTTTACTTGAAGAGATCCGCGGATTAAATGAACGCGGTATTGATACAAGCAAGTTACTGATTTCAACTAACGCACATTTGATTACTCCTTATCACCGCACAATCGACAAGGTGTCAGAGCGATTCTTGGGTAAGTCAAAGATTGGAACAACTGGTCGCGGAATTGGACCAGCCTATGCAGACAAAATTAACCGCATCGGTATTCGTGTTCAGGATCTATTTGATCCATCAATCCTTCGCCAAAAGCTTGAAGGTGCGCTGCGCGATAAGAATCAGATTTTGATCAAGGTTTTCAACCGTAAGAACATCGAAGTTGATGAGGTTCTAGAGGAGTATTTGAAGTACGCAGATATTTTGCGCCCATATGTTGCAGATACGGTTTTGATCCTGGATGAGGCGCTCAAGGCTGGAAAGCGAGTACTTCTAGAGGGTTCTCAGGGCACTTTGCTCGATGTCGATCACGGTACTTATCCATTTGTAACTTCAAGTAATCCAACTGCAGGCGGTGCATGTACAGGTTCTGGAATCGGACCTACAAAGATCGACCGTGTAATCGGAATTTTGAAGGCGTACACAACACGTGTTGGTAGCGGACCTTTCCCAACTGAATTATTTGATGAAGATGGCGAAGCACTTCGTCGTATCGGTGGAGAAGTTGGTGTAACTACCGGACGTGCACGTCGTTGCGGTTGGTTTGATGCACCGATTGCTCGTTACGCGGTTCGCGTCAATGGTTTAACTGATTTCTTCCTAACAAAGCTAGATGTATTAACCGGTTGGGAAAAGATTCCAGTATGTGTTGCCTACGAAATCGATGGTAAGCGGGTTGAAGAGCTTCCAGCATCACAAACAGATTTCCACCATGCAAAGCCAATTTACGAATACTTAGCTGGTTGGACTGAAGATATCTCTGGCGCCCGCAAACTCTCTGATCTTCCAAAGAATGCTCAGGATTATGTTGCATTCCTTGAAAAGATTTCAGGTGCGCCAATGAGCGCGATTGGCGTTGGTCCCGGTCGCGATCAAACAATTGTCGTAAAGGATTTCATCTAAGAATGAAAATCCTCCTAGTCGGAAGCGGCGGTCGCGAACACGCACTAGGGGTAGGACTACAAGCAGATCCAGCATGTACCGAACTTCATGTTGCACCCGGAAATCCTGGTATCGCACAGTTTGCACAATGTCATCCATTATTAGTTACAGATAATGCAGCAATTGTTGAGTTAGCAAAAAAGCTAAAGGTTGATTTGGTGGTCGTTGGACCCGAAGTTCCTCTAGTTAATGGTGTTGCCGATGAGCTACGAGCAGCCAATATCGCTGTCTTTGGGCCCTCAAAAGCGGCGGCACAACTAGAAGGTTCAAAGCACTTTGCTAAAGAGGTTATGCGTGATGCAGGAGTACCAACTGCACATAGCTTTACCTGCACCAGCAAAGAAGAGATTGAGATCGCATTAGATGCCTTTGATGCACCCTATGTTGTTAAAGATGATGGTCTAGCTGCAGGCAAAGGTGTTGTTGTCACCAACGATCGCCAAGAAGCTTTAGATCACGCACTTGCTTGTAAGCGAGTAGTTATTGAAGAGTTTCTAGATGGTCCTGAAGTTTCTTTATTTGGAATTAGCGATGGAACAACAATTATTCCAATGCAACCCGCACAAGATTTCAAGCGCGCACTTGATGGAGATGCAGGTCCTAACACCGGTGGCATGGGTGCGTACTCTCCATTGCCATGGGCACCCTCTGACATTATTGAAGATACCCACACAAGAGTTCTTGCACCAATGATCGCTGAAATGGCTGCGCGAGGTACTCCATTTGTTGGCTTGTTATACGCAGGTCTTGCATTAACGGATCACGGAACTCGAGTTATTGAATTCAACGCACGCTTTGGTGATCCAGAAACTCAAGTGTTAATTCCACGTTTGAAGACACCACTTGCGACTCTTTTATTTAACGCAGCAACTGGAAATCTAAGTGGCACAACTTTGGAGTGGAGAGATGAATCCGCTGTCACAGTTGTGCTGGCGGCGCAGGGATATCCAGCAGCTCCTCAATCAGGTGGAGTCATCTCAGGGTTCTCATCCATCAACAATGTTTCAATCTTTCATGCAGGAACTTCTAAAAAGGATGAAGCGCTTGTCTCTTCAGGGGGTCGAGTACTAGCCGTTACAGGTGTAGGAGAAGATCTCACCGAAGCCCGCAACCTTGCCTATCGTGCGATCAGCCAAATCTCACTTGCTGGATCTTTTTACCGGACAGATATCGCGCTTAATGCGTCGGTCGCAGAGAAGGGCAATTAAATGACGGATAATTCACCAATGAGCCTGCTTGCTAGCCGATACGCCTCAGCTGCAATGCGTGAAATCTTCGCGCCCGAGGCAAAAATCATCGCAGAGCGCAAGCTATGGATCGCGGTTATGCGCGCTCAATCAACCCTTGGTCATGCAATCTCTAAAGATGTAATTACAGATTACGAAAATGTAATTACACAGGTGGATTTAGCATCTATTGATGCCCGCGAAAAGCAGAGCCGCCACGATGTAAAGGCACGTATTGAAGAGTTCAACGCATTAGCTGGACATGAAGCGATCCACGCCGGAATGACGAGCCGAGATTTAACTGAAAACATTGAAGCGCTTCAAATTCGCAACGGACTTGAAATCGTTCATGACAAGGTTGTAACACTTCTTGCTCGACTCGGTGAGAGAGCTGCACAGTATGCAGATCAACCAATTGCGGGACGTTCACACAATGTTCCAGCACAGATAACAACTTTAGGAAAGCGTTTCGCATCAGCAGCGGAAGAGTTGTTATTTGCATATGAGCGTTTAACTGCGCTGCAAGATCGCTACCCAATGCGAGGAATCAAGGGACCTGTTGGAACCGCACAGGATTCAATTGATCTTCTTGGTTCATCAGATGCGCACTTTAAATTAGAAGGTGCAATCGCTAAAGAGCTTGGTTTTAATAACGTTCTAGATTCAACTGGGCAGATTTATCCACGATCATTTGATTATGATGTTGTAACTACATTGGTTCAGATCGCATCATCTCCTTCATCTCTTGCAACATCTATTCGCTTAATGGCTGGTGCCGAACTAGTTACTGAAGGTTTCAAGGCTGGCCAAGTTGGTAGCAGCGCAATGCCTCACAAGATGAACACACGCTCCTGCGAACGTGTTAATGGTCTCTCAGTAGTACTTCGCGGATATGCATCGATGGTGAGCGAACTAGCTGGTGATCAATGGAATGAAGGCGATGTCTCATGCAGCGTTGTTCGTCGCGTTGCTCTACCTGATGCTTTCTACGCAATCGATGGATTACTGGAAACAATGCTCACAGTTCTGAATGAGTTTGGAGCTTTCCCAGCTGTAATTAGCGCTGAATTAGAGCGTTATTTACCATTCCTGGCGACTACCAAGATTCTTATGGCAGCGGTCAAAGCAGGTGTTGGTCGCGAAGTAGCGCACGAAGTTATTAAGGAGCATGCGGTTAAAGCAGCTCTTGGTATGCGTGAAGGAAAGAAGAACACTCTTCTTGATGATTTAGCAGCAGATAGTCGTTTGCCACTTGATCGTGCAGCGCTAGATCTCTTAATCAGCGACCCAATTGAATTTACTGGCGAAGCTCGCCAACAAGTGGCTCGAGTTGTACATCGCATCGATGCGATTACATCCGCGCACCCTGCCGCAGCGCAGTACAAGCCCGGCTCTATTCGGTGAGCGGCTTCGGCCTAGCTGGTCCACCGCCAGTGCCTTCAATTCCTGGGTGGACTCATCTGCGTACCGGAAAAGTTCGGGATCTGTACACCAATGATAAAAAAGAAATCTTGCTCGTAGCCTCTGATCGAATTTCGGCGTATGACTGGGTTATGCCAACAACGATTCCTGGTAAAGGTGCGGTTCTAACTCAACTCTCTTTGTTTTGGTTTGAATTACTAGAAGACATTATTGGCAATCACATAGTTTCAACAGATGTTCCATCAATTGTTGAAGACCGCGCAGTAATCGTGCAACCACTAACAATGTTTGAAGTTGAATGCGTTGCTCGTGGTTATCTAACGGGCAGTGGTTGGGTTGAGTACCAAAACAACAAAGCGGTCTGCGGAAATGCATTACCTAATGGATTGCTAGATGGCTCTCAACTACCAGCAACTATCTTTACACCTGCTACAAAAGCTGAAATTGGCGACCATGACATCAACATTGATTTTGATAATGCTGCGGCGATTGTGGGAGCAGATACTGCGGCGCAACTGCGAGAATTAACTATCAAGTTATATGACACCGCATCAGAGTTTGCTGCAAGCCGCGGAATCATCGTTGCAGATACCAAGTTCGAATTTGGTCGCAATGACAAGGGCGAGATAACCCTTGGCGATGAGGCGCTAACCCCTGATTCTTCACGGTTTTGGGAGGCATCCACCTGGAAGCCAGGCGGGGCTCAGCCCTCGTATGACAAGCAGTTTCTACGTGACTACCTAGTAGCAAGTGGATGGGATAGAAATAGCCCACCCCCTGAACTACCAACTGAGATCGTAGAGAAGACTGCAAAACGTTACGAAGAAGCATTTTTCCGAATCACCGGCAGCAAGTTCTAAAAGGGAGACAACAAATGGCAAAGATCGTGGTTGATGTGATGTTAAAGCCCGAGATTCTTGATCCTCAAGGTAACGCAGTTGCATCAGCCTTGCCACGGCTTGGGTTTAACTTTGCCAAATCTGTTCGCCAAGGAAAGCGATTTGAAATTGAGATCGAAGGTGAACCAACAGCTGCACAAATTGCCGAAGTAGAAAAAGCAGCAGAGGTTTTGCTCTCTAACCCAGTTATTGAAAACTTCGTAGTGAGAGTTGAGAAGTAATGCGCGTAGGAGTCATTACCTTTCCAGGAACTCTGGATGATCGTGATGCTGCACGTGCTGTCGTTGTAGGTGGCGCTGAAGCGGTCTCGCTATGGCATGGCGATGCGGATCTGAAGAGCGTTGATGCGGTTGTTCTACCTGGTGGATTTTCTTACGGTGATTATCTTCGTTGTGGTGCTATTTCACGTTTTGCACCAGTTATGCAATTAGTAATTGAAGCCGCTAATAAGGGCATGCCAGTGCTTGGAATTTGCAATGGTTTCCAGGTTTTGTGTGAATCACATCTTTTGCCGGGTGCGCTAACTCGCAACTCTGATCTGCACTTCTTATGTCGCGATCAAGAGATTGAGGTAGTTAACAATCAAACTGCGTGGACAAACTCCTTCAAACAAGGCGAAAAGATTGTCATCCCATTGAAGAATGGTGAAGGATCTTTCCAGTGCGATGATCAAACCCTTGCGATGCTCGAAGGCGAAGGCCGCGTAATCGCCCGTTATGTAGGCGAAAACCCCAATGGATCACGTAATTTAATCGCTGGAATTAGCAACGCGAAGGGCAATGTGGTTGGGCTTATGCCTCACCCAGAACATGCCATCAATCAGCTAACTGGGCCATCTGCTCAAGGGCTTGGCTTCTTTACTTCAATCTTGAATGCGATGGTGAAGTAATGGCGCTAGATACCGTCGCAATTGCGCAAACAACTCCAGATAACTCACAACCATTTGCCGAACTTGGGCTAAAGCCCGATGAGTATGCGCGCATCAAAGAAATTCTGGGTCGTCGCCCGACCTCATCTGAGCTCGCAATGTATTCAGTGATGTGGTCAGAACATTGTTCCTATAAATCATCAAAGGTTCACTTGAAGCAGTTTGGTGAGAAAGCTCCCAAGTCAGATGCGTTGCTCGTTGGTATTGGTGAAAACGCAGGTGTTGTTGATGTTGGCCAGGGCTACGCCGTAACTTTCAAAATTGAATCACACAATCACCCATCATTTGTTGAGCCGTATCAAGGAGCGGCAACAGGTGTTGGTGGAATTGTTCGTGACATTTTGACAATGGGTGCTCGCCCAATTGCAGTTATGGATCCGCTTCGTTTTGGTCCAGCAGATGCACCAGATACACGTCGTGTCTTGCCTGGAATCGTTGCCGGTGTTGGTGGTTACGGAAACTGTCTCGGACTTCCAAATATCGGAGGCGAAGTTACATTTGATGAAACCTATGCAGGTAACCCACTTGTAAATGCGTTGTGCGTCGGTGTTATGAAGCACAGTGATATTAAGTTGGCAAAAGCTGCAGGTGCCGGCAACTTAGTTGTGTTGTATGGAGCAAAAACAGGTGGCGACGGAATCGGTGGAGTATCTGTACTAGCCTCTGAAACCTTTGGTGCCGGAGGATCTACAAAGCGTCCAAGTGTTCAGGTCGGCGATCCATTTGTTGAGAAGGTTTTGATTGAATGTTCACTAGAAATCTTCGCTGAAGATCTAGTTGTGGGCATCCAAGACCTTGGCGGAGCAGGCTTATCCTGCGCCACAAGTGAGCTGGCATCAGGTGGTTCTGGCGGTATGAAGGTGCAGCTGGACAAGGTTCCATTGCGCGATCCTTCACTGTCACCTGAAGAGATCTTGATGTCGGAATCACAAGAGCGTATGTGCGCCATTGTTGAACCTAGCAAGATTGAACGCTTTCTAGAGATTTGCAAGAAGTGGGATGTAACTGTCACCGTGATCGGAGAAGTTACCGACGGAAATCACCTTGAAATTACCTGGAATGGCGAGTTAATCGTTGATGTTCCACCTCGCACAGTGGCCCATGATGGTCCGGTGTACAACCGTCCACTGGCACAGCCTGTTTACATCAATCAAGTAAATTCCCAAACAGTTAATGTTCCGATTCCAGCAACAGCATCAGAGATTAAAGCCGCTGTTTTGAAGTTAGCAGCAGCACCAAATCTTGCCGATAAGTCTTGGGTTACATCCCAATACGATAAGTATGTCCAAGGAAATACCATTCAATCGCAACCTGATGATTCAGGAATGATTCGTATTGATGAAACAACAAACCTAGGCGTTGCAATCTCAACAGATGCCAATGCAAACTGGTCTTATTTGAATCCATATCAAGGGGCAAAGTTGGCGTTAGCAGAAGCGGCACGCAACATTGCAACCGCTGGTGCTCGTCCTTTAGCCGTTACCAACTGTCTGAACTTTGGTTCACCTGAAGATCCTGGTGTTATGTGGCAGTTTGCTGAATCTGTTCGCGGATTGGCAGATGGTTGTTTAGAGATGGGGTTACCAGTTACTGGTGGAAATGTTTCTTTCTACAATCAAACCGGTGCGGTTGCAATCTTGCCTACACCGGTCATCGGTGTTCTGGGAGTTATCCAAGATGTTCGCACCCGCACCCCAATGAGTTTTACTCAAGCAGGTTTGGATCTGTACTTGCTAGGTGAAACCCAGGAAGATCTTGCAGGTAGCGAGTGGGCTTTCTTGCACAACCAACGTGTTGGGCAATCTCCAGATGCTGATTTACAGCGTGAAATGCGCCTTATTGAGCTACTTCTTGAAGGTAACTCATTCTTTGCAGCAGCCCATGATTTAAGTCAGGGCGGTTTATCTGCTGGATTAACTGAGATGGTTTTGCGACATAAGGTTGGCGCAACTGTTGCACTTGAAAATGCAGGAGTTGCATTGCTCAGCGAGACCCCAGGTCGCGTAATAGTGGCAATTGATCCTACGCATACCTCAAGGCTTGAAGGTTTAGCGATCAAGAACTCAATTGTGATCACAAAACTTGGCACAACTGGTGGAGATGCTCTAACTATCAACGATGCAGTAATTTCCTTAGCTGAGTTATCAACCGCCCACACCTCAACATTTCCACGGTTGTTTGGATAAGTAGATGCGCGATCCTCAGATACTTGAACAGGTTAAGAGCACTCTTGCGCTTTTAACCTCTAAAGCTCCTGGGAGAGCCATTGAGGTACGTATTCCTCCGTATGCTGCAGTTCAATGCGGTGAAGGTCCAACACATACACGTGGCACTCCACCAAATACAATCGAGATGGATGCACAAACCTGGCTTGCACTTGCCAACGGAGAATTGTTGTGGGAACAAGCATTAAGTGATGGAAAGATTGCAGCCTCTGGTGTGCGCGCAGATTTGTCCGAGTACCTACCGCTAGGAGCACAGTTATGAGACGTCCCGATGGATTACTCAACCACAATGTTCTAGGTGAAGATAAAGGTCCACAAGATGCATGTGGTGTCTTTGGTGTCTGGGCACCTGGTGAAGAGGTAGCAAAGTTAACTTTCTACGGGCTTTATGCGCTGCAACATCGAGGTACAGAATCTGCCGGAATTGCAACAAGTGATGGCGAAAGAATTCTTGTGTATAAAGATATGGGTCTGGTTTCTCAAGTCTTTACCGAAGGTGATTTAGCAACACTTAAAGGAAATCTTGCTATTGGTCACTGCCGTTACAGCACAACAGGATCTAGTACCTGGGTCAATGCTCAACCAACCCTGCGCCCAACTAAGTATGGAACGCTGGCTTTAGCCCACAACGGCAATTTGACCAACACCGGCGATTTAGCTGAGTTAGTTCAAAAACTTGAAGCAAGTTACACACGTGGCGCGACCACCGATACCGAGATCATGACGGCGCTCATCGCTCTGCAGGATTCAAAGAATGTAGAAGCAAGCGCATTAACAGTACTGCCTCAGCTAGAAGGTGCTTTTTCATTGGTCTTTATGGATGAACACACCTTGTATGCAGCACGTGACCGACATGGTGTCCGCCCATTAGTTCTTGGAAAGTTGGAAACTGGCTGGGTGGTTGCATCTGAGAGTGCAGGTTTAGATATTGTCGGTGCGGCATTTGTGCGCGAGATCGAACCTGGTGAATTCATTTCAATCGATGCTAATGGCGTGCGTTCACAACGATGGGCAGAGGCGCAACCAAAGGGATGTCTCTTTGAGTATGTTTACTTAGCTCGACCTGACACAACTATTGCTGGTAGCGGAATTCATAGAACACGAGTTGCTATTGGAGCACAACTTGCAAAGGAACAGCCTGCAGAGGCTGATCTTGTGATTCCGGTACCAGAGTCTGGAACACCTGCTGCGATCGGTTATGCAAAAGAGTCTGGAATTCCTTTTGGAATGGGATTAGTTAAGAACTCGTATGTGGGACGAACATTTATCCAGCCTTCTCAAACTATTCGCCAGTTAGGTATTCGTTTAAAGCTCAATCCGTTGCGCGAAATTATTGAGGGCAAGCGGATAGTTGTAGTCGATGATTCGATCGTCCGCGGAAATACGCAACGCGCAATTGTCCGAATGCTGCGCGAAGCTGGTGCTCGCGAGATCCATGTTCGAATCTCATCACCTCCGGTTAAGTGGCCTTGTTATTACGGCATCGACTTTGCTTCACGTGCCGAACTAATCGCTAATGGGTTAGATGTTGAAGAGATTCGCCGATCAATCGGTGCCGATTCCCTTGGGTATGTATCTCTCGAGGGTTTGATTTCATCTACCGAAGTAGCCTCAGAAAGGCTATGTTCTGCCTGTTTTACAGGTGAGTATCCAATCCGCATCCCAGAGGATTTATCTGAAGGAAAGATGCGCCTAGAAATCACGGAAGCGCACGGTCACTGATGTCTACATATAAAGATGCTGGCGTTGATATTGATGCGGGAGATCGCGCAGTTGAGTTAATGAAGGCTTCAATTGCTAAAGCTTCACGCCCAGAGGTCATGGGTGGAATCGGTGGCTTTGCTGGATTATTTGATGCAAGCAAGTTAAAGGATATGAAACAACCTTTGCTTGCTACATCTACAGATGGTGTTGGCACAAAGACGGAAATTGCACGTGCTCTTGGTAAGTACGACACGATCGGCGAAGATTTAGTTGCGATGGTCGTAGATGATTTAGTTGTTTGTGGAGCAGAACCGTTATTCATGACTGATTACATCGCAGTAGGAAAGGTTGTTCCAGAACACATCGCAGATATTGTCGCCGGAATTGCTCGTGGTTGCGCAAAGGCAAATACAGCTTTGATCGGCGGCGAAACCGCAGAGCATCCAGGTTTATTAGATGATGATGAGTTTGATGTGGCGGGTGCAGCAACTGGAGTTGTAGATGCAGAGCGTCAATTAGGTGCTCATCGAGTTAAGTCAGGCGATGTAATTATCGCAATGCCATCTAGTGGCTTCCATGCAAATGGCTACTCGCTTGTTCGACACATCATTAAAACCGCAGGTTTAAGCTTGCATGCAAATGTCAGCGAGTACGGCAAGACATCAGGCGAAGTGTTTTTAACTCCAACCGAGATTTATACCCTTGATTGTTTAGCATTGATTAAATCAATGCCAGAACATCTGCACGCTTTTTCACACATCACAGGTGGAGGAATTGCAGAGAACACTGCACGAGTTATTCCAGATCATTTAACGGCAACATACGATCGTTCTACCTGGTCACTTCCTGTCGAAATGGAGTTCATGGCGAAGATGGGTGGAGTTCCTCAGGCTGATATGGAGCGCACCTGGAACTGTGGCATCGGCATGAGCGCCTTTGTTGATCCATCTGTAGCTGATCTGACACTGCGCTCCTTGGCCGCTCGAGGGATGAAAGCCTGGGTTGCAGGGGTGGTTTCTGAGCGGGAAGGCTCAAATCCACGCTCAACTTTGGAGGGCGCCTACAAGGCGCGATAACCTACCTCCCTGACGCACAGCAATTAGTGAAGGAGGTCGCCCATGGGTCGCGGCCGCGCAAAAGCAAAGCAAACTAAAGTTGCACGCGATTTGAAGTACAACGCGCAAGATATGGATCTAGATCGTCTTGCAAAAGAACTTCATGGCGAGATTGATACAACCTCACGCAAGGATGATGATGATCCATTTGCTGAGGGCAACTACATTCCACGTGCGTGAGACCAACACCGTACGTAGCTTCACTTCGTATCTACGAACCATTATCTGCATTTGAACCTGCCGACCGTTTGCGGTGGCAGAGTTTAGAAAATGATCCTTTCTCCTTTAACAGAGAAGAAGAGTTATCACTGCATCGCGTAGTTCAACCTGAACCTCCAGCAGGCCGACCAGATGGTGTTCACATCTTTGATCGCGATGGAGTTCGTTATGTCTCACCATGGGCAACTGCAACACGTTGTTGGGCGGCGCTGGATAATTTCAAAGACTCACTTCCAAGCACAGTGGTTCCGTACTTTGTTTCTCCAGCAATGGAAGAGGTAATCACTGCAGGTGTGGATTTATTAGAAGATAAAGTTCCACATATTTTAAATGAAACCTGGATTATTCCTCCCCGTTGGTTCATTTTGTTTGCACCAGAAGAGCGAACTCGAGGAACAAATGCCGATGGTTTGTATTGTCGTGCGGTAACAACAATCGCAAATGCAAAACAGCGCTGTGATGGTGCACATGATGCGGTGCTTAATGCTTTTGGTGATGGTCCAGTTGAACAAGAGTTAGAAAATCTGCTTGCGTGGCTTGAGATGTTTCATCCAGAGTCATTAGTTGAGTTGGATTACGGCGGCTTAGCTAATTACATGGATAAAGCGCTACGTGAATCTGGTGAAGATGGACTTGAATCAGATTCATCGATCGAAGATGTAACGCACTCTGTTGCAGGTCTTGCCGCATCAGATGGCATGATGGCGGGCGTTGGATATCAACGTTTGATGTCCCGTTGGCGCTTAGTTCAAGCCTATGAGCAGGCCTCGTAGGTATTGCTTCACGCTCAATAAATCGCAATACTTCACCCCAATACGGTCCAAAACGGACAGCCCAATTCAAAGGAGTCACCATGAACCGCATCCCAGATGCCGAAGTTCTTTTGACCCCCAAAGAGGTTGCGCAACGTTTCCATGTAAATCCAAAGACGGTTACACGCTGGGCTAAAGCTGGAAAGTTAACTGCAATTCGCACATTAGGTGGGCATCGTCGTTATCGTGAATCAGAAGTTCTTGAACGATTGCGCGAATACAAGGAATCAAGCTCTTAGCAGTAGGATTAACTCATGGCCGATAAGAATGATGACATGAAAGCAAGAATGCTTGCTGCCCTTGAAGCGAAGAAAAATAAGCCAGGTGCACCAGGTACTCAAAACCATTCTGAAACCGGATCAAAGATTCGCGGCGGACAACGCAGCGGTGGCGCTCCACAGGTACAGCGCAAAGCTGGTCCTTCAGGATCAGGTTCTGCTGGCTAAATGCCAGAGCAACTTCTTATTGAAATTCGGGTTCGCCCAAACTCATCACGTAACAAAGTTGGCGGCACCGTTGGTGAACCTCCACGTTTAGTTGTTGCGGTGCAAGCACCCGCAGTTGATGGCAAAGCAAATGAAGCGGTCATTAAAGAGTTAGCAAAAGCATTTGATTGTCGCGCACGTGATTTCACAATTGTGTATGGCGAATTAGGCCGAGACAAAAGATTGTTAATCAGTGGTGATGTTGCAACACTTCAAAAAAAGTATGAAGAGTTACAGCAGACCGCGACGCTTCAACAGCGGCTCGATCTTTGAATCACGGCCGCGGAAGTTACGGAACATCTGCATTGAATCAATTGATCCACCGCGACCAAGAAGTGTGTTCTTGAAATGCTCACCGTTTTCACGCTTTAAGCCACCGTTTTCTTTGAACCAATCAACTGTGTCTGCATCCAAAACTTCAGACCAGATGTAGCCGTAGTAACCAGATGAGTAACCACCTGCGAAGATATGGCTGAAGTAGGTTGAGCGGTAACGTGTTGGAACAGGTGCAAAATCAAGGCCGTAATCCTTAATCGCCTGAGCCTCAAATGCCACAACATCAGTGACCTTTGCCGCCTCTTCTGTGTTCAGCGAGTGCCACGCTAGATCCAAGATCGCTGCAGCTAAATAACTTGTTGTTGCATGTCCTTCATTAAAGGTACGTGCCGCGTTCAAGTTATCGATCCACTCTTGCGGCAACTTCTCGCCGGTTTCGTGGTGGCGGGCGTAATTTTCTACAACCTCAGGCCACAAGATCCACATCTCATTAACTTGTGATGGGAATTCAACAAAGTCACGCTGAACACTTGTACCTGACACACGTGGGTACTTAACCTGTGACAAGAAGCCATGGATTGCGTGACCAAACTCGTGGAACAAAGTAGTTGTTTCATCATATGTGAGCAGTGTTGGCTTGCCTGCAGGTGGCTTTGGGATATTTAAGTTGTTAACCACAACAGGAAGTTGATTAAACAGGAAGTTCTGATCAACAAGATTATTCATCCAAGCTCCACCGCGCTTTGAATCACGTGTGTAGAAGTCCCCGATAAACAAACCAACCTTTGATCCATCGGCATTATTTATCTCAAAGGCGCGAGCCTCTGGGTGATAAGTAACCAAATCTGGACGCTCTTTAAATGTAACTCCAAATAACTTGTTAGCTGCGAAGAAGACACCATCATGTAGTACGCGCTCGAGTTCAAAGTATGGACGCATCTTTGAGGTATCAATGTTGTACTTTTCTAAGCGAACCTTCTCGGTGTAGAAACCCCAGTCCCAGCTTTCAATATCTGTTCCGGCAGCTTTCTTCAGATCTTCCGCTTCTGCTTTTGCATTGCGCACCGCCGCTGGAGCGATCTTACGAAGCATTGCATGGACATTGTCTGGATGCTCAGCTGTCTGAACTGCAATTACATGCTCTGCATGTGTTTCCTTGCCAAACAACTTTGCACGTTCTGCACGAAGCTTTACCATCTTTAGAAGTACCGGCTTGTTATCGCTTTCATTGGCGCGGTTAGCCTTCAACAATGATGCTTCCATGATCTTTTTGCGAAGCGCACGATTGGTTAGCGAATCCAGTACGGGATTTCCGGTGAAGTTCACCATTCCAATAAGCCACTTGCCATCATGTCCGCGATCCTTTGCCGCCGCAGCAGCTGCCGCGATTTCGTTCTCGCTAAGGCCATCTAATTCTTCTAGTGATTCAACTAAAACTGCCAAATCATTGGTATCTGCCAAGACATTTTTAGAGAAGAGAGTTTCAAGTGATGAAAGCTCTTCATTGAGCTCCTTTAGGCGTGCCCGCTGTGCATCGGTTAGATGTGCACCAGCATGAATCAAATCCTTGTAGTAACGCTCAAGCAGCCAGGCATCTTCACTATTGAGACCAAGTGATTCGCGAGCATCGTAAAGATCTTTGATTCGCTTAAATAGCGCTGGATTCAAGCTAATCGCATCCTGATGCGCAGCAAGTTTTGGTGCAATCTCTTCTTCGATCGCATCTAGCGCGTCATTAGTGTCACTTGAAGACTTGTTGTAAAAGACCAACAACATGCGCATTAAGTACTGCCCACTCTTTTCCAGGGCAACAATTGTGTTCTCAAATGTCGCAGCACCTGGAGTATCAAGAATTGCTTGAACTTCAGCTAACTGTTCCGCGCATCCTTCATAGAATGCAGGCAGGTAGTGCTCCTCTTTAATCTGAGCAAATGGTGGCAGCTCATATTCAAGGGTGCTTCGTTGGGCAAATGGATTCGCGTTAGTCATAACGCGAAACCTATCAATTAACGGAAGTTTTAACGAGGGCGACGGCGACGTTGGCTTGAGTTAGGACGTGGACGCTTTCCGCCGCTACGTACTGACTTTTCAACGATTGGCACGATGTAAGGAATACCTGATGGCTCCTGTGCACCCGTGATCTTCATTAACTCAGTGCTCAATGGTGTAACCCCAACAAACTTAGGGGTTACTCCTGCGCGCTGTGTAAGTCCACCAATCGACTTTTGCTGACGAGTAGTCGCAAGAGTGACAACAGTTCCGGCCTCACCCGCACGAGCAGTACGACCTGCACGGTGTAGATAATCCTTGTGATCTGTTGGTGCATCAACGTGGACTACAAGTGAAATTCCATCAACGTGAATACCGCGAGCTGCAACATCTGTCGCAACTAGAGCAGCGTTTGGAGTCTCCTTGAAGAGCGCCAAAGTACGCGTACGTACCGCTTGAGACTTTCCGCCGTGCAATGCACCAACTGGAACACCAGCGTGAGCAAGCTTGTCAGCTAAACGATCTGCACCGCGCTGAGTCTTTACGAACAAGATTGTCTTTCCGTTACGAGCAGCAACCTGATTTGTGATGTCATCTTTATCAGTTGGATTCATAACCAATACGTAGTGCTCCATTGTTGAAACAGAGGCACGATCGTTTTGAAGTGAGTGAGTCTTTGGGTTCTTCAAGTACTGACGAACCAATGAATCAACACCACGATCTAGAGTTGCAGAGAAAAGTAAACGCTGACCATCAAGCTTTGCCTGATCAAGGATTTCCTTAACAACAGGCAAGAAGCCCATATCTGCCATCTGATCTGCTTCATCAAGGACAGTGATTTGCAGCTGATCTAGTTGAACTTCACCCTTGTTAAGTAGATCGATCAAACGACCAGGTGTAGCAACCAAGATTGCTGTTCCTCGGCGCATTGCTGTGATCTGCTTTGAGTAAGACATTCCACCAGCAACAACAACTGATTCGTGACCAATTGATCGTGCAAGTGGCATTAGAACTTCATCAATTTGCTGAGCAAGTTCACGTGTTGGTGTTAAAACAAGTGCCAATGGCTTGTGTGGCTTTGCAACCTTGCCATTGAGATTGTTAAGAAGAGCTAAACCAAATGCAAGAGTCTTTCCTGAACCCGTTTGTCCACGACCCAAGATGTCATGACCTGCAAGAGCATCTGGAAGTGTTGCAATCTGGATTGGGAATGGATGCATGATTCCTTGCTTGCTAAGCGCATTTACAAGTGGCGCTGCAATTCCAAGATCAGCAAAAGTTGTTGTGATCTCAGTTAGGGGAGTTGCATCAACAAGGTTTGCATCTGCAAGGTTTGTTGAAATGTAGTTGTCATCTGCACCGAAATCGACCGCTGCATTTGAATGAGATTTTGCATGCTTCTTGAAATCATCGCGAGCATAAGCAGGTGATTCATTGCGGCGATCACGTACTGGACGCTCTGCACGGAAGTTAGCTGCACGTGTATCTGGTGCAACGCTGCTCTTCTTTGGACGGGTTGGATCAAACTTTTCGCGCTTGCGTGGATCAAAGTTTGGACGACCATCATCGGTGCGTGCAATCTTTGCCTTCACTGCATCGCGACGTGTTGTTGGACGAGTGTCAGACTCTTTCTTGAATGCTGGACGCTCTGGACGTTCTGCCTTCTTATAAGTCTTCTTAAACTCTGGACGTGAATCATCACGCTTAAATGCTGGACGCTCACTGCGTTCTGTTCGCTCTGCACGTGGTGCTGATTCGCGAACTTCGCGCTCCTTAACAAACTTCTTTGCACGAGAATCTGGACGCTGTGAACGCTCGATACGTGCTTTGCGCTCATCTGGTGCTTCTGTTGGACGTGGCTTTGAAGCGGTTTGTTCTTGGTAACGCTTTGCGCGCAACTTTGAACGCTCTACTAAGCGAACTTCCTTCTTTGATGCTGTTGATGTATCAACATCTGAATAACGACGAGTTGACACTGCTTTACCTGTCTGGGGCTTAGCTGCTGCACCCTTACGAGCTGCCTTTTGTGCAGTCGTGTGACGCGCCTTTGGAGCTGCTTCTTTAAATTCTGCAGCCTTCTTTGTGCGCTTAGGCTTTCCTGCTGATGCTGCGCGACGAGCTTTTCCGGGCGCGCTAATACGTGGTTGTAGAGACATAGAAATGCATACCAATCGAGACGACAAGCGCGTCTCGGGTATAGCTCGCACTTTTGGCGGCTAGGGCGAAAATAAGACTCGCATGTAGTGCTGCATCTGCAGCACTTGGGGGAAGTGCTTTGGTGCGGTCGCACCAACGGGTTAATTCTACCGTGGATTATTGAATGGAAAAACCAACAGGCAATTCAAGACGATTGGCCGCTAATAACGCTGAATCAGTAAGGATTTCATGCGTAGAACCATCGGCAACAATGACTCCACCCTTCAAAATAACTGAACGGGCACATAGTTCGTATGCATATGGAAGATCATGGGTAACCATCACCATTGTGATGTCCAATGAGCGCAAAATATCGGCTAATTCGCGACGGCTAGCTGGATCTAAGTTTGATGAAGGCTCATCTAAAACAAGTATTTCAGGCTTCATCGCAAGCACAGTTGCAACAGCTACACGGCGACGCTGTCCGAAGGAAAGGTGATGCGGCGGACGATCTTTGAACTCACTCATACCAACCAAGTTCAATGCATCATCAACGATCGCATCTAATTCAGCGCCTCTTTTACCCATGTTGTACGGACCAAAAGCAACATCTTCGCCCACTGTAGGCATAAACAATTGATCATCCGGATCCTGGAAAACAATTCCAACCTTTGAGCGAATCTCTTTGATGGATTCTTTGTTTTTTGAATCCACCAATTGACCTGCAACATGGATAGTTCCATGAGAAGTTGGGTGAATTCCATTCATATGCATAACAAGGGTTGTCTTACCTGCACCATTGGGACCAAGCAGAGCAACTCGTTCACCCTTTTGTACTGAAAGGTTCACACCGTAAAGAGCTTGATTGCCATCAGGATAAGCAAAGGCTAACTCTTTGATTTCTAGGCTTGGTGTATTCATTACATTTTTCCAATCAGTAATTGAGCGATAAAGATAATTGCAGCAACAAGTGGATAGAGCATCGCGATCAGCCAAACTCTTTTGCTGATGTGCGGAGGTTCATCATGAGGCAGAACGCCTTCGTAGCCACGGGACAACATTGAAAGGTGTACTCGTTCACCACGTTCGTATGAGCGAATAAATAATGCACCCGCTGCGGTTGCTAAGACTTTCCAATGTTTGATTCCTGTTGCTTCAAAACCACGTGATTCGCGTGCAACCTTCATGCGTTCCATCTCATCATTAACGACATTGACGTAGCGCAACATGAAGGAAGCGATTTGAACCATCAGAACCGGTAGCTTGAGACGTTCAAGACCACGAAGAATTTCTCGTGCAGTTGTTGATGTAGACAAGATGATCGCGGTCATGACTCCGAGCGTGCCCTTAACAACAATTCCAGAGCCAGCAATGACACCTTCTCGATATAAATCAAAAGGCCCAACCTGAATCTTTTCGCCTGAACCAAAGAAAGGCATCAAGATCGCGAAGAAAATGAAAGGAACTTCAATTAACGCGCGCTTGAAGAGGAGCAAGAATGGAATCTTCGCGACCTTTACTACGCTCAAGAGCCACACAAAGTAGGCGATAAAGGCATGCCATTGGGTAACCGGGGTAGAGACGACGACCACGATAAATGCAACAGCAGCAATGATTTTCAGGTGAGATGGGAGAGAGTGAACTAAAGAGTGACGATGCAGGTAGAGCCTCTCACCGACATCGTGACCGTGGTGATGGTTCTCCTGTTCGACCTTAATTGCCATCCTTCTTTGGTTTACGAGCGATGAGTTTAAAGCCGATACTTGCAACAACAGCTGTACCAATAACTCCAATAACTCCTGCTACACCAACGGATGCGCGCTCGTTTTCAATTCCTTTAACACCGTAATCTGCCAAGGTCCCATCGGCGTTGGTGTGATCCTTTGCGGTTTCAATGAAGCCAATATCTTGTGCAACTTTTTCTAATCCATCGGGAGACGAGGATGCATAGAAGGAAACAACACCTGCTAAAAAGAGGGAAACAATAAATCCTGCGATATAAAACTTACGATTAGTTAGCACTGCGGATCTCCAACTTTTGAACATTGTTCTTCCAGCCGTAGACCAAATCACTTCGGCTAGCCAAGACAGCGCTAACTGTTAGACCGGTAATTAAAGCTTCACCGATTCCAATCAAAACATGTGTTCCAACCATTGCGCTCAGAACAGTTGATGTTGAAAAAGTTGCAGTTGCTCCCATTGCGTATTGAATTGTGAAACCAACGGCTGCTGCCGGAACGGATAACAATCCGCCCAGCGCTGCAGCTAATGAGATCGAGGATTTATTCTTTGGCAAAACTTTACGTAATAACAAGAAGGTTCCGTACCCAGCCCACACTCCCAGCACACCCATGTTGAACACATTCAAACCAATGGCAGTTAAACCACCATCGGCAAATAAGAAACCTTGCATCAACAAAACAACGGTTAAGGCCAAAGTTGCCGCCCACGGCCCAACTAATACCGCAGCTAAGGCACCGCCCAATAAGTGTCCGCTTGTTCCAGCAACTACAGGGAAGTTGAGCATCTGCACTGCAAAGATAAATACCGCGGTCAATCCTGCAAGAGGTGCTGTCTTCTCATCCAACTGCCCGCGAGCACCCTTAAGCGCTGTAGCAACGCCGGCGGCCGCCAAGCCCGCAAAGATGGCAGAGGTCTGGACATCGATAAACCCATCAGGAATATGCATAGGAAAAGGTTAATGCAAACGATTCGCATCTGCCATTTATAGGCAGGTGAGCGTGACCTATTGTGTGCCCATGCGTAGATTCTTGGTGGCGGTTCTACTTGCCGCACACCTGTGGCCGGTTACAGCGACAGCTTCGGAATGCTCTTGGGATCAAGCTCCGGGGTGGGTGGCCCGCGAGAATCAAAAAGCTGGAGATAAGAAGTGGAGCGAGGGGGTCCCGTTGCGCTTCAGCGCCGATTTTTCACGACGCAAAGATGTTCCACGTATTGAAGGGTATGTGAGTGCAAGCAGCGCAACCTGCGGGGACAAGTTAACTCTGACAACTGTTGGTTCCAAGAAGTTCATCGCCTCGATTTATCGAATGGGTTATTACAACAACTCTGGCGCTCGCCTTGTAAAGGTACTGAAATCTCCAACTCAGATTTCCATTGATGCAAAGACGCCACCGGGTCAGTACTTAATAAAACTATCCAATAATTTGCGTGCTGCGACATTTGTTCCATTTATGGTTTATGGAGATGCTCCCAGCGATGCAACATTTGTTTCATCTGTTTTAACTTGGCAGAGCTACAACCAGTGGGGTGGAGCATCTTTATATAAAGGCGCAGATGGTGCGCGCGAAACCGCGGCAACAGTTGTGACATTTGATCGTCCATATGATGGAGATGGTTCAGGGCAGTTTAGATATATGGAACAGCCACTTTTGTCCTTGATGGAAAAAGTTGGTCTAGATATTAATTATGTTACAGATTTTGAAGTAGATAGAAATCCAAAAGTATTTGAAACAACTAAGACGATTATTGTTGGCGGACACAGCGAGTACTGGACCGTTGCGATGAGAGATTCAATAGAAGCGGCTGTTGCTGCTGGTGTGAACCTTGTTGCCTTTGGTGGAAACTCCGCTTATGCGATTACTGAAATTGAAAATAGAGAAATACGTGGAAGAACCGCTTACAGAGATGTGTTAAGGCCAGAGTCTTTGTTATTGGGATCTCAATACTTTGCACTTGGTATAAAGAAGGATTTGATTTCAAATAATGTGTGGCCCTTTGCAACACTAGGTCAAGATGCAGTTATCAAAGGTTTGTATGGGTATGAAGCGGACACGGCAATGGGAACCATTGGCCCCGGTGTCCAAGTTGTTGCACGAGCTGCAATTAGCCCCACTGAAAAGGGGTTTGTCGCGATGTCTACCTATTTCAACGATCCAAGCGGTGCTTCCGTCATGAACATGGGCACCAATGCCTGGGTTTGTGCGATGAAAAACCGCTGCCCATGGGCTCACACCTTTGATCCTGTGGCACAAAAACTGATCACTCAGGTCACCACAGAGGTGCTCAAGGCGGTCAAAACTTCAAAATGGCCAGTGGCGCAGATTGATATTCCCAGTCGTCCTTAACCAGATGCGTATAAGGTCTCGTGCATGAGTGAAGACGAAGGCATGGAAGAACTCGTCACCGAAGAGATGCTCTGGGATCGAATCCCTGAAGTAGAAGGTGAAGAACGTGCCAGTACTTACTACGAATTAAGTGCGCGAATTTATGCACGCGGTCAATACGATGAAGCGTTAGCACTTGCTGAAACTGCACGAGATATTTACTCACAACTTGGTGCATCGGTTTCTTCCGAAGGTTTAGCGCAGGCGTATTCAGCGATTGGTTACAACCTCAATCAACTCAAGCGCATGGATGAAGCGGCAACCGCAATGAGCAAAGCGGTCGAAATTTTGCGAGAGAACAAATCACCAATTGCATTAGAACTTGCCTGCACCTTGGGTGAATGGTGGTACTCATCTAAGAAGTACGACAAAGTTGTTGAAACAATGAATGAGTGTGCACAAGAACATCTTGTTGATGGAAATGAAATCGGTGCAGCAAATGATCTGCATCTCATTGGATGTGCAGAACGCGAATTAAAGAATTATGAAAAAGCGATCGAAGCTTTCAAAGAGGCTCGCTCATTGTTCAAGCGCAACAAAGAGGTTATTCATGTTGCACGTTGCGATCAAAAGATGGCTTCCTGTTTAATCGAATTAGGCGAAGGCGAACTAGCTCTTGAAACCGCTCGCAAAGCTGTTGATGTAT
Source organism: Candidatus Nanopelagicaceae bacterium (assembly GCA_965267815.1). GTDB lineage: Bacteria > Actinomycetota > Actinomycetes > Nanopelagicales > Nanopelagicaceae > Planktophila. The sequence continues at coordinate 93,408 of OZ254139.1, forward strand.
TTGAGACAGGACATGATCATCGTCGCGAGACCTTTGCCTCTTTTGAGTTTGGTAAAGCTCAAATCCTGCTTGAAAAATATGATGAAGGATTAGCAACTCTAGAAAATGTCTTAGCTATTGTCAGCGAAGATGAACCAAAGGATTTTGAGTTCATCGTTGATATCGAATCTCGAATCGCCAAGATTTTGCGCATGCAGGGCAGAACAGATGAGGCGGATGAAATCGAACGTCGCCTTAAGTCGGTTCAAGAGGCGCTGGAGGATGAACCTGAGCGTGATCTCCTCAATTAAAGGACGAGATCAACTAAGCATCACGATGGTCTGCTTAGGCAATATCTGCAGATCACCAATGGCAGCTGCGGTATTGGCTAACAAAAAAGGTTCGATCAAATCCCCTGTAATCACAGTAGATAGCGCTGGAACAGGTCCATGGCATATCGGACAAGGACCACATCCATCCTCAAAGAAGATTTGGGAAAAGGCTGGCTACACACATGAGCACACCGCAAAGCAGTTTAAGAGTAATGATTTCTTTATTCACGATTTGATTTTGGTTATGGATTCCAGCAACTATCACAATGTTATTTCGATGGCAGAAAGTGAAGAGCACCGATCAAAGGTGTTCTACTTAAGAAGTTTTGATCCAGCGTTAAAGGGAATAGATCCAAACTCTGCCGATTACTTTAAGTTAGAGGTACCTGATCCGTACAACCAAAGTGATGAAGCTTATGAAGCAACTTTGGCTATGGTTGAACGCGCAGTGGACGGATTATTGGCAGAGCTAAGCTCTTAACGTGGTAAATGTTGCAACGCCCAGTGGTACATAGCTATTGCACCTGCGGCTGATGCGTTCATCGAACGTGTCGAACCATATTGATTAATCTCATACAAAACTTCGCAGGCTGCGATTCCCTCATCAGACATACCCGCACCCTCTTGACCAAATAGCAGGACACAACTTTCAGGCAAGGTTGCTGATTCCAATTGTTTTGATCCTGGCACGTTGTCGATACCGATTATTGGAAGGTTCTGCTCCTTGCAGTAAATTGCAAAATCTTCAATTGTTGGATGATGCATAACTGTTAGATATCTATCAGTCACCATTGCACCGCGCTTGTTCCAATCGCGTTTTCCAACGATATGCACACCTGAAACATTGAAAGCATTTGCGGTTCTAACGATTGATCCAATATTCAGGTCATGCTGCCAATTTTCAATTGCAATCTGCAACTTATGACGCTTGGTATTCAAATCTGCGACGATCGCTTCGACGCTCCAATAGCGGTAGTGATCTAGAACATTTCTGCGATCACCATTCAGTAATAGTTCAGGATCGTATTGATCACCTTCTGGCCAAGGCTTGTCATGAGGTCCAACACCAACAACAGGGAAAAATTCACCTGGGCCAATACTGGCGGGGGTTGTTGGAGAAGACATGTAGGCACTCTAAACTGAATGCATGTCAGCTATCAACACAGTCGCGTATGTAATCCACCTTCTCTCAGTTCTCGGCATTTTGGTATTGCTGTTGCTTCAGTTGAAGAAGTCCCCTCGCACCTTAAATCCTGGGGTACTCCATGCCGGATTGACCGCACTCGTTGCTGGTTTAGTAATGGTCGGTCTTCATGAAACCGTTAAACCCGATGAACCGTTGAACCATACAAAGGTTGGAATTAAGTTTGTAATCCTCGTTGTTATCTTGGCGCTGGGTTATAAGAATGTTAAGAAGCAGGAGCTTTCAAAGAATGTTTGGTTGACGATGATCGGTCTAACAGTCACAAACATCGTTATCGCTTCCTGGCGCTAGAAAGAAATAATGTCCTTTCTTTTCCGCTTAATTGCGATCACTCTTGCCACGATTTTTTCGGTGTTGCCTGCGCAAGCGGTGCTGGGACCAGAATCAATTCCTGCCGCATTTGATGAATTACTTAAGAGTCAAACACTTTCTAATCCAGCAATGATTGTTATCGATGGCAGTACAGGTGCAGTCATCTATGAGAAGAATGCGTATTCACAACGTAAACCCGCTTCGGTAATGAAAATGCTTACCGGTGCTGCAACCGTTGAATATCTAGATACAACATCGGTTTTCAATACCTCAGTGAGTATTAACCCTGAGATTAAAACGGTAATCGTTAGAGGCTCCTATGATCCTTGGATTAGCTTGGATCACAACACCGCTCGTAAAATGAATCGAGCGTCTTTGCCCTATATTGGTTTTCGAACTTTGACCTACGTTAAAGAGTTCAATGGAGGATCGCTAAAGAATTACAAAGTTATTTACAGCGGTCTTTACTCCCAAGATGTCGCTAATTTGAAATCCTTTTGGGCAAAGAGAAACTTCAAGCCTGTCATGAAGGCGGTAAGTGATGATGAAGCCTTTATTTCAATGGGGGAGCAGATAGTTTCTGAAAACTCTCCCACAGTTGCTGCGCTTTTGGACTGGACGCTTCTGTGGAGTGACAACTTAATATCGGAGCGTTTAGCTCGATTGTCAGCAAAAGCGGCAGGATTTAGCATGGATGCAAAGGGTGTCGATAAGGTTTTCAGAGAGATTCTGGCCAAGTTTGAAATCGATGATTCAAAGTTAGTTGTTGCAGATGCCAGTGGTTTATCGAGGAAGAACAAGATCACCGCTCATTTGATGGGTGAACTTTTGTACAAGCTACGCAAAGATGAAAAGTTTGCATTGATCTATTCAGGTCTTCCCGTTGGTGGAGTCTCAGGAACTTTGAGAACTCGCTTTCTTACTACAGCACCATCTGCCGTTGGTTTAGTGCGAGCTAAAACAGGAACACTTAATGGAACAGCAACCCTTGCAGGCTATGTTCAATCAACGGATCGCGAGTATGTCTTTGTAACTTTGGCAGATGACATTGCTAAAGGAAACTCTGCGCTCAACAAAGCACGTGCTGCAATTGATCGAGTCCTTGGAAGAATCGCAGCTCCAAATATTCCGGCAGAGATTTCTCCAGCGCCTTAGTTATTTGAAAAGATCTTGATCTGTCCCTTGTAACAAGCTACCCAGGTGTTACCGGTCGGAACATCGTAAGAGATACCAATTGGCTCATTACAGACCTTGATATTTTGAGTAACTTTCATATCACTTGTTCTAACGCGTGACATGGTGTCACTCTTAAAGTTAACAACATATAGGGCTGAACCATCGGCTGAGATCGCAAGACTACGTGCAGCTTCACCGGTTCTTACAGATTTACCAGCTTTGTTTGCTAAAAGATCCCACGAGGCAACTCGACCTGAAAGATTCATCGTGACATACATCTTTGAATTGTCAGGTGATAAAACAATTGCTCGAGGATTACTTCCAATTGGAATATATGAGGTTGAAAAATCCTGCAGATTAATTACATGAATTCGATTGCCACCCATTTCGGCTACGTATGCCTTTGTAGAGTCATTGCTTATGGCTATTCCGCGTGGATAACGTCCAATCTTGACTGTTTTAACAACCTTATTCTGCTCAACTGAAATCACTGAAACTGTGTATGAACACCAATTTGCCGCTAAAACATATTTGTTATCAGGGGTTACTTCTACAACCTTAGGTACCGATCCCACGGGATAGATCGAATCAATTTGGTAGTTACTGCGATTGATTCTGTAAACAAAACTCTTGTCATATCCATCCGCTGGAGAACAAGTGTCATGCCCCTCTTTGCTGTAACCCTTTCCATACATCGAGTAATTACTTACATAAAGATACTTTCCATCTGGGGAAAAAGTTCCCTCAACAGGTGCACCCTTATAACTTCCGGCGGTTTTTGAATAACCAAACTCTTTCAGCGAAACAGAGTCAGAGACTGTGTGCAAAAGTTCAAAGCTCTTTGCGTCATAGACCGTAACCGAGTGTCGATACATCATGTTGTGTGCGCTTACGACTCCATCACCAGATGAACGAACAGATTTTGGCGATATTGATCCATTAATCGTGTGGATCAATTTCATTGTTGGAGAAATAACTTCGCCCTGTGCCGGTGTTGCAAGGGCACAGAGCGAAATTAGTGAAAGTAAAAGTAAGAATCTAGAGCGCATTTGCTAACTGTACTAGTTAGTCGTCATCGCCTTCATCTTCATCCTCGTCGTCGTCGTCATCATGCCCGCGACCGTGGTCATCGTCATCATCATCGTCATCTCCGCCACCTGTAGGTAACTTTGCAATTGATGGATTAGCCAAGTTACTTGTTGCCGCTACTCCAACAATTGAAGCTGCAGCGGTAGTTGGATTTGCGACGGCGGATTTAACCGATGAAGCAACTCGTGGTGAAGAATTAACTTGCGCCGATTGAGTTTGCTCAATACCCGCAGATACAGCAGATGCAGGTGTTTGATCCTGGGTTTGGGCCACAACGGCACCAACTCCAAGAATGAGTGCAGTAACAAGCACTGCGCTTACTGGAAGCGTCTTTGACACCTTGCGAAGCGCTGGCTTCTCATCAGCATCGGTAATCACAAACCATTCGGGCTTGTTGTTCTCAGTCATGGTAAATCCCTTCGTTGAGAGCAAGGTAACTATTCTCCCTGAGAGAGGTCTGGGAGGCGTACTCCGAAAGGCTGAGTAATCTTGGCGGGTGAGCAGCGCTACGCGGGGATACCTCGATCTAATGAAGTTACGAGTGGTAGAACTCCTACTCGTTTCAACATTACCGGCAATGGTTTTAGCTGCCGAAGGGTTGCCAGATTTTGGATTAGCAATCGCAACCATCTTTGCGGGAACTTTAGCCGCCGGAAGTGCAAACGCCTTTAACATGGTGATTGAAAGCGATTTAGATAAGTTGATGGCGCGCACAGCAAAGCGCCCGATCGTTACCGGTCAAATCTCTAAGTTACAGGCAACGATTTTTGCATCATTTATTGGAGCAGTTTCACTTCTTATCTTTTGGATCTATACGACGCCACTAGCAACGCTTCTAGCATTGATCGCAATAGTTTTCTATGTCGTTGTGTACACAATGGCGTTAAAGCAACGCACCGCTCAAAACATTGTGTGGGGTGGCGCTGCAGGTTGCATGCCGGTTTTAATCGGATGGGCGGCGGTTACTAACTCTTTGTCACCGACAGCTTGGGCATTTTTCTTTGTGATTTTCTTTTGGACGCCCCCACATTTCTGGGCGTTAGCGATTAAGTACAAGGATGATTACGCAGCTGCCGGAACACCGATGCTTCCAGTTGTTGCAACGAAGGCTCGGGTTCTTAAAGAGATGTGGTTCCACACAATCTTGATGATCGCCGCATCGATCTGGTTAATCCTTGCAGCGGATTTACCAATGTGGTCACTTGTAATTACCGTAGTGCTGGGTCTTGTTTTTGCCCGTCAACTTATTGCGCTTAAAGAAGGATCCCCGGAGTATGCAAAGGTTGCTGGAAAGATTTTTCAGTGGTCAATTACTTATTTAAGCTTGTTATCTGTTCTGCTGGTTGCTGCAGAACTACTTCGCTAAAGCTTGCTGTAAATCCTTAATCAAGTCGCTTGAGTGCTCTAAACCAACTGATAGACGAAGCACCGATGGGGTAATTCCCATATCTGCCTGAACCTCTGGCGCTAAGCGACGATGAGTAGTTGATGATGGATGGGTAATCAATGACTTGCTATCACCCAAGTTATTTGAAATATCGATGACTCGAAGCTTGTTCATAAAGGCAAATACCTCTTCTTGTGTGCCCTTGAACTCAATTCCAATAGTTGATCCACCACCATTGTTCATTTGCTTCATAGCTAATTCGTGACCTGGATGAGACTTTAATCCCGGGTAACGTACAGATTTGATTGCAGGTTGCATTTCAAGGAACTCTGCAACTGCTTGTGCATTTGAAACCATGCTCTCAACACGCATGTGCATAGTTTCTAAAGACTTAACTAGAACCCAAGCATTGAAAGCACTTAGTGCTGGTCCTGTGTGACGTACGAAAGGTAAGAGCTTTTCTTGAATATATGAAGCAGATCCCAGCAATGCACCGGCAAGAACTCGTCCTTGTCCATCAATGTGCTTTGTCGCTGAGTACATAACAACATCTGCACCAAGTGTTAGTGGCTTCTGCAAAACAGGGGAAGCCATCACATTGTCAACAATTACCGTTGCTCCAACTTTGTGAGCAAGTTCGCTGACCATTGCGATATCAACGATTTCAAGTAATGGATTACTTGGTGTTTCGATAAATACAGCCTTAGTTGGCTTGTTAAGCGCCTTTGCCCAATCAGCTGGATCATTTCCCTTTACAAGTTCAAAGGTAACGCCCCATTTTGGCAAGAACTCAGTTATAACAACATGGCATGAAGAGAACATGGCGGCAGATGCAACGACATGGTCCCCTTGTTCAACTAGACAGGCAAGCGATGCAAACATCGCAGACATTCCAGAGCCAGTAGCCACACACATCTCAGCGCCTTCAATTGCTGCTAGACGCTTTTCAAACATGGCAATTGTTGGGTTATGGAAACGGCTATATAGATAGTGATCAGTTTCTTCTGCAAATGAATCAAAAGCTTCTTCAGCGGATGAATATGTAAAACCGCTATTTAGAAATAGCGCTTCAGATGTTTCACCAAATCCGGTGCGAGCAAGACCAGTACGCACTGAATGAGTTTGTGGATGTAATTCCCAGTCAGGTCCCAGTGTTTCCTGACGAGGTTGGTACCCCCAAGGTCGATTGCTCATAGGTTAATTGTGGCAGAGTAAGGGGCATGCCAAACACTGCAATTTCAGTCTCAGATCTATCTAAAAAGTATGAGGACCGCCTAGCGGTCTCTCATATTAACTTCGAAGTCCCGCTCGGAACGGTTTGTGGCTTTGTTGGCCCAAATGGCTCGGGCAAGACAACAACAATGCGAATGCTATTAGGTCTGATTACACCGACAACAGGGCAAGGTCACATTCTTGGTGAACCGATTGAACATCCAGAAAAATACTTAAGCCGTGTGGGCGCAATGATTGAAGGGCCAGCTTTTTATCCAGCGTTGTCGGGACATGAAAATTTGATGGTGCTTGCACGCCTTGGCGGATTTCCAGTAGATCGCGTTCAAACTCTTTTGGAAAAAGTTGGTCTTGGTGATCGTGGAAAATCAAAGTACAAGACATATTCATTAGGAATGAAGCAGCGTCTAGGAATTGCTGCAGCGCTATTGCCAGACCCCAAGTTACTTATGTTGGATGAACCCACAAATGGGCTAGATCCTGAAGGAATTCAAGAGGTTCGAGCATTACTCCGCGATTTAGCAAATGATGGAACAACGGTCTTCGTCTCTTCTCACTTACTTTCAGAGCTGGAAATTATCAGTGATTACATTGTGATGCTGCGAAAAGGTGAAATTGTTTTTGCTGGTCCAATCGGCGATCTAATGACTAAGCAACAACCAACAATTATTGCCAAATCACTCAACCATTCTGATCTTTCAAAGATTGCAGAGATTGCCGAAAAATCTGGACATCACGCAGTGATTCGAAATGATTCAGTACATATCTTGGCACCGATGGATTGGGCACCAATTCTGAACAAAGCAGCCTTTGATGCAGGAATTACCTTGGCGCAATTAGCACCACAGCTTCCGAACCTTGAAGAAACATTTTTTGAAATGACGGGGGATAAGTAATGCTAAATGTCGTCAGAGCTGAACTTCGAAAGTTACGTCGCCCAACTTTATTTTTAGGCACTATGGGAGCGGTTGTATTCTTCAGCGGACTCTTTTCAGCGTTGCTGTACTTATTAATTGATTCACCTCAAGGGAACGCAGACCGCGGTCAAGTGATTAGCCGTGAAGTTTTAGCGTTATCAAGTGGCGGTGTCCAAGGTTTTGCAAGCGTAGGAGGCTTTTTAGGAATCATCGCACTGTGTGTGTTTGCTGCACAAACTGCCCAGGAGTACACATATGGAACACTGCGTAATCTTTTGGTTCGTCAGCCAAGCCGAATGAAAATTCTGGTTGGAAAATTGATTTCGATGAAAATCTTTGCACTCATCATGATCGTTATATCTGCAGTTATAAGCATCACCACATCTGTGATTCTGGCACCAACGGTAGATGTCTCAACGGAATTGTGGTTTACAAGTGCAGGTATTGAGTTCATCTATACAACCTTTATCAATGTAACTATCTCAGTGATTGGCTTTGGAATCATCGGAATGGTTTTGGGGCTACTGCTTCGGTCACCAATCAGTGCGATCTCTTTTGGCGTGCTGTGGTTATTGATCGTTGAGAATTTGCTGGTAGCAGTGAAGAGCTCAACACAATCATGGTTGCCCGGATCACAGTTATCGATTATCGCAACCGGAGGAAATGCAGATGTGACCTATTCACACGCACTTGCCACCGGTGGTGCTTATGTTGCTGTTGGTGCCTTAATCGCAGCAATACTCTTTGTTCGTCGTGATGTAGCTAATTAGGGACACTCACACCTAAAAACAGGGTTTTCCAAGGTTGGGCATTTATTCTTTAACCCTTCCCTCCGAAAGGTTAATTGTGAAAAAAAGGTTTAGGGCGATTTCGCTTGCGGTAATTCTAGGACTGGCGGTTTCGTCGGTATCTGCAGTTGCCGCCCCAAAACCAACCTTGGCAGAGATTGAAGCCGCAAAGAAAGTTGAAGCGGCAAAGAAAAAAGCGGCAGATGCACAAGCGAAAAAGTTAGCAGCTGCAAATCAAAGTTTAAGAACACTAACCGCTAAAGCAAATGCAGCGACTGCTTTGTATAGAAAAGCACAAGCAGAACTCGCGGTAGCAACCGCTGCAGCAAATATCGCAGCAAAGCACGCCGCTGAGACTGCGGCAGCTGTCGCCGAAGCACATAAAACAATTGGAAAACTTGCAGCCAATGCTTACATCATGGGTGGAAGCATTACCGATATCGAACCTTTACTGAGTTCAAATGGTCCACAAGATTTAGTTGATCAACTTTCGACCTTAAGCACCCTTGGTGCACAAAACTCAGTGGCACTTGCGCGATTTAAAGTTGCTGAAGAGGAAGCGCGCAAAGCTAAAAAAATTGCTGATGAGGCTAAAGCAGTCCAGTTAGTTGCAACGCAAAAAGTTGAAGCAGCGAAAAAAGTTGCAGATGATGCAAAGGCTGAACAAGCTAAGGAGGTTGCAAAGCTTCAAAAGGTTCAAGATGAGTTAATGCGCCAATTGATGAGTGCCCGAAAGGTTAGAACAACTCTTGAGCAACAACGCCAGCTTGCATTACTCGAAGAGAGTCAAGCCAGTACCGCAACCCAAACTGTTGGGCAGAAAAAGGTTTGGCCTAATCTCGGCTTCAAGGGTCGTTCAACAATCAGAACCACACAAGTCCAACGTGATAAAGCTGTCGCCTTTGCAAAGACTCAAGTCCTTGCACGTAAACCATATATTTGGGGATCCGAAGGACCAAACTCCTTTGATTGTTCTGGTTTGGTGTACGCCGCTTACAAGTCAGCTGGATTAGGTTGGCCAAACTGGGATCGACTGAACTCTGCGCTGTATTCAGGGTATACAAAGCATGTTTCGCTCAATGAGCTTGTTCCTGGAGATCTTCTCTTCTATTCATACAAGGGAACCATCTCGACCATTCACCACATCACGATCTACGCCGGAAACGGAATGATGTGGGAAGCAAACTCAAAGGACCGAGGTTTGCTGTACTCCAATATCTACAGTGTTAAGGGTTTAATGCCATTTGGTGGCCGCGTCTAAGTCAGCAGTACTGTTAAGCCATGACGACAGCGGTTCCGGCGGTACGAAACGCTGTACGCACCTGGCTTGAAAAGTATGAAGCAGGCGACACAGTTCTTGTCGCTGTTTCCGGCGGAGCTGATTCATTAGCACTTGCTCATGCGCTATCAATTGAATCTAAAGAGTTTGTCATTACAGTTATTGGCGTAACAGTAGATCACCAACTGCAGGAAAACTCTGCGGTGCAAGCAGAAAAAGTTAAAGAGCAGTTAAAAGAGTTTGGTTTAGAGTGCATCATCAAAAAAGTTGTCGTTGATGTTAAAGATGGTTTAGAAGCTTCGGCCCGCAAAGCTCGGTATGAAGCGTTACAAGATGTTGCAAAAGAGAAAAATGCTGTTGCGGTTTTTCTGGGACACACACGAGATGATCAAGCAGAAACAGTTTTGCTTGGATTAGCACGCGGATCAGGTACACGTTCACTTTCTGGAATGGCACATCACAACGGACTGTACGTACGACCTTTACTTGAAATTACACGAGAACAAAGTGAACAGTATTGCGACGAGATGAAGTTGCAGTACTGGAACGATCCACACAATGAGAATCCAGAGTTTTCACGTGTTCGGGTTCGAAATGAAGCTCTGCCCATTTTGGAAAAAAGCATCGGTCCTGGAATTGCAGAAGCGCTTGCACGCAGTTCGCATCAATTACGGGATGATGCAGATGCCTTAGATCATTGGGCTAAACGAGAAGAGATCCATCTAGATCTTTCAGATTTGGATTGTGCTCATCTAGAAACTCTGCCTCGTGCAATCAGAACCCGACTCATCAGGGCGGCTATCTACGCCGCCGGTGCACCCGCCGGAATGGTCTCGTGGGAGCATGTGAGCGCGGTTGAGGCGCTGATTACCGCGTGGAGCGGCCAAGGTGCGCTCAATTTGCCGGGCGGTGTGAAGGTTGAGCGGATTTCGGGCAGACTTTCGCTCTCACAGCACCGACCATAGGGAGAACCGTGGACTTAGAAGCAGTCAAGGGCGATATCGAACGCGTAATCGTGACCGAGGAACAGTTGCAAGCCCGTATCAAAGAGCTTGCTGCACAGGTTGATAAGGATTACGAAGGTAAAGATTTGCTCCTTGTTGGAGTTCTTAAAGGTGCTGTCATGGCGGTGGCAGATTTTTCACGTGCATTACAACGCCACATTGATATGGATTGGATGGCGGTTTCTTCATACGGTTCTGGAACAAAGTCCAGCGGAGTAGTTCGAATTCTGAAGGATTTAGATCGCGATATCACCGGCAGAAATGTTTTGATTATTGAAGACATCGTTGACTCTGGTTTAACTCTTTCATGGCTCAAGGCAAACCTTGAATCACGTGGCGTAGGTTCAGTTGAGATTCTTTCTATTCTGCGTAAACCAGAAGCTGCAAAGGTTGAAGTAGATGTTAAGTACGTCGGCTTTGATATTCCAAAGGATTTCGTAATTGGTTACGGACTCGACTTTGATGAGAAGTACCGCAACCTTCCATTTATTGGTGTGCTTGCTAAGCACATGTACGAATAATCCCTGGAGTCCCCATATATGTCACAAGTACAAAAGCCCAAGAAGCCAGTTAAGAAGAGTTTTTCGAGCAAGCAAAGTTCGAAGAAAGCTCCAACTAAGAGTCAAAGACTTTTCCGCGGACCGCTTTTCTGGATTGTTGCTGCGATTTTCGCAGTCACTGTATTTGGACAAATCTCATCAGCAGGAAATCGCTACACACAGATCGAAACTTCTCAGGCGTTAGATGCAATCTCTAAGGCTCAAGTTCAATCCGCTGAGTTGGTAGATAAAGATCAGAAGATTCGCTTAATCCTCAACCCTGGCACGTTAATTAAGGGTTCTTCAAAGGTTGAAGCCTTTTACGTTGCACGCCAAGAGCCAACGATTGTTGATGCGCTGACTGGTAATCCTCCATCTAAGGGTTGGAATGTAAAGGTTCCATCGCAATCACTCCTTGTTTCATTTCTCTTTTCAATAGTTCCCTTCTTGCTCATTGGTTTCTTGTTCTTCTGGATGATGAGCCAAGCTCAAGGCGGAAACAAGGTTTTCCAATTTGGAAAGTCACGCGCAAAGCTTCAAGACCCAGATGTACCAAAGACAACATTTAAAGATGTTGCTGGTGCAGATGAGGCCCTTGCCGAACTTGATGAGATTAAAGATTTCTTAGCTAAGCCAGAAAAGTACGCACCACTAGGAGCAAAGATTCCTAAGGGTGTTTTGTTGTTCGGCCCTCCAGGAACAGGAAAGACCTTGCTAGCCCGCGCAGTTGCTGGCGAAGCTGGAGTTCCTTTCTATTCAATCTCTGGTTCAGATTTTGTAGAAATGTTTGTTGGTGTTGGTGCTGCTCGTGTGCGTGATCTGTTCACTCAAGCAAAAGAGAATGCACCAGCAATTGTCTTCATCGATGAAATTGATGCTGTTGGTCGCCAACGTGGTGCAGGTATGGGTGGTGGACATGATGAACGTGAACAAACCCTTAACCAACTTCTTGTCGAGATGGATGGCTTTGAGGAAAACTCAAAGGTAATTTTGATTGCTGCTACAAACCGTCCAGATGTTTTAGATCCAGCATTACTTCGTCCTGGACGCTTTGATCGTCAGATCGCAGTGGATCGTCCAGATCTCAAGGGACGTGAAGCGATTTTGCAGGTTCATGCAAAGGGCAAGCCACTCAGCGATGAGGTAAAGCTAGTTGATTACGCACGTCGTACACCTGGTTTTACAGGAGCTGATCTTGCCAATGTTCTTAATGAAGCGGCTTTGCTTTCAGCACGTGATAACAAAGCGGTAATCGGCAACATCGAATTAGATGAAGCGATTGATCGCGTTATGGCAGGCCCACAACGTAAATCTCGTTTAATGAATGATGATGAACGTCGCGTTACCGCGTATCACGAAGCAGGTCACGCATTAGTTGCGCACGCCCTTCCACATACCGATCCAGTTCACAAGGTCACGATCATGCCTCGAGGTCGCGCACTTGGATACACAATGGTTCTTCCAGATGAAGATAAGTACTCAACAACTCGTAATCAGTTGCTGGATCAATTGGCGTACTCATTAGGTGGGCGAGCAGCAGAAGAGTTGATTTTCCATGATCCATCTACAGGTGCATCAAATGATATTGAGAAGGCAACAGCTCTTGCTCGTGCAATGGTTACTCAATACGGAATGACTGAAGCTGTTGGTGCTATCAAACTTGGTGGCGGTTCAACTGAACCATTCCTTGGTCGCGATTACGGGCATCAGCGCGATTACAGCGAAAATATCGCTGCAGTTGTTGATCGCGAGATTCGCACATTAATTGAGAACGCACATCAAGAAGCCTTTGACATCTTGGTTGCTAACCGAAAGATTCTTGATGAAATGGTGATTCAACTTCTTGAGAAGGAAACTCTTAATAAAGAAGAGATCGCAGAGATTTTCAAGAAGGTTAAATTGGTTACAAAGCGTCCTGCATGGACAGGCTCTGCAACCCGTATTCCTTCAGAACAACCACCAGTTGATGTTCCTGAACGGTTAGTTGTTGAACCTGTTGCTAAAGAGAAGAAGCCTGTGCGACGCAAGAAGGCTGCAAGTGACGGTAAATAAGATCACGATGAGCGATGGTCGCGCTTCTGGTCCTTACGATCAGCAACGTGCGGAAAAGGCTGTCCGTGAACTGCTTTTAGCCCTAGGTGAGGACCCTGATCGCGAAGGCTTGAAGGAAACACCAGCACGAGTTGCTCGCGCCATGAAGGAAAACTTTGAAGGGTTGTGGCAATCACCTGAAGATGTTTTAACTACTACTTTTGATATCGGACATGAAGAGTTAGTAATTGTTCGCGACATCGAAGTCTTTTCACATTGTGAGCACCACTTAACTCCTTTCCACGGTGTTGCACATATTGGATATATCCCGCGCGGAAAGATCACCGGTCTCTCAAAGCTTGCTCGCTTGGTGGATATGTACTCAAAGCGTCCACAAGTTCAAGAACGTTTAACAACACAGATCGCAGATGCAATGGTTGAGATCCTGAATCCACTTGGCGTAATCGTCATCATTGATTGCGAACATTTATGTATGTCGATGCGTGGAGTTAAGAAATCTCATGCACGAACAACTACATCTGCAGTGCGTGGAGCGTTAAACAATCCTGCTACTCGCGCAGAAGCGATCTCCTTAATCACTAAGGGCTAATCCATGTTGGTCATGGGCATCTTGAATGTAACTCCAGATTCATTTGCCGATGGTGGAAGACATAATGAATTCGAAGCAGCGGTAGCTCGCGGAATCGAAATGATCGCAGAAGGTGTCGACATCATTGATGTTGGGGGCGAATCAACTCGACCAGGTGCAGAGCGAGTTAGCGAAGAAGAAGAGATTGCACGCACTATTCCTGTTATTGCCGAGTTAGCTAAACATAGCGCCACAATCAGCATTGACACAATGAGAGCAAGCACGGCAGAAGCGGCAATTAAAGCGGGTGCAGCAATCATTAATGATGTCAGCGGGGGATTAGCAGACGATGCGATGTTGCAGACCGCAGCTCGCTTGAAAGTTCCTTACATTGCAATGCATTGGCGGGGACAATCAAAAGATATGAATTCCAAGGCTATTTATGGTGATGTTGTTAATGATGTGATTGCAGAGATCAATGAGCGTATTGAAGCTGCCCTTGATGCGGGAATACAGAAGGATAAGTTAATTATCGATCCAGGTATTGGCTTTGCAAAAGATGCAGAACATAACTGGGCGATCATTGATGCAATCGATCGCTTTGTTGAACTTGGCTACCCTGTCTTAGTTGGCGCATCTCGCAAGAGGTTCTTAGGTGGGGACACACCAGATGAACGAGAGCAGGCCACAATTGATTTAACAAAACGACTTGGCACAACTGGTGTGTGGGCGGTTAGAGTTCATAGCGTGAAACCACATAAGGAGGTGCTCAGCTCATGAAGGATCAAATAATTTTGACCGGAATTCATGGCTTTGGGTACCACGGTGTTTTCGATCATGAGCGAAAAGCTGGACAAGACTTTTTTGTTGACCTGACTTTGGATATCGATTTAACCGCGCCTTCTAACTCAGATGCAATTGAAGACACTGTCAATTATGCAGAGATCACTGATCTTGTTGTCGAGGAGATAACCAGTAATCCAGTTAACTTGATTGAAAAACTAGCGGGAAGAATTGCTGAAAGGGTTTTGAATCAACATTTAAAGGTGCAGCAGGTTTCTGTGACGGTTCATAAACCTCAAGCACCTGTTGCTGCGCAATTAAAAGATATAGCTGTGGTTGTTACACGAGTTCGATGAAAGCTGTAATTGCATTAGGTGCCAACATTGGCAACCCACAAGAAAACCTAGATTTAGCCGTAGCTTTACTGCGCGAGGCAACTGATGTGAAAAGTGTTTCTACATACTATTCAACGGCACCTGTAGGTGGTCCAGAACAACCAGATTACTTAAATGCTGTGTGCATAATTGATAGTGAGCTTCCGGCAATGGATTTGTTATCCCTGCTGCATGGAATTGAAAAGAGTTTAGGCCGGGAAAGAGTTGTGCAGTGGGGTCCGCGAACAATTGATTTGGATTTGATTCAGTACGGTGGATTGCTCAGCAAGGCTGATGAGTTACAACTTCCACACCCTCGTGCGCATGAACGTCGCTTTGTTTTACAACCATGGTTTGAGATTGAGCCTGATGCGATCCTGCTTACGCATGGGCCGATAAAAGAACTTTTGGAGCTATTGCCTGCTTAGCGGTAAAGTTCGCAGTATCTCGCCCGGTACCCCGAAAGGACTGGAGCCACTGAAATGACTGTATTAGTGCCAACAATGGGCGCCTTGCATAAAGGCCACCAAGCGTTGATTAAACGTGCGCGCACATTGGATAAAGATGTCATTGTCAGTATTTTTGTTAATCCACTTCAGTTTGAAAACAAAGATGATTTAGAAAATTATCCCCGCACACCACAACGTGATATCGAAATCGCAACTATTGCTGGTGCTAATGAAGTCTGGTTTCCAGAGTATGAAGATCTGTATCCAGAAGGCTTTAAGACGCTGAGTGCGGGTCCATTGGGAAGCAAGTTTGAAGGAGCGTCTCGTCCAGGTCACTTTGATGGAGTTGTAACTGTTGTGGATCGTTTGTTTTCAATTGCAAAGCCAGATAAAGCTGTATTTGGAGAAAAGGATTTTCAGCAACTAACAATTATCAAAGCCATGAAGAGCAAGGTAGAGATTGTTGCTGTACCAACTGTGCGAGAGTTTGATGGTTTAGCGATGTCTTCACGCAATGTTCGATTAAGTGAGCGCGGACGAGATATTGCGCTGGTTATTCATCGAGCCCTTGCGGCAGCAAAGTTAGCTCCAACTGTAGAAATTGCTCAGGAGATACTGAACTCAACCCTGTCTACTGAGCCAGGCTTTGAAAAGGATTACGCAACAATTATTGATGAAAAGGATTTTTCACCCGCCAATGACGGTACAGAAAACCGTAGAGCAATTATTGCTGGCTGGGTGGAAGGTGTTCGCTTAATAGACAACATGCAAATGGTGGGGAGATAACGATGTTATTAACAGTTGACGTCGGAAACACAAATACCGTACTTGGAATCTTTGATGACAAGGAGATGGTGAGATCCTGGCGCGTAAAGACCGATCCTCGCAGCACAGCTGATGAGCTTTGGCTGCAGTACCGCGCACTAGTTGAGGATTACAACTTAACTGGACTATCTGTATGTTCCACAGTTCCTGCAACCTTACGCGAACTTCGCACAATGATCGCTGATTACTTTTCAGATGTTCGAGTCACAATTGTTGAACCAGGCATCAAAACAGGCGTTCCACTTTTAGTAGATAATCCAAAGGAGATCGGTGCTGATCGCATCGTTAACACCTTGGCCGCTCACACACTCTTTGGTGGTCCAGCAATTGTTGTTGACTTTGGAACATCGACAAACCTTGATGTCGTTTCACCAAAGGGAGAGTTTCTAGGTGGAGCACTTGCACCCGGCATTGAAATCTCTGTTGATGCACTCGCTTCACGTGCAGCCCAACTTCGCAAGGTTGAGTTGATTAAGCCAAAGAATGTCATTGGTAAGAACACAGTCGAGGCGCTGCAATCCGGAACGATTTATGGATTTGCCGGTCAGGTTGATGGATTAGTAGATCGCATTACCGCCGAGCTGCTAGAAAGTTATTCAGCAAAGCCAACTGTCATTGCTACAGGCGGATTAGCGCCATTAATTATCGGAGTTTCAGAAACTATCGACCATCATGAGCCTGATTTGACGCTGATTGGGCTTCGCCTAATTCACGAACGAAATGCATGAGTCGGTAGACTTCACGACCTATGAGTACAGAGAATTTACCTACGGAAGAGGATCTGCCTGAGCAGCTCCGTATTCGACGTGAAAAGCGCGCATCCTTATTGGAGCGCAACGTTGAGCCATATCCAGTCTCTGTGCCTCGCACAAAATCACTCAAAGAGGTTCGCGAAAAGTATGTCGGTCTTGAGATCGATGTAGCAACAGGTGATGTTGAGTCATTAACTGGTCGAATTATTTTCAAGCGCGATACCGGAAAACTTTGCTTTGCAACCCTGCGCGAAGGCGATGGAACAGAACTTCAGGCGATGTTGTCTTTAGACAAGGTCGGACAAGAGGTTCTTGATTCATGGAAATCAGATATTGATCTTGGTGACATTGTTTCAATTACCGGCGAGATCATCACATCAAAGCGCGGCGAGCTTTCAATCTTGGCAAATTCTTGGACCTTGGCATCTAAGTCATTGCGTCCATTGCCAAATGATCACAAGCCAATGTCTGAAGAGACTCGTGTTCGTATGCGTTATGTAGATTTAATTGTTCGCCCAGAAGCGCGCAGCAATGCACGTATGCGTCCTGCGGTGATGAAGTCATTGCGCGACACATTTGATAAGGCAAACTTTGTCGAAGTAGAAACACCAATGTTGCAGGTCATGCATGGTGGAGCAGCTGCGCGCCCATTCAAATCTTTCTCAAATGCCTATGACATGGATCTTTACCTACGCATTGCGCCAGAGCTTTTCTTGAAGCGGTGCGTTGTTGGTGGAATCGAACGTGTATTTGAGATCAACCGTAACTTCCGTAATGAAGGCGCTGATTCATCTCACTCTCCTGAGTTTGCGATGATTGAAAGTTACATGGCCTACGGCGACTGGATGTCGATCGCAGATTTAACTCGTACCTTGGTTCAAAACGCAGCGATGGCGGTTGCAGGTTCACATGTTGTTACCCACCACGATGGTCGCCAAGCCGATCTTGGTGGACAGTGGAAGCAAATCTCCTTGTATGACGCTATTTCTAATGGTGTTGGCGAGAGCGTTACAGCCCTTACCCCGTATGCAGATTTGAAGAAGATCGCTGAAAAGCTAGGCATGAAGATTGATCCAAAGTGGATCACTGGAAAGCTTGCAGAAGAGATCTTCGAGCATGTTGCTCGCCATCTATTGGTTGAACCAACATTTGTGATGGGATTCCCAGTGGATACATCTCCTCTGGTACGTGCACACCGTGAACTACCAGGTGTTGCAGAAAAGTGGGATCTCTACATTGATGGCTTTGAACTTGCAACAGGATATTCCGAACTCATCGATCCAGTTGTGCAACGTGATCGTTTAGTAGAACAAGCAACACTTGGTTCAAAGGGTGATCTTGAAGCGATGCAGGTTGATGAAGATTTCTTGCGTGCCATGGAGTTTGCAATGCCACCAACTGGTGGAATGGGAATGGGAGTTGATCGTTTGCTCATGGCGTTAACTGGCCTTGGAATTCGTGAAACTATTTTGTTCCCACTTGTTAAGCCTGAAGTTGATTAATAAATGCAGATTCGTCCAGCACGCACCAGTGACATTAAAGGCATTCGCCAATTAATTGATTCGTATGCACCACAGGGTCGTTTGCTTTCAAAAGAAACTGTAACTTTGTATGA
Source organism: Candidatus Nanopelagicaceae bacterium (assembly GCA_965267815.1). GTDB lineage: Bacteria > Actinomycetota > Actinomycetes > Nanopelagicales > Nanopelagicaceae > Planktophila. Next base: position 112,062 of record OZ254139.1, read on the forward strand.
AAGCGTGCAGGAGTTCACAGTTGCAGTCGAAGGCGATCAAGTTGTTGGTTGCGGCGCATTGCACGTTCTTTGGGAAGATCTAGCTGAAGTTCGCACTGTTGCCGTTTCAGAACATCTGCGTGGCACAGGTGTTGGCCATCAGATCCTTGATTCCATCATTGATCGTGCACAAGCAATCGGTGTGAAGCGAATCTTTTGTTTGACCTTTGAAACTGAGTTCTTTGGTCGCCATGGTTTTGAAGTTATTGAAGGAACACCGGTTGAACCTGAGATTTATAAGGAGCTCCTACGTTCCTACGATGCCGGTGTGGCTGAGTTCTTGGATCTAGAGTCGGTAAAGCCCAATACCCTGGGAAATACCCGAATGCTGAAGAAGCTATAAAGGCCCAGATTTAGTCCATTTTCGGGCATAACCCCGCCACATTTGGGGTTGTAAAAGTCAGAAGCATTCCGCCTCGCGAGCGTAGGCCCGCAGGTATTAGGCTTAACGAAAGAACGATCCAAAGGAGTACCGCCCATGTTTGAGCGCTTTACAGACCGAGCCCGTCGCGTTGTCGTGCTGGCCCAAGAAGAAGCACGCATGCTCAACCACAACTACATCGGCACAGAGCACATCCTTCTGGGTTTAATCCACGAAGGTGAAGGCGTTGCAGCTAAGGCACTGGAATCACTAGGCATCTCACTTGAAGGCGTTCGCGCACAAGTTGAAGAGATCATCGGACAAGGTCAGCAAGCACCAAGTGGTCACATTCCATTTACTCCGCGCGCAAAGAAGGTTCTTGAACTCTCACTTCGCGAAGCGTTGCAGTTAGGTCACAACTACATTGGAACAGAGCACATCCTTCTTGGATTAATCCGCGAAGGTGAAGGCGTTGCAGCACAGGTTCTTGTAAAGCTTGGCGCAGACCTCAATCGTGTTCGCCAACAAGTTATTCAACTTCTCTCTGGTTACCAGGGTAAGGAAGCTGTACAAACTGGAGGACCTGCAGAAGGAACTCCATCAACTTCACTAGTACTTGATCAATTTGGTCGCAATCTGACACAAGCAGCACGTGAAGGAAAGCTAGATCCAGTTATCGGTCGTGAAAATGAGATCGAACGTGTGATGCAGGTTCTTTCTCGTCGTACAAAGAACAACCCAGTTCTTATTGGTGAACCAGGTGTTGGTAAGACCGCGGTTGTTGAAGGTCTTGCACAAGCGATTTACAAGAATGATGTTCCAGAAACTTTGAAGGATAAGCAGCTGTACTCACTTGATCTAGGTGCGTTAGTTGCTGGTTCTCGTTACCGTGGAGATTTCGAAGAGCGCCTCAAGAAGGTTCTTAAAGAGATCAAAACTCGCGGTGACATCATTCTTTTCATCGATGAGATTCACACACTTGTAGGCGCAGGAGCTGCAGAAGGTGCGATTGATGCTGCAAGCATCTTGAAGCCAATGCTGGCTCGCGGCGAGCTACAGACAATTGGTGCAACAACACTTGATGAGTACCGCAAGCATGTTGAGAAGGATGCAGCCCTTGAGCGCCGCTTCCAACCAATTCAGGTGAAGGAGCCATCAGTAGCTCACACCATTGAGATTTTGAAGGGTCTACGCGACCGCTACGAAACTCACCACCGTGTATCAATTACAGATGGTGCGCTCGCAGCTGCTGCAAACATGGCTGATCGTTATGTTTCAGATCGTTTCTTGCCAGACAAGGCGATCGACCTTATTGATGAAGCAGGATCACGTCTTCGCATTAAGCGCATGACTGCTCCAGCAGAGTTACGCGAGTTTGATGACAAGATCGCAAATGCTCGCAAGGAGAAAGAGTCTGCAATTGATGGTCAAGATTTTGAATTAGCAGCAACTCTTCGCGATAAGGAAAAGAACTTAATCGCTGAAAAGCATGAGGCTGAAAAGAATTGGAAGGCAACAGATCTCGATAAGGTCACCGAGGTTGATGAGGAACTCATCGCGCAGGTACTTTCTCTTTCAACTGGTATTCCTGTTTTCAAACTTACTGAAGAAGAGACAGCACGTCTGCTTCGCATGGAGGATGAACTACACAACCGTGTTATCGGGCAGGACCAGGCGATCAAGGCGTTGTCACAAGCAATCCGTCGTACTCGCGCAGGTCTAAAGGATCCACGTCGTCCAGGTGGATCATTTATCTTCGCTGGTCCTTCTGGTGTTGGTAAGACAGAACTTTCACGCACACTTGCTTCATTCTTGTTTGGTGATCAGGATGCGTTGATTCAACTTGATATGTCTGAGTACTCAGAGCGTCACACCGCATCACGTTTGTTCGGTGCACCTCCAGGGTATGTCGGATATGACGAGGGCGGACAGCTCACTGAAAAGGTGCGTCGTCGTCCATTCTCAGTTGTTCTCTTCGATGAAATCGAAAAGGCTCACCCAGATATCTTCAACTCACTTCTACAAGTACTTGAAGATGGACGCCTGACAGATTCACAAGGCAGAACAGTAGATTTCAAGAACACTGTCATCATCATGACAACAAACCTTGGTACTCGTGACATCTCTAAGTCACTCGGGCTTGGCTTTGCGAACTCAGATGATGATCTAACAAATTATGAGCGCATGAAGGGCAAGGTAAGTGATGAACTTAAGTCACACTTCCGCCCTGAGTTCCTCAACCGTATCGATGACATCATCGTCTTCCACCAGTTGACTAAGCCACAGATCATTCAGATCGTTGATTTGATGCTTAAGAACCTTGATGATCGTTTGCAGGCAAAGGACATGGGCATCGAGCTCACACCTGCTGCGAAGGATCTTCTTGCAGAGCGTGGTTACGATCCATTGTTAGGTGCACGTCCATTGCGTCGTGTAATCCAACGCGAGATCGAAGACTCATTGTCAGAGCGCATCTTGTTTGGTGAGCTCAAGGCTGGCGAGATCATTGTTGTAGATGTTGAAGGTGTCGGCGCAGAAGCTGTCTTCACATTTAAGGGAGCACCAAAGGCTTCACTGCCTGATACTCCTGAAGATCTTGCAGAAGCACCTACAGCTTAATTAACTTCCTAGTTTTTTAAGTGCATCTCCGCTAACGCGATACACAGTCCACTCATCCATGGGCACTGCGCCTAATGATGTGTAGAAGTCGATGCTTGGTTGGTTCCAATCTAGAACCCACCATTGCAATCTTTCATAATCTCGTTCAACGCAGATCTTTCCTAGCTCTTTAAGGAAAGCCAAGCCGTAACCTTTGCCGCGATATGCGGGATCAACGTAGAGATCTTCAAGATAAATGCCTGGCTTACCTACCCATGTTGAGTAGTTAAGGAACCAGATAGAGATTCCAACAACGAGGCCATCACTTTCAGCAACATGGCAGTAAGCAACTGGATTATCGCCAAAGATAGTCTCTTCGATTTGTTGGATCGTTGCTTTTGCTTCTAGTGGCGCTTTCTCGTACTCAGCTAAATCTTTAATTAGCTGATGGATACGAGGAGCATCCTCTTTGCGGGCGTAACGAATCATTGCGGCAGTCTATAGCGGTTACGGGGGAGTCTTTGAATAAGGAGGTCATCAGCCAATGTTTTCAATGCTTTTTCGACCTGGGACTCATCGGGCCACAACTTCTTTATCGCCGATTCTGTTAACGATTCATTCTCGCGCAGTGCCTGAACAATTGTTCCGCGGCATTTGCGATCGGTACCGTGCCAATCCTGTGATTTTCTAATTAAATCTGTTTTTGGATAACCATTCTTACGCCATTGGCACTGGCCAATGATCGGACACAGCTCGCACGTTGGATTTTTTGATGTGCAGACAAGTGCACCAAGTTCCATCGTTGCTGCAGCCCATACATGTGCATTCTTTTCCGGAAGTACCGCTAGCCGTCGTGCTTTTTCGCGCGCAGTCGGTGCAGGCTTTGGATGCTCTTCTCCATCAATGGCACGGACAAGTAAACGTCTAATGTTTACATCCATAACCAAGGATCGTTGTTCAAATGCAAAGGCTGCGATCGCGGCAGCGGTGTACTCGCCAATTCCCGGAAGCAACTGCAGAGTTTCTTGATCTTCCGGAACTTGGTTGTTGAAATCTTCAGCGATGATTTGTGCTGCAGCGTGTAAGCGAAGTGCGCGACGTGGATATCCCAAACGTCCCCAAGCGGTGATTACCTGTGCAGGTGTTGCTTTAGCTAAATCCTTAGGAGTAGGCCAACGCTCCATCCACTCATTCCATTTAGGAAGTACGCGATTGACGGGTGTTTGTTGCAACATGTACTCGCTGACCATGACACCCCACGGAGTTGTGTCACGCCATGGCAGATCTCTTTTGTTTTTCTTAAACCAGGCAAGAATTGGTTTTTCTAACGAACTCATTCGCCGGTGATTTTCACCCGTTTTAGTGCGGCATCAAGTCGTGAAACCTCAACGATCTCCATGCCATCGATCTTTGTATCTGAACCCGTTGGCACTAATGCACGTTTAAAACCAAGGCGGTAGGCCTCTTGAAGTCTGCGATTTACACCGCTTACCTTGCGAATTTCACCCGCTAATCCAACTTCACCAATAGCAACAAGATCTGCTGGCAGCGCAAGACCCTTTGCTGCAGATGCCACAGCTAAAGCCAGGGCTAAATCAGCGGCGGGCTCTGTCATTTTCATGCCACCAACTGTTGCTGCGTACACATCTCGTCCACCAACACGAATATTGGCGCGAAGTTCAAGAACGGCAAGGGTCATGGATGTGCGTGCAGAGTCCAAACCTGACACAACTCGACGTGCATTTCCGTAATCATTTTCTCGTCCTGCGGAAACGAGTGCTTGAATCTCGGCAAGTAATGGGCGACGGCCTTCGAGAGTAACGGTGACACATGTTCCAGGAACAGGTTCGGCGTGACGTGATGTAAACAAACCAGTTGGATCTAGTACAGATTCGATTCCGGTATCACTGAGATCAAAACAACCAACCTCATCTGATGCGCCAAAACGATTTTTGATTGCACGGATCAAACGAAGTCGTGAGTGACGCTCTCCTTCAAACTGCAATACAACATCAACGATATGTTCTAGCAAACGAGGACCTGCGATTGATCCATCCTTAGTTACATGTCCAACGAGAAGCAATGTGATGTCACGATCTTTACAGATACGAATCAATGCACCTGCAACTTCACGTACCTGAGTCACGCCACCAGGTGCACCATCTGCTGCAGAGCTACCAATTGTTTGAACAGAGTCGATGATTACTAGTTGTGGTTTAACCGCATCAATGTGGGCGATGACCGCACCAAGATCTGTTTCAGAGGCGAGAAATAATTGCGGATCAATAGCTTTAATTCGCTCTGCGCGAAGTCGTACCTGAGATGCAGACTCTTCACCGCTGATATACAAAGCAGGAATGCCCTTTGATGCGGTTTGTGCAGCAACAGAAAGCAAGAGCGTTGACTTACCAACACCAGGTTCGCCAGCAAGCAAAATCGCTGCTCCTGGTACTAATCCGCCGCCTAGAACACGATCTAATTCAGAGACACCAGTTGCACGTGCATGTGCAGCGGAGAGATCTACATCGCCAATCGGTGTTGCCTTAGCGGTTACATTTCCAGCAACAAGTGAAAGTTTTTTAGGTGCTGCGATCTCTTCAACTGCGCCCCATGCCTGGCATTCTCCGCAGCGACCAACCCATTTTTGGGAGGTCCAACCGCACTCAGTGCAGCGGAATGGATCTTTTTCAACCTTGGCCATGAGGTAACCCTATGACAAGGGGCTGACTATTTCTTCTGGGCAGCCAATGTTGCTGGATGCTGAATGATAAATAGTGGAAGTGAGCGTGCTGCAGAATCGCGAATGTGTTCCATTCGGACATCACACAAGCGTGCTAACTCGGCGTATGCATCCTTGCCCATCAAGAGCTCAAGTTCATACTTGTTGGAAATGTACACAGGCTCTGTTCCGACGTGAGCATCGCTATTGCTTGTGCAGTACCAATCAAAATCATCGCCGCCATCGCCCCATGCAAGACGCTCGTACTCACCAATAACAGTCACTGAGTATTCACGTTCGCCGTATTCGCGAGTTTCAAAGCTACGACGCAATGGCAACTGCCAGCACACATCAGGCTTTGTATCTGCAAAGTGTTTTCCATCGCGTTGTGCAACATGGTGCAGGACGCAACCAAATGATCCGGTGAAACCTTCTGCTTCATAACCTTTACGGTTTAGAAAAATACAACCATCTTCAACGCGACGAGTTTTGCGTTCGCCATCTTCATCTTTCTCTGAAATGCGTAGATCTCCGCCGGGCTTCTTTGGACGAGCCTCGTTGTAGAACTGCCACATTTCTGGAGTCAGATAAGCAGCAGCTTTAATTGTGCGCTCTTCATCAGCTTTGTCGGTGTACATCGCACCTTCAGTGCAGCACCCTGAGTTTGGCTGACTCTTAAAGACACCTTGGCAGCCATCGCCATAAATACAAGTCCAATAGGAAGTTAACCAAGTGAGATCGCACTTGAAAATTGTCTCTTCATCATTGGGGTCAAAAAACTCAACCCAATCACGCGCAAATCCTGCTTTAACTTCTGACATAGTCGCAGAGCCTACAGGCATAAAGGATAGACTTCATACATGAATCAGCAATCAAAGGTTGCCGTTATCGGTGCCGGTGTAATGGGCGAGGCTCTAATAGCCGCTTTGATTTCATCTGGTGTTAACCCTGATCGAATTACAATCTCTGAAAAGCGAGAAGAGCGCGCACAAGAGCTGATTTCCAAGTATTTGATTAAAGCAGCACCTTTAACCGCAAATGTTGCTGATGCAGATGCCTTGTTGTTGGTTGTTAAGCCACAAGATATGGCATCAGTTTTAGAGGAGGTTAAGGGCTCAATCAATCCAACAGCTGTTGTGATCACCTTTGCTGCCGGCAAGACAATCTCATTTATCAGCAATGGTCTTGGAACCGGCAATCCAGTTGTTCGAGTGATGCCAAATACTCCAACCTTGGTTGCACAAGGCATGGCCGCAGCATCCATGGGTGCTGGTGTCACAGCGGCTCAACGTGAATTTGTTCTTGGTTTTCTAGGTGCAACGGGCAAGGTCATTGAAGTAACTGAAGATCTGCAGGATGCCGTAACTGCAACAAGTGGTTCAGGGCCTGCTTACTTCTTTGCTTTTGTTGAAGCAATGGTTGCCGGAGCTAAAGAGCTAGGTCTTTCCGATCACGATGCAACAACTCTTACGATTCAAACAATCGTTGGGGCTGCAAAGTTGCTTGATGAATCTGGCAAGAGTGCAACAACCTTGCGCGAAAATGTAACTAGCCCAAATGGAACAACAGCTGCAGCACTTGCCTCATTTGGCCATGACAACTTGAATTCTATGGTTGCTAAGGCGATGAAGGCGGCCCGCGATCGTTCGCAGGAATTAGCGTGAAACGCTTACTTTCCTTTGCTGTAATCGCTTCACTTGTTTTAACTCCAATCGCACACGCTGCTCCCAAGAAGATCTCGGTAAAACCGATGCAGTTACTTACAACTGTTGGAACCCCAGATGAGGTAAGCGGGGTAGTGGCTTCAGGTAAATCAGTAATAATCTTTGGAAGCAAAGCAAGTAAAGCGTATGCACGTGCGATTGATACCACCGGAAAAGAGTTGTGGAACTTATCCCTGGATCAATCAGCAGCATCCATTGCAACCGCAGCAGCTGTTGATGCTGCGGGCGATATCTGGATCGCTGGTACAACACCTTTAGCTTTAGGTTTAATTCCACCAACTCCCGCTGCAACGCCAATAAATCCTGATAACGCAGTAGTTCCACCAGCACCATTGGTAGGTAATTTACAAGCGGTAACGATTTGGAAACTTACCGCTGCAGGTGCGTTAACTTTCACCAATGCTCTGCCAACAAGTTCAGCGTTATTTCCTACCTCAATCTCAGTTGATCGCAATGGTGCATCCATCGTTGGAATCATCGGCAATGAAAAAGGAAGTGTAGGCTTTTTAGTCAATACCGATAAAGCCGGGGTGTTTGGAAAACTTCTTCAAATTGGCGCTGTATCAACAACGGCCGATGCCGTGGTGCGCCATGGTGATGGAAGTTTCACCGTTGCTGGTTCTAGTAGTGAAACTCTGGCTGGTAAAAAAGTTGCTGGCTTAACAGATGGAATTCTGGTCAAAATTTCAAAGGCGATGAAGATTACAAATGTTGTTCGAAGTTCAGCTGTAAAAGGCAAGCGAATCTGGAATAGCGCCTCATCTACATTGCTATTAGGTGGAGAAGTTGTTGTTGGCGCAAAAAGTGAAACTGCAATTACAAAGTTCTCATCAACGTATGCACCAACCTGGACTTATCGATTTCCATCAACCGGTCCTGCAATGACAGCTGGATCAACATATGCGGTGTTTATCTCAACTGGTGCAACTCCTCAGCTCAATTGGAATCCAAAGGCAGCAACACCATTGCTTTTAACCTTTGATGCAAAGGGCACCATCATTGCGGCCGATAGCGGGCCATTAGGGCAGAAGGAAGTGCTCGGAGCCCTAGTTTCCAAGGAGTTAGGGCTCTTGGTGGTCACATCAAGCGCAGAATCTGTTTCGATTTTTACCCTCATTCCGCGGTAACCTAAACCCCCGCACACACAGTGCGTACATTAGAAATGAGAGCGTGACATATGGGTTCCGTAATTAAAAAGCGACGCAAGCGCATGGCGAAGAAGAAGCACAAGAAGCTTCTTAAGAAGACTCGCATTCAGCGCCGTAACGCTAAGTAAAAAATTACGGTTTAAGAAGTGCAAGCTTTCCATTAATAGTGGCAAGCAAGTATTTAACTTTGTTTACAGTCACCCAAGCGCTCTGAGTAGGTTCAGAGCCTTGGGTGCTGCTAACTAAGCGGATTGCAGATTGGCCAAGATCCTTCTTGCTTGTATCTAGAGCACACAATCTCTCTTGGCAGTTAAAGATAATTGTTTTTCCATCGGTGGTCATGAACTCACCTGGTGTTCCAAAGTTCTCAGTTGTTATCTTGGAAATCTTTGTTGGATTTTCTAATGAAGCCCAACGAAGTTGATTTGCCTTTGGCGCAGATGCTGCAGATGCTGCAAGCCAGGTCGCAAACACCCCAGAACTTGTCTTTGCTAAAGCGACATCAAAGCCAAAGATCAGCGCGTCATCTGTTGAAATATCAAGTGTTTGATACTGCCATGCTGTTCCCTCAACTGAGGTACGGGTTGCAACTCGAATTGCACCAGCTGTCATTTCCTTCTTTTGGTTCATAGAAATAACAGAGTCATAAGCAACATAAGTAGTTGTGCCATCAAAGATCGCTTGCAGATGGAAACCAACATCACCTGTCGTGCGACCATCGGTTTTGCGATCACCATCTAGTAGTTCATACCGCCATGGGGCACCCTTTGTGCGAACCGCACCGAGCAATACACCTTGGCTCTCATCGCGGTAAAAGACCTGAACGGCGCTAGCTGATGCAACACAAGCATTTGCAACGCTTACATCACTTGATGTGCGCACACGTACGGGATCCTCATAGTTATTTACCGCTGAACCATTGCCATCAATAGTTTCAAAGGCAAAGCTTTTTCCGTTATATGTTGCGTAGCGAAGATCCTTTTCAGTCGCATCGCTGTAGAAAATATGCAGTGTTTGTTTAACTCCGCTGCCATTAACGCACATACTGATAGCACCAGCAATATTGTCTGTGGTTCTTCCACCAGATCCGCCAGCACCGTCGACAGTTACCTTTTTCCAGCTCTTGCCATCAAAGGTTGCCAGTTTCAGATCACCGCTCTTGGTATCTGTGTAAGCGATCACAGGTTTTCCGTTAAAGGTTGTGCTTGCAACTGTTTTTCCATCAGCAGCGCTATCTAGAACAGTGCTCTTCCAGCCTGGTTGAGGGATAACAGCCTTGGTTACAGCAGCATCGGAAACTCCCAAAGCATTTTTGGCTACAACACTAAATGTGTAGGAAGTTCCATTCTTTAATCCTGTGATCAATAGGGGACTTGTAAGAGTCTTTTTCTCTGAGCCTGTCTTTACATTCTTAACAATGTATTCAGTGATCTGAGCGGTTCGAAGATTTGCAGGGGGATCAAAGGAGATCAGCGCTGATGAGTCACCGGTAAAAGCTTGAGCGTTACGTGGTGATTGCGGCAAATCTGTAGCAACGCCGGCAGGAGGCTTACTTCGTAGATCCTCCATCATCGCAAGTAACAAAGGCCCTGGCTCTTTAAATATCTCACCTGGATCAAGACTTGGAGTCATTACTGAATCAACACCTGATGATGCAAAAGTTGCTTCATCTAAGTGCGATGTAGATGAACCAGACTCGTAACGAGCCGGTGTGTACATCTTTGGCTTAACCCCGCCATTTGCTTTAACAGCGTTTACACCTGACCACACCAAGGAAGAGGTAAGTGCAACACCTAACTCCTTTGATGGCGTTGGAAGATCAGCCAGACGTCGGCCATCACTTGTTTGAAGATATGCATCAAAAGGAGTTGGTTGATCCAAGCTTCCTAAACCAAAGAAAGGATCATATGCATCATTTGATAAGAATCCGAGTCCGTGCCCAATCTCGTGTAAGAAAACAGATTGAAGGTCATATTCATTATTGGTTGGAACACCATCACCACGTGTATTCCATGCAGCTGCAGAGTTCACCTGAATCACAATTTCAGGGTTAGCTTTGTCTAAATCTTTACCAGCTAATGCATTTGCTAAAGCTGATGCGTACCAAAGCGATGGATCTGGCGCACCTGAAAAGGCGGAAAAGAAACTTCCGGGACGGGCGCTACCTAAAACTCCCCATGAACTAGAACGTCCCCATGATGCATCTACAGAGACAACAACTGAGGATTTAAAGTTTGCTGACCACACATCAATTGATGCTTGAACCTCTTTCTTTGCCCACTCAGGAAAGTTGTTGTACTTAACTGAAAACTTAGATTTGATTTCGAGGTTTTTACTTTTACTTGGAGCGCTCTGCGTCGATGATGGTTGGGTGCCTGCATAAATATGTCCCCAGGTAGTTGCTGGAATTTGCTTAAAGGTTAATGCCGGTGCGGCAGGAGCGGTAAGCAACGCAACAATTAATGCGCCGGCAAGGGCAAAAGGCCCCATTCTCTTGATGCGCATCATGGCCAAACGCTATCAGGGCTCTGCGCGTGGTTTAAGGTCAGGGGTAGGAAATACCAATTCTCTATGCAAATTAACAGGCAGAAAGGGCGCATAAATGACCATCGTGACAATTTATAGCCGAACTGGTTGCCATCTTTGTGAAGATGCATTAAAGGTTTTAGAGTCTTTGAAGCAAGAGTTGAACTTTGAAATCACAGAAGTACTGATCGATGGTGATGAAGAGTTACAACGATTGTATGGAGAACAAATTCCAGTTACTCACATTGATGGAGTTCACCATGATTATTGGCGGGTAGATCCAGAACGGTTTAGATCTTCCCTTGAAAAACATCGTCAGCGTCAATAATTTTGTAGGAATATCCTTGCTCAGCTAAGAAACGTTGGCGGTTCTGAGCAAAATCTTGATCGATAGTGTCGCGAGAAATCACAGAGTAAAACTTAGCTCCACGACCATCTGATTTTGGTCGCAGGATGCGTCCTAAACGTTGTGCTTCTTCTTGGCGGCTACCAAATGCACCAGATACCTGAATAGCGATAGTTGCATCAGGTAAATCAATTGAAAAATTCGCAACCTTTGAAACCACTAGACACTTTATTTCACCAGATCTAAATTTATTAAAGAGTATTTCGCGTTCCTTGACAGGTGTTTCACCCTTGATAAGCGGAGCACCCAAAACCTCAGATAGTTCATCTAGTTGATCGATGTATTGGCCAATGACTAACACCTGGTCATCTACATGTTTTTCAACCAAAGCTTCAACAACATCCCGCTTAGTACGAGTAGTTGCACAGTTTCGATAACGATTTTCTGGCTCAGCAGTTGCATAGGCCAAACGTTCAGTTTCAGTCAGATTAACTCGAACCTCAATACATTCAGCAGGTGCGATATAGCCCTGGGCTTCAATCTCTTTCCAAGGAACATCAAAACGCTTAGGTCCGATGAGTGAGAAAACCTCACCCTCCATTCCATCCTCGCGAACCAAGGTTGCGGTTAGTCCTAAGCGACGACGGGATTGAATATCGGCGGTAAAGCGAAAGATTGGTGCAGGTAGAAGGTGTACTTCATCATAAATAATTAAGCCCCAGTCATATGAATCAAAGAGATCTAAATGCGCATAGACACCATTTTTCTTCTTTGTCATTACTTGGTAGGTCGCGATAGTTACAGGGCGAATCTCTTTCTTTGCACCTGAATACTCGCCAATTTCATCCTCATTCAGCGAGGTTCTCTTCAAAAGCTCATCACGCCATTGACGTGCAGCAACTGTATTAGTCACCAAAATCAGTGTGGTTGCTTTGGCATGTGCCATAGCCGCTGCACCAACAATGGTTTTACCTGCACCACAAGGAAGAACAACAACTCCAGAGCCACCATGCCAAAAACCCTCAGCTGCTAACTCTTGGTATGGACGGATCTTCCAATCCTTTTGCAACAGGTTGATCTCGTGGGCCTGTCCATCGACATATCCTGCAAAATCCTCAGCTGGCCACCCTAAACGCAAAAGTGATTGCTTAATCTGTCCACGCTGGCTTGGCAGCACAGTAATTGTCTCGGCATCAATGCGAGCACCTAACAAGGGTGCGATTTTCTTTGCGCGAATTACTTCTTCTAATACAGCGGTATCAGTTGTTACCAAAATCAATCCGTGAACAGGATCCATCTCGAGTCGCAGACGACCGTAACGAGACATTGTTTCTGCAACATCGATAAGGATTGAATGTGGAACCGCGTAACGTGAATACTTAATTAAGGTATCGATAACTTGTTCAGCATCATGACCGGCAGCACGTGCATTCCACAAACCAAGTGGTGTTAAGCGATAGGTGTGAATGTGTTCAGGGGAGCGCTCTAATTCAGCAAATGGTGCAATTGCTCGTCGACACTCAACTGACATGGGATGGTCGATATCGAGCAGAAGCGTCTTATCGCTCTGAACAATTAGTGGACCATCACTCATTAATTAAATCCTTTATTAGCGCATGTAATAACTTGCTGCGATCTTCAAGGGTACTGATGTCTACCCATTCATGCGCGGCGTGAGCGCCATCTCCCACAGCGCCAAGACCATCAAGGACCTGTGCTCCTGCAGCGGCGGCAAAGTTTCCATCACTTGCTCCGCCAACAGATGCATGTCCCAGCGGTGGCATTCCTAGCTCTTGTGCAACCTTTTCGGCACGCTCATACAAAGCCATTGTGGAAGATGTTTCCAAGGGAGGACGATTGAAACCACCGGTGATTTCATAACGGGTAGCAGCATTAACAGGCTTCAAAGCCTTGATCGCAGCATCGACCCGTTGTAGATCTGCCATTGAGTATGAACGGATATCAATATCCACAACAGCTAAATCAGGAACGGTGTTTGTTGTATTTCCTGCGTGCAAAGTTGTTGGAACAACTGTGGTTCCATGCTCTGAATTTTCCATCGCAGCAATCGCTAAAACCGCATGAGCAATTTCAGTTGTTGCGTTAACACCCTTTTCAGGTTCAAGACCGGAATGTGATGCTTTTCCGTGAATCTTTACCTGGTACATCGCAGTACCTTTTCGGCCAGTCTTTACTTTTCCATTTAATGTGGCTTCTAGAACTAAAACCGCTTTTGCCTTTGCAGAAATTTCTTTGATGAACTCTTTGCTTGTCGCACTGCCGGTTTCCTCATCCGTTGTTGCAATGAGCGCAGCGCTTCCGGTGATTCCCTTCATCGCATACAACGCTTGAATGAATCCAGCTTTCATATCAAAGATTCCGGGACCACGAGCAGCGGTGCCTTCAACCTGCCACAACGGTTCAAATGAACCCTTAGGCCAGACGGTGTCTAAGTGAGCAAGTACTACAACATCAGGATTAGCAGATCCCCACCAAAATACTGGTCGACCATTTACTTCACGGATCTCTGCAGGTGTACCTAAAACTCGGGTAGCAATTTCATTAGCAAGTGCGATGACATCGCGGCAGGACTGAAGATCTTCAGTTGGAGATTCCAACTTAACTAACGCTTCTAGGTCTGCCAACATGGGTTAAGTCTATAGCGGTGCTACGCCGGTGATACGTGGAATTCTGAAGGATTGGACCTCGCCGGTAGCGTGATCACGTGCAATTAAGGCCCCAGCGCTAATGCGGATTGGATCGATTATTCGATGCGTAACGCCACCATTGTTATCGGCATAGCCAATTGAAAGGGTCTTTTCATCAATGATGAATTGATTGAGAATCTCCATTGTTTCATTAGCTGTTGTTCGAGGTAACTGACCCAGTGCTTCACTTGCAACTTGGCGCAGCTTTGATTGACGATGAGTTGATTTCTCACCAGTTCGTAATACTCGTATCGCTGCACTAATTACTTCAGGTGTTGGAGTCTCAATTTCGCCAATGATGCGTGGTGGTCTTGGCTTTGCAACTGAACGGTTTGATTTAGGACCGGTAAGGATCATGCCATTTGCTGATTCACCAGCTGGTAAGTAACCCGCTTCGCGCAATACACGCATCGCATCTGTTGCATCCATATCGCAGATAACAACTTCAGGTGCAATTCTGCGCAAGGAAAGAAGTTCTAACTTCTTGTCATTCATGATTTGTGAGATCAAAGCGGTGTCTTCGCAACGAATAAATGAAGAGGTATTTCCAACGCGCAACTTTCCGTGCTTCTTTGCAACATCTGCAATCAAATACTCCAGAGGTTGCGGCATCGGTGTTTTAGATGTTTTCGCCAAGAAGGTTTTGATTTCATCGCCAGTCTTGCCATGATCTAGAGCTCGACGGATAGTTGCTTCGGTAAAGCGATAAACAGTTGCACCGCCGCGACTTTCAATCTCAGCCATCATTGCAAGTGCTTGCGAGATCTCATGCTCTAACGGCCCAGGCGCAATTGCTGTGTTGTCACTCTGAATCAAAATGTGATCTACGGTCTTTGGAAGATCCTCATTAATGGAGTTCAGATCATCGCCATTAAGGAACTCAAGACCAAACTTAGATATTGCCCCTTGCCCAGTTATTCCAAGCCATTCAGCCTCGCGCAGCGTCCATTCCGCTAACTCTTCTTGCAGAGATGAGTTTCGACGAACTGGTGCACGCCATAACAGAAGCTCTTTAAAGCTGTTCCATTCGGGAGCGATTCCTGGATTTTCACGCAAAAGATCAAGGGTTAACGCACGCACGCGGGCTGCATTCACACGGTCTAGCTCTGGGCCAAGGGCGGCAACGTTCTTTGCTTCAACGCGACCTACCAATCCGCTAACTCGAGAGGTGATCAACCATTGAGAAGCCAACATTTGCCAGCGATCAGCAGGAGTTTGCATCAACCAAATATCAAACTTATTGCTTGGCAAGATTCTTTCATCACCATCAATGCTTACAAGTGATGCCAGGTATGCAAGTTCGGCGATGAATGCGGTGCATGACTCATCAACACCTAAATGTGTCGATATAACCTTTAGATCTCTTACGCCTAATCCACCCGCACGCAATGCATCTGCTGGTTCATCGGCCCAAAAGTTTAATAACTCTTCAACCCAACGAAGCACCGTTGATACATTTGCAATTGCTGCGAGATTTACTTGGCGCTCATCTCGCTTACTTCCGGACAACTTTGGCTCATTTACAAATCGCTCTTTATGAATTTTTCCACCACGAAGTTGAATAGCAACCTCACGAGTCAAAATCACAGTTCGTTGATCAAGCGGAACAAGAAACTTCTTCTCCAAAAGCCAAGCAACACCTGGTCCTGGATTTTTAATATCTCCAACACTTCCACGGGGAGGTCCCCACATAAGTCGTTCTAAAACCTTTTGTGCATCCGCTGGTGCATCTTTGAGTTCAGATAACTTTAATTTCGCCATTGATGCTGGACCAAGTCCTGCGGGTTCTGCGCCAATTACTTCACGCAATTGTGTAGGCAAACGCATTCCATCATCTGATGGATAAATTAAACCAACCATTACTAAGTGCGAAAGGGCGGCTTTAGCCTCCTTTTCTGTAAGAGCTATAACCTCTTTTTCAGTAAAGGGCTCATTAATCGATGCAGCGGCTTCTAAAACCTGAAACTGCCATTGGTTAAGGGAATCAATTGCCCGAGCAAGGCTTGGTGCAGAACAGGCACGAACAGCAAGGGATGCGATGTCAGAGGGGACCGGGGTAATTAAATCTGGGCGTGCATTGAAAAGATTGAGGAAGGCAGCATCATCAACACTACGTAGGTAGTCGGAGAAGGAGCGCATTTCCATAACTTGCCTACATTACTGGCATATCCGAACTTCTTGTTAATCAGCCTCTTCGTTTACGCGGGGTCAGCCAGGTTCCTAGAGCGGCAAGGCGAACAACGATGGGGGAGATTGCTTTGCCGATGAAGCGAGCTTTTCTGAAATCATGAATTGGCCAACCTTCAGCCATAGCTCGCAAACCTAAAAGTGCATCGGGATTAATTGCCGATGGATGACCAACACATTGCAACAGCGGTAAGTCATTGTTGCTATCGGAAAATGCTAAACATTGACTTAGGTCAAAACCTTTTTCGCCAGCTAGCTCTGTTACCGCGATCGCTTTTTCTTTTCCATGCAACAAAGGTCCATTCATTCGACCTGTATATGTTCCATCTTTAATTTCAGCTTTACTACCAAGCGCACCCGTTAGGCCCAATCGGTTTGCAATTACAACGGCCATGTCCTCTGGTGCTGCGGTAACTAAATACACTTCGACACCTTCTGCAACTAAGGCTTGTGCGATATCAATTGTTCCTTGCCACATTGCGGGGGAGACATATTCATCATAAATTTCTTGAGCGATCGCTTCGATATCTTTTACATTATGTCCACCAATGAAATCTGTGGCAGCATCCTGGAACCTTTGAATCTCTTCTTTGTTTTCCTTACCCGTTAAGCGAAATCTCAGGTTCGCCAAAACAAATCGAGAAATATCCTTCTTAGTGAAGTAACCACGCTGATACATACCTCGGCCCAAGAAGTAAATTACTGAACCACGGATAAGCGTGTTATCGACATCAAAGAAGGCAGCCCGTTTGCTCGTGAGTGCCATGTCACTACCTTAGCGAGAGAACTCCTAGAGAGACGCTTTATGCTTTCCCAATGAGTTCAACAGTGCATGTAGTGCGCCACGGAGAAGTACACAATCCCGAGAAGATTTTGTATGGACGTCAGCCTGGATGGAGATTGTCTGAGCGTGGGCAAGAGATGGCGAAAACAATTGGCGAATGGTCTAAAACCTTAGATCTTGGAGCACTTCATGTCTCACCCCTTCAGCGCGCACAAGAAACCGCAGCACCTATTGCAGCTGCTCACAACATTTCAATTACTACAGATGAACGACTAATTGAAGCTGCAAATGTTTTTGAAGGAAAACCATTTGGCGTTGGCGATGGGGTTTTACGCCACCCAGCAGCATGGAAACACTTATGGAATCCGTGGAAGCCATCATGGGGCGAGCCTTATGAAGAGCAAATCACGCGCATGCTTGCAGCGGTGTTTGCAGCAAACAAAGCAGCAAATGGAAAAGATGCAATTTGTGTTTCGCATCAACTACCAATTTGGATCTTAAGAAGTGCGATTGAAAACCGATCAATGCTTCATGATCCTCGTAAGCGTGAATGTTCTTTAGCGTCGGTGACAAGTGTTCACTTTGATGATGAAGGAATGATTTCTGGACTTACTTATTCCGAACCTGCACGTCACTTGCTGCCAGAGAAGAAGTAATGAAAAAACTCACCACTTTGCTTGTGCTTGCATTTGTATTAACAGCATGCGGTGGTGGGGGAAGTTCAAGCGCTGAAGAAAGTTTTGTATCAGGTGATGGTTCAACAACTTACATCAAGGTTTCAGATCGCAAGATTGCACCTGCAATTACCGGAATGACTTTGTCAGGATCCAATTACACCTATCAAAAGGATCGGGTCGCAGTTGTTAATGTCTGGGCTTCATGGTGTTCACCATGTCGCGCTGAGGCACCAACCTTGGTTGCATTGGCAAACAAGTACACCGATGTTGCCTTCATTGGAATTTTGACCAGAGATAATCCAGCAAATGCCGAAGCCTTTGAACGTAGATTCAAGATCCCTTATCCAACGGTGATAGATGACTCGATTCTTATTGGTTTTAAAGGCTCATTACCCGCAAACGCAATCCCCACAACAGTTATTTTGGATAAAACCGGGCGAGTAGCGGCACGTATTTCTGGAGTAGTTACCGTTGCTTCCCTCTCTAAATTGATTGAGAAGGTGTCGGCGGAATGAGAGATTTCTTTGTAGAACAGATCTTTTCCGGCTTTCTGGTCACAGCCTTTCCATTTGCCTTTATCGCAGGTGTTATCTCCTTTCTTTCACCATGTGTTCTACCTCTTGTTCCGGGATACCTTTCATTTGCTGCAGGTTTTTCAGTAAGTCGAGGAAAGGTTCTGCTGGGATCTTTACTATTTGTTCTTGGCTTTAGCTTAGTTTTCATCTCATACGGAGCCTTGTTTGGCGGTTTAGGAAATCAACTTTCAGCCAACGAGGAAATCATCTCTCGAATTCTTGGCGTTTTAACAATTTTTCTGGGATTTATTTTTTACGGTCGCTTTCCTTTCTCTCCAACTATCCGACCAAAGATGAGAACAACTGGTGGATTACTCGGAGCACCGATGTTAGGCATTCTCTTTGGTATTGGTTGGACGCCATGTATCGGTCCAGCACTTGCCGCTGTTCAAACTCTGGCTTTTCAAGAATCAAGTGCGGTCCGAGGTGCGGTTCTATCCCTTGGTTACTGTCTGGGTCTTGGTTTGCCCTTCATCCTTTCGGGATTGTCATTGGATAAATCCGCAAAGCTTCGTTCATTTATTTATCGTCGCGGAGACATAGTTTCTAAAGTCGGCGGTGTTTTCTTAATTACTATCGGTGTATTGCAAGTATTGGGTTTCTGGAGTCAGATCATGAACTCACTTCGAACATTAATCTCTGACTTTATTCCGGTGATCTAATGAGCCAACAAACTCAGATTCCAGAACTCGACAGCGTTGGCTTACTTCGCTACGCGTGGAGACAGTTAACAAGTATGCGAACAGCTTTGATTTTGCTGCTCATGGTTGGCGTTGCAGCTATCCCTGGCTCTTTATTTCCGCAGCGGACTCAAAACCCACTTCAGGTAAGCCAATATTTCAAGGATTCACCAGATGTAGCTCGTTGGATGGATCGCTTCTACTTATTTGATGTCTACGGTTCGCCCTGGTTTAGTGCGATTTACATTCTGCTCTTTATCTCGTTAATTGGCTGCGTCTTGCCTCGCACCTTTGAACACTTCAAAGCCGCTCGCGCGCTGCCTCCAACGACACCGAAGAACCTTTCACGTTTAGAGCATCACCAGTCATGGAGCGCGCACGGTAATGAGTTAGAGCTTGCTCGTAAGTGGTTTAAAGCTAAACGATTTAGAGTTCTAGAAGTCGACGGGTCGATCTCAGCGGAAAAGGGCTTTACACGTGAAACTGGAAACCTCTTTTTCCATTTAGCTTTAATTTTAATTTTGCTAGGAATCAGTTTCAGCTCTCTATTTGGTATGCGTGGTGAAGCGATCGTCAATGTTGGTGAGAGATTTGTTAATACACCGACAAGTTACGACACTCTCAATTATGGAAAGCTTTACAAGGATTCAAATATTCCAGCATTTATGTTGACGGTAGATAAGTTTGTTGCGCAATACAACGTTGAAACTAGTGCTCCTGAAGATTACACATTGGATGTTTCATTACTCAGAGATGGTTCAACCACAATTGAGAAGAAAAGAATCAAAGTTAATAGTCCGATGACTATCGGAACTACACGTGTATATCTACAAGCCAATGGATATGCACCAGTTGTGACTGTTCGAGATTCAAAGGGTGATGTTGCATTCCAAGGGCCAGTGACATTTCTTCCACAAGATGCAAATCTTCGATCAATAGGTGCGATCAAAGTTCCAGATGCTGATCCACAAATTGGTTTCTTGGGTTCCTTCCTGCCTACATATGTCCGTGATGGTGCAAATGGTGGAGCGAGTGCTTTTCCTAAAGCGCTAAACCCACGGTTACTGCTTTCTGTCTGGAGCGGTGATTTAGGTCTTGACTCAGGAATTCCTCAATCTGTTTATCGAATAGATACAACAGATATGAAGCAGATCGGCTTAAAGGGGTTAAAGCCTGGTGAAAGTTATGTTTATGAGGGTGGATCTATAACTTTTGAAGGTTATGTTCAGTGGGTCAACCTGAACTTTGTTGCAGATCCCGGAAAGCATCTTGCATTGCTTGGAGGTATTGTTGCGATCCTTGGCTTGCTCGCTTCATTGTTTACACGCAGACGTCGTATCTGGATACGTGTTGGCGATGAGGTCGAGGTTGCAGCGTTAGCCAAGAATGCAGCCCCAGGGCTCGAGCTTGAAATTCAAGGTTTTGTAAAGATGTTAAAGGGAGAGAAATAGATGTCACGTTCATGGGCTTTTGCATCAAATTACTTGGTGTACTCAGCAATGGCTGTCTATGCAATCTCTTTTCTCGCACATGCAATTGAAACTGCTTGGGCGGTAAAGGTTCCAACCGACAAGAGTTCAACATTGGATTACAAGCGCACTGAAAAGGTTGCCCGAATTGCAACGGCGATGATGATCCTGGGATTTGTACTTTTGTTTGCCGGTGTCATTGCACGTGGTATCTCTGCAGGAAGAGTTCCTTGGGGAAATATGTATGAGTTCTCCATTACCGGAGCTTTGGCATTTTCAGGGGCATACTTACTAGCGCTTCGTAAATTTGATCTTCGATGGCTGGGACTTCTAGTTTCAGTCTCTGTCTTATTAACAATTGGTACCGCAGTCACAGTTTTATATGTTCCAAGCGCTCCACTGGTTCCTGCACTTAAATCTGAATGGCTTGTCATTCACGTATCTACAGCGATTATTTCTGGCGGAGTCTTCTTGCTTTCAAATGTTATTGCCGCTGCTTACTTGTACTTAGATCGCATGGAGAGCAAGGGTGAACGAACACAGTGGGCAAAGCGTTTGCCAGATTTAGAATCACTTGATCAATTGTCATATCGACTTGTTGCATTTGTATTTCCATTGTGGACATTTTCAGTAATCGCAGGTGCGATTTGGGCCGAAAGCGCCTGGGGTCGTTACTGGGGTTGGGATCCAAAAGAAACCTGGGCCTTCATTACCTGGGTTGCATATGCGGCGTATCTTCACGCCCGCGTAACTATTGGATGGCGTGGTCGTCGAGCAGCATGGTTATGCCTCTTTGCTGGCTCAACATTTTTGTTTAACTATATTTATGTAAATATCTGGGGAACTGGAAAGCACACTTATTCAGGGCTTTAAAGTTTTAAAGTTTGCCTAAGAAATCAGGATCATCATCTGGCGGCAGGATGCGGCGCTTTGGCGCTCTTCCACCTTTGCGCTTATTGCGTCCAGCGATTAAGTAAGCGATCGGTCCGATTGCAGCAGCTTGTGGCCCCAAAATAATAATGAGCAACAACCATCCCCACTTTGGAAGATTCTTGATCTGCGACTCATCTGTGCGTGCACAATCAATGAGTGCGTAGATAGTTAATCCAAAGACCAGAACTAATGGGATGAGCTTTGACATGTTCTTAGTGTATCCCTAACCCAATAGCTAGCAATATAGAAAAAACCATCTGCAACTTTCCAGTTCTACCTAGAACTGGAATTAGCTCCTTACCTGAAATACCACTTAAAACTTGCCTTGAAAGCGCGATACTCATTGGCAGTGCAAGGACTGTAAGTAGCGCTGTTGGAATCAATGTGGCAATTGCTGCAAGGTGAGCAAGAACCAAGAGCGCTACATACATCAATCGAGCGTTGCGATCTCCGATGCGAACCGCAACAGTTAACTTTCCAACCAAGGCATCTTTTGGTCTATCTCGTAAATTGTTAATTGCCAGGATTGCGCAAGAAAGAGCGCCCATCGGAATTGAAACAATAAAACTTAGTAGGGTGATTTGCTCTGTCTGTGCGTAGTAAGTACCCATAGTTGCAACAACACCGAAGAAGAGAAATACAGATAACTCTCCAAGACCTTTGTAACCATAAGGATTCTTTCCACCGGTATATCCCCAGGCTGCTGCGATTGAAATAACTCCAATAAGGATTAACCATGGTGATGTTAAGAGCGCGAGCCAGGCACCAGCGATGCTTGCGATCGCAAAGGAAACAATGGCGGCGGTTTTAACCGCTGAAGCGGTGGCCATTCCACTTGCAACTAAGCGGGTAGGACCCACTCGATCTGCATCGGTGCCCTTAACTCCATCGCTGTAATCATTGGCAAAGTTCACTCCAATTTGAAGCCAGACAGCGACCTTTAATGCAAGGGCTGCACGGAACCAATTGAAATCAGAACCAACCAAAGCGGTAGCTACAACAACTGGTGCAATTGCTGCCGGAAGAGTGCGCGGACGGGCGCCGAGTATCCACTTATTCATGAGTTATTCCTTGCGCCAATCTCTTTCGATCAACTTTTCCAATACCTAGCAATGGTAGCGACTCTACGAAGTGAACGCCCTTTGGTTTTGCAAAGCTTCCGATTCTGTTTTCAAGTGCTGCTGCAATGCTGTCACGATCAACATCGCCAACAACTGCAATGTGCAAACTTTGCCCCCATTGTGGGTCTTCGACAGAAAATGCTGCACATTGGATTGCTGGGAATAAATCAGTCAGGATGCTTTCAATTGTATTTAAAGAAAGATTCTCACCACCGCTGATAATCACATCATCAGATCGTCCAATAACAACTAATTTGCCATCGATTATTTCACCTAAGTCATTAGTCTCAAACCAGCCATCACTTAAATTGAGATTTAGTGCCAGGACCTTGCCACGGATAAAGATTGCTCCTCCCCGAACTTCGAGCTCTACGCCATCAAGAATTTCGCCGTTGTAAACACAACCACCAGATGTTTCGCTCATTCCATAGGTTGTAACAACCTTTATTCCTGCAGCTGTTGCTTGATTACGAACACCAGCAGAAAGAGCTGCACCTCCAACTAACACACTCTTTGCACCCTGCAAATGCTTAAGTAGGTGATCATCACCATTTAAAGCACGAAAAAGTTGGGTTGGAACAATTGCGGTGAAATCAACTCGTGGGTATTCGCCAACGTGATTACGAAGATCTACAGGAATAGTTCCTAATTCAAATGCGCGTACAAAAACATTCACCGCTGCAACATGTGTTAGCGGCAAAAGCAGTGACCAGGTATCTCCAGATTTAGCTCCAACAAAAGTGTTTGATGCACGAGCAGATGACAACAGGGCGTTGGATGACAGAGATATTTCCTTAGGCGTTCCTGTTGTTCCAGATGTTCCAATAACTACCGCCGCCTGCGCTGGGGCAAACTCTGAAATGACCTCACCAAATCCAAGGGTGGGTCCATTACCTGCGAGAGCTGCTGTGATGTCCCTCGCTAATTGAGGAAGTTCGCATGCAGGGCTGACCCGCAGAATTTTTCGTTGTGACGAGTTATCCATTGCCGTCGTAGGCTATCGCTAGCAACGACGATGGAGGAAATGTGAGCAAGCCGATCAAGCGCGAATTTGGTAGCCGTGAGATTCCACAATGGGTGACCGCACCTGGTGGAGAAGATTTCATCGATATCAAATATCAAATGGGCGATGGAATCGCCAAGATCACTATTAATCGACCACAGGTTCGCAACGCTTTCCGTCCACAAACAATTATTGAGTTAATCGAAGCCTTTAACTTGGCGCGTGACAATGAAGAGGTCGGCGTCATCATCTTTACAGGAGAAGGTACTGAAGCCTTTTGTTCTGGCGGCGACATCAGTGTTCGCGGTGATGATGGTTACTTGGGCGAAGATAAGTTAGCGAAAAAAGGAATCGGTCGTCTCAATGTTTTAGATCTTCAGGTTCAAATTCGCCGCACACCTAAGCCAATCGTTGCAATGGTTGCTGGTTGGGCAATCGGTGGAGGACATGTTCTTCATGTTGTGTGCGATTTAACGATTGCAGCTGACAATGCAAAGTTTGGTCAGACAGGTCCAATGGTTGGTTCATTTGATGGTGGCTACGGCGCAGGTTTACTCGCTGCACATGTTGGACAGAAGAAAGCACGTGAGATTTGGTTTATGACACGTGAGTACAACGCACAAGAAGCTTTAGATATGGGATTGGTTAACACTGTTGTCCCACTTGCAGAACTTGAAGCAGAGACTGTTTCTTGGTGCCGCGAAATGCTTCGTAACTCACCGATGGCGTTGCGCTTGCTTAAGGCAAGCTTGAACGCTGCAACCGATGGATTAGCTGGCGTGCAACAACTTGCAGGCGATGCAACACTTCTGTTTTACATGACTGAAGAAGGTCAAGAAGGTCGCGATGCATACCAACAAAAGCGTAAGCCTGATTTCGGAAAATTCCCTAAGCGCCCATAATTTATGGATCAACAACTTCTCGATACTTTGCGCGTAATTGCGCTGCCAACGAAAACTAATTTTCGAGGGATAACAGTTCGTGAAGTCGCATTGTTTAAAGGGGAATATGGCTGGGCAGAGTTCTCACCATTTCTTGAATACGATGATGCAGAAGCAGCACATTGGCTTGCAAGTGCAGTTGAGGCGGCAACAACCCCACGACCACAGCTATTTCGTACATCGGTAGCGGTCAATGGAACTATCCCTGACCTTAATGACCCTGCACAGTTAAAGAAAATTGTTGATTCATTTCCGGGAGTAAAAACCTTCAAGATAAAGGTTGGAAATGACCGTGCTGCAGATTTAGCGCGAGTAAACATCATTCGTGAGTTACAACCTCAGGCAAAGATCCGAATTGATGTCAATGGTCTTTGGAGTATTGCGCAAGCAGAAGAGTTCTTAAATTCAGTGGGCGAGATTGAGTATGTCGAGCAGCCTTGTTCAACCATTGAAGAGTTGCGTGAACTAAAGAATAAAACTTCTGTGAAGATTGTTGGCGATGAGATTTTGCGCAAAGCGGTTGACCCATTTGATATTGATCTAATCGGTGCGGTTGATTACTTAATGCTTAAAGTACAGCCACTTGGCGGAATCAAGCGTGCACATGCGATTGCCGAGCATCACAAACTTCCGGTTGTCGTATCAAGTGCACTTGAAAGTGCAGTAGGTATCAATTACGGAGTTACCCTTGCTGCATCTTTTCAAGAGCTGAACTTTGATTGCGGATTAGGTACAGGCTCATTATTGGCACAGGATGTAGCTCATCTGCCAATAGTTGATGGAATGATCCAACTTACCGAGTTTGAACCAGCGTTAGATGGTCTTGATGTGTCAGCAGAACGGTTTGAATGGTGGAAGAATCGGATCATGAGAACCGCGGAGTTATTGAAGTGAACAACTCAACCTCATTAGCCCGCGTTGTCGTACGCCAGATCATCGAATCTGGAATCACCGATGTAGTTATCTCACCTGGATCTCGTAACGCACCTCTTTCACTTGCCTTCTTTGCAGCTGCTGAAAGAAAGTTGATTACCGTTCATGTCCGTATTGATGAGCGAACCGCTGCATTTTTTGCATTGGGAATCATCAAGGCCACAGGTAAGCCGGTAGCTGTTGTCTGTACAAGCGGAACCGCGGTGGCGAACTATCACCCAGCTGTTCTTGAAGCCCACCACACCAACGCTCCGCTGCTGCTTTTAACCGCAGATCGCCCAGCAATGTTGCGTAAAACCGGTGCAAATCAAACAACTGAACAGGCACGTATCTTTGGAAAAGCTGTGCGTTACTTTGCAGATGTTGATGGTCCTGTTTATCCGATGGATTTACCACTTGATAGTTTGCGCATGGGTCCTGTTCATCTGAATCTGCAGTTTGATGAACCATTACTGCCTGATGATTCATCTGATTGGGTTTCAGAGATCCATGTTGCACCAAAGAGTTTTGTAAATCGTTCCAAGCCAGGCACCCTGCGTTTAGTTGGAGCCCGAGGTGTTGTTGTTATCGGACATGATCGTGCAGGACTTTCAGTTGAAGAAATTACCAAGTTTACAAAGGTGCTTGGCTGGCCGGTAATTGCAGAAGATCCCTTGTCATTTCCAGATGCGATTGCCCATGCATCTATCTTCTTAACTTCACAAGAGATCAGAAGTACATTGATTCCTCAATCAGTTTTAGTGATTGGTCGAACAACTCTTTCACGTTCTATCAATGCATTTATTAAATCAAGTCCAATTCAATATGTTGTAGATCCGCGGACAGCAACGGTTGACACAGATCGCCAAGCAGATCGCATCTTTACTTCTTTGCCAGATCTACAAGGAGTAATTCAATCTGATGATTGGATTTCAACCTGGAGCAAAGTTTCGGAACGAACAAAAAAGCTGGTTGCCTCGCTGGATGGTTGGAATGAAGCGGTTATCGCTCGAACAATCGCAGCTG
This sequence comes from Candidatus Nanopelagicaceae bacterium, assembly GCA_965267815.1. Taxonomy (GTDB): domain Bacteria; phylum Actinomycetota; class Actinomycetes; order Nanopelagicales; family Nanopelagicaceae; genus Planktophila. Next base: position 138,539 of record OZ254139.1, read on the forward strand.
CAATTCCCAACGAGACTGCACTATTTGTTTCATCATCTCGACCAATTCGCGATCTTGAAGGTTTTGCACTCCCGCGCGCAGGTGTGGACACCTACGCCAACAGAGGTTTAGCTGGCATTGATGGAAATATTTCTACAGCACTTGGTATCGCGTATGCGCACAAGGCAACTATTGCGATATTGGGCGATCTTTCTTTCTTGTATGACCTGACTGGCTTGATCAATAAAGAGGCGATTAACTGCCGATTTATAGTGATTAACAATGATGGTGGCGGGATTTTCTCAACGCTGCCACAACGCGGATCCCATGGTTTCGAGACTGTCTTTGGAACTCCACATGGACTCAACCCTGCTGAAATCGCAAAGGCCATGGGTATATCTGCTCAACAGATCTCTAGCCTTAAAGAGTTAGAGGCAGCGGTTAAGGCTCCAGTTACAGGAATCAGCGTTGTCGTGTGTGATGTTCCAGATCGTGAAAGTAATGCAGACAACCTAAAGGCTATTTACGATTCTCTGAACTCTATGTAAGCGCACTCCGCATAGGAGCAAACTTTGCATAAGTTTCTGCAAGTTCAATTTCAGGATCTGAACCATCCACGATTCCACATCCTGCAAAGATTCGAATTGAATCTCCATTAATTTGCCCACACCGTAATGCAATTCCCAGTTCGCCATCTCCTGCTGCATCTATCCAACCAACAGGACCTGCATAGCGACCACGAGACATTCCTTCGATTTCAGAGATTAACTGTGCAGCTTGTGGTCGTGGTGTTCCGCAAACAGCAGCTGAAGGATGTAGTTGTTCCAAAATTGTAAATGCATCCACATGTGAAAGTGTTTCAACAAGTGCGCCAGTTACATCGGTCGCAAGGTGCATAACATTTGCTAAGTGCAACACAAATGGAGAATCAGGAACATTTGTTGAAGAACAAAATGGTTCAATCGCATCTGCGACAGATCGCACCGCGTATTCATGTTCTGCTAAATCCTTAGATGAACGGGCAAGTGATCCCGCTAATGCAAGATCCTTCTCATCATCACCAGTTTTGCTAATTGTTCCGGCAAGAACACGTGATGTAACCATGCCTCTTGAAAGGCGAAGCAATAGTTCTGGAGTCGCACCAACTAAACCTGAGTTAGCAAACTTCCAGGTTGTTGGATATTCAACAGCGAGCTTGTTCAAAATTACCCGGGGATCAATGGCTTTACTTGAAGAGACTGTTATGTCCCGGGCTAAAACAACCTTGTCTAAATCACCCTTTTGAATGCGGGAAACTGCGGTTGAGACCCGTTGCTTCCACTGCACATCAGCTTGTGGATCCTCACTCCACTTCATCTCGCCGTTAGAGAACTGTTCAGCTGTCGTGTTTAAATCTGGTTGGGCTCCAGATCCGATCCATGTCATCCATGACTTTCCAGCTTTACTTCCAACAACAACTTGTGGAATGACAAGAACTGAAACATCTTCAGGTGAAAAGGAAAAGGATGAGAACAAAACTGGTCCGGTTCCACTTCCATGAACAGTGTTGTTAACCGCTAATTTCTCTAACTGCTTTTGCCACCAATGACGTGCATCGGCGAATCGATGTGGCCCACTTACTGTTGTAGTTGCATACGTTCCCCAACCAACTAAGCCTTCTCCGCTACGAACCCATGCAAGTGGTTGTGAATCTGGAAGCAGATCCAACAAGGGCAAGTGCTCGCCTAAGCGAACCGTTGTTACCGGGGTTAACTCAGACATACGTTATGCGTTTTTACGATTAACTAAACGCCAAATAATTGGAAGAGATGTTCCAGCAATTGCAATCTTCAAAACTTCGCCAACAATAAATGGAGTCAATCCCGCATTTATTGTCCAAGCCCAATCCTTACCGGTGTACTGCTGCAACCACACTAAACCGAAGCCAAAGGTAATAACTGTTCCGATGAGCATCGAAGGTAAAGCGGTTAAAAACCTTTGATCTAAACGCAGACGAGCTAACTGTCCAACAACATATGTTGCGACCAGCATTCCGATTAAGTAACCACCAGTTGCTCCGATGACGCGATCAATTCCAAATCCATTGTTTGCAAATACTGGTGCGCCGGCAATTCCAGCTAAAAGATAAAGCGCAAAGGTTGTTACTCCTAAAGTTGATCCATACGCGGTACCGATCAGCAGTACTCCCAAAGTTTGTCCCGTAACTGGAACAGGAGAGCCCGGAACTGGAATCGCGATCTGCGCCAAAATCGCCAAAGCGAATACGCCGCTGACAACGAGGACAGCGTTTGCGAGCGCTGTAGTGCGGGGCATCAAGGAGCTTCGAAGAGAGGTAGCAGAAGAGGACATGCGCACCCTTTCAGGGGAGTTAAGTTGTGGATGAGCCTACTTCAAGGGAGAATAAGCGCATGTCCCGCGCTAATCTGAATAAAGATCCCGATGAGGTCGCGGCAATGTTTGATGGGGTCGCTAAGCGGTATGACCTGGTCAATGATCTTTTGAGCTTGGGCCGTACCAAGGCCTGGCGCAAGGCGGCGACCAAGATCATCGCTCCAGCCCCTGGAATGGTGATTTTGGATCTGGCCGCTGGACCTGGCTCCTCGTCAGAGCCCCTTTTTAAGGCTGGGGCCACCGTCTTTGCCACCGATTTCAGCGAGGGGATGCTGGCCCAGGGTCGAAAGGTCCGTCCATACCTGAACTTCTCCAAGGCGGATGCGCTCAACCTGCCCTTTGAGGCCGATACCTTTGATGTAGTCACCATCTCCTATGGCCTTCGAAACACCGCAGATTTTGATAAAGCGCTGGCAGAGGCCCGTCGAGTCACCAAGCCAGGGGGTCGAATGGTGGTTGTGGAGTTCAGCCACCCAACCTGGCGCCCGTTTCGCACCATTTATACCGAATACCTGATGAAGCTTTTGCCCGCTATCGCCAAAAAGACCAGCTCCAATCCAGATGCCTATATCTACCTGGCGGAATCGATTCGCGCTTGGCCAGATCAGGCAGCGCTCGCGGCTCGAATGGAGAAGGCTGGCTGGTCCGGGGTCACCTGGAAAAACCTGACCTTTGGTGTTGTTGCAGTTCACAGCGGGATTAAGGGCTAGCGGTCACAGGCATACGCCTTTCGACCTTAGGATTTCGACCGTGATATCCACACCTAATCCATACGTCCCAATCTTGGTGATAGGCGCGATCGGCTTCGGCTTCGCAGCTTTCTCAGTTGTGGCAGGCGCGCTCGCAGGTCCAAAGCGTTACAACCGCGCCAAGTTAGATGCGTATGAGTGTGGAATCGAACCTTCACCGCAAGCTGCTGAAGGCGGACGTTTCCCAGTTAAGTACTTCTTAACTGCGATGCTCTTCATCATCTTTGATATTGAAATCGTCTTTTTATATCCATGGGCGGTTGCATTTGATTCTCTTGGTTTATTTGGTTTGGTTGAAATGGCAATCTTTATTGCAACAGTTTTTGTTGCATATGCATATGTATGGCGCCGCGGCGGATTGGAATGGGACTAAACAATGGGTCTTGAAGAAAAAATCCCGAGTGGTTTTCTATTAACCACAGTTGAAAAACTTGCTGGTTACATGCGTAAGAACTCTTTGTGGCCTGCAACATTTGGTCTTGCATGCTGTGCAATCGAAATGATGGCTGTTGGCTCAGCTGCTAAGTACGACATTGCACGTTTCGGTAGTGAAGTTTTCCGCGCATCCCCACGCCAAGCAGATTTAATGATTGTTGCTGGTCGTGTATCAAACAAGATGGCTCCAGTATTGCGTCAGATTTACGATCAAATGTCTGCACCAAAGTGGGTTCTAGCAATGGGTGCATGTGCATCTTCAGGCGGAATGTTCAATAACTACGCAATTGTTCAAGGTGTAGATCACGTTGTTCCAGTTGATATTTACCTACCTGGTTGCCCACCACGCCCTGAAATGTTGCTTGATGCGATTATCAAATTGCAGGAACAGATCAATGACACAAAGCTTGGCGCAAACCGTGCCCAAATCATCAAGGAAGTTGAACTTGCAGCGATGAATGCAAAGCCAACCCACGAGATGAAGGGCTTGCTTGCATGACAGACGGGATGTTTGGTGCAAAGGGCACAGGAGATACATCTGGCTACGGCGGATTAGTTCGCCAAGCGGTTAATTTTGGCTCTTCTGAGCGCCCATACGGCTCATATTTTGATGAGATTGCCGATGACCTCGAGCGCGCATACCCAGATTTTTCAGATGCAATTGAACGCGTTGTTGTCGATCGCGGTGAATTAACACTTCATGTAAAGCGTGAAAAGTTAGTTGAAGTTGCCTTCATTCTTCGCGATAAGTTGAAGTTTGAAATGTGCATGGGAGTTAATGGCGTTCATTATCCAGAACAAACTGGTCGCGAACTTCATGCCGTTTATCCATTGCTTTCATTGACTAAGAATCAGCGAATCCGTTTGGAAGTTTCAGCTCCAGATGGAGACGCACATATTCCATCTGTTGTAGAGGTATGGGCTGGTAACAACTGGCATGAACGCGAAACATTTGACATGTTCGGAATTATTTTTGATGGTCACCCAGGTTTAACTCGCATTCTGATGCCAGATGACTGGGAAGGTCACCCACAACGTAAGGATTACTCATTGGGCGGAATCGCTGTTGAGTACAAGGGCGCTACGACGCCACCTCCTAGTGAAAGAAGGAGCTACAAGTGACAACTTTTGATCCATACGCACCTTCGCGTGAAACCACCGAAGGAAAAGTTTTCTCTGTTACAGGTGGAGACTGGGATGCACTTGTTCAAGATATTGGTGCAACTAAAGAAGAACGTGTTGTCGTCAACATGGGTCCACAGCACCCATCAACACACGGTGTGCTTCGCCTAGTTCTAGAGCTAGAAGGCGAAACAATCACTGAAGCTCGTGCAGGAATTGGATACCTTCACACAGGTATTGAAAAGAACATGGAGTACCGCAGCTGGACCCAGGGAACAACATTTGTTACTCGAATGGATTACCTAGGACCTTTGCACAATGAAACCGCATACTGCTTGGCTGTTGAAAAGCTTTTGGGAATTACAAATGATGTTCCAGAGCGTGCAAGTGTCATCCGCGTGATGATGATGGAACTCAACCGTATTTCTTCACACATGGTTGCGCTGGGTACAGGAGCGCTCGAATTAGGTGCAATTAGCCCTATGTTCTTTGCTTTCCGTGAGCGCGAGACTGTGCTTGAGATCTTTGAAATGATCACAGGACTTCGCATGAACATGGCGTATATCCGTCCAGGTGGAGTTCAGCAGGATCTTCCAGAGGGTGCGTTAACAAAGATTCGCGAAGGCGTTAAGTTGATGCGCAAGAACTTTAAGGAAAATGCAACCCTTCTTATTGGTAACTCAATTTGGATGAAGCGCACACAAGGGATTGGTTACCTAGATCTAGCAGGTTGTACAACTCTTGGAATCACAGGACCTGTTCTTCGTTCAACTGGTTTGCCTTGGGATCTTCGTAAGCTTCAACCGTACTGCGGTTATGAAAACTACAACTTTGATGTTGTAACAGCTGATACCTGCGATGTTTACGGTCGCTTCTTAATTCGTATGAATGAATTAGAACAATCACTTCGTATCATCGAACAGTGCGTTGACAAGTTAGAAAAACTTGAAGGTGCTCCAGTTATGGTTGCTGACAAGAAGATTGCTTGGCCTGCACAGCTAGCTCTCGGTGGCGATGGACTTGGTAACTCACTTGATCACATTCGCCAGATCATGGGCACATCAATGGAGTCTTTGATCCACCACTTCAAACTTGTTACAGAAGGTTTCCATGTTCCTGCCGGTCAGGCATATGTAGCAATTGAATCCCCTCGCGGTGAGCTCGGTGCATCAGTTGTTTCAGATGGTGGCACAAAGCCATATCGCGTTCACTTCCGCGAACCATCATTTAATAATTTGCAAGCAACAGCTGCAATGAGCGAAGGCGGAATGGTTGCCGACATTATTGGTGCAGTTGCTTCGATCGATCCAGTTATGGGAGGCGTTGATCGCTAATGGCATTTTCAACTGAAGATCTACAAGTCATGGAATCGATTATTAAGCGTTATCCACGTTCTCGTTCTGCAATCATGCCTTTGCTTCACTTTGTTCAATCAAAGGCTGGGTATGTGACCAATGAAGGAATCGAAGTCATTGCGAAGCTGCTTCAGCTAGAAGCCGCTGAAGTCACTGCCGTATCTACCTTTTACACCCAGTACAAACCAACTCCGGTAGGCGAGTATCACGTGGGTGTTTGTACAAATACTTTGTGTGCAGTTATGGGTGGAGATGCAATTTTTGCTTCACTCAAGGATCACCTTGGAATTGGTAATGATGAAGTTACAGCTGATGGAAAAGTTTCATTGGAACACATCGAATGTAACGCGGCATGTGATTATGCACCTGTTGTGATGGCTAACTGGGAGTTTTACGACAACCAGACAGTTGAGTCTGCAAAAGAATTAGTTGATTCAATGCGCGCAGGTAATCCAAAGCCACCAACTCGTGGACCTAATCGTTTAGTTACATACAAAGAAGCATCTGCTGTTCTTGCTGGATTAAATGATGGACTTGCACACGAAGGTGTTCAAGCAGGAGAGCCAACATTGCTTGGTTTGAAACTTTCGAAAGAGGGCAAGTAATGACAAAGCTAGCTCCGGTTTTATCTGCACACTGGGATGAAAAAGATTCATTTACTCTTGAAGGTTACAAGCGTCATGGTGGATACAAGGCTGCTGAAAAAGCGTTAGCAATGGATCCAGATGCGGTTATTCAACTTGTTAAGGATTCAGGACTTCGCGGTCGTGGTGGAGCAGGTTTCCCAACAGGAATGAAGTGGGGATTTATTCCACAAGGCGATAACAAGGATCACTACTTAGTTGTTAACGCAGATGAGTCAGAGCCAGGCACTTGTAAAGATATGCCGCTGCTTATGGCTAACCCACATGTTCTTGTTGAAGGTTGCATCATCGCCTGTCACGCAATCCGTGCAAAGCATGCATTTATTTATATTCGCGGAGAAGTAACACATGTTGCTCGTCGCATGAATCAAGCTATCGCCGATGCCTATGCAGCAGGAATTCTTGGAAATGGAATCGATGTTGTTCTGCATGTTGGTGCAGGCGCTTACATCTGTGGTGAAGAAACCGCCCTTCTTGATTCATTAGAAGGTTTCCGCGGACAGCCTCGTTTACGCCCTCCTTTCCCTGCAATTGCAGGCCTTTATGCACGTCCAACAGTTGTAAACAATGTTGAATCAATCTCAGCTGTTCCTGCGATTGTTATGAATGGTGCCGAGTGGTACCAATCAATGGGAACTGAAAAGAGCAAGGGAACAACTCTTTATTCGCTGTCAGGACATGTTGCTAATCCTGGACAGTTTGAAGCACCACTTGGAATCACATTGCGAGAGATTTTGGAGCTTGCAGGTGGAGTTCGCCCAGGACATAAGTTGAAGTTCTGGACACCAGGTGGATCTTCAACACCACTATTTACAGATGCACACCTTGATGTTCCTTTGGATTACGAAGGTGTTGCCGCTGCAGGTTCCATGCTTGGAACTAAAGCGCTACAAATCTTTGATGAAACAACATGCGTTGTTCGTGCAGTGCTTCGTTGGACTGAGTTCTACAAGCATGAATCATGTGGAAAGTGCACACCGTGCCGTGAAGGTACTTGGTGGTTAGTTCAGATCCTTCGTGATCTTGAAGAAGGTAAGGGAACTGAAGCAGATCTTGCTAAGTTGCTGGATCTTTGCGACAACATCATGGGACGTTCTTTCTGCGCACTTGGTGATGGAGCAACTAGCCCAATTACATCTTCAATCAAGTATTTCCGCGATGAGTACATCGCTCACCTTACAAATGGAGCATGCCCATTTGATCCAGTTGCATCAACACTATTTGTTGGGGCAGGTGCATAAGTGAGTACTGAAGTTTCAGAGATGATCACCGTCGTAATTGACGGGTTTGAAGTATCAGTTCCAAAGGGAACCCTTGTTATTCGTGCTGCAGAGCAACTTGGAATTCAAATTCCACGTTTCTGCGATCATCCACTTCTAGATCCAGTTGGCGCATGTCGCCAATGTCTCGTCGACATTGAAATCAACGGTCGCGCATTTCCAAAGCCACAAGCTTCTTGCACAATTCCGGTAGAGCCAGGAATGATCGTAAAGACCCAATTAACCTCACCTGTCGCTGAAAAAGCACAGCGTGGAGTTATGGAGCTTTTGCTTGTAAATCACCCACTTGATTGCCCTGTGTGTGACAAGGGTGGCGAGTGCCCACTTCAGAATCAGGCGATGAGCAACGGTCAAGGCTCTTCACGTTTTGAAGGCGTTAAGCGAACATTTGAAAAGCCAATCAATATCTCTTCACAAGTTCTTCTAGATCGCGAACGTTGCGTTCTCTGCGCTCGTTGCACACGTTTCTCTGAGCAGATAGCTAGCGATCCATTCATTACTTTGAATGAGCGCGGTGCATTGCAGCAAGTTGGTATCTACGAGAATCAACCATTTGAGTCTTACTTCTCTGGAAACACAGTTCAAATCTGTCCAGTAGGTGCACTTACTGGTGCGGCATACCGATTCCGCGCACGTCCATTTGATTTAGTTTCAACTCCATCTGCATGTGAGCACTGTGCATCTGGTTGCGATATGCGCACCGATGTTCGCCGCGGAAAGACTTTGCGTCGCCTAGCTGGAGAAGATGCATCAGTTAACGAAGAGTGGAACTGCGATAAGGGTCGTTGGGCATTTAAGTATGTAACCGCGGTAGATCGTCTAAAAGTTCCAATGATCCGTAATGCATCAGGAGAACTTGTTGAAGCATCATGGCCAGAAGCACTTGCTGTTGCTGCAGAAGGACTTAAATCTGCAAAGGCTGCCGTTCTTGTTGGTGGCCGTGCAACTGTTGAAGATGCATATGGATATAGCAAGTTTGCACGTGTTGCATTAGGTACCAATGACATTGATTTCCGTTCACGTCTTTCATCAGATGAAGAACGCGAATTCATCGCATCACGAGTTGTTGGATCATCAACTACCTACCGCGATATTGATAAGGCTGATCAAGTTCTTCTAGTTGGTTTTGAGCCAGAAGAAGAGTCACCAATTGTTTTCCTACGTATCAATAAGCAGTTCCGCAAGCGTGCTTTGAAGGTTGTTTCAATCGGTTCTAAGGAATCTATTGCGGTAGACAAGCTCAAGGCTGAGTTTGTAAAGGTTGCCCCAGGGCAAGAAGCTGCAGCAATTGCTTCACAGAAGTTGACCGATAAGTCGGTAATCCTTGTCGGAGAGCGCGCAGCTGAAAGCGCAGGATCACTGAGCGCTGTTGCAGCACTTGCTGATTCAACTGGTGCAAAGCTTGCGTGGATTCCACGTCGCGCTGGTGAACGTGGTGCGATCGAAGCTGGAGCAATTGGAAATCTTTTGCCAGGTGGTCGTCCAGTAACAGATGCTGCAGCTCGTGTTGATATCGCAGCTGTATGGAATACAGATTCAATTCCAGCTGAAGTTGGTCGTTCAACCTCACAGATTATTGATGCGGTACATGCAGGACAGATTGGTGCACTTGTTGTTGGTGGAGTAGATCCACTCGATGGCGACAATAGCCAAGCTGCACTTTCTGCATTGGAGAAAGCATTTGTTGTCTCACTTGAAATCGCACCAAGTGCGGTAACAGCTCGCGCAAATGTTGTTCTGCCAGTTGCAGCGGTAACAGAAAAATCTGGATCATTCCTTAACTGGGAAGGTCGTGCTCGCTCATTTGATGCGGCGGTTGCTGATTCACTTAATCGCAGCGATTTAAGAATTCTTTCTATGATCGCCGATGAAATGGGAATCTCACTCAACCTTGGAACTGTAACTGCAGCGGCTAAGGAGATTGCATCTCTTGGTGCATGGGATGGTGCACGCGCAACATTTAATAAGGTTTCTGCACAAGCACAACCTGCACTCAATGGAGATCAAGCTCTGATTACTTCATGGCGCCGCTTGTTGGATCTTGGAACTTTGCAAGAGGGCGAAGAGCACTTAGCTGGAACAGCTCGCAGAACAGTTGCTGTGATCTCTCCAAAGCGTGCTCAATCAATGGGCGTTGTCGATGGAGATCAGCTAAAAATCTCTACTGCGCAAGGCTCTGTAACCCTTTCAGCTCTTGTTGAAAATATTCATGATGATGCTGTCTGGGCACCACGTAATTCACGTGGTTCTCAATTGTTGGTAAACCTAGGCGTCGCACATGGCGCAGTAGTTACGGTGGTGAAGGCATGACAACTGCACAACTCATTGGAGCAGATCCAGGCTGGCTCATTGCCGTCAAAGCGCTTTTTGTATTTGTGATCTGCGTGCTTCTAACTTTGATGTCTGTTTGGGCAGAGCGTCGCATCGTTGGTCGCATGCAGCAGCGTCCAGGACCAAACCGCGTAGGACCATTTGGTTTGATTCAAGCTCTTGCAGATGGTGTGAAGTTAGCGCTCAAGGAAGACATCATTCCTACAGCTGCAGACAAGGTTGTATTTGTTTTAGCACCAATCATCAGTGCAACAACAGCGTTCATGTCATTCGCGGTTATTCCAATTACCGGTGAAGTCACAATGTTTGGCCAGAAGACTGCGATGCAATTAACCGACCTTCCAGTGGGAGTTCTTTACATTCTTGCCATCGCATCTGTTGGTGTTTACGGAATCGTTTTAGCGGGTTGGTCTTCAGGATCTACTTATCCACTGCTTGGTGGTTTGCGCTCAAGCGCGCAAGTTATTTCATATGAAATTGCAATGGGACTTTCACTTGTTGCCGTCTTTATCTACGCAGGTTCGATGTCAACATCAGACATCGTTGCAGCTCAATCTTCATGGTGGTACGCAGTAGTGCTCTTCCCTTCATTTGCGATCTATGCGATCTCAATGGTTGGTGAAACAAATCGTGCACCTTTTGACCTTGCAGAAGCAGAAGGCGAGCTGGTTGGTGGTTTCCACACTGAATACTCATCACTCAAGTTCGCTTTGTTCTTCCTTGCTGAGTACGTCAACATCGTTGCGGTTTCAGCTCTTGCAACCACCTTGTTCCTCGGTGGCTATAAAGCCCCTCCAGGGCTTGGTTTTACTGAAGCTTGGCTGGGTGGCTGGTTCACCGCGGTCTGGTTCTTCGCCAAGGTAATTACCTTCTTCTTCGTATTTGTTTGGCTACGCGGAACACTTCCACGTCTTCGTTACGACCAGTTCATGCAGTTTGGTTGGAAGGTTCTGATTCCAATTTCAATTCTTTGGATCTTGGTTGTTGCAACATTGCGCGTTCTTTCACTACAGGGCGCACCACGTTCAGTAGTAATAGCATTTGCAAGCACCGTGGTGGTTCTGATCATGGCGGTCAATATCGGATTTGAAAATTCAAAGAAGAAAAAGCAAGCAGCTGTGGCCGATGGCGACAACAAGGCGGCTCCTTCATTTGCTGTTCCTTCATTACCTATGGAGGTTTCAACTATTAATGTCTCAAAAAACACAGGAGGCGACCGTGGCTGAAAACCTCGAACCGTTAAAGCCAAAAGATCTTGGCATCAACGATGTTGAATTTTACGAAGTAGAACAAACACCTTCAGTTGGCTTCTTGGGCCACATGAAGGGATTTTGGGTTACCTTCTCAACGATGTTCAAGAAGCCTTTGACCGTTGAGTATCCAGAAGTTAAGGCACCAACTGAAGAGCGTTTCCATGGTCGTCACCAACTTAATCGTCACCCAGATGGTTTAGAGAAGTGCATCGGTTGCGAACTCTGCGCTTGGGCATGTCCTGCAGATGCAATTTATGTTGAAGGTGAAAGCAACACTGAAGAAAACCGTATGTCTCCTGGTGAGCGCTACGGCAAGGTGTATCAAATTAACTACCTTCGCTGCGTTTTCTGCGGATTGTGTATTGAAGCGTGCCCTACTCGCGCATTAACAATGACAAATGAGTATGAACTGGCCGATGACACTCGTGCAAAGCTGATCTTTGAAAAGCAGGATTTATTGGCTCCTTTGCGCCAAGGAATGCTTATGCCTCCACACCCTATGTATCCAGATATGACTGATACCAACTATTACAACGGTGATGTGAAGGGTGCGCACCCATCACAGGCAACGGATGGTCAACCATGATGCAACTAGCTCTTGAAGTTGGTCAGACTGCACAGCCTGAAGCAATTATGTTTTGGATTCTTGGACCGATGGCTGTTGTTGCAGCACTTGGAATGTTGCTCGTCAAGAAAGCTGTTCACTCCGCAATCTTGATGGCTTTTGTAATGGTTGTTTTGGCAATCTTCTACATCGCACAGGATGCGGTATTCCTCGGAATCGTTCAGGTTGTTGTTTACACCGGTGCGGTAATGATGCTCTTCCTCTTTATTTTGATGTTGGTCGGTGTTGATTCATCTGATTCATTAACTGAAACCATCGCCGGTCTTCGTCCAATTGCGATCACCGCCGCGGTTGGTTTTGGTGGATTGATGGTTTCACTTCTAGGCCGTGCGACTTTGGGTCGCCAAGCGATTGGTTTGTCTGCAGCTAATGCAGATGGCAATGTTCAAGGAATTGCAAAGGAATTGTTCTCCACTTATGTCTTCCCATTTGAGGTTGTGTCAGCGCTGCTGATTACCGCTGCCATGGGTGCAATGGTTCTTGCGCATCACCAGCGCACAACTGTTCGCCCAACACAGCGTCAACTATCAATCAATCGTTTCCGCGGTGAATCTTTGGGTAGCGCAGCAGGACTTCCTGGTCCAGGTGTTTACGCCCGTCACAACGCGGTAGATGTTCCAGCACTTCTTCCAGATGGAACTCCTGCTCCAACATCGGTTAACGCAAGCCTTGAGGCTCGTGGAGATATGTTGGATTACAAGAGCTTCGACTTAGCTGAAGTTAATACTCAGATTGAGGAGGAGAAGTAATGAACGCTGCTAATTACCTTTACATCTCAGCGCTCCTCTTTACTATCGGAGCTGTCGGCGTTGTTGTTCGCCGCAATGCCATCGTTGTTTTCATGTGCATTGAGCTCATGCTCAACGCTGCAAACCTCTCTTTTGTGACTTTTTCTCGCATTAACGGCGATCTAGATGGCCAAGTTATGGCCTTCTTCACCATGGTCGTTGCTGCTTGCGAAGTAGTAGTTGGTCTAGCAATTATCGTGACGATCTATCGATCACGCCGATCAGCATCTGTTGATGATGCTAGTTTGTTGAAGCGATAACGATGACTACTTCAACCTCGCTCGTTTACTTAATCGCACTGCCATTGGCTGGTGCCGCAATTCTTCTATTAGCTGGACGTCGCGCCGATAAGTGGGGACACCTACTAGGTACAGCGATGTCTGCTTCTTCATTTGGCGTAGGCCTGTATCAACTGATGTTGATGCTGGATCGCCCAACTGAACAACGTCCCATCGGTCAAAAGTTGTTTGAGTGGATCAATGTTGGAGAGTTCAAGGTTGATGCAGGGTTGCTACTTGATCAGCTGTCTATCTGCTTCGTTCTTCTGATCACAGGTGTTGGAACACTGATCCACATTTATTCAATCTCATACATGTCTCATGACAAAGATCGTCGTCGATTCTTTGCATACCTAAACCTCTTCATCGCAGCGATGTTGCTCTTGGTTCTAGGTGATAGCTACCTCAACCTTTATGTTGGTTGGGAAGGCGTGGGTCTTGCTTCTTACCTACTTATTGGTTTCTGGAATCAAAAGCCTGCATATGCAACTGCTTCTAAAAAAGCTTTTGTTATGAACCGTATCGGCGATATGGGATTGTCATTTGCAATCATGATCGCCTTTGCAACTATGGGTACGGTTTCATTTGCTGGCGTTCAAGAGCATGCACACCATGCATCTGAAGCAGCGCTAACAGGTATGGGAATCATGCTTCTTGTCGCTGCAGCTGGTAAATCAGCTCAGTTCCCATTGCAAGCATGGTTGGGCGATGCGATGGCGGGTCCAACCCCGGTTTCTGCACTTATTCACGCTGCAACCATGGTTACTGCTGGCGTGTACTTAATTACTCGCTCTAACTTTGTATTTGATGCAGCACCTACTGCGCAGCTATTAGTTGTAATTGTTGGTGCTATTACTTTGATGTTTGGTGCATTAATCGGTACCGCTAAAGATGACATTAAGAAGGCACTTGCTGCTTCAACAATGTCGCAGATCGGTTACATGATTCTTGCAGCTGGCCTGGGTCCAGTTGGTTACGCCTTTGCAATCATGCACTTGCTGACACACGGCTTCTTCAAGGCAGGAATGTTCTTGGGTGCAGGTTCTGTTATGCACGGAATGAATGATGAAGTAAACATGCGCAAATACGGCGCGCTTCGTAAGTTCATGCCAATTACCTTTGTGACATTCGGTCTTGGATATCTTGCAATTTTGGGTGTTCCACCATTTGCTGGTTTCTATTCCAAGGACATGATTATTGAAACAGCGTTTAACGCTGGGGGAGCCAAGGGAATTATTCTTGGTGTAACAACTCTGATCGGTGCAGCAATCACTGCCTTCTACATGACTCGCGTCATGATCCTTACATTCACCGGAACAAAGCGTTGGGATGATGATGCCCATCCACACGAGTCACCATGGCTCATGTGGTTACCAATGGCAGTTCTTGCAATTGGATCGGTTTCATCTGGTTTCCTACTTTCACGTGGTGATGCTTTGGAAAACTGGTTGCACCCACTGTTTGATCACCATGCAGAGCACGAAGCTCATTTATTTGAGCCGATCGTTGTATCTGCAATGGCGCTGACAATGGTGGCAATTGGTGTCGCGATTGCGTTCTTTAAGTATGCACGTCAGGATGTTTCATCAGTTGCTCCTGAGAATGTTTCAATCTTCACCAAGATTGCACGTCAAGATTTGATGCAGGATCGCTTCAATGAAGCTGTATTCATGCGTCCTGGCCAAGCGTTAACAACAACCTTGGTTGCAGCAGATGATGCTGTTATCGATGGTGCAGTTCGTGGCGTCGGTCAGGTAGCAATGGGCTCAGGGTCAGCAATGCGCGGCCTACAAAATGGCTATGTTCGCAGCTATGCAGCAATGATTTTGGTTGGCGCAATTGCGTTAATCGGCGCTATTTGGGTGGTGGTTCAGTAATGAAGTGGTTATCACTATTAATGCTTCTACCTCTTGCAGGTGCAGCAATCATCGCTGCCCTTCCAAAGAGCAATGAAAAGGCTGCAAAGCAAGCAGCGCTAGGAACAACTCTTGTTGTAATGGCAGCAACCATTGCAATGGCCGTCGGATTCCAACGTGACAATGTTGATCTGCAGTTTGTTGAAAGTTACGCATGGATTCCAAGCTTTGGAATTAACTTCGCGCTAGGCGTGGATGCGATCGCACTTGTTTTGATTTTGATGTCAACGATCCTTGCACCAGTTGTTGTGCTTGCTGGATGGAATGAAGCGCACGGTGGACGATGGAGCGTTAAGACTTTCTATGTGCTGATCCTTGTTCTTGAAACAATGATGATTGGTGTATTTGCAGCAACTGATCTCTTCTTGTTCTACGTGATCTTCGAAGCGATGTTGATCCCTGTGTACTTCCTTATTGGTGGATACGGCACAGGAGAACGTTCTGCAGCTGCTGTTAAGTTCCTGTTGTACTCATTATTTGGTGGATTGTTGATGCTTGCATCAATCATCGCCTTGTATGTGATGTCAGGTGCACAAGGTGGACACACATTTGATCTAGACAAATTGTCACAACTTCAAATGAGTTCAACAACTCAGAACCTGTTGTTCCTTGGCTTCTTCATCGCCTTTGCAATCAAGGCTCCGGTATGGCCTTTCCATACCTGGTTGCCAGATGCAGCAAAATCAGCAACACCAGGAACATCTGTTTTGTTGTTGGGAGTTCTCGACAAGGTCGGAACATTTGGAATGATCCGTTACTGCCTCACCTTGTTCCCAGAGGCTAGTAAGACATTTACACCTTTGATTATGATCTTGGCTGTTATCTCAATTGTTTACGGTGCTTTCCTTGCTATTGGCGCGAAAGACATTAAGCGATTGATCGCCTACACATCGATCTCTCACTTCGGTTTCATCACAATGGGTATCTTTGCGATGACAAGCCAGGCTCAAAGCGGAGCAACTTTGTACATGTTTAACCATGGATTCTCCACCGCAGCACTATTCCTAGTAGCTGGCTGGATGATTGCACGTCGTGGATCTTCAACGATCTCTGACTTTGGTGGCTTGCAACGAGTTACTCCTGTAATGGCATGGAGCTTCTTTATTGCAGGAATGTCATCGCTGGCACTTCCGGGACTTTCCAGCTTTGTTAGCGAGTTCCTTGTTCTAGTTGGAACATTTACTCGCTATCCAGTGCACGCAATTATTGCGACCTTTGGAATTGTTTTGGCCGCGCTGTACATTTTGATTCCAGTTCAAAAGGCGTTGCATGGTCCAACAACTGCAGGTAATGAAAATCTTAAGGATCTCAACCTTCGAGAGAAGCTAGCAATCGCACCGGTAATTGCAATCATTGTTGTTTTGGGCTTCTACCCATCACCGCTTCTGAATGTAATTAACCCAGCAGCTAAGCATGTGATCTCACAAATGGGGTTCACTGATCCTGTACCAAGTATTGGGGACAAGTAATGACATTTACAGCACCAGTTCTTTCATACACATTACTTTCACCAATCTTGATTTTGCTTGGTGGAGCACTTATCGGTGTTCTCGTCGAAGCATTTGTCTCTAAGGCTCTGCGTCCAGTGGTTCAGTTAACGCTTACACTTGGAACGCTCATGCTTTCTTTGTTCCAGGTATGGCGAATTCGTGGAGAGCAATCATTAACTCCAGCGATGGGATCACTTGTAATCGATGGTCCTGCGGTTCTGCTACAGGGATCAATTCTTGTTATTGCGATTATTTCAATCTTCTTAATCGCCGATACAGAGCATTTCACACCACTTGCTGCAGCTCTTCCGGGATCTGCAGAAGAGCGTGAAGCAGCACAAGCTGGAAACCAGGTCACAGAGGTTTATCCGCTTACCTTGTTTGCTGTTTCCGGAATGATGATCTTCCCAATCGCAAGTGATTTGATCATGCTCTTTGTTGCACTTGAAATGCTTTCATTGCCGTTGTACTTGATGGCGGGGCTTTCTCGCCGCCGCCGTTTGGCATCACAAGAGTCAGCGCTTAAGTACTTCCTCTTGGGCTCATTTGCCTCAGCATTTTTCCTCTTCGGAGCAGCGTATTTATACGGTTACTCAGGCTCAATTACCTTTGCAGGAATCCGTGAATCAGTAATTGGTGGCAGTGGAAATGATGTTCTGCTCTTGATCGGTATGGCATTCCTATCAATTGGATTGCTCTTCAAGGTCGGTGCAGTTCCATTCCACTCATGGTCACCAGATGTGTACCAAGGTGCACCTACTCCGATCACAGCCTTTATGGCAGCGGCAACAAAGGTTGCAGCCTTTGGTGCGATGCTTCGAATCTTTTACACAGTATTTGCCAACGCAGAATGGTCTTGGACTCCAATCATCTCTGCCATTGCAATCATCAGCATGTTGCTTGGATCTCTTGTTGCTATTTCGCAGCGCGATGTAAAGCGTATGTTGGCGTACTCATCAATTGCCCACGCAGGTTTCTTGCTCTCAGGAATTATCGCCCTTAACAAGGCTGGTCTTGATGCAACGATCTTCTACCTATTTGCTTACGGTGTTGCAACAGTTGGTGGTTTTGCAGTTGTGACCTTAGTTCGAGATTCAGCTGGCGAAGTTACCGATCTCAATCGCTGGAAGGGTCTTGGAAAGCGTTCACCATTTGCAGCCTCTGCCTTTGCTCTCTTCCTATTAGCTTTTGCTGGAATCCCACTAACAAGTGGTTTCATCGGAAAGTTTTCAATCTTCTCTGCAGCATATGAAAATGGTGCAACAGCGGTAGTTATCACCGGTGTGCTCTCAAGTGCGATTGCAGCCTTCTTCTACATTCGCGTCATTGTGTTGATGTTCTTCACAGATGCGGTTGAAGATGGAACAGCGGTGGAAATTCCTTCAATTCTTACCCGCGCAACTGTTGTTATCTCTGCGGTAATCACTTTGGTTTTGGGAATCTATCCAGCACCAGTACTTGATTTCATTAGCGACTTAGCTATCTTCATTCGCTAATGTCCACCTTTGGCATTCCCAATGTTGCGCCAGCATTAGAGGCGCACCTAATAAGCCGAATGGCAGAGGTTGAATCTCTGCTACGTAGTCACACTC
Organism: Candidatus Nanopelagicaceae bacterium; assembly: GCA_965267815.1. Lineage (GTDB taxonomy): Bacteria > Actinomycetota > Actinomycetes > Nanopelagicales > Nanopelagicaceae > Planktophila. The sequence continues at coordinate 156,767 of OZ254139.1, forward strand.
GTAGCGAGTACCCATTTGTTGATGAGACCGCACACCACCTTGTAGCGGCCGGAGGCAAGCGTTTACGCCCCTTATTGACCCTTTTAACCGCTCAATATGGTGATCCATCTGGCCAAGGAGTCATCGCCGCAGCTGTTGCTTGCGAGATTACACACCTAGCAACCCTGTATCACGATGATGTTATGGATGAAGCACCACTTCGTCGTGGAGTTGAAAGCGCCAATATGCGTTGGGGGAACACAATCGCAATTTTGACTGGAGATTTTCTCTTTGCAAAATCATCTGATCTATTAGCTGACCTTGGCCCGGCAGCTGTTCGCTTACAAGCGCGCACTTTTGAGCGTTTAGTAATCGGACAGATTATGGAAACTCAGGGACCTAACCCTGGACAAGATCCGCTAGAGCATTACCTCAAGGTTGTTGCAGATAAAACAGGTTCATTGATCGCTGCATCTGCACGTTATGGCGGAATGATTTCGGGTGCACCTGCAGAAATTACTGACACAGTGACAATCTTTGGTGAAAAGATTGGCGTTGCCTTCCAGTTAGCAGATGATGTTATTGATATCGCTAGTGAATCAAATCAATCAGGCAAGACTCCGGGAACAGATTTGCGTGAAGGCGTTCCAACACTTGTAACTTTGAATGTCATGAAATCAAATGATCCAGCAGATGCTGATCTGAAGAGATTGCTCAGTGCTCCGATTGAAGATGAAGCCACTGTCCAGCAGGTTTTGGTTGCACTTCGCAATCACAAAGCACTTGATGAATCTCGTGAGCAATTGTTTATGATCGCTAAAGAGGCTCGCAGTGCACTAGGTCCATTGCCAATCAATGATGCAACCGGTGCGCTCATGTCGCTATGCGATGCTGTTATTGACCGTTCTGCTTGATTTAATCAAATCAATCGCAAGCGTTACTAGCGCCGCCCAAATAATTAAGAAACCAATCCAACGAGCTGTTGGCATATCCTCATTGAGAACCCACACGCCAATCGAAAATTGAAGTGTTGGAGTTATGTACTGAAGCAATCCGATTGTTGTAAATGGAAGTCTGTTTGTAGAGCCATTGAACAGGAGAAGCGGAATAGCGGTAACTGCGCCAGCGCTGATTAGCAGTGTGGTTAGGCCCCATCCATGGCCAAACTGGCCAGTGCCTTGATTACCTATATAAATCAGGTATGCCAGGTAGAAGACAGATGAGATAAGGGTTTCGATTGCAAGACCCTCGAGCGCTCCTAGTCCTAGCTGCTTTTTGATGAGGCCGTAACTACCCCATGAAATCGCCAAAGCTAAAGCGATCCATGGCAGGCGACCGTAATCAACGGTTAATACCAAGACACCAATAGATGCAATTGTTACAGCTGCCCACTGAAGTGGACGCATCTTTTCCTTTAAGAAAATCACTCCAAAGCCAATTATGATCAATGGATTGATGTAGTACCCCAGCGATGCTTCGACTACATGCTCATTGTTCGTTGCCCAGATATAAACCAACCAGTTAATCGAAATCAACATAGATGAGAGAAATAGTTTTATTGCAACGGTGGGACGTTTCAAAGTTGCAAGGGTAGATTTCAGGGCCTTGGTTGCGGCAAGAACTATGAAGCAAAAAACTAAAGTCCACACCGCACGGTGCGAAACGATTTCTAGGGGATTGGCTGGTTCAAGCAGCGGCCAGTAAAGAGGAAATGCACCCCATAAAGAGTATGCACTTATGCCAAATAAAAGGCCGAGCTTGTTTTTACTCAATTATCTAAAGTTCGTGAATTGAACAGCAAAGTCCCAGCCACCATCTTTGATCATGGCCATAGTTTCCTGCAGATCATCGCGGCTCTTTGAAGTCACACGAAGTTCATCGCCCTGGATCTGAGTCTTTACAGATTTTGGACCCTCATCACGAATCTTCTTTGCAATCTTCTTGGCATTCTCAGTTGAGATGCCTTCCTTCAAAGGAGCAGCGATTTTGTAAATCTTTCCTGATAGTTGTGGCTCACCAGCATCAAGGTGCTTCAATGAAACTCCACGCTTGATCATCTTGTCCTTCACAACATCTAAAGCAGCCTTTGCACGCTCTTCAGTATCTGCTTCAATCAAAACTTTGTCGCCTTCAAGTTCAATCTTTGAACCTGTGTTTTTGAAATCAAAGCGGGTCTCAATTTCTCGGACCGCCTGATTAATGGCGTTATCGAGCTCCATACGGTCGATCTTGGAGGTTACGTCGAAACTGCTATCTGCTGCCATGGTGATGGCTCCTTCACTCTAAAAACGCATTTTGTGCGTGTACCTGCCTAAGGTATCCTTTCCCCTCGCACTATCCATAATTGCCGCAGTACTTGTTCGACCTTGGCGGGTTGCCCGAGCGGCCAATGGGAGGGGACTGTAAATCCCCCGGCTCTGCCTTCGAAGGTTCAAATCCTTCACCCGCCACCAGTTATTTTCTGCCTCTCATTTGCATTTCGACAACTCGCATACCGACCAATAACATTTGCAATGGTCACGAGTTCCAGCATCAAGCCCCGGCTAACTGGACGGCAACCCTCCACCGCGGCGGGGTGCTCCGGGTGAAGACCAGGCCGATAGACACCATCATCGGCAAGCGTGGGTCTAACTAACTGCACTTAACCCGTTAGTTTGGTTAGTGATGATCCCCTGACACATTAGGAGATTACGTTGAAAAAGCGTTTCGGAATATTTTCAGCTGTTGTAATTGCAGCAGCTCTAACACTTTCAGGATGTTCATCATCAGATTCAGCAACATCTGAGGCGGCATCATGTGCAAAGGCAGATCTTGCAACAGTTACTGAAGGCAAGCTAACTATTGCAACAGGCGAGCCTGCTTACTACCCATGGATCATTGATGATGCACCAGAGACCGAAAATGGTTTTGAAGGTGCCGTTGCATACGCAGTTGCAAAGCAGCTCGGTTTTGATGCAGCAGATGTCACTTGGGTTCGTACAACATTTGATTCAGCTGTAACACCAGGTGAGAAGAACTTTGACTTTAACTTGCAGCAGTTCTCAATTACAGAAGAGCGCAAGGCAGCGGTTGATTTCTCATCTCCTTACTACACAGCTCCACAAGCAATCGTTTCATTCAAGGGAAGCAAGATCGATGGAAAGACATCAATCGCTGACCTAAAGGGTGCAAAGCTTGGCGCAGCAGTTGGTACAACTTCACTTGATGCAATTGAAAATCAGATCGGTGTAACACCACAGGTATTCAATGACAACGCAGCTGGTGTATCAGCACTGAAGAACAAGCAGATTGATGGTCTAGTAGTAGATCTACCAACTGCTTTCTACCTATCAGGAGTTGAAGTTCCTAACGGTCTAATCGTTGGACAGCTTCCATCAACTGGTTCAGGAGATCAGTTCGGTCTCTTGCTTTCAAAGGGAAGCAAGCTGACTTCATGTGTTTCAGGCGCAGTTGATGCAATCACTGCAGATGGCACATTGGCAGCAATTACAGATAAGTGGCTAGCAACTGATGCTGGCGCTCCTGTATTGAAGCCTTAATAGAGAATAAGAAGTAGAAGCGGTAGTTTGGCGACCATGTCAGAGAAGCAAAGCTCTGCGTGGTCGCCAAGCTCACGTGAGATTCAACGCCGGAAGTCTCGGCGCGCAATAAGCCGCAAGCAAGCAGGTATTGCTGCGGCTTCTTCCATTTTTGTTTTAGGAACTCTTCTTGTAATTCTTGTAACAAGCCCAGGTTGGGAAACAGTAAAAACAACCTTCTTTGATATCGAATACGGCAAAGAGGTTTTCCCAACGGTTATTAAGGGCCTTTGGATCAATCTGCAGCTCACATTTATCGGGGGAGCAGCAATTGGAGTTATTGCATTAGGTCTTGCTCTATTGCGAACTACCAAGTCTCCTGCACTTACCCCATTTAGATTTTTAGCTACTGCTTACGTTGATATCTTTCGTGGCGCACCACTAATTTTGATCATCTTGTTGGTTGGCTTTGGAGTTCCGGCGTTAGGTCTGAGAGGAGTTTCTAGCAATGTAATTTTCTTAGGAACAGTTGCAGTCGTACTTACTTACTCGGCATATGTTGCAGAAGTAATTCGAAGCGGAATCTTGTCGATTCACCCAAGTCAACGAGCTGCAGCCAGATCACTAGGTTTAACTTCGGGTCAGACCATGCGCTTTGTTGTACTTCCACAAGCGATTCGCCGAGTTGTTCCACCATTGCTCAACGACTTTGTTTCGCTCCTGAAAGATACTGGCCTTGTTTCTATTCTGGGAGTTACTGATGCGGTACGTGCAGCTCAAATCAACGCCAGCCGAACCTTTAACTACACCCCTTATGTGGTGGCCGCAATCTTGTTCTTACTCATCACTATTCCAATGACCCGCTACACAGATAGAGCAATTAGACAGCGCACTAGTGCTCAGAACTCGGAAGGTTCAATCTGATGAGTAATGTCTTAGAGCTCGTAAATGTGCGTAAATCATTTGGATCTGAACTTGTCTTGAAGGATCTTTCGCTATCTGTCCCAGAACACACAGCAACGGTTTTGATTGGTGCATCTGGATCGGGTAAATCAACCTTGCTTCGATGCATTAACTTGCTGGAATCAATTGATGATGGACAAATCTTTTTAGATGGCGAAGAGATCTCAGATCCACTGATCAATGTTGATGATGTACGACGCCGTTTAGGAATGGTTTTCCAGTCATTTAACCTTTTCCCACACAAGACGGTTCTGGAAAACATCACCCTTTCGCCTATAAAGGTTCATGGCAAGAGCAAAGATGAAGCAAACTCACATGCGATGCACCTATTAAAGCGTTTTGATTTAGCTGACAAAGCAGATCAGTACCCAGATCGCCTTAGTGGTGGCCAGCAGCAACGTGTTGCGATTATTAGATCTTTAGCGGTTAGCCCACGTTTGCTTCTTCTTGATGAAGTTACATCAGCGCTAGATCCTGTCTTGGTGAATGAAGTTCTTAGTGCAGTACGTGATCTCAAAAGCGATGGAATGACGATGGTTCTGGCAACACATGAGATGGGTTTTGCAACGCAGGTTGCAGATGAGGTGTGTTTCCTTGAGTCAGGAAACATTGTTGAGCGCGGAACAGCTGATCAGGTCTTGCATAATCCGCAGAATCCAAAGACTCAGGAGTTCTTAAAGCGGGTTCACCAAGCAGGACGCCTGTAACATCAGCGATATGAGCGCATTTAATCAACGAATTCAGCCGCTTCGCGAGCTAATGAAAGCTAAAGGCCTTGATGCCTTTGTATTGCGCCGTAATCCAAATTTAGCCTGGGCGATTGCAGGGCGTGCACATGTTCCAACAACAATTGATATGGCCTGCTTTGATTTAATCATCACCCACGATTCAGCAAAGGCAATCACTAATGTTGTAGAAGCACCGCGTTTGATTGCCGAAGAGTTACCGAGTGAAGTAACGGTCCAAACAATTAAATGGTCAGAAGGTCGCAATCCACTTCTGCCAACTGGTTCAAAGGTTGGAAGCGATCAACCTGGTGCAGATCGTATTGATCTTGGTGTTGAGATCGAAATGATTCGCGCATCGTTAATTGATTCCGATCTTGCACGTTACAAAGAGATCTGTGTTGATGCAGCTGTTGCATTGGGCAATGCGATGAAACAGGTAGAAAGTACAGATCGCGAAATCGATGTTGCTGGTTTGATTACACACTCTTTGTGGCAAGCAGATCTTGAAATTGCATTCTTGGGTGTTGCTGGCGAAGAACGTGTTCATAAATTTAGACATCCATTGCCAACCGATGCCGTAGTGGGCAATCGAGTATCTGCTTCAATTTGTGCAAAGCGAAAGGGCCTCATCGCATCAGTCACAAGAATCGTGACATTTGGTTTAGTTACCGATCAAATGCTTTCTGATTACACATCGATCTTTAAAGTTGAAGCGGCACTGCTAGATGCAACAGTTGTTGGTAAACCCTTTTCAGATCCAATCAATGCTGCGACTGCGGCATATCCAGCCAATGGCTTTGATGCCGATGAATGGACCAAGCACCACCAAGGTGGCCCAACCGGCTTCCTGCCCCGTGATTGGCCAGCTAATCAGGGCAGCGCACGCTTGATTGCGCCTAACCAACCGATCGCCTGGAACCCAACGGGCAAGGGCTGGAAGGCTGAGGACACCATCGTGGCCACCGATTCAGGCGTAAAGATGCTCACGATCGACCCAGATTGGCCCACTTTTGAGGTCAATGGTCGGACCAGAGCCTTTCTCCTTCAGAAATAGGCAGCATCACAGTCTTATAACGACGCGTAAAAACCCCCATCTAGCATTGACTCCCACCTATTCCAGTGGCACGCTCTGCCAAGAGGTCTTACCACTGGAGGTTTAATGAGCACCGTTGCTCTTGTCGCACTAGCGCGTCCTACCTTCGACCTCACATGCGCCCAAGCCAACTTTGATTCCGCTCGTGCTTTGCTTACCGAGCTAGGGGCAACGGTTGTGGGCCCAACAGATCTTGTGATGACTGTTGAAGATGTCGCAGCGGTAACTCTTCCAGATGCTGATCTACATATTTTATTTATGGCCTCATTTTCAGATGCATCACCAGCGGTTGAACTCCTTGGAAAAGTTAAGGGACCTGTTCTTGGATGGTCAATGCGCGAACCTGGTCAGGTCGGGGAGCGATTGAAGTTGAATTCAATGTGTGGTGTAAATCTTGCAGCACATGCGTTGATGAATGTTGGCCAATCTATTCGTCACATTCACGGCAACGCAGATGAGCCACAAGTGCGTGCAGCGATTACAGATGCGCTCGCAGGAAAGTTACCTGAAGCATCAACTCCAAAGAATGTAACTGGTGAACTTGGTTCTGAAGCAGATGCACAAAAAGCTTTTGATTGGATGAAGGGTAAGAAGATCGGCGCTGTAGGAGACGCACCAATTGGTTTTACTCCATGTGTTTATGACGCACAGCAAATCCGTTCGCTATTTGGTTTAGATATTCGTCAGATCACAATTGATGATGCCTTTGGAAAAATCTCAGAGGTTAAAGAAGAAGCACGTGAATTAGCGTATGCCGGTGCACTTGCTGCACAACCATCACTTGCTTCAGTAAATGTTGATGAGGCGAAAAAAGTTTATGGCGTAGAAGTTGCTCTAGATAAGTGGCGTGAAGATGAGCTACTCGATGCAATCGCAATTCGCTGCTGGCCTGAGTTCCCAACTGAGATGGGCGCATGTATTTGTTCATCACTTGGACGCCTTGCCGACCGCGGCACAGTAACTACCTGCGAACGCGATGTTTTAGGCGCAGTCACAATGATGATGTGCGAAGCACTTGGATCAGATGAAAACTACTTGGTAGATATCGTCGACCTAGATGCATCACAAGGTTTAGTGCGTTTGTGGCACTGCGGATCTGCAGCAACAAAGCTTGCAGCTGATCCAAAGAATGCAACGCAATCAATCCACTGCAATCGCAAACTAGGCGTTGCAGGTAATTTTCCGCTCAAGACCGGACCAGTAACACTGTTCCGCATTGATCGGGATGTAGATCCGAGCAATAGCACGGGTTTACGCATGGTTGTGAGCCGAGGGGAATCAATCCCAGCTCCCAATCACTTCCAAGGCAATACAGCAACGGTTATCACTCAACCTGATGCCGCTGCATTAGTGAATGGAATAGTCACTGGTGGATACCCGCACCACTTGGTCATCTCGTGGATCGATGTGCGACCAGGTATTCGCCAAATGGCAAAGATGTTAGGGATACCCCTCACAGAATGGTAAACAACAACAAACCCTCTATAGCAAGGATAAAAATGAAAACTCAAGGAACTAATTCCTTCAGTGCTCGTCGTTTCGGAGTTGCTGCTGCAATTGCGTTTGCACTTGTTGCAACATCACTTCCATCGGCGTTTGCAGCTGGAGAAGTTTTTGGTAAGGCATGTAAAGATGAAGGCGTCAGCACAGGTCAAAAGACAACTTCATTGATTTGTACTGAAGGTTCAAATGGCAAGTTAACATGGCAACGTGTTCGCCTTGGTTCAACTAAGGCAAACCCTGTTGCAACTTCAACTCCTCCAAAGGGATCAATTGAATTCCACCACTGGCGCCCAGAAGATAAGGTTGTTTTCCAGGGAATCATCGATAAGTACGAGGCAAAGTACCCAGGCACAAAGATCAGCCAGGTAATCATGACCTCTGTTGACTACACCAACTTGGCTTACGCAAAGATCAGCCCAAACAAGAAGGCTGCAGTATTTGTAACTAGCCGTGGTGGACAGTTCAACCAGTTCTACGCAGGTGGATTGCTTGCAGATCTTTCAAACCAGCGCTTCATGAAGCAGAACGTGATCTCATCAGCTCTGACTCCTGGAACAGTAAATGGCAAGGTCTACGGACTTCCATACCAGTCACTATTCAACAACCCTCTGTACAACGCAGAGCTTTTTGCAAAGCAGGGCTGGAAGGTTCCAACAACTTGGAGCCAGACACTTGCTTTCTGTAAGACAGCTAAAGCAGCGGGATTCATTCCATTTGCATGGCCAGGTGCTACACGCGGTAACGCGGGACAGATCATCAACTCATTCTTGATGAACTCAGCTCCAGATCTAGCAACATTGGAAGCTCGTATTCTTGCTATCGATACAGGCAAGGCTGATCTAACAGCTCCTTGGTTTGTTGAAATGGCAAATAAGTACAAGGCAATGGCTGATTCAGGTTGCTTCCCAGCAAACCCAACTGGTTACAACGACACTGTTGCACCAGCTGACTTTGCTTCAGGTAAGGCTGCAATTTATCCAACTGGAACATTCGGTATGAGCACAGTTACAAAGCTCAACCCATCAATGTCTGGAAAGATGAAGATGATGTCACTTATTACAACTGACTCAAAGCCTTTGTACCAGGGCATCACAAACAACACATTTATCTTGAGCGTAAATGCAAAGTCATCTTCAACAGATCAGAAGATTGCTGCATCATTTATCTCATTCTTGGCTCAGGCTGAAAATGCTCAGGCATACGCTGTAGGAACTTCACAGCACGTTTCAATCATCAACGTTGACTACGCAGCTAACGTCGATCTATTGAATACATCTGACATCATGGGTAAGAAGCTTCTACTAGCTCCACGCTTCTTGTTCAACAACGTCAATAACGTACGTAACCCACTTGAAGATGCATTGATTGCAATCACAGGTGGAGCTGACGTTACAAAGACTCTGACCGATACATCAAAGATCATCAAGCAGGGTCTTTCTTCCTAAGGAGTAAATAGTTAGTTCTCTAACTCGTATCCAGGGCACCCTTGCCAAGCGTGGCAAGGGTGCCTCTGGTGCGCCTCAAAAAAGAAAGCCAAGGGATTCAAAGATCTTGTGGCTTATGGCGGCACCAGCATTTTCTATCTATGCATTCCTTTACCTTTATCCAGCGCTATCAAATTTGCTATATGCAACACAGCGCTGGGATGGAGTTACAACCCCTGAATTTGTTGGGTTGAAAAACTTCACAAACCTACTTACGAATGATGATCTCTTTATAAAGATCCTCGGCAACAACATTCGCTTCTCGCTCATTGTTGTGATTGCCCAAACCGGCCTAGCTTTGCTTTTCGCAACCTTCTTACTCAAAAACACCAAAACAAATATTTTCTTGCGTACCGTTTACTTCTTCCCGACAATTCTTTCATCGGTATCTGTCGGACTTATTTGGACATTTTTATACGATCCAAATTACGGATTTATCAATGCGACATTAAAGGCGGTGGGATTAGATAGCCTGGCACTAAACTGGCTTGGAGACTCTCGCTACTCTCTTTACGCGGTAGCTGTTACACAAGTTTGGTTCCACACAGGACAAATGGTTGTTATCTACGTTGCAGGATTGCAGCAGATTCCAGCTGAGCTATATGAAGCAGCCGAAGTTGATGGCGCATCACGCTGGCAGCAATTCAAGAGCGTGACCTGGCCAATGGCGCTTCCAACAACCGCCGTAGTTGTTGCATACACAACAATTCAAACCTTCCGCGCATTTGACCTTATTTATGCGATGACACAAGGTGGACCACTTAACTCTTCAGATCTACTCGTGACCATGGTGTTTAACACGGCTTTCGTCGGATACAAGTTCGGTTACGCGGCAACGCAAACCATTTTCTTAGTCCTACTTGTTTTGCTTGTTACATGGTTGCAGCGCCGTGTTCTACGAATTGATGATGGGATCAAGAAATGATCTATAAGCTCTTTAAAAACACACTTTTAACACTATTTGCTTTAGTGGTTCTGGTACCAAGTTCAATTGTGGTTCTTGGTTCATTTAAGAAAGATGTCGAGATTTACACAAAGCCATTGGCTTTACCTGAAGTCTGGAACCTAGATAACTTCCGTACATTGATTGAGTCAGGAAGCGTTCTTACCCCCTTCAAGAACTCAGTTATTGTCGCTGTCTTTTCTGTGTTTTTCACAATTCTCTTTGCCAGCCTCGTTGCCTACACGATTGCGCGCTCAGTAACTATCTCTGGAAAAGTACTCTTCGCACTCTTCTCATTGGGCTTAGCAATTCCTGGTCAAGTTAATATCATTCCAATCTTCACCTTGTTCACAAAGCTTGGGTTGAACAATTCGCTCTTCGGACTTGTCTTGGTCAATATTGCCCTGACCTTGCCTATCTCTGTCTTTATTATCTCCGCTTTCTTTAGAGATCTACCAAAGGAGATGTTTGAAGTAGCAAGTATTGATGGTGCGAACCATTGGCGTGTCTATCGTTCGATTGCGATGCCTTTAGCCCGTCCGGCAATTGGTGCCACATCAATCTTCTTGTTCGTTATTTGTTGGAATGATCTTCTTTATCCGTTGATGTTGATTAACGAACTAGATAAAAAGACCCTTCCATTAACACTGATTGATTATCGTGGAGAGTTTGCGACTAGCTATTCCATGCTCTTTACCGCAATCTTGTTTGCATCTATTCCAATGGTTTTGATGTATGTCTTTGCCCAACGATCATTTATTGCCGGTCTAACAGCCGGTGCGGTAAAGGGTTAGAGATGAGTGCTGTAACACCTTTAGCACCACAAAGAGCGGCCCGCATCGCCACACAGTTAATGGAGTTAATTGAACTTCAAAAACTATTGCCAGGTGACAAGTTGCCACCAGAGCGCCAGCTTGCAGATCTACTAGAAGTCAGCCGACCAAGTTTGCGTGAAGCGCTTCATATTTTGCAGGCACAGGGATTAGTGCAGATCAAACATGGTCAAGGAACCTTTGTTCAAGAACCTGTAGTTGCTCAAGAGCTTCGAGCATCTGTTATGACTAAAACTCATGGCCTGAATGAACTCTTTGATGCTCGAGAAGTATTGGAAGTACCAGCATCTAAGTGGGCAACAGAAAAGGCTACAAAAGAGGATATTCGCTTACTTCGGGCCACCTTGAATCAAATCGACACAATTACTGCGATCGAACCAATTGATTACGATCAATTGCAGAGCTTGGATGCAAAGTTCCACCTAACCATCGTAGGTATTGCTGGAAACCGTTTTATTAATCAGACTCTTAACGTTTTGCAGGATGTAATGAAAATGTCGATGGAGACAACACTTCGTCTGCCTGGACGTTCAGAGATATCTCGTAATGAGCACCATGAAATCTTGGCCGCCATTGAAAATGGTGATGGCGAGCTTGCATCAAAACTAACACTTCAGCACATAACTGGTGCACGTAAAACCGCATTGGCAGATGCAAAAAAGAAAGATAGCAATTGAGTTCTGTTCAAGCCGTATGTATGGGTGTCATAACTATCGACACCATCGCATTAGTTGAAAAATACCCCGGCGAAGATGAACGAGTACTCGCAGAACAAATCTCTCGTGCAGGCGGCGGACCCGCTGCTGTAGCGGCAGTGGCGTTAAGTCGTTTAGGAATTAAGAGTGCGATTGTTGGAACAATTGGTGATGATGCAGACGGTAAAGAAGTTCTTCGGATCTTTGCACAAGAGGGCGTCGATACCTCAGGAATTTCAATCGGGTCATCTCCGACAGCCGGAAGTGTGATCGTTGCTTCAAAGGAACACAGCGCTCGAGCGATCAGCACTCGTCAACCAGTTATTCAAGCCCCCATCAATGATGCTGCTAAGAAATTAATTGCTGGTGCGCAATGGGTGCATGTTGATCATGTCGGCATTAAACGTTTAGATGAAGCTGGAATTACCCGCGGCAAAGCTCCTCAGATCTCTTTTGATGCTGGTTACGGTGTTGAAAGCTTTGATCCAATAGTTGTTGATCTCTTTGTACCTACCGATCGTCAAATGGCACTTCGTTACCCAGGAATAGATCTAGCTGTTGCCTTAGAAAATGATTCTTTAAAGGCTGGAAATACCGTTGTAGCTACTCAAGGCTCAGCAGGAAGTGCAGCTTTTTCACCTGAAACTGGGCTTGTTACAGCACCTGGATTTAAGGTCGAAGTAACAAGCACGTTAGGTGCTGGCGATGTATTTCATGGAGCCCTTGTAGCCCAACTAATTCAGGGCCATTCATTACAAGAAGCGCTGCGTCGCGCCAATGCGGTTGCTGCACTTTCTTGCCGCGGCCTAGATGGTCAATCAATGATTCCAACAACAACTGAACTCGATGCATACCTGGAGGCACACTGATGAGAAAACCCCTAACTAATTTGGCACGCCCATCAGGAGCTCTAGCAATGGTTGCAGTTGATCAACGTGAAGCATTGCGTGGAATGTTTGCAGCTCACCAAAGCACACCAGTGCCTGATTCACAGTTGACTCAATTCAAAGTTGATGTTGCTCGCGAGCTATCACCTTATGCTTCAGCACTTCTTGTAGATCAAGAGTTTGGAATTGATGCAATTGTTGATCAGAAAGCGCTGCAAGGTGGCTGCGGCTTAATCGCAGCAGCAGATTTATTGGTAGGTCCTCCAGGTGGAGCCGCGACTGATACCGCAGTTGATCCAGATGTTGATCCATTTCGTATGCGAGATATTGGAAGCGTTGGACTTAAGTTTCTTGTTTTGTGGCGCAACGATGAATCACCAGATGTGCGCGCAAAGCTAGTAGAAGATTTCAATAAGTTGTGCGAAATCTCAGGTTTGCCATCAATCATCGAAATCATCGTAAAGCCACCAACAGATACATCACGAAGTTTTAACCGTGAAGAAGAGTTGATTATTGCTGCACGCGAAGCAGCTGCTTGGAAACCAGATCTTTACAAGGCAGAAGTTCCATTCCATGGTGAAGGCGACTTAAACCTTGTAACTAAGAACGCCGACAGAATTTCAGAGGCGATTGGTTCTCCGTGGGTTGTTCTCTCAAATGGTGTTAAGCAACCATTCTTTAATGATGCGGTAAAGGCATGTGCAATGGGTGGAGCAAGTGGATTCCTTGCAGGACGTGCGGTGTGGGCAGACATAGTGAGCTCACCAGATATTCCAAAGGCGCTTCGCGAAATCTCTATTCCACGCCTAGAACAACTAGCTGAAATCGTTGATACCCATGCAAAGCCTTGGAGTAGTTGGTAATTAGCCCCAGAGCTCTTTGATCTCAACTACTCGGCCTTCATTGATGCTCTTATGAGCAGCAAGTCCAGTAACCACGCTAGTTACGCCATCTTTCAAGGTAACTTCAGCTGGAGTTGAGTTAAGAATCGCATCACGGAACTTAGTGTGTTCGATGTAAGAGGCACCGTAATGGTGGCCCATGTACTTCACATCGTAGTTATGAACAATCTTTTGCTCGCTACCAGGAGTGCGTGCTGCACCTGTCTTCCAGCCTGAAAGCTTTCCGATTGAGTCGCGACGTGAAGCACGTAGTACCTGTGATGGCAGGAATGATTCGATCTTTCCTTCATCGCCAACAATTGTAAGAATCTCTTTATCAAATGAGCCCTCGCCAAACATGCACAGATCCAACATTCCGCGTGCACCGTTTGCATACTCAAGAACAACATATGCGTTATCTAACATATCTGCTTGCTTGCCATCGTACTTTTCATCTAGATGATTAACGGCTTGACCACCTGATGCAAAAACTCGAACTGGTAGTTCACCAACAACGATGTCCATCAAGTTGAAGTAGTGACAACATTTTTCAACAAGGGTTCCACCTGTGCGCTCTGCAAAACGATTCCAGTTATCAACCTTTGGGTAAAAGGGTTCGCGGTGTTCGCGGATTGAGACTTGGTGAATTTTTCCCGCTTGGCCTTCTTTGGCACGAGCAATTGCTTCAGCAACTGGTGGCATGAAGCGGTACTCAAGACCCATCCATGTCATCGCGCTTCGCTTTTCATCCCACGCAAGGATTGATTTCAAATCTTCAACTGTTGTAGCAAGTGGCTTTTCAACAAAGACCGCTAAATCACTTTCGAGAACATCCTTTAAAACCGCGGCATGTGTGTCATTAGGGGTTGCGATAACAACGGCATCAACCAAACCTGACTCCAGCAGAGCGCGATGATCGGTGAACACTGTGGCACCGGGGGCCATCGCAAGGGCGGCTTCCTGAGAAGGAACATGAGGGTCGCTGATCGCTGTGACCGTCGCTCCGCCCATAACCTTGATGTTCTCAATGTGCTCGCGGCCCATGCTGCCCGCGCCGATAATCCCGTACCGAAGCTCTGATTTCATGGCAACAGGTTAGACCACTTCAAGAAATTTGGGCAGGGGGGTAGACGAAACACGCTCAACTGTCCTAGACTCCCGCAAGAGGTCAGACCACTACCCATTTATATGCGAAGAGAGGCTTGTGTAGATATGGCAATAACTCCACCGCAGTATCTGCTCCACCACGATGGCGACAACGTCGCTGTTGCGATGGAAGATCTGCAACCAGGAACTCTTCACGGTCGTTCCGTGAAGGAAGGAACCGAGGGCACCGCGGTGCTTAACCACGCGATTCCACTAGGACACAAATTTGCACTCACAGATCTTGCTGAGGGCGACGCAATCATTAAGTACGGCATCAAAGTCGGACTTGCATCAGCTGCCATCAAAAAGGGCGATTACATTCACACACACAACATGAGGAGTTATCGATGGGAAGCAAGCCGCGCTTAATGGGGTACCGCCGCGAAAACGGCGCTATGGGTATCCGCAATCACGTAATTATTTTGCCTCTTGATGATCTTTCAAATGCAGCTGCAGAAGCTGTTGCAAAGGTTATCCCGGGAACAATGGCACTACCTCACGCATTTGGTCGCCTGCAATTTGGTGAAGATCTACAACTAACTTTTGACACACTTATTGGAACTGGCGTTAACGCTAACGTTGCAGCGGTTGTTGTTATTGGTATCGAACCAAAGTGGACACAACGTGTTGCTGATGGAATTGCAAAGACTGGAAAGCCAGTTGCAGCATTTTCAATTGAAGGCAAGGGTGACCTGCAAGTTATTCAAGAAGCTAGCCGCGTAGCAGCGATGTTCCTACAAGATGCATCAGGTCTTGTTCGCACAGAGGCTGAAATGGGCGACATGATCATGTCTGTTAAGTGTGGTGAGTCAGATACAACATCTGGTCTAGGTTCTTGCCCAACAACTTCACAAGCTGTTGATCGTTGGGTTGAAGCTGGCGGATCTGTTTTCTTTGGAGAAACTTCAGAGCTAACTGGTGGCGAGCACCTCATTGCAGAGCGTTGCATTGATGCAGCAACTCGCGAGTTGTTCCAGACAACATATGACAACTACATCAAGGTAATTGAAGCAACAGGAGCAAACCTTCTTGGTTCACAGCCAACACAAGGAAACATCGCTGGTGGCTTAACAACTATTGAAGAGAAGGCGCTTGGAAACATCGCAAAGACTGGCTCAGTGCCAGTTGTAGGCGTTCTAAAGCCTGCAGAGATGCCTAACCCAGCTAACCCAGGCTTGTACTTCATGGATTCATCATCTGCAGCAGCAGAGTGCGTAACTCTGATGGCAGCAGGTGGAGCGGTAATTCACTTGTTCCCAACAGGACAAGGAAATGTTATTGGTAACCCAATCGTTCCTGTTTTGAAGTTAACTGCAAATATCAAGACAGCTAAGTCAATGACTGAGCACATCGATCTTGATGTTTCAGGTTTGCTTCGTTACGAGTATGACCTTAAGAAGGCTGGCGACATGATGATGGATGTCATTTATGACACTGTTAACGGTCGTCTATGTAAAGCTGAGGTTATGGGTCACCGCGAATTCACATTCACGAAGTTGTACATCTCTGCATAATGATTCTGATTTCTGAAGATGTATGGGGAACTCCCTTCCAAGCACTGGAAGGGAGTTTTCCCATTACTCGCAATGATGATTTGTGGAGTAACCCAGAAGAGCTCAAAGCATCGCTCAAGGATGCAACAGCATTAGTTGTTCGAAATCGCACCAAGGTGACTGCAGATGTAATTGCAGCTGCACCTAAGTTAAAGGTAATTGCTCGCGCTGGTGTTGGTTTAGACAATATTGATTTGAAGGCAGCGGATGCTGCAGGTGTAGTAGTTGTTGCAGGTCTTGGTGCAAACGCGGTCAGTGTTGGAGAGTTAACACTTGGTTTGGCACTTTCACTACTTCGCAACATTCCAGGACATGATGTTGCAACCCGAGACGGTGGCTGGGTTCGCACACCAGGCCGTGAACTATCTGGTTTAACCTGGGGATTATTGGGATGTGGTGCAACAGGTGTTGCAACAGCCAAACTCATTCAAGGTTTTAACTGTCAGGTTATTGGCTTTGATCCTTATGCAAAAAACCTTTCAGGAATTGAATTAACTACCTTTGAAGATGTCTTAAAGCGCAGCGATGTTGTCAGTATTCATATGCCTTCAACACCAGAAACCAACGGAACAATAAATACACAGACTCTTAGCTTGATGAAGCCTGATGCGATCATCGTTAATGTTGGACGTGGTGAGGTCATCAATGAAGCGGATTTAATAGCCGCCCTAAAGGCTAAAACCATTGCTGGGGCTGCACTTGATGTGCGTGCCCAAGAGCCTCCAACCAAGGGCGAGATGGAAACAATTCCAAACCTGATTCTGACTCCACACGTCGCAGGAATAACTAAGGAAAGCCAGCTTCGTATTAATCAGATCTTGACCGCAAATATTGAATTAGTGTTGAACTCAAAGCCTGCCACCCATGCAGTGGGGGCGTTAAAGGAAAGTAGTAATTAAATGCCTCAGCTAACTGTTGGTTCAGCAATCGCAAAAGCACAAACTTTGCTTGAAGCCGCTGGTGTTCCAACAGAACATGCCGCAACAACTGCACGCTGCATTGTTGCTAGTGATCGTTGGGGGATTGGTAGCCACGGATTAATGCGTCTGCCCTTTTATCTCTCTCGTTTACAAGCAGGTGGAATCAAGCCAAATGCGCAGCTAAAAACTGTTACAGATTTGCCTAGCCTTGTTGTCTTTGATGGTGATGATGGTTTGGGACATTGGCAACTACAACATGCTGCAGAGGTTGCAGCAGAACGTGCAATGGTTAATGGAATTGCAGCTGTTGGTGTTGGTCGCTCAAATCACTGTGGTGCTCTTGGAATCTATGTCTGGCCAATGATCAACCGAGGTTTAGTTGGAATTGCATTTAGTACAGGACCCGCTGTTATGCCACCATGGGGAGGAAACAAGGCGCTGCTTTCTACATCACCACTTGCAGCAGGTATTCCAACAAATCCTCCAACGGTTGTTGATCTTGCAACTAGCGCAGTTGCACGAGGAAAGATTCAGGCTAAAGCACAAGCAGGTGCAGAGTTAGAACCAGGCTGGGCATTTACCAAAGATGGTGCACCAACAACCGATGCAAAGGAAGCACTTGCCGGAATGCTTGCACCACTTGGTGGAGTTAAGGGTTATGCAGTTGCAGTCCTTGTTGAATCATTAACCGGAATGTTGATCGGTCCAACCCTTGCAAAAAACATCCCAGATATGTTTGCCGCTAGCCAAGATGCGATGCCTCAACAGATTTCACACTTTGTTATTGCTATTGATGCAGCCAAATTATCGGTAGATGGTGCAAATAACCGCACCAATGAGTTTGTTTCAGAGGTCAATGCAGCAGGTGGACGCCTTCCTGGGGCCAACCGTGTGAACCCAGAAAAGCTCAACCTTGATGATGAAATAACCATTACCGATCAAGTCTTTGCGCAGCTGGGCTTCTAAATGGTTAAAAGCTACGCACCAGGCTTTGGCTTAATTGGCGTATTGGTTGCTATTGCATTTCAAATTAATCAGATGCAGTCGGCAATTAGCCCACTTGCGTTGTGTGTTGGTTTTGGTTTCTTAGTTGCAAACTTTGCACAGTGGCCAGCTTTTGCTGCACCTGCAACCAAAGTCTCAAGCAAGACAATTATGCGAATCGGTGTTGCCCTATTGGGTGCACAAGTAAGCGTTGTGTCGCTAGAAGAGATCGGCCTCAAAGGCGTAATCACGGTTGTCATTGTTGTGACCTTTACAATCTTCGGAATTCTTGGATTATCAAAGTTGTTCAAGATGTCTGGTGAACTTGGGCTTCTCATTGGCGTTGGCTTTGGTGTTTGCGGAGCAACCGCGGTTGCAGCGATCAAACCTCAAACACGTGCCACTGAAGAAGAGACCTCTTATGCAATCGGTCTCATTTCTCTATGTGGAACTCTCTCAATTTTTATGTTGCCGTTGATAGGGCATGCTTTAAATCTAGATACCCGAGAGTTTGGTGCTTGGGCGGGAGCTGCAGTCCACGATGTTGGCCAGGTGGTTGCAACGGCATCTGTGTGGGGTGATGATGCAGATAAGTACGCAATCGTTGTAAAGCTTTCGCGCGTGTGTTTATTAGCTCCAATTGTTTTGATTTTGTCTATACGCCACCGCCGTTGGTTAACTTCACAGGGTAAGCAAGAGGTTGTATCTGCCAAGGTTCCGCTCATTCCGTATTTTGTTCTTGGGTTTATTGCAGTTGCAACACTAAATAACACGGTAGAAATTAGTGACGGTTTGCATGACACCATCGTTTTGATCAGCAAGTTGATGCTTGGGGCTGGCTTAGTTGCGCTGGGTTCGGGGGTTCGCTGGAAGGCCATTCGCGCCATAGGCCCACGCCCAATGGCCATGGGAATGCTGGCCTGGGTGATTGTTGCGGGGGTAGCTCTCGCCGCGGTGAAAATTACCGGTCTTTGACACATACCCCCGGGGGTATGGTACTTTTACCTTAGTCAATTCAACTAAGGAGTTCCACGATGTGTTCACAAGTCACATGCCACATTTGCAAGAAAGCTACATGGTCAGGGTGCGGACAGCACATTGAGGAAGCGCTAGCTGGCGTAGCTGAAGCAGATCGTTGTAAGTGCTAATCATGGCTACTAAGAAAATCGCACATGTTTTATCGGATGAAGAACAGATTGCCGCTATCGCTAAGAGAATCAAGCGCGCCCAAGGTCAACTAGGTGCTGTGGCCCGCATGCTTGAAGAAGGCCGCAACTGCGATGAGATCGTGACGCAGATGTCGGCAGTATCGAAAGCGGTAAACACCGCGGCGTTTACTTTGATCTCGGCAAGCCTCAAAGAGTGCATCGTTGAAGGAAAGAACAACTCTGATGCGGTCACCGCACAGCTCCAAAAACTATTTTTAAGTCTTGCCTAAGGGGTTCCCATGAAAAAGCTGATCTTGATTTTTACTTCCTTGCTTTTACTCGCTGGATGCTCATCTAATGCTGCGACTGTCGATCTATCAGTAACCGAGTTTTCAGCCAAAGTTGCTGAAGCTGGAGTAATCACTTTAGATGTTCGCACCCCCGGAGAGTTCATGGGTGGTTTCATTCAAGGCGCACAGAACATTGATTTCCAAAGCGGAAACTTTGAAAATGAGATTGCAGCCTTAGACAAGAACGCGACATATGCGGTCTATTGTCGAAGTGGCAACCGATCTGGCCAAGCTGTAAAAGTCATGCATGACGCTGGTTTTCACAATGTCTATAACCTCAATGGCGGGGTTATTGATTGGACTAACGCCGGATTGCCTTTGGTAACAAACTAATGCGCGTAATCATTATTGGTGGAGTCGCGGGGGGAATGTCAGCAGCAACTCGCCTGCGTCGACTAGATGAATCAGCGGAAATCATTGTTCTCGAAAAGAGCGGGCACGTTTCCTATGCAAACTGTGGCTTGCCATATTACGTAGGTGGAGTTATTGAAGAGGAAAAAGATCTCTTGTTACAGACACCTGCAAGCCTTCATGCACGTTTTCGTTTAGATGTCCGAGTTAGTACTGAAGTTCTTGCGATTAACCCAAGCAAAAAGGTTGTCGCGATCAAAAACTTAATCACTGGGCAAACCGATGAACTTGATTATGACAAATTGATTTTAAGTCCTGGTGCATCACCAGTTGTTCCACCTATTCCTGGAATTGAACGTGGAATGACACTGAGAACAGTTGAAGATGTCGAAAAGATTGCTGCAAGTGTTGGTAAAAAACCAGCAAGTGCCCTTGTCATTGGTGGTGGATTTATCGGTGTTGAAATCGCTGAAAACCTTGTTCACCGCAAGATTCCAACCGCATTAGTTGAAGCAACTGATCAAGTCTTGATGCCTTTAGATCCAGAACTTGCAACCTTGGTTGCACAAGAAATGCGTTCACACAATGTGGATCTTCGTCTCGGTGCCAGCGTTGTGAAGATAACTCCGGATTCAGTAGAACTTTCAAACGGAGATGTTTTGCCAGCGGAGATAGTTATCTTGGCAATTGGAGTTCGCCCTGAGATTGGCCTAGCTAAGGCTGCTGGACTTGCTATTGGTACCCGCAACGGAATCAAAGTTGATGAGTTCAATCGCACCAGCAATGCTGATATTTATGCGGTCGGCGATGCAGCAGAAAAGACTGATGCACTAGATGGAAATGCAACGCTGGTACCACTTGCAAACCTTGCCAACCGTCATGGTCGCGTTGTTGCTGATCACATCTGTGGTTTAACTGTTCGTCCAGTAAAAACTATCGGAACTGCAATTGTTAAAGTCTTTGATCTCATGATTGCAACTACAGGCTGGAATGAAAAGCGACTTAAAGCCGCAAACATTCCGCATCAAGCTATTCACATTCATCCAAACTCACACGCTGGTTACTACCCAGATGCAAAGCAAATGACTTTGAAACTAATCTTTGATCCCAAGTCAGGTGAAATTCTTGGAGCTCAAGGTGTTGGTATTGAGGGAGTTGATAAGCGAATCGATGTCATTGCAACCGCGATGCGTGGAGGAATAACTGCACCTGAGCTTGCTGATCTAGAACTTGCTTATGCACCTCCATTTGGTTCAGCAAAAGATCCAGTCAACATGTTGGGTTATGTCGCTGAAAACGTTTTGTCAGGAGTCTCAAAGGTTGCTCAGTGGCATGAGATTGATGAGTATCGTGAAAATGGTTACGAACTACTAGATGTTCGTTCTGAAGCTGAATGCGGTAGAGGAATCATCCCTGGTGCGATCAACATTCCAGTTGATGAAATCCGTGATCGCTACATGGAATTAACTAACAAAAATCTTTTGGTTAATTGCCAAGTTGGATTGCGCGGACATACAGGATCGATGCTCCTTAAAGAGCTTGGTTTTAATGCGGTAAATCTTGATGGCGGATATCTAACGTGGATCAACTCACCATCGGCAACTAAATAATTTCATTCAAATAGAAACGAGATAAAGATGTGCAGTAGAACAACCTGTCGTAAATGCGGAAAGCCAAGCTGGTCTGGGTGTGGCCAACACATCGAAATAGCCCTGAAAGGTGTGGCAAAGAAGGACCGCTGCCAGGGCCATGCCAATGACCCCAAGGAGCCTGGTTTCTTCAGCAAACTCTTCGGAAAAGGCGCATAAAGAGATCAAAAAGCGGCAAAAAGCTGCTCAAACGTAACCCTTTTGTTACCTGTACTTCCTATCTATTGAGCCTGCCCAGGCGTAGATTTCCGAGTGTCCAAGGGATTTGACCCCTCAAAACCCAATGACCTTCGAAGGCTCAATTACTAGAAAAGGACGATGATGTCAGATCTAAATAATGGCATTTCCCGCCGCTCAGTACTTAAGGGTGCTGCAGTTGGTGGTTTAGGAATCGCAGCAGGTGGATCTCTACTTGCAGGCTGCGGTGACAAAGCAACAGGTCCACTTGCATACGGAGCTCGCTCTGTAGATGCAGGTCCTACTGCACAAAACGAAGCTTTAATTGCTGCGTACACAGCAAAGACAGGCAACGAAGTTAAGTACAACGCAACTGAGTCAAATGCATTCCAGAACAACCTCTCACAGTATCTACAGGGAACACCTGACGATACTTTTGAGTGGATGGCTGGATATCGCATGCAGTTCTTCGCAGAGCAGGGTCTGCTTGCAGATCTAACTGGCGTATGGGATGCAATTGGCGATCAGTACTCAGAGAGCTACAAGATCGCTTCAACTGGTCTTGATGGCAAGCAGTACTTCGTTCCAAAGTCTTGGTACCCATGGGGTCTTCACTTCCGTAAGTCAATGTTCGCAGACTTGGGATTGAATGCAGACAACGTAACAAACTGGGATGAATACCTAAAGATGCTTGATGGTATGAAGAAGAAGGGTCTTGTTGGTTTCGCTGCCGGAGATAAGGGCGGCTGGGAAGCAATGGGAACATTCGACATCATCAACGCTCGCGTTAATGGTTACCAGTTCCACGTAGACCTACTTGCTGGTCGCGAAAAGTGGACAGATGCAAAGGTTACAGATGTGTTCTCACACTGGGCTGAGTTGCTTCCATACATGAATCCAAACGTTCTAGATCTCGAGTGGGATGGAGCTATGCAGCTTCTTCTACAGAAGAAGGCTGGATCAATGCTTATGGGTTCATGGTTCGGTGGAAACTTCAAGGAGCAGTCAGAAGCTGATTACGCTGACCTTTCAATCATTCCATTCCCAGAAATTAACCCAGAGCACGGCCGCGACACTATCGATGCACCTATCGATGGTTGGTGTGTAGCTGCAAACGGTACAAATAATGATGGCGGAGCAGACTTCTTGAAGTTTGCTGGCGACATGGAAGGTGTGAACGCAACACTTGCTGCTAAGGATGCAAACGGAGCTCTTATTCCAATGACATCAGCAAACAGTGGCCAGGACACATCAACATACGACCCATTCCAGAAGGAACAACTTGCTGTTATGGCAGAAGCCAAGTACATCACTCAGTTCCTTGATCGCGATACTCGTCCAGACTTTGCGGGCCCAGTTGTTGGTCCAGCAATCCAGTCATGGTTCAAGAATCCAAAGGATGTTGCAAAGATCCAAGATACTTTGCAATCACAATGGGAAGCACTTCCTCCTCTAGCTTAATTTTTAGTTAATTCAAGTAATTAACAATTAAGTTCAATTAGAGATAGGGTTACAAGTATGAGCTCGACGGCGAAAGACATCACTAAGGTCTCTCGCCGTCGAGCCTTTTCCAAGGCAGATCGCACAACATTAGGTGCTTTCGTAGGTATTCCGCTTTTCTTCCACTTGTTACTTGTTTGGATTCCAGCGGTATTAACAATTCTTCTTTCATTTACATACTGGTCAGGTATTTCAATCAGCCGAATTAAATGGGCTGGACTAGCTAACTACCAAAATATTTTCTTTGACACGCCAGCGTTCTGGGAAGGTCTCAAGAACAATGTTATTTGGTTGGGTTGGTTTGCTTTAATTGCAACCCCTCTAGGAATTTTGCTTGCATACCAAATTGATCGTCAGATCCGCGGGCATAAGTTTTATGAAACCGCGTACTACCTACCAGTTGTGCTTTCACTTGCAGTGACTGGAATTATCTGGAACTTCTTACTTCGCCCAGATGGCTTTGTTAATGGCCTCTTTGGTCGTGATATCGATAATGCAATTTCATTCTTTGGTAATTACGACATCAATATTTATGTCATTTTGACCATCGCCTCGTGGCGACATATTGGTTACATCATGCTTTTGTATTTAGCTGGCCTCAAGTCAGTTGATTCAGCGCTACGTGAAGCCGCATCCCTTGATGGAGCGACTGAATGGCAGACCTTCAAGAAGGTTGTTTTCCCTTCAATGAAGCCGGTAAACATCATCGTTATCGTTATTACGATCATCGAATCCCTACGTGCATTCGACATTGTTTACATTATTTATGGCTCTTCAGCTGGCTTCCCGATTTTGGGTACCTTGGTTTTCCAGAACATCGCTGGAGAAGGTGCTTCCATGAAGGGTGCGGCCTACGCCGTTATTCTCTTTGTTCTTTCGATCGGACCGATTATTGCCTACCTACGAGCAACCTTTAAGAGTGATGTCCAATGAGCGTAGATCTAGAACTCGCACAAGCCGCTGCTAAGTACAAGAACAAGCAGAAGGTCAAGGACCGCTTTATCTCTGGCTTCATCGGTATCTTCGCAATTGTTTGGATCTTCCCAATTGCGTGGACGATCTGGACTTCATTGCGTCCCTACAAGGATGTGCGCGCAAACGGTCTCTTCTCAATTCCAAAAACTTTAAATCTAGATAACTACACAGAAGCAATCTCTCGTATGGATCTGCCTTTGTACTTCTGGAACACAGCAGCGATCACAATTCCTGCTGTTGCGCTAACACTCTTCTTTGGCTCACTTATTGCATTCGTGGTTAGCCGTTACTCATTCAAGTGGAATGTTTCGCTGTTGCTACTTTTCACAGCAGGAAACCTGCTTCCAGCACAATTAGTTTTCATTCCAGTTTTCAAGATGTACATCACCTTAGGAAAGGCTGTTGGAATTCCACGCCTTTTGTATGACTCACCATGGGGTGTTGTTTTGATTCACGTTGCATTCCAGATGGGCTTTGCAACATTTGTTCTTTCAAGTTATATGAAGACAGTTCCAAAGGAAATCAGCGAGTCAGCAATGGTTGATGGCGCTAGCGTCTTCACCCACTACACAAAGGTGATGTTGCCTTTGCTTCGCCCAGCGCTTGCTTCATTGGGTGTGCTCATGACTACGTGGATTTACAACGACTTCTTCTGGGCACTTGTTCTGATGTCCTCAGATTCAAAACGTCCGATTACCTCGGCGCTCGGCCGACTGCAGGGTGAATTTGTAACGGATTACAACCTCTTGGCAGCTGGTGCGACTATCGCAGCGCTACCTACCCTTATCGTCTTCTTTGTACTGCGCAAGCAGTTTGTTTCAGGCTTAACACTCGGCTCAACCAAGGGGTAAATAATGAAAGCAATTCAGATCACCGAATTTGGTGGTCCAGATGTCATGCACTTAGTTGATCTTGAAGATCCAAAGGCGACAGATGGATTTGAACTCATAGAAGTTTCTGCAATCGGAATCAACTATGCAGACACACACCAAACTGAAAACTCTTACCTTTCAGCACAGAAGCTTCCATTGGTTCCAGGCATTGAAGTTGTCGGAACAACCTCAAAGGGTGTTCGTGTTTTGGCACCAGTTGAAGGTGGGGGATATGCACAGAAAGCGGTTACTCACTCTTCAGTAATGATTCCAATTCCTGATGGTGTTTCAGATGGACAAGCACTGTGCATGTTGGTTCAAGGATCAACTGCTTGGCATATTTTGAAAACTGTTGGACATTTGCAACCTGGCGAAACTGTTGTCGTACATGCAGCTGCCGGTGGTGTTGGAACAATTGCAATTCAATTAGCAAAGTTGTGGGGTGCAAAGGTTATCGCGGTTGCATCCTCTGAAGGAAAGCGCGCACTCGCAACCTCACTCGGTGCAGATGTAGTTGTTGAAGCAACACATGAAAACTTAGGTGATGCGATTAAAGCTGCCAATGGTGGCAAGCGAGTAAATCTGATTCTTGAGATGGTTGGCGGAAAGACCTTTGATGACAGCCTAGAAATTCTTGCGCCATTTGGTCGTCTAGTTACTTACGGCATGGCATCACGTGTTGCACCATCAATGATTCAACCAGCAACGCTTATGGGCGGAAGTAAAACCATCACTGGATTTTGGTTGTCACATTGCTTCGGTAAGAAAGAGTTAATGAATGATGTTATTGAGCAACTCTTTGCTCTTGTTGTTGAAGGAAAGTTGAAGCCGGTAATCGGTGCAACCTATCCATTGAGTCAGGCCAGCCAAGCCCACAAGGCGATGTTGAGCCGCGAAACAACAGGCAAAATCACGCTAGATCCTGCTCAATAAAGAGGTAATTTTTCCAAAGTGGAAGTAAGAAGGTAGGCTTCGCATTCGTCCAACGCCCCCCTAGCTCAGTCGGTAGAGTGTTTCCATGGTAAGGAAAAGGTCACCGGTTCGATTCCGGTGGGGGGCTCGAAAGAGGTTCTTCACCAAGAATTACCTATCTTTCAAACGCACAACCCTTGGCGGGGTAGCTCAGCTTGGTAGAGCAAGCGGCTCATAATCGCTGTGTCGTGGGTTCAAATCCCGCCTCCGCTACTAGTTCCACAAGCGTGAATTTCGCGCTACGAGATGGCTCGGGTAACCTAAGCCTCTCGTAATCGACTGAAGGAGTAAGACCATGGCAAGCAAGAGCGCGGACGTACGTCCAAAGATCACCATGGCATGCGTGGATTGCAAAGAGCGTAACTACATCACAAAGAAGAACCGCCGCAACGATCCAGACCGTATGGAACTCAAGAAGTTCTGTCCACGTTGCAAGTCTTCAACTCTTCACCGCGAAACTCGCTAATGCTCAATCCCGATTCTGTCGGGCGCACCTTTGAAGGTGCAGAGTCTGTAACTGTTTCTCAATCTGAAATTGATGCCTTTTGTGCCGTCCTTTCTGAAAACAATACAACGGTAGCTCCTCCAACTTTCTCAATTCGAATTACCTTAGAACAATCACAAGAGATCTTGTCCAACCCTGAAATTGGTTTGGATTGGTCTCGGGTAGTTCATGGTGATCAGCGCTTTGATATCAAGCGACCAATCGTTGCAGGCGATACCTTTAAAAGTTCCTCAACAATTGAAAGTTACAAAGTCGCAGCGGGCAATGAAATCGTAACTGTGCGCTCCGATTTACATTCAGAAGGCCAGTTAGTTGTTTCAACCTGGTCCACATTGGTGGTGCGCGCATGATTGAGGTCGGAACAATTCTCGAGGAAAAGATCTTTTATGTAGATCGCGCAATGCTTAAGGCGTACGCCGATGCCAGCGGGGATCAAAATCCAATCCACCAAAATGAAGAGTTTGCACTCTCTGTCGGCCTTCCGAATGTGATTGCACATGGAATGTTAACCATGGCTTTGGTTGGAAAGTTTGTTACAGATTGGGCTGGCGGATCAGCTGCGGTGAAGGAGTTCTCAGGTCGCTTTGTAAAGCCGGTCATTGTTCCCGCTGATCAAAAGGTAGATCTAACTGTATCTGGCGTTGTATCAGAAGTTGATGGTGAGCGAATCAAGATTGATCTGAGCGCAACCTCTGCCGGAGTTAAAGTTCTAGGAATGTCTAAAGCGGTTGTAGTTAAGTGAGTATTCCTGATTCAGTAACCGCACTTGCTCAAGCACGCATGGATGCTCGAGCCGCTAAAGATTTCGCACTTGCAGATAAGTATCGTGATGAACTGTTGCAAGCAGGGTTTGAGATCGTTGATGTTGCTGGGGGATACGAACTTCGCCCAAAGAAGCCATATATAACCCTGGCCTATCCACGTGATATTCGTCCAATTGATTTAGAAAAAGATGTGACTGTTGGCATAATTGTTGATGGCTTTACCGAGGATGCATTAGAAACTGTAAAGACGATTAAGGCCAATAGTGATTGTGCGGTTGCGATTATTTCAATCGGGGATGCTGGATCTCTCTTTGAACAGATAGATAAACGAACTTACTTAATCTCGGTTAATCCAGGTGCTGCATGGGGAGATTGCGCCAATGTTTTTCTGGAAAAGGTTAAAAGCAAGTATGTAGTCGTTATGGATCCATCGACACGGTTTACAGCTGATGCAATTACTCCCGTTGTTCAGGAATTAGAAAAGGGCGAGTACGTAGCGGTTGGTTGGCGCGGTGGATTGATCAATACCGAAGATGAATGGCGCAGTGTTGATGACAAGGGTCCCGGCGAAGTCGATGTCTTGTTCTCATACTTCATGGCCTTTAATCGTGAAGCGATGATTGAAGTTGGTGGATTTAATCCTCGTGCTTTGTATTATCGAAATGCAGATATTGAATACTCACTAAAGATTCGACAAGCTGGTGGACGTTTGCTGCAGATGGAGCTTCCGCTGATTCAGGATCGCCACCACGGGTATCACGATGCTGATCCCGAGTACCGCGAAGTTCAATCTAAGAAGAATTACGACCGCATCCTTGATAAGTACAGAGGTAAAAGCGCAATTTTGTCCCCACGCAGGTAACCTTCTTACATGACCGAGTTATCCAAGTACACCAGCTTCCGCGTGGGTGGCCCGGCGCAAAAAATAGTTCAGGTATCTACTGAGGCTGAAATCATCGCTGCGATTGAAGAGGCGGGGGATTCACCAGTCTTAATCATGGGCGGTGGAACCAATGTTCTTATCGCAGATAAAGGCTTTGCTGGCACAGTTATTCGTATCTCAAACAACTCTGTTCAATCAGAGGTTGATGCTTGTAGCGGTGCAACACTGACTATTGGTGCGGGTGAAGATTGGGACACCTTTGTTCAGACAACTATTGATCGTGGGTATGCAGGGTTAGAAACACTTAGCGGTATTCCTGGAACAGTTGGAGCTGCACCGATTCAAAATATTGGTGCGTATGGTCATGAAGTCGCAGAGTTCATTACAAGAGTTCGTACCTATGACCGTCAAGAAAAAGCGGTGAAGACATTTACAAATGCTCAGTGTGAATTCACATACCGAAACTCTCATTTTAAATCTCATCCTGGACGCTATGTTGTATTGGATGTTCAGTTCCAAATTCGCATTGGCGAAATGAGTGATCCAATTACCTATGTTGAACTTGCCAAGAAACTTGGTATTGATCCAGGTGATAAAGCAACGGTTAAAGAGACCCGCGCTGCTGTTCTAGAACTTCGTGCAATCAAGGGAATGTTGTTGTCACCTGATGATCATGATTCGTGGTCAGCGGGATCTTTCTTTACTAATCCAATTGTTACTCAGCAACAAGCAGATACTTTGCCCAACGCCGCACCAAAGTGGCCATTAAATGATGGACGAGTAAAGATTTCAGCTGCATGGTTGATTGAAAACTCTGGCACACACAAGGGTGATGAAGTCGGTGGTGCACGTATTTCGACAAAGCATGTGCTTGCTTTATCTAACTCAGGAAATGCAACCGCCGCAGATATTGCAGAGCTTGCTAAGCGCGCACGAAATCAAGTTAAAGAGGTATTTGGAATTACCCTTGAAGCTGAAGTAAATCTAGTTGGAGTAGAGATTTAACCTTCAGTAAGTAGCTTTTTGATACGGCCAATACCTTCGACAATATCCTCATCGCTTGTTGCGTATGAAAAGCGTAGGTATCCAGATGGACCAAATGCCTCACCAGGAACAGCGGCAACTTCAACCTCTTCAAGAATTAAGGTAGCTAATTCTGCAGATGTTGTAGGTGTTTTACCGCGGATAGTCTTTCCAAGTACACCCTTAACAGATGGATACACATAGAAAGCACCTGTTGGGGTTGGACATTCAAAGCCAGGAATCTCATTGAGCAAACCAACAATTAATTTGCGACGACGGTTAAACGCCTCGCCCATCTTATGAACGGCATCAAGGTTTCCGTTAAGTGCAGCGATTGCAGCACGTTGTGAAACATTGGAAACATTTGATGAAAGATGTGACTGCAAGTTAGTTGCTGCCTTAATAACATCCTTAGGTCCGATCATCCAACCTACTCGCCAACCTGTCATTGCATATGTCTTTGCAACACCATTCAAGATGATGCAGGTATCGGCAAGTGCTGGAACCAAAACTGGAAGTGATGGCGCGGTTGCACCGTCGTATAGCAAGTGTTCGTAGATCTCATCTGTGATAACCCAGATGTTGTTCTTTACAGCCCATTCACCGATCGCCTTAACTTGTTCAACAGAGTAAACAGAACCTGTTGGGTTAGAAGGTGAGCAGAAGAGCAAAACCTTTGTCTTTGGTGTACGTGCAGCTTCAAGCTGTTCAACAGATACTAAATAGTTTTGAGTCTCATCAGCGAAAACATCAACGGTAACTCCGCCAGCTAACTTCACGCACTCTGGATATGTTGTCCAATATGGAGATGGAAGTAGAACCTCATCACCTGGATCAACAATGGCTGCAAATGCTTGGTACACCGCTTGCTTTCCACCATTTGTAACTAAAACCTGGTCAGCGGTAATTTCATAGTTACTGTCACGCTTTGTCTTTGCAACGATCGCATCACGTAGATCTGGCAAACCAGGTGTTGGTGTGTAGCGATGGTTTGCAACAACCTTTGTCGCAGCAGCGGCTGCTTCAACGATGTAATCAGGTGTTGGAAAATCAGGCTCTCCTGCACCAAAGCCAATTACTGGACGGCCAGCAGCTTTAAGCGCTTTGGCCTTTGCATCAACAGCCAAAGTGGCTGATTCTGCGATAGCTGCGATACGGGCTGAGATACGTGGAGTCATAGGCGTAAGTCTGCCGTATTTCAGGCGCGAGTTAGACCTGAACCCCACCTTGCCTCTACACTTCGACGCTCACGAGGGTTTGCTTTTCCCTATGGTTTCGCCATGCTCTCGCGAAGGGCAGTAGCTCAATTGGCTAGAGTTGCCGTCTCCAAAGCGGCCGGTTGGGGGTTCGAGTCCCTCCTGCCCTGCACAAAGTTTTACAGCACGTAAAGATAAAGATGTACTAACGAAGTTCGAAAGGAAATGACGATGACAGAGTCAGTTGAACAAGTAGCCGAGAAGCTCGGTCTATTTGCGCGCGTTGGACTTTTCTATCGCCAAGTTGTTTCAGAGCTCCGTAAGGTTGTTTGGCCAACACGTAACCAGCTAACTACATACACAGCTGTTGTACTCGTGTTCGTTACCTTCATTATTGCCGTTGTTTCAGTCATCGACTTTGTTCTTACAAAAGTTGTCTTCTGGGTATTTGGATAAGGACAGACGATGACCGAAGAGATCAAACCAGATGCATTTGAGGCGGCTCTTGCTGCCAATGCAACAGTGATTTCAACTCCTGTAGTTGAAGAGATCGTTGAAGCTCCAGTTGCTTCAACTGAGCCAGAGCTTGCGCTCGCATCAGATGAAGATGGCGACATCGAATCAGATGAGAATGATCCAAATGCAGAGTTCCGTCGCACCCTGCGCACAGCGCTTGGCGATTGGTATGTAGTCCACTCTTATGCAGGTTACGAGAAGAAGGTTAAAGGCAACCTTCACAACCGTATCGCTTCATTAAATATGGAGGATTACATCTTCCAGATTGAAGTTCCTGAAGAAGAGGTAAAGGAGCTTAAGAACGGCCAGTTCAAGATGGTTAAGCGCAACATCTACCCAGGTTACGTTCTAGTTCGCATGGATTTAACAGATGAGTCATGGTCTGCAGTTCGTAACACTCCTGGTGTTACTGGCTTCGTTGGAAATGCTCACCACCCTTCACCACTTAGTATGGATGAAGTAGAAAAGATTCTGGCTCCACGTCCTGTGAAGAAGTCAGATAAGGATCAGATCCGTGTTGTTGACTTCGAAGTTGGCGAGTCAGTAACAGTTATGGACGGCCCTTTTGCAACCCTTCCAGCATCGATCTCAGAGATCATGCCAGAGCAGGCGAAGCTCAAGGTTCTTGTATCAATCTTCGGACGTGAAACACCAGTTGAGCTTTCATTCGGGCAAGTACAGAAGATCTAATTTTTTAGAACAAAACCAAGAAAAAGAGGAAAAGAAATGGCACCAAAGAAGAAGGTAAGCGGCTTTATCAAGTTGCAGATTCAGGCTGGAGCAGCAACACCTGCACCACCAGTTGGTCCTGCGCTAGGTCAGCATGGTGTCAACATCATGGAGTTCGTGAAGGCATACAACGATGCAACAGCATCACAAAAGGGCCAGATCATTCCAGTTGAGATCACTGTGTACGAAGATCGCTCATTCACATTCATCACCAAGACACCTCCTGCATCACGTTTGATCTTGAAGGCTGCTGGCGTTGAAAAGGGATCAGCTGTTCCTCACAAGACAAAGGTTGCAAACATCACCATGGCTCAGGTCAAGGAGATCGCAACACAGAAGATGGCTGACCTCAATGCAAATGACATTGATCAAGCTGCGAAGATCATCGCGGGTACAGCTCGCTCAATGGGAATCACAGTAAACGGCTAATTCTAGTTAAATTAAAAAAGAACTTTCTCATCGCCAAATTGGTGAAGAGATGTGGGAGGACCTCGCTGGTCCGCTAACCACAACCTTACGAAAACGAGGATGAAATGAAGCGCTCAAAGAACTACTTAGCGGCAGCTGAAA
The DNA here is from genome assembly GCA_965267815.1 of Candidatus Nanopelagicaceae bacterium. Lineage (GTDB taxonomy): Bacteria > Actinomycetota > Actinomycetes > Nanopelagicales > Nanopelagicaceae > Planktophila. The sequence goes on from OZ254139.1 coordinate 189,057, forward strand.
AGGTAAAGAAGGATCACCTTTACACACCACTAGAGGCCGTAACACTCGCCAAAGAAACATCAACAGTTAAGTACAACGCATCTGTAGAAGTTGCTTTGGTACTTGGCGTTGACCCAAAGAAGGCAGATCAAGCGATCCGCTCAACAGTTAACCTTCCACACGGAACAGGTAAGACCGCTCGCGTTTTGGTTTTCGCGAATGGTGCAAATGCAGATGCAGCTCGTGCTGCAGGTGCAGATATCGTCGGTGGAGATGAACTGATTGAAGAAGTTTCAAAGGGACGTCTTGATTACGATGCAGTTGTTTCAACACCAGATCTCATGGGTAAGGTCGGTCGCCTCGGTAAGGTTCTAGGACCTCGTGGTTTGATGCCAAACCCAAAGACAGGAACAGTAACTACAGATGTTGCTAAGGCTGTTGAAGATATTAAGGGCGGAAAGATTGAGTTCCGTGTTGATAAGAACTCAAACCTTCACTTCCTAATCGGCAAGGTTTCATTTACAGCAGAACAGCTTGCTGAGAACTACGCAGCAGCAATGGATGAAGTTCTTCGTGCAAAGCCAAACTCATCAAAGGGTCGCTACGTACAGAAGGCTGTTGTTTCAACAACTATGGGACCTGGAATCGCAGTAGATCCAAACCTAGTTCGCGAACCATCAGCTAACTAAGCAGAATTAAGGAGAAGGGCCTCGGCATTGCGCCGGGGCCTTTTTCATTCCCGTTTCACGCTCAATTTGACCCTAAAGGCGACCCTGCCTTAGCCTTACGCCATAACCAAAGACCGCAGGTCTAGATCAACCGCAAGGAAGATCTAAATAAATGAGGAAGTCTCAGCCCGCGTAGGTGATCATGGTAATCCGTGGCGCTTACGCGTTACGGATTTTTTTATTTCCTACGGTCACCAATGAAACAGGAAAGGTGAACCGAATGGCTCGCCCAGATAAGACATCAGCGGTTGCTGAACTTGCGGAGGATTTCCGTACAGCTAATGCAACAGTGCTAACTGAATATCGTGGTCTTTCTGTTACATCAATGAAGGAACTTCGTCGTGCACTTGGTTCAACAACTAAGTACTCAGTAGTGAAGAACACTCTTACAAAGATTGCAGCAAAGGATGCTGGAGTAGAGATCGCAGATGATCTTCTAGTCGGTCCATCAGCTGTTGCATTCATCAAGGGTGATCCAATTGATGCAGCAAAGAGCCTCCGTGATTTTGCAAAGGAGAATCCATTCCTAGTTATTAAGGGTGGAATCTACGAAGGCAAGTCTGTAACTCCAGCAGAAATCATGCAGCTCGCTAACCTCGAGTCTCGTGAAGTTCTATTGGCAAAGCTTGCTGGTGCAATGAAGGGATCGCTTGCTAAGGCAGCGCGCGTATTTGACGCACTTCGCATCAAGCTTGAAGCAGAACAAGGTGCACCCGCACCAGTAGCGGAAGCAGCACCAGCTGCAGAAGCACCAGTTGAGGCTGCAGCAGAAGCTGTAGTTGAGACACCAGAAGTTGTGGCTGAAGTTGCTGAAGTTCCAGCAGCAGAAGCAACTGAAGCATCCACAGAAACAGAAGAGAAGGAATAACGAATATGGCAAAGCTCAGCACAGAAGACCTATTGGGTCAGTTCAAGGAAATGACATTGGTCGAGCTCTCAGAGTTCGTTAAGTCATTTGAAACTGAATTCGATGTAACAGCAGCAGCTCCAGTAGCGGTTGCAGCAGCAGGTGGCGCAGCAGCAGGTGGCGCAGATGCAGCACAAGATGAGTTCACAGTTATCTTGGAAAACGCAGGATCACAGAAGATTGCAGTGATCAAGGAAGTTCGTGGACTGAATTCAAGCCTTGGCTTGAAGGAAGCAAAGGACCTAGTAGATGCAACTCCAGCAACCCTTCTAGAGAAGGCAAGCAAGGAGACTGCAGACAAGGCAAAGGCAGCACTAGAGGCAGCTGGCGCAACAGTCACAATCAAGTAATTCATTACTTAAGGAAAACCCCGCTTGGCATTACGCCAAGCGGGGTTTTTTCATGAGACTTAGCATTCACTTTTTCTATTAACAAAGTTCTTGACCAAGCGTAGAGTTCAGTCACTAAAGAGAAGAGATGACGATGACACGCACATATGTAATTACGGGTTCTGCATCAGGTATTGGTCTAGCGACCACTGAAAAGTTAAAGAGCCTTGGCAATACCGTTATAGGTGTAGACATTCACAATGCAGATGTTGTTGCAGATCTCAGCACACCTCTTGGTCGCCATGATGGCGCAAAGAAAGTTATCGAAGCAGCAAACGGTTCTATTGATGCAGTTATCGCGTGCGCTGGATTAGCGCATCCAACCGCTCAAACCGTTTCAGTAAATTACTTTGGTGTTACAGAGTTCCTATTTGCCTTGCTACCAACGTTGACTAAATCAAAGACTCCTCGTGTTGCAATTACAAGTTCCGTTGCATCGGTCATGCCTAACAGCCCAGAACTCGTTGAGGCGATGTGTGCCAATGATGAAGCTAAAGCTGTAAAGATCGCTCAAGGATTAGTAGATGCTGCAGCGGGCGGTGAACAGTTAATTTATGGATCAACAAAGCGTGCAATAAGTCGCTGGATCCGCCAGCAATGTCTAAAGCCACAATGGGCTGGAGCTGGAATTCCAATCAACGCCGTAGGTCCTGCGATCGTGAAGACCCCGATGGTGGATCAGTTGATTAAGACCCCTGAAGAGCGTGAAGGTCTCTCCAAATTAGTACCGATGCCGCTCAATGGATTTATGGAGCCTGAAGTTGTGGCCTCATTACTGATCTGGCTGACCGCGGTCGAGAACACCCATGTCACTGGGCAGACCATCTATATAGATGGTGGATTTGAGCGCATCGTGCGTGGCGAAGATGTCTGGAGCTGGAAGGGCTAGATCCACATTTTTGGGCAATTCGCTGACAAAGCGCCTGCGTAGGGGTATAAGCACCCGGTTGGACAGGGCGGGGGTGGTTTGGATACCCTTCACCTTCGCACAAATTTCTATGGTCAGGGCATATAGCGGCTGAGACCTAATAGTTGTGTGTTCCCGAATATTGTCTGAAAGGACATCTCTTGGCCGCGTCTAAAAAAATCTCAGTAGCACCACGTCGAGTCTCATTCGCCAAGATCCGCGAACCCCTAGAAGTTCCTAACCTATTAGCGCTGCAAACTGAAAGCGTTGATTGGCTATTAGGTAACGATGCATGGCGTTCACGTATCGCAGCAACCGATTCAATGAATCGTGGAGAAATCCCAACAACTTCAGGTCTTGAAGAAATCTTTGAAGAGATTTCTCCGATCGAAGATTTCCAGGGAACTATGTCTCTATCGTTCCGCGATCACCGTTTCGAGCCGCCTAAGTACTCAATTGATGAGTGCAAAGAACGCGATATGACTTACGCACAACCACTATTCGTAACAGCAGAGTTCACAAACAACATCACTGGTGAAATTAAGTCACAGACAGTATTTATGGGTGACTTCCCAGTTATGACAGCTCGCGGAACATTCGTTATTAACGGAACCGAGCGCGTTGTTGTTTCTCAGTTGGTTCGTTCACCTGGTGTGTACTTCGAGCGCACAATTGAAAAGGCTTCTGACAAAGATGTATTCACATCAAAGGTAATTCCTTCACGTGGTGCATGGCTTGAGTTTGAAGTTGATAAGAAGGATCTTGTTGGTGTTCGCATCGACCGTAAGCGTAAGCAGTCTGTAACAGTGTTCCTAAAGGCACTTGGTTGGACTGAAGAACAAATTCTTGAAGAGTTCGGCGAGTTTGAATCAATGCGCGCAACTCTTGAAAAAGACACTGTTAAGACACAAGATGAAGCGCTGCTAGATATCTACCGCAAGCTTCGTCCTGGTGAGCCTCCAACTAAGGAAGCTGCACAGAACTTGATCGAAAACCTTTACTTCAACCCTAAGCGTTACGACTTGGCCAAGGTCGGTCGCTTCAAGGTAAATAAGAAGCTAGGTCTTGATCTAGAGCTTTCATCTTCACTACTTACTATCTCTGACATTGTTGCGACTTTGCGCTACCTAGTAGCGCTTCACCGTGGCGATCTATTGATGGAGTACGGCCGCGAAGTTCGCGTAGAGAAGGACGATATCGATCACTTCGGTAACCGTCGTCTTCGTACAGTTGGTGAATTGATTCAAAATCAGGTTCGCATCGGTCTGTCACGTATGGAGCGCGTAGTTCGCGAACGTATGACGACTCAAGATGTTGAGGCAATTACTCCTCAGACTCTGATCAACATCCGTCCAGTAGTTGCGTCAATCAAGGAGTTCTTCGGAACATCTCAGTTGTCACAGTTCATGGATCAGACAAATCCTTTGTCAGGACTTACACACAAGCGTCGTCTTTCAGCGCTTGGACCTGGTGGTCTCTCACGTGACCGCGCAGGTTTCGAAGTCCGTGACGTTCACCCATCTCACTACGGACGTATGTGTCCAATTGAAACTCCTGAAGGACCAAACATTGGTCTTATCGGATCACTTGCAACATATGGTCGCGTAACCGCATTTGGATTTATCGAGACTCCTTACCGCAAGGTTGTTAAGGGTCGCGTAACAGATCAGGTTGATTACCTAACCGCTGATGAAGAAGATGAACACATCATCGCGCAGGCAAACGCTCCACTAACTGATGACAATCACTTCGCCGAACCACGCGTACTTGTACGTCGTCGCGGTGGAGAAGTTGAATACATTCCAGGTGAAGAAGTTGATTACATGGATGTTTCACCACGTCAGATGGTGTCTGTTGCAACAGCGATGATCCCATTCCTTGAGCACGATGATGCTAACCGTGCGTTGATGGGTTCTAACATGATGCGTCAGTCTGTTCCTTTGATGCGTGCAGAAGCACCAGTAATTGGTACAGGTATGGAGTTCCGCGCAGCTGTAGATGCAGGCGATGTTGTTACTGCAACTAAGGCTGGCGTTGTAACTGAGGTTTCTGCTGATGAAGTTAAGGTCATGGCAGATGACTCGACCTACCAAACTTATTCTCTACACAAGTTCACACGTTCAAACCAGGGAACTTCATACAACCAGAAGGTTGTTGTTTCTGAAGGTCAGCGCGTTGAATTTGGTTCAGTTATCGCTGACGGTCCATGTACCGATCAGGGTGAAATGGCGCTCGGTAAGAACCTACTCGTGGCATTTATGTCATGGGAAGGTCACAACTACGAAGATGCGATCATCCTTTCTCAGCGCCTAGTTCAGGATGATGTTCTTACATCAATCCACATCGAAGAGTATGAAGTTGATGCTCGCGATACAAAGCTTGGTGCAGAAGAAATCACTCGCGATATCCCTAACGTTTCTGAAGAAGTTCTTGCAGATCTAGATGAGCGAGGAATCATCCGCGTAGGTGCAGATGTAGTTCCTGGCGATATCTTGGTTGGAAAGGTAACTCCTAAGGGAGAAACTGAACTAACACCTGAAGAGCGTTTGCTTCGTGCAATCTTTGGTGAGAAGGCTCGCGAAGTTCGCGATACATCTCTCAAGGTTCCACACGGTGAATCTGGAAAGGTTATCGGCGTAAAGATCTTTGAATCTGAAGAAGGTTTCGAGCTTGCAGCTGGCGTTAACCAATTGGTTCGCGTTTACGTTGCACAGAAGCGCAAGATTCAAGATGGTGACAAGCTTGCTGGTCGCCACGGTAACAAGGGTGTTATTTCAAAGATTCTTCCAGTTGAAGATATGCCATTCCTTGAAGATGGAACTCCAGTAGATGTTGTTCTAAACCCACTCGGTGTACCTGGTCGTATGAACGTTGGTCAGGTTCTTGAACTCCACTTAGGTTGGGTTGCAAAGACTGGTTGGGATCTTTCAGGTATCGATGAGGCATGGCAGAAGCACATGCGTGCAATCGGTGCAGAGAAGGGCGAGCCTGGAACAAAGTTCGCAACTCCTGTGTTCGATGGTGCGCTTGAAGATGAAATCTCTGGTCTTCTCTCTGCAACTCTTCCAAACCGCGATGGAAATCAACTTATTGGTAAGAGCGGAAAGGCTCGTCTATTTGACGGTCGTTCCGGCGAGCCATACCCAACACCAATTTCAGTTGGATACATGTACATCTTGAAGCTCCACCACTTGGTTGATGACAAGATTCACGCACGTTCAACTGGTCCATACTCAATGATCACGCAGCAACCACTTGGTGGTAAGGCGCAGTTCGGTGGTCAGCGATTTGGTGAAATGGAAGTGTGGGCACTTGAAGCTTACGGTGCTGCTTACACACTCCAAGAGTTGCTAACAATTAAGTCTGACGATGTTCTCGGCCGCGTAAAGGTGTACGAAGCGATCGTTAAGGGTGAAAACATTCCTGAACCAGGTATCCCTGAGTCATTCAAGGTACTTATCAAGGAAATGCAGTCACTCTGTCTCAATGTAGAAGTACTTTCTTCTGAAGGTGTCGCAATTGAAATGCGCGATACAGATGAAGAAGTGTTCCGTGCCGCCGAAGAGCTAGGTATCAACTTGTCACGAGTTGAGCCAAGCAGCGTAGAAGAAGTGTGAGAGGGAAAATAACATGTTAGATGTCAACTTCTTTGATGAACTACGTATCGGTCTCGCATCTGCAGAGAACATTCGCGAGTGGTCTTTTGGTGAGGTTAAGAAGCCAGAGACAATCAACTACCGCACACTAAAGCCTGAAAAGGATGGACTCTTTGACGAGAAGATCTTCGGACCTACTCGTGACTGGGAATGTTATTGCGGTAAGTACAAGCGCGTTCGATTTAAGGGAATCATTTGCGAGCGTTGTGGCGTTGAAGTCACACGTGCAAAGGTTCGCCGTGAGCGCATGGGTCACATCGAGCTTGCAGCTCCTGTAACTCACATCTGGTACTTCAAGGGTGTTCCATCACGCCTTGGATACCTACTTGATCTTGCTCCAAAGGATCTAGAAAAGGTTATTTACTTCGCTGCTTACATGATCACAGAGGTTGATGCTGAAGCGCGCGAAGAAGATATGCCACAGCTTGAGAAGAAGCTTGCTAACGATCGTAAGAAGATCGAAACACGTCGTGATAACGATGTAGATGTACGTACCAAGAAGCTTGAAGCAGATCTTGCAGAACTCGAAGCTGAGGATGCAAAGTCTGATGTAAAGCGCAAGGTTCGTGAATCAGCAGAGCGTGAACTCAAGGCGATCCGTGATCGTGCAGAGCGTGAAATCACACGTCTAGAAGATGTGTGGGCACGTTTCAAGAACCTTAAGGTTCAGGATCTCGAAGGTGATGAGAACCTTTACCGTGAAATGCGTGACCGTTATGGCATGTACTTCAAGGGTGACATGGGTGCAGCTGCAATCAAGCGTCGTCTAGAAACTTTTGACCTTGAGACAGAGCACAAGCTACTTACAGATCTTTCTGAAAATGGAAAGGGTGCAAAGAAGACTCGTGCAATCAAGCGCTTGAAGGTTGTTAACGCATTCCTTACAACAAGCAACAAGCCAGCATCAATGGTTCTTGATTGCGTTCCAGTTATTCCACCTGATCTACGTCCAATGGTTCAGCTCGATGGTGGTCGCTTTGCGACTTCAGATCTCAATGATCTATACCGTCGTGTTATCAACCGTAACAACCGTTTGAAGCGTCTTGCAGATCTCGGTGCACCAGAGATCATCGTTAACAATGAAAAGCGTATGTTGCAGGAAGCTGTAGATGCGTTGTTCGATAACGGTCGTCGTGGTCGTCCAGTTACAGGTCCAGGTAACCGTGCGCTGAAGTCATTGTCAGACATGCTTAAGGGTAAGCAAGGACGTTTCCGTCAGAACTTGCTCGGTAAGCGCGTTGACTACTCAGGTCGTTCAGTAATTGTTGTAGGTCCACAGTTGAAGCTGCACCAGTGCGGTCTTCCAAAGCAGATGGCACTTGAACTTTTCAAGCCATTCGTAATGAAGCGACTTGTTGATCTAAACCACGCGCAGAACATTAAATCTGCAAAGCGTATGGTTGAGCGTGCACGTCCAGTTGTTTGGGATGTTCTAGAAGAGGTTATTGCAGAGCATCCTGTTCTCCTTAACCGCGCACCAACCCTTCACCGTTTAGGTATCCAAGCTTTCGAACCACAATTGGTTGAAGGTAAGGCGATTCAGATTCACCCACTCGTATGTACAGCTTTCAACGCTGACTTCGACGGTGACCAGATGGCGGTTCACTTACCTCTATCTGCTGAAGCGCAGGCTGAAGCTCGTATCTTGATGTTGTCTTCAAACAACATCTTGTCACCAGCATCTGGTCGTCCAATTACATCTCCTACACAGGACATGGTTCTTGGTCTCTACTACTTAACAATGGTTCGCGACAATGAACTTGGAGAAGGTCGTGCATTTGGTTCAATCGCAGAAGCGATCATGGCCCACGATCAACACTCAGTTTCATTGCAAGCAAAGATCAAGATTCGTCTGACAAAGACAGGCGAAACTATTGAGACAACAATTGGTCGCGCATTGTTTAACGAAGCGCTACCAGCTGATTATCCATATGTAGATCTTGATGTCACCAAGAAGCAACTTGGTGGAATCGTTGATCGCCTAGCTGAGTTCTATCCAAAGGTTGTTGTTGCTGAGACGCTTGATGCGTTGAAGTCACTCGGCTTCCACTGGGCAACTCGCGCTGGTGCAACTATCGGTATTGAAGATGTTGTGACACCTCCACGTAAGAAGGAAATTCTTGCGGGCTACGAAACACAGGCTGAAAAGGTTCAATCACAATATGAAAAGGGACTCATCACTGATGACGAGCGTCGTCAGGAATTGATCGAGATCTGGACAAAGGCAACAGCTGAAGTGGGTAAGGAGATGGAAGAAAACTTCCCTCGCGTTAACCCAGTGTGGATGATGGTCTTCTCTGGTGCTCGTGGAAATATGATGCAGATCCGTCAGATCGCCGGTATGCGTGGACTTGTAGCTAACCCAAAGGGTGAAATTATTCCAAGTCCAATTAAGTCAAACTTCCGCGAAGGTCTTTCAGTACTTGAGTACTTCATTTCTACTCACGGTGCTCGTAAGGGTCTTGCAGATACAGCGCTTCGTACCGCTGACTCTGGTTACCTAACACGTCGTCTCTGCGACGTTGCTCAGGATGTCATCATCCGTGAAGAGGATTGCGGTACTGATCGCGGTCTTGTTCTACAGATCGGTGTACGTCAGGAGTCAGGCAGCCTTGTTAAGCATGACCATGTCGAAACTTCAGTATTCGGACGTACATTGTCTGAAGATGTGACAGTTGACGGCAAGGTTGTTCTTCCAGCAGGTACAGATCTTGGTGATCGCAACATTGATGAACTCGTTGCAGCCGGTGTTGACGAAGTAAAGATTCGCTCAGTTCTTACTTGCGATAGCAAGGTCGGACAGTGTGCAGCTTGCTACGGTCGTTCACTTGCAGCTGGTCAGCGCGTTGCAGTCGGTGAAGCAGTTGGAATCATTGCAGCACAATCAATCGGTGAGCCTGGTACACAGCTAACAATGCGTACCTTCCACACTGGTGGTGTTGCTGGTGATGACATCACTCACGGTCTTCCACGTATCGTCGAGCTCTTCGAAGCACGTACACCTAAGGGTGTTGCACCAATCGCAGAAACAGCTGGTGTTGTTTCATTCCGCGAAGATGCAAAGGGCAAGAAGATCGTCGTTACTCCAGATGATGGAGGCGAAGAGGTTGCTTACCCAATCACTCGTCGTCAGAAGCTACTTGTAGAAGAAGGTTCACGCGTTGAAGTAGGCCAGAAGATGGTTGTTGGCGCGATCGATCCAAAGCAGGTTCTTCGTATTCTTGGACCACGTGCAACTCAGGTTCACTTGGTTAATGAAATCCAATCTGTGTATCGCTCACAGGGTGTAGGAATTCACGATAAGCACGTTGAAGTAATTGTCCGTCAAATGCTAAAGCGCATCACAGTGCTTGAAGCAGGAGATGCAGATCTACTTCCAGGCGAGCTTGTTGAGCGTGGTCGTTTCGAGACTGAAAACCGTCGCGTTGTGACATCAGGTGGAAAGGCTGCTTCAGGTCGCCCAGAACTTATGGGTATCACTAAGGCATCTCTTGCAACTGAGTCATGGTTGTCAGCGGCTTCATTCCAGGAGACAACTCGCGTACTTACAGATGCAGCACTTTCAGAGAAGAGCGATCCATTGCTCGGTCTGAAGGAGAATGTCATCATCGGTAAGTTGATTCCTGCTGGTACTGGTCTTGCTCGTTACCGCAACATTCGTGTTGAGCCAACTGAGGAAGCAAAGGCAGCGGTTTACGCAGCTTACGATGAGTACGACTTCACACCATTTGACCAACAAGGTTCTGGTGAGGCTGTTCGTCTCGATGAGGTTGAAGTACCTCGTTAAGCAATATCAATTAACAAGAAAGGCTCCCGAAAGGGAGCCTTTCTTGTTTTATAAACAAACTACTTCTGTAAGTTAGCTAAACGATCCAGAATCGGTGGGTGCGAGTAATGCACCGCAACGTAAACAGGGTGTGGGTTTAAGTTGCTCAAGGACTCGACAGAGAGCTTCTTAAGCGCTGAATACATGTGTTCGCGAGCCCCAGGGTAAGTATCAATTGAGTACTGATCTGCTTGATACTCGTTGTAACGTGAGAAGGAGTTATTAATCAAGCCAAGCACTGTAGATACAGGTGTGAAGAGCATAAAGAAGGCGATCATTGAAAGATGAAAGCTGGGAGTATCTGAACCAAGTGCCTTGGAAAGATTTGGATTGCTGAGCAACCAACCCATTAAAGAGAAGATAACAAGGGTTTGAATATTGCTGAACGCAAACATTGTGTAGACATGCTTGCGCTTGTAGTGCCCAACCTCGTGGGCAAGAACTGCAACAGTTTCCTTAGTTGTTAACTTCTCGATCAAGGTGTCATACAAGCCAATGATCTTTACCTTGCCCATGCCAGAGAAAAATGCATTCAACTTTGTAGAACGCTTTGATGCATCCATTTCCCATAACTTGGAAAGCGGGAAGCCTTGTGACTGGCAGTACGCCTCAACCTCTGAACGCAGTTCACCTTCAGGAAGTGGCTTCAACTTGTTGAACATCGGCAAGAAGATACGTGTGCCAAAGATGAACATGAAGAGCGAGATTGCAGAAACCGCTAGCCATCCAACTAACCAGAAAGTGGATTCAAGGTTTTGGTAAATCCAAGCGATCAAGAAAATGATAGGTAAACCAAGGGCAACACTCAGAAGTAATTGCTTTATTGAATCCATCACGAACAACTTCTTAGTTGTCTTGTTAAAACCAAACTTTTCTTCGATGACAAATGTTGAGTAGTAAGAAACCGGAAGGTTTACAAGCATTCCTCCAACGATAAGTACTCCAAAGAAAATGACTGTGATGAGTAAGTTGTTGCTAAAACGGTCCCGAATGAATTGATCAAGCCAGGCAAACCAGCCCAAGATAATCGCCGAAAGCATTACAACGGTACTTATTACAGAGGTAAATAGCTCAACCTTGTACTTAGCGGTGCCATATTCAAGGGATTTTGCGTACTCATCTGCATTGTAAATTTCAGCGGCAACGGGGGACAAGGGCTTGTTTTTACCGCTTTCATTCAAATAATCGATCACTCGACCAGCGGCAAAATCAATCAAAATAAAGGTAACGATGCCAAGCAACAACACTTCAGATGTACTCATGTTTATCCGTTCAGGGCTGCGGTAAGTGCAATTTCAACCATCGCATTAAGTGACTTCTCACGTTGCTCTGATGGCATTGATTCGTGGGTAATGATGTGATCAGAAACTGTTAAGACAGCAAGTGCACGACGTTGCTTACGCGCTGCGATTGAGTACAAAGCGTTTGCTTCCATCTCAACACCTAGTACGCCATGTTGAATTAACTTCTGCGCTGAGTCTGTTTCATCGTAGAAATAATCCATCGATGCAATTCCACCGATGTGAACATTTGGATTGCCCTTAGATGCTTCATAAGCTGCTAGTAAAAGTTGGAAATCCGCATGAGGTGCAAAATCTAAGTTGTTGGTAAAGCGACGATTGATATTTGAGTCAGTCGAAGCTGTCATAGCAAGAATGACATCACCAATCTTTGTCTTTTCTAGCAATCCACCACATGTTCCGATACGAATTGCGACCTGAACATCGTATTCATTGAAAAGTTCAGTGGCGTAAATTGAAATTGATGGCAGTCCCATTCCTGTACCCATGACAGAAACACGTTGACCCTTATATGTTCCGGTAAAACCAAACATATTGCGCACCGCATTAAATTGCGTGACATCTTCTAAGTAGTTTTCTGCAATCCACTTAGCGCGCAGTGGGTCGCCAGGTAGAAGGATGCGATCGGCAATGTCGCCCTTTTTGGCCGAGATATGTGGTGTGCTCATGAAGGGAGCCAACCACATGTGGCGACAGGAGTACCCTTCTTTCTATGGCGATTTTGGTAATAGAAGGCACAGAGCTCAGGCTCAAATTGAGCGCTTTGGAGCAGCTCGGAGCCTTTTGGCCCGCCCCTCAGGCCCGCCTGGATCAGGTCAAGTCCATTGAATTCGTGGAAAACCTCTGGAGCACCGAGGTTTTACGTGGGGTCAGGGCTCCCGGCACCGGGGTTCCCTATGTGGCCATGATCGGGGTCATGCGCAGGGCCAAAACCAAGGATTTCTGCGTAATTAAGCGTAAAAAGCCGGGGGTAGTCATCACCTTTTCCTCCGGAGCCTTCCAGAGATGGATCTATACCCTTGAAGGATCCCGACACGCCGAAGAGCAGATTTTGGGGATATTAGGCTGATTTTTGGCCTTCGAGGAGTAAAACCTCGGATTTGCCTCGCATGAGTCCGCTGGGTTACCCTTCGCGTCTGCTCTTTTTTAGAGCTTCTTTGCCTGTGCTGTTCACAAGTTGAAAAACTTCAAACAGCGATCATGCGAATTGGGTGCAACACACCCGACCGCGTGGGTCGGTAATTAAGCGTGAATAAAGATCAGTAACGAAGTTACGAATGGAGATGAAGTGCCAACAATTCAACAGCTAGTTCGTCGTGGTCGTGCAGAAAAGACTACGAAGACAAGCACACCTGCACTTAAGGGTTCACCACAACGACGCGGAGTTTGTACACGCGTTTATACAACAACCCCTAAGAAACCAAACTCTGCTCTTCGCAAGGTTGCACGTGTACGTCTTACTAGTGGCATGGAAGTCACTGCATACATTCCAGGTGAAGGTCACAACTTGCAAGAGCACTCCATTGTTCTTGTACGTGGTGGTCGTGTAAAAGATTTGCCTGGTGTTCGTTACAAGATCATTCGCGGATCACTAGATACACAAGGTGTTAAGAACCGTAAGCAGTCACGTTCTCGTTACGGTACTAAGAGAGAGAAGAAGGCTAGCTAATGCCACGTAAAGGTCCTGTTGTTAAGTCACCAGTTGTTGCAGATCCTGTTTACAACTCACCAGTTGTTACTGCGCTAATTAACCGCGTACTTCTACACGGTAAGCGTTCAACTGCAGAAGCGATTGTTTACAACGCACTAGAAGGTACACGCGAGAAGACTCAGGTTGATCCGCTCATTACTTTGAAGCGCGCACTAGACAACATTAAGCCAGCTGTTGAGGTTCGCTCACGCCGTGTTGGTGGAGCTACTTACCAGGTGCCTGTTGAAGTTAAGGCAAGCCGTTCAACAACTTTGGCTCTACGTTGGTTAATTGATTACTCACGTTCACGCCGCGAAAAGTCAATGGCAGAGCGTCTAACAAATGAACTTATTGATGCAAGCAATGGTCTTGGTGCAGCTGTAAAGCGTCGCGAAGATACTCACAAAATGGCGGAAGCAAACAAGGCGTTTGCTCACTACCGCTGGTAATCACTAAGTAACTAAAGAATTTACGAAGCGACGAGAAGAGGAATATAAGTGTCAACAGTAGAAAAGATCGATCTAGCTACGGTTCGCAACATCGGAATCATGGCTCACATCGACGCGGGAAAAACCACGACTACTGAGCGCATCCTTTTCTATACAGGTATTAACTACAAGATCGGTGAAGTTCACGAAGGCGCTGCAACCATGGACTGGATGGAGCAGGAGCAAGAGCGTGGTATCACGATCACTTCAGCTGCAACTACATGTATGTGGGACAAGCACCTCATTAACATCATCGATACACCAGGTCACGTTGACTTCACAGTTGAAGTAGAGCGTTCACTCCGTGTTCTCGATGGTGCAGTTGCTGTGTTCGATGGTGTTGCTGGTGTTGAGCCACAGTCTGAGACTGTATGGCGTCAAGCAGATCGTTACTCAGTTCCACGTATTTGTTTTGTTAACAAGCTAGACCGTACCGGTGCTTCATTTGATAAGTGCGTTGGCATGATCAAGGATCGCCTAAACGCAGTTGCACTAGTTCTACAACTTCCAATCGGTGCAGAGTCTGACTTCCTTGGCGTTGTCGATCTGATCGCAATGAAGGCGCTTACCTGGCGTGGAGAAACACAAAAGGGTGAAGATTACGCAATTGAAGAGATTCCAGCTGACATGCTTGAAGCATCAAAGACAGCTCGTGCAGCAATGCTCGAGACTCTTGCTGAAAATGATGATCAGTTGATGGAGAAGTTCCTTGAAGGAATTGAATTAACTGAAGCAGAGATCATCGCCGGAATTCGTCGCGCAACTCTTGCTGCAAAACTTTCACCAGTTCTAACTGGTTCAGCATTCAAGAACAAGGGCGTACAGCCAATGCTTGATGCTGTTGTTCGTTACCTTCCAAGCCCACTCGATGTTGATGCAATCGTTGGTCACGATATGAATGACCCAGAGAAGGAAATCAAGCGTTTACCTAAGAACGAAGAGCCTTTCTCAGCACTTGCTTTCAAGATCATGACAGATCCACACCTTGGAAAGCTCACATTTATCCGCGTGTACTCAGGTGTTCTAGAGACTGGTTCAACAATCTTGAACTCAGCGAAGGATCGCAAGGAGCGCATCGGAAAGATTTATCAGATGCACGCTAACAAGCGCGAAGAGCGTGACAATGTTGGTGCAGGAATGATCGTTGCTGTTATGGGTCTTAAGGACACAACAACAGGTGAGACTCTCTGTGATCCAGCTAAGCCGGTAATCCTTGAATCAATGGACTTCCCAGCACCAGTTATCTCTGTTGCGATTGAGCCAAAGACAAAGGGTGACCAAGAGAAGCTTGGCGTTGCGATTCAGCGTCTATCTGAAGAAGATCCAACTTTCCACGTAAAGACTGATGAAGAGACTGGCCAGACAATCATCGCTGGTATGGGTGAGCTTCACCTTGAAATTCTCGTTGACCGTATGCGTCGCGAGTTTAAGGTTGAAGCAAATGTTGGTAAGCCTCAGGTTGCTTACCGCGAAACACTTCGCAAGCCAGTTGCTCGTCACGATTACACACACAAGAAGCAGACTGGTGGTTCTGGACAGTTTGCAAAGATTCAGATTGCGATCGAGCCACTTCCAACTGGTGAAGTTGAAGGCGGTTACGAGTTCGTAAACAAGATCACTGGTGGTCGCGTTCCACGCGAGTACATCCCTTCAGTAGATCAGGGTTGCCAAGAAGCAATGACCTCAGGTCCTCTTGCTGGTTACCCATTAACAGATGTACGAGTAACTCTTCTTGACGGCGCGTATCACGATGTTGACTCATCGGAGCTCGCATTCAAGGTGGCTGGTATCGCAGCGTTTAAGGAAGCAGCAAAGCTTGCTGATCCTGCAATTCTCGAACCAGTAATGAAGGTCGAAGTTGTTACCCCTGAAGACTTCATGGGTGATGTCATCGGCGATCTCAACAGTCGTCGTGGTCAAATCCAGGCCATGGACGAGCGGTCAGGTGCCCGCGTTGTTAGGGCGCTAGTTCCGTTGTCAGAGATGTTCGGCTATGTCGGCGATCTCCGCTCCAGAACTCAAGGTCGCGCAAGCTACTCAATGGAATTCGATTCGTATGCAGAAGTACCAGGCAACGTAGCGAAGGAAATCATTGCGAAGGTTCGCGGCGAATAATCCCTAATAAAGAAAAGCACAACCCCTAATAACTAAGCACTAGTAAACGAAAGAGGAACCAAAATGGCAAAGGCCAAGTTCGAGCGCACAAAGCCGCACGTAAACATTGGAACCATCGGTCACATTGACCATGGAAAGACAACGCTTACTGCAGCTATCTCAAAGGTTTTGCACGACAAGTACCCTGATGTAAACCCATTCACACCTTTCGATCAGATCGATAAGGCACCTGAAGAGCGTCAACGCGGTATCACAATCTCTATCGCTCACATCGAGTACCAGACAGAGAAGCGTCACTACGCACACGTTGACTGCCCAGGTCACGCTGACTACATCAAGAACATGATCACTGGCGCTGCACAGATGGATGGAGCAATCCTCGTTGTAGCAGCAACTGATGGTCCAATGCCACAGACAAAGGAGCACGTACTACTTGCTCGTCAGGTTGGCGTTCCATCAATCGTTGTGGCTCTTAACAAGTCAGACATGGTTGATGATGAAGAAATTCTTGAACTCGTTGAAATGGAAGTTCGTGAACTTCTATCTAAGTACGAGTTCCCAGGAGATGACACACCAATCGTTCGCATCTCAGCACTTAAGGCACTTGAGGGTGACCAGAAGTGGGCTGACAAGTTGATCGAGCTAATGGATGCAGTAGATGCATTTATTCCTCAGCCAGCACGCGAAATCGACAAGCCATTCCTTATGCCAGTAGAAGATGTTTTCACAATCACAGGTCGTGGAACAGTTATCACTGGTCGTATCGAGCGCGGTGTAGTTAAGGTTAACGAAGAAGTTGAAATCGTTGGTATCCGTACAGATGCTCAGAAGACAACTGTTACAGGCGTTGAAATGTTCCGTAAGCTTCTTGACGAAGGTCAGGCTGGCGAGAACGTTGGACTTCTACTTCGTGGTCTAAAGCGTGAAGATGTTGAGCGTGGTCAGGTTGTTTGCAAGCCTGGTTCAATCACACCTCACACAGAGTTTGATGCATCTGCATACATCCTTTCAAAGGATGAAGGCGGACGTCACACACCATTCTTCAACAACTACCGTCCACAGTTCTACTTCCGTACAACTGACGTAACAGGTGTTGTAACACTTCCAGCAGGAACAGAAATGGTTATGCCTGGCGATAACACTGAAATGTCAGTAACACTGATTCAGCCAATCGCAATGGAAGAAGGACTTCGCTTCGCAATCCGTGAAGGTGGCCGCACAGTAGGTGCAGGTCGCGTTACAAAGATTAAGAAGTAATCGTTCTAAAGATTTAAATGTTGGAGCCCGGCGGCGTAAAAAACCGCCGGGCAAAAACAAAGTTTGAAAAATTAATAATTGACGAAGTTTTAACAAAGGTTCGAAAGAACAGATAGAAGGAGAACGACATGGCGGGACAAAAGATCCGCATTCGACTCAAGGCCTACGACCATGAGGTGATTGATAGTTCAGCGAAGAAAATCGTTGAAACTGTTGAGCGCACTGGTGCAACGGTCGCGGGTCCAGTGCCGCTACCAACAGAGAAGAACACTTACTGTGTTATTCGCTCTCCTCACAAATATAAGGACAGCCGCGAACACTTCGAGATGCGCACACATAAGCGCCTAATCGACATCATCGACCCAACACCTAAGACTGTTGATTCATTGATGCGTCTCGACTTGCCAGCAGGCGTCGACATCGAGATCAAGCTCTAAGGAAAGGACGACAACAATGACTTTTACAACTCAAGCAGCGGGCTCGTCCATCAAGGGCGTTCTCGGTAAGAAGCTGGGCATGACCCAGGTTTTTGATGCCAACAACAAGATGGTTCCAGTAACCGTTGTTGAAGCAGGTCCATGTGTAGTTACGCAGATCCGTACACCTGAGAAGGATGGTTACTCAGCTGTTCAGATCGCTTTCGGCGCAATCGACCCAAAGAAGATTACAAAGCCACTTGCTGGTCACTTCGCAAAGGCTGGTGTTACACCACGCCGTTCAGTAGCAGAACTTCGCACACTCGACACAACTAGCTACACAGTTGGACAAGAGCTTGGTGCAACAGTTTTCGCAGCTGGCGAATTGGTTGATGCAACTGGAACAAGCACAGGTAAGGGAACTGCTGGTGTTATGAAGCGCCACGGTTTCGGTGGTCTTGGTTCATCTCACGGTGTAGATCGTAAGCACCGTATGCCAGGTTCAATCGGTGCATGTTCAACACCAGGTCGTGTTTTCAAGGGTATGCGCATGTCAGGTGTTATGGGTGGCGTTCGCGTTACAACTCAAAACCTTGTTGTGCACTCAGTTGATGCAGACCGCAACCTACTTCTTATCAAGGGATCAGTTCCTGGCCCAGACGGACAGTTAGTTTTCATCCGCTCTGCAGCTAAGCACGCGATCTATGAAACAGCAGGAAAGGCTGGCAACTAATCATGGCGCTTACTGTTGAAGTAAAGAACGCAGAGGGTAAGAAGGTTGGATCAGTAGATCTTCCTTCAGATATCTTTGATGCGCAGACAAATATTCCTTTGATTCACCAGGTAGTAACTGCACAACTTGCAGCTGCTCGCCAGGGAACACAGAAGGCAAAGAACCGTGGTGAAACATCTGGTTCAGGAAAGAAGCCTTTTAAGCAGAAGGGAACAGGCCGTGCACGTCAGGGTTCTGTTCGTGCTCCGCTACAACGTGGTGGTGGTGCAGCACACGCTGTTCGCCCACGTACATACTTCCAACGCACACCAAAGAAGATGATTGCAGCTGCTCTGCGCGGAGTTCTTTCAGACCGCCAGCGTCACGATCGTATTCACGTGCTTGATTCAATCGCAACAGCGGCTTCAACAAAGTCAGCTATTGCCGCAGTTCGTCAGTTCAGCGATCGCAAGAATCTTCTTGTAGTTGTTTCACGTACTGAGGATCTAGCGTGGCGTTCACTTCGTAACGCTGATGACCTACACCTTCTTGTTCCAGATCAGTTGAATGCATACGACATCCTCAAGAGCGATGACGTTGTGTTCTCAGAAGCTGCGATCAAAGATTTCCTAAAGGCTCCTTCAAAGGGCAAGGGTGCAACATCAGTTGCACGCGAAAGTGAGGTCAGCGCATGAAAGATTACCGCGACGTTCTAGTTGCACCAGTAGTTTCTGAAAAGAGCTACGGGTTGCTTGATGAGAACAAGTACACATTCATCGTTGCACCAGATGCTAATAAGACAGAGATCAAGATCGCTGTTGAAAAGGTATTCGGCGTGAAGGTAGTAAGCGTTAACACAATGAACCGTCAGGGCAAGAACAAGAAGACTCGTTTTGGTGATGGAAAGCGTAAAGACACCAAGCGCGCAATTGTTCAAGTTGCTGCTGGCGACCGCATCGACATTTTCGGAGGACCGGTTTCCTAACGGGAACTGGACCTTGAAAAGAAAAGGATCATCATGGCACTTCGTAAATTAAAGCCAACGACCCCTGGTCAACGCGGCGCAAGCGTTCCTGATTTCGCTGAAATCACTCGCTCGACTCCTGAAAAGTCTCTTGTTCGTCCAATTCACTCAAAGGGTGGACGTAACAACCAAGGTCGCGTAACTGTTCGTCACCAAGGTGGCGGTCACAAGCGTGCATACCGTCTCATCGATTTTGTTCGTAACGATAAGGATGGCGTTCCAGCGAAGGTCGCTCACATTGAGTACGACCCAAACCGCACAGCGCGCATCGCTCTTCTGCACTACGCAGATGGAGAAAAGCGTTACATCATCGCACCGGACAAGCTAGTTCAAGGTGCAACAGTTGAGAATGGTCCAAAGGCAGATATCAAGCCAGGAAACAATCTTCCACTTCGCAACATTCCAGTAGGTACAACAGTTCACGCAATTGAACTACGTCCAGGTGGAGGAGCGAAGATCGCTCGTTCAGCTGGTGCATCTGTACAGCTGGTTGCAAAGGATGGCCCATACGCACAACTACGTATGCCATCTGGCGAAATTCGTAACGTCGATGTTCGTTGCCGTGCAACTGTTGGTGAAGTTGGAAACGCTGAGCAAGGAAACATTAACTACGGAAAAGCTGGACGTAAGCGCTGGTTAGGTGTTCGTCCAACTACTCGTGGTGTTGTTATGAACCCAGTAGATCACCCACACGGTGGTGGTGAAGGTAAGACTTCTGGTGGACGTCACCCAGTGACTCCATGGGGTAAGCCTGAAGGCCGCACTCGTAAGAAGAAAGCATCAGATTCAATGATCGTCCGTCGTCGCAAGTCGAATAAGAAGCGGTAGGTAGGAGCCCTTATGCCAAGAAGTCTCAAGAAGGGTCCATTCGTTGATGGACATCTACTCAAGAAGGTAGATGCACAAAACGATGCCAACACAAAAAATGTGATCAAGACCTGGTCACGTCGCTCGATGATCATTCCTTCAATGATCGGACACACCATTGCAGTTCACGATGGCCGTAAGCACATTCCGGTTTTCGTAACTGACGCAATGATCGGACACAAGTTAGGCGAATTCGCTCCAACACGTACCTTCCGTGGTCACGTTAAGGGCGACGATCGAAAGGCAGCTCGTGGCTAACACACAAGAGAACGCATTAGTTGCACGCGCAGTACTGCGCGACATTCGCCATACACCACAGAAGGCACGTCGTATCGTCGACCTAATTCGTGGACAACGTGCTGATGAAGCACTCAACATTTTGAAGTTCGCACCACAAGCTGCAGGACAAGATGTGTACACACTTCTTAACTCTGCAGTTGCAAATGCGAAGGCTAAGAACCCTGCAATCCGTGATGCTTCAGAGCTCTGGGTTGTAGAAGCACTAGTTGATGAGGGCCGCACAATGAAGCGTTTCCGTCCACGTGCACAGGGTCGCGGTTTCCGTATCTTGAAGCGTTCATCACACATCTCAGTTGCAGTTAGCGACTCAAAGTCGGCTAGCAAGACTATGAACAAGAAGGGAGCGACCAAGTAATGGGTCAAAAAGTAAACCCACACGGCTTCCGTCTCGGCATTACAACTGAATTCAAGTCACGTTGGTACGCAGACAAGCTATACAAGGATTACGTCAAGGAAGATGTCGAAATCCGTCGCTTGATGCAGAAGGGTATGGAGCGCGCTGGTGTATCTCGAATTGAAATCGAGCGCACACGTGATCGCGTCCGTATCGATCTACACACTGCACGTCCAGGAATTGTTATTGGCCGTCGTGGTCAAGAAGCAGACATCCTTCGTCAGCGTCTAGAAAAGCTAACTGGCAAGCAGGTACAGCTAAACATTCTTGAGGTTAAGAACCCAGAGATCGATGCACAACTTGTTGCACAGGGAATCGCGGAGCAGCTTGCTGCACGTGTTTCATTCCGTCGCGCAATGAAGAAGTCAATGCAAACAGCAATGAAGTCTGGCGCACAGGGCATTCGTGTTCAGTGTGGTGGTCGTCTTGGTGGTGCAGAAATGTCACGTTCTGAGTTCTACCGTGAAGGTCGTGTACCTCTACATACACTTCGCGCCGATATTGATTATGGCTTCTACGAGGCACATACAACATTTGGTCGCTTAGGTGTGAAGGTATGGATCTACAAGGGCGAAGTTATTGGTTCACGTACAGAGCGTGCTGAAAAGGCACTTGCTGAAGCACGTGCTCCAAAGCCAGAACGCCGCGGTCCTCGTACACCTCGTGCACCAAAGGCAGAGGTAACTGTTTCTCAGGGAACACCAACTGCGGAAGGAGCATCTAACTAATGTTAATTCCACGTCGTGTTAAGCACCGTAAGCAACACCACCCATCCCGTAAGGGCGCAGCAAAGGGCGGATCACAGGTTGCATTTGGTGACTTCGGTATTCAAGCTCTAGCTCCTGCTTATGTAACTAACCGTCAGATTGAAGCGGCTCGTATCGCTATGACTCGTTACATCAAGCGTGGTGGAAAGGTTTGGATCAATATTTATCCAGATCGTCCACTAACAAAGAAGCCTGCTGAAACTCGTATGGGTTCCGGTAAGGGTTCACCAGAGTGGTGGATTGCAAACGTTAAGCCAGGTCGCGTTATGTTCGAGATCTCTGGTGTATCAGAAGCAATCGCAGTAGAAGCAATGCGTCTAGCGATGCACAAGCTTCCAATGAAGTGTCGTGTAGTAAAGCGTGAGGAGGCATAAGTGGCTACTACAACTAATGAAGTACTACGCCAATTGTCAGCTGAAGATTTGACTAGCAAGGTGCGCGAGTTGAAGGAAGAACTCTTCAACCTACGTTTCCAGGCAGCAACAGGTCAGTTGGAAAGCCACGGTCGTCTTAGCGAGGTTCGCAAAGAGATCGCACGTGTCTACACAATTATTCGCGAACGCGAACTAGGAATCGGAGGAGCTGCGTAATGACTACTAATAATGCAGATCGCAGCGACCGTAAGGTCCGTGAAGGAATTGTTATAAGCGACAAGATGGATAAGACCATCACCGTTGAGGTTTCAAATCGTGTTAAGCACGGTATGTACTCAAAGGTTATGTCTCGCTCAAGCAAGCTAAAAGCACATGACGAGCAGAACTCTGCTGGCATGGGCGATCGTGTACTCATCATGGAAACTCGTCCATTGTCAGCAACAAAGCGCTGGCGTTTGGTTGAGATTCTCGAGAAGGCAAAGTAAGGGTTCGGTGGATAACTAATGATTCAACAAGAATCGCGCCTACGCGTCGCGGATAACACAGGAGCTAAAGAGCTTCTCTGTATTCGTGTGCTCGGTGGATCCAAGCGCCGCTATGCCGGTATCGGAGACATCATCGTTTGCTCTGTTAAGGATGCAATTCCTGGCGGACAGGTTAAGAAGGGTGAGGTCGTAAAGGCTGTCATCGTTCGTACAGTTAAGGAACGTCGTCGTCCAGATGGCTCCTACATTAAGTTTGATGAAAATGCTGCAGTGATCTTGAAGGCTGATGGCGAGCCACGTGGAACCCGTATCTTCGGACCAGTTGCACGTGAACTTCGCGATAAGCGCTTTATGAAGATCATCTCGTTAGCTCCGGAGGTGCTCTAATAATGGCCAAGATTAAGAAGGATGACACCGTTCTTGTTATCGCGGGTAAAGATCGCGGAACAACAGGAAAGGTTCTATCAGTTGATGGCAACCGTGTAACAGTTGAAGGCGTTAACCGCCAGAAGCGTCACACAAAGGAGACAACTGGTGATCGCGGCGTAAAGGTCGGCGGAATCATCACTGTTGAAGCATCACTACACATTTCAAATGTCATGGTTGTTGATGGGGATGGCAAGGCGACTCGTCTTGGTGTTCGCAAAGATGATGAAGGCAAGAATGTTCGTATCTCACGTCGCACCGGAAAGGACATCTAATGTCAACCAAGGTAGATGTACGTCTAAAAGCTAAGTACAAGAGCGATATCGCTCCTGCACTAAAGAGCGAGTTTGGATTTAAGAATCCAATGATGGTTCCAACACTTGTAAAGGTCATCGTGAACATGGGTGTCGGCGACGCTGCTCGTGATTCAAAGTTGATCGAAGGAGCTATCCGCGACCTAACAACAATCACTGGCCAAAAGCCACAGGTTACAAAGGCGCGCAAATCAATCGCTCAGTTCAAGCTTCGTGAGGGTCAGCCAATTGGCGCACACGTAACTTTGCGCGGAGATCGTATGTGGGAGTTTGCAGATCGTTTGCTTTCAATCTCACTTCCACGTATACGTGACTTCCGTGGTCTTTCACCAAAGCAGTTTGATGGAAAAGGAAACTACACCTTCGGTCTAACCGAGCAGGTTGTATTCCCAGAAATCGAACAGGACAAGGTAGATCGTCCACGCGGTATGGATATTACTTTCGTAACGACAGCAAAGAATGATGCTGAAGGTCGCGCACTTCTTAAGGCGCTCGGCTTTCCATTCAAGGAGGCATAAGCCATGGCAAAGACATCGCTCAAGGTAAAGGCAGCTCGCAAGCCTAAGTTCAAGGTTCGCGGCTATACACGTTGCCAGCGTTGCGGACGTCCACACTCTGTTTATCAGAAGTTTGGTATCTGCCGTGTGTGCTTCCGCGAAATGGCTCATCGTGGTGAGCTTCCTGGTATCACCAAGGCATCTTGGTAGTACAAAAAAAGTTTTAAACCTATCCAAATAACTACAACGAACAAGGTCTGTAGAAAGAAACCAGTTCGAGAAAGGCCACGAGGCCACGTATGACAATGACAGATCCGATCGCAGACATGTTGACACGTCTGCGCAACGCGAACTCTGCCTACCATGATTCGGTTTCAATGCCGTCATCATCGGTCAAGGTACGTATCGCTGCGATCCTTCAACAAGAGGGATACATCGCGGGATACCGTGTTGAAGATGCAGATAATGGAGTAGGTAAGAACCTTGTTCTTGACCTTAAGTTTGGTGCAAACCGTGAGCGTTCAATCGCTGGTTTGCGTCGTGTAAGCAAGCCAGGACTTCGCGTGTACGCAAAGTCAACATCACTACCTAAGGTACTTGGTGGACTAGGCGTTGCAATTATTTCAACTTCATCTGGATTGCTTACTGATAAGCAAGCCAATAAGCAGGGCGTAGGCGGAGAAGTTCTCGCCTACGTATGGTGATCATCTAATGTCACGTATTGGTCGCATGCCTATCGCCGTACCAAGCGGCGTAGAAGTAACAATCGCTGGACAGAATGTTGCAGTGAAGGGTCCTAAGGGAACTCTTTCACTAAACGTTGCTGAGCCAATTCAAGTTTCCCAAGAAGCTGGTGTTATCACCGTTGCTCGTCCAAACGAGGAGCGCGTAACACGTTCACTTCACGGTCTATCTCGCACACTTGTTGCGAACATGGTCGAGGGCGTAACTAACGGTTACACATTAACTATTGAAATCGTCGGTGTTGGTTACCGTGTAGCTGAAAAGGGTAAGGACCTCGAGTTCCAACTTGGTTACAGCCACAACATCCAATTCCCAGCACCTGAAGGAATCACCTTCAAGGTTGAGTCACCAACAAAGTTCCATATCTCTGGAATTGATAAGCAGTTGGTTGGCGAAGTTGCTGCAAAGGTAAAGAAGCTTCGCAAGGCTGATCCTTACAAGGGCAAGGGCTTGCGTCTCTCAGGTGAAGTTGTTCGCCGTAAGCAAGGAAAGACAGGTAAGAAGTAATGGCTATTGGTGTAAAGGTCCGCAAAGGTTCGGCAACAAACGCCCGTGCCCGTCGTGCTTTCCGCGTTCGCAAGAAGGTTTCTGGAACAGCATCTCGTCCACGTTTAGTCGTTTCTCGCTCATCACGTCACTTGTTTGTACAGGTTATTGATGACACACAAGGCAAGACACTTGCCTATGCATCCACAATGGAAACTGATCTTCGTGCCGATAAGGGCGACAAGACTGCAAAGTCAAAGGCTGTTGGTGCGTTGATCGCATCACGCGCTAAGGCTGCTGGAGTCTCAACTGTCGTCTTCGATCGTGCAGGAAATAAGTACCACGGTCGTATTGCAGCTGTAGCTGACAGTGCACGAGAGAACGGATTGGAGTTCTAATGTCTACTAATCCAACTACTGCGCCAGCAACAGCAGGTAACGAGCGAGGTAAGGGACGCCCAGAGCGTCGCGAACGTCGTGATGATCGTGAAAAAGAAAAGAATCCATTCATGGAGCGCGTTGTATTTATCAACCGCGTATCTAAGGTTGTAAAGGGTGGACGTCGTTTCTCATTCACCGCACTTGTAGTTGTCGGAGACGGTAACGGTCAGGTCGGTATTGGTTACGGAAAGTCTAAGGAAGTTCCAGCAGCGATTGCTAAGGCAGTGGAAGAAGCGAAGAAGTCATTCTTCACAGTTCCACGTGTTCAAGGAACGGTTCCTCACCCAGTACAAGGTGAAACTGCAGCGGGTGTAGTTCTTCTACGTCCAGCTAGCCCAGGTACCGGAGTTATCGCCGGTGGTCCAGTGCGTGCAGTTCTTGAGTGTGCAGGCATCACAGATGTATTGACTAAGTCACTCGGATCTAACAATGCAATCAACATGGTTCACGCAACCGTTGCTGCATTGAAGATGCTTGAGAGCCCAGCACAAATTGCTGCGCGACGTGGTCGTCCATTGGAAGATGTTGCACCTGCAGCAATTATCCGCGCTTCACAGATCACGGTAGGTGCCTAATGCCACGTTTGAAAGTAACTCAGATTCGCTCGAAGGTTGGAAACAAGCCTGAGCAGCGCGACACTCTTCGTTCATTGGGCCTAAAGCGCATTAACGATGTTGTTGTTAAAGAAGATCGTCCAGAAATTCGTGGCATGGTTTACGCCGTTCGCCACCTGATTAAGGTTGAGGAGGTCGAATAAAGATGACACTAAAACTTCATCATCTTCGTCCAGCTCCAGGTGCTAAGAAAGCTAAGACTCGTAAGGGTCGCGGTGAAGCATCAAAGGGTAAGACCGCAGGTCGCGGTGGTAAGGGAACACGCGCTCGTAACACAGTTCGTGCAGGTTTCGAAGGTGGTCAGCTACCTCTCGTAATGCGCTTGCCAAAGCTTCGCGGATTTAAGAACCCAGCACGTATTGAGTACCAAGCAGTGAATGTTTCAACAATTAACGCGCTATTCCCTAAGGGTGGCGATGTAACTGTTGCAGATCTCATTGCAAAGGGTGCAGTACGCGATAGCTTGCCTGTAAAGGTGCTTGGAAACGGCGAAATCGATGTCAAGGTGAGTGTTACTGCACACGCTTTCTCATCATCTGCTGTAGACAAGATCACTGCAGCCGGCGGCAAGACAAACGTTCTCTAATTAGCGAACATCTTTAGATAGAAGAGACAGAGGAGAAGATCAATGCTTTCAGCATTCGGTATGGCTTTTAAGACACCAGATCTACGAAAGAAGATCTTCTTCACTCTCTCAATCATGGCTCTGTTCCGCTTTGGTTCAGTTGTTCCAACACCTGGCGTTTCATACACAAATGTAAAAGAGTGTTTGAAGACGGCAGAAACTGGTGGATTGTTTGGCTTGATTAACCTATTCAGCGGTGGAGCGCTTATTCAGCTCTCTGTCTTTGCTTTGGGAATCATGCCTTACATCACCGCATCGATCATCGTGCAGTTGTTAACAGTTGTAATTCCTCGCTTCGAAGCTCTCAAGGCTGAAGGACAATCAGGAAATGCAAAGTTAACTCAATACACACGTTACTTAACAATTGGTTTGGCAATCTTGCAGTCAACAGGTTTGGTTGCAGTTGCTCGTACACCAGGACGTTTGATTTCAGGATGTTCTCTTGCAATCATCCCTGACACTTCATGGCAGCGCATCGTCACAATGATCGTTGTTATGACAGCTGGTACATCTGTTGTTATGTGGCTAGGTGAGCTCATCACTGATCGTGGTGTTGGTAACGGTATGTCAATCTTGATCTTTACATCTATCGCTGCAGGTTTCCCTAGCCAGCTATGGTCAATCAAGCTTCAAAAGGGTCTCTTTGCTTTCATCTTCGTGATGTTGGTAGGTGTGCTGGTTGTAGCCGCGGTTGTCTTTGTTGAGCAGGCGCAACGTCGTATTCCAGTT
The DNA here is from genome assembly GCA_965267815.1 of Candidatus Nanopelagicaceae bacterium. Taxonomy (GTDB): domain Bacteria; phylum Actinomycetota; class Actinomycetes; order Nanopelagicales; family Nanopelagicaceae; genus Planktophila. The sequence goes on from OZ254139.1 coordinate 216,514, forward strand.
CAATATGCCAAGCGCATGGTCGGACGTCAGGCATACGGTGGAACCAGCACATACATTCCAATCAAGGTTAACCAAGCTGGTGTTATCCCAGTAATTTTCGCTTCATCATTGCTCTACATCCCTTCACTGATCGTGAACTTCACCGGAAGTTCAGCTGGTTGGGCGGTATGGATTAGCCGTAACTTCGTCAATGGTGACAACATTATTTACGTTGTTACATATGCAGCGCTCATCATTTTCTTCACTTACTTCTATGTTGCAATTACCTTCAACCCAGATGAGGTTGCAGATAACATGAAGAAGTACGGTGGATTTGTTCCAGGTATCCGTGCAGGAAAGCCGACATCTGAGTACTTACAGTATGTACTTTCACGAATCACAGCTCCAGGATCTCTCTACCTCGCGTTAGTTGCTGTCATTCCAATCGGAGCACTTGTGCTCTTTGGAGCTACACAGAACTTCCCATTTGGTGGAACTGCGATCTTGATCGTTGTTGGTGTTGGTCTAGACACTGCAAAGCAGATTGAATCTCAGCTACAACAGCGTTCATACGAGGGATTCCTTAAGTAATGCGTTTAGTCCTGGTAGGTCCACCAGGTGCAGGCAAGGGAACACAAGCACAATTCCTGGCAGCGCACTTTTCAATTCCACATATTTCAACTGGTGATATTTTTCGCGCCAATTTGAAGGCTGGAACTGATCTTGGAAACCAGGCAAAGAGTTTTATGGATCGTGGAGAGTTAGTTCCAGATTCAGTAACCAATGAGATGGTCAGGGATCGCCTCACTCATGATGATGTAGCAAATGGTTTCTTGCTTGATGGTTTTCCACGCAACGTTGCACAGGCTGAAGTTCTACGCGCAATTCTTGCCGATAAGAAGACTCCACTTCACGCAGTCCTAGAGTTTTCACTTGCAGATGAGGAAATCATCGCTCGACTTTCATCACGTCGCACCTGTCGCGATTGTGGCGCTCCATCAGTTGGCGTAGATAAGTGCCCAACATGTGGTGGCGAGGTTTATCAGCGCGAGGATGACAAGGCTGAAGTTATTACACGACGCCTTGAGGTCTATGCAGAGCAGACCGCTCCAATTATCTCTTTCTATCGCAACGAGGGATTACTTATCTCTGTTAGCGCAGCAGGCAATGTTGAAGACATTACCGCTAGCGCAATCTCAGCCCTAAGCCGCGTAGCACAGTAAGTTTTCACTCATGGCTATTCAGGTAAAAACCCTTGATCAACAAAAGACAATGCGTCGTGCAGGTTTAGTTGTGGCAGAAATTCATAAAGCTATTCGTGAAGCAATCAAGCCTGGCATGACAACAAATGCATTAGACACAATTGCTGAAGCGGTTATCAAGCGCAATGGCGCGACCTCAAACTTCAAGGGTTATCACGGGTTCCCAGCAACAATCTGCGTTTCAATTAATGATGAAATTGTTCATGGTATTCCTGGTGATCGCATAATCAATGATGGTGATGTTGTCTCAGTTGATTGTGGTGCGATTGTTGATGGCTGGCATGGTGATGCAGCTTTTTCAATCGGAATCGGAACCATCGATCCTGAAGATCAAAAGATGATGGATGTTTGTGAAGAGTCGATGTGGCGCGGAATCGCAGCTGGAAAGAATGGTGCAAGACTTTCCGATATTGGATATGCAATTGAGCAGTACACAATCTCGCAGGGTAAGTATGGAATTTTGCAGGAGTACGGTGGACATGGAATTGGTACAGAGATGCATCAGGAACCACACGTGCTTAACTTTGGAAAAGCGGGTAATGGTCCCGAAATAATTCCTGGCTTTGTTTTAGCGATCGAACCAATGATTACTCGCGGCTCAGCGCGCACTAAGGTTCTAAGCGATGATTGGACTGTTGTTTCGGCGGATAAATCTCGTGGGGCACATTTTGAACATACCTATGCGATCCTGCCTGATGGCAAACCATTTGTATTAACCGCCTTAGATGGTGGCAAAGATGCGCTCAGTCGCCTTGGTGTTGAGATCTCAACTCTCCTGTAAAAATCAGTATTTTGTTACCTTTTTGAGACTTAAAACCCTTACATCTCAACTCTGAACGCTGTATTTTCTCTCTATCCCTCACCCTCGAGGGGCATTAACTATGGAGAACTCATCGATGAGAAAAAACTCTTTAATTCGCTTAGCTGTTGCCGCAACTGCAGTTGCTGTCTTAGCAAGCACAACACTTCCAGCTAACGCTGCGGTAAAGCCAGCGGCAAAGGCAACTGTTGGAGATGACTGCACCGCAGCATCTGTCGGCAAAGTTGCTAAGGGCCGTGGAGTTGATGGATCAGATTTATCATGTCTAGTAGTTACTACAGGTTCATACAAAGGTATGAACAAGTGGTGGTACAAGGATGTTAAGCCACTAAAGAATATTGACTGGACTGTTCCAGCAAACCCAGGTGGATACTCACTTACAAGTAACGCAGTGAGCGACACACTTAAGGCTGAAGGATTGCTTGGTGAGTACACATCAACATTCAAGCCAGGTGCTGGTGGTTCAGTTGGACTCGGAGCATTCCAAGAGATCAAGGGCAAGCCAGAGGCTGCATTGATCACCGGTATCGCAATGACTGGTGGACTTTACTCAAACAAGTCACCACTAAATCTTCTAGCTTCAACTCCAATTGCTAAGGTTCTTCGCGAATACGATGCAATTGTTGTTCCAGCTTCATCTAAGTACCGCACCCTAAAGCAGCTAATGGATGACCTAAAGGCCAAGCCAAACAGTGTTGCAATTGCTGGCGGTAGCAAGGGTGGAATCGATCACCAGGTAATCGGTCTGCTTGCACAATCAGCAGATATCGATCCAACTAAGTTGAACTACGTAGTATTTTCAGGTGGACCAGAAGTTATTACCTCTGTTCTCAGCGGATCAACACAAGTTGGTATCTCAGGATCATCTGAGTTCAACGCATTTGTATCTTCAGGCAAGCTACGCGTTCTTGGTGTCTCATCTGCAAAGCCACTTGCTGGCTTCAAGGGTAAGACATTTGTACAACAGGGTTACGATCTTGTGTACGGAAACTGGCGCGGAGTTATGGCTCCAGCTGATATCTCAAAGGCTGATTACACCAACTTCATCAAGGTTATGGACATCATGCATGTTTCACCTTCATGGAAGGAACAGCTCAAGAAGAACAACTGGGACAACGAGTTCGCAGCTGGAACAGCTTTCAAGACATTCCTTGAGAAGCACATTCCAGAAATCAATAAGGTCATGAAGGGTCTTGGAATCTAATTTGATTCTCAACAAACTCTCTAAGCAGGCAAAGGGGGAGCTGGCATTTGCCAGCTCCTTCTTCCTGCTTGGAATTTTTGTTGCCTGGGATACATCAAAGATGGATATCCCACAAGATAACTCAATTGTTAGTCCGCAAACCTTTCCCTACATGGTCGCAACCTTTGCTTCACTCGTTGGACTCGGTTTGATGGTTGATGTTCTTCGCGGAAAGCTTGGAATCCCTGATGGAAATGAACCCGGAGATCCATACACACCTTTAAATTTTAAAACTATGGGAGTCGTTGCAGCCGCGATTGGTATGCACGTTATTTTGCTTGAGACCGCCGGCTACGTATTAGCCGCAACTGTTTGTTTCTGGGGAGTTGCTTACGCATTTGGTTCTCGCAAGTTCCTGAAGGATCTATTAATAAGTCTTGTTTTTGCAGTAATTGTTTACTTCTCATTTAGCAAGGGTCTAAATATCAATTTACCTTCAGGTATTTTTGAAGGGATCCTTAAATAATGGGTAACAATTTCGCAATGCTATTAGATGGTTTCCAAACCGTCTTCACACCTACAAACTTAATGTTTGGCCTACTGGGAACTTTCTTGGGAACACTTGTTGGAGTGCTTCCTGGAATTGGTCCAGCGCTAGCTATTGGATTATTGCTACCAATCACTTTGACTGTGAATCCAACCTCTGCACTTATTATGTTTGCGGCGATTTTTTATGGTGCTATGTATGGTGGATCAACAACTTCTATTCTCTTAAATACGCCGGGTGAGAGCGGTTCGGTAATCACCGCCCTTGAGGGCAACAAGATGGCTAAGGCCGGTCGTGCAGGTGCAGCTCTTGCAACCGCAGCTATTGGCTCATTTGTAGCGGGAACAATTGCAACGATTTTGCTCGCCTTCGGAGCACCGGTATTAGCCGAGTTTGCTCTCACAATTCAGCCTGCTGGTTACTTATCTTTGATTATTCTGGCTTTTGCAACGGTTGGTACCTTGCTTGGAGCATCTCGAATTCGAGGATTAATCGCACTTTCTATGGGCCTTGTCATCGGTCTCATTGGTGCTGATCTTCAATCTGGAGCGCTGCGCCTAACTTTTGGAAATCTCAACGCGATTGATGGCATTGAAACGGTCACAGTTATTGTTGCAATCTTTGCTTTAGGTGAAACCTTGTACCTAGCTAGTCGTCACACCATGATCCAAGCATCTGTCTTGCAGATGAATGGAAAAGCATGGATGACACGTCAAGATTTCAAGCGTTCATGGAAGCCATGGCTTCGTGGAACCGCGATTGGTTTTCCATTAGGAGTAATTCCTGCTGGTGGATCTGAGGTTCCTACCTTCCTGTCATACGGTGTTGAAAAAGCGCTTTCGAAAAATAAGGATGAGTTCGGTAAAGGTGCGATTGAAGGTGTTGCAGGTCCAGAAGCAGCTAACAATGCAAACGCTGCAGGCGTTTTGGTTCCTATGTTGGCGTTGGGATTACCAACATCTGCCACAGCAGCTGTTGTTTTGGTTGCCTTCCAATCCTTCAACATTCAACCAGGACCGATGCTTTTCCAGACAAATCCAGAGATAGTGTGGGGCTTGATCGCATCACTATTTGTTGGAAACTTCTTACTGTTAGTTCTCAATCTGCCGCTAATTCGTTTCTGGGTTCTGCTACTGAAGATTCCAAACCATTATCTATATGCAGGCATTACAACCTTTGCATTGCTAGGTGCTTACGCTCTGAACAATTCAACATTTGATTTGCAGGTCGCCCTTGTAATTGGTTTTGTTGGATTCTTGTTCCGCCGATTTGGAGTACCAATCACTCCTTTAATTATCGGCGCGATCCTTGGACCTCTGTCAGAGCTTTACTTCAAGCGGGCGTTGCAAATTAGCCAAGGTGACTGGGGGATTCTGGTCGCAGGAACTTTCCCTAAGGTCATCTACGCAATCTTGATTCTTGTGATTATTGGTCCTCTTGTCTGGAACTTCAAAAAGACCTTTGCAATTAAGAAGTAAATGGCTGCAGAAAAGTTACTTCCCTGGGCCAAACCATTATTGGTCTCATCGACGCTAACCCAAGCAACAATTTACGTTCTTCGCCCGATGATCACTTATCGGGCGATTGAACTAGATGGCAATGCCGCTCAAATTGGTTTGATTGCGGCTTTGTATGCACTCTTTCCAGTTTTGCTTGCTCTGCAATTTGGATCTTGGGTCGGCAAGTTAGGTGAAGCTAAGTTCATCATCTACGGAACTCTGGCGATGATGGCGACATCCGGTGCTTTAATTTTTGCAGACAATCTTGTCACCCTTGGGATTGCAACGGCAGCTGCTGGTCTTGCCCATCTGGCTTGCATGGTCGGGGGACAGTCGATGGTTGCATTACGTGCACCGCGCGAAAGTTATGACAGATACTTTGGCTTCTATACCTTTAGTGCATCTGTTGGCCACATGTTGGGGCCGATCATTGCAACAATTGTCGCTGGCTCAAATGGAACACTTCCTAAATCAACCTCAAATGCTTTCTTGCTCGGAGTTGTTTTAACTATTTTTGCCTTAGTACCAGTGATCAGGTGGCGCAATGAAAGACCAACTGTTGAGGCAAAGGAAAACTCTGAAGGAACCTTTAGAGCCGCTGCAAAGCTAGTTAAGCGTCCTGGAATTATGGCCGCTATCTATATCTCGCTAGCGATTTCCTCTGCGGCAGATGTATTGGTTGTGTTCTTGCCGTTATTTGGTACGGAAAACAATTTCTCTCCCTATGCAATTGGTGCAATTTTGGCCATTCGCGCAGGAACCACCATGCTTTCCCGTTTCTTCTTGGGGCGCTTAAGTCAGCGTTTTTCTACCTTCCAATTACTGTGGTGGAGCACGATAATTTCAACTGTTTGTTGTGCAGCGATGGCATTCACTCACACTGCGATTTCACTTGGAGTAGTTGTCTTTATCGCAGGATTTTCGCTGGGTGTAGGACAACCATTAACGATGTCTCTTGTCTCTCAGAAAACCGAAAGCAGTGAGCGCGCACTTGCTGTTTCTGCTCGATTGATGGGCAATCGATTTGGCCAATTCTTAGTGCCAGCAACGGCAGGAGCCCTGGCAGCAGCATCTGGGGCAGGGGCGGTCTTTATTGGCTTGGCGGTCTTGCTGGGCAGCTCCATTTTCAGCGTAAAACGCAACTGATCTGTGGCCTGAATTACAACAATGTAGTTCATTGGGCGGATTTCCCTTATTTGAGCCTGAGCCCTAAACTACGAGTTCGCTTGTTTCACGCTTAAACAGAAATGTAGGTACAGCTTGGCTAAAAAAGATGGCGCCATCGAGATGGAAGGCACCGTTGCTGAAGCTTTACCTAACGCGATGTTTCGTGTGGAGCTAACTAACGGACATAAAGTCCTCGCTCACATTAGCGGCAAGATGCGAAAGAACTACATTCGTATTCTTCCTGCCGATCGTGTGATCGTTGAAATGAGTCCGTACGACCTAACAAAGGGTCGAATTATTTATCGTTACAAGTAACAAGGGGAGCAATAGACATGAAGGTTAATCCAAGCGTTAAGAAGATTTGCGATAAGTGCAAAGTCATTCGCCGCAAGGGTCGCGTCATGGTCATTTGCGAAAACCTGCGTCACAAGCAACGTCAAGGCTAATCAGCTTTAAAAGCAGTACAACTTAATAAATAACTCGTATTACGACTTCAGTAAGAAATTACCGAAGACCTTTGGACTGGTAGGCCAGAGAACAGTAATGCGGAGGACCTCCAGATATAGATAGGTAGATACATGGCACGTCTCGTCGGTGTCGATCTTCCACGCGAAAAGCGTTTGGAAATCGCACTCACTTACATTTTTGGAATGGGTCTTACCCGTTCACAAAAAACATTAGCTGCAACTGGCATTAGTCCAGACATTCGCGTTAAGGATCTGCAAGAAGCAGATCTAGCAAAGCTTCGCGAATACATCGAAGCAAACTTCAAAATCGAAGGTGACCTTCGTCGTGAAATTTCCGGCGACATTCGTCGCAAGGTTGAAATCCAGAGCTACCAAGGTATTCGTCACCGCAAGGGACTACCTGTTCGTGGTCAGCGCACACATACAAATGCGCGTACACGTAAGGGACCTCGTAAGGCAATTGCAGGTAAGAAGAAGGTGACTAAGTAATGGCCGCTCCTAAATCAAAGACTGCTGCTCCAGCTAAGGGCAAAGTTAAGCTTCGTAAGAAAGAGAAGAAGAACATTGCAGTTGGTAAGGCGTTCATCAAGAGCACTTTCAACAACACAATTATTTCTATTACAGACCCAACGGGCGCTGTTATCTCTTGGTCTTCATCAGGCCAGGTTGGTTACAAGGGCTCACGTAAGTCGACTCCATTCGCAGCACAGCTTGCAGCAGAAGCAGCAGCTCGTCGCGCACAGGAGCATGGCTTAAAGAAGGTTGATGTATTTGTTAAGGGACCAGGATCTGGTCGCGAAACAGCAATCCGTTCATTGCAAGCAGCAGGCCTAGAAGTTGGAGCCATCTCAGATGTAACTCCAGCTCCACACAATGGCTGCCGCCCACCGAAACCACGTCGAGTTTAAGGAAGGAAGAGAATAAATGGCTCGTTATACCGGAGCAGACTGCAAGCGTTGCCGTCGCGAAAAAGTAAAGCTCTTCCTTAAGGGCTCAAAGTGCGATGGACCAAAGTGTCCGATCGAATCACGTCCTTATCCACCAGGACAACACGGCCGTGGCCGTTCAAAGGAATCTGAGTACCTATTGCAGATGCGCGAAAAGCAAAAGTGCGCACGTATTTATGGTGTTCTAGAAAAGCAGTTCCGTGGTTACTACGAAGAGGCTAACCGCAAGCAGGGCAAGACTGGTGAAAACCTTCTTGTCATTCTTGAGACACGTCTCGACAACGTTGTGTTCCGTGCAGGCTTTGCAAAGAGCCGCGACATGGCACGTCAGCTAGTTCGTCACGGTCACTTCTTGGTAAATGGTAAGAAGGTAAACATTCCTTCATTCCGTGTCTCTGCAATGGACATCATCGATGTTCTTCCAAAGTCATTGGATCTAACACCATTTATCGTTGCTAGCGCAGAGCTTGGCGAGAAGGCAGTTCCAGCATGGATGGAGGTTGTTGGTTCACAGATGCGAATCATCATTCACTCAGTTCCTGCTCGTGCAGTCATCGACACACAGGTTCAAGAGCAGCTAATCGTTGAACTTTATTCCAAGTAATTTTTGAAAGTCTTGTGCGAAAGCACAAGACATGCGGGCAGTACTTAGTAGGGCCCCTGATTGAAGGATCAGGGGAAAGAGCGGAAATCAAATAGTGGATTTCCCCGAATGAAGAGGAGCAGCAGTGCTAATTGCACAACGTCCAACTCTCAGCGAAGAAGTAGTTTCTGAGCATCGCTCACGGTTCATCATTGAACCGCTAGAGCCAGGCTTTGGTTACACACTTGGCAACAGCATGCGTCGTACATTGCTTTCATCTATTCCAGGTGCAGCAGTTACAAGCATTCGCGTTGCAGGTGCACTTCACGAGTTCACCACTCTTGAAGGAGTCAAGGAAGATCTCACCGATATCGTTTTGAACATCAAGAACTTGGTGCTTTCATCAGATAACGATGAGCCAGCAGTTGTTTACATCCGCAAGTCAGGTGCCGGTGCAGTTACTGGTGCAGATATCGCGGTTCCAGCTGGCGTAGAAGTTCACAACCCTGAGCTTCACATCGCAACACTTAACGGCAAGGGCAATCTTGAGATTGAACTTACAGTTGAGCGTGGCCGTGGATACGTAACAGCGGTACAAAACAAGCAGGCTGGCGCAGAAATCGGTCGCATTCCTGTTGACTCAATCTATTCACCAGTTTTGAAGGTTACATACAAGGTAGAAGCAACTCGCGTTGAACAGCGCACAGACTTCGATCGCCTTGTTGTAGATGTAGAAACAAAGCCATCAATGAAGCCACGCGATGCAGTTGCATCAGCTGGTCGTACATTGGTTGAGCTATTCGGTCTTGCACGTGAACTCAATCTTGATGCTGAAGGCATCGAGATGGGGCCATCTGTAATGGATGCAGCACTTGCTGCAGATCTTGCTCTTCCAATCGAAGATCTAGATCTAACAGTTCGTTCATACAACTGCTTGAAGCGCGAAGGCATTCACACAGTTGGCGAGCTAGTTAACCGTTCAGAGGCTGACTTGCTAGATATCCGTAACTTTGGTTCAAAATCAATTGATGAGGTCAAGGCAAAGCTTGTCTCAATGGGAATGTCTCTTAAGGACAGCCCAGTTGGTTTCGATCCAACCCAACATCAGAACTACAACGCATCAGTCGACGATGATTTCGTCGATGCAGAGCAGGCCTAGGAGATAAGAAATGCCAACACCAAGTAAAGGTCCTCGTCTGGGTTCAGGCCCATCACATGAGCGACTACTTCTACGCACACTCGCAGAGCAGTTGTTCGAGCACGGCAAGATCACAACAACAGAGGCAAAGGCTAAGCGCCTACGTCCGTTAGCAGAAAAGTTAATTACTTTCGCTAAGAAGGGTGATCTAGCTGCACGTCGTCAGGTCATGGCACAGATTCAGAACAAGAGTGTTGTACACACTCTGTTCACTGAGATCGGTCCAAACTTCGCAACACGCGAAGGTGGCTATACACGTATCACTAAGGTCGGTCCTCGCAAGGGTGACAACGCACCTATGGCAGTAATTGAATTAGTAACAGAGAAAGCTAACTAAGTCTTTAATCCTTAGAAATTATTCTCATGACGGAACCCACTCTCTACCCTGAGAGTGGGTTTCTTCGTTTACGGATTGATCTTGCATACGATGGAACAAACTTTTCTGGATGGGGAAAACAACCAGATCGCAGAACGGTGCAGGAAGAGGTTGAGAAGGCGTTAACAACTGCAACTCAATCAAAGATTGAAACAATCGTTGCGGGGCGCACAGATGCGGGCGTACATGCCACAGGTCAGGTCATTCATGTTGATGTACCCGACACATTGAATTTAGATGATTTGAGCTACAAGTTAAATCGCATGTTAGATACCGATGTTCGGGTTATGAAGGTTGCGGTTGTTAAAGGCCCATTCAACGCACGTTTTTCAGCGCTGCGACGTCACTACACATACAAGATTTTGGATGGCAATCAAACCATCTCGCCACTGGATCGCTTAGATGTGGCCTCGTGGTACCGCGTTCTAGATGTTGATCTCATGAATAAGGCCAGTGCATTAATGCTGGGCAGCCATGACTTTGCGGCGTACTGCAAATTCCGCGAAGGCTCCACAACTGTTCGCAATCTTCAACGTTTTGAATGGAGCAGAGACTCTGCCGGTTTTCTCATCGGTGATGTTGTTGCTGATTCATTCTGTTATTCAATGGTTCGCAACTTGGTCGGTGCAGTTGTCTGCGTGGCAGATGGACGATTTAGCCCAGAATGGATCGAGCAGACCCTAGCTAACAAGGTGCGAATCTCAGATAGCTTGGTCTTTCCAGCCTGCGGACTCACCCTTCGCCAGGTGGACTATCCAAGCGTGGATTAAAGGGCGATTTTGACCCCTGAGCCTGACGCGGGTACCCTTACTCCTCTGCGCCTGACAAAGGCGCCGTCATTAATTACTAAAAGAAGGTAGGCAAGAGCGTGCGTACATACAGTCCAAAAGCCGGTGATGCGGTCCGTAACTGGCACATCATCGATGCACAAGATGTGGTCTTGGGCCGTCTTGCAACACATGCTGCTGTTCTACTTCGTGGAAAGCACAAGACAACATTTGCTCCACACATGGACATGGGTGACTTCGTCGTTGTTATCAACGCAGAAAAGATCGCGTTGTCAGGTAACAAGGCATCACAGAAGTGGTCACACCATCACTCAGGTTTCCCAGGCGGTTTAACTTCTACTGTGTACGGCGAGCTTCTAGAGACTCACCCAACACGTGCAGTTGAAAAGGCAATCAAGGGAATGCTTCCAAAGAATTCACTCGGTCGTCAGATCGCATCAAAGCTAAAGGTTTACGCAGGTCCAGAGCATCCACATGCTGCTCAAGCACCAAAGCCATATGTATTCAATCAAGTTTCACAAATCGTGAAGTAAGGGAAAAGTAAATGTCAGAGAATTTCGATCTAATCGACAACGAAGAAGCTCCTACTTCATACTCAACTTCATCACCAGCTCCAGCAACAAACCGTCCAGCAATCAAGGCACCAGGTGCAGGTACTGGTCGTCGTAAGGAAGCTGTTGCACGTGTTCGCCTTGTTCCAGGAACAGGTCGTTGGGTTGTAAACGGTAAGACTCTTGAAAACTATTTCCCAAACAAGGTTCACCAACAACTAGTGTCAGAGCCATTCCGCACAGTTGGTGCTGAGAACCAGTACGATGTTTTTGCACGCATCAACGGTGGTGGAGTTTCAGGTCAAGCTGGCGCACTACGTCTAGGTGTTGCTCGTTCACTCAATCAGATTGATGAAGAAGCAAACCGTCCAGCACTTAAGAAGGCTGGATTCCTTTCACGTGATGCACGTGTTATTGAGCGCAAGAAGTACGGCCTTAAGAAGGCTCGTAAGCGTTCTCAATACTCAAAGCGTTAATTCACTTTTACAAAAGGAGTTCCAATGGCGCTTTTTGGCACCGATGGAATCCGTGGCTTAGCCAATCGTGATCTCACCGCAGAACTCGCATTAGATGTTTCTGTTGCTGCTGCGCATATATTGGTAGAAAGCTCATCAAATAAGGATCATCAGCCAACTGCAATTGTTGGCCAGGATTCACGTGCATCTGGCGAGTTTCTAGAGGCGGCTGTTGTTGCTGGTTTAACCAGCGCCGGAATCAATGTATATCGCGTGGGAGTTCTTCCAACACCTGCGATTGCTCACCTGGTTGCTGAAATGAAGTGCGACCTGGGTGTCATGATCTCTGCATCTCATAATCCAATGCCAGACAATGGAATCAAGTTGTTCGCACGTGGTGGCGGAAAGTTAGATGATGCGATTGAAGCCCGAATCGAAGCTCGTATGGGTGAGGATTGGGAGCGCCCAACTGGTCGCAATGTTGGCCGAGTAATTAATGATGATGCTGTCACTGAAAAGTATTTGAAGCATCTGCTCTCATCAGTTGAAACACCACTTAAAGGTCTAAAGATCGTTGTCGATTGCGCCAATGGTGCATCTTCTTATGCTGCACCCGAGGTATATCGCCGCGCAGGTGCAGAGGTTATTGCAATCTTTAATCAACCTGATGGTTGGAATATCAATGATGATTGTGGATCAACCCACCTTCACCAACTTCGGACCGCAGTTCTTAAAGAGGGTGCAGATCTTGGTATCGCACATGATGGCGATGCAGATCGCTGCTTAGCTATTGATGCAGCCGGAAATGAAGTTGATGGCGACCACATTCTTACAATCTTGGCACGTGGATTTAAAGCACGTGGAGTTTTAAAGTCAGAGACTGTTGTTGGAACAGTAATGAGCAATCTTGGATTTATGCATGCGATGAAGGATTCTGGAATCAATGTTGTAACAACTCCAGTAGGAGATCGCTACGTTCTTGAAAACATGATTGCAAATGATTACTCATTGGGTGGCGAGCAATCAGGCCATGTCATCATGCGCGAATTAGCCAACACAGGTGATGGCTTGTTAACTGCGCTGCAACTTATGCAAGAGGTAGTTCGCACAGGAAAAACCCTTCAGGAGCTCGCTTCAACAATGGTTCGATTCCCACAGGTATTGATTAATGTGAAGGATGTTGCCAAAGATAAGTTGCCTGGAAATACAGTTATTGCTGCAGCGGTGAAATCAGCTGAGGATCGCTTAGGTGATTCAGGACGTGTTTTATTGCGAGCATCTGGCACCGAGGCCCTAGTAAGAGTGATGGTTGAAGCGGCCAGTGATAGCCTTGCGCAAGAAGTTGCACAGCAGCTTGCAGATATAGTTAAAACCGAACTGGAGTAAGAGATTATGTGCGGAATTGTGGGTTACACAGGGCCGCAATCCGCCTCACATCCATTAATTGAAGGTCTACGTCGCCTGGAATATCGCGGATATGACTCAGCCGGAATCGCTCTAGGCACACCAGGCAAGTTATTCATTGAAAAGAAAGCCGGAAAGCTCTCTAATTTAGAAAACTCATTAGATGCATCATTGCCAAATGTTCATTCTGGAATTGGCCACACACGGTGGGCCACGCATGGCGGACCAACTGATGGAAATGCACATCCTCATGTAGATAATGAAGGAAAGCTTGCAGTTATCCATAATGGAATTATTGAAAACTACACCGAACTTCGAGCGCAATTAGAGGCAAAGGGCCACAAGTTTTCATCTGAAACAGATACTGAATCTGTTGCACACTTACTCAGCGATCTTCGCAAAGCACACAACGGTGATTTAACAGCCGCAATGCGAGATGCGGTTAAAGCTTTACGCGGATCATTTACCTTGCTTGCCATCCATGCAGATGCACCAGATGTAATTGTTGGAGTCCGACGTAACTCACCTTTAGTGGTTGGTTTAGGCGTTGGCGAGAACTTCATGGCTTCAGATGTTGCCGCCTTTATTGAGTTTACAAAGAAGGCGATTGAGCTTGGTCAGGATGAGGTCGTCACAATGACACCTACATCTGTAGAGATCACTGACCTTGATGGCAAGTCAGTAACACCCAAGCAATATGAGATCTCTTGGGATGCCAGTGCTGCGCAAAAGGGTGGCTTCGCACACTTCATGTTGAAAGAGATCTTTGAACAACCAAAAGCAGTAGCTGATACTTTGATTGGCCGTTTAAGCGATAACAATCAAATCCTGTTGGATGAACTTCACATGAGCGCAGATGAGATTCGTTCACTGAAAAAGATCACAGTGATCGCATGTGGAACCGCTTATCACGCAGGAATGGTTGCAAAGTATGCGATTGAAAAATGGGCAAAGATTCCAGTCGATGTAGAGATTGCTAGCGAGTTTAGATATCGCGATCCAATCATTGACCCAAGCACTTTAATTATTGCGATTTCGCAATCTGGTGAAACTATGGACACCTTGATGGCTGTGCGTCATGCAAAAGCAGCTGGCGGAAGAGTATTAGCGATCTGCAATACGAATAGCTCAACGATTCCTCGCGAATCAGATGCGGTGTTGTACACCCACGCCGGTCCTGAAATCGCAGTTGCATCAACAAAGGCTTTATTAACGCAGATCATCGCGGTGTACCTCATTGGATTACACCTTGGCCAGGTTAATGGCTCACTTAAGGATTCAGAGGTGCGTGATCTTTACAAGGAGCTATTAGAGCTTCCTGGAAAGATTGAACAGATTCTTGAAACAGTAGAACCGCTTCGCGAGTTAACTCGCACCTTTGCACAGAACAACACTGTTTTGTTCTTGGGTAGAAACATTGGTTACCCAGTTGCACTAGAGGGTGCATTAAAACTTAAAGAGCTTGCATACATTCATGCTGAAGGATTTGCTGGGGGAGAGCTCAAGCACGGTCCAATCGCATTGATTGACCAAGGAACTCCTGTCATTGCGATCTTGCCTGCAGGCCATGAACATGCATTAGATGAAAAGATGCTGAGCAATATCCAAGAGGTAAAAGCACGTGGCGCTCGAGTAATTGTTATTGCTGAAGAAGGCGCCCATGTTGAAGGTGCCGAGCATGTTATTCGTATTCCAATCGCTCCCGCCTTGTTCCAGCCAGTGCTTGCAACCGTTCCATTGCAGGTATTTGCTTACGAGATGGCGGTTGTACGCGGCAATGATGTTGATCAGCCTAGAAATTTGGCTAAATCTGTAACGGTTGAATAATGCGCACCACTGCACAAACCCGTCGACGTCAGATGGACCGAGCACTTCGCTGGTCCTTGCTACTATTTTTTGGATTCTTAGTAGTCACGCAACAGGTTCTTACAAATGGTCCATTGGTGTCATATGACAAAGAGATCAACAGCCAACCAAAACCTCAATTTGAAGGCCTGGCAGGTTTTCTCTTAAGGCGACTGGATGATTTAGGTCTGCGTGGATTAACAGCGGCTGTGTTGCTAATTGCTGCATCTTTTATTGCGTACAAGTTTAAAACCTGGCGACCACTTAATTTAGCGATGGTTTCATTACTTTCGCTCAATCTTGTCGTTGGAACTTTCAAATTATTCTTGGGTCGCACTAAACCTCGTGATGGATTTGATCTATTGCACGCCGGCGGCATGTCATATCCGAGTGGACATGCTTCTAACGCGGTTTTATCGTGGGGAATACTTGCGTATTTGATTTACAGGTATGCAAAGGTAGATCGTTACCAGGGCCGTCTTGCAAGTGCAGGGGTAGCTTTGATTTCTTTGACGGTTTGTACCGTTTCATTGATTCGCCATACCCATTGGTTTAGCGATCTGTTGGGTGGGCTATTTATTGGAAGCGCTTTACTTGTGGCCGTGATTGCTATCGATAGGTATGTTCCCTCTAAAAGCCAGTTGCACTAGACTTTTGCAATGATCGATGGAATTGGAATTGATGTTGTAGACATCGATCGATTTAAGGCTTCTTTGGAAAGAACTCCAGGCCTAGCTCAGAAGCTGTTTACCGAAGCAGAGCAAACCAAACCGGTCGCATCGCTAGCTGCACGTTTTGCTGCAAAAGAGGCGCTGGCAAAGGCGCTCAACGCTGGCAAGGGTCTGTCCTGGCAAGAGGCAGAAGTTGTAAACCTGGAGAGCGGAAAACCGGTCTTTCTATTCCGCGGTGAAATTGCAGATTTAGTTGATGGTGCAGATGTTCACCTTTCTCTTTCTCATGATGCAGGTATTGCATCTGCAATGGTGATTGTGGAGCGCAACTAATGAGAGCTGAAGCGCGCATAGATTTAGATCGCATCGCTGCAAATATCACTCTGCTAAAGGGGCCAGCACGCACCCCATTAATGGCGGTTGTTAAAGCAGATGCATATGGACATGGATTAGTTGAAGTCGGTTTAGCCGCTGAAAAAGCTGGTGCGGATTGGTTAGGTGTCGCCCTACTAGAAGAGGCGATAAAACTTCGCACACATGGAGTTCGCGCACCGATTCTTGCCTGGTTAGTTCCGCCGGGTTCAGATTTTAAGCAAGCGGTTGCACACGATATTGATATCGCTGTTGCTTCGATTGCAGCTTTTACAGAAGTTTCTGCTCTGCCCAACAAACCCCGTATTCATATTGAGTTAGATACCGGAATGAGTCGAGGCGGTTTTCTAGATGAGTGGAATGAGTTTCTGAAATCAGATTTTTCAAAGGTGCATGTGGTGGGGGTCTTTTCTCACTTTGCCAGAGCTGATGAACCAGAAGAACAACAAAATGCAGATCAGCTAAAGCGCTTCAATGAAATGGTTAGGGATTTAGCAGATATCGGAATCAACCCTGAAATTAAGCACCTTTCAAATTCAGCAGCCACCTTGAAAAACTCTGCGGCACACTTTGATTTAGTTCGTACTGGAATTTCTTTGTATGGATTGACTCCAGATTTAAAGAGCTTGGGGGATAGCCGTTCACTTGGCTTAATGCCTGCAATGCAGCTTCGCGCAAAACTACATTTAGTTAAATCTGTTCCAGCAAATACTCCTGTGGGGTATGGCGCGACCGCTCATACAAGTAAGCAGACCAAGCTGGGTGTTGTAGCGATGGGGTATGCCGATGGAATTCCTCGTGTGGCACAAGGTGCTGGTGTATTTGTCGATGGGGTCCGAGCACCCATTATTGGTCGTGTTTCAATGGATCAATTTGTTGTCGATTTAGGTCCAGACTCCACCGCCAATTCTGGGGATTGGGTGATTGTTTTCGGTGATGGCTCAAGAGGTGAGTACACCGCCGATGATTGGGGCACGGCTAGCGGCAGCATTAATTATGAAATAGTTACACGAATCGGCCCCCGTGTGCCTAGAATCTACGCACCTCATGTCTACTAACACTGCAGCGCTGCACGTCGAGAGAGTAAATGTCTCTTTCGGCGGTCTTCGGGCTCTTCATGATGTTTACCTAGAAATTGGCAAGAATGAGGTCGTTGGTTTAATCGGACCAAATGGTGCTGGCAAGACAACTCTCTTTAACGCATTGTGTGGATTAGTCACACCTGACTCAGGCGACTTTCATCTCAACGGAAAGAAGAGTGATTTTCCAAAGCCACATGAACTAGTTGATTTAGGAATTGCGCGAACCCTTCAGGGGGTTGGATTGTTCGGCGATCTAACCGTTCTTGAAAATGTAATGATCGGTGCGCAGCATCTTTCACAAACAGGATTAATCTCGGCAGCTATTGGTCGAAATAGAAAAGATGAAAACCAGATTCGCGACAAGGCACGCGTTGCACTAGAGCGTGTATACGCCGGTGGTATTGCTCATCGTCGTGCAGATACCTTGTCTTATCCAGATACAAAACGTGTTGCAATCGCTCGAGCACTTGTCAGCGAACCAACAATCTTGATGCTTGACGAACCCGCAGGTGGTTTAGGTTCACAAGATATTGAGTGGATGAACCAACTCATTAAGAATTTAACAGCAGATATGTCAGTGCTACTTGTCGAGCATCACATGGATGTTGTGATGTCGGTATGTAGCAAGTTGTACGTTCTCAACTTTGGAGAAGTTATCGCAAGCGGTGATGCTGAAACTGTACGACGCGATCCTGCTGTGATGGCTGCCTACCTTGGAACAGGAAGCAACCATGTCGCTTAATGTCTCCAACTTAACGGTTCACCATGGCGCAATCTGCGCGGTAAACCAGGTCTCACTTGCTGTGCCTACCGGAAAACTTGCAGCCATTATTGGCGCAAATGGTGCGGGAAAGACAACCCTGCTTCGCGCCCTGTCTGGCCTTAATAAGCCAACGAGCGGTGTTGTTAATTGGATGGGCCAAACCATTACCGGCGTAAAGCCTGAAAAGTTAGTTCGCCTGGGCATCTCTCATGTCTCCGAAGGCAAGTCGGTAATTCCTGAATTAACGGTCAAAGAAAATCTAGAGCTCGGTGCCATCTGGCGGAAAAATGGCAAAGAGATGAAAGAGTCTTTAGATCAAGTTGTCACTATTTTCCCGCGCTTAGGTGAGCGGATTTCACAAAGATCAGACACCTTGTCTGGTGGAGAACGCCAGATGTTAGCTATTGGCCGCGCAATCATGTCTAAGCCAAAACTCTTATTGCTTGATGAACCGTCATTAGGTTTAGCCCCACTTGTTGTTGAACAGATTTTTCAAACCATCAGAGATCTCACAACTGAGATGAGATTAACTGTTTTGCTCGTTGAGCAAAATGCGATGGGAGCTTTAAAGATTGCAGATCTTGGAATCGTTTTAAACCTTGGAAAAGTTGTTGCCGTCAATCATGCACAAGCGTTGATTGAAGACCCTGCAGTGCGCGCTGCATACTTGGGGTACTAATCATGCAACTACTGAACACATTATTAATTGGCATAACCGCTGGATCTATCTATGCGTTAATGGCGATTGCATTTGTTTTGGTGTGGCGTAGTACTCGTGTTGTTAACTTTGCTCAGGCAGGAATGGCGCTTTTATCGACCTACTTTGGATATGAAGCGGTTTCTCGGATTGGTTCATTCTGGGTAGCACTTCCGGTAGCAATGATCGGTGGCGCATTATTCGCAGCACTAGTTGAATTAATTTTGATGCGTTTACTTGTTAAGCACGCTTCATCTGGTCCTATTGCAGGAGTTGCACCAATCATTGCAACCCTTGGACTTCTGGGTGTTATCCGTTCAGTAATCAGCATGATCTGGGGTGGTCAAGATCTAAGAATCGTCGCCCCAATTTCCAACAATGGATTTACTATCAACGGCTCCACCTTGGTTTTCTCCCCACTTAAACTCTTAGTTTTGGTGGTGGTTGCGATTTTATTGATTCTGCTCACCATCCTCTTCCAAAAGACCAACCTGGGCCTTGCTTTAAGAGCCTCAGCACATGCTCCTGAGATTGCACGTCTTTCAGGTGTCAGAGTCGATTCTGTCCGCACCCTTGGCTGGGCTTTAGCGGGTGCTGCAGGCGCGGTCGCCGGTTTATTCCAAACTGTCAATGGAAATGGAAACTTCTCACCAGATTCAATTGAGTTCTCATTACTTCTAGTTTCAGGGTTTATCGCAGCGGTTATTGGTGGCTTAGACAGCTTGCTCGGAGCGGTACTTGGCGGATTGTTCTTAGGAATAACAATCTCATTTGTCTTGATGTATGTGAGCAGCGGACTCTTCTTTATCGCTCCATTTATTATCTTGCTCATTGTTTTGTTTATTCGCCCTCAAGGAATTATCGGAGTGAAGGCGGGTCGACGTGCATAAAGCTAAGAAAGAAAGCACACACCTTCCAATGTTTATTCTTGGTGGGGTTGTTCTCTATTTTCTCAGCGGAATGGTTGATGAGCTTCGCGTTTATCAAGGCGCGACGATCGCCGTGTATGTCATTGCGATCGCTTCAATAATTTTATTGACCGGTTATTCAGGTCAAGTCTCTTTGGGTCATGGTGCATTAATGGCTGTTGGCGCATATGCCGCAGCTGTACTACGCATCGAGTTTAATCTTCCAATTATTTTATGTTTTGTTGTCGCTGTATTAGCAGCAGCAATCGGTGGTGCGCTGTTAGGTGCCGCAGCTGCGCGATTATCTGGACCATATTTAGCGGGTACAACCTTGGCCCTTGCAATTGGACTTCCTTCTCTTGCAAATCAATTTGCGGTTCTTGGTGGAGAACAAGGTTTACTTTTTGATGTCGGCTTTCCGCCACTTGCACTTGGTGAAGAGTTCACTCAATACAAATGGTTCTTCTGGATCGCAGCTCTTGCCGCATTGATCTCCATGTGGGTCATTAGAAATCTTTTGAACTCTGCTTATGGACGTGCTTGGAGAGCGGGTCGAGGCAATGAGGTCGCAGCTCAATTAGCGGGAATCAACACAGCCCGTTCTAAGGTTTTAGCCTTCACAATAAGTGCAGGTATAGCTGGCCTAGCAGGTGCCCTGCTCGCGATGACAATTGGCACCGTTTCCCCAAGCGCATTCCCGCTCGCCCTCTCATTTTCCCTTCTGACAGGCGCGGTTCTCTCTGGCATAACCACCCTCGGAGGGGTCATTATTGGCGCAGTGGTTTTGGTAGCAATCCCAGAAATCGCTGATGTGGTGGCTCACCGCCTCGGTAGCTCTGAGAGCGTTACAACAAATCTGCCAGGTTTGATTGTTAGCGGTTTGTTGATTTTGACTGTGTTGTTTGTTCCAAATGGCCCAGTTGAACAACATCGCGCTCGCAAGGCAAAGCATGCAGCACAGCACGCAAGTTCAAAGAAGGACAAGCACTAAGCAGTACAAGCAGTAACTCTCGTAATACACCCTCGATGGAAGGAAACACATGAAAGCACTGAACCGTCGCAAGCTGATTACAGCTTCAGCGGTACTGGCCATTGTCGGATTAGCTTCAACAGCTATTCCTGCACAAGCGGCTGAAGTTGGAGTGAGCTCAACACAGATCAAACTGGGTATGACTCTTCCAATGACAGGTACAGCATCACTTGGTTACAACAAGATTCCAGGTGCAGCAAAGGCGTACTTTGATTACCTCAATGCAAATGGTGGAATCAATGGTCGCAAGGTAACCCTCGTTGTTAAGGATGATCGTTACGTCCCAACTGAAGCGGTTGCAAAGACAAATGAACTAATCCTTAAGGATAAGGTCATGGCACTTCTTGCTCCTCTAGGAACTGCGAATGTTAAGGCGGTTGCATCATCTGTTAACCCTGCCCGTCGCGGTGTTCCAGTGTTGTTTGTTAACACAGGATTTAGCGGATTCGCAGATGTAAAGAAGTACCCAACTACTTACACAGTTTTGCCTTCATACATCATGGAAGCAAAGATCATGGGTCAGTACATCAAGGAAAACTTTGCTGGTAAGAAGATCGGTCTTCTCTACCAGGACGATGACTTCGGAACAGATGCGCTAGCTGGCTTCAAGTCAGCAGGAACTAACTTTGCAATCAAGGTTCCTTACGCATCAGGTTCACAAAACGCAGCTGCAGCAGCGGGCTGGATCACTAAGTTCAAGGCAGCAGAAGTTGATGTTGTTATCTTGTTCGGTGTTTCAAGCGCGACATCTGCAATGCTCGGAGTTGCCGCACAGCTCAAGTACGCACCACAGTGGATGCTTGGCTCAGTCGGTGGAGATGCAACAACTATTAAATTGACTGGTGTTCCAGCTGGCGTGCTGTACAACGCGATTGGTTTCTCACCAGTTCCAGCAACAACAGATATGAAGGATGAGTACGTAAAGTTCTTCTCAGATATCTACGCAAAGGCAGTACCTGGATCACCATTTGATCTCAATGTATTGCTCGGAATGAACACAGCATTCATGACAGCTCAGGCTCTCAAGGCAGCTGGTGCAAACCCAACTCGCAAATCTCTTCTAGCAGCGATCGATAGCAAGGGTGCAACATTTGCAAACTCTGCTTTGGTTCCAGCTGGATACTCAAAGACTAGCCACGTTGGACTAACCGGTTACTGGGTTGGAAAGTACTCACCAACTGGAGATCTTTCTCCAATCGGTGGAACTTATGTCACATACACAACCGATTCAGGATCTGGTCCAGTTGTTAAGTCAACATACAAGCGTCCTGCAATGCCAGCGAAGGGATTACCTAACTAATGAAGAAAGTAAGAATTCTCTCGCTTCTTTCAGTTACAGCACTTGTAACAACAGTTCTAGTCACAGCACCGACAGTTGCTAATGCAGCACCTGCGTGTGATGGCAAGAGTCCAATCCAGTCATGCGTAGGTGTGACTTCAGATGGTGCTCCTTATGCAATGCAGGTTCCAGCAAACTTCAACGGAACAGTTGCTTTGTACTCTCACGGATACCGTTACAACGTAGATATCCCAGCAGCAATTCCTCTTATTGGTGGATACAAGATCACCAATACACCAGAGCCAGTTCCTGGTGGAAACGCTGAAGTTGCTAAGTACTTCTTTAGCCAGGGTATTGCGATCGTAGG
This sequence comes from Candidatus Nanopelagicaceae bacterium, assembly GCA_965267815.1. GTDB lineage: Bacteria > Actinomycetota > Actinomycetes > Nanopelagicales > Nanopelagicaceae > Planktophila. The sequence continues at coordinate 238,754 of OZ254139.1, forward strand.
TTCAGGCTTTGCTCGTCAAGGTTGGAACCCAGATTCAGCGATCAAGACAAATGTTGAGCTCATCGACACATTCAAGAAGCAGTTCCCAAAGACAACCAAGGTTGTTGCATGGGGATCATCTCTTGGTGGCGTAATTACCCAGGGTCTTGCTGAAAAGCATCCAGAACTAGTTTCTGCAGTTGCACCAATGTGTATGGCAGACAACATCGCACCACAGCTAACAATGGCTGGAGATTTCCTATGGGGAGTCAAGGTTCTCTTTGATCCAACGATCAAGGGTGGAAACTACTCAGCAGGAGCAGCTGGTGTTGCAGAGTCATACGCTGACTTAGGTAAGGTCTTTACAGTTATGGGCAAGTTGCAAGCAGCGCTAGCAACTGGTGCATGGCCAGATACCTCATCTGCAACAGGTAAGGCGTTGCAAGCTGCTGGTGTTCCATCACGTAGCGCATTGTTGCTACTTGGTTTGATGGCAGGACTTCCAACACAATCTGCACACTTTGATTCAATCTCAGGTCCAGATGGTGCTTTGAAGTTGACCTTCCCATTGGCTCTTAGCCCAGCACTTGCAATCCTAGAAAATGGAACAAATGCTGCTGCACTTGCTGTTCTTGCAACACAAGATGTTGAGAACCAAGTAGGCGGAGCAATCTTTGATAACACAAAGACTGATTACGCAGCTCGCATCGATGGAGAGCGTGTTATTTACAACGCTGCTCTTTCAGGCAACACAGTGATCGATGCTCTTCTTGGAGCACTATCACCTGCTAACCCAGGTGCACCACGTGCAACTGCAAATGCAGCAGCTGTTGCAAAAATGAATGCACTTCATGTCAACACTGGAAAGATCAATGTTCCAACCATTCTTATGGTGGGAACTGCAGATCCAATTACTCCAGCTGGTGCATCACAGCGTCTAGTTGATCTATATGCAGAGCAGTACGCAGCTGAAAAGGCTGCTGCAGCTAAGGCGTACCAGTCAACACGTGATTACAAGACTCCTGCAAATAAGCTTTCAATGCTCTGGAGCGTAACTCCAAGTAGCTACACAAAGTTTAATGAGGCGGGATCACCAATCACATCTGTTCCAGCAGCACCAGGAACAAATCACTGTAACTTCACATCATCACAGCTTCTGCTTGTTGCCAAGTCATTGGTAACAGCATCAAGCACTGGAAAGCTACCTTCAGGTGGATCGTTCTACACAGCAGTTCGTAAGGCTGGTGGGCTATCAATCGATAAGGGAATTCGCGCTCCATGGTTGAAGTCTTACGGCGATAACTAATACATCGCCTTCTGTAAATCGAGGGTAGTAAAGAGCGGGGCCAGAGAAATCTGGCCCCGCTTTTCTTTTCAATGTGCAAGAATTTATTGAGCGGTCCAACCACCATCTACGGGAATTGCAGCACCTGTGATGTTGTGAGCTGCACGTGAACATAAGAAAACCGCGATAGCTCCGATCTCTTCAGGTGTAGACATGCGGCGGGATGGTTGCTTTTCAGATAACAAATCGGCAATACCTTTAGCGCGATCTCCATTATGAAGATCAACCTTTGCTTGAATCTGAGGCTCGATTAAGGCGGTTTCGACCCAACCAGGACAGATTGCATTGATTGTAACTCCGCCGGTTTCACCATTGCCAACCGCTGCATACTCAAGAGCTGCAACCTTTGTTAAACCAATGACACCATGCTTTGCTGAAACATATGGAGCCTTTGCAGCTGATGCAACTAATCCATGAACAGATGCGGTGTTAATTACTCGCCCATAACCACGTTCCTTCATATGAGGCAGAAGCAAGCGCATAGTGTCAAAAAATGAGGTTAAGTTGATTGCGATGATGTCATTCCACTTTTCACGTGGCATTTCTTCAATCGTTGCAGTGTGCTGAATACCCGCGTTATTACACAAGATATCGACTGGACCGTTAGCTAGTACCTTTGCAATCAGCGCTTCAGTTGCAGCAACATCACGAAGATCTGAGACATAACTTTCAACCTTCGCAGCCCCCGCACCCATAACCGCTTTTTCAGCCTTTGCGATGGTGGCCTCATCTGCCAAACCATGAAGAACAATTGCAGCACCTTCGGCAGCTAACGAGGTTGCGATTCCTAGCCCAATTCCTTGGAATGAGCCTGTAATAAGTGCGCGCTTTCCAGAAAGGGACATTACTTATCTCCGTAAATTATGTGAGCAACCTTTTCGGCACCAGTTGCTTCAAGGAACATGTCATAGTGGTTGCAATCTGCCAAAAACTCTAGTTGAAGCATTGGGTAAGAAGGCAAAACCATATCCAGCACAGCCATTGGATATAAACCGCCCTCTTCATTTTGTAGACCACGTTCTGCCTTGATGAAGATTGATTTCTTTTTGAGTCCTTGAAGAGATTTAACGATCAGATCATCTCCAAACAGATCCCGTGAATCCTCTTCTACCGCTTGAGGATTAGTAGCTGCTTTTGTTCCATGAAGATCGTAATCAACATACTCATCAAGTACTGGCGACCAACCCTTAGCAAAAGCAGGTTGTGGCTTCCAGTAATTTCGATACGCCTCTTTGTTTTCAAACTCCATCGCAAGACGAGTCATCGCAGGTCCAAGAACAAAGGGCATGATCTGCTCAACGGTCATGCCTGGTGGCATCGGAAGTGGAACACCTCCATCGGCAAAGACAACCTCACCGATTTTCTCTGCGTATAAACCAGCTACAGCTGCAGCGACAAATGCGCCCATGGAGTGTCCAATCACATCTGGATTTTTCCAACCAAAGTGATCGATGACAGCTGCCATATCTTCTGCATGCTGCTTCATTCCAAATGGAGCTGGCAATGTATTTGAATCTCCACGGCCTCGAAGATCAACGGCATATGGTGCCTTGCCTCGAGCAATGAGTGCATCGGCAAATAATTGGAAGGCACGATTGGAAGAGGTAACCCCATGAATTAAGAGGACCGGCGCTCCAGAGCCATCTCCATATTGGAATACCGCTAAATCCCCACCACGTACCGGAACCAGAATTCGTTGTGTTGGCAATGACATGGAGCAAGTGTGCCTGTGACTCCGCTGAAAACCAACCTACGAATGGGGGTTGCCACTAGAAATTGGCGATTACCGGAAAACGTAATCAAATCGAAACCTTCAGAACTTCCTAGTAACCCACCCCACCCTCTAGATTGGCGCTCAAGATGGTCCGACGATCGCGGATCTAACAACTCGATGAGGAGAAGATTTGATGAGCAAGCGCTCACTAACCCGTTTGGGTGTTGCGGTACTGTCACTTGCAGTATTAGCACCAAGCATGGCACCAGCTCAGGCTGCTGCAGATATCAAAATTGGAGTAATCACTTCAACATCTGGTCCATTGTCTACATATGGCATCGCATTCAACGAAGGACTTGAATGGGGACTTAAGTACTACACAGGCGGAAAGATGGCTATTAATGGCCAGAAGCTTGTAGTTACATCAAAGGATGATGGAGCAGATCCTGCATCAGCAACCGCATCTTTCAAGGAGATGGTTGGTAATGGTACAAAGATCATCACAGGTACCGCTTCTTCAGGTGTTGCACTAACACTTGCTCCTCTTGCACAGCAGAACAAGGTTCTGTACATCTCAGGTCCTGCAAAGAATGACCTCGTTACATCAGCAGCTAACAAGTATGTTTTCCGCTCAGGTAACTCATCTACACAGGATCTAGCTCCACTTGCAGGCATCAAGCCAATTTCAGGCAAGAAGGTTGTTTTGTTTGTTGAAGACAACGCATTTGGTGCTGGAAACATTGCAGCTGCAAAGGCTCTCATGGGTCCAAAGGGTGCAAAGTTTGAAGAGATCAAGGTTCCAACATCAACTTCAGATTTCACACCATTTGCTAAGAAGGCTGCAGATGCTGCAGGTTCATACATTTTCATCGCATGGTCAAACGCTCTAACAGCGGGTGCAATGCTCACATCTCTCAAGGTGCAGGGTGCATTTGTTAAGCAGCGTCCAATCACAGGTCTTGCAGGAGCTGCGACTTACAACATCTACGGAACACTATTTGAAGGAACAAATGCGATCCTTACAAACAGCTACTTCGCAGGTGCATCAAAGTCAGGTGCTGCCGGAGATCTAGCTACTTGGTATGCAGCGAACAAGAAGACTCAGGATCTATTCACCTCAACAGGTGCAGATGCTGCAAAGATGATTGTTATGGCTCTTACAAAGAACCCATCACAAAACGTTGACACAATGATCAAGAACCTAGAAGGCAAGTCATGGGTCGGTGTAAAGGGATTGATGACTATCGATTCAAATACACACCTTTTGATTCAGCCAATGTTCTTGGTATCTCTTAATAAGACAAGTTCAGGATATGTTCCCAACCTTCTTAAGACGATTGCCAGCGTAGGTAAGTAATTAAAAACATATAAATTAAAGAGCCCCAGTGTAGAAATGCACTGGGGTTCTTTATATTCTTTGCCATCAGCAACATCGGGGTTGTTAATTTAAGGAGCCGAGCTAGTGGATTCAGCGTTAAGCGTTAGGGATCTCTCCCTAAACATCGGTGGAGCGAAGATTCTCGATGGGATTACCCTCGAAGTCGCCCATAATGAGACTCTTGGAATCATCGGGCCAAATGGAGCCGGTAAAACCTCTTTCTTTAATCTATTGAGCGGAATTCGCAAGCCATCTCGTGGTCAGATCTTCGTAGGCGATACAGATGTAACAGATTTGCCACCCCATGAGCGAGCACTTTCGGGAATCGCTAGAACATTTCAAACCTCTAGTGTTTTTATCAACTTAACCTGTCTTGAAAATGTCCGCATCGCAGCGCAAGCTGCCAATGGCAAGTCGATGAATTTAACAAAGAACGCTTACAAGTTTCCAGAGGTTGTTGCACTTGCCCACGAATGCTTGGCAAAGGTGGGATTATCAGCGCGTGCGCTACAACGAGCAGGTTCACTGTCACACGGAGACAAGCGGCGTTTAGAGATCGCAATTGTTCTCGCCTCTAAATCTGACATTGTTTTATTGGATGAACCAATGGCAGGAATGAGCGTAGAAAACGTTCCTGAGCTTGTCGAAATTATTCGTGCACTTGCTACCGAACACAAGAAAACAGTTTTGATTGTTGAACACCACATGGAAGTCATCTTGGGACTTGCTGATCGAATCGCAGTTCTAAACTATGGCGAGCTATTAGTTTGCGATACACCGCAGAATGTTATTAACAATCCAGTTGTTCAATCTGCATACATCGGAGAAGCGCTATGAACGCACTGTCGGTCAAAGATCTTCATGTAAAAATTAATGAGTCACATATTCTGCATGGCGTGACCTTTGAGGTGCCAACCAACAAGGTGACTGCGCTACTCGGTCGAAATGGCGTGGGAAAGTCCACAACCCTGCGAACCATTATGGGTTTTTATGAGGGCACAGGCTCAGTTGAGCTCAACGGCAAGCAGATCTTAGGAATGCAAACCCACAAGATTGTTCAATCCGGCGTTGCATTTGTCCCTGAGGACCGCGAAGTCTTTGCATCGCTAACAGTTAAAGAAAACCTTTCACTTGCAGCACGCAGCAAGGACAGCGCCGATGCCTACAAGTTTGTGTATGACTTATTTCCTGAATTAGACACACGTGCTGCGCAACAAGCAGGCTCGCTATCAGGTGGTCAGCAGCAGATGGTGGCAATTGCTCGAGCGCTATTAAACAAAAATGAAATTTTGCTAGTCGATGAGCCAACTAAAGGTTTGGCACCAAAGCTAGTGACAGAGGTAGCTGAAGCGCTAACAAAGGTTGCTCAGAACTCAACTATGTTACTGGTAGAACAAAACCTTGCTTTGGTGAAGCGTGTCGCACAGCATGTCATCGTTATGGATCAAGGACGAGTTGTTTATCAGGGAGGCCCAGAAAATCTCCATGATGATTCCTGGGTACACCAGATGCTAGGTGTGAGCGGAGGTCATAAGTAAATGGATACATTTATTCTGATTGGTATCACCGGTATCGGATTAGGCGCGTTGTACTTCCTGGTTGCATCAGGTCTTTCGCTTATTTACGGACTTATGGGTGTTCTTAACTTTGCTCACGGAAGTTTCTTGAGCGTCGGAGCATTTGTTGGATATTGGGTGGCAACAAAACTTGGCCCCGATGTAAACATGCCTGATTTCATTTTGGCGATGATTGTTGGTGGTCTTGCAGCAGGCGGATTTGCCTTAATAATTGAGCAGCTTCTAATTACACGTCTTTATGATCGCCACATCGATCAAGCGCTCGTAACTGTTGGAGTTTCATTAGTAGTTGGCGCACTTCTTGGTGGTTGGTTCGGAAATGACTTGATCATGTTCCCAACCCCATTGTGGTTCTTAACCGCAATAAATGTAGGTGGCGCAATGATTCCTGCAGACCGCGTTGTGTATATCGCCACCGCAGTGCTTCTCTTGATTGCTAACTGGGCGCTGCTGAAATTCACTCGCATCGGCTTGATTATTCGAGCAGGTGTTGAAAATCGCAACATGGTCAACGCCCTTGGAATTAACGTTCGACGTGCTTTCAGCACAGTGTTCTTCCTAGGCGGCTTTGCTGCTGGTGTGGGTGGCGTATTGGTTTCTGTGTACTCCAATGGTGTTTCACCATTGATCGCTGGTTCATATTTGATTTATGGATTTATCGTGGTTGTCATTGGTGGAATGGGATCTGTCCCAGGAAGCTTCTTGGCTGCGATGTTGATCGGCGTTATTCGCCAGTTTGCTAATTACTACGTAACAGGTCTTGGTGACTTTGTTGTCGTGATCTTGTTAGCAGGTGTCCTTCTAATCCGACCACAAGGTCTACTCGGAAAGGTGCGTGCATAATGTTACGTTGGAAATATTCACGCCCACTTCTTGGCGCATTACTTGTATTTCTTGCAATCGCTCCGATGATTACATCATTACCACTTGGCGCACCAGGTTTACAGCAGACTCTTGCCGTTGCATTTATTTGGGGAGCACTTGCTCTTACTTATGACCTGCTCTTTGGATTTACCGGCTTGCTTTCATTTGGTCATGCTTTGTACTTTGCAACTGGTGTCTATGTCTCATGTATTTTGATAAATCATGAGGTTGTCTCTTGGTGGCTTGCAGCAATAATTGCAATTGTTGCCAGCGGTGTTCTAGCGGCCCTTGTTGGCGCGGCATCGCTGCGGACAACAGGAATTACCTTCGCTATGGTTACCTTGGCCTTTGGTGAGGCAGGCCATGTAATTGTTGGGCGTAACTTCTTTGGTCTAACCGGTGGCGAAAATGGCATCGCATTAAACGCTGAGTTTGTTCCGCAGTTCTGGATTGGTGTTGTAAACACCAAGTACATTTACTGGACAGCGCTTTTGGCATTAATCATTACTTACCTTGTCATTTGGTGGGTTACAGAGAGCTCAGCTGGTCGTGTATTTGCCGCTCTTCGCGACAATGAGCAACGTGTTCAGGTTCTCGGTCTAGATACTCAACGATTCAAGCTGTTGTCCTTTGTTATCAGCGGAACCCTGGCTGGAATGTTGGGCTTTGTCATGCTTATTGCTGCAGGTAGCGCTGCACCACGTTTTGCAGAGTCATCGGTAACGATCGCGCTATTGCTCATGGTTGTCATTGGTGGAGCGGTTACTCGTTGGGGCGCAGTTCTTGGTGGAATCTTCTACTCATTTGCTTCAACGCGCATGCAGGACCTCACCCAACAAGAATCATTTAAATCAATTCCTGAATGGATTGGTGGGCCAATTGCAGAACCGGCACTATTGCTGGGTCTGATCTTTATCTTCATCGTGATGTTTGCACCCGGCGGTTTGTCTGGTGCGTACTACCGACTTCGCATGAAGGCGCTTGCTCGCAAACACTCATGATTGAAAAACTCTGGGAACCAACTTTAAGTGGCGATACCGCCATAGAAAAGTTGCAGGCTATTAAAGGTTTTGACTCTTACACAGCTTTGCATCAATGGAGTATCGAAAATCCTGGCGAATTTTGGTCTCGTGCTTGGGATGACAACCATGTAATTGGAGTAAAAGGTGCAACGCCTTATGTTCAAGGTGCGGATTTCATCTCTTCACATTTCTTTCCAGAGGCACGATTAAATGTTGCAGAAAACTTATTGGCACATGGTGATGCCGATCAGGTTGCAATAGTTTCGATTCTTGAAACTGGAGTGCGTACAGAAATTACTTGGGCAGATCTTCGGATTAAAGTCGCAGCAACGGCAGCTGCAATGCGTGCCGAAGGTGTGGTTGCAGGCGATCGCGTTGTTGCTTGGGTCCCAAATGTTACCGAGACAATAATTTATGGGCTGGGAGCATTAAGTATTGGTGCGGTTGTCTCAACAGCCTCACCAGATTTTGCACCCCACGCTGTTGAAGATCGTTTTGGTCAGGTAGAGCCAAAGCTTCTATTAGCGGCAGATGGGTATCACTACAACGGCAAGTACTTTGATTGCACAGATAAATCTCGTGAAATTGAAAAACTTCTACCAACTCTGAAGAAAACAGTTCGTGTAAGCCAATTTGAGGCGTGGATTACACCATTCATCGGAGCCGAAGCAGTATTTGAGCAGCTGCCATTTGATCATCCTGGCTTTGTACTTTTTTCATCAGGTACAACCGGTAAGCCAAAGTGCATTACGCACAGCGGTGCGGGGGTAATGCTTAAAGCTCAATCAGAGCTGTTGTATCAATTCAATATCAGCAAAGGGCAGAAGGTATTTTTCTTTACTACCTGTGGCTGGATGATGTGGAACTGGTTAACGATGGCACTGGGTCGTGGAGCCACAATAGTTTTATTTGATGGTGCACCAATGGCTCCAACTCCAACTCGTTTATTTGATATTGCCCAAGATGAAAAGTTAGATTTCTTTGGAGTATCAGCCAAGTTTATAGATTCAGCGCATAAAGAGGGTTTGGTTCCAGCAAAGAGCCATGACCTTTCATCGGTGAAGACCATTGGATCTACGGGTTCAGTGCTTTCCCCTGAAAGTTTTGATTATGTGTACTCATCTGTTAAATCTGATGTGCACCTTGCATCAATGTCGGGTGGAACAGATATCTGCGGTTGTTTCTTAGCTGGTGTTCCCACCCAACCGGTTTATCGTGGAGAGCTACAAGGGCCATGTTTGGGAATGGCAACAGATGTCTTTAACAACAATGGTGAAAGCGCAGCTATTGATGAGAAGGGCGAACTTGTTTGTACAACCCCATTTCCATCTAAGCCAATTGGATTTTGGGCAGATGTCAATAATGCAAAGTACAAAGCCGCTTACTTTGAAGGTTTTCCAGGAGTATGGACTCACGGAGATTTTGCATCAAAATCTGCAACAGGTGGATTTACTTTGTTTGGTCGAAGTGATGCAACCCTAAATTCAAAGGGTGTTCGCATTGGAACCGCCGAGATTTATAGAGTGGTTGAAACTTTTGCGCAGGTGCAGGAAGCGATGGCTGTATCCCAAGATTGGGAGAATGACACGCGAGTTATTTTGTTTGTAGTTGTTAAAGTAGGTCAAGAATTCAATGAGACTGTAGAGAAGGAAATCAAGACAGCGTTACGTACCCAAGCATCTCCTCGCCATGTTCCAGATTTGATTGTTGTTGCTCCAGAGCTTCCGCGGACAAAATCCAACAAATTAGTTGAGTTAGCGGTAACCGATGTGATCAATGGTCGCGAGGTTAGAAATCGCGATGCGCTAGCCAATCCAGATTCATTGGATTGGTTCAAAGGGTTGGTGCCTTAGGCTTAGTCAGTGATAACAATCGCTACGCCAGAGGCTATGCATCAACTTGGGTTACAGCTTTCAGCGCATCTGCGTGCCGGTGATCTTCTTCTAGTAAATGGCCCACTTGGTGCAGGAAAGACAGTTCTGGCCCAAGGGGTTGGCGCAGGTCTTGGAGTTACCGGAATAACATCTCCAACCTTTGTTATCTCGCGTGTTCATAAAGCAGCGATTCCATTTATTCATGTTGATGCCTATCGCTTAGTGGACTCTGAAAATCCCAATCTGTACTTGGATGATCTAGATCTTGATATCGCGAATTCGATTACCTTGATTGAATGGGGCGGAGCAGAGTCAGCTCGTTTAAGTGAGGATCGACTAGAGATCACAATTGATCGCAGTAGTGATGAACGCACAGTTGACATCAAAGCGGTTGGGCCACGTTGGGCAGGGTTTTCGCTATGAGCAAGGTGTTGGCGATTGATACATCTACTTCACGTAGCTGTGTTGCAATCATTGATGGAACCGAAGTTCTGTATAGCGGCTTCAGAGATGGTGCGACTGCGCACGGTCCATCCTTACCAGCCTTAGTTCAAGAAGCACTTGCCGTTAGCGATGTCGATGAAGTTGTTGTTGGAATGGGCCCGGGACCATTTACTGGCTTACGAGTTGGAATTGCTTTTGCACAGAGCTTTGCTTTAGCTCGCGAAATACCAGTTCGTGGTGTGTGTTCATTGGATGCCATCGCAGCTCAAGTTACTGATAAAGATTTCATCATCACAGTTGATGCGCGTCGTAAAGAGGTTTATTGGGCTCGGTACACACATGGGGTACGAGTTGGCGAACCTGCCGTTAACTTTCCTGCAGATGTATCTGGTGCAACGATTCACGCGGATCTTTTCCCGAACATGGTGGCCTTAGTAAATCTGTCAGGCAACATCATTGAACCCATGTATCTGCGCAGACCAGATGCTGTAGCAACGGCGGACAGATGATTAATTATCGCCAGGCGAACTCCTTTGATCTTCCAGTTTTTGTTTCTCTAGACAAAGAGTTGTTTCCATACTCACCATGGTCTGCATCTCAATACAAAGAAGAGTTCTCTGCACCGACCCGTCACTTTGTAGTGGCCCTTGATGATGAGAAAAGCATCATCGGTTATGCGGGGGTCTTCGCACCAGGAGCTGCAGAGGCTGATGTGCTTACCGTGGGGGTTGTACCAAGCCATCGCGGCAAAGGGATTGCGCGCCAATTAATGGCGCTGATAACTGATTGGGCTCACAAGCAGGGATCTACAGCCATGATGCTCGAAGTAAAGGTAGATAACGCTGAAGCCATTGGTTTATATGAATCACTGGGGTATTCAAAGTTAAACACTCGTAAGGATTATTTTGGGCCAGGAGTTCATGCACTGGTAATGCGATTGGAGCTCTCATGAGTGAACCAATTGTTTTAGGTATTGAAACATCATGCGATGAAACCGCGGTCGGAATCGTTCGCGGTCGTACATTGCTTGCCAATGTCATTGCATCCAGCGTGGAAGAGCATGCACGTTTTGGGGGAGTAGTTCCTGAAATTGCTAGTCGTGCACACCTTGAAGCGATGATTCCAACCTTGCATCAGGCGCTTAAAGATTCAAAGATTTCGTTAAAGGATATTGATGCGGTTGCAGTGACTGGCGGACCTGGTTTAGTTGGTGCACTACTTGTTGGAGTTGGTTCTGCAGCAGGACTAGCCTTGGGATTAAATAAACCAATTTATGCGGTCAACCATTTAGCCGCACATGTCAGCGTTGACTACTTAACTCACAACAATCCTTTGGATCCAACAATTGCACTTTTGGTAAGCGGCGGTCACTCATCACTGTTGCAAGTAGATGACATCACTGGATCTATTACAAAGCTTGGCGAAACTATGGATGATGCAGCTGGTGAAGCCTTTGACAAGATCGCTCGTGTTATGAAGTTAGGTTTTCCTGGCGGCCCTGCTATCGACAAGTTAGCTAAAGATGGAAGTGCGAGCGCAATTGATTTTCCACGGGGACTGACAACCTCAAATGATTGGCAAACTCGACCATTTGATTTTTCATTCTCTGGATTAAAAACCGCGGTAGCCAGATACCTTGAAGCAACACCTGATTATGCGCGTGCAAATGTGGCTGCTTCCTTCCAAGAAGCGATCGTCGATGTGCTGTTGCTAAAGGCGTTAGCAGCATGCAAACAATCTGGAATTGATTCACTGGTAATCGCCGGCGGGGTAGCGGCTAATTCAAGGCTTCGAGCCGTGGCACTTGAACGATGCGAAAAGGCCGGTATCCAGCTGCGGGTTCCAAGCCCTGGGCTGTGCACCGATAACGGGGCGATGGTTGCAGCGCTGGGCTCTTTGATGGTTTCAGCGGGCCGCAGCCCCAGTCCAGTGGCCTTTGACGCCGATTCCAGCCTGCCAGTCACCACGGTTTCCTTGTAAATCTGGATTTGCCCGCCGGGAATAGCCCGCCTAGAGTTTGCGTTAGCACTCACGGCCCGAGTCTGCTAATTCGAGCCGCACGAGGAAACCACAAGGTAAGAACCTAGAAGGAGCACACCATGGCAGTTAAGCCACTAGAAGATCGCATTGTTATCAAGACAAATGAGGCTGAGACAACAACAGCATCAGGTCTTGTTATCCCAGATACAGCAAAAGAGAAGCCACAGGAAGGCACTGTTATCGCAGTAGGCCCAGGTCGCTTTGATGATGGCGTACGCGTTCCGATGGATGTCAAGGTTGGCGATGTAGTTCTTTACAGCAAGTACGGCGGAACTGAAATCAAGCACGGTGGAGAAGATCTACTTGTTCTTTCAGCTCGCGACATTCTCGCTGTAATCGAGAAGTAAATGGGAAAGAGCCTTCAATTTGATGAGCAAGCACGCCGCGCTATGGAGCGCGGTGTCAACATTCTTGCTGACACAGTAAAGGTAACTCTTGGACCTAAGGGTCGTAACGTAGTTATCGCTAAATCTTTTGGTGCACCAATCATCACAAATGATGGTGTAACAATTGCAAAAGAGATCGAACTTTCAGATCCTGCAGAAAACATGGGCGCACAGCTAGTTAAGGAAGTTGCGACAAAGACAAATGATGTCGCAGGTGATGGAACTACAACAGCAACTGTTCTTGCACAAGCAATGGTTAAAGAAGGACTTCGTAACCTTGCAGCAGGTGCACAGCCAATGGATATCAAGCAGGGAATCGAAGCGGCCGTAGCAGCGGTTTCAGAGAAGCTTCGCGAGCAGGCAACTCCAGTTAATGGAAAGCCACAGATCGCAGATGTTGCAACTATCTCAGCTCAAGATCGTGCAATTGGCGAATTAATCGCTGAAGCAATGGACCGTGTTGGTAAAGATGGAGTTATTACAGTTGAAGAAGCATCTACAACTGGACTAGATCTTGAATTCACAGAAGGAATGCAGTTCGACAAGGGCTACATTTCACCGTACTTCGTAACTGATCAAGATCGCATGGAAGCAATCCTTGAGGATGCTTATGTACTGATCTCAGCAAACAAGGTTTCAGCACTGTCAGATCTTCTGCCTCTGCTTGAAAAGGTTGCTCAAACATCAAAGCCACTTTTGATCATCGCTGAAGACATCGAAGGCGAAGCGCTTTCTACGCTGGTTGTTAACCGTATGCGTGGAGTATTCGCATCAGTTGCTGTTAAGGCACCTGGTTTTGGAGATCGTCGTAAGGCAACTCTTCAGGACATCGCAGTGCTTACAGGTGGACAGGTAATTTCTTCAGAGCTTGGAATGAAGCTTGAGGGAGTAACTCTTGAAGATCTCGGTAAGGCTCGTCGCATCGTTGTTACCAAGGATGCAACAACCATCGTTGATGGCGCAGGCGATAAGGCTGCGGTTGCTGCACGTGTTTCAGAGCTTCGCAAGGAGATCGAAAACAGTGATTCATCATGGGACAAAGAGAAGCTACAAGAGCGTCTTGCAAAGCTTGCTGGTGGAGTGTGCGTAATCAAGGTTGGCGCACACACTGAAGTTGAACTCAATGAAAAGAAGCACCGTCTAGAGGATGCAATCTCTGCAACCCGTGCCGCTGTTGAAGAAGGAATCGTTGTTGGTGGAGGTGCTGCACTTGTGCACGCAGCTGATGCCCTTGAAGGCGATCTTGGATTCACAGGCGATAAGGCTGTTGGTGTTCGTTTAGTTCGTAAGGCTTGTGATGAGCCACTTCGTTGGATCGCAGAAAATGCAGGACTTGAAGGCTACGTAGTAGTTGCAAAGGTTCGCGCAATGAAGCACAACGAAGGTTTCAACGCAGCAACAGATGTATACGGTGATCTTGCAGCTGACGGTGTTATCGATCCAGTGAAGGTAACTCGTTCAGCACTTGCTAACGCTGCATCAATCGCTGCCATGTTTATTACAACAGAGGCTGTTGTTTACGAGAAGCCAGCAGAGCAAGCAGCTGCTGATGCTGCTGGTGGACATGGACACTCACATGGCCCAGGTGGACATTCACACTAATTCACAAAGAAAGAAGCCCCGCGGAGTTTTCCGTGGGGCTTTTTCTTTTATCTTCTTAGGAGGAAGAAATTTATGATGCGTGTGAAATATCTGGATTGATGTCCTTGCCAAGAATTGCTAGGCGGTCATCCTCTGACAGACCTCCCCAAATTCCATAAGGCTCCTGCACTGCAAGTGCGTGTGCACGGCATGCAGCAATTACTGGGCATGAAGCGCAGACAGCTTTCGCTGTGTTCTCGCGGTTACGTCGGCGAGGTCCGCGCTCTCCATCTGGATGAAAGAACATCTCAGCAGGAAGCTCGCGGCATGAACCTTGGTACTGCCACTCCCATTCATCTGCAACGGGGCGGGGTAAGCGTGAAATTTCGGCCATGGCGATACTCTACAACCGCGCCATAGGTTGTTCAAGTATTTCCGCTCCAAAGGTTGTTCAATTCGCGTTTTGGGGTGGTGAGTTGGGCCACTTCACGCCACGATAAGCCTATGGAAGAGGAGCTACTGACCGTTGCCGCGGTCGCCCGCCGCATAGGAGTAGCCCCAGCCACCCTTCGCACCTGGGATCGCCGCTATGGCCTTGGACCGTCCAGCCACGAGGCGGGCGAGCACCGCCGTTACTGTCCCAATGATTTAGCCAAGTTAGCGATGATGCGTCGATTGATTACAACTGGTGTTTCACCAGCAGATGCAGCTGAAAAAGCGAAGGCACACAAGGGTTCATTAAAGATTGAAAAGTTGGTTGATAACTTTGAGGTCCGTGAAGAGTTAGTCGATTCAATTCATAGAGCAGCCAAGATTCTGGATAAAACCTTTATTGAAGCAGTCTTGCGAAAAGACATCGCAGACTATGGTGTTATCGCTACATGGACTGAAGTCATTGTTCCGCTTTTGTTTTTAGTGGGTAATGAATGGGAGGAAGATGGCTCTGGAATTGAAGTAGAGCACATGCTTTCTGAGCTCTTAAAACGCATCATGCGTGAGGGCGTTCCAGAGATTAAGACTCCAAAAAATGCACAACCAGTTTTACTTGCAGCTGTTGGTGAAGAGATGCATTGTCTTGCCCTGCATGCACTTGCTGCAGCGCTTGCCGAGAAAAAGATTGAAAGCTTTTTTCTAGGTGCCCGAACTCCACTAGAAGCAATTGATGCGATGGTTCGTAGATCAGCACCACCTGCAATATTTTTATGGGCCCAGTTGAGCCAAAATAGTGATGCAAAGTTCTTCCGAGAAATCCCTGCAATCCGTCCGGCACCTCGTGTGATTGTGGGCGGCCCGGGATGGGATCTGGATACCTGCACCGATGTCATCGTTGCCCAGGATTTAACCCATGCCTGCGCTGAAATCGAGGGTGCTTTAGGGCTCTAAAGCCCCGATAGACTTGGGTCTTCATTGAACGGGGGGCCAGATGAGCGATACAGACAAGGTCGCGATGCTTGGCCTGACCTACGACGATGTTCTTCTTTTACCTGATGCATCAGAGGTTGTTCCATCTGAAGTCAGCACATCAACACAGCTGACACGAAATATTTCGATCGCCGTCCCATTGGTTTCATCAGCGATGGACACAGTTACCGAGTCAGAGATGGCTATTGCGATGGCAAAGGCTGGCGGTATCGGAATCATCCACCGCAACCTTCCCATCGACGCACAAGTTACCCATGTCAAACTAGTTAAGAATGTTGGTTTGGCAGGAGCGGCTGTTGGTGTTGGCGATGATGGTTTTGCTCGTGCCCAAGCGTTGATTGAAGCAGGTGTTGATGTTGTTGTTGTCGATACCGCCCATGGTCACCACCGCGCAGTTCTAGATGCAATCGCTCGCATTAAAAAGTTTTCTCCAACCACCGAAATCATTGGTGGCAATGTCGCAACCCGTGCAGGTGCACAGGCTCTAATCAACGCTGGCGCAGATGCGGTAAAGGTTGGCGTTGGTCCAGGATCAATCTGTACGACTCGTGTTGTTGCAGGTGTTGGAGTTCCACAAGTAACAGCAATTCTTGAGGCATCAAAGGCGTGCAACAAAGCCGGAATCCCATTGATCGCGGATGGCGGTCTGCAGTATTCAGGTGACATCGTTAAAGCACTAGTAGCTGGTGCAAACTCTGTAATGCTTGGCTCATTACTTGCAGGGTGTGAAGAGTCTCCTGGTGAGTTAGTAGAAATCAATGGAGTTAAGTACAAGGCGTACCGCGGCATGGGTTCATTAGGTGCAATGCAATCTCGTGGGGAACAAAAGTCATACTCTAAGGATCGTTACATGCAGGATGATGTTTTGTCCGAGGACAAATTGGTTCCAGAAGGTATTGAAGGCAAGGTCGCATTCCGCGGATCTGTAGCTGAAGTAGTTCATCAATTAGTCGGTGGACTTCGTTCAGGCATGGGATATGCCGGTGCGCCAGATATCGAAACCCTTCGACGTGAAGGCCGCTTAATTCAAATTACAGCAGCAGGGTTGCAGGAGAGCCACCCTCATGATGTGGCGCATGTTGCTGATGCACCGAACTATCAGAAGAAGGGCCGCTAATGAATAACATCGAAATAGCCCCAGGAAAGCGCGCACGCACCGCGTACTCCTTTGATGACATCGCAATTGTTCCTAGCCGCCGAACTCGTGACCCTGAAAATGTTTCAACTAGCTGGCAGATCGATGCCTACAAGTTTGATCTACCGATGTTGGCAGCCCCAATGGACTCAGTGGTTTCACCTGAAACTGCGATCGCGATTGGAAAGCTAGGCGGTCTAGGAGTCCTGAACCTTGAAGGTTTGTGGACTCGGTATGAGGATCCCCGAATTCCACTCGGTGAAATCGCATCGATGCCAGATAAACATGCAACTAAGCGCATGCAGGAGATTTACAGCGCACCAATTCGTCCAGAGTTGATCAAAGAGCGTATTCAGCAGATTCGCGATTCCGGTGTGACCGTTGCTGCATCTTTGTCACCTGCACGTACAGCAGAGTTTCACAAGGCGGTTATTGCAGCAGGTGTCGATATCTTCGTCATTCGCGGTACAACAGTTTCTGCAGAGCATGTTGCAGCAGAGGATGAAGCGCTTAACCTTAAGAAGTTTATTTACGAGTTAGATGTTCCAGTAATTGTTGGTGGAGTTGCAACATCAAATGCTGCATTGCACTTAATGCGCGCAGGTGCAGCTGGAGTTCTAGTTGGCTTTGGTGGCGGAGCGGCACACACAACCCGCAAGGTTTTAGGTGTTGAAGTGCCTATGGCATCTGCAGTTGCCGAAGTTGCCGCCGCACGTCGCGAATACCTTGATGAATCAGGTGGACGTTATGTTCATGTGATCGCGGATGGCTCAGTGGGACGCAGCGGAGATATCGCTAAGGCGATTGCATGTGGCGCAGATGCGGTAATGATGGGATCGCCACTTGCTAAAGCTGTTGAAGCACCAGGACTTGGTTGGCACTGGGGATCAGAAGCACATCACTCTGTTCTTCCACGTGGTGAGCGCGTCAATGTTGGAACAGTTGGAAGCCTCGAAGAGATTTTGCTTGGACCTTCACACACATCAGATGGTTCAATGAACCTGTTTGGTGCACTACGTCGCGCAATGGCGACCTGTGGCTACTCTGATGTTAAGGAGTTCCAGCGCGTAGAGGTTCTTATTCATCGTGGCTGAAGTTCGCGGAGTACTGGTTGTTGATTTTGGTGCGCAGTACGCACAGCTAATCGCACGACGTGTGCGCGAAGCCAATGTCTTTTCAGAGATTGTTCCATCATCAATCACAGCGGCTGAAGTGCAAGAAAAAAATCCAGCTGCAATTATTTTGTCTGGTGGACCTTCTAGCGTCTATGCCGACAAAGCACCAACAATTGATAAAGGAATTTTTGCATTAGGAGTACCAGTTTTTGGTATTTGCTACGGCTTCCAAGCAATGGCAGCGGCTCTAGGCGGAGTTGTTAGCCAAACAGGAAAGTCTGAGTTTGGTCGCACAGATACAACTGTTGTCACAACATCAAAGTTATTTGCAGGATTGCCAGCGAAGCAAAAGGTGTGGATGTCTCATGGTGATGCGGTATCACAGGCACCAGCAGGATTTACCGTATGTGGTTCAACCGCCGATACCGCAATCGCTGCATTTGAGAATGAAACCGGTCTCTTTGCAGGAGTTCAGTTCCACCCCGAGGTACTGCACAGCGAACATGGACAGGCGATATTAAGTAATTGGCTTGTCAATATCGCCAAGTGCGATGCAACCTGGACGACTGCAAATATCGCAGAGACTGAGATCGCAAAAGCCAAGGCTGTGATCGGAAACAAGAAGGTAATTTGTGGATTATCTGGTGGAGTTGATTCAGCTGTAGCTGCAGCAATTATTCAAAAAGCAGTTGGATCTCAGTTGACATGTGTTTTCGTAGATCATGGTTTATTGCGCAAGGGCGAAGCCGAGCAAGTAGAACGTGACTTTGTGGCATCAACAGGAGTTCAGTTAGTTGTTATTGATGCAAAGGATCAATTTCTTAACGCGCTTAAGGATGTTACAGATCCCGAAGAAAAGCGAAAGATTATTGGCCGCGAATTCATTCGTTCATTTGAATCAGCTGCCCGCGAAATCGCTGCATGTGGAGATGTTGAGTTCTTAGTTCAGGGCACTTTGTATCCAGATGTTGTTGAATCTGGTGGCGGTACCGGCACAGCAAACATTAAGTCCCATCACAATGTTGGTGGCTTGCCAGATGATCTGCAATTTACTTTGGTAGAACCATTGCGCACCTTGTTTAAAGATGAGGTTCGCCAAGTTGGCTTAGAGCTTGGATTGCCTGAAGAGATCGTGTGGCGTCAACCATTTCCGGGTCCTGGACTTGGAATTCGAATCATTGGTGCCGTTACTCAGGAACGTTTAGATTTACTGCGCGAAGCTGATGCAATTGCGAGAGCAGAGTTAAAGTTGGCTGGTTTAGATCGAGATATCTGGCAATGTCCTGTAGTCCTGTTAGCTGATGTCCGCAGTGTTGGTGTCCAAGGGGATGGCCGAACATACGGCCACCCGATCGTTTTGCGCCCAGTCTCATCTGAGGATGCCATGACCGCCGATTGGTCTCGAGTTCCATACGAGGTTCTTGAAAAGATTTCTACCCGCATAACCAATGAGGTCCGCGAGGTAAATCGAGTCGTTTTGGATGTAACCAGCAAGCCACCTGGCACCATTGAATGGGAATAATTTAAGGGTTTTCACAGGATTTCGATTTACCATTAGCGCTATGTTCAGGGGAGTAAATGTGAAGCGTTTAGTTGTTGCAGTTATTGCAACCTCTTTAATTCTTTCACCATCTGCTTTTGCTGAAACAAAAGGTAAGTCAGTTAAATCAGCAAAGGTTCCAGCAATAAAGTGCAAAGCAACTAAAGCGGTTGGACATACTCCACCATCTGTTGCACCCGCTGAAAAACTACCTAAGCGATTTGCACGCACCTTCACCTTTGACACAAACTGCGGCACCATCGTGGTAACAACAGTTGGAGCAAAGGCTCCGATCACTATCACGCAGTTGGCTACACTTGCTCGTGGTGGCTTTTTCAATAACACCCTGTGTCACCGTTTAACTACACAAGGTTTATATGTTTTGCAGTGTGGAGATCCAACAGCTACTGGTGGCGGTGGACCTAACTTCACATACCGCGATGAAAATCTTCCAGTAGAAGGTTTGAACAACTATCCAGCTGGAACAGTTGCTATGGCTAACTCTGGTCCTGGAACAAATGGCAGCCAATTCTTTTTAGTCTTTGCAGATACAACTTTGGGCGCTAACTACACAATTTGGGGAACTATCACTCAAGGTCTCGATATTGTTAAAGCGATTGCAAAGGCTGGCGTTAAGGGCGGAGGCGCAGATGGTGCGCCAAATCAGCCAATCTCAATTAATCGTGTAACTGTTTCAAATAATTAATTTAAATTAGTTTGCCAAATAATTTTAAGCTGTATGTACAATTTTAAAAGCTTCAGCGATTCGACCTTCAGGCAGACCACCAATTCCTGCGTTGCGCTGACCCCATTCGCGAACCATGTTCTCTAACTCTTTATTGTGCGCTGTTTGTGAAACATGTGCATGCAGAGCAGCCATTTTTAAATCAAAGGTATCGGTGATATCTACCCAATGATCTGGATGGGCAAAACCAGATACCCAAACCTCTTTGACCCGCCATGGTTGTAGACCCTCATTGTCGAGTAAATCTGTGAAGGCAAAAGGGTTACGTGCATCTGGATATACAGCTTGAATAGTCGCTTCGCCCGCTGCCAAGTGATCTGGATGGCTGGCACCAATTCGATCCCAGTTACGTTCAGGACTTTGGCACACAATTCGATCCGGCTTTGAGATACGAATCTGTCGAACAATATCTTTGCGCAGTTCAATTGTTGGCTCAAGATGCCCATCAACATAATTCAAAAATGTTATGTCGGTGACACCGATAGCTGCACCTGCCGCACGTTGTTCACGTTGACGAATCGCTGGCATCTCTTCTTTAGTAAAGCCGGACTCTTCTCCACCTTGATCGCCATTTGTACAAAATACATACGCGACTTCAATTCCCTTTTTCACCCATTGAGCGATAGTTCCTGAAGCGCCAAAATCTGAATCATCAGGGTGGGCGTTGACGACCAAAACTCGCTTGATCTCGGTATCTGCGATCGGTTCCATGCATGAAGCCTAATAGACTCAGCGGTATGTCTGAAATCGATCCACTCATTGAGGGACTCAACCCTCAACAGGCGGAGGCGGTTACTCATGCCGGCGGCCCATTGTTAGTGGTTGCAGGTGCTGGCTCTGGAAAGACTCGAGTATTAACTCGTCGAATCGCATATCTAATGTCGCGCAGAAATGTGACTCCCTATCAAATTCTGGCTATCACCTTCACCAATAAAGCCGCCGGAGAGATGAAGGAGCGGGTTGCTGATTTAGTGGGACCAATCGCAAAGTCGATGTGGGTATCAACCTTTCACTCTGCTTGTGTTCGCATTTTGCGCCAAGAGGCGACACGTTTGGGGTACAGCAACTCATTTAGCATCTATGACTCAGCAGACTCCAATCGATTGATAACCATTGTGGCAAAGGAGTTAAATCTCGATCCCAAGCGTTATCCCGCTCGTCAGTTCCAATCAATGATTTCTAATGCGAAAAATGAGTTATTAGGTCCACAGGATTATTCAAACGCGACGACTAATCAATTTGAACAAGTTGTAGCTGATGTTTACGCGGTCTACCAACAACGATTAATGCGTGCGAATGCGATGGATTTTGATGATTTGATTCTAAAGACGGTAGAAGTCTTGCAACGCTTCCCTGAAGCAAAAGCACGGTTTAGATCAAGGTTTCGCCATGTTCTGGTTGATGAGTACCAAGATACAAACCACGCTCAATACATCCTGGTCAAGGAGTTAGTAGGAAGCGATCTAGAGGGTCAGCCACCTGCCGAATTATGTGTGGTGGGAGATGCGGATCAATCTATTTATGGCTTCCGCGGCGCAACCATTAGAAATATTTTGCAGTTCGAATTGGATTACCCCAACGCCCGAACTGTGCTGCTCGAACAGAATTATCGTTCAACGCAGAATATTCTGAACGCTGCTAACGCTGTCATAACCCAAAATGAAAGTCGCAAAGAAAAGAACTTGTGGTCTGATGCTGGTGCCGGAACTCCGCTTGTTGGGTATGTTGCTGAAAGCGAACATGATGAAGCTAACTTCATCGCTGATGAAATTAGATCCCTGCAAAGAGAAGGTGTTTCTACACCTGGCGATACCGCTATCTTTTATCGAACAAATGCTCAATCTCGTGTTTTTGAAGAAGTTTTTATGCGCAGCGCTTTGCCTTACAAAGTTGTTGGTGGGCTTCGATTCTACGAACGCCGTGAAGTAAAAGATCTTTTGGCTTATTTACGGGTTCTGGCAAATGCTGAGGATGAGATTTCTCTTCGCCGAATTATCAATGTCCCTAAGCGCGGCATTGGTGATACTTCCTTAGATTATGTAGATCTTTATGCACGCGATAACAACATTTCCTTTTGGCAAGGTTTGCTTCGCTGCAGCGAGATCGGATCTGTTCCCGCTCGTACAGCCCAAGCTATCAATGAATTTACTTCGATGATTAGCGCATTAAGCGTCTTGGTTGAGGCAAAGACCAAGCCATCTGTAATTGTAGAAGCTGCGCTTGAGCAATCTGGATTGTTAAAAGAACTTGCAGATAGCACCGACCCACAAGATGAGGTTCGTGTAGAAAACTTAAAGGAACTGGTTGCAGTATCAATGGAGTACGAGGAAAGACCCTTTGAAGAGCTTGGTGAGGATGAAGAGATTTCACTTGCAGGCTTCTTAGAAAAGGTTTCCTTAGTAGCAGATGCTGATGAGATTCCAGAAGGTGAAGATCATGGGGGAGTCGTAACAATGATGACTCTGCACACCGCAAAGGGTCTGGAGTTTCCAACTGTTTTCTTAACAGGTATGGAGGATGGAATTTTTCCTCACTCACGCACCTTGGGAGAAAAGGATGAGATCGAAGAAGAACGTCGTCTTGCATATGTTGGTTTAACACGCGCGCGTCAACGTCTCTATATCTCTCGCGCTGAATATAGATCTACATGGGGTGCACCTAATTACAATCCACCTTCTCGTTTTCTCGATGAGATTCCGGAAGAAGTTATTGAGTGGCGCAATCAATCACGAACATCTCTTTCTCCATCTCTGATTAAAAAGAGCAGAACTGTCACAACGCCTCCACCACGGGCCACCGGCAAGAAGAGCGTTGCAATGGAGCTTGCAGTTGGTGAGCGTGTGTCACATGACACATTTGGTTTAGGCACCGTTGTCTCCGTTGCAGGCGCAGGAGATAAGGCGGAGGCGACGATTAACTTCGGCCAATACGGCGAGAAGCGTTTACTGCTGCGTTATGCACCCGTTGAGAAGCTCTAGGATTACCCTCATTAGCGCCTGAAGAATTGAACTGATTGGAAGCCCAGTGGATCTCTTTGAATACCAAGCTCGCGACATCTTTGAAAAGCACGGTGTACCTGTTTTGGCCGCAAGCGTTGCAACTACCGCCGATGAGGCAGAGAAAGCTGCAACAACTATTGGCGGAAAGGTTGTCGTAAAGGCACAGGTCAAAGTTGGTGGCCGCGGAAAGGCTGGCGGAGTAAAGCTAGCTGAGAACCCACAGGATGCTCGCGAAAAAGCTGGCGCAATTCTTGGAATGGATATTAAGGGTCACACTGTTCGCACAGTAATGATTGCAGCGGCTGCACCCATTGAATCTGAGTACTACTTAGCGATTTTGCTAGATCGTTCAAACCGCACATTTCTGGTGATGGCCTCTGTTTCAGGTGGAATGGATATTGAAGAGGTTGCACACACCGCTCCTGAAAAGCTAGCAAAGATTCCAGTATCTGCAGTTGATGGAATCTCACTTGCCAAGGCAAAAGAGATAGTTGTAGCTGCACAATTTCCAGCAGATGTTGCAGATCAAGTTGCCGATGTTCTTCTGAAGCTTTGGGATGTTTTCCAGGGCGAGGATGCAACCCTTGTTGAAGTTAACCCATTGGTTAAGACAAAGGATGGCAAGGTCATCGCACTCGATGGCAAGGTAACTCTTGATGACAACGCAGATTTCCGCCAACCAGATCATGAAGCACTTGTTGATCAGGCGGCAGAGAATCCGCTAGAGGCTGCTGCAAAGGAAAAGGGTCTTAACTACGTAAAGCTTGAAGGACAAGTTGGAATTATCGGTAACGGTGCTGGACTTGTAATGAGCACACTTGATGTTGTTGCTTACGCAGGAGAAAAGCATGGCGGAGTTCGACCAGCTAACTTCCTTGATATTGGTGGTGGAGCATCGGCTCAAATCATGGCTGATGGTCTTTCAATCATTCTTGGCGACAAGGATGTAAAGAGCGTATTTGTAAATGTATTTGGTGGAATCACCGCATGCGATGCCGTTGCCAATGGAATCGTTCAAGCCCTTGAATTACTTGGGCCTAAGGCAACTAAGCCGATCGTGGTTCGCCTCGATGGAAACAATGTTGTTGAAGGACGAGCAATCTTGGCAAAGGCTGCACACCCACTGGTTGAGCAAGCAGACACTATGGATGGAGCAGCAAATCGCGCTGCAGAATTGGCGGCGAAGTAATGTCTATCTTTATCAATGATGCAAGCAAGGTAATTGTTCAGGGAATGACTGGTTCTGAAGGAACCAAGCACACCCGTCGTATGTTGGCTTCAGGCACAAAGGTTGTCGGCGGAGTAACACCAGGCAAGGGTGGACAGGTTGTCGATATCGATGGCCACCAACTTCCAGTGTTCAACACAGTCGCCGAAGCGATGTCTGCAACAGGTGCAAATGTTTCAGTTGTTTTCGTTCCACCTAAGTTTGCTAAGGCTGCGGTCATCGATGCAATTGATGCAACGATGCCTTTAGTCGTTGTTATTACCGAAGGTATTCCTGTTCATGACTCTGCAAGTTTCTACACATATGCGCAGAGCAAGGGAACAACACAAATCATCGGACCTAACTGCCCTGGATTAATTAGCCCAGGAAAATCAAATGTTGGAATTATTCCTGCAGATATCACAGGCTCAGGTCCAATTGGTTTAGTGTCAAAGTCCGGAACACTTACATATCAAATGATGTACGAACTCCGTGACATTGGATTTAGCACAGCGGTCGGTATTGGTGGAGATCCAGTTATTGGAACAACACATATCGACTGCCTTCGCGCCTTCCAAGATGATCCTGAAACAACAGCGATCGTAATGATCGGTGAAATTGGTGGAGATGCTGAAGAACGTGCAGCAGCCTTTATTGCAGAGTATGTAACTAAGCCAGTGGTTGGTTATGTTGCAGGCTTTACAGCTCCTGAAGGAAAGACAATGGGCCACGCAGGTGCAATCGTTTCTGGATCATCAGGAACTGCGCAAGGTAAGAAGGATGCATTAGAAGCAGCTGGCGTTAAGGTCGGCCAAACACCAAGCGAAACCGCGCGTTTGTTACGCGCAATAATGGGCCGATAACAATGATGTCGCGAGTACTTGGAGCTGCATTGCCCCAAGTCTTGCGCAGCGTTGCTTGGCTTTTACTTCCTACATCTTTCATCGCTCTGCTTGCATGGGCGACCGCAGGTAGTGCAACGGGAAATACCGGCGATCCTTTACGTGCAGCGTTATGGATCTGGATTGGTGCACATTCAATTCCCTTTGATCTTTCTCTTCCGCCTTCAGGGTTAGCGGGGCACCTTTCTTACCTTCCGCTCGGTGCATTGATATTTCCAGTTCTTGCTATTCGAAATGGTGTGGCACGAACAATTGAACGTTTAGATAATGACTCATCATTAGTTGCACCGGCTCGTGGAGTCTTTGCGCTTGGTTACACACTCTTTGCCTTGGCGGCATCATTGTTTTCTAAGACTGATTCGATTCGTCCAGTCTGGTACTTCGCAATCATTTATGTTTTGCCCTTTACATTGCTATGTGCGGCAACTGTTGGCAGAAAAGTTGCCCTGGGTCAAGGTTTCTTATACGGATCACGGATTATCGCGTTGCTGCTTGGTGTCTCTTCAATAATCTTTGGCTTGCTACTTCTCATCAATATTTCGATGGTTAAGAACTTAACAACTGTCTTACAGCCCGGAATCTTTGGTGGCTTCCTGCTACTACTTCTCAATATTTTGTATATTCCTAATGCGATTGTTTCTACCTTGGCCTACTTTTCAGGGGTTGGCTTTGCGGTCGGTTCAGGAACCTTGGTTTCACCGACCTCCTTTAGATTAAACAAGATTCCTGCGATGCCGTTATTGGGTGCTTTGCCCGAAGGTAAATCACTTATTTCATTGCTTGGAGTTTTGATCGTCGTTGCAGCTGGTGCACTTTTAGTTACATGGACAATCTCACTGAATCAAAAGGTGCTGGTGCAAAGTTTGATTGTGGCTGTTCTGCTTGCAGCATTTGTTGGATATTCAGGAAGTGGTGCACTCATCACCGATGCGATGTCTGCCGTAGGAGTTTCGCCATGGAAGTTCACCCTGGCGATCGCTGCAGAGCTTGGCCTAGGTGCCTTATTGGCGCTGTACCTACCAAGAGTAATTTCCCGCAAATGAGAAAGCGGGTAGTCATTCTGGCTTCAGGGCAGGGCTCTTTAGCGCAGGCGATTATTGATGCATCAGATTTAGAGATTCAAATTGTTGCAGTTGTTTCAGATCGTGCAGATGCCCAAGTTTTAGAACGTGCTAAAAAGGCATCCATAAACACCACCGTTGTTGAGTTGACCGCCGATCGTCAGCAGTGGAACAAGCAACTCTTTGAAGCGGTTGATCAATACTCACCAGATTTAGTTGTAAGCGCCGGCTTTATGCGAATTTTGGCCCCTGAGTTTGTTAATTACTTTCCTACAATCAATAGTCATCCTGCTTTGCTGCCTGATTTTCCAGGTGCCCATGCGGTTCGGGATGCACTAGCTGCAGGTGTCTCGGTAACTGGAACAACGGTTCATTGGGTAGATGCAGGCGTTGATACTGGGCCAATCATTACTCAAATGGAGGTTCCGGTGTTGCCAGGCGATGATGAGGCAACTCTTCATGAGAGAATTAAGAAAGTAGAACGCGGTCTCATAGTTGCGACCATCGCCTTGATCATTCCAACTTTGGAGACCATTACACGATGAGAAAACCTATACGTCGCGCACTTGTAAGTGTTTATGACAAGACTCGTCTGATTGAAGTTGGAAGCGCACTTAATGCTGCCGGAGTCGAAATTCTCTCAACAGGGTCAACAGCGAAGAATTTGGCAGATGCCGGAATTCCTGTCATAGAGGTAAGCCAGTACACAGATTTTCCTGAAATTATGGGTGGACGTGTTAAGACATTACATCCTCGAATTCACAGCGGAATTTTGGCCGACCAAAACAATCCTGAACATTTAGCTGCAATTGCAGATCTGGATATCGCTCCCTTTGATTTGGTGATTATTAACCTGTATCCATTTGCCGAAACAATCGCATCAGGTGCAGGTTTTGCAGAGTGCATCGAGCAGATTGATATCGGTGGCCCATCAATGCTTCGGGGAGCTGCTAAAAACCATGGCTCTGTCGCGGTTATTTCTCATCCTGCCCAGTACGACCAGTTGATCACAGCAATTTCTGCAGGTGGCTTTACAGAAGCAGAACGACGCCAATTAGCACTTGAGGTATTTCGCACAACCGCTCAATACGACTTAGCGATTGCAAACTGGCTCGGAGAATCAGATAGCAATGAGCTTCCTGATTGGTTTGGACAGATTTGGAGCCGTAAGAGCTCCCTTCGTTACGGAGAAAATCCTCATCAAGATGCTGCGATTTACTCGGGTGCAACTTCAGGAATCGTGAACGCTCAACAGCTCCATGGCAAGGAAATGTCATTTAACAATTACACAGATGCCGATGCTGCCTGGAGAGCGGTTTTGGATCATCGCGACCCTGCAGTTGCAATTATGAAGCACGCAAACCCTTGCGGTGTTGCGGTGTGCGAATTAGGTGTTGCAGTTGCGTATCAACATGCTCATGAGTGTGATCCTGTATCAGCATTTGGGGGAGTTGTAGCTGCCAATAGAAAGGTTGATCTTGCGATGGCTGAGCCATTGTCAAAGATCTTTACAGAAGTTTTGATTGCTCCTGATTTTGATGAAGATGCATTAGAGCTTTTGATGAAGAAGCCTTCGATTCGAATTTTAAAGTGCGATGTAACAACAATTAATCCTTTAGAACTTCGCCCCGTATCTGGCGGAATGTTGTTGCAAGCAACAGATGTGATTGATGCACACGGTGATTCACCAGCACAATGGAATCAAGTCAGCGGAGATCCAGTTGATCTACAGACTATGAAGGATCTTGAGTTTGCTTGGCGAAGTGTTCGTTCAGTTAAGAGCAATGCGATCCTGCTGGCAAAGATGACAGCATCTGTTGGAATCGGAATGGGCCAGGTCAACAGAGTTGATTCAGCACGTTTAGCTGTTTCCCGTGCCGGAGATCGAGTCAAAGGAAGTGTCGCGGCAAGTGATGCCTTCTTCCCATTTGCCGATGGTCTTCAAATCCTTATCGATGCAGGTGTTACAGCTGTAGTACAGCCTGGTGGCAGCGTGCGTGATGAAGAGGTAATTGCAGCGGCAAAGGCGGCTGGAATCGCGATGTTTTTCACCAATACTCGACATTTCTCTCACGCATAACTGAGTCGATAGGCTTACATCATGAGCGCGCAGATATTAGATGGCAAGGCGGTTGCCGCAGCGATTAAAGCTGAATTAACCACGCGAGTCACTGCGCTTAAAACACAAGGAATTACTCCAGGTCTTGGAACAGTTTTAGTAGGAGATGACCCAGGTTCACATTCATATGTGGGCGGGAAACATCGCGATTGCCAAGAGGTCGGTATCAATTCAATTCGAATTGATCTTCCCAATAATGCAACTGAAAAAGATGTCTTAGCAGCAATTGCAGATTTAAATAGTTCTAAAGAGTGCACCGGTTATATTGTTCAACTTCCGTTGCCCAAGGGAATCAACACGCAAAAGGTTCTTGAAGCAATCGATCCCAGCAAAGATGCCGATGGATTACACCCACTTAATTTGGGGCGATTAGTTGCTGGTTACGATGCTCCGCTTCCATGTACACCACGTGGAATTGTTGCGCTTCTGGATCATTACAAGATTTCAACTCAAGGAGCAGAGGTAACAATTATTGGTCGCGGTTTAACAGTTGGTCGCCCATTGGGATTACTGCTTACTCGCAAACAAGAAAATGCAACAGTAACTTTGACTCACACAGGTACCAAGGATTTAACTGTTCACACAAGAAATGCAGATATTGTTGTCGCAGCAATTGGGCAGGCACACTTCTTAAAAGCAGAG
Source organism: Candidatus Nanopelagicaceae bacterium (assembly GCA_965267815.1). Taxonomy (GTDB): domain Bacteria; phylum Actinomycetota; class Actinomycetes; order Nanopelagicales; family Nanopelagicaceae; genus Planktophila. Next base: position 267,845 of record OZ254139.1, read on the forward strand.
ATGATTAAAGAAGGTGCTGTTGTAATTGATGTTGGAATTTCCCGCACACCTGATGGACTTCAAGGTGATGTGTGTCCTGGAGTATTTGAAAAGGCTTCATATGTTGCGCCAATGCCTGGGGGAGTCGGTCCAATGACCCGTGCAATGTTGCTGACCAATGTGGTTGATGCATGCAGTTAAGTAATCGCCTGCTAAGCCTTGTAAGTTATGGATTAGTCCTGACCGGAGTGGTTTTAGGAGTTCTCGGCATAGTGCGAGGCGGATCACTTTTTATCGCGGTTGGAACCATGGGCGTGGCTCTCAAATCTCGAGATTTCCGTCGCATTGAGTTTTATCTTCCGCTTGCAATAGCGATTGCACTTTTTGTGCTGGCAATTGCACTTCCTCGCGGGCGGTAGAGTTGCCCCATTCGCAATCAGCCATGAATGGAGTCACGATGGGTGGCAAAGTCACAGTAGTCGGTGCAGGTTTCTACGGTTCAACAACAGCTCTTCGTTTAGCTGAATATGATGTTTTCGATACCGTAGTTTTGACTGACATCCTCGAAGGTAAGTCAGAAGGTTTAGCTCTAGACATGAATCAATCCCGTTCAATCGAGGGATTTGAAACAAAGATCATCGGAGCAACAACAACTCCTGAAGGTGCTGGATATGAAGCAACCGCTAACTCAGATGTAGTTGTTATTACTGCAGGACTTCCACGTAAGCCTGGCATGAGTCGCATGGATTTAATTGGTGTTAACGCCGGCATCGTTCGCGGTGTTGCGGAAAATATCGCTAAGCATTCTCCTAACGCTGTCATCATCGTGGTTTCAAATCCACTTGATGAGATGACAGCTTTGGCACAGATCGCAACAAACTTTCCAAAGAACCGCGTAATGGGTCAAGCAGGTATGTTGGACACAGCACGCTTCACAAACTTCGTAGCTGAAAAGCTCGGAGTAAAGGTTGCAGCTGTAAAGACACTGACACTTGGCTCACATGGCGACACCATGGTTCCAGTTCCAAGTCGCTGCACAGTTGATGGCAAGCCACTGAGTGATCTGCTGTCACAAGATGAGATCGCTGATCTTGTTGATCGCACACGCAATGGTGGAGCCGAAGTTGTTGCTCTTCTTAAGACAGGTTCTGCTTACTACGCACCATCTGCAGCAGCAGCGCGTATGGCAAAGGCTGTTATTGAAGATTCAGGTGCTGTCATGCCTGTATGTGCATGGGTAGATGGCGAGTACGGAATTTCTGGTGTGTACCTTGGCGTAGAAGCCGAGATCGGTCGCACTGGTGTGAAGAAGGTTGTAGAAGGCACATTGACTGACACTTAAGTTGCAGCCCTTAAGGAAGCAGCTGAAGCGGTTCGTGCAAAACAAGCAGATGTTCAAACTCTCTAATCGGAGCACTCTAGGAAAGAGGAAACAATGAGCAAGATCAAAGTAACGGGCACAGTCGTCGAACTAGATGGCGATGAGATGACACGCATCATGTGGCAGTTCATCAAGGATTCATTGATTCTGCCTTACCTAGATGTAAACCTCGAGTACTACGACTTGGGCATGGAGCACCGTGATGCAACAGATGATCAGGTAACTATTGATTCAGCTCGCGCCATCCAAAAGCATGGTGTCGGAATTAAGTGTGCAACTATCACTCCCGATGAGGCTCGCGTAACTGAGTTTGGTCTTAAGAAGATGTGGAAATCTCCTAACGGAACTATCCGCAACATCCTTGGTGGAGTTATCTTCCGTGAGCCAATCATCATCAGCAACGTTCCTCGTTTGGTTCCTCACTGGACAAAGCCAATCGTTATCGGTCGTCACGCATTTGGTGATCAGTACCGCGCAACAGATTTCAAGGTTCCAGGTCCAGGAAAGCTGACAATCTCATTTGTTCCTGAAGATGGATCAGCACCAATTAACACAGAGGTTTTCAACTTTGAATCTTCAGGTGTTGCAATGGCGATGTACAACGTCGATGATTCAATTCGCGACTTTGCTCGTGCATCTTTGAACTACGGATTACTTCGTAAGTTCCCTGTGTACCTATCAACCAAGAACACAATTCTTAAGGCTTACGATGGTCGCTTCAAGGACATCTTTGAAGAGATCTACCAGGCAGAGTTTAAGACACAGTTTGATGCTGCAGGAATTTGGTACGAGCACCGTCTGATCGATGACATGGTTGCTATGTCATTGCGTATGGAGGGTGGTTACGTCTGGGCATGTAAGAACTACGATGGCGATGTTCAATCAGACACCGTTGCACAGGGTTACGGCTCACTTGGTTTGATGACATCTGTATTGATGACACCAGATGGAAAGATCTGCGAATCTGAGGCTGCTCACGGAACTGTGACACGTCACTACCGCGATCACCAAGCAGGAAAGGCGACATCTACAAACCCAATCGCCTCAATCTTTGCGTGGACACAGGGTCTTGCTCACCGTGCAAAGCTTGATAACAACGCTGAGCTTGCAAAGTTCTGCGCAACTCTTGAGCGTGTATGTATTGAAACCGTTGAGCAAGGAAAGATGACAAAGGATTTGTCACTTCTGATCTCAAAGGATGCGCCATACCAAACAACACAAGAGTTCTTGAACTCAATTGATGCCAATCTAAAGTTAGCAATGGCTTAAGAAGGCAATGGCTTAATTTAGAGAGTAAAAAACCCGCGGCAGCCAATGGCTCCCGCGGGTTTTTTACTTAATCCGTATTAGATGCGCTCACCTGTTGTTGAGTTAAATAGGTGAACCGCGCCCTTAGCAGCCTCAACGGTGATTGTGTCACCAGGCTTTGGAGGGTTCTTTGGATCCCAGCGAACAATTACTTGTGCGCCTTCATCTGAAGCGTTCGCAAACTTAACGCTGGCATCAGCTGGCTTTCCGTAAACGAAAGCATCTGAACCAAGCTCTTCAACAACTTCAACAAGAACATGGAAGCCCTTAGATGAAGGTGTGAAGCCTTCTGGGCGAACACCAACAGTTACAGATGAACCAGCAGCTGCAGGAACATCGATAGCTAGATCGCCAAGCTTTGCCTTGCCACCTTCAACAGGGGCAATAAGTAGGTTCATCGCAGGGGAGCCGATGAAGCCTGCAACGAAAGCATTTGCTGGGTTGTCATAAAGGTTACGAGGAGTATCAACTTGCTGTAGCAAGCCATCCTTAAGAACTGCAACGCGATCACCCATGGTCATAGCTTCAACCTGGTCGTGTGTTACATAAACAGTTGTGATTCCTAGACGACGCTGCAATGCAGCGATCTGTGTACGAGTTGCTACACGCAACTTCGCATCAAGGTTAGATAGTGGTTCATCCATAAGGAATACCTGAGGTTCGCGAACAATTGCGCGACCCATTGCAACACGCTGACGCTGTCCACCAGAAAGAGCCTTTGGCTTGCGCTCTAGGTATGGCTCAAGGTCAAGCAACTTTGCAGCTTCTAGAACACGACGATCGCGCTCTTCCTTTGGAGTTCCTGCGATCTTGAGTGCAAATCCCATGTTCTCTGCAACTGTCATGTGTGGATACAGTGCGTAAGACTGGAACACCATCGCAATATCGCGATCCTTTGGTGCAACATTTGTTACGTCGCGATCGCCAATTAAAATTCTGCCGCCATCGATCTCTTCAAGTCCTGCCAACATACGAAGTGATGTTGACTTACCGCAACCTGATGGACCAACAAGAACTAAAAACTCTCCATCATTAACGGTGAGATTTAACTTGTCGACTGCAGGTGCTGTTGTTCCTGGATAGATACGTGATGCGCCATCAAAAACTACTGATGCCATGAGATTGCTCTCCTTCTCCGGGCAGGTACGTGCCCGACGGTCCGTGGATGAAGGTGATGGCCGGTTGGCCAACGGGGCAAGATTACGCACAAACCCCGCGTAAGGGAAGATCTGGCTTCACGCCATTCGAGTGAGAATGTATACTTCTCACATAATGGAACCTCCCTCGTTGGCTTCACTATTTCTTGATCTAGCAACTATCGCTGGCCTGATTGTTCTGGCCTCATTCTTCGTAGCAGCTGAAATCGCCCTCATCTCACTTCGAGATAGCCAGGTGCGCCAAATCGCATCCCGTGGAAAACGTGGCGCTCGCGTCGCCGCCCTGGCCGAACACCCCAACCGCCTATTAGCTGCGGTTCAAATTGGTGTGACTGTCAGCGGTTTTCTCTCAGCGGCCTTAGGTGCTGATCAACTTGGTGATTATGTAATTCCATGGCTTGAGTCATTGGGTCTTGCAACAGGGTGGGCAACCACCATTTCTCTTATCGGCGTCACATTAGTGATCGCTTACTTCTCATTGGTCTTTGGTGAGTTAGTGCCAAAGCGTGTGGCTCTCTTTAGAGCTGAAGAGATTGCAATGACGACCGCTGGAATCATCAATATTGTGGCAAATATCTTCCGCCCAATTATTTGGTTGCTTTCTAAGTCGACTGATTTTGTTGTTCGCGCCTTTGGTGTCGATCCCAAGGAGCAGCGCTCGCAGATGTCTGAAGAAGAGTTGCTAGATCTTGTTACTGGCCATGCCGCTTTATCTGATGAAGAGCGCGACATCGTTGAGGAAGTATTTAACGCCTCTGAACGTCAGGTCCATGAGGTTATGGTTCCGCGCACCGAAGTTGATTTCATGGATGCTTCATTGACCGTTGGCAAGGCGATTGAACTTGCCGTTGATAAGGCACATTCGCGCTACCCCGTTGTTCGAGGTTCATCGGATGAGGTTGTTGGATTTATTCACGTTCGCGATCTTTTGGATACATCTCTTGCAAGCAAGAGCACCAAGATTGTTGAACTTGTTCGAAACATTATGTATTTGCCAGGAACCAAGGGGATCTTGCCCGCCTTGTCTGAGATGCGTACCCAAGGTCAGCACCTTGCAATCGTTTTAGATGAGTACGGTGGCACCGATGGCATCGTGACCCTTGAAGACCTTGTAGAAGTGCTTATTGGGGATATTCGCGATGAATACGATGAGCATGAGAATGAGGTTTCGCTAGAAGAGCGCACCGGAGATTTTGAAGTTGATGGCTTGATTTCAATTGAGGATTTAATTGAAGAGACAAAGCTGGATATCCCTGAAGGTCCATATGAGACTGCCAGCGGTTTTGTGATGCACTTCTTGGGTCGAATTCCGCAGGTTCATGATGTTGTGAACGTAAATGGCATTCGAATCACTGTATTAACGATGGAAGGCAAGCGCGCGGGGCAGTTATTGATCTCGCGAACAGCATCTGTGTGAAAGAATTACGCCCATGACACAGAAGCGAGTTCTTTCCGGCATTCAGCCAACGAGTGACTCCTTCCACCTGGGTAATTACTTAGGTGCCCTTAAGCAATGGGTAGAGCTACAAGATGGCAATGATGCTTTTTACTGCATCGTTGATCTGCATGCATTAACTGGCGAGATCGAACCTGCGCTCTTTAGGAAGCGCACCTTGGCATCTGCTGCCCAGTTAATCGCGCTAGGAATATCGCCTGAAAAATCAACACTTTTTGTGCAATCACATGTTGCCGAACACAACCAATTGGGTTGGATCATGGAGTGCCTTGCAGGTTTTGGCGAGGCAAGTCGCATGACACAGTTCAAAGATAAATCTGCAAAGGGCGGAGCAGACAGAGCTCGCGTTGGACTTTTCACTTATCCGATGTTGCAAGCTGCAGATATTCTCTTGTACCAAGCACATTACGTACCGGTTGGAGAAGATCAACGTCAGCACATCGAATTAACACGTGATTTAGCTACTCGCTTTAACTCTCGCTTTGGTGAAACCTTTAGATTGCCAGAAGGTTATATTTTGAAGGCGGGCGCAAAGATTTACGATCTGCAAGAGCCAACCGCAAAGATGAGTAAATCTTCGGGCTCGGTTGCAGGTGTTCTAGAAATCATGGATACACCAGAGGCAAATACGAAGAAGATTAAGAGCGCTGCAACTGATGCGGGCCGCGAAGTTAAGTTTGATGAAAAAGAAAAGCCTGGCATTAGTAATTTGCTATCTATTCACTCATCACTATCTGGTCGATCTATTGCAGATCTGGAAAATGAGTTTGAGGGCAAGGGATATGGAGATTTCAAGGGTGCCGTAGCAGACGTTGTCGTCGAGTACCTGCGCCCTATTCGCACAAAGGCGCTAGAGCTGCTCGAGGATGAGAAGCACCTCATAGACCTTCTGCACGAAGGTGCGGAAAAAGCTCGGGTAGTCGCCAGCTCAACCCTGTCAGATACCTACAAAAACCTGGGTTTAGTGAAGTAATTAACCCTCCCACCTCAACTAAGGGTTGAGAGTTTTCCAAAACGTTACACCCCTGACATCAAAATCAGCCCCAGCGTGTTGAGTTTATTCATAGGCAAGTAATAGGCTCGCGATTACACAAAGCTTCCTTAATTGCCTTTAAAAAGCTGTTATTGAAGATCCCCTTGAATCCTTGGAGGAAAATTGAAGAAAGTATTTCGTCTTGTAGCAGTTGTTGCTGCAACTGTTATGGCTGCGACAGCTTTTGTCGCTCCAGCAACAGCGGCAACAAAGGTAAAAGTTGGCCTTGCTTATGACATCGGTGGACGTGGCGATAAGTCATTCAACGACTCAGCAGCAGCAGGTCTAGATCTTGCAAAGAAGAAGTTTGGTGTTGCAGCTAAGGAAGTAACAGTTACAACTGGTTCAGATTCAGAGCGCGAAGACAAGCTCCGCTTGCTAGCAAAGGCTGGATACAACCCAATCATCGCTGTTGGTTTCCTCTACGCAGGACCAATCAAGAAGGTTGCATCAGATTATCCAAACACACAGTTCGGAATCATCGATGATGCATCAGTAGATCTACTGAACGTTGCAGGTCTTGTATTCGCTGAAGAGCAGGGTTCATACCTAGCTGGCGTTGCAGCAGCACTTGCAACAAAGTCAGGCAAGGTCGGTTACATCGGTGGAGTTCGTATTCCACTACTACAGAAGTTTGAAGCTGGATTCGTTGCTGGTGTTAAGGCAACAAAGAAGTCAGTAACTGTTGACGTCAAGTACGTTACAGAGCCACCTGATTTCGGTGGTTTCAATGACCCAGCTAAGGCAAAGGTTATTGCTAAGGGAATGATCGATAAGGGTATCGATGTTATCTACTCAGCAGCAGGTGGATCAGGTGCGGGTAACTTCGCAGCTGCTACAGATGCTGCAAAGGCTGGCAAGAAGGTTTGGACTATCGGAGTTGACTCTGATCAGTACCTAACAGCTTCAGCAGCTGAGAAGAAGAACATGCTCACATCAATGATCAAGCGTGTTGACCGCGCTGTTTACGATGTAATCGCAACAGCTGTTGCTGGTTCATCAGTTAACGACGTTCTTGATGAGTCAGGTATCTACGGTCGCGTATACAACCTCTCACTTGATGGTGTTGGCGTTTCTTACTCAGGTGGATACATCAACAAGTACAAGGCTCAGATCGATAAGGCTGCAGCTGCAATCAAGTCAGGAAAGATCAAGGTTCCAACAAAGCCATAATAGGTTTGTGGAATTAATTAGTTAGAAAGTGGCGTTTGGCCCAACAATGGAGTTAGATCTCCTTGTTGGGCCAAATGTTTTTCATGTGGTGCTAGTCAAAGGAGACTCAAAGTGTCTGTAGCAGTAGAACTGCGACACATAACGAAACGCTTCCCGGGCGTTATTGCGAACAAAGATGTTTCAATCAAGGTTGAAACCGGAACTGTGCACGCACTCGTTGGTGAAAATGGCGCTGGTAAGTCAACGGTAATGAAGATTTTGTACGGCATGCAACGCCCAGATAGTGGCGAGATTTTAGTAAATGGCAAAGAGGTTCACTTTAAGAACCCCAACGATGCAATTGAAGCCGGCATTGGAATGGTGCACCAACACTTTATGTTGGCAGATAACTTCACAGTTCTTGAAAATATTATTTTAGGCTCTGAACCAAAGCATGGAGCGACAATTGATTTTGCCGGTGCTCGCGCAAAGGTTGTCGAAATGGCGGCGCAGTACGGTCTCGATATTGATCCAGATGTTTTAGTTGAAGAGCTAGGTGTTGGCCAACGCCAACGTGTAGAGATTCTTAAAGTCTTATTCCGTGGTGCAAATATTTTGATCTTTGATGAGCCAACAGCTGTTTTGGTTCCACAAGAGGTTGATGATCTTTTCCAAGCCCTCGAAGGTTTACGTGCCCAAGGTATGGCGGTCATCTTTATCTCTCACAAGCTTGATGAGGTACTGCGTGTTGCTGACGAGGTAACGGTTGTTCGACAGGGTGCAACAGTGGCTGAAGTTAAATCTAAGGATGTAACAGCTCGCCAATTAGCTGAGCTCATGGTTGGTAGCGAGCTACCAAAGCCTTCAACATTGGGACACACCCGCCGTGATGAGATCACCTTGGCGCTTAAAGATGTTTCCATTCCAACTGCAACAGGTAGTCGTGATCTGCTCTCAAATATCACCTTTAATCTGCATGCCGGAGAAGTTGTAGGTATTGCAGGTGTTGAAGGAAATGGTCAGGCTGAACTTGTTGAAGCGATTATGGGGCTTCGTGATTACACAGGTTCTATTGAGTTTCATGGCACATCAATTGATGAATTAAGCGTTGCAGATCGTCACGATCTGGGTATTGGCTTAATTCCAGAAGATCGACAGCGCCAAGCGTTAATGATGACCTCGCCCTTGTGGGAGAACAGAATTCTTGGCCACCAGCGCAGTAAGCCTGTTATGCGCGGCTTTGTGATTGATAAAAAGGCAACAATCGAAAGCACCCGAACAATCATGCAAGAGTTTGATGTTCGTGCACCTGGACCAGACACTTTGGCGGCAGCGCTTTCTGGTGGAAATCAGCAAAAGTTTATTGTTGGTCGTGAAATGAGTAAGGCACCAGCATTATTGGTGGCATCTCACCCAACTCGTGGCGTAGATGTTGGAGCACAAGGTGCTATTTGGGATGTACTTCGCAAAGCCCGTGAAAAGGGAATGGCGATCGTGCTTATCTCTGCTGATCTAGAAGAGTTAATTGGAATGTCAGATCGTTTGCTGGTTATGTTACGTGGCGCAATTACCGCTGAATTAGATCCTGCCAAGACAACCCCAGAGCAACTGGGCTCAGCGATGACGGGTGCAGCATGAGTAACGCACTTTCAAGAAAGTTCAGCCCGAGCAAGGTCGGATTAGCGATTGCGGCACCACTTGCTGCAGCTGTCTTCTCAATTTTAATTTCTAGCCTTGCAGTTATCGCAAGTAAGAAATCTCCCATGGATGCCTTTAAAACCATGTGGGAGTTTGGCACCACGGCTGGCTCTCTTATGGAGGTCGTTAATACTGCAACGCCTTACTACATCGCCGCAATTGCGATCGCGGTTACTTTCAGAGCTGGTCTCTTTAATATCGGTGTAGAAGGTCAATTACGTTTAGGTGCCTTGTTTAGCTGTTACATCGGAGCGATGTTTGTACTTCCACCGGTACTACATGTTGCAGCGGTCTTTATCGTTGCAATGACCTTTGGTGGTTTATGGGCTGCGATCGCCGCTTACTTAAAGGTAAAGCGCGGCGTAAACGAGGTTATCTCGACAATTATGCTGAACGCCTTAGCTGGTGGACTATCTGCTTATTTGTTATCTAAGCACTTTGCTTTGGTCGAAGAGGGTTCAAATAACCTTCAGACAAAGGAGCTTCCAGCTTCGGCACAGATTCCAGATCTAATGCCACTGCTTCGCAAGCTTGGTGTTGAAGATCAGCCAGGTGGTGGCGTGTATGGAATGTTCTTTGTTGCTGTTGCCCTAGGTCTCATTTTCTGGTTTGTTGTTAATCGCACCCGTTTTGGCTTTGAGTTACGCGCATCTGGTTTGAATCCAATCGCAGCACGTGTCAGCGGAGTTAACTCAAAGAAGATGACCTTTATTGCACTTGTTATCTCTGGTGCGATTGCAGGTCTTTCAGGTTTGCCTGAAGTACTTGGCCAAACTCATTCATACAACCTTGGTTTCCGCGCAGGTATCGGTTTCTCTGCGATCGCAGTTGCCTTGCTCGGACGAAACTCCGCCGGAGGAATGGCAATTAGCGCCCTGCTTTTTGGTTTCCTCGAAGTGAGCTCAAGAGCGCTAGAGCTCATTGATATCGCACCTGAAACTTATGTAATTATGCAGGGCTCTATTTTGCTGAGCTCCGTAGTTGCTTACGAAGTTGTCAGACGTTTTAGGTTAACGCTGCAAAGTAAAGAGCTAGCAAAGGTGGTGCAGGCATGAAGGCCATGAAGATTCTTCGCTATGCAACGATGCTGGTTTTTGTCTTGGCATCGATTCGAATTATTACCGGTGCATCTGATCTAACAAGTACAGGTACAGCCTCTGCAGCTTTGTTGCTCTCTGTTCCAATTGTCCTTGCAGCGTTAGGTGGTTTGTTCTCAGAGCGTGCAGGTGTTGTGAACATCGGCCTTGAAGGAATGATGATCATGGGTGCCTGGGCTGGCGGATACATCGGTTCGCAACATGGACCATGGGCAGGCTTGTTTGCTGCGATGGTCTTTGGATCAATTGGTGCCTTAGTGCATGCGATCGCAACAGTTACCTTTGGTGTAGATCATGTTGTATCGGGTGTTGCAATCAACATCATTGCAGCTGGTTTAGTTCGATACCTTTCAACGCTTTTGTATCAAGGTGGATCATGGCCAGGGCCATCACAATCTCCAGGTATCGAATCAATTTCCCTTAATGGATTGCCGGTGCTTTCAGGCGGACATTACTTTGGTTGGAAGAGCCCAGATCTCTTGGGATCGATCGCAAATCTCAACTGGTTCTTTATCTCTGACATGGCTTCAATCCTTCGCGGTCTTACTGGAGATGTTTCCTATGTGACAGTTGTAGCAATCTCCTTTGTTCCACTGGCTTACTTTATTTTGTGGCGCACCGCCTTTGGTCTGCGTCTACGAAGCGCTGGTGAAGCACCTGTTGCAGCCGAATCTTTGGGTGTAAATGTTTATGCCATGAAGTATGCAGGTGTGCTTATTTCAGGTGGTTTTGCTGGATTAGGTGGAGGTTTCTTGGCGATTGTTGCTGCAAGCAACTACCAAGAAAACCAAGTTGCTGGCCGTGGATACATCGGACTAGCAGCACTTCTCTTTGGTAATTACCGTCCAGGTGGATTACTTGCAGGTGCCGGACTCTTTGGTTTTGCCGATGCTTTGCAACTTCGTGATTCAGCGGCGATCCACGCTCTGCTGCTCTTTATCGTTGCGATCCTTGCATTTGTTGCATTTAGAAAGTTCAAGGCAGGCAAGCAGATCGGTGCGATTTTAAGTCTTGCAGCTGCAGGATTTACTTTGTGGTTCTACTTCGCAGTTGATGAGCTACCAGGACAATTGGTAACCATGACTCCATACATCGCAACAATTCTTGTAATGGCATTGGCATCGCAAAGATTACGAATGCCAGCAGCTGATGGAATTCCATACCGTCGTGGTGGACTTCGATGACAACCATTAATTGGGAATCAATTCATCAATCAGCAATTGGTGCGATGAAGATGGCGTATGCGCCATACTCTAAGTTTCCGGTCGGTGTTGCAGCGTTAGTTAATGATGGTCGCATCGTTACCGGTTGCAACGTTGAAAATGCCAGCTACGGTGTTGGCTTGTGTGCTGAATGTGGTTTGGTTTCAAATCTTTGTTCAACCGGTGGCGGTCGCTTAATTGCGATTGTCTGCGTTGATGGCCAGGGAGATTTCCTTGCACCATGTGGACGTTGTCGCCAACTGTTGTTTGAACATGGTGGTCCAGAGGCGTTACTAATGACTGATGAAGGTCCACAAAAGATGTCAGCGATGCTGCCGTGGGCTTTTGGTCCCGAGGATCTAGATCGCAACGAGCGATAGATGATTGAAGCCTTCTCCGCCGCAGAAATCATTGCGGCAAAGCGTGATCACCATTCGCTGACAGATCCCCAAATTGATTGGGTGATTGATGCCTACACACGTGGTGCTGTCGCAGATGAACAAATGTCAGCGCTTTTAATGGCAATTCTGCTCAACGGCATGGAAAACCGCGAAATTTCTAGATGGACCGATGCCATGATCAATAGTGGCGAGCGAATGAATTGGTCAGCGTTGTCACGACCTACCGTAGATAAGCATTCGACTGGCGGAGTTGGCGACAAGATCACCTTGCCATTAGCTCCACTTGTTGCAGCATGTGGTGCAGCGGTTCCTCAGTTATCTGGCCGCGGTTTAGGTCACACCGGTGGAACCTTAGACAAACTTGAATCGATTCCGGGCTGGCGTGCATCTTTATCAAATGAAGAGATGCTTAAAGTCTTACAAGATTGCGGGGCTGTCATTTGTGCAGCAGGTGCAGGGTTAGCACCAGCAGATAAGAAGTTGTATGCACTTCGTGATGTAACGGCAACTGTTGAAGCGATTCCGCTGATTGCCTCATCAATCATGAGCAAGAAAATCGCTGAAGGAACAAGTGCTCTCGTATTAGATGTTAAAACTGGCGCAGGTGCTTTCATGAGTGATCCTGCAAAGGCTAAAGAGCTTGCACATGTGATGGTTGGACTTGGAAAGCGTGCAGGAGTGAAAACTCTCGCCTTAGTAACCGCAATGGATGTTCCACTTGGATTAACTGCAGGCAATGCTCTAGAGGTTCGCGAATCAGTAGAAGTTCTAGCCGGTGGGGGACCTGCAGATATTGTTGAGTTAACTGTTTTGCTTGCACAAGAGATGTTGGAACTTGCTGGAATAAATGGTGCAGATCCTGCCGCTGCTTTGAAAAATGGAAAAGCGATGGATGTGTGGCGTCAGATGATTTCAGCACAAGGTGGAGATCCCGATGCAAAGCTTCCAGTTGCTCGTGAGAACACAGTTGTGACTGCGCGCAGCAGCGGAACGATTCTTTCTATGGATGCGATGAAGGTTGGAATGGCGGCCTGGCGTTTAGGTGCAGGCCGTTCCCGTCAGGGCGAGGCGGTTCAGGCAGGTGCTGGAATTGAGATTCACGCAAAACCAGGTGAGCAGATCGCTGCTGGAGCACCGCTGTATACGCTCCATACAGACACTCCCGCCGCCTTTGCGCGGGCTTTGGACTCCCTTGAGAACTCTGTAACCATCGGCGATCTGCCAGTTGGCGGAATCGATCGCCTTCCACTTATTGTTGAACGTATCGTTGATTAAGGGGCCCAGACAATGGCAATGAATTCACTTCCAACCAAGGAGCAGATCAAGTTAGTTCCTAAGGTGATGTTGCATGATCACCTCGATGGTGGCCTTCGCCCGCAAACCATCATCGATATCGCTCAAGAGATTGGTTACACCGCACTACCTACGCATGATGCGGCAGAGCTTGCAACCTGGTTTCGCGAATCATGTGATTCTGGATCATTAGTTCGCTACCTAGAAACCTTTTCCCACACCATCGCTGTCATGCAGCGCCGCGAGGACATCATTCGAGTCGCGAAAGAGTGCGCACTAGATCTTGCTCGTGATGGTGTTGTGTATGCCGAGGTCCGTGGCGCACCTGAACTCTTCACTGAAAAAGGATTATCGATGGCTGATGTTGTTGAAGCAACATTAGAAGGTTACGCAATCGGTATGCAAGAAGCTAAGGCAGAAGGATTCACAATTGAGGTTCGTTCTCTCTTGTGTGGAATGCGTCAGAACAAAAAGTCACAAGAAGTTGCCGAACTAGTTGTTAAGTACCGAGACAAAGGAGTCGTAGGCTTTGATATCGCTGGTCCTGAAGATGGTTTCCCGCCATCTGATCAAAAAGATACTTTTGATTATCTTCGTAAAGAAGATGCCCATTTTACTATCCATGCTGGTGAAGCGTATGGAATCCCCTCAATCTGGGAAGCGATCCAACTCTGCGGAGCCGAACGGTTAGGTCACGGCGTTCGCATTATTGATGACATTGATTTTTCTGGCCCTGAACCAAAGTTAGGTCGCCTTGCATCATATGTTCGTGATCGTCGAATTCCTTTGGAGCTTTGTCCGACTTCAAATCTTCAAACTGGAGCAGCTGCAAGTTATGCCGAACATCCAATCGGTGTTCTCGCAAAGCTTCGCTTCCGCGTCACACTGAACACCGATAACCGACTTATGAGTCAGACATCAATGTCCTTTGAGATGGAGGAGGCGGTAAAGGCCTTCGGATGGGATTTTGCCGAGCTCCAAAGGGTCACTATTAACGCTATGAAGAGCGCATTTATCCCTTATCCAGAGCGGTTGAAGATCATCGATTCGACCATCAAACCGGGATATGCCAAGGTCTCATCTGCTTCATGATTGATTTTAACGATCCACACTTTGTTGCAGATCCGTATCCAGCACTTAAAGGGTTACGCGAAGCTCCAGGACCTGTCTGGCATGAAGGTATGCAGATGTTCTTGGCCGCTCGTCACAGTGATGCCAACGATGTTTTTCGCAATAAGTCATTAGGAAGAATCTTTAAGGAGAAGACCCCAGAGTTTGAATGGGAGATTTTCAACTGGCTACATGCAGATTCTATTTTAGATAGTGAACCACCCAAGCACACTCGATTACGCTCCTTAGTTGCAAAGGCATTTAATCGTCAGAAGATTGAAGGAATGCGTCCGGCGGTTGAAAGAATCACGGTGCAGTTACTTGATGCAATCGAAGAAAAGATTCAAGCCGGTCATACTTTTGATCTGATTGCAGATTACGCCGAACCGTTGCCGGTAAAGATCATTGCAGACTTACTGGGCTTTCCTGAATCTGAAGAACATCTGCTTCGACCTTGGTCACAAGCGATTGTAAAGATGTACGAGGTTAATCCTTCAGTGCAGTATCAAACAGAAGCAAAGTTAGCGGCCAAAGAGTTTGCTGATTATGTTCGAGATCTTGCCGAAAGCCGTAAGAAAACTCCTGGGCAAGATTTGATCTCGGATTTAGCAAGTGTTGAAGAAAATGGCGAAAAGCTCAATATGCATGAGCTAGTTGCCACATGTGTATTACTTCTTAACGCTGGTCATGAAGCAAGTGTTAATGCATTTGGAAACGGAATGGTTGCAGCTCTTCAAAGACCGGATCAAGTACAGCTGCTTCGCCAATCCCCACGTGAAATTACCAGTACCGCCCTAGAAGAGTTCATGCGATTTGATGCACCACTACATCTCTTTGAACGCACCGCCACCGCAGATACCGAGCTCGGGGGAGTCCACATCAAGGAGGGTCAAAAGATCGCAGCGCTGATTGGCTCTGCAAACCGTGATGAATCAGTGTTTTCAGCCCCTGAAACCATGGATTTAACACGTGATCCCAACCCACATATTGGCTTTGGCGCAGGTATTCACTTCTGTTTAGGTGCACCACTTGCACGATTAGAGATGAGCGTTTCATTGCCCGCATTGTGGGAAAAGTATCCAACGATGCAATTGGCAGCTGTTCCAGTTAGACGACCTACCTTTGTATTACGTGGTTACGAAAGCGTCGCTATCTCTGTTTGATCTGGATAAGAGGATTGCGCACCTTTTCGAGTCACACTGAGCGATGCGATTGAGACACCAAATTTCATAGCATCAATCGGAGCTTCTCCACTTGCTAAGGCGTACGCAAAACTTCCAACAAAAGCATCTCCAGCACCAGTGGTATCCACCGCTGTAACTTTCGGAGCGCTGACACGATGTAGTTCGGCGGTCGGGCTTACATACACAGCACCTTCACTACCTAAGGTAACGATGGTGCTTTTGCCTGGCCTAAAGCTTTTCAAAATCTCATCACTGCTTGGCAGAGTTCCATGTAGCTCGCGGAACTCAGTTTCATTAGGGATTAACCAATCCGTTAATTCAAGAAGTTCGGCTGATAATGCTTGGTAAGGGGCGGGATTAAGAATTGTTGTGCTTCCGCGTGCTTTAGCCGCCTTGAAAGCTGCAAGGGTGACCTCTTGTTTGATTTCGCATTGAGCGACCACTATCGCCAAATCTTGAATCGAATTAATGGCTTCTATCGCCTTGTTTACTTCAATCTCGTGGTTTGCCCCAGGAATAATGATGATTCTGTTTTCTCCTGCGCCATCGACCCAGATATGAGCAACACCATTTGGGGTAGAGCTGGTTTCTACAAATTGCGAGTTAATCCCAACCTTCACAAAGTTGTCAGCAATAGCTTTTCCAAATACATCATCCCCTAATTTTCCAATGAAATGTACTTGAGCTCCACAGTGGGCCGCCATCACAGCTTGATTTGCACCTTTGCCGCCGAAACCAGTTGTAAAAAGCTGCCCCGCTAGGGTTTGACCTGGCTCCGGAAGTACATCGGCATAGGCGGTTAAATCCATCATTGCGCTGCCAACGACAACTATTACTGCAGGTCTCATAACGCTAGGCTAGCGGTTATGACCAAAACTTCAATCATTATGGATGTCGATACCGGTGTTGATGATGCCTTCGCAGTTCTCTTTGCGGCGATGCATCCAGATATCAACCTACTAGGAATCACCTGTGTCGATGGCAATACAAATGTTGACCAAGTTGTTGCCAATACATTCAAGGTTTTGGATGCAGCAGGAGCAGGAGATATCCCTGTAGCTCGCGGCGCGGTACGACCATTATTAGGAAAGAGCCAGTACGCAGAATATGTTCATGGAAAAGATGGAATGTGCGATCTAGGTATCGCGCCATCTGGCCGAAAGGTTGATCCACGTTCTGCTGTCGAATTACTTCGTGATCTAATTGAACAATCAACTGAACCTGTGACTATTGTTCCCGTCGCTCCGCTTACTAATATCGCGCTGTTTCTACGAGCCTTTCCAGAGACTGCAAAAAAGATTCACCGTATTGTTTTAATGGGAGGGTCGGCAGCTGCAGGCAATGCAACCGCTGCCGCCGAATTTAATGTGTGGCACGATCCAGAAGCTGCAGCAATCGTTTTCCAAAGTGGAGTTCCAATTTCTATGTACGGCCTCGATGTCTTTATGCGTCCGACTATTGGGCGAGAAGAGGCGACAAAGATGAGCAAGTCAGATAAGCCAGCCTCGCAGTTTGCAGGATCTTTAGCACTTGGTTTTATGGATCAAGTTCGTACAGATCCAATTTCACTAGGCGATTACGGCGCTGTTGCCCTTGTTATTCAGCCTGAACTTTTTACAACTGAAATGTTTGATGTTGTTGTAGATACATCGGCAGGTCCTGCACGCGGTCAAACAATTGTTGATCGACGTGATGCATGGTTAAAGCAGTTAGAGCCGCTAGATCTTGAGGATTCAGCAAAGGTTCGCGTCGCATTGGATCTAGATGTCGATGCGGTCGTGAAATTGTGGTTAAAAACCGTTAATTCATAACCCGATTGGATGCCACACAGTCTTAGCCTCCATAAAGGCGATGATGCGACCAGGATCAGCTGATTTGAATGAGTGAATTCGCTTCAGATTTTCAGCTCCTGCAACCTTTGTCTCAGCATGAAGTTTTGCTGGCAGACCAGAAATATCTAGTGCATCAATATCCATATGAGATGCCATCCATGGCGCAATCTCTTCCTTCTTTCCGGTCAAGATATTGATTACTCCATGTGGCAAATCGCTTGTTGCTAAGACTTCAGCAAAGGTCATTGCAGACAGTGGAGCCTTAGTACTTGCCAGAATTACAACGGTATTTCCTGATGTGATGATTGGTGCAACCGAATCGATGAAACCAAGAAGAGATGGAGTTTCAGGAGCAATCGCTGCAACAACTCCCATGCTTTCAGGGATCGTAAAATTATAGAAAGGACCAGCAACAGGGTTAGTTGATCCTGCAAGGGATGCGATCTTATCTGTCCAGCCTGCATACCAAACTAGTCGGTCAACTGAATCAGTAACCTCCTTTTCAGCTTTTACCTTGGTTACACCTGTAACCAGCATGATCTCGTCAACAAATTGTGCGCGACGACCTTCAAGCATTTCAGCGATGCGATACAAGATTTGTCCGCGGTTATAAGCGGTTGCTTTGTTCCAACCAGCATGAGCGGCACGTGCTGCAACAACGGCATCACGTAGATCTTTTCGAGATGCAAGACAAGGGTTTGCTACAAAGGCACCCTTGGCACTCTTTACCTCGTAGGTACGTCCAGATTCAGTGCGTGGAAATGCGCCATTGATATACAACTTATAAGTCTTCTTCACATCAATTCGATTACTCATGGCTTACTCCCTTCAAATATGCAGTCAGGCCGTGGCGTCCGCCTTCGCGTCCCCACCCCGATTCCTTATATCCACCAAATGGTGAGGTTGGATCAAACTTGTTAAAGGTATTAGCCCAGATAACTCCTGCACGTAGTTGTTGAGATGCCCACAAGGTACGTGAACCCTTCTCGCTCCAGATGCCTGCGGACAAGCCAAATGGGGTGTTATTAGCCTTTTCTATAGCTTCTTGTGGTGTTCTAAAGGTAAGAACTGAAAGAACAGGACCAAAGATCTCTTCGCGTGCAATGCGATGTGCCTGAGTCACACCGGTAAAGATTGTTGGGGCAAACCAGAAACCCTTAGCTGGCAAAGTACATGCAGGACTCCATCGCTCTGCGCCTTCAGCATCACCAGCAGCTGCAAGTTCAGTGATCTTTGCAAGCTGCTCCTTGCTATTAATCGCGCCAACATCGGTGTTCTTATCCATAGGATCGCCAACGCGGATCTTTTCCATGCGGTTCTTTAATTTATGAAGAACCTCTTCAGCAACATTTTCCTGCAATAACAGACGTGAACCAGCACAACATACATGACCTTGGTTAAAGAAAATTCCGTTAACAATTCCTTCTACGGTTTCATCAATTGGTGCATCATCAAAAACGATATTTGCTGCCTTGCCACCTAATTCGAGGGTCACACTCTTTTTGGTAGGAGCAACTGCGCGAGCAATAATCTTTCCAACCTCAGTTGAGCCGGTAAATGCAATCTTGTCGATTCCTGGGTGGTTAACGATCAAGGCACCAGTTGAACCATCTCCGGTGACAATATTGACGACACCTGCAGGAAGTTCGGCTTGTTGGCACACCTCTGCAAATAACAATGCAGTAAGCGGCGTTGATTCAGCAGGCTTTAGAACAACGGTGTTTCCCGTTGCTAGAGCTGGTGCAACCTTCCAGGCCAACATTAAAAGCGGAAAGTTCCACGGAATAATTTGCCCTGCAACACCTAGTGGCTTTGGAGATGTACCAAGACCGGCGTACTCAAGTTTGTCCGCCCATCCTGCGTGATAGAAAAAGTGTGCTGCAGCTAATGGAATATCGGTATCACGTGATTCGCGGATTGGCTTGCCGTTATCGAGAGTCTCTAGCACTGCAAACTCACGTGCTCGCTCCTGCATGATTCGAGCGATGCGATACAAATACTTTCCACGTTCTTTGCCTGACATCTTTGACCAGGTAGTCGTGTACGCCTTACGAGCAGCCTTTACCGCTGCATCAACCTCAGCCTTTCCTGCAAGAGCGATTTGAGACAGAACCTCTTCAGTTGCAGGGTTAACTGTCGGAAAGTGCTTGCTACCTGCAACAAACTTTCCACCAATGAAGTGGCCATACTTTGGTTTGATTGAGACCACTGCTCGTGATTCAGGTGCTGGGGCGTATTCGAAGCTCATTGTTCTCTCCTCTAATCCATGGTCACATACTGAGGGCTTGAGTAATAACCTTCATCCATCTTCATGCGTTGCATCAATAGATCATTGAGCAAAGCACTGGCACCAATTCGAAACAGCTTCGGATTGAGCCAATCTGGTCCAACAGTTTCATTGACCAAAACTAATTGTTTAATCGCATCCTTGGTATTTCTGATTCCACCGGCAGGTTTTACTCCGATACGGGTGTTAGTCATCTCGTAAAAATCACGCACCGCCTCGAGCATAACCAAAACAACTGGGGGAGTTGCAGCGGGTGCAACCTTGCCGGTTGAAGTTTTAATGAAATCTGCTCCAGCTGCCATCGCTAAAAATGATGCCTTGCGAACATTGTCATATGTGACTAGTTCGCCGGTTTCGAAGATAACCTTAAGATGGGCTTTATCGCCACATACTTGCTTGATCTGCACAATCTCGTTGAAAACATCGATGTAACGTCCAGCTAGAAAAGCGCCACGATCAATCACCATGTCGATTTCAGCGGCGCCTGCATCGATTGCATCCTGAGTATCTTGAATCTTTACCGCCATTGAAGCTCGACCTGATGGAAAAGCGGTTGAAACAGCAGCTACCGGAACATGCTGCCCACCAATCAAATCTAGGTGTGTTCGTGCGACAGAAACCATGTCGTTGTAGACGCAGACCGCGCCAACACTTGGCACCGTTGAATCAGTTGGATCTGGACGAACCGCTTTGGTGCACAACGCTTTAACCTTGCCCGGGGTATCAGCACCTTCGAGCGTTGTTAGATCCACCATTGTGATCGCTGTATCGATCGCCCAGCGCTTAGAGCTTGTCTTAATGCTTCGAGTTGCCAGCATCGCTGCACGAGCCTCAGCACCAACCTGGTCTACACCTGAAAGATTGTTGAGGTAGCTTTTTAGCGAAGCATCGCTGCCATCTACTAAACCGTAAAAACTCACGATAACAATTCCTTAAGCGGTGGTCGTAGTTGATCCAAAACTACTTGTGCGGTCTTTGAATCCTTTTCAATTGCCTCAATGTAACACTTCATCTTTGCTTCAGTCCCACTTGGACGGATGATGATTCGTACTCCGCCATCTAGCCAGATTCTTAAACCATCAGTGGGTGGCAAGCCATCGGTGGGAGATGCCAGATCATCGATAGAGGTAACTAAACGGCCGGCAATATCTTTTGGTGGGTTACTACGCAGACCTCCAAGGATCACGCCAACCTTTGAAAGATCGCTCAAACGAATTGAGATTTGTTCAGTTGCATGAAAACCATGACGTGCCCAAACTTCTTCGAGCAAATCCAAAAGAGTCTTTCCTTCTGAGGCTAGATCAGTTGCGATTTGCGCCAAGGTAATTGCAGCAGAGATTCCATCCTTGTCATTGACTGTGATCGCATCGACTGCATAGCCAAGTGCTTCTTCATATCCGAAGGTTAAGTTTTCTATCTTTGCCAGCCATTTAAAGCCAGTGAGAGTCTCTTTGAACTCTAAGTTGTAGTGAGCTGCAATTTTCTTCACAATTGATGAAGAAACAATGGAATTCGCAAAGATCCCTGAATCAATCTTTCGAGCTATAGATTCAGCGAAAATCGCTCCTAATTCATCACCGCGGAGCATGCGCCATCCCGTAACAGGATCATTGACCGCAGCTGCACATCTATCTGCATCTGGATCGTTGGCGATAACTAGATGAGCATCAAAACTCTTTGCCGTTTCAAGGGCGAGATCAATTGCACCTGGCTCTTCTGGGTTTGGAAAGGCAACCGTTGGGAAATCAGGATCTGGTGCTGCTTGTGCATCGACAAGGATAGGAGAAGGAAAACCGGCCTTATGAAAGACACGTTGAATTGTTTCTGTTCCAACACCGTGCATCGCTGTGTAGACAATTCGAAGTGAACCAGGGTTGGTTGCTAAAGAAGCAGTTCGGTCAATGTACTTTTCAATGATCTCTTCGCCCAAAACCTCCCACACTTTTCCGCGTGGTTGTGATTTCAAAGAGGTTACGGCATCAATCTTTGCCGCTATCGCTTCATCTGTTGGCGAAACAATTTGTGAGCCGCGGTAGTGAATTCCATCAACCGTTCCACCTAAATACACCTTGTATCCATTGTCCTGAGGTGGATTGTGGCTTGCGGTCACCATAATGCCAACATCGCACTTCAATTCATTTGTTGCAAAAGCTAAAACAGGCGTTGGTAATGGTCGAGGTAAAACATAAACCTTCATTCCTGCACCGCTCATGATTTCTGCGGTTTCAAAGGTGAAATCCTCGGAGCCATAACGTGCATCGCGACCAATGACGACAGAGGTCAGGTTGCGCTCTTTCATATAAGCAACGATTCCTGAAGCTGCGCGACCTACAACTGCGCGATTCATGCCAGATGGTCCTGGTCTAATCGGACCTCTTAAACCCGCAGTTCCAAACTGCAGAAAACCATTAAAGGATGCACGTAGCTCGGATTCATTGCCAGTATCGAGCCATTGTTGCAACTGCGCAGCTGTTGTTGGATCCGGATCATCTGCGATCCAGGCATGTACTTCCTGCGCTAATGAGTGATCCATAGGCTAAGAGTAACTTCGGAATTACCCCTTGAAAAGCCTAATTATTGATCGACAATCTCACACAGATTGGTACCACTTGAAACCGTGGAACCAATTACTGCAGTGAGATTAGAGATAATTCCAGATTTATGAGCGGTTAATGGTTGTTCCATCTTCATCGCTTCAAGAACAATAATGAGATCGCCGACCTCAACCTTTGCGCCTTCTTCAACCGCAATCTTTACAACCGTCCCTTGCATGGGACTTACTAATCCTGCTCCACTTGAACCACCTGTCATAGTCTGCTTTGCACGGTGGCGTTTTACGACAGGTTTAGGTGCGTGAACAAGGATCTCAAAGCGCTTTCCGTTGACTTCAGTGATCAAGTACTCAGGTGCCATATGAGTTTCAAGTGGTGGCTCAGTTACAACAAATGCAGGAATCTCATTGTTGAATTCATTTTCAATATAACTTGTGTACACCTTGAAATTTTCAGTAAAGGCCGGATCTTCAAGAATTGCACGGTGGAATGGGATCGCAGTAGCTAATCCACCAACGATAAATTCAGATAAAGCACGTCGAGCTCTTTCAATCGCTTGCTGACGGGTTGCACCAGTAACGATCAACTTTGCTAGAAGTGAATCAAAGTTTCCACCGATTGTGTCTCCACCTTTAAAGCCGGCATCGACTCGAACACCAGGTCCGGTAGGTATCGCCCAATCGGTAATGCGACCAGGAGCTGGAAGGAAGGAGCGACCTGGGTCCTCTCCATTAATTCTGAACTCAATTGAGTGTCCGCGAATTTCAGGATCATCAAAGCCAAGTGCTTCACCATCTGCAATTCTGAATTGTTCCCGCACTAAATCAAGTCCAGTGACCTCTTCACTCACTGGGTGCTCAACCTGTAAGCGGGTGTTTACCTCTAGAAATGAGATTGTTCCATCAAGACCAATCAGGAACTCACATGTTCCTGCACCGATGTATCCAGCCTCTTTCATGATCGCTTTACTTGAACGATATAACTCTTCATTTTGTGCAGCGGTCAAGAATGGAGCTGGTGCTTCTTCTACTAACTTTTGGTGACGACGTTGCAAAGAACAGTCACGGGTACTAACAACTACCGCATGTCCATGCTTATCAACCAAAACTTGTGTCTCAACATGTCGAGGCTTATCTAAGTAACGCTCAACAAAGCATTCGCCTCGACCAAAGCCAGATATTGCTTCACGTACCGCAGATGCAAATAACTCTGGAATTTCCTCCATAGTGCGTGCAACTTTTAATCCACGTCCACCGCCACCATGGGCAGCTTTGATTGCAACCGGTAGACCGTGCTCCTTGGCAAAAGCTGTTACCTCTTCATGGCCTGCAACTGGATCCTTTGTTCCTGCAACCAATGGCGCACCAGCTTTTGCAGCAATCTTGCGTGCAGAAACCTTGTCACCTAAAGCGCGAATCGCCTCTGGTGGTGGTCCAATCCATGTTAAACCCGCATCAATAACCGCTTGAGCGAAGTTCGCGTTTTCAGAGAGAAACCCATATCCAGGATGAACCGCATCTGCTCCTGATTCACGTGCAACTGCGATTAACTTTTCAATATCTAGATACGTTTGAGTCGCAGTTGTTCCATGTAGTGAATACGCAGCATCTGCCATTTGCGCATGAAGTGAATTTCGATCCTCATCGGAGTACACAGCAACACTTTCAATTCCGTGATCTTTACAGGCACGAATTACACGTAAAGCGATTTCACCACGGTTTGCAACTAATACGCGCTTCATTTCATCACCTTTACCTGTGGCCATGTGTAACCCAACTGAGCAAAAGCCTTACGAACAAATGGCATAGAAATACCGACGACATTTGTGTAATCACCTTCAATTGAAGGGATAAAGGGAGAACTAAATCCATCAAGCGTAAATCCACCCGCCACATGCAATGGCTCTTCAGTTGCAACGTAATCTGCAATCTCTTCATCACTCATGTGGTCAAAGCTCACTCGAGTTGTGACTCGATCCGATATCTCGACATCTTTCACGGTATCGATGATGCAATGACCTGTGTGCAGCAAACCAGAGTTACCTCGAACTCGTTTTGCACGCTCAGTAGCGACATCAGGTGTTCCTGGCTTTCCGAGTGAAACCCCATCAAATTCAAAGGTGGAGTCACAGCCAATAATGATTGCTGGAAAATCGATTTGTTCACGAACTGTGTGTGCTTTTGTAATTGCTAAAGCAATAACCATGTCCGCTGGCCCTAATGAGTTAAAAAACTCAGTTTCTTCATCGACATGACTCACAATGATCTTTGGTGAAAGCCCTGCAGATTCCAGTAACCGTCGACGGCTAGTTGATTGAGAGGCTAGAACAATGGTTGGCATTATGAATCAAACCTTCTAGCACCAAAGGTAATCTGCTGTGGAAGGGGTTGGCGCAGTTGCGGCAAACCGTAAACACTGCGACGAATCACAGGCTTTAACTCTTCACGTTTATGAACAGCCATTGCTGCCTCTATGGCCGCAAGCTCATCTGGAGTCGGAACTCCTTTTGTTATCTCAAATCTCATTACAGCGGCATATTTCCATGTTTGCGCGCAGGTAGCACATCACGCTTTGTCTTGAGAGTTCTAAATGCCTTTGTAATGTATGCACGAGACTGACTTGGTTCAATCACCGTATCAATAGTTCCGCGTTCCGCGGCAAGATAAGGATTAGCCAATGATTCGTTGTATTCATTTGCTAACTCAGCACGCTTAGCAACAGGATCTGAAGCTCCAGCGAGTTCATTGCGATATAGGATATTTACCGCACCCTGCGCACCCATTACTGCGATCTCAGCTGTAGGCCATGCAAAGTTAATATCGCTACCCAAATACTTTGATCCCATAACAATAAAGGCACCGCCGTACGCCTTGCGGGTAATCAGGGTTACTAATGGAACTGAAGCTTCGGCATATGCATACAACAACTTCGCTCCACGTCGGATGATTCCATCCCACTCCTGCTCAGTTCCGGGCAAGAATCCTGGAACATCTACCAAGGTCAAAATGGGAATATTGAAAGCATCGCAGAAACGTAAGAAACGCGCTGCTTTTTCGCTGGAGTTAATATCTAATGTTCCTGCTAATTGATTTGGTTGGTTTGCAATAATTCCGATTGATTCACCCTCGATACGAGCAAAACCAACAACGATATTTGGTGCATATAAAGCGTGAACTTCCAGAAACTCTCCCTCATCAACAAGGGCTTGGATGAGCACCTTCATGTCATACGGTTGATTTGGACTATCTGGAATCAAAGTATCTAATGCAATATCAGATGCCTTCTTAGCTAAAGTTTCTGTTGGTGGAAGATGTGGTGTCGCATCCATGTTGTTTGATGGAAGATAAGACAGCAGCGCCTTTACATAATCAATCGCATCATCTTCATTTTCAGCTAAGTAATGAGAATTACCGGTTTTGGTGTTGTGTGTACGAGCTCCACCTAGCTCCTCCATTCCAACTTCTTCACCCGTTACCGTCTTGATCACATCAGGACCTGTAATAAACATGTGTGAGGTTTCATTAACCATAACCGTGAAATCGGTAAGTGCTGGAGAGTATGCAGAGCCTCCTGCGCACGGTCCAAGAATCAATGAGATTTGGGGGATTACACCAGAAGAACGGGTATTGAGACGGAAGATCTTTCCGTAACCATTAAGGGAAGCAACACCTTCTTGAATACGTGCTCCACCTGAATCATTGATACCGATTAATGGAATTCCAGATTTAAGGGCAAACTCTGCAATCTTTACAATCTTGTCGGCATGAACCTCGCCCAGAGATCCACCCATCACCGTGAAATCCTGTGAGTACAAAGCTATTGGGCGACCATCAACAGTTGCTGTTCCAATAACTACGCCATCTCCATAGGGACGGTTCTTTTCCATTCCAAATTGTGTTGAACGGTGGCGAGCAAACTCATCGATTTCGGTAAATGAATCAGCATCAACCAACATTTCGATACGTTCGCGTGCGGTCTTCTTGCCCTTTGCATGCTGTTTTTCAACTGCTCGCTCAGATCCGGCGTGAATAGCCTCCTCGACACGATCTCGAAGGTCCTCAATTTTTCCAGCGGTTGTATGCAGATCACGACTCATAGGCGTACGGTACTAGTCGTGAGCAAAGAATTGTTAAGGGCGCCGCTAGATCAAGCAGAGATCAGCAGATTAATTACGCCGTACTGGCGAGTAAAGGTGGTTGAACTCACGGGTACAACACAAGGCGATCTTGCGCAATTAGTTCGTGATGGGAAAGCAAAGGTCGGCGATGTAATCGTTGCTGAATATCAAAGTGCAGGACGTGGAAGATTAGATAGAAGTTTTGAAGCTGCGCAAGGAACCGCATTGCTATTTTCTTTTTATATCAAACCCCAAAGAAACCGAGATGATTGGGGTTGGATTCCATTAATCGCCGGCTACAGCGTTGCAAAATCCTTGCATGCATTCCATGCGGTCGTTAAATGGCCCAATGATATTTTGATTAAGGGCAAAAAAGTTTCAGGTTTAATCGCAGAGGTTGTCGGAGATGGAGTTGTCATCGGAATTGGAGTCAATGTAGGAATGGAAGAGAATCAACTTCCGGTCGACACCGCGACTTCATTGCTTGTTGAAGGCGGAGAAGACATCACCCGCGATGAACTCATTTGCGAAATTCTAGAAGAGTTTGAGGAACATTTCCTTCAGTGGGATCAAGGAATCGATGAAGTCCAACCTCTTTATAAACAATTAAGCGCCACTATCGGAACTGAGGTTCGTGTCGAATATCCAGGGGGAGCCTCGCAGCATGGGATAGCTGAAGGTATTTCAGATACAGGCGCGCTTATCTTGAATGATGGAACCCATGTGCAATCCGCCGATGTAATACATCTACGATAGGTCTGTGAGCAAAGCCTTTCCAATCGTCGGCGTCATTGGCGCAGGACAGCTTGCACGTATGAGCATCGCACCGGCTACAGCTTTAGGAGTTGATCTCTTACTTCTGGCCGCTGATTCGCAGGACTCTGGCGCTCAAATAACTAACCACATTGTTGGTGATTACAAGGATTTAGAAACTGTTCGAGCCTTTGCGAAAAAGTGCGATGTTGTGACCTTTGAGCATGAATTAATCCCATTAAGTATTGTGAAAGCCTTAGAAGCAGATGGTGTTGTAGTTCGGCCATCATCTTCCGCCTTTGTTTATTCGCAGGATAAAGCTGCAATGAGAGAAAAGTTAAGTAGCTTTCCTTCTCCACATTGGCAGATCGTTACATCTGCAGATCAAGTTCATGATTTTCCAGTAATTGCTAAAGCAATTTCAGGCGGCTATGACGGTCGTGGAGTCTGGAAAGTTTCCGATACAAAGGAGCTTGCCGCACTCTTGCAACAAACCCCAAAGTTATTAATTGAAGAGCTTGTCGATTTTGATTATGAAATCGCAGTTATGGTCGCTCGTTCTCCTCATGGCCAAGCAACAACATGGGCTCCGACGCAAACAATTCAGGAAGATGGCATTTGCACAATGACTATCTCACCCGCCCCACATCTTTCTGTTGCACTGAGTGAAAAGGCACAAAAACTCGCACTAGATGTTGCCGCAGCTGTTGGTGTTGTAGGAGTTATGGCGGTTGAATTATTTGTTAAGGGTGACGAATTATTCATTAATGAGCTTGCTATGCGTCCACATAATTCTGGGCATTGGACAATCGATGGTTCCCACACGAGCCAATTTGAACAACATCTTCGTGCGGTCTTGGATCTTCCATTAGGTGATCCTTCAATGAGCGCGCTGTTAGCTGTTATGGGAAATGTGCTCGGCGGAGACAAGCCAGATATGTACCGTCCATATCTGCACCTAATGGCTCGAACACCTGCGCTTAAATTCCATCACTATAAGAAAGAGGTTCGCCCTGGCCGCAAAATTGGCCATGTAACTATGGTGGGCGAGAACCTCGTAGAATTAACCCAAGAAGTTCAGCATGCCTTGGATTACATGAGCGGAGAAGTTGATGAGTGATGTAGCGATCATCATGGGATCAGACTCTGATTGGCCAACGATGGAGGATGCCGCAAAGATTCTTGATGAACTTGGAATTTCATATACCGCTGATGTTATTTCAGCACATCGCATGCCACTTGAAATGGTTGAGTTTTCACAAACCGCGCAATCAAAGGGTTACAAAGTAATTATTGCTGGAGCCGGTGGCGCTGCTCATCTTCCCGGAATGGTTGCATCTTTAACTCCGCTTCCAGTCATTGGTGTTCCAGTTGCCTTAAAAAATCTTGATGGAATGGATTCACTGCTATCTATTGTTCAAATGCCAGCAGGTGTTCCAGTTGCAACAGTTGGAGTTGGAAATGCAAAGAATGCAGCGCTACTTGCTGCACGAATCTTGGGTGTTTCAGATGCAGCGATTTCAGCAAAGGTGAGTGAAGGTTTGAAGGAGATCAATCGAATCGCC
Organism: Candidatus Nanopelagicaceae bacterium; assembly: GCA_965267815.1. Taxonomy (GTDB): domain Bacteria; phylum Actinomycetota; class Actinomycetes; order Nanopelagicales; family Nanopelagicaceae; genus Planktophila. The sequence continues at coordinate 296,402 of OZ254139.1, forward strand.
AAGGAAAAGGGCGAGAATCTAAACTCTCGCCGCAATCACAAAACAGGTTTTTAAGCTCGAGCTCGGTACTCAATCGCCGGGCATCGATCCATAACGGTAATCAAACCCGCTGCCTGTGCTCTGGCAACTGCTGCCTCATCTATAACATCTAATTGCAACCACACAGCTTTTGCGCCAATTGCAATCGCTTCATCAACCACCTTGCCCACTAATTGTGAGTTCACAAAACAATCCACAACATCGACAGATTCAGGAATTTCAGAGAGCGTTTTGTAACCTATTACGCCATGAACTGTTTCAGCTCGTGGGTAAACAGGAATGATTCGATGACCTTTATCTTGAAGTAACTTCGCAACACCAAAGGCTGCTCGTTCAGGATTATTGCCCAGTCCAACAACTGCCCAGGTTTTTAAGGCCAGGGCCGCATCAATACTTTCTTGGGTATTAATCGGTACGACCTAATGCGTGGAACTTCCAACCAGCGTTGCGCCACATTGTTCGATCCAACATATTGCGTCCGTCAATAATGATCTTTGACTTAACTAGAGAAGCAATAGCGGCAGGATCAATCTGTCGATACTCCTTCCATTCAGTTAAATGCAGAATCAAATCAGCATCTTTAAGCGCATCTGTAACAACCTCTTGATACTGAAGGTTAGGGAAACGCTTACGTGCAGGCTCAATACCTTGAGGATCATGCACAACAACAATTGCACCGGCAGCTTGTAGCTGTGCTGCGATATCGAGTGCAGGGGAGTCACGCACATCATCACTATCTGGTTTGAAGGTCGCACCTAAAACAGCGATCTTGTACTTCGTTAAATCCTCAGAGAGTTCGCCGCGCACAACATCGATCACACGCTGGCGGGCACGTAGGTTAATGGCATCAATCTCGCGCAGGAATTCAAGTGCTTGCTTGGCACCTAACTCTTCTGCACGAGCCATAAATGCGCGAATATCCTTTGGAAGACAGCCGCCACCAAAACCAATACCAGCTTGCAAGAAGCGGTTTCCGATTCGTGGGTCATAACCAATTGCTTTGGCCAACACTGTGACATCGCCACCTGCCGCCTCGCACACTTCAGCCATCGCGTTAATAAATGAAATCTTTGTGGCAAGGAATGAGTTTGCTGCAACCTTAACCAACTCTGAAGTTGGAAGATCTGCGCGAATCCATGGTGTTCCCAAAGCGATAACTGGTTCGTAAACCTCTTTCAGGATTTCCTCTGCACGATCATTTGCAACACCAACAACTAAACGGTTTGGCGTCAAAGTATCTTCAACTGCAAAACCTTCACGCAGAAACTCTGGGTTCCAAGCAAGATCTGCTTGTGGCGCGCTCTTTGCTAACTCATCCCGTAAACCTTGCGCAGTTCCAACTGGAACAGTTGACTTACCAACTACCAATGAACCTTCTTTGAGGTGGGGAGCGATAGCTGCAACAGCTGATTTCACATAAGTCAGATCAGCGGCAAGACCATCTTTGCTTTGAGGAGTTCCCACACAAACAAAGTGAACATCTGCATCTTTAACAGCAGAAAAATCCGTTGTAAATGAAAGTCTTCCGGTTTTCATCTCTTGCTCAAGCAAGGTATCTAAACCAGGTTCGTAAAATGGCAACTTGCCACTTTGTAAGAGCGCAACCTTCTCGGGATCTGTATCCACGCCTACGACGGTGAAACCTAAAGAGGACATACATGCAGCATGGGTGGCTCCAAGATAACCGCAGCCAACTACCGAGAGAGTTAAAGTCATGCGGGAGAGTTTACTTCAGAGCCCCGCAAGGATTTTCATCAGCGGTACGAGTCTTAAATTTATCGATCACAGTTGGCTTGGCTGTTGTCGATGATGATGCTGATGGTGTTGGGGTGACCTCATCTGTAAGCGGTAAATCCTCACGAATTCGATTGAAAAGTTCAGGAGCAAGCTCTGAATCCCAGGTCACAACAGATCCGAGTCCAGGAACACGGGCATTGGCATTACCCAATGGAATTGTCAGAGTTCGGACATTGCTAGAAGAGAGATTTTTCATCTGCTTAGCAAGGGTTAATAGATCGCTTTTATTGAGCTCTGAATCGGTTTTAACGGTAGCAATTGCTGCGTTAAAGAAGTTAACAAGTTTGATTGGGTTGAGCAGAACACCTGTGCTGGTTACTTTGCGAAGTACGGCGCTCATGAACTGCTGCTGACGTTGCATACGTCCTAGATCGCCCATGCCATCAAAATCACGGGTTCGCACATACTTTAAAGCTTCAACTCCATTAAGAGTATGAACACCTGCGGACAGTACTAAGTGGCTACCTGGGTCGTCGATGTCTCGCTTAGTGCAGACTTCAATTCCGCCAAGGGCATCAACCATTCCTGCAAAGCCTGCAAAACCAATTTCGATGTAGTGATCAATTCGAACACCAGTTTCATTCTCAATTGTTTGAATTAAAAGAGGCGCACCACCCCAAGCAAAGGCGGCGTTGATTTTTCCTTTAGCAGCAGGAACGATCCTTGTTTTATCTAGCGAAGATGGATGCTCAGGGATAGTTACTAAAGAATCACGAGGAATTGAAATAATCGTTGCCTTGTCACGTGATTTTGAAATGTGCACCATAAGCATCGTGTCAGAGCGTGATCCAGCTGCGGTCTTAGTGCTTCCTACGCGCAGCAACTTCAACTGCTCTTTTGTAAGACCTTCGCGAGTATCTGAACCAACTAATAAATAGTTGAGGGCTTTATTAGGCTTATCTGGTCGAGATGTAATGGAACCAAAGACATCGATGCGGTCGATCGCGCCGCTGACTTGGCCGAGACCTAGCCAGGAAAAGGCGGAAATAAGTACTACTCCCACAGATAGTGAGGTAATAATCCGAATTGCCCGCGTTGATTTCACTGTCAGAGAGTACTTGAGCGATAGCGTGTACGCGTTATGTCGACATCAGCGAACACGTTATATGGCTCACCGAAGCGAGAAATCTCGGTCATTCTTCCTGTCCTCAATGAGGCGAAGTATTTAGAGGATTCTGTGAATTCAATCCTGTCCCAAAACTTTGATGGGGTGCTTGAAGTGATTCTTGCCGTAGGCCCTTCTGAGGATGCGACGATGCAGATTGCGCAAGCTCTTCACGCAAAGGATTCACGTGTTGTGGTGGTAGAAAACCCAACTGGAAGAACTGCACCAGGATTAAATCGTGCAATCGCTGCATCTCGATATTCGATCATCGTGCGAGTAGATGGTCACTCTCAAATTCCAGATGATTACTGTGAAATCGCCTTTCAAGCTCTGCTGGAAACAGGAGCGGTTAATGTCGGCGGAGTTATGGCCGCTGAAGGGGTTTCTCTGTTTGAACGCGCAGTTGCCCGTGCGATGCGAAGCCCCTTAGGAGTTGGCGCGGCACGTTTTCATACAGGTGGAGGCGCGGGTGAATCTGACACCGTGTATCTAGGATGTTTTAGAAAAGAGGCGTTGCTTGCAGTTGGTGGCTTTGATGAGAGATTTACCCGTGCACAGGATTGGGAGTTAAATTTTCGTTTGCGCGAAAAAGGCGGAGTTGTTTACTTTGATCCACGATTAACAGTTACATATCGTCCTCGTTCTACAGTTCAAGCACTCGCAAAGCAGTACTTTGAGTATGGACGTTGGAGACGAGTTGTTTCTCGTAGACATCAAGGCACAATTAATTACAGGTATTTAGCGCCACCATTCACAGTTGTTGCTACATCGCTATCAATCCTTTTAGGCGCATTGGTGTGGCCGATTTTCTACATCCCAGCTGTTGTTTATGCGGTGTTTATCCTGGGAGCTTCAGCAATAATTGGTAAGAGCGCGGGCGAGATTGTTTGTTTGCCAACTATTTTGCTCACAATGCATATTTCGTGGGGGTTTGGTTTTCTTACATCGCCGAAGTCGCTAGCCCCTGCGGTAACCTTGCATCCGTGAGCACCCCACTTCAGGTTTATGAGCCATTTAGAGCTGGCCTGCCTAAGCTGGGGAAGTACTGGAAATCCTTGTGGTTTCGCAGAACCTTTATCTCTGAGTACTCAAAATCAGAGCTTCGTGAGCAGCACTTTGACTCTGTCTTCGGACAGTTGTGGTTGGTTTTAAATCCACTTTTATTGTCTGGCGTCTACTTCATTTTGATCGTAATAATTGGTGGAACAACAGATAGCGCACGTTACGTACATTTAACTGCAACGCTCTTCTTGTTTTATTTAGTTGCCAACTCTTTAACAGGCGGAGTTAAATCAATTACCGCAGGACAGCGACTAATTCTTAACACCGCTTTTCCACGAATTATGTTGCCAATTTCAGCGGTCGTAATCGCAATCTTTAAGTTTCTACCAACCCTGATTGTATTTTTGATTATTAAGGCGGTCGTTGGCTCTAGCTTCTCATTTGAAATGTTATGGGCGATTCCAGTATTGATGATCACCATCTTTTTGGCCTTGGGACTTGCAATCACAATTTCATGCATCAATGTGTACTTCAGAGACATCGCTAGTTTCTTGCCATATTTGACCAGAACACTTCTGTACTTGTCTCCAATCTTGTATGAAGCATCTGCGCTCAATCCAAACCTTAAGGCGCTCCAAGTTGTTAACCCATTATTTCCAATTTTAGATTCATGGTCACGTGCTTTAGTTCATGGAGAAGTTCCTCAAACCTCAAGCATGCTTCAAGGTTTAGCGTGGGCGACGGGTATTTTCTTTATCGGTACTTACTTCTTCTTATCGAGGGAGCGTGAGTTCGCTGTCCGCCTCTAACATTCATAAAACTAATGAGCTCGCCGTTTCAATTAGAAATGTCGGCCTTACCTACACAACTGCAATTGATCGCAGACCAACGTTAAAGGCGCGGGTTAAAGCACTTGGTCGCGGCGGAAAACAAACTCGAGTTGTTCGCGCACTTGATGATGTGAACCTAGATGTTGAATATGGCCAAGTTCTAGGAGTAATTGGAACAAATGGAGCTGGTAAATCATCATTGATGCGTTGCGTTGCAGGAATCCTGCCTCCAACCCAAGGTCGAATTGAAGTGTATGGATCTGTTAGCACCTTGTTAGCTTTGGGTATTGGCTTTAACCCTTCGATGTCAGGCCGAGACAATGTTTATTTAGGTGGATTAGCCGCAGGTATGTCTCGTGAGGAGATCGAAGGACACTTTGAAGAAATCGCTGATTTTTCAGAACTTGGCGATGCAATCGATGCTCCGATGCGCACATACTCATCTGGAATGTATGCCCGCCTAGCATTTTCAGTAGCGGCAACGGTTCGACCAGATATTTTGATTATTGATGAAGCGCTCAGTACGGGCGATGCAAAGTTTAAAGAAAAAAGCCTCAACCGCGTAAAAGAGTTGCGAAGCGATGATCGTGCATTAATTCTTGTCAGTCACGCCATGCAAACATTGCGCGATACTTGCAATGATGTTGCTTGGCTACACAAAGGTAAGTTGATTCAACGCGGCGAACCGAATCAAGTAATTGATGCGTATCAAGAGTTTTTACACCTCGGAAAGAGTGCAGCAATTGATGAGGATGTATAAACCTCTAGTTCTCTTGTTGGCTTTTGCTTTTGTCGCACCACCACAAGCCACCGCAGTTGATGTCCCTACTGAGTTTGCAATTACTGGTGCCGGGTATGGACATGGAGTTGGGTTAAGCCAAATCGGAGCACGATCCAAGGCGCTTGCAGGAGAAACAGCAACAGCAATTCTTAATTACTATTACAAAGATGTAGTTATTCAACCACTTGATGACTCTAAGATTTTGAGAGTAAATGTTGGTCACTTATTGAGTACCGCCAGAATTGCAACATCTACCCCCGATGCAACTCTTCAGATTTTTAGCGGAGACATTGGTGATGCCCAAGATGTTGCTCCACTTGCCGTTGTTCCCGTTAAAAGCTCGCTCAACTTTTCAATCTTAGGTTCTACCGTTGTTCCAAGCGTTGTCGTTGGTAAGAAAACTAGTAGCCTGCCAAGAAACAGAGTCTTTACTGTTAGATGGAGTGGAACTCGTTATACATCTGGAGTAGAAGGTGTTGTCTCACTTACTCATTCAACACTTACCTCTCGATACCGCTACGGGCAGATGCAGTTCAGAGCGGTGAAGGCATCAACATTGGGATACCGACTCGAAATAACTAACTCAGTTCGATTAGCTGATGAGTATTTATGGGGGATCAGTGAGGTTCCATCTTCATGGCCTGTAGCAGCTCTCGAAGCACAAGCGATCGCTTCGCGTACTTACGCGCTCAATAAGGCTGGCATTTATCGCGCTGCTTGTGATTGCGATTTATATGGCGAGATCTCTGATCAGAAGTTTCTTGGTTATGCCAAAGAGATGGAGAAGGGTTGGGGGAAGTTTTGGAAAGCCGCGGTTACAAACACAGCGGGTTTAACTCTGACCCAAAACAATCTGCCGATTTCTGCCTACTTTTCAAGCTCTACTGGTGGTTTAACGGAAACCGCATTGAATGCATGGGGTAGCGAGCGTAGTTATACCCAGATAGTTGCAGATCCCGGAAGTCAAGATCCAAAGTTGAACCCAAACTTTTATACCTGGAAACGTTCCATAACTCAGGCTTCAGTAGCGCTCGCCTTTGCCCTACCAGATGTTGTTTCTTTAGAGGTTTTGTCTAAGAATGAGAGCGGAACAGTTGCAATGATTCGGGCGACATCAAGTACCGGTGTACAAAAGAGTTTGCGCGGTGAAACCTTTAGGAGCCGAACAAGAATTCCATCTGCCTACTTTGATTTAGTTGGCGTGCAGAACGCTGTTGAGCCCACCCCAACTCCCAGTCCGTAAAACAACTTCAAGGGAACCATCTAAAGAGTTTCGACGAAATAGCAAGTTGCTTGCACCAGAGAGTTTTCCAGCCTTTACTACTTCACCATCAGGCAACTTAACCTTTGCAGCTGCGGTGATGTACGTACCTGCTTCAATGACACAGTTATCGCCAAGGGAAATACCTAGTCCAGAGTTTGCGCCAAGTAAACATTTTTCGCCGATTGAGATAACTTCTTTTCCGCCACCGCTGAGCGTTCCCATGATTGATGCACCGCCACCAACATCGGTTCCATCACCAACAATTACACCTGCAGAGATTCTTCCTTCAACCATTGATGTGCCAAGGGTTCCGGCGTTGAAGTTAACAAATCCTTCATGCATAACAGTTGTTCCAGAAGCAAGATGTGCACCTAAGCGAACACGGTCCGCATCAGCAATACGAACACCTGATGGAATTACATAATCAACCATTCGTGGAAACTTATCGACGCTATAAACAGTTACATGACCATGAGCTGCTTTTAAGCGCGCACGTGTAAGTTCAAAACCTTCGACCGTACATGGTCCAACTGATGTCCAAACAACATTGCTTAAGATTCCAAAGATTCCATCAAGTGCCAGCCCGTGTGGCTTAACGAGGCGATGCGACAAGAGATGTAATCGCAAATAAGCATCTGCAGCATTTGCTGGAGCTTTTGTAATATCAATTTCAATACTAACTACTTCGCGGGTAACTCCACGGGCATCATCACTTCCAACAAGTGCGGTTAACTCTGCTGGTGCTGATCCGGAAAGTGGAGCCAATGCGGGAGCAGGGAACCACACATCAAGGGTTGTTCCCTTCGAGATCGTTGCGATTCCGTGGCCAGATGCGATGGTCGTCATGTCCTAAGCCTAGCCTCTATTGTTAGCCGCATGCGTATTGCCGTCTTTTGTTCATCATCACCCACGATCGATAACAAGTATGTAGAGCTTGCTTACGATTTAGGCAAGGGGATCGCTGAATCCTCCAATGAGTTAGTCACCGGTGGTGGCCATATTTCAATGATGGGTGCGGTCTCCAGAGGCGCCAGAGATGCCAAAGGAAGAACCGTTGGAGTTATTCCGCAAGCCCTTGTAGATATTGAGTTTGCAGATCATGACAATGATGAACTGCACGTCGTTGAAACTATGGGCCAACGTAAGCACATGATCACCGATATTTCAGATGCATTTATTACCTTGCCAGGTGGTGCAGGAACCCTTGAAGAGTTCTTTGAAATTTGGGTCGGACATTATTTGAAGTTCCACACAAAGCCTGTTGTTATCTTGGATCCATTTGGAATTTATGCACCTTTACATGAATTGATTGTTCACCTAGAAGATGAGAAGTTCATCAAACCAGGAATGCGCGAAATTGTTCAGTGGACAACAACTGTTGATGAAGCACTGAGGGCTTGCGGCGCATGAGAAGTAACCACATGGCAATGAGCCTTGTGATCGATGCTCCGATTAACACAGTGTGGGCAGCTCTTGCTGATTGGGAGTCACAAGGTGAATGGATGTTGCAAACAACTGTAGAAGTTACATCTGATATTCGCGAAGGTGTTGGAACATCGATTGCGGCATTTACCGGAATCGGAAAGTTAGGAATCATGGATCACATGACGGTGACCTCTTGGAATCCTCCAACAATCTGCGATGTTGTTCATACTGGCGCAATCATCAAAGGCACCGGACGTTTTGAGTTAACGGCTCTATCTGAGAATTCAACACGTTTTGATTGGTCTGAAGAGATTCTTGCTCCGCGAGCGATATTCCTACTAATCGCTCCAGGTTTATACGCTGGTGTGCGCATCTCGCTCTCGGCGTTACGCCGCCAGTTGCAACAAAGGAAGTAAAGTTGCCTCATGGGCAAGCAACCGCAAACTTTGGCGCAAGCCATTGCTTCCTTGCCTGAGGAGGAGCGGATTATCTTGACCATGCATTATTTAAAATCCATGAGCGCCGCCGATATCGCATCACTTCTTGGCGTTCCAGAACGCGCTGTTGAGGCGATTATTCGCCAGGGCAAGACCCGATTGAGCGCGATTCTGGGCATTTAAGCCCAATCTCGATTTCGCACATCACCGCTTTGTGCGAGATACTTACCCCCTTGCTTTACACATAGCGGTACCAACGATTTAGAGGAGTCTCCACATGGCAGCCATGAAACCCCGCACTGGTGATGGTCCAATGGAGGTTACAAAGGAAGCGCGCTCATTAGTGATGCGAATTCCTCTTGAAGGTGGCGGACGCTTGGTCGTCGAAATGAACGCCGAAGAAGCAAATAATCTCAGCGCAGCTCTACATGCCGCTGTAGCTCTCGTTAAGAAGTAATTTTCATTTAAAGGCACTAGCCTTACCGATCATGTCAGCTCTGCCACAGTATGCGCCCTTTGAGATTTCAAAGGCTGTAAGCGCACATTCAATCGCCCTTGGGTTTATCAAAAATACCGATGGCGATTTCGAGTTTGTGGGTTCATTTGCTGCAGAGGTTGAAAAATACTTTGAACTCAATCTTGTTGATGAGTTAACTTTCTTTTCGCCAACAGGAAAAGCGGGCGAACTCTTTGAAATCCCAGTGAGCGCACCAGATTCGCAGACTGATCGAATTTATTTGGTTGGAGTGGGTGACCAAAGCGGTGCTGCAGCACGATCGGCAGGAGCAGCGGTTGGGCGCAAAGTACGTGGCAAGAACACAACTGTATTTTCTGCTTGCGTCGTTGCCGAGGTTAAATCACATGCGATTTCAATTGCACTAGGTGCATGGGTTTGGAACCTTAAGACCGACAAGAAAAAAGAAGAGCCAACATTCTTTGTAGCAAGCAAAGATGCACAAGTAATCAAAGATGCTGCTTCAATCGCTCAGGCAATGTGTCGCACACGAGATTTAATCCACACACCTGCAAATATCAAGACACCAGCATGGATGGGTAAGCAAGCTGAAGAGTTTGCAAAGGGCACTGGGCTAACGGTAGAAATCTTTGCAGGAGCTGCGCTGAAAGAGTTTGGTGGCCTAAGAGCTGTCGGTGGTTCATCTCCAAAGCCCGGTCCACGCATGATTCAAGTTTCATACCAACCTAAATCAAAGAAGAAATCTGCAAAAGCGCTGCCACACATTGTTTTAGTGGGCAAGGGAATTACCTTTGATACTGGTGGAGTTTCCTTAAAGCGTCCATACGACACCATGATGGCGATGAAGAGCGATATGGCTGGTGCTGCAGCAATTCTTGGAACTTTGACCGCCCTAGAACAATTACAGCCAAATGTGCGCGTAACAGCGCTCATGATGATGGCTGAAAACGCTATTTCAGCAACAGCCCAACGTCCCAGCGATGTGATTAAGCATTACGGTGGAACAACAGTTGAAGTTATTAACACCGATGCTGAAGGTCGTTTAGTTTTAGCCGATGGTTTGGCGTATGCAGATGCTCATCTAGATCCAGATTATTTAGTTGATATTGCAACGCTCACAGGTGCAGCAACCCTTGGTTTAGGTCGTCAATACGCAGCGATGTACACACGTGACAACGCACTCGCTGCGAAGCTATCAAAGGCGGGCGAGGCAACAGGAGATCGCGTTTGGCACATGCCATTAGTTGATGATTACAAAGAGGCGTTGCGAAGTGATATTGCAGATTTCAACCACACAGCAGATAAAGGAAAGTTTTCTGCAGGCTCTGTAACAGCGGCGCTATTTTTAGAAAACTTCACTTCAACTCGACGTTGGGTTCACTTGGATATTGCAGGAACTGCTCGTAGCGAAGTTGATGCAGGTGAAAATTCAAAGGGTGGTACCGGGTTTGGAGTACGCCTTCTTACAGAATGGATAACCTCCCTATCATGAGAGTAGATCCACATACCTTTGCTGAAAATTTCATCGCTGAGGATTACTTTAAATCTCAAGCTCGTGCACGTGGTGTCGAGCTAGGCACTGTAGATACGACTCCAGGGGCTGGTGCTTTCCTTAGATATTTAGCATCAACCTTAAAGGCGCAATCAGTAGTTGAAGTAGGCACTGGTTCAGGTGTTGGCAGCCTGTGGTTGTTTGATGGAATGTTGCCTAGTGGAACGCTGACTTCAATTGATGATGAGATGGAACATTCTCAAATTGCAAAACTTGCCTTTTCAGAGGCGGACATCGCCCAAAGTAGATACCGTCTCATCACAAACTCAGTTCTCGATGTGATCTCAAAGCTGACAGATCGTGCTTACGATTTAGTGGTTTTGCGCCATAACCCTGAAGATCTCAGTTATGTCATCAATGAGGCCCACCGCATTTTGCGAAGTGGTGGAGCGTTAGTGATTGATAACTATTACGGCGGAGGCAAGGTGTGCGATGCCGCCCAGCGCGATCCACGCACCGTTGCACTTCGTGATGCTGGGAAAATCATTAAGAATGACACAGACCACTGGGTGAGTTCTTTGCTCCCAGTCGGTGATGGATTATTGATCGCAACGAAGTTGTAGCAAAATACAGCCATGATCTTTCCTCGCAAAAAATCCTCTCCTGTTGCTGCTCCTTGGTGGCAAGCAAACACCGCATCAAAAACCTCCAAAGGAAGCGTTGCATTGATCGCGGTTTTAGCCGGCGCTGCTGGTGGAATTTTGGGAGTCAATGCATCAGGTGCCTCAATCTTTAATCGCGTAAATCTTGTATCTTCGACAAGCACAATCGAAAGAGCACCAGACTCAGTTGCAGGAACTGCGCAACGCGTTTTGCCTTCTGTGGTTTCCATCCAAACACGATCATTGACTGGTGGCGGAACAGGATCTGGATTCTTCATCGATAGTGATGGATACATTTTAACCAATAACCATGTGATTAGTTCAGCTGCTCAAACTGGTGGAAGAATTCAGGTAAAGCTCAATGATGGTCGCATCTTTACCGCAAAGGTAGTTGGTCGAGATGCATCATATGATTTAGCGGTATTAAAGATCGCAGCTTCAGGTTTAAAGGCGCTTCAATTTGGTGATAGCGATCAAGTAGCTGTTGGCGATTCAGTAATTGCTATTGGTTCACCTCTTGGATTATCTGGAACTGTTACAACTGGAATTATTAGTGCCAAGAATCGTCCAGTAACCGCTGGGGATTCTAGTAATGAGAGCTCATTTATTAACGCTCTACAAACAGATGCTGCGATTAATCCAGGTAACTCTGGTGGCCCACTTGTTGATTCAACTGGCGCAGTCATCGGCGTGAACTCTGCAATTGCATCACTTGGTTCTGATCTACAAACAGGTTCGATCGGACTTGGCTTTGCTATTCCGATTAATCAAGCGCGAAAGACAGCGGATCAACTTATTAAAAATGGAGTAGCTACATACCCAGTTATCGGAATATCTCTTGATATGAATTACGCCGGAGAAGGTGCACAAGTTGCAACATCTGGTCGTGGAATTCTGGCTGGCAGTCCCGCACAAAAGGCTGGTTTACGCGGGGGAGATATCGTCATCGCACTTGATGGGCAGCCTATAGATAGCCCTGAAGAGTTAATCGTTGCGGTTAGATCCAAGAATGTTGGCGATGTAGTCAGAGTTACTTACAAGCGTGATGGCGTTGAAAAGTCAGTCACATTGACACTGATCGCGGCGAAGAAGTAATTGGCGTAGGCTAAAGCAATGTTCTTTGACCTTGGTGCCGGCGAACTCTTAGGTCTTGCAATTCTTGCGATGCTCTTAGTTGGCCCAGAGCGTCTACCAAAGATTGCTGTCGAGGCTGCGCAGTGGGTCAAGAAGGCACGTGGTTTAGCAACAAAGGCAACCGCTGAACTTCGCGAAAACCTAGGACCTGGATTTGAAGATCTACAACCAAAAGATCTCAATCCAAAAACATTTGTAAAGAAGCAGCTCTCCGATCTTTTGGATGAGGAAACACCAAAAGCTAAGGTGAATAGACCAGCTGCAAAGATTGACCCAGATCTTCTATGAACTTACTAGAACAAGTTACAGATGCGCTCTCGAAGGTAAATGATCCAGAGTTACGTCATCCCATTACAGAACTTGGAATGATTGAGGATTTATCTGAAAACAAGGGCTCAATTACTTTAAAGGTTTTGTTAACAATTGCAGCATGTCCCATGCAGGATCGCTTACGCACAGACATTACGACTGCGGTAACAAATGTTGAAGGTGTTAAAGAGGTAGATCTTGTCTTTGGCGTTATGAATGAGGAGCAACGTAACTTTGTAAAGAAGGTTGTTCGCGGTGGTCGCGAAAAGTTCATTCCCTTTGCACAGCCTGACTCATTAACTCGTGTCATTGGTATCGCATCCGGAAAAGGTGGCGTTGGAAAATCCTCAGTTACCGCCAACCTTGCCGTTGCGATCGCTAAAAATGGTTTAAGCGTTGGAATCCTGGATGCAGATGTATACGGCCACTCAATTCCACGTTTAATGGGGTTGATGGGCCAACGTCCAACAGCAATCGATCAGATGTTTATTCCGCTCGAGTCATATGGTGTTAAAACAGTTTCAATGGAGATGTTTAAGCCTGAACGATCTGACCCTGTCGCATATAGAGGTCCACTTCTTCATAGAGTGTTAGAGCAGTTGTTATCAGATGCTTACTGGGGCGATTTAGATGTGCTACTGATCGATCTTCCACCTGGCACAGGAGATCTTGCGATCTCCTTGGGACAATTAATCCCTACCTCTGAAATTGTTGTGGTTACAACGCCGCAGATCGCTGCAGCTGAGGTTGCAGAGCGCGCAGGACGTATTGCCCATCAGATTCATCAACATGTCATCGGTGTTATTGAAAATATGTCGGCATTTCCTTGCCCAACATGTAGCGAAACAATCTCATTGTTTGGCGAAGGCGGGGGAGATGAAACCTCACGCCGACTATCGCAACTTGTCGGCAGCGATGTTCCACTCCTTGGAAAGATTCCATTTAGTCCAGCGCTGCGCACCGGTGGGGATGATGGTGCTCCGATTGTGGATGCCGACCCAACATCTGCAGCAGCGATCGCTATTGCAGATGTTGCAGAAAAGCTGATGAAGCGAAGTAAATCTCTACTCGGAGTCCGATTGGGTGTCTCGACGTAGCTCTTTAGCTAACTCATCAACAAGATCAGCAAGTTCACTTCGTACAAAATCACGTGTTGCAACCTCACCGAGCGAGTTACGTAACGCTGCAAGCTCACGGGTTAAGTACTCGGTATCTGCAATCGAACGCTCATTTTGAGCACGATCCTCATTGAGTGCGATGCGATCACGGTCCGCTTGACGATTTTGCGCAAGCAGAATCAGTGGCGCTGCATATGAAGCTTGCATAGAAAGAATCAAGGTCAAGAAGATAAATGGGTAATCATCAAAACGTAGATCGCTAGGAGCCAAAAAGTTCCAAACAATCCAAAATGCAATGAAGATTGTCATGTATACAAGGAAACGCGCAGTTCCTAAGAAACGTGCGAAGCGTTCGGACATACGACCAAATGCTTCAGGATCATAATTTGGACGAAGTGATCGGCGGGTCTCGCGAGGAGTGTCTAAGCCATTGTTACGTGCCATCTGTCGCCCCCCTTAAATACTTTCCGACTCAAATGAAACTGGTGAATTTTCGCGGTGATCATGACGCCAGTTTTCAGGCAACAGGTGATCGAGCACATCGTCCACCGTTACAGCGCCTAGCAAACGCTCATTGGCATCAACAACAGGCAGCGAAAGCATGTTGTAGCTAGCTAAATGTGAGGAAACCTCGTGCAAAGTTGCATCAGGGTTTGTTGCCTTGGAATCAGTGTCCACAATCGAACCAAGCAGAGTTGAAGGTGGTTCGCGCAGTAAACGCTGATAATGCACAACACCGATAAATCGCCCCGTTGGAGTTTCTACTGGTTGGCGACAGATGTAAATCTGTGAAGCAAGTGCAGGAGAAATCTCTTTCTGTCGAACAGCGGCAAGTGCATCTGCAACGGTGGAATCTGCGGTCAGCACAATTGGCTCAGTTGTCATCATTCCACCAGCTGAGTAATCCTCGTATGTCATCAAACGCAAAACATCTTCAGCATCCTCTGGCTCCATCAGATCCAAAAGAGCATTTGCACGTTCTTCGCCGACTTCGCGCAATAAGTCTGCAGCATCATCAGGATCCATCTCACCTAAAACATCAGCGGCGCGCTCTCCTTCAAGCTCTGCAAGAAGTGCAACGCGATTGTCCTCATCCATTTCTTCAAGCACATCTGCAAGACGCTCATCTTCAAGTGCACTTGCTACTTCAATACGTCGCTTCGGCGCAAGATCCTGAAGCACTGCAGCAAGATCTGCGGCACGCAAATTAGCAAGGGTTGATAAAAGGTTAGCTACGCCTTGATTTTGTTCAGTGTTTGCAAAACCAACGACCTCTTCCCAAGCAACGGTAGAAGTTGCGCCTTTGCGACGTAAGCCTCGACCCTTTCGCATGATGTGAACCTTTGCGATGAGCCAATCACCGTTGCGATTTTGCTCCATGCCCATATCTTCAACAACAACCTCTTCAGATGTTTCCAATAAAGTTATTGAGCGATCTAGCATTTCGCCTAAAACCAAAACCTCACCAGGGCGAGTATCAAAACGTCGCATATTAAGTAGTCCTGTAATGACGACCGCTCCACTTTCAATCGATGTAACTCGAGTAATGGGAACAAAGACGCGACGACGCAAAGGAACTTCGACAACTAATCCAAGGATTCGTGGTTGCTGATTATTTGAACGCAGGGTCGCGACAGCATCTCTCACCTTTCCTACTGGATCACCATTAGGGTCAAAGACCGCGGTGCCTGCAAGACGGGCGAGAAATACTCGGTTTAAGAGATTGCCGCTCATGGGATAAGGGTACCTTTCTCTTATGACTTCAGGCGAACGCATTAATGACCACACGGCGATCCCTGCAAAACCAGATCTCATCCGATTAGGTCTAGGAATCATTGGAATCGGAACATCTGGACCATTAATTGCAATGAGTGCAATGCCGGTACTGACCCTAATTTTCTGGAGAAATCTCGGCGGATCCTTAATGACCTTGCCCTTTGCACTTCGTCATTCACGTGATCGTGCAGGAATTAAATGGGCTGTATTTGCTGGAGTACTACTAGCTCTGCACTTTATCGGCTTCTTTTTAGCGATGAGAATGACAACAGTTGCAGCAGGAACAGCACTCGTTGCATTGCAACCTATTTTTGCCGCGTTATTTGTAAAGTTTAGTGGTGGAGATATTCCATCAAAGGCTTGGCTTGGAATGATTGTTAGCTTTGTAGGAGTTGTTTTAGTCTCTGGCGTGGATCTGACTATTTCATTTAGATCCTTCTTAGGTGACATAGCAGCTTTGATATCAGCTGCGTTAGCCGCTGCTTACATGATGGCTGGATCAAAAGCTCAACGCACCTTAGAGACAAGCACCTACACAACGGTTTGCTACTTTGTTTGTTCAATTACCGCGCTACCTATGGCGTTGCTTGCAGGAAATGAAATCTTTGCATTTGAACAAAAAGAGTGGCTCATACTGTTAGGACTAATCCTTGGTGCTCAGTTGCTAGGTCACACAATGTTTAACTCAGCGCTTAAGCGTGTGTCACCTGCGATTGTTTCGCTCATTGTATTTTTTGAGGTACCTGTCAGTGCGGTACTTGCAGCATGGTGGCTGGATCAAACTCCACCGCTAGGAATCATTCCTGGAATTGCCTTGATTCTCTTTGGATGTGTCTTAGTTGTGACCAGAACTCGTGGCGGCAGCAATGATTGATCTGCACACCCACACTAACTGCAGTGATGGAACAGATTCTCCTCGCGATCTAGTTAATAAAGCGATTGTTCAGGGCTTAGAGGTTTTAGGAATTTCCGATCACGACACAACATCTGGTTGGAAAGAGGCCACTGAAACTTTGCGTGGTTCTCTTAAGTTAGCGCTGGGCTCTGAAATATCCTGCTTAACAACCGATGGCATCAGCGTTCACATGTTGGGGCTGCTCTTTGATCCAGAGCACGCAGAGATGCAACAGGTTTTAGAGGAAACTCGTGATGGACGCCTACCGCGCATGCGCAAAATGATTGAAAAAATGCGTGCAGAAGGCATGGATATTTCTATGGCCGATGTTGAGCAAGCTATGCCAGCGGGTGCAACTATGGGTAGACCGCACCTTGCAGATGCACTTGTTGCAAAGAAGATTGTGAAGTCACGTGATGAGGCCTTTGTAGATTTACTGCATAACGAATCACGTTTTTATGTTTCGCATGCCGCTCCAACACCGGCTGAGGCAATAGCTTTAATTCGCAGAGCTGGGGGAGTTGCAGTAATTGCACATCCATTTGCCTGTCACCGTGGTCAAATCCTGAAAGTTGAAGATTTTTCTGAACTCGTTGCTGCGGGCTTAAATGGCATAGAAGTTGACCATCGCGATCAAAACCCCGATGAAAGAGCGATGTTGCGAAGCATCGCAAAGGAATTAGATCTAGTTGTAACTGGAAGTAGTGATTATCACGGCACCGGAAAACTTAATTCATTAGCAGAAAACCATACCCATAGGGAACAATGGGAGAAGTTAGAGTCTCAAGCCGATGCTCGAAGGGTGGTTTCAGCATGAAAGATATCAGCGCTATTACTTTTGCAGTTCAATCTTTTGTCACACTTTTTGTGATTATGGATCCACCTGGTGCAACTCCAATTTTCTTAGGATTGGTCGCAGACAAATCTCCAAAGGTTCGCAGAATCTTGGCGGTACAGGCCGCAGGAGTCTCGTTGCTTGTTATCTCCATCTTCGCCTTATTTGGTCGAGCAATATTGAACTACCTCAATATTTCAATGGAAGCGCTGCAGGCTGCAGGCGCATTGCTCTTGTTATTGGTAGCACTTGAACTATTAACAGGTAACGCCAAGAAGCATGGGGATGATGGAGATTCCAACATCGCATTGGTTCCACTGGGAACTCCCATTTTGGCTGGCCCTGGTGCAATTGTTGCAACGATGATTTTCGTTCAGCAGGTAGATACAACTGCGATGGCCTTGGGTTTAACGGCAGCTGTTGTAGCGGTTCATATTGCGATTGCGATCGCGTTAATGGCCTCAACAACTATTTTGAATGTCATTAAGGAGTCAGGAGTAACCCTGGTCGCCCGAATTGCAGGTCTCTTGTTGGCAGCTATCGCAGTACAAATGCTTGTCGATGCGATTCGCGTCTTTGTTGCCGCTTAGCTCTCTTTAAACTTCTTAGTACGTGTACGAGTGCGCTCGGTGCGTGGCTTTGGAGCCTCTTGCTTTGCGCGTGTAGGACGAGCTTCTTTGCTTTCCGCCTTAACAACGGGCTTAGCTTTAACCATGCGGCCATTTGATCCAGCTGGGATGTTGAGCATTTCATAGAGATGTTCAGATGAAGAGTATGTCTCTTCTGGCTCTGCTAAGCCAAGTTCGAGGGTTTGGTCAATCATCTTCCAGCGAGCTAATTCATCCCAATCAACAAAGGTCACTGCAATTCCGTGTGCACCTGCACGAGCGGTGCGACCAATTCGGTGAACATATGTCTTTTCATCTTCTGGACACTGATAGTTAATAACGTGAGTAATTCCATCAATATCAATTCCGCGTGCAGCAACATCGGTTGCAACAAGAACATCTGATTTTCCAGCCTTGAAATCGCTCAAAGCTTTTTCGCGGGCACTTTGTCCAAGGTCTCCGTGAATTGGTGCTGCTTTAAAGCCGCGCTCCATTAAATCTTCAGCGGTCTTTTGTGCTGTGCGCTTAGTACGACAGAAAACCATTGTTGGTCCACGTCCATCGGCTTGCAAGATTCGAGCCAGCATCTCTATTTTGTCGAGAGCGTGAGCACGCAAAACATGCTGCTTAATTCGGGTAACAACTGCGCCTTCATCTTCACTATCTTGTGTGCGAATATGAATTGGCTGATTCATAAAGCGACGGGCAAGAGCGATGATGTCTCCCGGCATTGTTGCTGAAAACAGCATAGTTTGCGCACGGTTAGGAGTACTAGACAAAATCTTTTCTACATCTGGCAAGAAGCCAAGATCCAACATCTCATCAGCCTCATCTAAAACCAAGCGGGATACCTCTTTGAGCTTGAGTTGACCCTGTCGTGAAAGATCGAGCAAGCGACCAGGAGTTCCAACAACTATCTCTACTCCTGCATGTAAAGCTTCAATTTGAGGTTCAAATGCACGTCCACCGTAAACAGCAAGGGTGCGAATTCCACGGTTAGAGGCAAGCTCTTCAATGTCGCGAGTTACCTGCGTACATAGTTCACGTGTAGGAACAACGATTAATACTTGTGGCATTCCTTTAGTGGCGAAATCTGCCCACTCGGCATCGTTAGGTGCGATAACTCTTTCGATAACAGGAATTCCAAAAGCTAGAGTTTTTCCGGTACCAGTTTTGGCTTGACCAATAACATCACCATCGGCAAGTGCGATAGGTAAAACCATCTCTTGAATGGCAAATGGTGCTAAAAAGCCGTGTGCATGTAGCGCTTCAATTGTTTGGCTGCGCAGGGGCAACTCTGCAAAGGTTGGTGACATGTTTATTTAATCCTAACGATATTAATTGCGCGGAAAACCTGAAATGCCTCGCCACATGAGGTTGTGAACTAATGCCACAGCATCTTGTCGAGTCAACTTGCTATCTCGTTCGAGCCAGTGACGAGCAGTTACTTGCGCATAACCAATCATTCCAACACCCAAAAGCATTGATGCCTCTTTTGGTAGGCCAGTATCTATTGCAATAACCGCACTAGCGGCAGCTGCACAGTCATACGTCATTCGATTTAAACGTTCACGAACCTGTGGTTCAACGCTCATATCGCTCTCGAAGAGCAAGCGGAAGGCTTCGCCTTCCTTTTCAATAAATGCAAAATAGGCATCAACCGTTGCATGAACTCGATCTTTATTGTCTGGAGTCGATGCGATCGCCTTTTGGATTTCAAAAACCAATGAGTCAATATGTAAATCCAAAACAGCCAAGTACAGCTCGAGCTTTGAAGGAAAGTGCTGATACAAAACAGGCTTTGAGACATTTGCACGGTCTGCGATCTCATCCATCGCTGCAGAGTGATAGCCAGCTGCGGTGAATACTTCTAGTGCAGCAGATAACAGCAATGCTCGGCGCTCATCGCGCGGCAAGCGAGCCTTGTTGGATGTGTCTACGTTACTCATTGGTCTAATCGTACGGCAGAATTACCAAACATGAACCGCTCCTATGAAGGCTTCCGCATCCTGCTCGTACATGCACATCCTGATGATGAAACCATCAATAACGGGGCGACAATGGCTTTGTACGCAGATCGTGGGGCACATGTCACGCTGGTGACCTGCACTCGGGGAGAAGAAGGCGAAGTTTTGGTTCCCTCCCTTTCACATTTGGCAAGTAGTCAAAAGGATCAATTAGGGACACATCGAGAAACTGAATTAGCTGATGCAATGAAGGCTTTGGGTATTTCTGATTATCGTTTTCTGGGTGCCCCATCAAAAAAGTTCCGCGATAGCGGAATGATGGGAACGGAGCCAAACAATCGGCCAGATGTTTTCTGGCAGGCAGATGTAGATACAGCAGCAAAGATTTTGGTTGAAATCATTGAAGAAGTTAAGCCACACATTTTGATTACTTATGATGAAATCGGCGGCTACGGTCACCCCGATCATATTCAGGCACATCGTGTCGCCATGAGAGCCTCAGAGTTATCTACATGGCAGATTCAAAAGATTTACTGGAACACTATGCCTAAATCAGTTTTAGCTGAAGGTATTGCAAAGATGAAAGAGATTGGTTCAGATTTCTTTGGCGCCGAAAGCGTTGATGATCTTCCATTTGCAAAAGATGATGAGTTTGTTACAACTTTGATTAATGGCGTTGATTATGTGGACGCAAAGATGGCTGCCATGAAAGCCCACGAGACTCAGATTTCATTAGATGGTCCCTTCTTTGCCCTTTCCAATAATTTAGGGTTACAGATTTGGGGCGATGAGTACTACACGCTAGTAAAAGGGGTTAAGAGTGAACCCTTTGATTCACATGGCCGAGAAACAGATTTAACCTCTGGAATAACGCTGTAATGAAAGGTATCTACTCACTTTTATTTGGCGCAGCACTTGGCGCAAGTTCAATCTTCATTCATAGCTTTTATCCACCTGTAGGACTAGTTGTGTCTCTGGTAGCGACAGGAACGGGCATCTGGGCTACTGGAAGATTGTGGGGAAAGCGCACCTATAAATTCATTGCAGCGATTGCTTGGGCGCTAGTAGTGCTGCGTGCAGGTTTTCCTGGACTCAATGATGAGTATCTTGTTCAAGGTGACACCATCGGAGTTTCACTTATCAACTTTGGATTTATTGCAATCGTTGTAGCAATTATTACGCCGCTCTAACTCCAGCTTTGACCTTCGGGCGTATCTTTAATTTCCAAGCCAAGATTTTCTAACTCAACTCGTAGTCGATCGCTATCTGTCCATCGCTTTTCAGTACGGGCAAGAGCTCGCTCATCCAAGAGAGTCTTCATTTGAGGTGTCAGAACTTTTGCCTCAAGTGGGCGATCAAGATCAAGTCCTAGAACTTGATCTGCATAGCGAAAAATCGAAGCCTTGTTTTCAGACTCTGACTTTTCAATCTCACGCAATCGCATGATGACACGTGGGGTATCAAGATCGGTGTTAAATGCTGATTCAATCTCGGGATCAATCTGCATTGTGTTTTCTGAGCCCCATTGAGACATCTTCATGCGCCAACGTTTTAAGGTCTCGTGCGCAGCTTCAATTGAACTCCAGGTCAGATCCATTTGAGAGCGATATTTGTTTTCCAGGAAACAAAGACGAATAGCGAGAGGATCAATTCCACGCTCTATAACATCCTTTAAAAGAACAACATTTCCAGAACTTTTTGACATCTTTTTACCTTCAAAAAGTAGATGCTCGCCATGGACCCAGAGATCGACCGCTTCAGTATTAATCAGCGCATTGGACTGTGCGCGTTCATTTTCATGATGAGGAAAACGAAGATCGATTCCGCCCACATGGATATCAACATGTCCGTCCAATAACTCTAGGGACATCACTGAACACTCAATGTGCCAACCCGGAAATCCCTTACCCCACGGAGATTCCCACACCATTTCAGTGCGATCACCGGCAGCTTTCCATAATGCCCAATCGGCGTGAAATCTCTTCGCCCCATCTTCAGAGTATTCATATCGATGGCCTGGCTTTAGCGAATCAAGTTTATTTCCACTGATTGCACCGTAGCTTGCAAACTTCTGAGCGCTGAAATACACAGAAGAGTCGGAACCGACATATGCAAAATCAGCATCGATCAACTTTCCAATCAGAGCCAACATCAAATCAATGCTTTCACTTGCTCGCGGATAACCCGCAGCCGGCACAATATTGAGATCTGCTAAATCTTGATGGAACTTCGCTTCATACTTTCGAGCGATCTCAAAGGGATCAACTTTCTCTAACTTAGCCTGAGTTAGCATCTTGTCATCATTGACGAAATCTTCAGACATATGTCCAACATCGGTAATGTTTTGAATTAGGTATGGATGTGAACCATTGAGTTGAACAACACGTGCAATTAAGTCTGATAGTAGAAAGGTTCGAAGATTTCCGACATGAGCATCACGGTAGACAGTAGGGCCGCAGCAGTACATCTGAATTTGCTTGCGCGTTACATCTATCTCTTTGAGTTGTCGTGATTGGGTGTCGTATAACTTCATACCTTTTCAATCACCTGCTTCCAGACAAAAATCTCACTATGAGAGAATTCGATTATCTCCCCACGCTTATTGCGCAATGTGTACGGGGTCAGTAGATGCCCCAGAATGTCACGAAATCCGCCTTCAGGATCATGGAGTCTGATGCTCACCCGTGAGCCGATGAGTTCGGTGAATTGTGTCTCGAGCTCTGTTGGCATGAGACAACGATAAGCCCACCTTTCCGTATCAACCAGCGGTAAATATCGCGCACTAGCGAGAGTTGCCATTAGAATTCGGGCAGATACTTTGCCCAACACTTTGGAGGCCGCCCGTGACCTATGTGATTGCAGACCCATGCATCGATGTAAAAGATAAGTCCTGCATCGAAGAGTGCCCGGTTGATTGCATTTACGAAGGCGATCGCATGCTGTACATCCAGCCTGATGAGTGTGTGGATTGCGGCGCATGTGAGCCGGTCTGTCCAGTAGAAGCTATTTATTACGAAGATGATGTTCCTGGTCAGTGGAAAGAGTTTGGCAAGGTCAACACAGAGTTCTTTATTGAAATCGGTTCACCAGGTGGAGCTAGCAAGGTTGGCCCAACTGGAACAGATCACGCTTCAATCGCAGCGCGACCACCAAAGAGCGAGTAACCATTGCGTGCCCAGCTCCCAGATTTTCCGTGGGATGCGTTAGCGCCATACGGTGAGAAGGCTCGTTCCCACCCGCAGGGGATTATTGATCTCTCACAAGGAACTCCTGTAGATCCAACCCCTGAATTTATTCAACAAGCATTTCGCGATGCATCAAACTCTCCAAGTTATCCAGTAACAGCTGGAACTGCAGAGCTTCGCGCAGCGATTAAAAAGTGGGCGATAGAGCGTTTAGGTGCAACAGGCGAGTTTGATGTCCTTCCCTTGATTGGCTCTAAAGAGTTAGTTGCCTGGCTTCCTACCTATCTTGAATCAAACACAGTGTTGATTCCAGAGATTGCATATCCGACGTATCACGTAGGAGCGGTATTAGCCGGTGCAGAATCTGTTCCAGTTGCAATTGATGCAAAGAGCTGGCCCGTTGCAGATTTAGCATGGCTGAACTCTCCATCAAATCCAACTGGGCGAGTTCATAGCATCGATGAGATAAAAGCCTGCATTGATTGGTCTCGTAATAATAAATCAGTTTTGATTTCTGATGAGTGTTATCTCGAATTTGATCACACAGCACATTCAGTATCTGTCTTATCGCAAACAGGTGGAGACAACACCAATATTCTGGCGGTGCACTCATTATCAAAGCGTTCATCTATGGCTGGTTATCGCGCAGCTTTCATGGTTGGAGACAGTGCTTTAATCGCACAGATCCGTGAGATTCGAAAGCATGGCGGAATGATGGTTCCGCTACCGGTGCAGAAGGCGATGACAGTTGCACTGTCAGATGATCTTCATGTTGCAGAACAACGCGCTCGCTATAACGCACGTAAAGATGTGATGCGCCCAGCACTAGAGGCGGCGGGATTTACAGTTGAGTTCAGTGATTCTGGTTTATATCTGTGGTGCACCCGCAATGAAGATGCTTGGACAAGCGTTGCCTGGCTGGCAGAGCGTGGAATCCTTGCAACCCCTGGCAGCTTTTACGGCCACATGGGAAAGAACCATATTCGTATCGCAATGACAGCCTCTGATGCCCACATTGCAGATGCAGTTCAACGTTTGAAGGCGTAAAAGTGGCTGTAGCAATCTTGTTGGTAGGTGGCTTTGGTACACGTTTAATGCCATTAACTCGCAATACTCCTAAGCCAATGCTTACCGTCGCAGGAATTCCTGTCACTGAGCATCAATTAATGATGGCGAAAAAGGCCGGAATTACGCAGATTGTTTTAGCAACCTCCTATCTTTCAGATGTTTTTACCCCGTACTTCGGAGATGGATCGCAGTGGGGGATGAGCATTAAGTATGCGGTTGAAAAAGAGCCACTTGGAACTGGTGGTGCGATCCGAAATGCAGCACAGTTACTAGACACGCAAGAGTCAGTAGTTATTTTAAATGGCGATGTCCTTAGTTCACATGATTTAGCAGAGCAGATCAGACAACATGAAGCACATGATGCAGATGTAACTTTGCATTTAACTCAGGTAGAAGATGCCCGAGCATTTGGTTGTGTGCCAACTGATGCCGAAGGCAGAGTTACCGCTTTTCTAGAAAAGATGGATAACCCAGTAACAAATCAAATTAATGCAGGCTGCTATGTTTTTAACCCTCGAGTGATAAATACAATTCCTTTAGATACTGTTGTTTCAGTAGAACGCGAAACATTTCCGCAGTTAGTCAGTAACGGTGCAAAGATTTATGGATTTCTTGAAAATGCATATTGGTTAGATATTGGAACACCAAAAGCTTTGTTAAAGGCATCAACAGATATCGTTCTTCGAACCGGTCCTGGCCTTGCGATGCCAGGTTCAATCGTTGATCCATCGGCGCAGCTCACCGGTGGTAGCTGTGTCGGGCGCGGTGCTTCAGTAGGAGCCGGTGCAGATATCGATGGCTCCATCATCGAAGCTGGGGCGGTGATTGGTAGCCAGGCGATCATCACCAACTCATTTATCGCAGCGGGGGCTGTTGTCGATAAAGCGGCGAAAATTGCCTCATCTTTTGTCACAAAGGGCGAAATTCTTCCAATTCCGCAGTAGTTCAGGCGTAAATTCCTTTTCCTGGGCTTGACATGAGCGAGTTACAAGCGTGTAATTCACTCCTAAGAAAGTCTTTTCCAAGAGGGATGAGACAAGATCTAGCTAATGGAGCATCGACGTTATGCCGATTCAACCCGCAGCCCAGAACTCCCCAATCCCCACTTCAGGTCCAACAATCACACTCGCATCTGGCGAAAACATGGAGCTTTCATGGCAGGAGCGCGCACTATGTGCGCAAACTGATCCAGAAGCTTTCTTCCCAGAAAAGGGTGGCTCAACTCGTGAAGCAAAGCGCGTATGTCTTTCATGCGATGTTCGCTCCGAATGTCTTGAGTACGCACTTGCTCACGATGAGCGCTTCGGAATTTGGGGCGGTCTCTCAGAGCGAGAGCGTCGTCGCTTAAAGCGTCGTACTGCGTAAGGTTCACATTTCTCTAACGAGAAAGTGAGTTATACCTATGGCTTCCCAAGCCGCAGTCGATAAGCATCGTGTAACCGCTGTTCTTGTTTCCCACAATGGAGCGGTGTGGTTGCCCGAAGTTGTTGCAGCGCTCACCTCGCAAACTCGACCAATTGATTTAATTACCGCGGTTGATACAGGGTCGCAGGATTCATCAACAAAACTTTTAAAATCTGCACGCATCCCATTTATCTCGGCTGATGTTGAAACCGGTTTCGGTCAAGCAATTTCTCTAGCTGTTAACAAATTACCTAAATCAGTTGACCATGAATGGATCTGGTTAATCCATGATGATTGCGCACCTGCACCCACCGCGCTCGCAGAGTTATTAGCTGCAATCGATGATCGACCTCAAGTTGTTATGGTCGGTCCCAAGTTATTGGGTTGGCATGACCGAACACATTTACTTGAAGCTGGTGTCAGCATTGCAGGTAATGGTGCACGATGGACAGGGCTGGAACCTTTGGAGTATGACCAAGGCCAACATGATGGAAACCATGATGTATTAGCTGTCAGCACAGCTGGCGCTTTGATCCGCCGGGATGTTTTTGAAGAGCTTGGTGGTTTAGATCCCAACCTGACTTTGTTTAGAGATGATGTGGACTTTGGATGGCGCGCACGTGCTGCCGGCCATTCTGTAATGGCGGCAACAGGTGCTGTTGCATTTCACGCACAAGCATCAGCCAATGAACGCAGAACTGTTGAAGTCGATGGCGCATTTCTTCACAGACCTTTATTACTAGATCGACGTAACGCCGCTTATGTTTTGCTTTCAAACTCTTCGTGGTGGATTTTGCCATGGCTGGTAATTCAGTTGCTGGGAACAGCAATTGCTAGAGCGATTGGCTATTTAATTGCAAAACTACCGGGTTATGCCGCCGATGAAATCTTGGCTGTTGGATCTTTAATTGTTAGACCAGGATTAATCATTGCTGCGCGCAAGGTGCGTAAAAAGCAGCGATTTGTGTCAGCCCGAGTTATCGCTGAATTCATTCCACCACGCTGGTCACAGATCCGACTTGCATCGGAAGGTGTCGTCGACGCGGTACGTGCAAAGTTGTTTCCTGAAAACAATCAAGTTTCAACAACTTCAGTTTTAGATACCAATGAGGATGAAGACTTACTCACTCCTGTAAGTACCAACCATTGGTTTGGTATTTTCAAGCGTCCAGAAGTAATTGGCTTTGTTTTGATTTCGCTGATCAGCCTCCTGAACTCTCGCAACAGATTTGGTGCACTTGTCGGGGGAGCGTTGCCTATTTCGCCAGCAGGAGCTACCGATTTATGGCGCACATATTTTGAGTCATGGCACCAAGTTGGAATGGGCTCAACCGTTGCGACCCCAACCTGGGTAGCGATCACAGCAACAGCATCCCTATTTTTCTTGGGCAAAGTCCAGTTCTTGATCACAACCTTCTTCTTGGTTGCACCTGTCCTCATGATGTTTACCGCTTCAAAGCTTCTCAAGCGTTTAACCGGAAATACCTGGATCTCAATTCCCGCAGCATTTCTTTATGCGGTTTCTCCGGTAGCAATTGCGGCGGTATCAACAGGTCACATAGCAACAGTTTTGTTTATGATCTTGGCACCATTAGTTGCACTGCTTCTGCGCGATATTGAAAAGATTGAAAGCTTTACCTGGAGAAAAATTGCAGGTGTCTCGCTCCTATTAGCCGTGCTCTATGGTTTCTCGCTCATGATCTTTATGATCGGTTTAGCTGCCGGTCTGATTTCAACTTTAAGTGATTATGAAAAACATGCACAGGAAGCAAACGCACCTTTGTACTCGCTGCGTCTCCAAAAGCGTGCAGCTTTAATCTTTGTTCCCTTTGTTATGAATATTCCATACTCACTAGAAACAATCACGCATCCAAGCCGTTTATTAGTAGAGCCAGGATTGCTTATTTCTGGCGGCGGACCAATTAATGCGTTACTCGGAAATCCGGGTGGTGCAAACTCATTACCTATTTGGTTAGTTAGCCCAATTTTGCTGGTTTTGATCGTTTCGCTCTTTTCATCAACACATGCGCGACGAATTGCAGAATACGGTGTTGGAGCATTAGTTATAGCGGTTGTAATTTCATCACTTTCAATCTCAACTCATGGCAATGAAGCCTCTTCTAAGGTTTGGCCAGGACCTGTACTTGTTCTGGTGACGCTAGCTGCGGTCGCTGCGGGCACAGTGTTGCTCGATCGCTTACGTGAAACTTTGGTTTTGAGCCACATTCATTACCGTCACATATTGTCTGCCTTACTTTTGTTCACCACATTTGCCTATTCAGTGCTGGCAATTGGGTGGTCGGTAAGTAAAGGTGCGGA
Source organism: Candidatus Nanopelagicaceae bacterium (assembly GCA_965267815.1). Lineage (GTDB taxonomy): Bacteria > Actinomycetota > Actinomycetes > Nanopelagicales > Nanopelagicaceae > Planktophila. Next base: position 324,329 of record OZ254139.1, read on the forward strand.
TTCATTAGTTCAAGCAAATCGTGAAACGGTAATGCCAGCCTTCTTGAGTGTTGAAAAAGATGTAAAGATTCTTGTTTTGCGTGAGGTCGGCAGTGAAAATGAGAAGAAGATTCAGTACTACCTATCGCGTGGCAAAGACATTTCACTGGGCGAACCAGATGTAGCACCAACTTTGACCGTTGCAATTGCAGATGCTGCACGTGGACTTATTGATGGTTCTGGAGTCAGCAGTAGTTCAACGCTCAGTGATTTCGGTGTGAAGTACCTTTACGTGAAGGCTCCATTTAAAAGAGAGATCATTCGCTCTATCGATGGACTCGGTGGATTTTCTAGAACCTCTGCAACCTCACTTGGTGTTGTTTGGAGAGTTACAGCACCGGCTTCACGATTAATGTTTGTAGGCGCTGATGGAGTGCGCAAAGAGTTAGAAGCTGGTGAGGTTGGTGCACGAACATTTGTGCCATCAGCTGGAACTTTGATTTTGACAGAAACATACAATCGTTCTTGGCAGGTTCTAGAAAATGGTTACCGACTAGATCGCAATAAGAATGAGCAAGGGCTACCAACCTTTACCGTGACTGAGCCGGGAGAAATCTCATTAATTCACGATGGAACGATTCGCCGTGGTTGGCTTTCCTTGCAGTTAATTTTCTTTGTCATTGTGCTTGTGATGGCCCTTCCTGCAGGCCGTCGTAAGAGTGATATCTCAGAGAAGGAGCTGGCATGAACTTTTCCCGCCCCCTTCGATTTATAGCCTTTGTTGCTGGTGCAATCACCATTGCTTCGGCTCTCAATGTTGCGGTCACTAAGAAGAGTTACTCAGAGAACTATCCCGCGGTTGTTTGTCCGCCAACGCTTTCAGGCTTGTCATCACAGATTTCTCTCTCATCCAAAAAAACTCAGTTCCAAAGGTTGCAAAACAGAAGCACAAAAACAGATTCAGTAAAGGTTTTACGTCTTCCTGTAATGAAGGACTCCTTACTATTTGATGCGCAGGGTTCAACGCCAGTTGTCTGGCAGAGCAAAACGGGCAATTGGGCGGGCGGAGCAATTTGTTCAGGGCCAGCCTCTTCACAATGGTTTGTTGGCGCAAGTGCTGACATCACAACTAAAGGTCGCTTGATAATTGTTAATAGTGGCTTGAGCGATGCTGTCGTAGATGTCAACGTCTTTACTGAAAACGGAAAGCAACCTTTACGAACATTAAATGTTCCATCGAAAAATTACTTAGTCATTCCAGTTGATTCCCTTGCACCAGGTGATAAGACGTTAACTGTAAACGTTGTTCCACGTTCAGGCAGAATTAACTCCTTCATGATTGATGAACAAGGCAAGGGCTTGCGTGCATTAGGTGGAGATCTAGTTAACCCAACAACTTCACCAAGTAAAACAGTTGTAATTCCTGCGATTCCAAATCAAGGAAAGAAACCAGGGCAAGGTGCGGCACCAGCTCATGTTCTTAGAGTCCTAACTCCCGGAGATGTTGATGCCAGCGTTACCGTGGAACTTCTCTCTGCGGATGGCGTGTTTATCCCAGTTGGTCTGAATTCACGAAGTGTTTCGGCGGGACTGGTAACTGAATTTACTTTCTCACCCAAGATTTCCTCTTCAGTTTTTGCTTTAAAGATAACTTCAACGGAACCCGTAGTGGCTGCAGTTGAATCATCAGTGGCAATTGGGGGAGGAAAAGACTTTACGTGGAGTACAGCAGCCCCAGAGCTAAGTGAGTTCACAATGGCGGTCACTGGCCTAACCCCACTTGTTGTTTTTGCGGGCTCAGAAATTAATGTTGCAGTTGAGGTCACCTTGGTTAATGGCAAATCAATTCGCAAGGCAATCAAGGGCACTGATGTTGCGACCTGGCGCGTGCCTGCTGCTGCGCGATCATTTACTATCACTAAGGTTGGAAAGCAGACCTATGCAGGTGCGCTGGTTTCATCAGTTAACGGTTATGGGTATTTCCCGATAGCACCGGGTAGCGTTCTTACTCGCGTCGAGATTCCTGACTCAAATATCCGCATTTTAAATCCTTGATAATCCCAACTTTTCATACCCGCTCCCACTAATGTTTCACTTATGAGAACTCAAGGTGGACGCGGTTGCTCCCGCGCTGGATGCAAATCTCATGCAACCATGACCTTGACTTATGTGTATGCAGAATCAACTGCGGTCGTTGGACCACTAGCAACGTACTCAGAGCCGCATGCTTACGATTTGTGCGTTGTTCATGGAACACGATTAAAGGTTCCTCACGGTTGGAGCGTTATCAAGCAAGAACTTGATGGCACATCACAAGGACCTAGCGATGATGATTTGATGGCGATAGCTGATGCGGTCCGTGAAGTTGCAGCAAAAGATATTGAGGCGATTGCGCCAACTCAAACACCATCTGCACAGCAGCAATTAGGTCGCCGCGGTCACCTACGCGCAGTTCCATCTTAAAAATTATGGAACTCATTCCTAATATTTTTAAAGCCTACGACATTAGAGGTTTGGTAGATACAGAAATTGATGCAGATTTCGCTTTTGCAACTGGATTAGCATTTGCTCGTTTCTTACAAATAGAACGTGAACCCGGAACCATTGTTATTGGCGAGGATATGCGCCCTTCATCTCCTGAGTTGGCAGATGCATTCTCGGCAGGTGCGACATCCCAAGGTATGGATGTAATTCGAATCGGTTTAGCCTCAACAGATATGTTGTATTTCGCTTCTGGAAAGTTAGGACTACCAGGGGCGATGTTTACCGCAAGTCATAACCCCGCTCAATACAATGGAATTAAGTTGTGTCTTAGCAAAGCTCGTCCCATAGGAAAAGAGTCTGGGTTAGTCACTATTGAGAACTTTGTTCGCGAAGGTTCGCCAATAGCGTTGCGAAACGTTGGGGTCGAGAAGCAACGCAACATGTTGGAAGAGTACGTCGACCATCTCTTAACCCTTGTCGATGTCACAAAGATTCGCCCGCTAAAGATCATCGTTGATGCAGGCAATGGAATGGCTGGCCACACAGCCCCAGCCATTTTTGCACGGCTCAATTGTGAAGTCATTCCTATGTACTTCGAACTAGATGGTTCATTTCCAAACCACGAGGCAAATCCCTTAGATGAAACAACTTTGAAGGATTTAAAACAAGCGATGATCGACCAGAAGGCTGATTTAGGTTTGGCTTTTGATGGAGATGCCGATCGTTGTTTCTTAGTTGATGAACGAGGTGTTGCTGTTAATCCTTCAGCACTTACCGCTTTGATTGCACAACGAGAGTTGAAGAAGCGTCCTGGCTCAAAGATCATTTACAACTTAATCTCATCGCGCGCGGTGCAAGAAGTGATTGATGAAAATGGTGGCACTGGTTTAAGAAGTCGAGTAGGACACTCATACATTAAGAAGATGATGGCTGAAAGTGGAGCAATCTTTGGTGGCGAGCATTCGGGACACTTCTACTTTAAAGAGTTCTGGATGGCAGATAGTGGTGCACTTGCAGCACTGCATGCGATCGCAGCTCTTGGTGAAAGCAATACAACGATGTCCGAGCTACTAGCTCCCTTTAATCGTTACTACTCAAGTGGTGAGATCAACTCAAAGGTTGCCGATACACAACAAGCAACCGAACTAGTTCGCAAGAGTTACGAATCAGGCAATGTCGTGATTGATGAATTAGATGGCCTGACGGTAAACGGGGATACCTGGTGGTTTAACCTGCGTCCTTCAAATACCGAGCCTCTACTACGGCTTAACGTTGAGGCTTCAACTCAGGCTCAAATGGAGTCGGTACGTGATGCGGTTCTCTCTGTAATACGCGGCTAATCCCCGTTTTCCAATACGTACTTTTCGCAAGAGGGCAGTAACCTATGCCTATAGCCGCCTAGCACAGTAGAGCCCTACGCCTTAGGTATCCAATTAATACTTTGATTACCAATTAAGGAGATTTACGTGAACGTTCCAGTTACTTCAACTCTTCCAAAGCATGACATTGCTGATGCATCACTTGCAGCAGAAGGTCGTAAGCGCATCGAATGGGCTGAGCGCAATATGCCTGTGCTTGCTCAAATTCGTGAGCGTTTTGAAAAGTCACAACCATTCGCAGGTGTGCGTATTTCTGCGTGCATGCACGTAACAACAGAGACCGCTAACTTGATGCGCGTCTTGAAGGCTGGTGGAGCAGAGATCGCATTGTGCGCATCAAACCCACTATCTACACAAGATGACACAGCAGCAGCTCTAGTTCACGAATACGGAATCTCAGTATTTGCTCGCAATGCAGTTGATCGTGATGGTTACTACAAGCACATCAACGCAGCTCTTGATATCGAACCACACCAAGTATTTGATGATGGTTGCGATCTTGTTAACACATTGCACACAACTCGCAAAGAGTTAATTCCTAACATCGCTGGTGGTTGCGAAGAGACAACAACAGGTGTTATCCGTCTTAACCAGATGGCAAAGGATGGGGCGCTTCAGTTCCCAATGATCGCTGTGAATGACACAGATACAAAGCACATGTTTGATAACCGTTACGGAACAGGTCAATCAACACTTGATGCCGTTTTCCGCGCAACCAACTTCCTGCTTGCAGGTCGCGTTGTAGTTGTAGCCGGCTTCGGTTACTGCGGTAAGGGTGTTGCAGAGCGTGCTAAGGGTATGGGCGCAGATGTAATCGTTACTGAGATTGATCCAACTAAGGCACTTGATGCAATGATGCAAGGCTTCCGCGTGATGCCAATGCTTGATGCTGCAAAGCTTGGTGATGTATTCATCACCGTTACAGGTAACCGCGATGTACTTCGTGATGAGCACTTTGCTGTTATGAAGGATGGCGCAATCATGGCTAACTCAGGTCACTTCGATATTGAAATCGATGTTGCTTGGCTTGAGCAGAACTCAAAGAAGAAGAATGCAAAGATGCGCCACCAGACAGATGAATATGTACTGTCAGATGGGCGTCGTTTGCTTCTCCTAGCTGAAGGTCGCCTAGTTAACCTAGGAGCTGCAGAAGGTCACCCAGCATCTGTAATGGATATGTCATTCTCAGATCAAGCATTAACAGCTGAGTACTTAGTGAAGGAAGCAAAGAACCTAAAGCCAGGCGTTCACGAAGTTCCTTCATACATCGACAAGGAAGTTGCGGCACTCAAGCTAATCAGCATGGGTGGACGCATCGACGTTCTTACTCCTGCGCAAGATATGTACCTGAACTCTTGGGAGCACGGTAGCTAATGACTTTAGTTATGGTCGTCGATGACGACCAGGATCTCGCAGAGATGCTCGGCATCGTTTTAACCGGTGCCGGCATCGATGTGGATCTAGTAAGTCGTGGTGATGAGGTTATGGATGTATTCCGTAACAACCCACCAGATCTAGTGTTGTTGGATGTCATGTTGCCCGGACTTGATGGAATCGAAGTCTGCAAATTAATTCGCGCAGAATCTATGGTTCCGATCGTCATGCTCTCGGCAAAGGGTGACACCCAAGATGTTGTAAAAGGTTTAGAGGCAGGTGCCGATGACTACATGGTTAAGCCATTTCGTCATCCTTCCGAACTCATTGCACGAATTAGAACCCGCTTACGTCGAACAAACGCAGATGTTTCAGGGCTCTTAACAATTGGTGATTTAGCTATTGATGTACAAGCACACCAAGTAACCCGTGGTGGCAAGCAAATCGCTTTAACCCGCTTGGAGTTTGATCTACTCGTTGCATTGGCTAAAGAGCCAGGTCGAGTCTTTACCCGTGATGCGTTGCTCAGCGAGGTCTGGGGTTATCGTCACTCAACAGACACTCGTTTAGTTAATGTGCACGTTCAGCGTCTTCGTTCCAAGATTGAACATGATGCAGAACACCCAGAGATCGTTGTAACTGTGCGCGGAGTTGGTTACAAAGCTGGAGTGATGGGCGGTTCCTAATAATGAACCGAATTTATTGGCGAATCCGTAACTCCCTTGCAATCAAGGTAATTTTCTCAACAGTTATTCTCTCTCTAGGCGTTACAGGAGTTACTGGCTCAGCGCTGAATTCGCAGTTATCTGCAGGTGTTAAGGATGTAAATCTGAATTCAGCCCTGGTTGAGGCCCGCTCAACTATCTTCACAGCCGAGTATCGATTCTTACTCGCGCAAGGCGAAAGAGATTCAGTGGTTCAAAAAGTTGTTGATGATGTTATTAGTTCGGCCACAACATTAACCGCCAATGAAAATGCCCGAGAAGTAGTTTTCATCCGTAGCCCTGGTAACACTATGGATAACAACTACGAAATTGCTTCAAATCTTTTGGATCCAAACTCTATTCCGAAGAGCTTGAGTGAGCGCGTTCGTAAGAAGCCAGATCTTGTCTATCAGTACACCAATATGAATTACTTAACTGGTACCAAGGTCAACGGTTTGGCGATCGGTCAAAAGGTTCAGATCCCAAATGCTGGTCAGTACGAGATGTACATCATCTTTTCCTTAGCAAATCAGGAAAAAACACTTGACCTCATTAGTCGCTCACTATTTCTAACCGGTTTTGTGCTTCTTCTATTGGTTGGCTTAATTACTTGGCTGGTTGTGCGACAGGTTGTTCGACCAGTTCGCGAAGCTGCCGTTATTGCTACCGAGTTCACCGCCGGAGATTTTAGAAAGCGCCTGAAAGTTGAATCACAAGATGAAATTTCAACTTTAGGCTTAGCCTTTAATGAGATGGCGGAATCTATTGAAAAACAGATTGCGCGCTTAGAAAACCTTTCCCGCGTTCAGCAGCGTTTCGTTTCTGATGTTTCGCATGAGCTGCGAACACCGTTAACAACTTTGCGTATGGCATCCGAGGTCATTCACTCTTCAAAGGACAGCTTTGATCCAATCGTCGCTAGAAGTGCCGAATTACTAGTCGCTCAATTAGACCGGTTCGAGCGTTTGCTAGAAGATCTCCTTGAGGTTTCACGTTTTGACGCAGAGGTTGCGGTTCTTGAAGCGGTCGATTTCGACATTGTTCAACTGGTTCAACGTTGTGCAGAAGATCTAGCGTTGGTCGCAAAAGAGCGCAAGACTCAGATTTATGTGACCTCAGCTCAGCCTGCAATCATGATTAAAGCTGATATTCGCCGCGTAGAACGAATCCTTCGTAACCTCTTTGCTAACGCTATTGATCATGCCGAAGAGCTGCAGATTGATGTACGCATCGAGGCTAGCGAACATGATGTCGCAGTTGGTGTCCGTGATTACGGTGTTGGTTTAGATGAAAACGCCTTAATACGAGTCTTTGATCGTTTCTGGCGAGCAGATCCATCGCGCGCCCGTACACGTGGTGGTACTGGTCTTGGTCTTTCCATCGCGCTAGAAGATGCACGCTTACACAATGGAGAACTCGAAGCGTGGGGAAGACCCGGTCGTGGTGCTCACTTTGTTGTGACTCTGCCTCGTAATACGTGGGAGAGCATTGATCAGCGATTAATTCCATTACAACCTGAGGATTACAAAGCTTAATTTCCACACTTTGATTCTCAGAAATATGGGTGCACGCATTACATTTAATAATGCGGCATGAACTCTTTGGCCGAACTATCCCAACTTTTATTTCCTAGTAGATGTTTTGGCTGTCAAAAACTGGGCCCAAGTATTTGCTCAGCATGCAGAAGTAGTTGGCACTCCCATTATTATCGAACTAAGTTTGATCACTTAACTGTGCATTCATCTTTGCTTTATACACCGACGGCTTCCAAAATCATTCTGGCTGCAAAAGAGCAAGGGATCAAAGGTGCTGATGAGTTAATCATCGAAGCACTCATTCATGCACTTGAAAAATCCAAGATCGACACAACCTTAGCCCGATTAGTTCCGGTTCCATCCAGCACATCATCGCAACGTCGACGTGGTCGCAGTTTTGTAGTGGATCTAGTGACCAAAATTTCCGATAGAACCGGTATTCACATGCTGGATTGTCTGCAACTTTCGCGTCGCGTTCTGGATCAAAGTGGATTGCATCGAGATGAGAGGGCTACAAATCTTGCAGGGGCCTTTCGCATCACCTCACATGCCAGGGGAGAGCTGATTTTGATTGATGATGTGGTGACTACTGGGGCAACCCTGCGAGAGGCTCTGAGAGCGGTTAATTCGCAGGGTTTTCACGCTGCTGGCTCAGTCACTGCGGTTACCGCCTGCGTTGCCCAACCTCTACGATAAGGGCTTGGAACAGGGTCACACCCTTACTGAGAGGCCAGGTCAATGCCAGCGTTTGTAGACAAGATTTTGCGTGCAGGCGAAGGACGCATCCTTCGTGAACTTAGCAAGATCGTTGCCTTGGTCAATGCTCAGGAGGCTCGCTTTTCAGCGATGTCAGACTCGGAGCTACGCGAGCAGACCGCTTTATTTCAAGCACGCTATGCAAAGGGTGAGACCCTTGATGATCTACTTCCAGAAGCCTTTGCAGTTGTTCGCGAAGCGGGCCGTCGCACATTAGGTCAGCGCCACTATGACGTTCAACTTATGGGTGGTGCAGCGATGCACAAAGGCAATATCGCTGAAATGCGTACTGGTGAAGGAAAGACTTTAGTTGCAACCCTTCCATCATATTTGAACGCACTTGCAGGTCGCGGAGTTCATGTTGTTACAACAAATGATTACTTGGCAGAGCGCGATAGCGAGTGGATGGGTCGCGTTCATAGATTCTTAGGTTTAAAGGTTGGCGTCATTCTTGCCAACATGACTCCTGCTGAACGCCGCGAAGCGTATTCCGCAGATATTACTTACGGTACAAACAATGAGTTTGGTTTTGATTACCTTCGCGACAATATGGCATGGTCACTTGATGAGTGCGTGCAGCGCGATCACTTCTTTGCAGTAGTGGATGAAGTTGACTCGATCCTGATCGATGAAGCACGAACACCTTTGATTATTAGCGGACCTGCAGACAAAGCCACCAAGTGGTACGTAGAGTTTGCGAACCTAGTTCAAAAACTTCAGCGCGATGTTCACTACGAAGTTGATGAAAAGAAAAAGACATCAGGAATTCTTGAAGAAGGTGTAACAAAGGTTGAAGAGCTATTGCAGATTGGAAACCTTTACGAGGCTGCCAATACTCCAATGATCGGCTACCTCAACAACGCAATCCGCGCGAAGGAGCTTTTCAAGCGCGATAAGGATTACGTTGTAATGAATGGCGAGCTTTTAATCGTTGATGAGCACACCGGCCGCATGCTTGCTGGTCGTCGCTATAGCGAGGGATTACACCAAGCGCTAGAAGCTAAAGAACGTATTGAAATTAAGGATGAAAACCAGACACTGGCAACAATTACCTTGCAGAACTACTTCCGTTTATACGACAAATTGTCAGGTATGACCGGAACTGCAACAACTGAAGCCTCTGAATTCCAGCAAATTTACAAGTTGGGCGTTGTTCCAATCCCAACCAACCGTCCATCACAACGTATTGATTCAGCTGATTTGGTCTACAAGACTGAGGTTGGCAAGTTTGCTGCAGTGACCGCTGATATCGCTGAGCGATATCGCAAGGGTCAACCTGTATTGGTCGGAACTGTTAGCGTTGAAAAATCAGAGGAGCTATCTGCATTTCTACGCAAAGCAGGAGTTCCTCACGAAGTGTTGAACGCCAAGCACCACGAACGTGAAGCTGCAATTATTGCTCGCGCCGGTGTTAGGGGCGCGGTAACTGTTGCAACAAATATGGCAGGTCGCGGTACAGACATCATGTTGGGTGGAAACCCAGAGTTCATGGCAGATTTTGAACTACAGCGTCGCGGAATTTCTCCAGTAGATAACGCTGAAGAGTATGAAAAGGAATGGCCAGCAGAGATTGCACGTCAAAAGGCGGCAGTTGAAAAGGGACATGAAGAGGTTGTTGCACTTGGTGGTCTCTATGTTCTAGGTACCGAGCGTCACGAATCACGTCGTATTGATAATCAGCTACGCGGTCGTTCAGGTCGTCAAGGCGATCCAGGTGAGTCTCGTTTCTACTTATCTCTCCAAGATGATTTGATGCGCCGATTTAATTCAGGAATGGTTGAGCGTTTCTTAACCGCAGCTGGATTACCTGATGATGCGCCAATTGAATCCAAGATGGTTTCAAATGCGATTCGCTCTGCGCAAACCCAGGTTGAGGCTCAGAACTTTGAAATGCGTAAGAATGTTTTGAAGTATGACGATGTTATGAACCGCCAGCGCACCGTTATTTACGGTGAACGACGCATGGTTCTAGAGGGTGCAGATATTAAAGAACAAGTCTCTGTCTTTATGTCAGACACCTTGACGGCGTATATCGCTGCTGCAACAGCTGATGGATATGCAGAGGATTGGGATCTAGAAACCCTATTTACCGCGCTCAAGACCATCTACCCAATTACATTTACTATCGAACAACTTGAAGCAGAAGCAGGTTCACGAGTAGGGCTAGATGCGGATTTCATTACTAGTCGCGTGCTTGAAGATTGTGAAGCTGCATATGCAAAGCGCGAAGAAACTTTAGGTGCAGAGGTCATGCGCGAACTAGAGCGCAAGGTTTTGCTATCTGTACTTGATCGCAAATGGCGCGAACACCTTTACGAGATGGATTACCTACAAGAGGGAATTGGTCTACGTGCAATGGCTCAACGTGATCCACTTGTTGAGTACCAAAAAGAGGGCTTTGATCTATTCGCAGCCATGATGGATGGAATTAAAGAAGAGATCGCAGGCTTTGTATTTAACATCGAAGTCACCGTTGAGAGCGCGAGCAATGAAGTTGTAGCTCCAGGACTTGAGGCTAAGCAGTTACCTCAATCTGGTTTGCAGTACACAGCAGCTGATGAATCAGGCGTTCGTACTACTGGCGATGTATCTCGAAATGCACCATGTCCATGCGGTTCAGGAAAGAAGTTCAAGCGTTGCCACGGAGGCGCTGCTTAACTTTAGATAAGTGTTAGACAGGTGCACAGCCACCGTCCGTCTAGCCCTTCAAATCTAATCGCTACTACTCGTAGTCGATCTCCAAAACGTAATGTGACAGTTGCTTCGCAGACTCCATCTAGAGGTTGAGTGATTCTTGTCTTACGAACTTTTCCAATCTCCTTTAGTGATCCTGCGCTTTTCTGTAACTCTGAATACACCTTGTAGTGGCACATTGCCTGAAGTTGCTGTGGGGAACGTCTTCCCGCCCAAATTTCAACCGCGTTGTGAATAAACTGAAACAGCAAAGTTTGGATATCTGGAAGCTCATTTGCTGAAGTTGGCTGCGGAGCGAATTCGGAATCAAACTCCTCGCCAAAGGTGCTCGGAACTAAGTACAGACGAGGCTTTTTCACCTCCTCGATCTTTGGTGCTGGTTTAAAGATTTCAAGTACAGGATGTAGGAAATCCTCATCAGGATCGCTAGAAATCGGTACAAGTTCGATGGTTGTAAAGGTTGGTAGTTGCTCATATTCACGGTGTGTAGTCATGTGCACACCATTGCGAGATCTCAGGAAGGCCTTATCCCTCTTAAGTCTTTGAAAGCCTCATACCTTTGACCGATTGTGGATAAGTTCTAGTAATTAGTCATTGCAACGCCTTGGGTACGGCTATGAAAAATAAAAAGAGCTCCTTTAGCACCCGTTTGCCCCTAGCCATAACCTTGATTGTTGCCGCCTTTGTTTCAGCCTTCTTTATCTCGACATATTCAAATAGAGGTGCAAATTTTTGGGTCGTCGCCAATTCCTTTGCACCTGGTCATCTGATAACCGAATCTGATTTAGTTGCATCACATATGAATCTTGGTGATAGCGCAGAGAATTACATAAACACTGCAGATCAAGTTATTGGTTTAGTGGCAACCCGCCACATGTCAGCGGGAGAAGTGGTTTCGACAACTGATGTAACAAGCTCATCAGATGCCATGAGTACCAGCGCTGTTCCCTTGAGTCTGCGCGCTGCAGATTTAGCAGCAGGCGTACATGTTGGTGACTCTGTTGATATTTATTGGGTGCTGGATTCTCGCAATGGAGAAGGTGTTATGGATCCTATTTTGATACTTGGCGGAGTGAGTTTGGTGGGTCTTGATGATTCAAAGAATGCACTCGGGGGAGATGTTGGAATTACTGTGGCAATTGAGGAAACTCAGGTGTTGCGTCTTTTAAGTGCAACCACACAAGGTCGCTTAGTAGTGGTGCGTGCTTATGTCTGAGCTCGAGATGCCCACTGTTATAACCGCAATTGCTAATCCAGAAGCTGAAGGATTTGTTGCTGGAACTTTGTATGCACAAGGCTGGAATGTTGTGTTTCGAGCCATTGATTGGGCCTCTTTACATACGTACGTGCAGGCTAATCATTTGGAATCCTCGCAGGCGCTCTTGATCTACGGCACCGATCTGCCAGGGGCGAGTAAGCAATCAATCGATACTCTGCAAGGAAGGGTTCGACAACTCATTGGGTTTTCCATTTCTGGGCTTGGGGTTGATGATTTTGGAACTGTTCATCCATTACCAACAGTAGGAACAGATTTAATCTCATTAGTTCGAGGGTTTGTCCGTGCTCCAATGGTTCGCACCGGTGCAATGACACAGCGCAAGCCACGAACATCCAAGGTCATAGCAATTGGCTCAGCCGGTAGTTACACAGGCTGCACATTGATCGCGCTTAATCTTGCGATGGAGATTAGTTTGCTTGAAAAATCAACCTTGTTAATTGAAGCAAATTTTCGGGCCCCATCGATAGCTCCGGTTTTATCAATGAGAAATATTGCTGATGGCTCGACCTGGAAATCTATTGCACCTAACTTGGCTCTTTCTGAGGTAACGCAAGATTCTGCTGATCAGCTAGAAGAGTTTATGAATAAGGCAACGCAAGAGTTTGAGTACATCATTATCGATATCGGCTCTATTTCAGGTTTATCAAACCGTTTAACTGATCGACGTTGGACATCAATTGTTACGACATGGTGCTGTGATCAAGCAGATGAGTTAATGATTGTTTCAAGAGCAGATCATCTTGGGCATTATCGTTTGACCCAAGTAATCGCCTTAATTCAACAGACATCTATAAGAGCAAATCTGAGTTTTACGCAGAATATGAAATCTGCAGGCAAACGTGGTGATGCTGAAATGGCACGTTTCTTAACCGCGACAACTGCGCTCAAGCCGATTCGAGTTCGAAGCTTGAAGGAAGAGAGCAGATCGGTCATAGCGGCAGAGGATGAACATGCGACCTTGGTAGAGACCAATGAACGCTCAAATCTGCGAAAAGCGATCGCAGAATGTGCCCGCGAAATCACTTCATAAGATCTATTACTATGGGTGAATGCGCGCTTACCTTCCCATCAGTCATAAGGAGCTTGAAGCCTTTGTACTGAGCAAGAGCATTGATGCTGATGAGGTATTTGCACCAACCCAAGCCTTTGTTACAGACAATCTCGATTGCGATGAGGAAGAGCTTGAGTATTTGCTCTCGGTCGCGGCGGGTGAAGAGGCGTTAGAGCTTCGATTATCTGAAAAAGCTCCAGGGATTGTTTTAGCTTTTGAGATAACTGAGGAACAGATCGCTGAAAGTTACGAGGATTCAGTTACCTTGAAAACCGCATTGCCATGGGAGCAGATTCAATGCGCTCTTCTGGCTTTTCAGGGCGATGATGAACTTGTGTGGTTTGCCACCCAAGAGATCGAGATCCACTTGGCGGAGTGGAAGTAACCATGTTTCAACTAGAAAAATTGCTTGGCGCGCGAACAACAATCACTATTGATCAAGCCAATCGCATACGTGCCTTAGTTGCCGACTGGCAGCTTCTAGCTGATCTTTCCTTTGCAGATTTAATTTTGTGGGTACCAATTCGCAAGGATGTTTCAATGTGGCCTACTGGTCACATCGCAGTTGCTCATATTCGTCCCACCACGACATCAACAGTTTTTATCAATGATGTTATTGGAGATGAAGTTCTGTGGGGAGCAAAGCCTGGTATTGATGAGGCACTGTCTGGTGATGAGATTGTCAAATCCAGCGATCCAGAAAAGATAGGGGAGATGCTGGTAAAGGCCGAGACAATTCCCGTTACCTTTGAGGGTCAAGTGATTGCAGTTATTTCTAGTCATAGAAATGTTGAACACTCTCGTGGCTCTGGAAAATTAGAAACAAATTATCGCGAAGTTGCACAGCACCTGTATCACATGGTTGCCCAGGGTTCATTTCCATACAAGGATGCCGGAACACTATTCGAACCAGTCCCACGTGTCGGTGATGGATTGATTCGTTTAGATGCAAACTCAGCAATCTCATTTGCAAGCCCTAACGCAAAATCTGCATTTTCTCGCATGGGTTGGCGTGGAGATTTAGAGGGACGAAACTTAGGCGAAGTTGCAGAACAAGTTGTTACCGCTTCACCTAATGCATCTGAAGAAGGTGTGCGCTCACGCCTCAATGGCAAGCAATTGCAACGAGTAGAAATTGATAATCAAGGCGCAACAATTGATTTATTAGTACTGCCTTTGATTAATGGTGATGACAAAACTGGTGCGATAGTGCTGCTGCAAAATGTTACTGAATTACGCCGTCGTGACCGCGAGTTGGTGACAAAGGATGCAACTATCCGCGAGATTCACCACCGTGTGAAAAATAACCTTCAGACTGTTTCTGCGCTGCTTCGCTTGCAATCACGACGTATTGAAGATCCAGCAGCGGCAGCGGCCCTTGATGAAGCGGTTCGCCGCATCGCATCAATCGCGGTCGTCCATGAAACCCTGTCGAATAGCACCCAGACAACCGTAGCCTTTGATGAAGTTCTCTCTTCTTTAGTCACGCATGCGCTAGAGCTAAGTCCCCGAATGGGTGAACTTCAGATCGAACGAACAGGTGAAATTGGTTCTCTAGAATCTCGCATCGCAACTCCGCTGTCCTTAGTTGTTACAGAACTTATTCATAACGCACTTGAACATGGGCTAGCAGAATCAGGAACCCACCTAAGGATTGAACTTCAGCGCTATAGCAATGAAGGTTTAGTAACAATCTCTGATGATGGAGTTGGATTACCTGAAGGTTTTGATTTAGTGAGCTCTTCCAACTTGGGTCTACAAATTGTTCGCACACTGACAGAGAATGAATTAAAGGGTGAGTTGAAATTGGAATCAACTGAAAAGGGAACGCACGCAAAGTTGCGCTTCCCACTTTAAATCTGGTTTTGCTGCTCCATTAAGCGAGCGCGATTACGTGCCGCACGACGCTTCAGTGCACGACGTTCATCTTCTGATAAACCGCCCCACACGCCAGCATCCTGACCGCTTTCTAGTGCCCATGCCAAGCAAGGCTCTTTCACGATGCATCGATTACAAACCTTTTTTGCCTCTTCGATTTGAGTAAGGGCTGGGCCTGTATTTCCGACAGGGAAGAAAAGCTCTGGATCCTCATCACGGCAGGCTGATTGATGTCGCCAATCCATCGCATGTCTCCTTAGGGAAGTAAGACTCAATAACAGAGTAAAAGTTGTAATACACACAGTTGTGCGTGCAAGGTCTTAATTGTCCCCTGTGCAGCGGCGTTATACAAGGATGAACGGGAAAGAGTTTTGGAATTCAGGGTGATCTATCTCAAGTGCCCCCGACAGGAATCGAACCTGTGCACCTGCCTCCGGAGGGCAGTGCTCTATCCCCTGAGCTACGGGGGCTCATTGGGCAGTATGAAGGTTATCAGCGGGTGCGAATAAGTGTGCATACTGCAACAATTCACGCATGAACTCAATCGCATACTTTGCAACGGGATGTTTCTGGGGCGCAGAACGTCGCTTCTGGCAGATGGATGGCGTCATCGAAACAAGTGTTGGCTACATGGGTGGCATTCGCCCAAATCCATCATATGAACAGGTGTGCACAGGAGTCACAGGTCATGCAGAGATGGTCAAGGTTGTCTTTGATCCTGCAAAGGTTTCGTATATGCGTTTATTGCAAGAGTTCTGGACGATGCATGATCCAACTTCGCTGAATCAACAAGGCGGAGATATCGGAACCCAGTACCGCAGCGCGATTTACACAACGACACATGAGCAGATGCAGGTTGCGCTCGCTTCTTGTCAGATGTACCAGGAGGCGTTAACAGCAGCTGGAATGGATCGAATCTGTACAGAGATTCTCAGTGCAGAAGGTGTCGAGTATTTCGAAGCCGAGGAGTACCACCAAAAGTATTTGCAAAAAAATCCCAATGGTTACGATTGTCATTCAAGCACAGGCGTTCCATACCCAGAAACGGTTTCACAATAATGAGCGAAAAAGAGTATCCAGTTCAGATTGATGAAGCTGAGTTAGCTAATCGTTTAGATCCATTGTCATACGAGGTGCTGCGCAACGCTGCAACAGAACGTCCCTTCACCGGTGAGTACACAGACACCGACAAGGTTGGCGTATACAAGTGCAAAGCGTGTAGCGCTGAATTATTCAGAAGTGAGACCAAGTTTCATTCAGGGTGCGGATGGCCATCTTTTTATGCGCCAAGCGCAGATGATGCGGTTGAATTAATCGAAGATAGATCACTATTTCCACGAGTGCGCACAGAGGTTCGTTGCGCCGCTTGTGGCTCTCACCTAGGACATGTTTTTGAAGGCGAAGGGTACGAAGTACCTACAGACCAACGCTGGTGTATCAACTCTGTTTCTTTACTGCTTGAGGAACGCTAAACCTTACAAAGAAAAGGTTGGGTACTCATCTGTAACTAGTAGCAGGGCATAACCAGCTACTCGGTTCCAGTAAGCGATAGTTCCAACAACACCTTCAGCACAGAACTCTGGGTAGTTTCCTGTAAACAAGACGCTAAACCATGCAATTACAGTTAAGAACGCTGCGTAGATGACGTAGACGATTCCCACTAGATACAAAGGCAGCGCGAGGAACCACTTCACAAGAGGTAACCAGCGATTGAGTTGCTTTGCATCAACTTCTGGGAAGGTCACGCTAACAACATCATTTTCTTCAATCGATGGATACTCATCTGTAAGTAGCAGAAGGTAGGCATCAAGACGTGTTTGTAGCGAAAGTAGCGCTTCATTGAAGGCTAAGACGTAACTTGGGTAGACCTGGCGAAAAACAATTGCTAGTCCAGCTGGAAGTGCTAACAATCCAGCACCGTACGCACTCCAATTGTCACTTGAGAAATCAGACGAGGAAGTAGGCGCAAAAGAGGCCACGAACAAGAAAACCGGGACTACGAGAATGATGCGAAAAAATGCGGTCAGGCGATTTCGCTCGGTCAGTGATACATCGATCTGGGTCTCAATTTGATTGCTCATGCCGCCTAATGTACCTCTGATCCAGTCGCAGTATTGCTAATTGCAGCACCTTTGCCGTATTTTTACAGTTGTTACAGAACTTCTTGCAGTATTTGTTGCAGTCCTACAGGTGGAGGAGGTGGTGAAATGGCTGGCATCAAAGAGGTTGCACAAGAGGCAGGCGTTTCAACCGCAACGGTTTCTCGTGCGTTGCGCGGACTTCATCATGTTAATCAACAAACTCGAGACAAAATTATCGCCGCAGCCGAAAAACTCAATTACCCGTTAACCTCTGAGCGCCAGAGTCCAGGAAATGGACGTACAAACTCAGTTGGCGTCGTTGCTCCTTATATTTCTCGGTGGTATTTCTCGCAGGTTATCAGCGGAGCGGAACAAGCACTACGAGAAGCAGGTCTAGATCTGCTTCTTTACAACTTCAGTCAAATGAAGGGCCGCGAACGCCTCTTTCAACATCAACTGCTGAAGGGTCGCGTGGATGCATTAATTGTTATCTCACTTCCACCCACTGAAGAAGAGTTTGATTCAATGCTTTCTTTAGGAATTCCGATTGCTCTTGTCGGAATGGATCATGAAAAGTGTGCATCGATCAAAATCGATGATGTCGCAGGTGCTAGAACTGCTACACAGCACTTAGTAAATCAAGGTCATAAGAAGATTGGATTAATGTCTGGACGACCAGATGATCCATTTAACTTTTCAGTCCCACAAGATCGACGCAAGGGATTCATGCAGGTTTTAGCGGAAAATGGTTTGGAGTGGTTGCCATCCCGTGAAATCCATGGAGATTTCACCATGCACACTGCATCACGTGCGATGGATGATTTATTGGCACGTCCTAATCGCCCCACAGCGATATTTTGCGAATCCGATGAAATGGCGATGGGAGCGATGCAAGCATTACGCCGCCATGGATTACGAGCACCAGATGACATTTCAATTATTGGTTTTGATGGACATGAAATGGCAGAGTTTTCAGAGCTCACAACAATTGAACAACCAGTGACATTAATGGGTGAGATGGCTGCCTGGTCAATTATGGAGCGATTGCGTAAACCGGTTGTAGATCCGCCATCATTAGTACTACCTACAACCCTTGTTGTTCGTAACTCCACCAGACGCCTTTCGCCCGAAGAGCAAGCACTCTAAGAGCATTAGCCTGCTTATAAAAACAGGCAAATACAGGTAGCCTTGCAGGCATGAGTGATCATTCAGTCTCAGCGCCTAATTTGGCAGAACTCCAGACCCATCGCAGTGAAAAGTGGCGTGGCTTTGCCTCTGATGTTCTTCCACTACCTGTCGCTGAGATGGATTACCCAGTTGCCCAACCAATTCGTGATTTGTTATCTGAAATGGTTGCCAAATCTGATCTTGGTTACCTTGGTTCTATTCCAGAATTAGGCAAAGGTTTTGCACACTTTGCCGGCACTCGTTGGAATTGGCAGGTTGATCCGCTGCAGGTACGTGCTGCAACTGATGTCGGTGTTGCTGTAGTTGAAATTTTGCGAGTCTTTACAAAGCCTGGTGATTCAATTCTTTTGAGCTCTCCCGTTTATCACAACTTCTATAACTGGATTAATGAAACAAAGTTAAATTTAGTAGATGTTCCATTTGAGCGAACAGGTGATGAATCAGCAAACCCATGGGAAATTAACTGGGATGGGATTGAAAAAGCCTACGTATCAGGGATAAAAGTTCACCTTCTATGCAGCCCTCACAACCCATTGGGGCGCATCTATAGCAAAGAGGAGCTACTTCGTTTGGTAGCTCTTGCTAAGCGCTACCAAGTTTTAATCATTAGCGATGAAATCCATGCGCCACTTACATTTAAGGGCAAGAGCTTTACTCCAATATTGAACCTTGGCGCAGATGCCGAGGCGGTTTCAGTAACTGTCACCGCTGCTTCAAAGGGTTGGAATATCGCAGGCCTTAAGTGCGCAATCATCGTTTCTCAAAATGAAGCCATCAATAAGCGCTTAAGTGAGATGCCTATTGCGGTTCACTATCGAGCCTCTCTTCTAGGTGGATTTGCAACTGCAATCGCATTTGCTGAGGGTGAAGTGTGGCTGGACTCGGTCATTGAAAATCTCGACCATAACCGACATATGATTAAAGAGTTGTTGAGTTCTCAACTTCCATCGGTTAGGTATCACCTTCCTGATAACAGTTATTTGGCCTGGTTAGATCTTGAAGCGCTTAATTTGGGCGAAGATCCATCAATAACTCTTCTAGAAAAGGGTCGCGTCGCTTTTAACGCAGGACACACATATGGAAAGCAATGCTCTCAATATGTTCGCCTCAACTTTGCAACAAGCCCAACGATTATTACTGAAGCAATTCATCGCATCGCACGAGCGATTTAAATGCAGGGTAAGAAATATGATGTCGTCATTATTGGCGGCGGGCACAATGGTTTAGTCGCTGCCACCTACTTAGCTCGGGCCGGCAAATCAGTGAGAATTCTGGAGGCGAACCCTGAAATAGGCGGAGCTACGCAAAGTGTGCGAACCTTTCCGCAATTTGATGCAAACCTATCTAGATATTCGTACCTAATTGCATTGTTACCAGACAAGATTATTCAAGACTTAGGCTTGTCCTTTGAATGCGTTTCTCGCGAAGTTTCAAGTTACACCCCATACGGAGACAACAAGGGTTTGTATGTTTCTAGGTTATGGGATGAGCAAACCGCAGATTCATTTAATGAGTTAGATCCATCTGGGCATGAAGGGCAGGCCTGGCAGGATTTTTACGCAGAAGTTGCCCAGTTTGCTGAACGTATTGCACCCACCTTGCTTGAGCCGCTGAAAACCAGAAGTGAATTAAAGAAGCAGATCGATCTCGATCCAATCTGGCAGTACTTAGTTGAGGATCCAATTGGCAAGGTTATAGCTGAACGATTCAGCAACGATGTGGTGCGTGGAGTTGTTCTTACAGATGCACTCATTGGAACCTTTGCTTCCGCCTTTGATTTGCAAGCCAACATCTGTTTCTTGTACCACCTGATGGGTAATGGAACCGGTGAATGGAAAGTACCAAAGGGTGGAATGGGCGCACTTGTTAAAGAGTTATTGAGAGTTGCTACTGAAAGTGGAGTCGAGATTTCACTTAATTCAAAAGCAACACAAGTTGTTTCTACAGGTGACGGAGTTGAAGTTTCGACTGAATCAGGTGAGGTTGTAAAAGGTGATTACCTTCTTTCCAATGCTGCGCCGCAGGTTTTAGCAAAACTTCGAGGAGCCACACCACCCAAGAGTCTTGACGGATCACAGATGAAGATAAATATTTTATTGAAGAGATTGCCACAGCTTAAATCTGGGGTTGATCCACGACTGGCTTTTGCTGGAACTTTTCACGCCAATGAAACCTTCTCGCAATTTGAATCAGTTTTTGCCGATGCACAAGCTGGCGTAATGCCAGCAAAGATGCCGATCGAGATGTACTGCCACACATTGTCTGATCCTTCAATTTTAAGTAAAGAGCTACAAGATGCTGGTTATCAAACCTTGACCCTCTTTGGTTTACATACACCGGCCTCTTTGTTTGATGCAGATAATGATGCAGCACGTGATGCAGCACTAAAATCAGCTTTGGCATCATTGAATGAGTACTTAGCTGAACCAATTGAAGATGTAATTGCAGCGATCGAGGTTAAAACTCCGCTAGATATTGAAGAGGCGATCTCACTTCCACGAGGCAATATCTTCCACAAAGATCTATCGATGCCATTTCGCGAGGATGGAACACCAGAATCATGGGGAGTTGAAACCGATGACCCACGCATCTTCATCTGTGGCGCAGGTGCGGTCCGAGGCGGGGGAGTAAGCGGAATTCCTGGCCATAATGCGGCTATGGCAATCCTTTCTAACAATTAGACTTCAGTCATGAGTCTTCACCCTGAAACATCAGCGATTACAGCAGGACGTCCTGAAGCTGCACCTGATGCATCATTGAATCCTCCCTTAATTTTCTCTTCTACTTATCATGCAGGTGGGCCAGTTGGTTATGGTCGCTATGGAAATGAAAGTTGGAGCGCTTTAGAAACCGCGATCTCACAATTAGAGGGCGGAGAAACACTTTCTTTCTCATCTGGAATGGCTGCAATTAGCGCAGTCTTTTCTATCCTGCCAATCGGTGCACCAGTTGTCGCATCCAATCAGGGATACAGCGGAACCATGGGATTGCTCAATCAACATCATGCATCAGGACGACTCGAAGTACGTTTTGTAGATATTACAAACACAGAAGGAGTTATTGGTGCGATGAAGGGCGCTGCATTGCTGTGGCTGGAATCTCCAACTAATCCATGTCTTGATCTTGCAGATCTTCCAGCACTTATTTCAGCGGCCAAGAAATTAACAATCGGTGTTGGTGTTGATAACACCTTTGCAACTCCATTGGTTCAACAACCTTTATCGATGGGTGCAGATATCGTGATGCATTCAGTAACAAAGTTTTTAGCAGGCCATAGCGATGTAGTTCTTGGCTCGCTTTCAATCTCTGATCCAGCATTGTTTAAGCGCTTAGAAGAAGCTCGTCGATTCAATGGTTCCATTCCAGGACCCTTTGAAGCATGGCTTGCTCTGCGCGGCATTCGTTCCTTCCCAGTGCGATTTAGAGCAGCTGAGAAAAATGCTCAGCAACTAGTTACTCGTCTTCAGTCTCATGCAAAAATCACCAAGGTTCGCTACCCAGGATTTGGTGCGGTTATCTCCTTTGAAGTTGATGGAACCGCTGAGCAAGCAGAGAAGGTGTGCGAGTCTTCTCGTTTAATTACGCACGCAACCAGCCTTGGTGGCATTGAGTCATTGTGGGAACGCCGACGCCGCTGGGCACTTGAAAGTCCATCAGTTCCAGAGCAGTTGATTCGACTTTCAGTTGGGTGTGAGCATGTTGAGGATATTTGGCAGGACATCAAACAAGCTCTCGGCTCTTTATAGAGATTTTTTCCGCAATAGCGAGTATTTTTATCCTATGTTCAAAGCCATTCGTCGAACCTTCGCAGCGCTAACTGTGACGGTGCTGGCATTTCGTGCTGTCGCTACCTTCTTGTCTTGGGTAGAGCATCAAGATGAGTCAGTTGCCGATACCTGGGTCGATGAAGATGAATTTGAAGATGCCTGAGGTTCAATACATTCCCGGTAGTTGCAATATCGGCAAGGGTGAGGTTCGCAGAAGGCAGTTAGTTGCACTTGTTGGTTTGTTTTTCACAGTTGTAACTTTGTTAACTTTTTCGACGGTAGACACCCCAACTGAAATTCGTTTAGGTATCTTTTTTCCTTTGATGGTTGCATCTGTTGGCTTTGTGCAGTCGCGTTCTAAGTTTTGTCTAGCCTATGGCTTTGCCGGAACCTTTAACGTGGGCAAGATGGGTGACATTAAACGCGTTGCAAGCAAGGAAGACCGAGCTGCAGATCGCAAGACCGCGCTTGTAATCCTTGGAAAATCTTTTCTTCTTGCAGCCCTAGCGACAGCGGTGGTGTTAGTACTACCCTTTTAGTATGAAGATACAAATTCATACACGTCACGCAGATTTAGCAGAAGATTTCAAAGATATCGCAACTGAAAAACTCAACAGCATGGAGCGATTTAGTGTTGTCATCGATCGCGTCGAAGTTGAAGTTCTTCACGAAGCAAATCCCCATCAGGGAAAGCACAATCACAAAGTAGTTTTAACTACACATGGCGCAGGACCATTGATACGAGCCGAGGCTGCAGAGTTCAATGATCTAGCTGCTTTTGATGCTGCAATTAAAGCTTTTGCATTGCAGATCAGAAAAATCCATGAGAAAGCTAAGGATTACAACCGTGACACCTTACGAAAGATGAAAACAGAGATCTAAACGATCTCGCTTCCATCCTTTCGTGTTGCTGTAAGACTTGCCACAGCGGTGACTGTTAGCGCTGCAACGATGACAAAGAGGCTGACTTCAATAGCAACGTGTGGAAGTTCAACGCCTACAATCTCGTGGATTCCAACGCCATGGAAGGCTTCGATAAACATCTTAAAGCCGATAAATGCCAAGATGAAGGAAAGTCCCTTGGATAGGTAGACCAGGCGCTGTAGTAAACCTTGCAATAAGAAGTACAGCTGGCGTAGGCCCATCAGCGCAAAGATGTTTGCACAGACAACGATGTATGGATCGCGTGTGATTCCAAAGATCGCAGGAATTGAATCCAAAGCAAAGACAAGGTCGGTAAATCCTAGAGAAACAAGAGCGATAACAAAGGTTGTCGCACCCTTGGAACGTAGGAAGGTGATCATTCGATCTTCCTTCCACTCCTCTTCGCCTTCATCCTCAACCAACAAGCGATATGCGGTAAAGATTAGGAACGCACCAAACACAAAGAAAGCACCTGAGAACTTTTCAATGATTGCGCTACCGGCAGCAATAAATCCACCACGTAGTACCAAAGCAATAATGATTCCAAGCAGCAGCACTAGTTGTTGCTTAGTCTTTTCTACCTGCAGTCTGCTCAGGATGATGACGAAAACAAAGATGTTATCGACTGAAAGTGCGTACTCAGTTAACCATCCAGCAAAAAACTCTTTCTGAGCATTTGGGTCTGTAGTCCAGTTTGGCATCAAGATTCCAAATGCAATCGCTGCGGCTACATATATAACGGTCCAGATTCCAGCCTCTGTCATCGTTGTCTCTTTATTGCGGCGGATAATCGCAAGAGTTAAGTCAAAGACAATTACCAGCGAGAGAACACCCAGAGTTATTAGCCATGTAGTCGTAGATTCCATGGCGGTATTGTGTCAGTTAGTGATGTACCCAGATAGTTGAAACGGCGGGAATCGTCATCTTTCCATCCCGACCATCAACTGTTCCCGCGCTCATAATCAGCAACTTGCCCGTGATCTCTACCTCAACCGGCAAATCTGAGAGATTCATATAAATCGAAACATTTCCTCGACGAACAGCCAGCAATGAGGAACTCTTTGTGCCATGTTCTGGCGACTCCAGCCAAGTGATTGATCCTTGTGTGGTCAGGTGATCGGTACGAAGTTTTAAGGCGCTGCGATATAGATTCAAGGTGCTCTTTGGATCAGCGCTCTGCTTATCTACTGTGAGCTCTTTCCATTTGTCGGTCAGCGGTAACCATGGCTTTCCTGTAGTAAATCCAAATGGTGCAGAGTCTCCGCTCCAAGGAAGTGGAACTCGTGCACCGTCACGACCCTTTTGTGCTCCCTTTGTTCTGAAATAGATCGGATCTTGTCGAGAGCTATCTGGAATTTCACCATCTGGTAAACCAAGTTCTTGGCCAGCAAATACATAACAAGAGCCAGGCAATGCCATCACAAAGAGTGCAAGTGCACGCGCTTGAACTTCTCCGATACGAGAAGCAACGCGTGGCGAATCGTGATTACTTAATGCCCAAGTAGGAAGTGCGCCGACCGAATCCATAAGTTCAATAGAACGAGTTACCACGCCATAAAGGAAGTCAGCTTTGAAAGGTGCGTCCAGTAAATCGAAGTTAAAGACTTGATGGAGCTCATCGCTTCGTACGTATCTAGTTGCATTTACCGGAGGATGAACCCACGCCTCTGCAACCGCCATGATTTCGCGATCCTTGTATGAATCAAAAAGCTTTCTCCATTCACGATAAATCTCATGCACGCCTTGACGATCAAAATAAGGAACGGTTGGAAGAAGTGCATACCGAATCTCTGGATCCATCGAAACATCAAGTCGCAAAGCATCACTGATGCCTTGCGGATCAGGATGGTTAGTTAACAAATTCTCTTTCACTAAACCGTGTGCAACATCGATACGGAAACCATCAACACCAAGGTCTAACCAAAAGCGCAATGTAACTTCGTAATCGCTAGCTACTTCTGGATTTTCCCAGTTGAGATCAGGTTGTGAAGAATCAAATAGGTGTAGGTAGAACTGACCATCTTCTACCTGTGTCCACGATGGCCCACCGAAAAGTGAGATCCAATTATTTGGGGGAGTTCCATCTTCGTTAGCATCATAGAAATGAAAACGAGCACGCTCGGCAGAGCCACGTCCAGCTTTCAACGCCTGCTGAAACCAGACATGTTGATCTGAAAAATGGTTTGGCACAACATCAACCAAGACCTTTAAACCTAATGAATGAGCAACTTCGATTAGTTTTTTCGCATCGTCAAGGTTTCCAAAACGTGGATCCACATCACGAGGATCGGCAACGTCGTAGCCGCCATCTTTATTGGGCGATGTGTAGAAAGGACTTAACCAGATCGCATCTACGCCTAATTCTTGGACATACTGAAGCTTTGAGGTAATTCCTTGTAAGTCACCTTCGCCATCGCCATTGCTATCAAAAAAAGACCGTGGGTAGATCTGATAGATAGTGGCTTCTTTCCACCACGGCGAGGATTTCATGGTGTCAGGCTACGGATTGCCCCATCGCCAGACAATGTAAAAAGGATGTAACTCACCCTCTGATGTTTCTCTTTTATAACGTTTATTCATGCCGTTACACTTAAAGCATGAAAATCCTCAATTTGCTCTTACTTTTCCTGATTTTCATCGGAACCTTATATTGCATCCGATCTCTTAGAGCGCTGCATGGCAAAGTCTCGAAGAAGAGTGAACAGATATCACGAGAGATTAATAATGCAGCACTTGTGGGCAAGAAACTTTCAATGACCGCTTATCGCCAGACAGAAGCGTTTATTCAATTAACTAATCTGGTGCAATTTAAATCAGCAATCCCTCCAACTCGTAGCTGGGCTGCTTCACCTGATTTACTTCTATTTATTTCTGAAACGGTCAAGAAGAATCGACCATCACTTGTTGTGGAACTTGGATCAGGCGTATCGACATTAGTGACCGCTAAATCAGGTGCACGCAAAGTTATCAGCATCGATAACTCAGAGGAGTTTGGCGGCAAGACTCGTGAACTTCTGAAAGAGCACAAAGTTCGTGGAGCTGAAATTCGTATTGCTCCATTGCGTCCATATGCAAATGATTCTGAGTGGTATGACGTTTCGATGATTAAGGATTTAAAGAAGATTGATCTGCTTATTGTGGATGGCCCACCAGGGTCCAAAAATCCAGAAGCTAGGTACCCAGCGCTCAAAGAGTTCAAGGATAAGTTGTCAGCAAAGGCTGTAATTATTATTGATGATGTAAAGCGAGATGGCGAAAGAAAGTTGGCGGAAGATTTCGCTAAATCCTTGCCCAATCACACCTTAACTATCCTTGATCATGAAAAGGGCACAGCGGTTATTTCACCTCGCTGATTCAATGCCAATTACTCGCGAAGAGGCTTTTACAGAGGCTGCCTCAAAGATCCTCGATACAAAATCTTTTGTTCGCGCAGTCTTGTCCGGGCGACGTCGAAACATGACCGTGGATTTCGAACGCATCGATATTCGACTAGTAGAAATCAAAGGGGTTTTGCATCTGCAATTAATGCAAAACGATGGACGTGCCACAACTACAAAGAACCTCTTGCCATCTATGGTTGAAGTCGATCAGCTACTCAACAGTGGTTATGCGAACATCATGGTGGAGAGCACCGATGAGGCGTATTCAATAAGAGTGACTAAAAGCGGGGATGCTCAGGTACACACTGAAAAGCGCCAATCAGAGCAGAATCTTTCGCATGATAAGAAAAAGGAGAGATTGCTAGATTCCAATGATCCATTCTTGCGCGAAGTCGGAATCGCAGATGCAAAGGGAGTTATTAAGCCTTCTCGTCAAGATAAGTACAAGCAAGTAGAAGAGTTTTTACGTCTTTTGTCTCCAGCACTTAATGCGGCCATTGAGGTGGGGCAGATTCATAAGCCAACAAAAGAGAATCCATTACGCATTACAGATCTTGGTTGCGGACATGCCTACTTAACCTTTGCTGCGCATCAATTCTTGATTAACTCTGGAATTCCAGTTGTAGTCACCGGTATTGATGTCCGTCCAGATTCTAGAGATCGCAACAATAAGATCGCGGAGAAACTGGGAATCACAAAGACTATTAATTTTAAAGCTGAAGAGATTTCGAAAACAACTGCAGAGACCGCAGATATAGCTATTGCGCTACACGCCTGCGATACCGCTACGGATGATGCGATTGCCTGGGCTGTTAATGGGGGATCAAAGCTTCTTCTTATTGCACCATGTTGCCACCACGATATTCAAAAGCAGATTGATGCAGCACCAGAACCTTGGGGAGTAATTACAAAGTTTGGACTAATGAAGGAACGTTTAGGTGATCTTCTGACAGATTCTCTAAGAGCACAGCTGTTACGCCTCGTCGGATATCGCGTTGAAGTAATTGAGTTTGTTGGGGGAGAACACACTCCTCGCAATTTGATGATTCGTGCAGTGAAGACAGATGCAACGCCAGAACAGATAGATATTGATAGATACTGTGAAATCACCGCTCAATGGGGCGTTAAGCCCGCCTTAGAGAAGAAACTTTCGACTCTCAACATCCGTTAGACTTAGGACATGTCTAAGGTCCTCGCATCCCTTCCAGTTGGTGAAAAGGTTGGAATCGCTTTTTCTGGCGGTCTCGATACATCAGTAGCCGTTGCCTGGATGCGCGATAAGGGAGCCGTTCCTTGCACCTACACCGCAGATCTTGGCCAATATGACGAGCCAGATATTGATTCAGTCCCAGGCCGCGCAAAGGAATACGGCGCAGAGATTTCACGCTTGGTTGATTGCAAAAATGCATTAGTTGAAGAAGGTTTGGCAGCGATTGCTTGTGGAGCATTCCACATCCGTTCTGGTGGAAAGCAGTACTTCAACACAACACCACTTGGCCGGGCAGTAACCGGAACCATGTTGGTTCGTGCAATGCACCAGGATTCAGTTGAAATCTGGGGCGATGGCTCAACCTATAAAGGTAATGACATCGAGCGTTTCTACCGTTACGGCTTACTTGCAAATCCAAACTTAAGAATTTACAAGCCATGGCTTGATCAAGATTTCGTTACCGAACTTGGTGGACGTAAAGAGATGTCTGAATGGTTAGTTGCGCACGGTCTTCCATACCGTGACAGCACTGAAAAGGCTTACTCAACAGATGCAAATATCTTGGGTGCCACACATGAAGCCAAGAGCCTTGAGAACTTAGATACCTCTGTTGAATTAGTTCAACCAATCATGGGTGTTCGATTCTGGGATCCAGCGGTAAAGATTGAAACGGAAGATGTAAAGATCACCTTCAATCAAGGTCGCCCAGTATCTATCAACGGCAAGTCATTTGATGATGTTGTTGATTTAATGAAGGAAGCCAACGCAATTGGTGGTCGCCATGGTCTCGGAATGGCTGATCAGATTGAAAACAGAATTATTGAAGCAAAGAGCCGCGGAATCTATGAAGCTCCAGGTATGGCTCTGCTATTTATCGCGTACGAGCGTTTAATTAGCGCGATTCATAATGAGGACACAATCGCCAATTACCATGCAGAAGGTCGCCGCCTTGGTCGTCTTTTGTATGAGGGTCGCTGGTTTGATCCTCAAGCATTGATGCTTCGCGAATCTTTGATGCGTTGGGTTGCATCAGCAGTTACTGGAGAAGTAACCATTCGCATGCGTCGTGGCGATGATTACTCAATCATTAATACGACAGGGCCAGGACTTAGCTATCACCCTGAAAAGCTTTCAATGGAGCGCACAGAAAACGCTGCATTTGGCCCAGTAGATCGCATTGGACAACTGACTATGCGCAACCTTGATATTGCCGATACTCGTGCCAAGTTAGAGCTTTACCGCTCACAGGGCCAGATTGGTGATGGAGAATTTAAATTAATCGGCGAGATCGAATAACAAGGAGAACCATGCCAAAGAAAACCCTATTGAAAGTATTTGCGGTTCTTGCCGTATTAGCAATTGGATTTGCTTCATTCACAACACTCGGAGGAGATGACACAGTGTCAGGATCAGCAGCAGGACTTCCAGCAGTTACAGGTAACGCAGGAGAAGCTCCAACAATTACACCTCCAACAGGTGCAGCACCAGCAACTTTGCAAACACAGGACATCATTGTTGGAACTGGAACCGAAGTTCTACCAACTTCAACTCTTACTGTTCATTACACATTGATGACATGGTCAAACGGCGCATTGATTGAATCTTCATGGTCTGGCGGACAGCCAGCAACATTCCCACTATCTGGCGTAATCGCGGGATGGCAGGAAGGTTTGCCAGGAGCCAAGGTTGGCGGACGTCGTCTATTGGTTATTCCTGCTGACAAGGGATACGGTCCTAATGGCTCAGGCCCGATCGGACCAAATGAGACTTTGATCTTCGTAGTGGACATCATCGCCGTTTCATAATTTGTCGTAGAGAAAACCCCGCTTGCCAATTGGTGAGTGGGGTTTTTCTCTTGTTCATCCTGCGTTTACCAAGTTATCAGTAACCTCATCTCATGAAGAAGCTCCTCGCCGAGTACCTAGGCACCACCCTTTTGGTTGCAATTGTTGTTGGCTCAGGAATCATGGCAACGGACTTAACCAAGGATGTTGGCCTACAACTGCTAATCAACACAATCGCAACTGTCTTAGGATTAGCGGTATTGATTTTAATTCTCGCTCCAATAAGTGGTGCGCACTTCAATCCAGTTGTAACCCTTGTCGACCTCATTCAAGGTAAGAGCTCTGTACTTCAATTCATTCAATACACAATCGCTCAAGTTTTAGGCGCAATCTCCGGTGCCCTGCTAGCAAATGCCATGTTTGATCATGCGATTATCGATACGGCAACCAAGGTTCGATCTGGAAGCAACCTGTATCTGGCAGAAATCGTTGCCACCGCTGGTTTAATCCTTGTCATCAATCTGCTTGTTGCTCAAAAGAATTTAACCGTGATTCCCCCAGCAGTTGCCGCATGGATCGGAAGTGCTTACTTCTTTACGAGTTCAACCTCTTTTGCAAACCCTGCAGTCACTATCGGAAGAACGTTAAGTGATTCATTTGCAGGAATCGCGCCAGAGTGCGCTCCTAAATTTATTGCCGCCCAAATTCTTGGAGCCATCATTGGCCTAGGACTAGTGAAAGTTCTGACACATGACAAATAAACCAACCGTCCTCTTTGTATGCGTTCATAACGCAGGCCGTTCACAAATGGCAGCGGGTTTCATGCGTGAGCTCGGGCAAGGACGAGTAGAAGTTCTTTCTGCAGGAAGTGCTCCTAAGGATTCAATCAATCCAATAGCTGTTGAAGCAATGGCTGAAATTGGAATTGATATTGCAAACAATGTGCCAAAGGTTCTAACAAATGAGGCTGTTGAAGAGTCTGATGCGGTAATCACAATGGGTTGCGGCGATGTTTGCCCGTTTTATCCTGGTAAGCGTTATGAGGACTGGGTTCTAGATGACCCTGCAGGACAAGGGATTGAATCTGTTCGCGTTATTCGCGATGAGATTAAGGGCCGCGTAGAAGCCCTTCTTGCTGAACTACTTGGCTAAAACCGCTGCCGCAATCTTTAGATCTTTTTCAAAGACCATCAACTGAGGACCATCTAAGGTCTGAGTCAAGGTTGCTTTGATATTTGCATCATTTAGTTTCTGCAAACTCATCTGAGCTTCGATGTAGTTGCTAGGAGTTTGCAATGGCTTTAGCAGTCCGTATTGATCTTTCTTTCCAGCCTTAATAGGGGTAATAATCAATCGTTTGTTGGAAGAAAAACCCCATTTAAGAACCAGAATCAACAGCGCTAAACCTACAAACCCGCCAAAGGATTGCAGAAATAGTCCGTTATTGATTCCACCAAGCATTGGGAAAGTCTAGTAGAACTTAATTAATTCCTTCATGAAAGCGATCTCTTTTTCTTGCGCTTCAATGATCGCGGCCGCTAACGCAGCAACCTCTTTATTTGTAGATCCAGTTACTTTCTGTGCCATTTTGATCGCCCCTTCA
This sequence comes from Candidatus Nanopelagicaceae bacterium, assembly GCA_965267815.1. Lineage (GTDB taxonomy): Bacteria > Actinomycetota > Actinomycetes > Nanopelagicales > Nanopelagicaceae > Planktophila. Next base: position 355,379 of record OZ254139.1, read on the forward strand.
TGATGAGCAATCATTCCTTCGAGAAATAGTCGATCAAAGGCTGCACCTTCAGAATCTCGGAGCTCTTGAATTTGTTCATCACTGAGCATTCCATCCATCATGTGACCCATATGAGTTGAGGGACGAACGCCCTCCCAACTACCCATCTGCTCGATTTCAGGAGCTTGTGCTGACTTGATATCTCTAGCTAAGGCAAGGATTTCATCGCTTGTCGAGTTAGTTAATGCGATATCTGACATTAGGACCGCTTGTTCATGATGAGGAATCATCTCTTCTGCAAATTTAAGATCCTCTGCACTGAAGAGAGAGTTTGCTGTTGGGGTTGTTGCACAGCCCGAGAGCAAAAGAGCAGAGACAATAAGCAGGAGTAATTTCTTCATTTCATGACCCCACCTTTGTATTAGCCAATGGTTGCCATGCCACGGCTGACTTTGATAGGCACCCGGGCTAATCCAGTTGTTGCTGGGCCTAGAACTAGATCTCCATCACCTTCAAATTCGGAATTGTGTGCGGGGCACATCCATCCAGTCTCAGTCTTAGTGACTGTTATTCCTTGGTGCGGGCATCTTAAATTAAATGCCGTGTACTTATTTGTGCCTACCCGGGCTATTCCCACAGGCACACCTTTAATGGAGCCAATTCGCATCGCACCCCCAACTGCAGAAAGCGCGGGTAAATCTTTTAACCTTACCGAAAGTTTGCCGCCAGGAAGTTTTTTCACAGCTGCATTGGCTGCAGCAGGAACCTCACTTCCAGCTAGTGCGACAACTGCGCAGACACCTGCAAAGAGGGAGCGACGCGAGATTGGTTCCATCTTTTTCCCTTACTTTGTCTTTGAATACAGAGTTACATCAGCAGTTCCGAATGCCAAACCATCTGGCAATGAGCCAGCTGGAAGACCCAACACTGATGCGATTGTCGCAGCTACACCTGGAGCAAGTACCAATGTGGTGCCTGTGTAAGCGGTTGTGCGCTGCTTTGCTTTCTTGTCATTTGTGATCTTTGGCTTTGCTGTCGATGCATTTGTAATTGTCAAAATATCAACTTTCGCATCTCCTGCTTGAGGAACTGTGGCTGAAACAACACCCTTAGCAAGATCAATTACTGGATTCTTAAGTGTGAGAAATTGGTTGTTTGCTGTGTTGAAGAAAATAATGTTACTTCCAACATGTTGAACCCCAGCTTTGTTTGCTGTTACTGGGATATGGAAAACAACTTGACTGGTAGCAGAGCTTAAATTCTCACCAATAACTGCAGCGGTTGCACCACCCTGAACATAAAGGATCACACCTGCTGCTTCAAGAGTTGAAGCAACTCCAGCTGCGGTTTTCATGTGAGTCATGCTTTGTCCAGGCTTAGCTGCATCTGCAACTGCATGTGTTGAATTTGAGATAAAAAATAAGGCCACTAGTGCCGATGTAAGAATGGAACGCAAACGCATAACGACTCTCCTTCATTAGGTTGATGAAACGGTAGGGGAGTTAGCACAGGGCAGCAACTTGAATCTGTGCTCATTTGAGCGTGAAAAAAGATTCACAGTCTTATCTCAGTTCCTCGCCCGCATGCTTAAGCGGGGCGAATTTGCTCTATCTGCCTCGAAAGATTTTTCGAGCGAAGTACTGGATTCGAACAATTAGTTTTGATGTGAAAGAAACCTTTGTTCCATCACTAATTATGGTTCTTTCAATGAATGGCTTTGAATTCTTAACAACTTTGTGAAAATTCTCGATGCTTATCTCATCGACTTGAGATTCTGATTTTGTATAGCTATTGAACTCAGAGATCTCAGTGCCACCGCAATATGCGCACTTACTGCTTTTTGATGCAACCCTCTTTTGACACTGGGGGTTTAGACAAAGAGCCACAGCGCAGATGTTAACCAATTGGGTTTAAAGCATCCTTGTGAAACGGGGCTTCACAGTGAATCGACAGCAAGGATTAAGGCATAGAAGGAGTTAGATAGATTCTCGGGCTTACTTTCGTAAGTGGGTGGTGAGGGACTCGAACCCCCGACCCGGTGATTAAGAGTCACCTGCTCTACCAACTGAGCTAACCACCCGAGGCATCCAGGCGCCGGAAACGCTTGAATGCAGGGGGAAACCTATCAGCAACCCACGCCTTGCCGCACATCCCCGACACACGCATACTGGGCGTATGAGTCACATTGAAATAAGGATTGCCCTAGTCCTGAGCCTTCTTGTGGCCGGAATCTCGCCAGCGCAGGCAGATGTCACACCTACCGCCTTATCAATTATTGAAACTCAAGTCACCAAGGGACGTGCCCCTAAAACTGGATACACCCGTGCCCAATTTGGACAAACGTGGGCCGATGTTGATCGCAATGGTTGCGATACTCGTAACGATATTTTAAAGCGAGATTTGACTGGTGAAGTTTTCAAAGAAAAGACCCGTCAATGCGTGGTTGTATCGGGAACTTTGATCGATCCATTTTCGGGGGAGACCATCAACTTTGTCCGCGGAAATGTCAGCAGCATGGAGGTGCAGATTGACCATGTTGTGGCGCTTTCAAACGCCTGGCAAACAGGGGCCTTTAAATTAACTATTAAAGAGCGAACAGCTTTTGCAAATGACCCTATGAATCTGATGGCGGTAAAAGGACGATTGAATTCACAAAAAGGTGATGGAGATGCGGCAACATGGTTGCCACCGCTCAAGAGTTTTCGTTGCGATTATGTAGCGCGACAAATTGCGGTGAAGTTGAAGTACAAGTTGTGGTTCACCGCTCCTGAAAAAGAGGCGATGGTTCGAATCTTGACGAGCTGTCCTGAAAAGGCGTTGCCTATTTCTTAGTGTGAGTCCTTGAAGCGCTTGTATGAAGCGTTAATCTCAAGCTCTGCTTCATCATGGCCAACCCACTCGCCGCCTTGTACAGATTTTCCTGGCTCAAGAGTTTTGTACACTTCAAAGAAGTGCTTAATTTCAGATAATTCATAAGCAGGTACATCCTTCAAATCTTGCAAGTAAGACTTGCGAACATCACCAGCTGCTACACATAGCAATTTGTCATCTCCGCCAGCCTCGTCGGTCATATTGAGCATTCCGATTACACGGCAAGAAACAACGCATCCTGGGAAGGTTGGCTCATCCAACATGATGAGTGCATCTAGCGGATCGCCATCTTGTGAAAGCGTGTTCTTAACAAAGCCATAGTCATATGGGTAACGAGTTGATGTAAAGAGCATGCGATCGAGGCGCACCTCACCGGTGATGTGGTCGATCTCGTACTTGTTTCGTGATCCCGCTGGGATTTCAACAACGACGTCGAAAATCATTTCAGTCCGGCTCTCTACTTATTGGTGCAGGGGTTGTACCTACTTTAAAACTTGGGGTGAACGACGGGGCTCGAACCCGCGACATCCCGGACCACAACCGGGTGCTCTACCAGCTGAGCTACGTCCACCATGTGTTGCTAAGTCTACCTGTTGTTACGAGGTGGTTGGTGCCTCGTTTTGTGCTGAGATGAAGACGGCTTGGCGGTAGTACGCCAATTCAGCGATTGAATCTTGAATATCTCCCAAGGCTCGGTGGTTACCGGTCTTGACTGGAGCGGCGAAGTAGGCCTTAGGGAACCAACGTCGTGTTAACTCTTTAATGGATGAAACATCGACTGTTCGATAGTGCAGGTATTCATTCAGTAGTGGCATATCGCGTGCGATGAATGATCGATCAACGCTGACAGAGTTTCCGGCCAATGGCGATTTTCCTGGTTGAGTAGAAGCACTTTCGAGGTATGCAATCACTCGGGCTTCAGCTTCCTGCACAGAGATGCCATTGGGAATTTCAGTGATGAGCCCCGAGGTTGTGTGCATCTGCGTTACGAATTCATTCATGCCGGCAAGCTGCTCGGCGCTCGCCTTGATCACTACATCCACGCCATCACCGATCACATTTAAATCAGAATCGGTAACGAGGACGGCGATTTCGACAAGGACATCTTTCTCAAGAGAAAGCCCCGTCATTTCGCAGTCAATCCAGATCAGATTGGGTTGTTCATTAGCCATGCGCGCCTGGCAGGAATCGAACCTGCGACAACCCGCTTAGAAGGCGGGTGCTCTATCCGACTGAGCTACAGGCGCCTGTAGGGGTCGAATGCCAAGTCTACCGACATGAACCACTAAGGTTTCATCCCATGGCTGAGTTCATTTATACGATGAAGAAGGCGCGTAAAGCGCACGGTGACAAGGTCATCCTTGATGATGTCACGATCATGTTTTATCCAGGCGCCAAGATCGGCGTGGTCGGTCCTAACGGAGCGGGTAAGTCCACCGTTTTGCAGATCATGGCCGGATTGCAGCAACCATCAAATGGCGAGGCGTACCTAACACCTGGTTACACAGTTGGAATTTTATTGCAGGAGCCAGTTCTGGATGAGACCAAGAATGTAATCGACAATGTTAAAGAGGGTGTGGCTGAAACCGTTGCGATGCTTGCACGCTTTGATGAAATCAGCGCCGAGATGGCAAATCCAGATGCTGATTACGACAAGTTGTTAGCTGAGATGGGAGAGCTGCAGGAGCAGCTAGATCACCGCAATGCATGGGAGTTAGATTCACAGTTAGAGCAAGCGATGGATGCGCTTCGTTGCCCACCTGCAGATGCAGATGTTTCAGTGTTATCTGGTGGAGAAAAGCGTCGCGTTGCATTATGTAAATTGTTATTGCAGGCACCAGATCTTTTGTTGCTTGATGAGCCAACGAACCACTTGGATGCTGAATCTGTTTTATGGCTTGAGCAGCATTTAAATAAGTATGCAGGTGCAGTAGTTGCGATTACTCACGATAGATACTTCTTGGACAATGTTGCGCAGTGGATTCTTGAACTCGACCGCGGTCGTGCATATCCATATGAAGGAAATTACTCGACCTACCTTGAGACAAAGGCTGCACGTCTGAAGGTTGAAGGTCAGAAGGATGCAAAGCGCGCAAAGCGTTTGGCGGAAGAGCTCGATTGGGTTCGTCAAAATGCAAAGGGTCGTCAAGCAAAGTCAAAGGCACGTCTTGCTCGTTATGAAGAGATGGCAGCTGAAGCAGACAAGATGCGTAAGTTGGACTTTGAAGAGATTCAGATTCCACCCGGCCCACGTCTAGGAAATGTAGTTATTGAAGTTAATAACTTAACTAAGGGCTTTGGAGATCGCGTACTGATTGATGATCTTTCATTTACCCTTCCACGTAACGGAATCGTTGGAATCATTGGTCCCAATGGTGCTGGTAAAACAACACTATTTAAGACTCTTATGGGTATGGAGCAAGCAGATTCTGGTTCAGTAAAGATCGGTGAAACTGTAAAGATTTCATATGTCGATCAGAGCCGCGGTGGAATCGATCCCAAGAAGTCATTGTGGGAGGTTGTTTCAGATGGCAATGACTTCATTAAGGTCGGCCAAGTGGAAATGCCTTCACGCGCATATGTTTCTTGCTTTGGTTTCAAAGGTCCAGATCAGCAAAAGGCAGCTGGAATCCTTTCAGGTGGAGAGCGCAACCGTTTGAATTTGGCATTAACACTGAAGCAAGGTGGAAACCTATTGCTTCTGGATGAGCCAACAAACGACCTTGATGTTGAAACTTTGGGTTCACTAGAAAACGCACTTCTTGAATTTCCAGGTTGCGCTGTAGTGATCTCTCACGATCGTTGGTTCCTCGACCGTGTAGCGACACACATCTTGGCGTACGAAGGCGATGCAAAGTGGTTCTGGTTTGAAGGAAACTTTGAAAGCTATGAAGCAAACAAGATTGAGCGTTTGGGCTCTGAAGCATCACGCCCTCACCGCATGACATATCGAAAGTTGACCCGTTAATGAAGTATCAGAACAAGCAATATGTTCGTTGGGGCGACCTAGATGCTTTCGGTCATGTGAACAATGCGACCTATCTTGTCTATGCACAAGAGGCACGTTTTGCATGGTCCAAGATGATCGAGATGGTTGTTGCTCGCGCAGAGGTTGATTTCATCGCTCCTATCTACACCGGTGATATTTACATCGATGTAGAAATCTGGGTAAACAAGATCGGTAACTCATCATTTGGTCTTACCTATGAGATGAAAAATGGCGATGAACTGCTTGCTCGTATTAAAACTGTGCAGGTCACTGTGTCTATGGATACCAAGAAGTCCCGCCCGCTTAAAGATTCAGAACGTGAATTTCTTACTCAATACCTTGAAGAGGAGAAGTAACAATGGCACAGCTAGCTTCACGCGAAGAGCGTCCTTGGTGGAGAGATGCAGTTACTTATCAGATCTACCCACGCTCATTTGCTGACTCCAATGGCGATGGCATCGGCGATGTAGAAGGTATCCGTTCACGTCTTCCATATTTACACTCACTTGGAATTGATGCGATTTGGATTTCACCGTGGTACCCATCACCACAACATGATCACGGTTATGACGTTTCTGATTACATGGATATCGAACCTGCTTACGGAACTTTGGCGCAGGCAGAACAACTCATTAAAGAAGCACATGGCTTTGGCATTAAGTTGATCGTAGACATTGTCCCAAACCACACTTCAAGTGAACATAAGTGGTTTAAGGAAGCTTTAGCTGCAAAGCCAGGATCAAAAGAGCGCGATCGCTATATGTTCCGCGATGGCAAAGGCCCTAATGGTGATCTTCCACCTAACAACTGGGAAGCGGTTTTCGGCGGACCAGCATGGGAACGTGTTATCGAAGCAGATGGCACTCCAGGGCAGTGGTACCTGCACTTGTTCGCAGTTGAACAACCAGATCTGAATTGGGAAAACCAAGAGGTTAAGGATCATCTAGAAGATGTTTTGAAGTTTTGGCTAGATCGTGGAGTTGATGGTTTCCGTATCGATGTTGCACATGGAATGATCAAAGAAGCTGGTTTGCCAGATATTAGAAAGGATCCAGCGGCAACAATGCTGGGAACTGAACACAAACCGTTCTGGGATCAAGAAGGCGTTCACGATATCTACCGTTCATGGCGCAAGATCTTTGATTCATACCCTGGAGATCGCATGGCTGTTGCTGAAGCGTGGGTAAGTCCAGCTTCACGTATCGCTCGATATGTGCGTGCAGATGAGCTTCAGAACTCATTTAACTTTGAAATGCTCACAACTTTGTGGGATGCAGCAGAGATTAAGAAGAAGATTGATAACTCAATTGACGCCTTGGCCGAAGTTGGCGCACCTACTTCATGGGTCTTTAACAATCACGATGTTGTGCGCTCTGTAGATCGCCTAGATCTTGGACTTACAAACCACGGTGACACAACACTTTCTCGTCAGGGCGATCCAAGTAAGCTCAATATTGCCCGTGGAACCTTGCGTGCTCGCAGCGCAACTTTGATGACACTGGCACTACCTGGTGGAACTTATCTGTACCAAGGTGAAGAGCTAGCGGTTCCAGAAGTTCGCGATATTCCTGAAGATCGTTTAACAGATCCTCGTTGGAAGATGAGTGGATTTCAAGATCGTGGTCGCGATGGTTGTCGTGTTCCACTTCCTTGGTCCTCAGATCCAAAGGGTGCATTTGGTTTCTCAACAAATGATTCTCTAAAGCCAGAAGAAGCATGGTTGCCGCAATCATCATGGTGGGGCAAGTACTCAGTTGATAGCCAAGATGGCGTTGAAGGCTCAACACTTTCTATGTATCGCGAAGCGTTAGCGTTACGAAAGCAGGAGCCAGGACTTGGTGATGGACCAATGGAATGGATTGAAGCGGGTAAGGATGTTGTTGCATTTGAACGTCCTGGAGATTTTGCGTGCTACATCAACTTTGGTGCACCAATTCAACTGCCAAGCAACAGTCAGATTTTGGTTGCATCTGGTCCAGTTACCGGACACACCTTGCCAACCGATACCGCAGTTTGGGTTCGACTGGTTCCTTAATGCCAAATTCAGCGCTGCAGAATAGAGTTGTAAAAACTCTCTCCGCTGCGCAGATTTTGAGTGGTATTGGCGTAGCAGGAACAGTTGCTGCTGGTTCACTTCTAGTTTCTTCAATTACAGATTCAGAAACCTTGGCGGGCCTTGCTCAAACAAGTGCGGTGTTGGGAGCTGCTGCTCTCGCGCTACCACTTGCTTGCTTAACCGCTCGAGGTGGACGCCGATTAGCGTTATCAGTTGGTTACACCGCTGGTGCGATCGGTTCACTTTTTGCAATTCTTGGCGGCTCCTTGAGCAATATTTTTTTAATGCTCATCGGAACATTTCTGGTTGGAGCAGCATCGGCTGCTGGATACCAGGCACGATTTGCTGCAATTGATTTAGCTACCGATCAAACACGTGCCAAGCAGCTTTCATTTGTGGTGTGGGGTTCAACAATTGGAGCGGTAACAGGTCCTAACCTGATGCAGCCCGCCGGAAATCTTGCTGAAAACTTTGGGTTACCTCGTTTAGTTGGACCATATGTAATTTCCGCTGTAACGCTGACCCTAGCGACCGTCGTTATCTTCCTGTTTCTAAAACCAGATCCTTACCTAGTTGCAAATAAAGAGAGCGTTACGCAGAGAGAAAAGGGTGCAACAAAGAAAGCATTGACCCATATTCGCAATAATCCAAAGGCCCTCTTTGCAATTCTTTCTATTGCGATTGGTCACGTTGCAATGGTTTCGGTAATGGTGATGACTCCAGTACACATGGCACATGTTGATGTGACGCTAACAATTATTGGTTTAGTAATCAGCATCCATGTTTTGGGTATGTACGCATTTTCTCCAATTGTCGGATCACTCAGCGATCGTTTTGGTCGAGTCCGAGTTATTCAAATCGGAATCGTAACTCTGCTCTTGTCCACGATTATTTCTGGTTTCTCTCGCGCAGATGATGCCTACACATTAGGACTGGGCTTGTTTCTATTGGGGCTTGGATGGTCTTGCACCTTGATTGCAGGCTCTGCATTTCTCTCGGAGAGCGTTGATCCAACATTTAAAGCCTCCTCCCAGGGAGCAAGTGATTTGGTAATGAACCTTGCAGGCGCGGGAGGTGGCGCATTAGCAGGAGTGATTATTGGAACGCTTAGTTACGGATGGCTCTGTTTTGCAGCTGCGATACCAGTGCTGGCACTAGGTGTCATGTCTCTCAAATTCAAATCTATTCCCCAAGCAAGTGACGGCAGTAATCTTCCTCTATGAGCACCTTTTACGAACAAGTTGGTGGAGAAAAGTTCTTTGCAGATCTTGTTTCACAATTTTACGCAGTGGTTGCTACTGATCCGATTTTGCGCCCGATGTATCCAGAAACCGATATGAAGGGTGCTGCCCAACGCTTGCAATGGTTTCTAGAGCAGTATTGGGGCGGACCAAGTACCTATCAAGAAAATCGCGGGCATCCTCGTTTGAGAATGCGTCATGCGGAGTTTCCGATTACACACAATGCTCGAGATGCGTGGCTTAATGCAATGCACAAGGCGGTAGAAGGTGTGGAAATGGATGCAGCGCTGAAAGGTGAGTTGTGGAGCTATCTAGAGATGGCAGCCAATTCGCTAGTCAATCAACCTGATTGAGATTGATTTCCAACCTTAAGGATTTCTCCATTACGTAAGTACCACAAAGTTCCTTGACCATCACGAACAGTTGTTACGCGAAGTCCAACCTTTTCAACAACGCCCTCAACCTCTAATACTGAAATCGTGTCGCCAACTCCGTACTGATCTTCAATCAGCATGAAGATTCCAGACAAAATATCGCGCACCAAAGTTTGCGCACCAAGACCAAGTGCAACTCCGACGATTCCGGCGGATGCGATGAGCGGACCTAAATCAAAACCAAACTCTCCAAGCGCCATCGCCGTTGCAACAATCCATGTAGTTGCTTTAAGGGATGCGGTAAGAACTCCACCGATTGTGCTTGCACGTTCCTTTTGGCGGGCAACAATATTGCGTGGCCCTGGAACCAGATCAACTGAGGCTAATTTCTGCATAGCTCGAGCGATTGCTCGGGAGCCAAAACCTTGGACAAAGGCGGCGGCCACAATGATGGTCAGTACTCGAAGAGGCGTTCCAGCCATCCAGTCTAAGAAATTACGCATAGTTTCATTCATGATGGCAAAACTTTATCCAAAATGTCACCTAAATATGGCTCTTCAATACCCACGAGGTCGGGTGTTTTGGTGCAAGATAAACCAATCGGCGCGAGCCACGCGCCAGATCGGGAGCGATTTATGTCGCGCACACTTGTTCTCAATGCCACTTATGAACCATTGGGTGTCATCACAGATCGTCGCGCGCTCATTTTGGTTCTCAATCACAGAGCAACCATGGTTGAAGATTCAGGCGATGTCTTACGTTTCGCCGGTGGCCAGATTTCATTGCCATCAGTTGTTCGTCTCAATAAATTTGTTCGCATTCCTTATCGTCACTCAGTTCCGCTTTCACGTCGAGCAATCTTTGCCCGCGATGGTGGGCGTTGTGTTTACTGCTCAGCACCTGCAACTTCAATTGACCATGTGATTCCCCGAAGCCGTGGTGGCGGACATAATTGGGAAAATGTTGTTTCTGCATGCCACAAGTGCAACCACCTTAAAGCTGATAAACATTTAAAGGAGCTCGGCTGGAGACTTCGCACCCTGCCCCGTGAACCAGTTGGCGCAGCATGGAGAATTCTGGGAACAGGTCGCACAGATCACAGATGGCTGCAGTATCTAGAGCCATTTGGTGTGGCTGCAGCTACTGCATAAGTAAATTACACTTCCACCATGCGCAATGAAGGCCCAATCGTAGAGATTCCTGGAATCTCAGTTCTCGAAACTGTTGTAACTTTTTTTGTAATTCCAACAGTTATGTTTGTTGTGATCTCAGTTCTTGCTTATGCGATGTCAAAACCTCGAAAGGCTAAGACATCTGCACTTACAACAATCGAGTAATTAGCGATCTAGCGCTTGAACCTTGAGCGCACGGATTAATCCATCCTGCGACTCTTTAACAAGTTTACGAAGCACCGCTGGTGAATCTTTTCCGGCACCATTGAGCCATGCATTAGTTGCATCAACGGTTGATTGCTTCACAATCCATGATGGATAGAAACCAGTTACATACTTAGCTGCACCCTCATATGACTTGGATTCCCAAGCGCTGATGAGGTTGTCGAAGTAGAGGTTTACAAATGGCTCCAGCAAGTCACGCTGAATTGGACGCTGGAATCCAGCGATCAATGCACTTCTCATCGATGTAACGATGTCTTCGTTAAGTACCTTGTTGAATGCATAAGCCTTAGCTTCGTTATTTGGCATGGCCGCTAAGCAAGTTTCGTAGGCGATATTTCCGCTGGTTGTATTGTCCTTAGCAAGTTCTGCATCTAGTTCAGCCTTGGTTGTAGCACCACGCTCTGTTAATGCGATCAAGAAGTACCAACGAAGATCTGTATCGACCTTAAGTCCTGGCGCACTTCCATTAAGGAGTTCGCGGATCTTTGCTGTCTGATCTGCTGTGTGAGCATTGATAGCAAATGCGCGTGAGATAAGAAGCTGGAGATCGCTACCTGGAGCAGAGTTCTGAGTCAGCGCCCATAAACCAGTTGCTAGCTTCTCACGGTATGCATTGCGGTTTGCATCCTTTGCATACGCCTCAACCGATGTTCCCAACTGAGTCAAAACGATGTTAACAATCGCGTCATCACTTTCTCCAGCAAGGCCGTTCAATGCGATTTCAATGAAATCTGCCGCTGAGATCTCAGCATCACGGTGCATGTCCCAGATAGAAGCCCAGCACAGTGCGCGAGCTAAAGCATCATCAAACTTACCCAGATGTGTCTTTAGTGTTGCTATTGAGCGGTCATCAAAACGTAGCTTTGCATAGGAAAGATCGCGATCATTGATTAGTAGTAGATCTGCCACCTTTTCGCCCGCAAGCTCAGTTACCACTGTTGCTGCACCCGCAACATCAAGTTCTACGCTCTTGCGAAGCTTCAGCGAATCTCCACTGATGTCATACAAACCAACTGCAAGGCGGTGCGGACGTAACTCCTTTGAATCAGCAGGAACTAATGGTGCCTCTTGTGTGATTGTGATGCTCTTGTATACATCACCTTCAATTACAAGAGATGGGCGAAGTGTGTTTACTCCAGCTGTTTGTAACCAGGTATTAACCCAGCTATCAAGTTTGCGACCACTTGATGCCTCTAGTTCTACCAAGAGATCTTCAAGGGTTGTATTTCCCCAAGCATGCTTGGCAAAGTACTTTTGCAGACCAGCGATAAATTGTGGGCGTCCTACGTGTGCAACTAATTGGTGCAGAACAGATGCTCCCTTTGCATATGTAATTCCATCAAAGTTTGCATTTACTGCTTCCATATCAACCATGTCGGCGATGATTGGGTGGGTAGATGACAACTGATCTTGACGGTAGGCCCAGTTCTTACGAGCAGAGTTGAATTCAGACCAAGCGCCCTTGAAACGTGTTGATTCTGCAAGTGCAAGGTATGAAGACCATTCAGCAAATGATTCGTTCAGCCACAGATCGTCCCACCATGACATGGTGACCATGTCACCAAACCACATGTGTGCCATCTCGTGAAGAATTGTGTTTGCACGTGACAGGTATGCCTTATCTGGCATGTGACTGCGGAAAACCAATACATCTTCGCGGAAAGTTACCGCTCCTGCGTTTTCCATCGCGCCAAAGTTAAAGTCAACAACTGCGATCTGGTCATACTTCTCAAATGGATACGCCAAACCGAATGTCTTTTCAAAGTACTCAAAACCTTGCTTAGTAATAAGGAAGATATCTTCTGGATCTAGATACTGCATCATCGACTTGCGGCAGTAGATTCCTAGAGGGATTTCTTTTTGACCCTTGTACACATCATGAACAGATGAGTAAGGGCCTGCGATTAATGCATCTAGGTAGGTTGAGATACGAGGAGTCGTTGAGAACTTCCATTCCACGAAATCGCCCTTTGCAACCTTTGACTCAACAGGGTTGTTAGAAACTGCTTGCCAGTGTCCTGGAGTTGTAACTGTTAAAGAAAATGTTGCCTTCAACGCCGGCTGATCAAAGCAAGGGAACATATTGCGAATATGCGCAGTCTCGCCTTGTGAGTACAGATAAACCTCTCCATCGGAAGGATCAACTGAACGCTGAAGCCCTTCACCTGATTTTGAGTACTCAGCTTCGATCTCGATCACCAAGAGATTGTCTGCAGCTAGGTTTGTTAGGAAGATGCTTTCGCCATCAAAGTTACTTGTATCAACGGCAACACCATTAAGAGTTGCGCTAATTACTGAGCGACCAACAGCATCGATAAAGGTTGCATAACCAGGCTTGTTACATGTGAATGAAACCTCAGACTTTGAGTAAAAGGTTTCCTCGCCCTTTGTGACATCTAGGGTTACGACATAACTGTTCACATAGAGATGGTCGGCACGATCTTTGGCTTCAGCACGACTCAAATTCAGACCTGGCACTTGTTGCTCCTTCTAGATCAATCCTGCTTTTAATGGGATTTTGTAGGTTCTTATCCAACCATGACACAGTTGCCCCATGGAACGCCCATCGGTACGTAGCTACAGTATCCGCGGCTCCCGTATTACCGAAGCCCAGCGAGCGGCCAAAGATGCCCTGCAAATGGTTCACGGAATTGAGTTCACGCAACAAGAGATAACTCTTTCTGAGATCTTTCCAACGAGCGAGAAAGTAATAATGGAGATCGGCTTTGGCATGGGCGAGGCCACCGCAATCATCGCGAAGAATCACCCCAACAATGGATACATCGCAGTTGATGTTCATCCACCCGGAATTGGAAAGCTACTTGCCCGAATCGTTGAAAACGATTTAACAAACCTCAAAGTCATCGAAGAGGATGTTCATGTAGTTTTGCAACACATGATTCCTGATGAATCACTTGATGGTATTCACCTTTTCTTTCCAGATCCTTGGCCAAAGAAAAAGCACAATAAGCGCCGCATCGTCAATGAAGCGTTCTTAGCGTTGATTCATCCAAAGATTAAAAAGGGTGGATACATTCATGTTGCAACTGACTGGGTTCCTTATGCAGAAAGCATCCAACAGGTATTTGCTGTATCAACCCTGTTTACCGGAGGAGTAATCGATAAACCTGAATGGCGTCCAGTAACGCGTTTTGAAGGTCAGGGAATCGATAAAGATCATGCCGTTAACGACATGATGTACATAAAGGCTTAGAGCGAACCTTCATTTTCATACTTAGCAATTTTGTTGATTCTGCGAATATGACGTTCATCATTTGAAAATGGTGTCTCGATAAAGGCATCGATAATCGCCTTGCAATCCTCAATTGAGTGCATGCGCCCGCCGATTCCAACAACATTTGCATTGTTGTGATCGCGACCAAGCTTTGCAGTCTCAACGCTCCACGCTAGAACTGCGCGAACACCTTTGACCTTATTTGCAGCGATCTGTTCGCCATTTCCAGAACCACCTAAAACAATGCCTAGGGATGATGGATCTGCAACAGTTGCGATCGCTGCAGGAATACAAAAATCTGGGTAATCATCAACAGCGTCATACTCATGTGGCCCGTGGTCATTTACATCGTGACCTTTGCTCTGCAAATACTCAACAAGAGCTGCCTTTAATTCCAAACCAGCGTGATCGCTACCAATGTGAATGCGCATATGCCCATCTTGCCACGGGAAGAGAAAAACCCGCCAAGTGATTGCTCACGTGGCGGGTTTTTACTTCTTAGGAGGAAGTGTTTTTAGAAATTACGGGCGAGCAGGCTTAGGTCCCTTGCCATGCTTTCCGGGCTTACCTGCGTTAGCCGCTTTCTTTGCAGCACGTTCTGCTTCTTTAGCAGCGCGTACTTCATCAAACTTCTTTGAAATGGCATCTGCTTGTGCCTGCGTGATTGTTCCCGCCTTCACTAGATCAGCAAGAACCGTTGCCTTCACTAGTCCCTTGTTTGCGCCATCATGTGCTGACGCGACTCCAACAGATCCTGCGGTCAGTGCTGCAATCGTGATTGCAACCGCTGCCATTCTCTTCTTTGATGACATTCATATGTCCTCTCGTTAGTAGTACTAGCCCTGACCCCTCGTCATCGACTTCCCGTAATAAACAGGTTCATGCTGGGGATTTTAGCCACTGAACCTGAAAACACCCTCAGAGAAATAAACATATTCATGTGGGGATTTCCTTACACCTGCGCATAAACCCCCTGCCGAAACCCTTATTCGCTCGGAATATTCACAGGTTCAGACTGATATCCCCACACAGAAATTTTGGTGAACCATGAAACTCAGCAGATCTTTAGTAGCAATCATTGTGGCCTTTTCCGTTGCGATGCTTCCGTCAGCAACCGCGGTTGAAAAGAAAAGCACAAAGGCAGCTGGACCATCTCCGACAACTGTTGTTAACACAATTCTTAGCGGAGCTGGTGCGCCAGCAAAGACATTAGGAATCAATGGTGATTTCTATATTGATACTAAAAATCTAAATCTTTATGGACCAAAGACAAAAGGTGTTTGGAAAGTTACTACTTCTCTACGAGCAACCGAGGTTCCCTTCGTTGCAAATGTCATTGGTGAATCTGGCGCGATGGGACCAACCGGCCCTAAAGGAGATAAAGGCGCAACAGGTGAAAAGGGAGCAACGGGAGATAAAGGTGCAACCGGTGCAACAGGTCCACAAGGTATTCAAGGATTAATTGGTGCAAAGGGTGACACCGGAGCAACAGGATCAATCGGCGCGACTGGAGCAGTTGGTGCAACTGGTCCTGCAGGTGCAAAGGGTGATACCGGTGCAACGGGAGCAACAGGTGCAAAGGGAGATACGGGAGCAACCGGTCCAACTGGTGCTACCGGACCACAAGGTTCTCAAGGAGCACAAGGCCAACAAGGTTCGCAAGGTGTTAAAGGTGACACCGGCGCGACAGGTGCTACAGGAGCACAAGGTGATGCAGGTATTTCCTACACAAAGTGGGCAACAGTTCCAGGCACAATTCTTGCTACTGGTGCAGACGGAAATTCATCATCAAATGTTTTTTTCACTGCCGAAACAAATGGAAACTACACTTTTGAAGTTTTAATTTCTGGTCTTGTTGAGATTTCTGGAGTCATGAAAATATATGCAGAAGTCTTAAGTGGTAGTACGTCTCTTGGAAACCAATTCGCGGTTGCTAGTGATTCAACCTCCGGAGTGAACGGGTTTTCTGGAAGGCAATACGGATTTCGAATAGTCGCAGCAGCGGCAAATGTGACTGCCGGAACTTCATTTTCCGTAAAAATCGGAATTCTGAATGCCTATGGATCCACAAACATCACATTTAACGGAAGGGCCCTCGTAAACAAGGTCGGAAGTATCGGATAAACAATCTGGAGCGGGTGACCGGGATCGAACCGGCATGGCCAGCTTGGAAGGCTGGGGCTCTACCATTGAGCTACACCCGCGGGTGCATGGGCTAAAGGTACTGGGTCGGTAATCAGAGTGCGAAATCTGGTTTAGACTCCATCCTTGCGCCTCGGGGCGTAGCGTAGTGGCTAGCGCGCCTGCTTTGGGAGCAGGAGATCGGGAGTTCGAATCTCCCCGCCCCGACCAGTTTGTCTCGGTAATCACCACATCCACCTAGGAGCACTTAGTGAAAAGTTCTGTAGAAGTTCTATCTCCAACTCGCGTTCGTCTTGATGTTGAAGTTGCTTACTCTGAGCTTGAATCACATGTAGCTGTTGCATACAAGAAGGTAGCTGCACAGGTAAACATCCCTGGTTTCCGTAAGGGAAAAATTCCTGCAGCGATGATTGATCAGCGCGTAGGTCGCGGTGCGGTTATTGATGAAGCAATCAACTCAGCTCTTCCAGAGTTTTACGGTCAAGCAGCTCGTGAACACAAGGTTGCTGTTATTGGTCGCCCAGAAGTAGATGTTAAAGAGTTTGTTGATAAGGACAAGCTTGTATTCACAGTTGAGGTTGATATTCGCCCAGAGGTAAAGCTTCCTGATTTCTCAAAGATCACAATCGAAGTTGATGATGTGAAGGTTGAAGATTCAGATGTAGATGAGCAGATCGAATCATTGCGCACACGTTTTGGAACACTTACAACTGTTGAGCGCGAGATCAAGATGGGTGACTTTGCAACACTTGATATGACTGCGTTTATTGATGGTGCAGAAGTTGATGGCGGACAAGCAAATGATATTTCTTACGAAGTTGGTTCAGACAAGATGATCGATGGTCTCGATGAGATCTTGATTGGAATGAAGGCCGGCGATGTAAAGCAGTTTGAAACACAACTTGTTGGACAGCAAGAAGGCGAAAAGGGTGAGGTAAAGGCAACAGTTAAGGCTGTAAAGGAGCGTGAGCTTCCACCAGTTGATGATGCTTTCGCAAAGCTTGCTTCTGAGTTCGACACACTTGCTGAGCTAAAGGCTGACTTTGTTGTTCGTCTAGAGCGTGTAAAGAAGATGGAACAAGGTGCACAAGCACGTGACCGTCTAGTTGAGAAGTTACTTGCAGACAACGAGATTCCAGTTCCAGATAACTTGGTTGAACTTGAGGTTAATGATCACCTTGAAGGCGAAGGCCGTATGGAAGATGCAGAGCACCGTGCTGAAGTTGATGGCCAGGTTCGTTCATCGTTGAAATCAGATTTCCTTCTTGATGCGATTGTTCAGGCTGAAGATGTTCAGATCACTGAAATTGAATTGACTGAGTACTTAGTTCGTACATCTCAGCGTTATGGAATGGCACCACAGCAGTTTGCTGAGGAGCTTCAGAAGGCTGGACAGATTCAGCAGCTAGTTGCCGAGGTAACTCGTGCAAAGGCGCTCGCATCTGTGCTGGGACGCATCACCGTTAAGGATGCATCTGGCACAGTGATCGATCTTGAGGAGCTCGCACCAAAGGCTGCGAACCCTGCTGATCTAGTCGAAGAGGCGTAAAAACTCTCCACCTGCTCCGCCTACAGCGAACACAGCGCAGTTCACGCATCTATTTCACCTAATCGGGAAGCATTTGGCCTGCTTAATTGTTAGGGTCACTACAGGTAAAAAATACAGGAGGCCCTTCAGTGGAGACAGATAGCAAAATGAGAGACCAGATTTACAACCGCTTGCTTGAAGAGCGGATTGTTTTCTTGTCAGGTGAAGTCCGCGACGACATGGCAAACATGGTGTGCGCTCAACTTCTCCTACTTTCTTCACTTGATCCAAAGAAAGATATTTTCTTGTACATCAACTCACCAGGTGGATCTGTAACAGCTGGAATGGCTGTCTACGACACCATGGAGTTAATTCCAAATGATGTTGCAACAGTGACTTTCGGAATGGCAGCTTCAATGGGCCAGTTCCTTCTTACATCAGGAACAAAGGGCAAGCGCTACGCAACTAACAGCTCACGTATCTTGATGCACCAACCGCTTGGTGGAATCGGCGGAACAGCGATTGATATTCGCATTCAGGCAGAGCAGATGGCTATTACCAAGCAGACACTTTCTGAATTAAATGCTTTGCACACAGGTCAGACTCTCGAAAAGATTCTTGCAGATTCGGATCGTGACAACTGGTTCAATGCAAAGGATGCAAAGGATTATGGTTTTGTAGACCATGTAGTCACCTCATTGGGACAGATCACTGGAGGAAAAGCGTAATGAAAAACATTCAAGAGATTACATCTCGCTACGTTCTTCCAACTGTTGAAGAAAAAACAGCGTATGGATACAAGCGTCAAGATCCATACACAAAGCTCTTTGAAGAGCGCATCATTTTCTTAGGTCAGCCAATTGATGACACCGTTGCAAACGATGTTATGGCGCAGCTTTTGACTCTGGAATCTATGGATCCAGATCGCGACATCATGATCTACATCAACTCACCTGGCGGATCGTTTACAGCGTTAACAGCTATTTACGACACCATGCAGTTTGTTCGCCCAGACATCAGCACAATTTGTTTAGGTCAAGCAGCATCTGCAGCAGCGGTCATCCTTGCTGGTGGAGCAAAGGGCAAGCGTTACGCCCTTGAGCACTCACGTATTTTGATTCACCAACCATCATCTGAAGGTGGCGGACAGGCATCAGATATCGAAATCCAAGCTCGTGAAATCGATCGCATTACTCGCTTGCAGGAAGATCTCTTGTCTCGTCACGTTGTTAAGTCAGCTGAAGAGATTCGCAAGGACATTGAGCGCGACAAGATTCTTACTGCAACAGAGGCTGTTGAGTACGGAATCATCGATCAAGTTCTAGCATCACGAAAGGCAAAGAAGTAAACACTTCTATTTTTGCGTGAAACTATTTGAGCCGGGCTCCCTTTGGTCATACAAGGGGTACCGGCTCTTTTGGTTATCTAACACAATCTTTGTTTTCGGAGCTTCTGCTTTTCCAATTGCACTAGCTGTAACAGTTCTAGATGCAGGCGGCACAGCAACAACCTTAGGTTTAATTCTTGGTGCACGTGTTCTATCAGGCGTTGTATTTGCTCCATTTGCAGGCGTATGGGCAGATCGCTTACCTCGACGAAATGTGATGATCGGCGCCGATCTCTTTAGATCAGCTGTCGTTATATCAATGGTGTTTGTCTCCGCACCATCGATGCCACATTACCTATTAGGTCTTGCGGTTTTTCTCATGGGTCTGGGTGATGCATTTGGTGCAGCAGCAGCTGGTGCGATTGTTCCAAGCCTTGTTCCTGATGAAAAACTACCGGCAGCAAATGTTGCCCGCAACATCAGCACAAAAGGTGCAACCATCATCGGTCCAGGTATTGGTGGAGCAGCGGTATTCCTCGTTGGTGGACGTTTTACCTTTATCTTCACCGCATGTGCCTTTGCGATTGGTACCTACTTTTTATTTAAGATCCAAGAGGACATCAGTAGCGATAAGCGCAAACAAGAGCCTTTCTTTACTGAACTTAAAGAAGGTCTGCGCACCGTACGAGATATTCCTTGGATCGGCGCAATGATTGTCATGGCATCTCTTCAGTTAATGGTTGTTATCGCTGCTGAAACTGTTTTGTTGCCGGTCATTACGCGACGTGAGTTTGATTCCAATACTCCCTTTGCATTATCTGCTGCAGCATTTTCTGTTGGGTCGATTATCTCCGCCATTTTGTGCGTCAAGATAAAGGTGAAGCATGAAGGCTATGTTTCAATCTTTGTCTGGATGTTTATTGTTATTGCGCCTTTAGCTTTGGTTTTCCCAATTTCCGGAACCTTTATTGTGATTGCATACTTGTTTGCAGGGTTTTCAGTCGGGCCATGGGAGGCATGGTGGTCCTCTGCGGTACAACGAGAAGTTCCTGCGCATCTACAAGGTCGCGTCTTTTCAATTGATCACATGGGAACTGCTGGGTTGATGCCGATTGGTATGGCGTTAATTGGTCCAGCTGTTGCCCTCTTCGGTGAAAAAGAGTTGCTAATTGGAGCTTCGATTTTCCATGTGCTGATCGGCTTAGCGATCCTTCGAGTACCTGGCGTTAAGGATATGAAGATGCCAAAGAAAGAAAATGATGCTGATTATTCTCTCGGCGAACAGAAGTAGGCGAAAAAACCAAGCGTAAACCCCTCGCAGAATCTAAACTTCAGGCATGACAAGAATCGGTGAAACAAGCGATCTTCTAAAGTGCTCCTTCTGCGGCAAGACCCAGAAGCAGGTTAAGAAGCTCATCGCCGGTCCTGGCGTTTATATCTGTGATGAATGTATTGAACTCTGTAACGAGATCATCGTTGAAGAGCTCAGCGAAGCAAACTCACTTGGATTATCAGAACTTCCAAAACCTCAAGCAATCTTTGAATTCTTAGATCAGTATGTAATCGGACAAGATCGCGCAAAGAAGTCACTTTCCGTTGCCGTCTACAACCATTACAAGCGCGTACAAAGCGGTGACAGCGGTCGCGAAGATTCAATTGAATTAGCAAAGTCAAACATTTTGATGCTCGGACCAACCGGTTGCGGTAAGACACTTATGGCGCAAACTTTGGCACGCATGCTTAATGTTCCATTTGCGATTGCAGATGCAACAGCGCTAACCGAAGCTGGTTATGTCGGCGAAGATGTTGAAAACATCTTGCTCAAGCTTTTGCAAGCTGCTGATTACGATGTGAAGAAAGCTGAAACAGGAATTATCTACATCGATGAAATCGATAAGGTTGCTCGCAAATCTGAGAACCCATCAATCACTCGCGATGTTTCAGGTGAAGGTGTTCAGCAAGCGCTTTTGAAGATTCTTGAAGGAACTGTTGCATCAGTTCCACCACAGGGCGGTCGTAAGCACCCACACCAAGAGTTCATTCAAATTGATACAACAAATGTTTTGTTTATCGTCGGCGGAGCTTTCGCGGGACTTGAAAAGATCATCGAATCTCGCGTTGGCAAATCTGGCGTTGGTTTCAATGCAACTTTGCAAGATGCAGCAGATAAGAACCGCAAGGACATCTTTGCCGATGTAATGCCAGAAGATCTTTTGAAGTTTGGAATGATTCCAGAGTTCATTGGCCGCCTACCTGTTCTGACAAGTGTTGAAAACCTTGATAAGCCAGCGTTAATGCAGATTTTGACTGAGCCAAAGAATGCTTTGGTTAAGCAGTATCAGCGTCTCTTTGATCTCGATCATGTTCAGCTTGAATTTGAACCAGAGGCACTTGATGCGATCGCAGATCTTGCACAGGAACGTGGAACTGGTGCACGTGGACTTCGCGCAATCATGGAATCTGTCCTATTAACCGTTATGTATGACGTTCCAAGCCGTACAGATGTAGAAAAGGTGATTATCACCAAAGAGTGCATCACCTCCGGGGGAGCGCCAACATTGATTAATCACACAGGTCCAAAACGCTCACGCGGACAAAAAGGTCAAGAGGAGAAGAGCGCATAATCTAGACTGCGCACTATGTCTTCAAGCCGTGAATTAGCCTCAACCTTCTCGCCCGCCGAGATTGAATCCGCTTTATATGAAAAGTGGATGAGCGCTGGATATTTCACCGCAGATGCAAACTCAGCAAAAGAAGCCTTTTCAATTGTTCTGCCTCCTCCCAATGTGACAGGTGTTCTGCACATTGGTCATGCGCTGGATCAAACATTGCAGGATTGTTTATCACGTATGAAGCGCATGCAGGGATTTGAAGTGTTGTGGCTTCCAGGAATGGATCACGCCGGTATCGCAACACAAAACGTTGTTGAAAAGCAGTTAGCTGCATCAGGTAAATCCCGCCACGATTTGGGACGCGAAGAGTTTGTTAAAAAGGTGTGGGAGTGGAAAGAGGAGTCAGGCGGTGCGATTCTTGAACAGATGAAGCGTTTGGGTTCATCTGTCGACTGGTCTCGCGAACGCTTCACCATGGATGAAGGTATGTCCAAGGCTGTAGTAACTATTTTCAAGCGAATGTATGACGCAGGTTTAATTTATCGCGCAGAGCGAATAATTAACTGGTGTCCACGTTGTTTAACAGCGTTGTCAGATATTGAAGTAGAGCACAGTGATGATGCAGGTGAACTAGTTTCAATTCGCTACGGCGAAGGGGATAACGCAATCATTGTTGCGACAACCCGTGCTGAAACCATGTTGGGTGATACCGCGGTTGCGGTAAATCCTGATGATGAGCGTTACTCACACATGATCGGAAAGACTGTAAAGGTTCCATTGATTAACCGAGAGATTCCGATCGTTGCCGATGAGCATGTTGATCCTGCATTTGGTACAGGTGCGGTCAAGGTAACTCCGGCACATGATGTAAATGACTTTGAAATCGGTGTGCGTCACAGCTTGGCAAACATCGTCATTCTGGATGCTGATGCAAAGATTATTAACACCAACAGCGCATTTGATGGCTTAGATCGATTTGATGCACGCAAGGCTGTTGTTGAGGCACTTCGCGCAGAAGGTCGTATCGTTGCTGAAAAGCGTCCGTACATGCACGCAGTTGGACATTGTTCTCGTTGCGATACAACTGTTGAGCCACGCTTATCAAAGCAGTGGTTTGTAAAGGTTGAACCAATGGCAAAGGCATCGGCAGATGCTGTTCGCAGCGGTGCGGTAAAGATTGAACCTGAAGCACTTGCTCCACGTTACTTCGAGTGGGTAGACAACATGCATGACTGGTGTATTTCACGTCAGTTGTGGTGGGGACACAGAATTCCTGTTTGGTATGGACCAGATGGTGAGGTTGTAGTTGTAGGTCCTGATGAAACCGCCCCAGCTGGTTGGACACAAGATTCAGATGTACTCGATACCTGGTTCTCATCTGGCCAGTGGGCGTTTTCTACCTTTGGTTGGCCTGAAAAATCAGCAGATCTTGCAAAGTTCTACCCAACATCAGTTCTTGTAACTGGTTATGACATTTTGTTCTTCTGGGTTGTTCGCATGATGATGATGTCAACATTTGCTATGGATGGTGTTCCACCATTTAAAACAATCATGTTGCACGGTCTTGTACGTGACCAATTTGGTAAGAAGATGTCTAAGAGTCGCGGAAATGTAATTGATCCAATTGAGTTTATGGATAAGTACGGTGCAGATGCACTTCGCTTCACATTAGCTCGTGGTGCAAATCCAGGAACAGATCAAGCATTAGCTGAAGACTGGATCGGTGGATCTCGTAACTTTGCAACCAAGCTGTGGAATGCAACCCGTTTTGCGATGATGAACGGTGCAACTGTTTCCGGTGATCTACCAGCGATTGATTCTTTGAATGCCATTGATAAGTGGATTCTTAGCCGTTTATCTGAAACTGTTTCTGAGGTAACTGATCTTCTAGAAAAATACGAGTACGCACGTGCATGTGAGTTGATGTACCACTTTGCGTGGGATGATTTGTGTGACTGGTACCTGGAGCTTTCAAAGGAAGCTTTCGCATCCGGAAACGCTGAAGGTACTAAGCGAGTACTCGGTTATGTTCTAGACCAACTATTCCGTTTGATGCACCCAGTAATGCCATTCATTACCGAACAAATGTGGACCACGCTTACCGGGGGAGAGTCCCTAGTCGTTGCACAGTGGCCTGTAGCAAACGCAGCTCATGTCGATAAGAAGGCTGAAAGTCTGATTGCTCAGCTACAGGAGATCATTACCGAAGTTCGTCGTTTCCGTAATGATCAAGGTATCAAGACCTCACTGAAGATTCCTGGTCGAATTGTGGCTACCGGCGATATCGCGAAGTACGCATCAGCGGTTGCTTTCGTGGTTCGAATGGAGCTTGGAGACATTACGCCAAGTGCAAAGTGTGAAGCCGCTGGAGTAACTATCGAATTCGACTTAACTGGTTCTATCGATGTTGTCGCAGAGCGTGCACGTCTGGAAAAGGATTTAGCAACAGCTACAAAGGATAAGCAAACCGCTGAAGTTAAGTTGAACAATCAAGGCTTCATGGCAAAGGCACCTGACACTGTTGTTGTCGAAATTCGCGAGCGTCTAGAAAAGACAACTGCAGATATTGAAAGAATCACCGCAGCACTTGCAGCATTGCCACAAGCAAGATGATTTCTCCTGATGATCAAGAGCGTGTAGACGCAATTGAACAAGCGTTGCTTGCTCGTTGGCCAGAAACTCGTATCGCGCCAAGCACTGAAAGAATCGCAGCACTTGTAGATATTTTGGGTTCACCTCAACTGACATACCCAACGATTCACATTGGTGGAACAAATGGAAAGACAACAACCAGCCGCATGGTTGATGCGCTGCTATTTGCACACGGTCTTCGCACCGGGCGATTTACTAGCCCGCATCTAGAAACGTATCGTGAACGTATTTCTATCAACGGCGAACCAATTGATCCTAAGGAACTAATCTTTTCCTATAACGATATTGCTGCGTACCTTGACTTGATGGATTCTAAGTTTGAACATCCAATTTCATTTTTCGAAGCGATCACCGCGTTAGCCTTTGCAGCTTTTGCTGAACACCCAGTAGATGTCGGTGTCATTGAAGTAGGTATGGGCGGCGAGTGGGATGCAACTAATGTTGTTGATGCCGATGTATCGGTCATCATGCCTATCGGCTTTGATCACATGGAGTATTTGGGCAATACCCTTCATGAAATCGCTTCAACTAAGGCTGGAATCATTAAAGAAGGCGGCTTTGTAGTCCTAGCCCAGCAGGAGCCAGAGGCTGCAAAAGAATTGATCCGCAAGGCCGCTGAAGTTGGCGCAGATGTTGTTCGCGAAGGTGTTGAGTTCTCAGTTCTTTCCCGCGCAGTTGCAGTTGGTGGTCAGTTGCTAACGATTCAGGGAATTCATGACACTTACGATGAAATCTTCTTACCGTTGCATGGTCGTCACCAAGCGGCAAACGCTGCAGCAGCATTGGTTGCTGTTGAAGCCTTTTTCGGAGACCAACCATTAGACATTGATGCGGTTCGTGCTGGTTTTGCAGCGGTCACTTCACCTGGTCGTTGCGAGGTTGTTCATCGCGACCCAACAGTGATCTTGGATGCTGCGCATAACCCGCACGGCGCAAAAGCCTTAGCCGATACCTTGCTCAACGAGTTCAACTTTGATGAAATCATCGCTGTTGTTGGAGTCTTTGGAGACAAGGATGCAACCGGTATTTTTCAAGAGCTTGAGCCAATAGTTGATCATGTCGTCGTGACACAGAGCTCTTCATCACGTGCGATGCCATCATCAGAGTTAATGAAGATTGCAGCCTCCGTCTTTGGTTCAGATCGCGTCTTTGAGGTTTCAGATTTAAACTCAGCTCTAGATAAAGCGGTTGCTGATTCGATTCGACCTCTCAGCGAAGACACAGTTGGAATCCTTGTAACGGGTTCAGTTGTAACAGTTGGTGAAGCTCGAACATATTTGAGAAAGAAGTTTGCACGATGAAGATTCTGGGAGCCTCTGTATTAATCGCTGAGAGCATGACAATGGGCTTTGCAATTTTGTTAGCGATGAAGGATCACTCTCAAGCTGCAATTATTTATGGTTGCGTTGTTTCCTTCTTACTTTTTGTTGCAGCAGGGTTAGTGCGTCGCCCAGGTGGATTTGTCATCGGCTCATTGATGCAGATCGCCATGATCGCTTTTGGATTTGTTGAGCCATCCTTCTTCATTATTGGGGCGGTTTTGATTGGTCTTTGGGTGGCTGCCATCGTTGTGGGCCGTAAGGGTGAGGCCGCTCGCGCTGCCTTGCTGGCTGCAGGGCCTAAAAAACCCTAATAGACTAGGCGAGTGAGCACAGAGAAAACACTTATCCTCGTTAAGCCCGATGGCGTACGCCGCGGTTTAGTTGGCGAGGTTATTTCCAGAATCGAAACTAAGGGTTATGCGATCGATGCGTTGCGCATGTTGCAAGCAGATGCCGCATTACTTGAAAAGCATTACGCAGAACATGTTGGTAAACCATTTTATGAACCACTAGTTGAGTTCATGATGTCAGGTCCAATCGTTGCGATCGTTGCTTCTGGAAATCGTGTTATCGAAGGATTCCGTTCATTAGCTGGTGCAACAGATCCAACAGTTGCAGCACCCGGAACAATTCGCGGAGATCTAGCTCGTGATCAAGGAACCAAAGTTATGCAGAACCTCGTTCATGGCTCTGATTCACCAGAATCTGCAGCACGTGAAATCCAAATTTTCTTTCCGCAGTAATTAATTCCCCACGTACAAAAAAGCACAAGGAGTAAAGATGTCACAAGGAAGCAGAATGTCATTCATCGGTCGCGATATGGCCGTTGACCTAGGCACAGCGAACACGCTTGTTTATGTTCGTGGACGTGGCATTGTTCTTAACGAGCCATCAGTAGTAGCTGTTAACCAAGACACCGGTGGAATTTTGGCCGTTGGTATTGAAGCGAAGAAGATGATCGGCCGTACTCCTGGCAATATCGTTGCTATCCGTCCGCTCAAGGATGGCGTTATCGCAGACTTTGATACAACAGAGCGCATGTTGCGTTACTTCATCCAGAAGGTTCACCGTCGTCGTTACTTGGCTAAGCCACGTATCGTTGTGTGTGTTCCATCAGGTATCACTGGCGTTGAGCAGCGTGCGGTTAAGGATGCTGGATACGCCGCTGGCGCTCGTAAGGTGTACATCATCGAAGAGCCAATGGCTGCTGCGATCGGTGCAGGTCTTCCAATCCACGAGCCAACTGGAAACATGGTTGTAGATATCGGTGGAGGAACAACAGAAGTTGCTGTTATTTCGCTCGGTGGAATCGTGACCTCTCTATCAATTCGCGTAGGCGGAGATGAGCTAGATCAATCAATTATTAACTGGGTTAAGCGTGAATTCTCCCTACTTTTGGGTGAGCGCACAGCTGAAGAGATCAAGATGGCTATTGGATCTGCTTACCCACTTGCTGGTGAAAATGATGCAGAGATTCGCGGTCGCGATCTAGCAACAGGTCTGCCAAAAACAATCGTTGTATCTGCAGCTGAGATTCGTAAAGCCCTTGAAGAGCCAGTGAACTCAATCGTTAACGCGGTTAAGAGCACATTGGATAAGACTCCACCTGAGCTTGCATCAGATTTGATGGATCGTGGAATTGTTCTCACCGGTGGTGGAGCACTTCTTAAGGGTCTGGATGAGCGCCTTCGCAAAGAAACTGGAATGCCAATTCACATTGCAGAGCGTCCATTGGATGCTGTTGCTGAGGGTTCCGGAAAGTGCATCGAAGAGTTTGAAGCTCTTGAGAAGGTTCTAATCTCCGAGCCACGTCGATAAGGCCTTCTTTTAATGCGTAACGGCGGTGAGGGTCGCGCACGTTTGTTGTTGGTGATCTTGATTGTCACCTCCTTATTTCTCATCACCTTAGATCTTCGCGGCGTAAAGGTCATCGAAGGTTTTAAGCAGGGAACACAAACTGTGCTGTCGCCATTTCAGCGAGCAGGCGCGGTGGTTCTCAATCCCGTTAAAGATTTCTTTTCCGATGTGACTCACCTTGGACGCACCAGAAGCCAGATCGAAAAGTTAGAGGCTGAAAACGCTAATTTAAAGATCAAGCTTTTGAATCGCAAAAATGCCGATGGTCAGTTGAAGCAACTGGAATCAATCTTGGATTTAGCTGGAACTGCTGGGTACAAAATTGTAAATGCCAAGGTAATTAGCCACGGATCAAGCCAGTCATTTTCTCAAACAATCACAATTGATTCTGGAAGTAATGCGGGCATTAAGAAGAATATGACTGTGCTTTCGCAGTTTGGTCTTGCAGGTGTGGTCAAAGATGTTTACCCAAACTCTGCGCTGATTCAACTTGCCAGCGATCCAGCCTTCAAGGTTGGCGCACGTATTGCAGGATCACAGCAGATTGGAATCCTTTCAGGGCGCGGAAACCGCTCTGCAAGCCTGCAACTGCTTGATAATTCAACAACGGTCAAGGTTGGCGATGTTTTGTTGGCTCGTGGAAGTGTGGCAAACCGTCCATTTGTTCCAGGTGTTCCACTTGGTTATGTAAGCCAAGTTGATAACTCTGCAGGTGCTGTCGCACAAACAGCGACGATTCGTTACTACACAAACTTTTCAACATTAGGTGTAGTTGCAATTGTTGTGAGCGGTCCAACCTCAGATCCAGGTGATTCATTGGTTCCACAGAAGCCTAAGGTCACACCTATTCCAACAGTTACCGTCACAGTTACTCCATCACCTACTGCAAGTAATTAACTCCAATGATTACCCGTCAGATTTCGATTGCGACACCAATTTTCCTTTTGATCTTTGTAATACAAGAGGCGGTGATCTCGCAGTTTCGTTTACCTGGTGGGGGATTTTCAATCCTATTAATCTTTGCTTTAACCTGGGCGGTATTAAGCCAACCTGAGGTTGCAGCGGTCATTGGTTTTGCAGCTGGAATTTTTATGGATTTATCGCAAAGTGCCAGCGGTCCCTTTGGTCAATGGACTTTGATCATGTTGCTTGCAGGATATGCAATTTCATACATGGGTTATGGTGATGACAACATTCATGCAAACGCAATTGGAATCGTTTTCTTTGTTGTAGTCGCTAACTTCTTTGTCGAGATTGCATATTTAATTACCGGAGCGCTGTTAGGTGTAGCGACGGGTTCATTTGGTCAAATAGTTCTGACTTTGTTTGGCATGAGCATCTGGGCGTTGTTGGTCTCACCCATCATGCTTCCGCTGTTTACTCGCTTACATGCTTTGATCTTTGATTCACGGTCTGCGCTATGAACAATAGATCCCGTTTAGCGGTACTAGTTGTACAAATCCTGATTGTTTCCTTGATGGCAGCCTTATTTGGCAGACTCTTCTATCTGCAGGTTGCAGCCGGTCCTAAGTACAAAGATGCAGCTTTGAGTATCCAAAGCCGCGATGTTGTAGCCCCAGCTACTCGAGGACTAATCGTCGATGGCTACGGCGTGCCATTAGCTATGAATAAAGCGGGTTTGGCGATCACTATTGACCGAATCGCGATTGATAAATTGGAGGATCAAGGCGCAGATGTAATGAAGCGCTTAGCAAAGCTGCTTAACCTTAAGTACAAAGACATCTATCAGAACACACGTTTGTGCGGCGAGCTTCCAAAGGGACAAAAGGCGGGATGTTGGCAGGGATCTAGGTATCAACCAATCCCAATTACAAAATCTGCAGATCCCGATATTGCTTTGCAAATAGTTGAACGCTCCGATTCATTTCCGGGTGTCGATGCGCAACCTGTAGCAATTCGAAATTATCCAAGTTATCTAGATGTTAACGCTGCTCACGTACTTGGATACGTTGGACCATTAACTGAGACCGATCTGCTTAAAGGAAATGGCAAGCAGTATTTCCGTAGTGAAACGATTGGCAAGTCAGGTCTTGAGATTCAATACGATTCATTTCTGCGCGGCGAGCCAGGAATTAGAACAGTTATCGTTGATCGCAAAGAGTCCATTACTCGTGAAAGCCAAAACACCAAGCCTGTTGCAGGAGATCACTTAGTAACAAGTTTGGATGTTCGTTTACAAGCATCAGCGGAAAAAGCGCTCAAGGATGCGGTGCTGCGCGGACGCGCTAGCGGATATACCTCTGATTCAGGTGCCGCCGTTGTTATGGATATCAAGACTGGAAGAATTTTGGCACTTGCCTCGTATCCAACCTATGACCCCAACGCTTGGGAAACAGGCTTAACGGTTCAGCAGGCAGAGGATCTTTTCAGTGAAAAGAAATCTGTTCCAGCACTTAACCGTGCACTACAAGGATTGTTTGCTCCTGCATCAACCTTTAAAACAGTTTCAGTAGTTGCAGCAGCGGCAGCTGGTTATGACCTCAACGCCAACTACAAATGTCCTTCACAGGTACAGGTTGGTACCCGCGCTTTCCAGAACTTTGATAGCAAAAATCAAGGCACTATGAACATGAAAAAGGCTATTGCAGTCTCGTGTGACACCATCTGGTACCAAATCGCATTTGATGAATGGCTTCGAGATGGTGGTTTGAGACCTAAATCAAGCGCCAACGATTACTTCTTTGAGGCGGCTAAAGCCTTCAACATCACGCAAAGAGTAGGAATTGATCTTCCATCAGAGTCTGCTTCCCGACTTGCAGATCGAACATACAAAAAGAGTTGGTACCAGCAGAACAAGGATTTCTACTGCAACTATAAGGAGCGAGCAACAAAGGCGCAGCAGACCCCATTCTTGCTACAGCTGGCCGCTGAAAACTGTGTTGATGGCGACAAGATCCGTGCCGGAGATGCTGTGAACTTTTCAATCGGACAGGGTGACACAGTAGTGACACCTCTGAAGTTGACGCAGATGTATGCAGCGATCGCCAATGGCGGAACTATCTGGCAGATGATGGTTGCCAAGGCAATTGTTAAAACCGATGGAACAGTTGTTAAGACATACACACCAAAGAAGTTAGGCACTGTTAAGACCGCACCATCAACACTTTCATTCTTGCGTAGCTCACTTCGCGAGGTTGTTATCAGTGGAACTGGTGCGGGAGTCTTTTCAGGATTCCCAATTGAAATTAGTGGAAAGACAGGTACAGGTCAGGTCTTTGGTCGCAATCCAAATGGTTCTTTAAAGGATGACACATCCTGGTTTGCATCGTATGCACCAAGTAAGAATCCTCGTTACGCCGTTGTCATGATGGTGGGTCAAGGTGGTTTTGGTGCATCAACATCTGGTGTTGGAGTTCGACAGATTTACTCAACACTCTTTGGTGTAGTTGGAAACAAGGTTGTGCCTGGCGCGGCGTTGTTCCCAGAAGGCAAACCACCAACACAACTGCCTAAGATTTCACCAGCTACAAAACCTAAGGAGGCGAGCAAGTGAGTCAGATCCATGCCCGCCAGAGGTTGTATCGACGCAGTCGGCAATCACTTTTGCATGGCTGGGATCCAGTTCTAACAGCTGTTGTTGCCCTTCTTTTAATTATTGGAACCTTGCTGGTGTGGGCGGCAACCCGCGATTGGTATATCCGCAATGGTTTAGATGGCCAGTACTACTTAAAGCGCCACATTATTAATATTTTAATCGGTGGATTATTGGCATACGGTACGACCGTTGTTGATTACCGCTTACTGCGCGCTTACACACCATTCTTGTGGGGCGCTGGTGTTATTGGATTAACCATTGTGTTGATTCCAGGGCTTGGTGCCGAAGTCAATGGCGCACGAGCGTGGATTAATCTGCCAGGTGGTTTCCAGATTCAACCCGCAGAACTTGCAAAGATTGCGATCATCATTGGTATGTCGATGATCTTGTCGGAACGAACCCATGACAGTAATGAACCTA
This sequence comes from Candidatus Nanopelagicaceae bacterium, assembly GCA_965267815.1. Lineage (GTDB taxonomy): Bacteria > Actinomycetota > Actinomycetes > Nanopelagicales > Nanopelagicaceae > Planktophila. Next base: position 386,937 of record OZ254139.1, read on the forward strand.
CGAGCAAGGATGTGCTTCAGGCTTTAGCGATCGCAGCTATTCCGGTGATTCTTATTATTTTGCAGCCCGATATGGGAACAATCTTGATCATCGCTGCCTCTGTTGTAACAATCATCGCAGTCTCCGGTGCACCTGCTCGGTGGGTAGTTGGCTTGTTACTACTTGCGGTACTGGGTGGATTTGTGGCGGTCAAAGCTGGAGTTATCAGTGAGTACCAAGTTAATCGTTTGCAAACCTTTGTTGATCCCAACGCCGATACACAAGGTGCTGGTTATCAACTTCGCCAAGCACGCATCACCGTTGGTTCTGGTGGATTGCTCGGAACTGGATTGTTTAACGGTCCACAAACAAATGGACGATTTGTTCCTGAACAACAAACTGACTTTATTTTCACAGTAGCTGGAGAAGAGCTTGGCTTTGTTGGTAGTGGATTTATTCTGCTGCTGTATCTCATATTGTTGATGCGAGCCTTTTCTATTGCACGCAGAACCTCAGATCCCTTTGGGCGTTTAGTCTGCATGGGTGTAATCGCTTGGTTCTCATTCCAGTTATTTGAAAATATTGGAATGACCTTGGGGCTGATGCCGATGACGGGTGTGCCATTGCCATTCATTTCCTATGGTGGATCATCGATGTTTGCCACCCTGATCGGATTTGGTCTTTTGCAGAACGTTCACGCTCGTTTACGAGGGTAAATAGGCAAATAGCCCCTCAGATGCCATAATTAGGGCACCAGTTCAGCGCGGCTCGCGATCAATCGCGATACAAGCCCAGCGCGGACGGTACGGAAAACCCAACAGGATTTTTTAAGAAGATAGCTCCGCAAGGGGCATAAAGGATTTGGTGCCATGGCGATTGAGCCTAAAACACCGCGCAAGCGTGCGGTTAAAAAAGCATCCGCGAAAGCAGATGCTCCAGTTACCGAAGTAACTGAAGAAAAGAAGACAACCCGTAAGAAGGCCGCAGCTATTCCGGTCCCAATTTTTCAAGCAGCACCTGAAAAGCCAGCAGAAGCCAAACCACGTAAGAAGGTTGCTGCAAAGAAAGAGGCTGTTGAAGTTGAAGAAAAGCCTGCAGCGGCAGATAGCGCAGCGGGAGATTCTGAAGAACGCGCTAATCGCAACCGCCGTCGCCGTCGTGGTGGCCGTGGTCGCCGTAAGCCAGGTTCTGCTGACGCAACCAACACTGAAAACAACGATGAGAATTCAACAGAGGAATCTGGCGAAGAGGATTCAGCTGAAGGTGCAACCTCAACACGTCGCCGTCGTCGCCGTCGCGCAACCGGCGAAGGTGTAACTCCAGGGGAGACCATCGAAGAAGATGGCGTAATTACAGTTGTAAAGGTTCGCGAAAAGCGTGAACGCCCAGAGCGTCCAGCCCGCAATGACCGAAATGATCGCAACAACCGTAACCGTCGTGATCGTAATGATCGATACGATCGCAATGATCGTGGCGGCCGAAGCGAGTACCGCGAGCCATACCGCAAGCGCGGAACAATCATTACTGATGGAGAGTTCTTAGCACGTCGCGAAAATGTTGACCGCGAGATGCTTGTTCGTCAGATTGCAGACCGCACACAGATTGCTGTTATTGAAGATGGCGTCATGGTTGAGCATTACGTTAACCGTAATAGCAATGTTTCTTACGTTGGAAACGTGTACCTAGGTCGCGTACAAAATGTTCTTCCATCAATGGAAGCTGCATTCGTAGATATTGGTAAAGGCCGTAACGCGGTTCTATATGCAGGTGAAGTTAACTGGGATGCTGCTGGTATCTCAGAATCACAACCTCGCAAGATCGAAACAGTTTTAAAGACAGGCCAGCCCGTATTAGTACAGGTAACTAAGGATCCAATCGGTCAAAAGGGTGCTCGTTTAACTAGCCAGATTTCATTGCCTGGACGTTACGTTGTCTATGTTCCTGGCGGCGGAATGTCTGGAATTTCAAAGCGTCTTCCTGAAGAAGAGCGCGCTCGTTTGAAATCTATCTTGAAGAACTTAATCCCTGAAGAAGCTGGCGTGATTGTTCGTACAGCTGCAGAAGGCGTAAGCGAAGAAGATCTCACCAATGATGTCGCACGTTTGAAGGCGCAATGGGAAGACATCTACGCAAAGAGTCAGAATCCAAACTTCCATGCACCAGCTGCGCTGTACCAAGAGCCAGATCTTGCTGTTCGTGTTATCCGCGATATTTTCAATGAGGATTTCCGCAAGTTAACTGTTCAGGGATCAACCGCTTGGGATGAAGTGACAAACTACCTAGGCTTTATCGCTCCAGAGCTAACTCAAAAAATTGAGAAGTACACCGGAAGCGGCGATCTATTTGCTGACTTCCGCGTTGAAGAACAACTTGCAAAGGCCTTTGATCGCAAGGTGTATCTACCATCAGGTGGATCACTTGTTATCGATCGCACCGAAGCAATGGTTGTTATCGACGTTAACACCGGTAAGTTCATCGGTAAGGGTGGAAACCTTGAAGAGACAGTTACCAAGAACAACCTTGAAGCTGCAGAAGAGATTGCCCGCCAACTTCGTCTTCGCGACTTAGGTGGAATTGTTGTAATCGACTTCATCGATATGATTCTTGAATCTAACCGCGAAGCTGTATTGCGCCGTTTGGTTGAATGTCTAGGTCGCGATCGCACCAAGCACCAGGTTGCAGAAGTAACCTCACTTGGTTTGGTTCAGATGACACGTAAGCGTGTTGGCCAAGGACTTATCGAAGCCTTCTCAACTACATGTGATTCATGTAGCGGACGCGGAATTCACATCCACATGGAGCCGGTAAAGATGAAGGCTCCAATGCCTCAGCTTGATACTCCATCATCACAACATGAAGATGCGGATGAAAAGGATGCGACCGAGCACGAGTTCCATGAATCATTGAACTCAGAGAGTGATAAGCCAGAAGCTGCGGTGGAAGCGCCACAGGCTGAGGTAAAGACTGGTGGCCGAAAGCGCCGCCGTGCAGCCTCCTCAGGGATTATCACCGCCTAACAGAAGCCCAATTTGAGCATAAGCGCTCAAATGGGTACCCTTACCCCTCAACCTAAAGTTCGGAGAACTACGCACGTGGCAAATATCAAGTCTCAGATCAAGCGCATCAAGACCAACGAGAAGGCACGCCTTCGCAACAAGTCTGTGAGCTCATCTATCAAGACCGCCGTCCGTAAGTTCCGCGACGCAGTTGCTGCAGGCGATGCTGCTGCGATCAACACTGAACTCCGCGCTGCTTCACAGTCACTGGATGTTGCAGTGCAAAAGGGTGTTCTTCACAAGAACTCAGCAGCAAACAAGAAGTCTTCAATGGCTAAGGCAGCTGCCAAAGCCGGCGCACGTTAATCCCTTTACTACTGTAAAGCGAGGCTAGGTTCATGCCTGCAATTTCACTTGCTAAGGCGCCACAACCAGCAGCAACCAATCCGGCGCAGATTCGTAACTTTTGCATCATTGCCCACATTGATCACGGTAAATCAACTCTTGCCGATCGAATGTTGGGAATTACCGAAGTAGTTGAAGCACGCAATATGCGCGCGCAATATCTCGATCGCATGGATATTGAACGCGAACGTGGAATCACGATTAAATCTCAAGCGGTTCGTTTGCCATGGCGTTCATCGATTGATGGTCAGGAGTACATCCTGAACATGATCGATACACCTGGTCACGTTGACTTTACTTACGAAGTTTCGCGCTCGCTAGCAGCCTGCGAAGGTGCTGTTCTACTTGTTGATTGCGCACAAGGTATTGAAGCGCAGACATTGGCAAACCTTTACCTTGCAATGGAAAACAATCTAACAATCATTCCAGTGCTCAATAAGATCGATTTGCCTAACGCACAACCTGAAAAGTTTGCTGCAGAGCTTGCAAAGTTGATCGGCTGCCAACCTGAAGATTGCTTACGTGTATCTGGAAAAACCGGCGATGGCGTTGCAGAACTACTTGATCAGATCGTTGCTCAGATTCCAGCGCCAGTGGGGGATGCAAACGCACCTGCACGCGCACTTATCTTTGACTCTGTCTATGACTCATACCGCGGCGTAGTTACTTATGTGCGTGTAGTTGATGGACATTTATCTCCACGTGAACAGATTCAGATGTTTTCAACTGGTGTCCGCCACGAAGCGTTAGAGGTCGGAGTTATTTCTCCAGAACCAATCGCATCAAAGGGGCTTGGAGTAGGCGAGGTAGGCTACTTAATTACAGGTGTGAAGGATGTTCGCCAATCACGTGTGGGCGACACAATTACTACTTATAACAACCCAACAAAGTCAGCACTTTCTGGTTACAAAGATCCAAAACCAATGGTGTTTTCTGGTTTGTTCCCATTAGATGGTGCTGATTTTCCAATTCTTCGTGAAGCGCTCGATAAGTTACAGCTCAACGATGCTGCACTTGTGTATGAGCCAGAAAGCTCGGCCGCACTTGGCTTTGGCTTCCGCTGCGGATTCTTAGGTCTGCTTCATATGGAGATTGTTCGCGAACGTCTAGAGCGTGAACACAAACTCAACCTTATTTCGACCGCACCCAACGTTGTGTACAACGTAACGATGGATGATGGCAAAGAGGTACGTGTTACTAATCCTTCAGAGTTTCCAGATGGAAAGGTTGCAGCGGTCTTCGAGCCAATTGTTAAATCAACAATCCTTGCACCAGCTGAGTTCATCGGAACAATCATGGAGCTGTGCCAGGATCGCCGCGGAATCTTGCTCGGAATGGATTACATCTCAGAAGATCGCGTAGAAATCCGTTATGACCTTCCGCTTGCTGAAATCGTTTTCGACTTCTTTGATCAGCTCAAGAGCCGCACAAAGGGTTATGCATCTTTAGATTACGAAGAAAAGGGCGATGCCGAGGGTAACTTGGTAAAGGTCGATATCTTGTTGCAGGGTGAAGCGGTTGATGCATTTAGCGCAATTGTTCACCGCGATAAGGCATACGCATATGGCGTCATGATGACCGGAAAACTTCGCGAACTCATTCCTCGCCAACAGTTTGAAGTTCCTATTCAGGCAGCGATCGGTGCTCGCATTATTGCTCGCGAAAGTATTCGCGCGATCCGTAAGGATGTTTTAGCTAAGTGTTACGGTGGAGATATTTCACGTAAGCGAAAGCTTTTGGAGAAGCAAAAAGAGGGTAAGAAGCGCATGAAGATGGTGGGACGTGTTGAAGTTCCACAAGAAGCCTTCGTTGCAGCCCTTGCAACCGATGCCGATATTGAAAAGGTAAAGGCTGCTCGCAAAGCGGGGCAATAATGCTCTCCTTTTATGTCCATATCCCGTACTGCATTAAGCGGTGCGGTTACTGTGATTTCAATACCTACACTCCATCAGAGTTACAAGATGGTGCAACCCTTGAGATCGTTAGCAATGATTACATCGATGCGGTCTTACGCGAACTAGAGGCTGCACCAACTGATCCAGTACCAACAATCTTCTTCGGTGGCGGAACACCTTCGCTTTTGCCAGCTCATGATTTAGGTCGGGTAATCGCAGCGATCAAGGCACGTAATGGTTTAACCGCTGATTGTGAAGTTACTTTAGAGGCCAACCCAGATTCAGTAACTGCAGAAAAGTTAGCGGAGTACCTACAGGTTGGATTTAATCGAATCTCATTTGGTATGCAATCTGCTAAGCCTCATGTGTTGGCAGCGCTCGATCGCACACACAATCCAGCTAATGTTGAAAAAGCGATCACTATGGCGCGTGCTGCGGGCTTTAAATCCATCAGTGTTGATTTGATCTACGGAACACCGGGGGAGAGTCTGGAGGATTGGCGCGAGACAGTTGAGAACGCACTTTCTTTGGATATCGATCACATCAGCGCCTATGCATTAATCGTTGAAACTGGAACTAAGTTGGCCGCACAGATTAAGCGCGGAGATTTAACAATGCCTAATGATGATCTGATGGCTGATATGTATCTGCTGGTAGATCAGATGTGTGAAGAAAAAGGGCTGACTTGGTATGAGTTATCAAACTGGTCAAAGCCAGGACATCAATGTCGTCACAACATCGCTTACTGGGAGAACAAGAATTGGTGGGGCTTAGGGCCCGGTGCACATTCTCATATTGATGCGAAGCGTTTCTGGAATGTGAAACACCCAACAACCTACAAACAAAAGGTTTTTGCTGGTGAAACACCGGTATTGGATAGCGAACAACTGACTGCAGAGCAGATCAAGGATGAGTCAATTCTGCTTGGCATTCGCATGCGCGATGGATTACAGATTGAGCTATTAGAGCCCCATCAATTAGAGGTCTTAGCGGTCTACCGTGAGAATGGTTTTGTTCAATTACAGGACGATCGTGTGATCTTGAGCCCTGCGGGCCGTCTGATCGCAGATCGAATCGTGCGAGAAATAACTATCTAGTACCCTTAGCGCAAATGTCATCACGTCGTCTCGAAATCCTCCGCGCAATTGTCGATGAGTACGTTGCGACCCAAGAACCTGTCGGTTCAAAGGCGATCGCAGAGCGCCATGGACTTGGGATTTCTCCTGCAACGATTCGCAATGAGATGGCTGTTCTTGAAGATGAAGGTCTAATTACTCAGCCTCATACAAGTGCAGGACGTATCCCAACCGATCTTGGTTACCGAGTTTTCGTAGATAAGTTAGCTACGGTCAAGCCTTTGTCTCCAGCTGAACGTCGTGCGATTGAAACTTTCTTAGATGAAGCAAATAACCTTGAGCAGTTAATGCGCAGATCTGCAAAGTTATTGGCAGATATTACAAAGCAGGTTGCTGTAATTACCTATCCAATTATTGGAGATAATACCGGCAGCGAAAAGATGGCAATTTCAGGAACTGCCAACTTGGCACGTTCTGGCGAAGACCTTGGCTTAACTCTTTCTCCAATTCTTGAGGCGTTAGAAGAGCAGGTTGTTTTGATGCGCCTGTTAGATGAAGCAAACTCAACTGTGCATGTTCGCATTGGCCGCGAGCAGATCGAAACTAATCTGCAAACGACATCTTTAGTCTCTGTTGGTTATGGAGCAAACTCGGCCCAACTGGGAGCGGTTGGAGTACTTGGGCCTACACGTATGGATTACGCAGGATCCATTGCAGCGGTTGATGCGGTTGCTCGCTATGTTGGACGCTTCTTAATTGAGGGTGCATAAGTGGCAGATCATTACGAATCCTTAGGTGTAACTAAAGGCGCAACCGCTGATGAAATCAAAAAGGCGTATCGCAAACTAGCCCGTGAACTACACCCAGATGTGAACCCTGATCCGCATGCGCAGGAAAAGTTCAAAGAGGTAACAGAGGCTTACGATGTATTGAGCGATCCACAAAAGCGTCAGAGCTATGACATGGGTGGCAGTGGCTTTGGTGGTGGATTTGGCGGAGCAAACTTTGGTGGCGGATTCAGCGACATCATGGATGCATTCTTTGGTGGAGGCGGATCACGCGGGCCTCGACCTCGCACACGTGCAGGACAAGATTCACTTATTCGAATTCAAGTAGATCTCAATGAGGCCTGTTTTGGAACAGAGCGTGAGATAACAGTTGATTCAGCGGTAGTTTGTCCAAAGTGCACAGGTACCGGTTGCCAAGATGGTGACCATCCTGAAATGTGTTTGGTGTGTAAGGGACGTGGCGAAACACAACAAGTTGTTCGCTCAGTAATCGGTCAGGTAATGACCTCACGCCCATGTAATACCTGTAACGGATATGGCAGTGTTATTAAGAGCCCTTGTCGCGAATGTGCCGGCGAAGGTCGCGTTCGTAGCCGTCAAACAATTGATGTAAAGATTCCAGCAGGTGTTGAAACCGGAAACAGAATTCAGATGTCAGGTCGCGGCGAGGTTGGTGCAGGTGGGGGACCGGCTGGCGATCTGTACGTTGAAATCGTTGAAGAGCGCCACGAGTACTTAGTTCGTGAAGGCGACACCTTGCATATGCAGATTGATATCAGCATGGTTGCAGCATCACTTGGAACAACAGTGACCGTTGAATCCTTAGATGGCCCTGTCGATGTTCAGATAAAGCCTGGAACGCAAAGTGGCACACCAGTTGTGATCAAGGGCAAGGGAATGACCCGTCTGCGTCGCGGAGATCGTGGTGATTTAATTGTTCATATTGAGGTTCACACACCTACGAAGCTGAACAAAGAGGAAGAAGCTCTGCTTCGTAAATTTGCTGATCTGCGTGGAGAAAAATCAAGTGATGCCCATGTAAAGGGACAAGATGGTTCGATCTTTGGCAAGATCAAGGGAGTGTTTAACAAGTAATGTTCACACTCTTTTTCGTAGAAGATCTTCCAACATCTGTCGGAGCTCACTACGAATTCGCCAATGAGGATGCTAACCATGCGATCCGTGTCTTGCGGATGCAGACTGGTGCTGAGTTCATGCTCAGCGATGGCAATGGTGCCTGGTCACAAGTAAAGGCTGTCGATGTTTCAAAGAAATCGATGCAGGTAGAAGTCATTGCTTCAGGTTTCCAAGAAGCGCTACCAACAACAATTACAGTTGTACAGGCGTTGCCAAAAGGTGATCGTTCCAAAGAAGCGATTGAGTTATTAACTGAAGCTGGTGTTGATCGAATAGTTCCGTGGGCAGCTTCCCGCAGCATTGGAAAAGGTACAGATAAGTTTGCAGTTACAGCCCGCGAAGCAAGTAAACAATCTCGACGCTTTAGAATTCCAGAAGTCACACCATTGGCAACCACCGCTCAGATTTGTGAAGCGATTAAGTTAAGCGATCTAGCGATTGCCTTTCATGAAAGTGCAACACACAAACTTTCAGATCAAATCTCTTCGCATAATGTTCAGCATCTCTTAATCATTATTGGTCCAGAAGGTGGAATTACCGATGAGGAGCTTGCAGCCTTTGAAGCTGCTGGTGCGAAGGTCGCGCTCATGGGTCGCCCAATCTTGCGTTCGGCACATGCTGGAATCGCAGCGGTATCAGCGGTTTCCGCGCTTTTGAAGGTATGGTAATTACGTGGCTTTAGATCCCAACTGCATCTTCTGCAAAATTATTGAAGGTGAAATACCGGCTGATATCGTTTTGCGCAATGAAAACGTTGTCGCATTTAACGATTTGAATCCGCAAGCGCCAACACATGTTCTTTTGATTCCAACGCTGCATACTGAAAATGCGGCAGGGGTTGCTCGCAATAGTGCGACCATCACCGCAGACCTATTTTTGGCTGCCGAGCAGATCGCTACAGAACGCGGCCTGAACGGCTACCGAACCGTCTTTAACACCGGTGCTGACGCTGGTCAGAGCGTTTTCCACGCTCACCTGCATCTATTGGGCGGTCGTCCAATGGCATGGCCACCCGGTTAAAGATAGATTTATCCGCATATGGAGCGAACGCTGATCACCGTACCTAACGCCATTCCAATGGTTGCTGTCGTAGGTCCGCATGATGACAACTTACGAACAATCGAAGCGGCATTCCCTTCGGTCAACATCACCGTTCGCGGAAATGAAATTACTCTTCGCGGCCCACATGCAGATTGTGCCAAGTTAGAAAATCTCTTTAACGAGCTCATGGTTGTTATTCGTAGCGGCAATATCCTCAATGTTGATGCCGTTAACCGCGCCATTGAAATGTTGGAGCACAAGCCGGTTGATCACCCTGCAGAGGTAATGTCGCTGAACATTGTTAGCAACCGGGGTCGCACAATTCGCCCAAAGACAGCAAATCAAAAGCGTTACGTTGATGCGATTGAGGATCACACAATTACCTTTGGAATCGGTCCTGCTGGTACCGGTAAGACATATCTTGCGATGGCGATGGCGGTTGCTGCGCTCAATGCAAAGAAGATCAACAGAATTATCTTGACCCGTCCTGCAGTTGAAGCAGGGGAGCACCTTGGTTTCTTGCCAGGCACCTTGAGCGAGAAGATCGATCCATACCTACGTCCATTGTTTGATGCGCTACATGACATGATCGATATCGATTCAATTCCACGTTTAATGCAATCAGGTGTTATCGAAGTTGCACCGCTTGCCTACATGCGCGGACGTACCTTAAATGATGCTTTTGTTATTTTGGATGAGGCTCAAAACACCACACCAGAGCAGATGAAGATGTTCTTAACCCGTCTTGGCTTTGGCTCAAAGATGGTTGTTACAGGCGATGTCACTCAGATCGATTTACCTAATGGCCAGAACTCCGGCCTTCGAGTCATCAGAGACATCCTGAAAGATATTGATGACATCGCGTTTCTAGAATTAACCGCAGAAGATGTTGTCCGCCACCGTTTAATCGGAGACATTGTTAAGGCCTATGACCGATTTGATGAACAACGACAAGCATTGCGTCCGATTCGGCAATAATGACAATTGAAGTTACTAATACTTCAGGGCAGCTAGTTCCAACTACTGAAATAACCTCCCTGATGACACACGCTATGAATATGTTAGAACTAAACCCTGATTGCGATTTGAATATCGCCTTTGTTGAAGATGATTACATGACTGAACTTCATATCAAGTGGATGGATGAACCAGGAACAACTGATGTTTTGTCATTTCCAATGGATATGCCTGAAGAGCCAGGAGAGGCGGTAACCCTGGGCGACATTGTGATTAGCCCCGTTGTTGCTGCAGCACAAGCGCTTCAACAAGGTCATTCAACTGAGCACGAGATCTATATCTTGGCTACACACGGTTTGTTACACATCATTGGTTACGACCACGCGGACACAGCAGATGAGAAAATAATGTTTGAACTTCAGGAAAAGATCGTCACCGACTGGGAAAAGAGATCATGAGTCCGATAGCAATAGTGAGCATCATTCTTCTGCTGGTTTTTGCAGGGTTTCTTGCCGCGAGCGAGTCAGCGCTGACCTCAATTTCGCGAATTGTGATAGATGAGCTTGAAGGCAAGCGTGGGGGAGCGTTGCTACGCAAATACAGCGCACAGCCTGCTCGCTACCTGAATGTGATTCTGCTGGTTCGTAAGCTTTGCGAATTTACCGCAACGGTTTTGTTAGCTGTTATTTTGCTGCGCAACTATCCATCTGCTCAGGCAATGGCGTTAACTGTTGCGATCATGGTTGTGCTCTCTTATGTAGTCGTTGGTGTTGGACCACGTACCTTAGGAAAGCAGCAACCACATAAGTACGCCCGCTACGGAATCATCGTTGCCTACGGAATGGCTTTCTTGCTGGGTCCTGTTACCAAGATTCTTATTTCAGTCGGAAATGCATTAACTCCAGGTAAGGGATTTCGCTCAGGTCCGTTCACATCTGAAGCTGAACTTCGCGATCTGGTAGATCAAGCACATGAACGTGGCCTGGTGGAGTCTGATGAGCACGAGATGATTCACTCAGTATTTGAGTTAGGTGACACCCTGGTTCGCGAACTCATGGTTCCGCGCACCGACATGGTGTGGGTGGAAAAAGACAAGACTTTGCGTCAAGGATTATCGCTTGCGCTTCGAAGCGGATACTCCCGTATTCCTGTCATAGGCGACAGCGTTGATAACATCGTGGGAATTGTTTATGTTAAGGATCTTGCTAAGCGCGTCTTGGATCATCATGAGGCCGAACAAAGTGAGAGCATTGAGATGCATATGCGTCCTGCCAACTTTGTTCCTGAAATCAAGATGGCCGATGACTTGCTCAAAGAGATGCAGAAGAATCAGATTCACCTTGCCATCGTTGTTGATGAATACGGCGGAACCGCTGGAATCATCACTATCGAAGACATTATTGAAGAGATCGTTGGCGAAATCGAAGATGAGTTTGATGATGGCGATGAAGAGTTCACCTGGTTATCGCAGGATAAGGCTCGCGCTAAGGCAAGCCTGCACATTGAAGATTTAGCTGATGAGTTGAAAATTGAAATTGAAAAAAGCGATTATGAAGATATCGACAGCGTTGGTGGATTAATGGCGCAAAAGCTAGGTCGTGTACCAATTGCAGGATCTACGATCTCGTGGGAAGGCTGGGCTATTACTTCAGAGCGCCCATTAGGCCGTCGCCGCAGAATTTCATCGGTCTTGGTTGAACGGCTTGAAGAAGAGATTGAAGACGCCGAGTAACGATAGAATTATCGAATGCGTATTGTTCGATTCACCCCAGGTCCTGACGCTGGCTTAGGCCAAGACCCACTCTTTGGCGTCCTTGAAGATGATGCAACGATCAGCATCATCAGTGGTGATCCGATTTACTCAGGCATTCAAAAGACAGCGGCGAAGATCGAACTCAACAAGGTTCGCCTACTTGCCCCAATTATCCCTCGCTCAAAGGTTGTGTGCGTCGGTAAGAACTACGCAGATCACGCCGCTGAAATGGGTGGAGTTGTCCCTGATGAACCAATCATTTTCTTAAAGCCAAACACATCAGTTATCGGCCCAAATGACACCATTGTGTGGCCAGAGATGTCAGAGCGAATTGATCATGAAGCAGAGCTTGCAATTGTGATCGGAAGAATTTGTAAGGATGTACCGGTCGAGCGAGTTAATGATGTGATCTTTGGTTACACAATCGCCAATGATGTCACCGCTCGCGATTTGCAGAAGAAGGATGGCCAATGGACCCGCGCAAAGGGCTTCGATACCTTCTGCCCAATCGGACCATGGGTTGATACTGATTTTGTTCCAGGTACGCAAAAGATCACAGCAACTATCGCAGGTGAAGTAAAGCAATCTGCGCAGATCAGCGACATGATCTTTGATGTTCCAACAATTGTTAACTTTGTTTCTCGTGTCATGACCTTGTTACCAGGTGACATCATCTTGACCGGAACACCCGCTGGAATCGGCCCCATGGTCGCTGGCGAAAAGGCAACAATGGCTATTGAAGGACTCGGCGAACTAACTAACAAGGTGAGTGCACGGTAATGACTAAGAAAGTTAAGGTTCGCTTCGCACCATCTCCTACCGGAGATCTGCATGTAGGAAATATCCGTACCGCGCTCTTTGATTGGGCTTATGCTCGTCACACAGGTGGAACATTTTTATTCCGTATTGAAGATACAGACACAACCCGCGTTACAGATGAGTACATCAACGCAGCAATCGACACATTGAAGTGGCTTGGCCTTGATTGGGATGAGGGTCCAGAGGTTGGTGGCGATAACGGTCCATACCTTCAATCACAACGTTTAGATATTTATGCGCAGTGGGCGCAAAAGTTCCTGGATCAAAAGGATGCGTACCACTGTTACTGCTCACCTGATGAGTTAGAAGCTGTTCGCGAGGCACAACGCAAAGCCAATGTTGCACCTGGTTACAACGGACATTGCCGTGACTTAACTGATGAGCAAATCGCTGCTTATAAGGCTGAAGGCCGTGGAGCGGTAGTCCGCATGCGTATGCCAGATGGAAACACAACCTTTACCGATTTAATCCGCGGAGATGTGACCTTTGATCACAACTTTGTTCCCGACTTTGTCTTAGTTCGTGCAGATGGATCGCCTCTGTACACACTTGCTGTTGCAGTTGATGACATCTTGATGAAGGTGACACATGTTTTGCGCGGAGAAGATCTCTTGTCTTCAACTCCTCGCCAGATTCGCGTCTATCAAGCAATGGGCGTGCAGCTTGAGGATTACCCAGTATTTGCACACCTTCCATTTGTTATGGGCCAGGACAATGCAAAACTTTCAAAGCGCAACGGCGAAGTTTCAATCGCCTGGTACCGCGAGATGGGCTTTTTGCCAGAGGCGATTTGTAACTACTTAGCTCTGCTCGGCTGGTCTCCTGGAGATGATCTAGAAAACATCACCATGAAGCAGCTCACTGAGATGTTTACAGTTGAAAAGGTTCACTCATCACCTGCCCGCTTTGATATGAAAAAGCTAGAAGCGATCAATGGTGACAAGATCCGCGCATTAACTTTGGATGAGTTCCTCAAGTGGTCTCTGCCGTTCTTGACTAAGGCAGATGTCATTACCGGAACAGATACTGAGATCGAACTTGTTAAGAAGGCGCTGCCTTTGATCCAAGAGCGCATCATTATGCTCAATGAAGTTCCAAAGATGCTCAAGTTCTTGTTTACAAAGAACTTTGCCGTAGATGCAGAATCTGTTTCGAAGATTACAGATGATGGATCTAAGGCGATCTTGCAGCGTTCAATCAAGGAGCTAGAAACTGTTTCTGATTGGAACCACACAAACATCGAAGCTGTTCTGCGTGCATCCTTAATTGAAGAGATGGCGCTGAAGCCACGTATCGCCTTCACCGCACTTCGTATCGCGACTACTGGCAGCACCATTTCGCCACCGCTATTTGAATCAATGGAATTACTGGGTAAAGAGGCCTGTTTGCTGCGTATTAACGCGGGATTGGCGCTCTAAAACCGCTGGTATTCTTTGCCATTGCAGTACAAGGCTCAAAAAGCTTTGGGGTATGGGGTAATTGGCAGCCCTGCTGATTCTGGTTCAGTAAGTCTAGGTTCGAGTCCTGGTACCCCAGCGCAGTAAAGAAGTACAACTTAATATCTGTCCTAGTTTTACAAGCGCGGCCCCGTCGTCTAGCGGCCTAGGACTCTGGCTTCTCAAGCCAGCTACGAGGGTTCGAATCCCTTCGGGGCTACCACTGATATCTCTCTTCTCACACAGCTAATGTGCGAGAAGAGAGATTTTTGTTTTGTACCGCACGATAGATTTACACCATGCGAGTCATTACTACTGAACAACTTAAAAGTATTCTCGCCAATCTTCCAAGCAATCCTCGAATTATCGCCTCTGGAAACTTCTCAACGCCTCGCACCTTGTTAGCGATTGCCGATGAGGTAATCCCTGAGTTCAAGCTTCATATGCTGAACGCTCACGGCAGTGGAATTCCAGATCGCGAAGGCATCACCTACGAGACCGCCTTTGTGGGTCCCGCAATGCGAAACCACCCGCGCCTTGAGTACATCCCATCACGTCTTTCACTGTTGCCCGTTTTGATCCGCAACTTTTATCGACCAGATGTAGTTTTCATTCATACATCACAGCAACGTTTTGACACCGTAAGTCTTGGTACTGAAGTTAACATCCTGCCCCGCGCCATTGAAACCGCTCGTGCACATGGGGGATTGGTTATTGCGCAAGCAAATAAGCAGATGCCTTATACCTATGGTGACTCACAGATTTATGACAGCGAGATTGATTACTTAGTAGAAGTAGATGAACCGCTACAAGAAAAGCCTGCTACTGAAATCACCGATATTCAAGCAGAGATCGGTAGCCGAATTGCAGCCCTGGTTGAAGATCACTCAACACTGCAATTAGGAATCGGTGGTGTTCCCGATGCGGTTTTAATGGCGCTCAAAGCACGCAAGGGCTTACGCATTTGGACCGAGATGTTCTCTGATGGAGTCTTAGAGCTTTCAAAAGCCGGCACCTTAGATGATGAGGTCTTGATTACCGCATCCTTTATCTTCGGAAGCCAAGAGCTGTATCAATGGCTGGATCTCAATAAAAAGGTACGCATGCTGCGCACTGAGCGCACCAATGATCCAAGTCAGATTGCACGCCAAGCCAAGATGACCTCAATTAATAGCGCTCTTGAAGTTGATCTTTTTGATCAAGCAAACGCAAGCCATGTGCGTGGAAAGATCTACAGCGGCTTTGGCGGTTCAACAGATTTCATTGTGGGTGCGCTGCATAGTCGTGGCGGACAATCATTTGTTGCCCTTCCTTCATGGCATCCCAAGGCAAATGTTTCAACAATCGTGCCTCGCTTACAGGCTAACGTTACACATTTCCAACACTCATTTGTTGTTACAGAACAAGGCGTTGCCGCCTGCTTTGGCCATAGCCAGAATAATCAAGCGCTGAACATCATCAAAAACGCCGCACACCCTTCAGTTCGAGAAGAGTTAACGGCAAAGGCTGCCGAATACGGACTTATTTAACCTCTACTTAGTACTCTTATCTTATGTTTGAGTTTGATGCCCGAAATATTATCTTCGCACTTGTTGCCGGTTTAGCTGCCTATGCCTTTGGGCGCCGAGTGATTCCTTGGACTTTGCTTGGATTTATCGGAACCTTTTGGATTCTTCTTGCATTAATGCTCTCACCAAAGAAACCGCGTACCCCACTTAAAGAGTGGAACCCGATTACCGAATTAAAGCGTCGACCAAAGGAGTAGTGGAGGCGCATCCTGATGCAGATTATTTGCGATCCAGGTTGCTCCATCTAAGTTATCTCCCGCAGATTGAACAATCACCGCGTTTGGAAGCTTTGCATTAATCTCAAGTGCAATCTTTGTTGAGTACGAAGCATTACGTGCTGGTCCACCTTGGATGACAATTTCTGGTGAGTCCGCCTTTGAGCCACCACTTCCGTACCAGGTAGCAACAACGGTTTGAGCAAGCAGATATGCACCTTCATCCACAATTGCCGTAGCCGTTGAAACACCAGCATCGGCCGCTTCTAAAACTTTTTGCGCAGTTCTAATCGCCAATGTTGCAGCCTCAGCATTGTTTTTAACGTGCAAGGCATCAAAGGCTTGGCACTCTTGAGCAAAGTAATCAAGCATTTCTGAATCATCGCCGCGACCTTGTCGAATTCCAAGCGCTTTTGTAATCGCTAGCTTTCCAAGCCAAAACCCGCCACCTTCATCTCCAAAGGTGCTGCCTAATCCATCACGATGGGCAAACTTTCCATCTCGACCTCCGACAGATACAACTCCGCCACCGATGGATAACACAACACCATTGCGACCATTTAATGCACCAACAAAGCCGGCAAATCCATCATCAATCACCGCAACCTTTGTTGCTCCAAAAAACTCCTTACATAACGCCCCAAAAGAGTCTGGCTCTGCAACGGTTCCATTAAATCCAGTGCATGAGAGAGCAACTACATCGGCACTCATTGGAGTTAAGGACTCAAAAACAGATCTCAATGAGTTCAAAGGCGCTTCACCAACAAGCTTGCCTCGATCGCTGACTACAAGAGAATCACCCTGTTTAATACGGCATCCAGATTGCCCTAAATCAACTGCTAGCACTTCATTGGTCGCCATGAGGCAAAGGATACTTGAAGGGATGTGGGAAGATAAGCACATGAGTTCATTAGGCGCGATTATGGCTTCAGAGATTGCCGAGACCCCCAAGGTCTTTAAATCAATCTTTGACAACAAGGATGCGTTTAATGCTGTTAAAGATGTTTTGACTGAGGAAAAGATCCAATCAGTTCTTATCTTGGCGCGAGGTACCTCTGATAACGCCGCACATTATTTGAAGTACCTGATTGAAACTCAGATTGGTTTGCCCGTTGGATTGACCTCACCATCATCAGTCACCGTCTACGGTTCAGAGCTTAAGTACGCCAACACTTTGATTGTTGCGATCAGCCAAAGCGGCCAGTCACCAGATCTAGTGAAGTTTGCAACGGCAGCTCGACAGGCAAACGCCTATGTCATCGCGATGACAAATGATTCCGCTTCACCGCTTGCCACAATTGCTCATAACCACTTTTCACTTATGGCTGGACCAGAACTAGCGGTTGCAGCAACCAAGTCATATAACGCGCAATTGTTGGTTTCCTATTTATTGGTTGCTGCCTGGACAGGTAAGCAGGTCAATGCAGAGCAGATCATCAGTGAGGCAACTCGATTAGTTCAAACTCGCGAGTTAGTTTCAACAGCTGTCCAAGCGGTTTCTCGTGACAAAGAGGTTGTAATTCTGGGTCGTGGATTTGCTTACCCAAATGCACGTGAAGCAGCGCTTAAGGTTCAGGAAACCTGCAAGATTTCAGTACAAGGTCTTTCAACCGCAGATTACTTACATGGTCCAATCTCAGCGTTGACCGCCGAGACGCAAGTATTTATCGTCGCACCATCTCATATGCCAGCACCATCAATTACTGAAGCAACGGTCAAGATTCGCGCTACTACTCCGCGTATTTTTTGGATCGGAAATGGTGGAACTCCTGAAGGCGAAGACATAGTTCTAGCCGGCTCTAACTGTGATGATGAAATCGCCTCAACAATTGTTGATGCCATTGTTTTACAGCGCTTTGCTTTGGAGTTCGCTGTTGCCTCAGGTTATGACCCAGATGCACCTGTTGGACTTTCTAAAGTAACTTTGACTAACTAATTACAGATATAGATCCTGAAGAGCTGTTGTAGCTGAGTAAATCTGCACGCATTCCCACAGCAATACTTCCGCGATCCTTTAGTCCAAATGCTTTTGCTGGCTGAGTCGATGTTGCCTGAACAGCTTGTTCTACAGACAAGCCACACTCATTGATTAAGTTGGTGAAGGCTTGCGAAATGGTAAGTGTGCTACCAGCAAGCTTTTGGTTTGATGTTAACCGTGCAGCACCATCCTTAACTTCAACTGGCAAAGCTCCAATTGTGTAGCTGCCATCCCCATTTCCAGCAGCGGCCATCGCATCTGAAACCATGATTATTCGGGGCCCGATTGCTTGAAATAACTCTCGAACCTTTTCAAAACTTTGGTGATGCCCATCGACAATCAACTCGACAGCAAGTCGTGGATCGCCCATAACAAAGTTAGCAATGCTCCCAGCGGTGTTTTCCTTGTTCATAGCGTTGAGGAAGTGGGTAACAATTGAAGCACCGTTATCTGTAGCAGCAGCTGCATCCTGGAAATTTCCTTCAGTGTGGCCAATGGCAGCAAAGACTCCTACAGAGGCAAGATATTCGATCGCTTCTTGAGCACCTGTGAGCTCTGGAGCAATTGTGATCATCTTGATTGAACCCTGGCCAATTACAACTAACTCTTTAAGTTGTTCAACTGTTGGATCAATGAGCAGCGAAGGTTCGTGTGCTCCACAACGGGCATGAGAAAGATAAGGACCCTCCAGGTGGATACCAACAATTTCTCCACCATTGTAGAAAGGAATAAGTCTTTGGATCTGCGCCTTCAGATCTTCAATACTTTCAGAGACCAAGGATGCGACAAGTGAAGTGGTACCTGTCTTCTTATGTGCGTTAATTGCCGCAGTTATTGAGTCAGGAGAGATAGCCGAGAAGTAATGCCCGCCGCCACCATGACAGTGAATATCTACAAAACCTGGGATTAATACTCCATTAGTTGTTGTATCAGGGTTGCTATGAATGCCGGGGTTTACAGATGTGATGACTCCATCGGAGCTCTCGATCCAGGTATTTCCAAGCAAAGCGCCATCAACGATTGCGCTCGATGCCTGAATGATCACAACTGAAGTTTATCGCGTTATCACTTTCAAACGAAGGCTGTATGAGAGGATTACCTGTAATTCAAGGTAAATGGAGGAAATCATGGCCACAGTAAAGAAAGCCGCAGCAAAGAAGGCGGTTGCAAAGAAGAGTGCCGAGATCGAAACCCGTCAGGTAGGCATTGATTGGCGCTCCCTTTACTTGTACGCAGTTTGCTTGATTACTTTGCTAGTTGTCTTGTTTTCAACTGTTGCACTTATCAACGCAATTATGAATGCGGTTTTCCCAGATCCTGCCTACATTGATGTGTACGCCAAGCCAGAGAACGCCCCTTCAGCAGAGTTATTGGCTCAGCAGGAGGAGAACAATCAGATTCAGGCGATTAAGAACATCTTTTCCTCATTTACAACGATCGCAATAGCTGCGCCGCTGTATCTGTACCACTGGCGCCAGACTAAAAAATCTGCGTAACTATCCGATTAGTTCGCGGTTGCGCTTAACTTCGCGCTCATGATTGCAAGGACGCTCGGTATGAGTGTCGTAGCAAGGATCGCATAACAAAACCAACTGGTGGCATTCAGCTTTTTGGCAGTTTCTAAACTGCTTAGTTGCACCCTTACATTCGGCGCATTCGCCAATCAACTTGGTGTGATCGCTGAAATCAATTGTTAAGCGATCATCAAATGTGTAGAGGGAACCTTCCCATAGACCATCATCACCAAACTTGTTTCCGTAGCGAACGATGCCGCCCTTGATCTGATAAACCTCTTTAAAACCACGGTTCTTCATCACCACAGACAGAATCTCGCAGCGAATTCCACCGGTGCAGTAGGTAACGATCGGCTTATCCTTCATGTGGTCGTACTTGCCACTTTCGATTTCGGCAACAAAGTCATGTGAAGTCTCAACATCAGGGACAACTGCATCCTTAAACTTTCCAACCTTGGCTTCAAAGGCGTTACGACCATCAAAGAACACAACATCATCGCCACGTTCTTCTACTAGTTTGTTAACCTCTTCAGGGCGAAGATGAACTCCACCGCCAACAACACCATTTGCATCGACCTTGATCTCATCTGGGTTTCCAAATGCAACGAGTTCTGGGCGAATCTTGATCTTTAACTTAGGAAAATCCTCTCCAGTTCCATCAGACCACTTGAAATCGATCTTCTTAAAACCTGGATATGCCTTTGTTGCCTTCACATACTTCTTTAAGTCTTCCATCTTGCCGCCTAGAGTTCCATTGATTCCATGTGGAGAAACAATGATGCGACCTTTAATTCCTAGGGATTCACATAAAGCCTTTTGCCAAAGCTTTACGGCATCGGTATCTGCAATCGGCGCAAAGCCGTAATACAGAATTACCTTGTCGAGATCCATACCCTCATTCTAACGCGGGGGATGGTTAGACTAAAAACCATGAAAAAGCTACGCGGGTTGATTCAGGCTTGTCACTTTGGCCCGACAGTAATGGTCTCGACCGTCGCTTTTCTGATTGCCCAAGCGTTGTGGTGGGAGGGCCCCGCCTATGTCATAGCCATCGGTGTCTTATTAGGCCAGTTAATTGTTGGCTGGACTAATGACTTACATGACTACGACGATGATCTAAAACATAACCGCGTTGTTAAACCGTTGGTTTCGGGTTTGATTAAGCCTAAGCAACTGCGCACCGCAATCTTTGTAGTTACCCCATTAGCGGTAATCGTTAATCTCTTTGGTCCACTGGGACTTAAAGGTGGTGCGGTCTACCTACTTGGTATCGCCTTTGGCCTTGCATACAACTTCTACTTTAAATACACACCACTTTCACCGCTGCCTTATGTAATTGCCTTTGCGGCATTGCCTGCATCAATAGTTTTAGCAGTGGATGAAACTCCGCCACTGTGGATGATGGCTGCAGGTTCCCTATTGGGTGTAGCTGCGCACATCGCTAACGTGCTGAAAGATTTTGATGAAGATGGTCTATCTGGTATTCGTTCATTCCCACGGATTATTGGGGAGAAAGCTTCAAGGGCTGCGATCGCAGTAATCCTTGTGGCAAACACAGTGCTGCTCAACTCAGTGAGCTCGCGCCCCGCACTATTGATTGTCGGAGTAATTGGCGCGCTTCTGACACTCAAAGCTCCACGCACAATTCTCTTTAAAGCGATCATGATCGTTGCATTAGCAAACTTAGTTCTATTGATATCAGCGCTGGACTCGGAAATTGGAAGCAAAGAGTTTGCTGATAGAACTAGCATCATCATTGGCGCAGACCGCCCTGCAGAGTTGTTCCTGCCAGTGGCTAATCAAGCAAGCAAACCATCAGGTGTTTTGATCAATTTGCATGGTTACTCTGGAGATTCGATTTCACAGACCAACTACACATTTTTGAAGCAAGCCGCACTAGATGCTGGACTTGCTTATATTGCTCCAGATGGCCTGCGGGATCGATCGGGTAACCGTTTTTGGAACGCATCCAACGCCTGTTGCGACTTTAATGAAACAGATGTGAATGATGTGGAATACATCGATGGGTTAGTTGATGAGATGTCCGATGCCTTTGATCTAGACAAAAGCCGCATCTATTTGTTTGGTCACTCCAACGGCCACTTCATGAGCTACCAATATCTCTGCACCAGCAAGAATCCAGTTGCAGCGATCGCTGGTTTAGCAGGATCCATGGATAACGATCCAACGCAGTGTTCTGGGAAGATTGCACATGTTCTTCATATCCATGGTGATGCCGATTCAACTATTTCCTACGATGGTGGCTCTATTTTTGCTCAGAGTTATCCATCAGTTGATGAAGTAGTTAAGCGTTGGAGTAACAACAATCAATGTACCGCCAAGCCTGAAAATCAGTTGGATGTAATCGCTGCGATGTCAGGGGCGGAAACAACCTCTTATCCATTTGATTGTGCTGTAGGTTCTTTAGAGTTGTGGAAGTTAAACGGGGGAGTCCACGTTCCGGCCTTAGATCGTGGCTTCGCCGATAAAGTGGTTTCTTGGCTTACTCTTAAACCATGACTAAAGAGATGAATACTTCAAAGTTACGCCGCTACAACATCATTGCAGGCGTATTCCATCTGGTTCAAATGATTGCGGTCTTGGCACTTGCCAATGACTTCACACTTCCAATCGTGGCTCGCTACATGTCTGGCCCTCCGGGAAGCACATTTGCCGAACCAATCACTTTATTCGATACACCAGTTGGCTTAGGTGTTGCTCTATTCCTTGGCTTATCTGCGTTCTTCCACTTCTTAGTAGTTTCACCAAAGTTTTTTCCACGCTACAGCGCTGGACTAACACAAAACCGTAACTACTTCCGTTGGGTTGAGTACTCAATTAGCTCATCTGTAATGATTGTTTTGATCGCACAGATCTGCGGCGTTACAGACGTTGTAGCAATCATTTCTTTATTTGGTGTTAATGCCTCAATGATTCTTTTTGGTTGGCTACAAGAGAAGTACGAGACACCAGGAAATGGTGGTTGGGTTCCATTTATCTTTGGGTGCATCGCAGGAATCGTTCCTTGGCTAGGGCTAATCTTCTATGTTCTTGCAATTGGTGGACCATCAGAGGCGAAGGCCCCTGCCTTTGTTTACGGAATCGTTGTCTCGCTCTTCGTTCTTTTCAATACCTTCGCAGTTGTTCAATACCTGCAATACAAGAAGGTTGGAAAGTGGTCTGATTATCTTCGCGGAGAAAAGACTTACATAACCCTTTCTTTGATCGCTAAATCAGCGCTTGCTTGGCAGGTATTTGTCGGCACATTGTTTGAATAAGCAACCACCTACACTGACTCCATGAATGGGTCATTAGCTTTAGTCGGATCAGGTGAGTACCTGCCCGAGATGACCGCTTTTGAAAAATCCTTGCTCGATGATGGTGTCGCCAATGGCAAAGCGTCGACCTATGTTCAGATTCCAACAGCTGCCGGACGCGAAAGCCAGGACAGTCTTAACTACTGGAAAAATCTTGGTCATCAGCAAGCAGAACGTATTGGTGTGCAACCAATTTTCTTGCCGATCTACACCCGCGATGATGCATTCAAGCAAGAACATGTGGATGCAATAAAGAACAGCGCACTGATGTACATGTCAGGCGGCGATCCACACCATCTTGCGGAAGTCCTGGTCGATACACCGGTGTGGGCAGCAATAGTTGAAAACTGGCAGAGCGGTGCATCACTTGCTGGCTGTAGCGCTGGTGCAATGGTTTTATCGGCGCAGATTCCTAACTTTCGTCTGTTAAAGAAAGCACCTACTGTGGGTTTAAACCTACTTCCTGAAATTCGCGTGATTCCGCACTTCAACAAGTTCTTTAAGTGGATTCCAGAAAGTGCCGCCAAAGTTTTGCTTCACGTTCCAGATGATTCAATCCTGATTGGCGTCGATGAAATGACTGCAATAGTAAAGCGCAGTGGAAATGATCATTGGGTAGTGGTGGGTGATGCCAAGGTGCATGTTCTTAAGGGGCTTCCAGATCAACAACTTCATGATGGCCAAGAGATCACACTTTCACTTCAATGAGTCAAATAACAGTTATCTTCGATGGCCAATGCGAGTTCTGTCAGCAATCTGTCACGTGGATTCAACGCAAGCTTGATGTCACCGCCTTGCCATTTCAAACATCTGATCTTTCAAGTTTTAGCTTAACTCGCGAACAATGTGCGAAGCAGGTTTATGTAGTCTCGGACGGCATTACCTACGGGGGAGCAGCAGCAATTGCCTTCTTACTAAAGCGACGTGGAAACAAGATTCAATCTGGATTAATCACCGCATCAGGGCCTATTGGTCGAGCCGGTTACCGATGGATCGCAAGCCATAGAAACTCATTGCCAGTTAGATTTGCAACAAAGGTTTTAACTTTCCTGAACCGGTAATTGCTCCTCAGCAACAGGCTCGATTAACCTCCATTTAATAGCTAACTGTCGCAATCGTGGATGCAACGGCATGCCCGCGGCGATCCAGAACATAATCAGTGATGGAATCAGAAAGGTGGCAACCGCTGGAAGCGGATGGGTTACTCCTGCTAAAAACTCAACAGAGGTAACCGCATCTCGCTCTGCCTGAACCTCTTCAGCTGAATTGAGCAACAACCCAGCATTTGAAAAGGCATGCAACACAATCGGCATCCAGATACTGCGAGTCAGCACCATCAAAGCACAGGCAAATACTCCAAAGGAGGCAGCTGACACAACATGCCAATACGCAGGCCAGGCATCAAAGTTTCCAACATAGCTATTGATGTGCATCAAACCAAACATCAATGAAGAGCCAATCACAGCAACCGTTAACCCATGTCGCAGCAGGACACCAAAAACAATTCCGCGGCTAAATATCTCTTCCGCAACAGCTACCAAAATCAAAAAGATAACTCCGCGTATCCATTTTTCCGTGGTCACCCCAGAGAAATCCTCGCCTTGAATCTGAACAACAATCAGATTCACCATAAAAATAAAGGCAATAACAAATCTCCATCCAAATGCAGGAATAGCAAAGTAGGCACATGTTGCTGGTCGCAGCCACCAGATCACAGCAAAGGAGAACAACGCCAAAATAAAGTAACTAACAGTTCCATCAAAACGATCACCAGGAACCGCATCACCTGAAAAGTTCAAAATCACAATGGACAGCAGTGAGAGCCCAATCAGCCCGACCCACATCCGCAATGTCCTCATGCCAAAAATCTAGCCCCACCCACCGACAAATGCGCGCCAAAGGGGGATTGCCCCTAAACTTCAGCAACCTCAACGGAAAGCGAACCCAATGTCCTTCGTTATGTACTCAACTAGCTGGTGCGGCTACTGCCAACGCCTTAAGTCTCAATTAGCAGAGCTAGACGTTACCTTCGAAGAGATCAACATTGAAGAAACTCCAGGCACAGCCGAAATTGTTGAAAAAGTTAACGGTGGGAACCGTACAGTTCCAACTCTTGTCTTTACCGATGGAACCGCAATGACTAACCCATCTGCCAAGCAGGTTGTAGAAAAACTCGCTTCTTTAGCCAACTGAAATTACTCTTGAGCAATGCGACGCAGGGGACATATAGCCATCGGAGTAGTTCTCCTGCTCACCCTTGCCACACCATTAAATGCCGCCGCTCCTAAGGCAGGCGCAAAGTGCACAAAGAAAAATGCAACGGTTAAAAGTTCTGGAAAACTCTTCACCTGTATTCAATCCGGAAAGAAGTTGATATGGAATAAAGGCGTCGTAATCTCTAAACCAACTCCAATGCCTTCACCATCTCCAAGTAAACCAACCGCTATAGGAGATCCAATCGGAGCTGTCGGAAGCACCCCAACTCCATCGCCCACACCCACAACAACACTCACCGCACCAAAAGATTTCGATGATCTTTATGAAAATCGTGACTCGATCGCTTACACCGCATGGAAGTTAACTGCTGACTCGATCGCCCAAGGAAAATCGAATTTAAAGAATGTAAAAGTATTCATAGGTCCAACAACGAAAGAGCCTGGATATAAGACACCCGAGATCGCCTATTCATTGGTTTCTAGGGCATTCTCTTCTTATAAGACTCCTGAGGATGTCTACCTAATTCAATATTCAGTTGAAGATATTGCTTGGGCCGAAGAAAAAGTAAAATCAATTGTCGATGCCAATGCTTACAATGAATTGAATCGAAATGAGAACGGCCGACTAATTTCAAGTAACTGCTCAAATGATTGTTTTGGCGCAAAGCAAGTAACAGCAAACAATGGAATTGCATTCATCCTGCAAGGAGTTCCAAAAGGTTCAAATGGAGATCCGATGGCGGTTGCGCGTTGGGTCTTGGGACATTTAGATGCGCATGAATTTTTCCATTCAATGCAGCGGGCTCATGGAACTCCACCACGAGTGGAAGTTAAGGAATGGCCAACTTCATGGATCATTGAAGGAGGAGCATCCTTAGTTCAAAATCTCGCTATGTCTCATGCTTCGTACACCGAGTACATGAAATGGCGAAAGACCGATGCGCAGAATCTTTATGGAAGCAGGTCTGAGGTCAACGCTGCTTTCTTGGACAAGTTTCTAGACATGAAGAACAACAAGGATTATTGGCGCGGAGTCGACAGCTACTATGCATACAACTTGGGCAGCCGAATCATGGAGGTATTAGTTGCAATAAAAGGCCCAGGAATCGTCCTAGATCTTCACAAGCAAACTGCATTGCAGGGCTTTGAACCAGGTTTCGAGACGTTGTTTGGAATCGAATGGTCAAAAGCTAGCCCAGTGATTGCAAAGACAATCCTTAAAATGCTGTCCGAGGGCAAGTAACCAAACCTGTCAGTCACCCAGTAAAAAGAAGAGTTAAGAAAGTTTGCTCTCTGCGCGATTAATCAAGGTATCACACGCATCTCCGAACCCTGCAAAAGCTGGATTAGTTGTTTGCCCTGCACGATAACGCGCCCAAATCTGCTGAATAATCACAGCTAACCTAAACAACCCAAAGACTTCGTAAAAAGTAAAGTCATCACAACGCACACCACTTGCCGCTAAATACTTCGCCACAAACTCATCACGCGTTGGCATCCCCGGCAAATGACTTGGCTGACGACGAAGTGATGCAAACCTCGGCTCATCATCACGATCTACCCAATACGCCAGCGCCGATCCTAAATCCATCAGCGGATCACCAACAGTTGCTAACTCCCAATCCAAAACGCCAACAATCCGCGCCTGCTTCAAATCAAAAACAACATTGTCGATGCGCCAATCACCATGAATCACACAGGATGCAACATCATCAGGACGGTTAGCCTCCAGCCACGCCATCACCTTTTCACCATTGGGAACATCATCAGTTAACGCATTGCGATAACGCTTCGACCAACCTTCCACCTGTCGCTGCACATATCCCGCACCCTTATTAAGCTCTGCCAAAATCGAAGCATCCACAGCATGCAACTGCACCAAACCATTAATCAAAGAATCTGCCATCACTGAAACATCGCCAGCAGTCACACCCTCTGGAACATCACGCCGAAAAATATCTCCGACAACTCTTTCCATCACATAAAAATCAGAGCCCATCACCGATTGGTCATCACACAACGCAACCATTGATGGAACCAGGGGATAGACCGGCTGCAACCGCGACTGAATCAAAAACTCACGCCTCATGTCATGCGCCGATGCCGCCTTCATTCCCGCCGGCGGCTTACGCAACACTAATTCGCGATCCGGATACTGCAACAAATACGTCAGATTTGATGCACCGCTTCGAAACTGTTGAACCTCGGGCAACGCATCCACACCAATAAATGGCTTCAACCACGCATGCATCGCCTCAACATCAAAGCGATCCTCATCGCGGACCGGCGTTAAATCCTTCATGCTAAATAAGGTTTGATTTCTAACCGTGCAATATCGCGAATATGCACCTCATCTGGCCCATCCACGATGCGCAATGTGCGAATACCGGCATACATCGCAGCCAAAACAGTGTCCTGGCAAACACCAGCTCCGCCATGACTTTGAATCGCATTATCAATAACACGCTGTGCCATCTGTGGCACCGCAACCTTGATCGCTGCAATCTCTTTCCGCGCACCCTTGGCACCGACGGTGTCGATCATCCACGCTGCTTTTAACACCAACAAACGTGCCTGCTCGATCTCAATTCGCGCAGTAGCAATCCATTCCTGAATTACTCCCTGCTTTACCAATGCAGAACCAAAGGCCTCACGAGATGCAGCGCGCTTAATCATTAAGGACAACGCCCGCTCAGCCATTCCTATTGCACGCATGCAGTGATGAATACGTCCTGGCCCTAAACGCGCCTGCGCTAATGCAAACCCTTCACCCTCTGGTCCCAATAAATTCGCAACTGGAACTCGCACATTCTTAAATGAAACCTCTGCATGCCCATGTTGATCGACATACCCAAACACCTGCAAGTTTCGCTCTACCGTCACACCCGGTGTATCCATCGGAACCAACACCATCGACTGCTGATGATGCGCATCTGCATCAGGGTTTGTCTTTCCCATAACAATCAGAATCTTGCATCGCTCATCCATCGCACCAGTGGTCCACCACTTCACACCGTTAATGACGTAATGATCACCATCGCGCACAATCGATGTCTGTATATTTCGCGCATCACTTGATGCAACATCAGGCTCGGTCATCGCAAACCCTGAACGAATCCGTCCATCCAACAACGGCTCTAGCCACATCTTCTTCTGCTCATCTGTTGCAAACATATCCAGCAGCTCCATATTGCCGGTATCAGGGGCTGCACAATTTGTTGCCTCAGGTGCTAAATCAGGAGACCACCCAGTTATCTCTGCCAGCGTCGCATACTCAACAACTGACAACCCATGATGCGGATCATGACTATGAGGCAAGAACAAATTCCACAACCCCAACGCCCGCGCCTTTACCTTTAACTCTTCAACCACAGCCGGAACACCATGTGGCTTACCGCTAGCGGCTAACTGCGCCCGCTGATGTTCATACACGCTCTCTGCCGGAAAAACCTCAGCCTCCATGAACGCCTGCAATTTGGTGGCGTATTCAGTTGTCTTTGCGCTTAGGTTAAAGTCCATACCTGTAAGCCTACGCACAATTACCCGTTTTGAGGAGAGACCAGATGAGTGTGATGAATCGCTTTCGTTTAGATGGCAAGGTCGCAGTTGTAACCGGCGCATCATCAGGTCTAGGCGTAGCTTTTGCTAAAGCCCTTGCAGAAGCCGGAGCAGATGTTGTTCTCGGCGCTCGCCGCGTTGATCGCCTCGCAGACACCGGCAAACTCGTAGAAGCAGCAGGCCGCAAATACACATCACTGCAAACAGATGTGACTCAACCAGAACAATGCGACGCATTAATCGCACACGCAGTTAAAACCTTTGGCCATGTCGACATCTTGGTTAACAACGCCGGAGTCGGAACCGCGGTTCCTGCAACAAAAGAAACTCCAGAACAATACAAAGCCGTTATCGACGTCAATCTCTTTGGCGCATATTGGATGGCCCAAGCATTTGCCCGCGCAAACACCAACGGCGGCGCAATCGTAAACATCGCAAGTGTTCTAGGAATCAAACCTCAAGTTCTGCCTCAAGCTGCATACGCATCAAGCAAAGCAGGATTGATCGGATTAACTCGCGATCTTGCAACACAATGGACCGGCCGCAAAAACATCAGAGTCAATGCGCTCGCACCAGGTTTCTTCCCATCTGAAATGAGCGATGAACTTCCTAAGGACATGGTCGAGATGGTCAAGAACTTCACACCAGCTGGCCGCCTCGGAGATCCCGAAGAACTCGCCGCAACCCTTATTTGGCTAGTCAGCGATGCATCTAGTTACGTCACCGGAATTACAGTTCCCGTTGATGGCGGATTGGTCATGCCGTAACGGGCAGAAGTGACAGAACCTAACTACCCTTATCCCAACAACTAACAAGGAGAACACTTATGGGCGCATGTCAGTGTGGATACACAACAGATCCAGAGAAGAACTGCAACGGCACTCACAATGTTGTTAAGGCTGTAAAGGCTGATCTGATTGCAAAGCTTGAAGCTGCAGGTCACTCAGATGCAGCGGAGCTCTTAAAGCAGAAGTAAATGGCAATGAACGTCAGCAAATCTCGAATCGCAGTGGCTGTCGTTCTCTTGCTTGCATTAACCACACCTCTTCAAGCCGCAGCTCCTAAAGCCGGAGCAAAGTGCACGAAAGCAGGATCCACGGCAACTGCCGCAGGAAAGAAGTTCACCTGCATTAAATCTGGAACAAAACTTGTTTG
The DNA here is from genome assembly GCA_965267815.1 of Candidatus Nanopelagicaceae bacterium. Lineage (GTDB taxonomy): Bacteria > Actinomycetota > Actinomycetes > Nanopelagicales > Nanopelagicaceae > Planktophila. Next base: position 416,740 of record OZ254139.1, read on the forward strand.
GAACAAGGGCGTTGCCATCAAAGCTGCCGCCCCAAAACCATCGCCAACTCCAACACCTGAAACAAAGGTTGAAGTAAAGAACCTGCTCGCAACTGATTCTCGAATTACACCAACCTCTGCTTTAACAACACTAGATACCTGCAAGACAGAGGACATGACCCCTGATTATCGCGATATGGGTCTACTGCTACATAAAAACGGCTTCCCTCGTCCAGCCAAATCTGTCATCGGTAAATCAACTGCCAAGATTTTAGTTATACCAATGTCCTTCGAAGATCTTCCATTCAGAGCCGAGAAACAACAGATCGGCCAGCTCTTTACCTCAGACATCGACATTCTCAATGACGCTATACCTAGAGTGAAGGACTCCTTTAAACAGTTGTCCGCAGGGCGTTTTGAGATTCAGATTGATGTACTTCCACAATCTGAATGGTGGATCCTCAAGCGAAACAATCCACTCAGCGGTTTGTGGGGAGTCGACAACTTCCCAAAGATTGCAGAAATAATCGAACAAGAGAAATCTACCTTCAAATTTACTGAATATGACACCTATGTCTTTGTCACAGGAAATGGAACTGTTGGCCAGCAAGGTCTTGGATCTGCACAAGCAATGTTTGGAGATGAGAACCAAGCTAAGGCAGGTAAGTTCGGCGCGGTTCTGATGGCCGGTGGTTATACGAACCCAACATTGTGGGTTCACGAGCTAGGCCACTCCTTATTTGCCTTTGAGGATCTCTATCTCTTTAACCAGAGTTCTGACACATCAAGGGGCGTTGATTATGAAGTTCCTTTGAAATGGGACTTAATGGCTAACTCCAACCGGGGCAGCTTTATAGAGTGGAATAAGTTTTTGATGGGATGGCTCTTCGACTCAGAGATTCGTTGCCTCACGGATCAGAAATCTTCGGTTCACTATCTTTCAACAGTAGACACCAGCAAGGATTCAAAGCTTTTAACTATTAATCTCTCACCTGGTGTAACCCTTGGTGCAGAATCTCGTATATCAACTACAGATAGCAGCGGATTACTTCTTTATACGGTCAATACACACATAAGTCATGGTCAAGGACCAATCTTGGCGCAGAAGAGTTTGGTCTTAAAAGGTCAATCAAAATCCTGGCAAGGCTGGCAATTTAATGTCCTAGACAGTGATGCTGATGGAATCTTATTTGAAGCAATCAAAACCGATATCGATAAGTTTGTTCCACCCGCTCCAAAGCCAAAACCAAATAACCAACAACCTCCTCCAACCTCAAAGATCCAAGTAACCAGGGGAGAGATCCTTCCAAACGGTTTCCTCAAAGGAAGAGCCACATGGGATGTTAAGGGCCATAAGTCATACCGACTCTATGTCACCGCCACAGATGATTTCCAAAAGGTCTTCTTTGAATCAGGGTTTGTCAATGATGATCGATCTCCTTTGGTTGTCGATATATCAGGGCTAGTATGTAATAGACAGATGCGCACCATTACGGAGTTCTACACTGAAAAAGATGGCAAAGGCGAAAGATTTGTTGTCGAGAACAGACAGTTGAGCAACCTATCCTGCGAGGACACAACTAAGAAACCATGACAAAACATAAGAAGTTTCGCCTAGTCGTAATCATTGCTTTGCTTGTATCTCTGGCAACTCCACTAAACGCTGCAGCTCCTAAAGCTGGAGCAAAGTGCACAAAGGCTGGATCAACAGCTACAGCATCTGGGAAGAAGTTCACTTGCATTAAATCTGGAACAAAGCTTGTCTGGAACAAAGGCGTTGCAATCAAGAAGCCTTCACCGGTTGCATCACCAACACCAACACCAACACCAACTCCGATGCCAGAACCAACCCCAACCCCGACTCCTACGCCAACCCCGACTCCAACCCCAACAGTTAAACCATGGATTCCTCCCACGGCTCCAACAAGTTTTGATGATTTGATCGCAAACTACGAAGGCATTTCATATGCCGCATGGAGTAAATCCAATGCCGCGATTGCTGCATCTAATGATGTAGCCCTGCCATACAAGGCATTAACTGGAGCTAATACAACTCTCTCATTCAAAAACCCTGCAGAATCTTTTGACTTAGTTTCTCGTTTGTATTCAGGTTATAAGAGTTCCAGCGACATGACTGTGTTGACCTTTAGTTTTGATGATCGCGACTGGGCTCAAGAGCAGATGAAACAGCTGCAACCTAATTCAACGTGGCAATGGATTACAGATGTAGCATGCTCTTCGCGTCCGACCTGTGATGGTGGAGGAGTATTCACGGATGACAAGGGAAGTGGTCTCGTTGTTTTAACCACTGGAGTAGCACGCGGTGGTCAAGCTCCAGGAGTTTTAGAAGCCCATGAGTTCACACATGCAATTCAGCAAAATCAACTACGACGAGCATCTGTGTGGCCATTAACAAATGCATGGCCAGCCACCTGGTATATCGAAGGCCAAGCACTATTTGCGGAAAACGCCTCGATCTTTAATCAATCATTTGATCTTTATACAAAGAACCGCCGATCATCATCTTTGGACCTCTACAGAGATTCAGCAATAACCTCCGCATGGATTCAAGAATTCTTTGTTGTAAATCAAACTCAAGATTGGTTTAACAAATATCCACGTTGGCGCCAATATGATTTGGGAGCCATGTTGATTGAGACATTAACGGCGATAAAGGGCCCTAGTTCGACCATGGAGATCTGGAAGTTAATGGGAACAGGCCAAAGCTTTAATCAAGCCTTTGAAAATATCTACGGAACTTCATTTGATAAAGCCTTGCCAATAATCTCAAAGGCAATCGCGCTTCAGCTAGGGCGAAGTTAATTCATGCAGCACAAAAAGCACTTAGGACTCGCAATCGTTTTAATCCTCACCCTTGCGACGCCACTCCATGCTGCAGCACCCAAAGCTGGAGCCAAGTGCACAAAAGCTGGATCTACTGCGACAGCTTCGGGCAAGAAATTCACCTGCATTAAATCTGGAACAAAGCTTGTCTGGAATAAAGGCGTGGCAATAAAGAAGCCCGCACCGGTAGCAACACCTACGCCAACACCAACGCCTTCTCCGTCTCCAACACCAGAACCAACACCTACACCTACGCCAACGCCAACCCCGACTCCTACGCCAACGCCTACACCTACTCCAAAAGATCTCACATTCTCTAACATTGCCGAAAATGTCGATGCGATAGCTTTCAATGTTTATAGCAAGTACCAGACTTTAATGGCCACCAATTATCAAAGCACGATTAAAGTCAACACAATAGTTGGGCCCAATACAGTCCCCGTCAATAAGAATTCAGCGGCTGCATATCAGATCGCCTCAAAGATATTTCAGAATTTCAAGCAACCTGATGAAGTCTTTGGAATTTATTATAATTTTGCCGATAAAGAATGGGCAAAGAATGAAGTTGCCATTAGAGCCGGTAAAGATACGGCTAACTTTCAATTTGGGTATTCCTGTCCAAATGCGTCGCGCTGTTGGGATGCAAGTGCTTCCATAACGCTAGATTGGAAAGCTATTGCTCACTTTGGAGCATCCGATCCCGGCGGATCTATCGATACATCCGAGTTAACTGGTGAAATTCAAATTCACGAGTTCACACATTCGATTTCTTTCTTTCAACTAAAGCCAAATAGAGGCGATTACTATCACCTCACACCGGATTGGTTTGCAGAAGGTCATGCTTCTTTCGCGGGTAAATTGGGTTCGTCCCCTTCATTTGAAGAATACAAAATGACAAGAATTCGAGCTCAACGTAATCCTCGCCCACAAGCCGACATAAAGGATTATCAGCCTGAAAACATTTTGCGCTTCTATGCGGAATTCAGCAAGTATCCAGAGGTGTCAAAAATTGAACGCTTCTACCTTTATTCATTGGGTTGGTCAACCATAGAAGCTCTTGCTGCAATTGGAGGAATCGATTCACCAATGAATCTCTTCGTTGAAACTACAAAGGGCTTAACCTTCAAGCAGGCCTTCAAGAAGATTTATGGGATCGAGTGGGATGCAGCTGCTCCGATATTGGCAGAGGTGGTTTCAAAGCAATTCCGTTTTTATCATCCGTGAAACAAGGGTCATAAAACCCTAAACCACCTAAAGTAAAGTGATACAAAACCCACCGGATTTATTGCCAACTTCAAGGCCAAGCGAGCAGCAAAGCGTGTCTAATCTGTCAGTCACTCTGCGTAACATCTAGGGCATGCTCGAATTCATACTGCTCTTCATCTTCTTCTACCTTGTCATCAACGGCTTCTCAAAGCGCAAAGCCCGCCGCAAACCTCGCACCCTGGATGCTGAATTGCGCGCCTTAATCAATGAACACAACACCAGCACCGGCATCGCCCTAGACATCAAGCGTTTTCTCTTGGACATCATCAATGACGACAACCACGATCTAGAAAAGTTCAGCGACTCACGAATCAACCAAGCCCAAAATCTTCTAGACCGCGCAGGCCCTGCAGCTTTCTATTGGATGGGGGAAATTGCGGCCCAATTAGCGCTGCTCTCTGCCGCTCAAATCAATGGAATCCCCACCAACGTCAACGCCGAACTGCGCGATGGAGCAACACCAGAGGCAATCATCGATATCGTCGTCAAAAGTTAAGCGCGTAATCTCCACAAAACAACCTAAAGTAAAGAGATACTAAACCCATGGGATTTATTGCCAACTTCAAAGCCAAGCGAGCTGCAAAGCGTGCCCAATCTGTTTATGAATCAGCGCTGCTTGACTGGGAGAGAGAAAACAAAGTTCTCACCCACGCACTAGAAATTTTCACAGCAGCCGAATCAGGCGAAGAACCCAATGATCAATCCTTAGTGCAGAAAAAAGGCGAACTCGTTTTATGGACCGGCCAGGCTATTTATCACGTAGCAGGTAGAACACCCTCCAGATATAGCGGCAGCTCCCAAGGCTTTTCTATTCCACTTGTTGCAGGTATCCGTTACCGGGTCGGCTCATTTCAAGGCCAGATGATTCCCGGTGAAGAGATGCAGATGGATAAGGATCAAGGAATGGTGAAGTTAACCAACCAACGACTTATCTTCGCCGGTCCCATTGCAACAACCGAATGGGCATTTGCAAAAATACTCTCTTCTTTTTCAAATCCAGATCGAACAGATTTCATCATCGGAGTTTCAAACCGACAAAAATCATCCGGCCTTAGATTCTCTCCCGAAGATGGTTACACCTTTGCCCACCTATTTGCCATGGGCCTTTACTCCTATGAAAACGGTATCCCCGCCACCATCAAAGCAATTCAAGATGAGTTAAAAGAGGGCACCACAGAGAAACCAAAGCTGGAACTGCCACCAACTCCTTAAGGAATTGATCGACATCTCCAACAGGAACTCTTAGTCCGAGTACTCCCACCACGTCTTATCGCCCTTAACTTCATACTGACACTCAAGGATCTTCACACAGAAGGCATTAAGAGAGACAGCTCCGTTGTACTGCTGCTCATCAAGTGACCAGGTCATCACTCCGACAACATTGCCCTCGTTATCAACCAATGCACCACCACTGCTGCCGCTAGAAATATTGTTTGTCACCAGAATCTCTGTTCGATTTGAATTAATCACATTTCCAAATGCAACCGAGCCCTCATACCCATCAGCACTTCCAAGTGCCATAACCCAATATCCGGGATAGGTGTCGTACTCAGACAAACCCAAAGCAGGAAGCTTCAATGTAGTTCGAAGCACCGCTAAATCATTCTCCGCATCCCAACGCACAAGCTCTGCTGCAACCGGATCCTCAAATGGCAGCGCCACAGTAATCACATCACCCTTACCGATACAGGTATCAATCACATGATGATTAGTGATTAAAACTGTTGGAAACTCCTTGGTCGCATCCTTTTCTAACTCAATCGCCCACGCAGTACCTTGCGAAAACTTCTCGCCCTTTGGTTCACACCACACAGTTACCGTTGACTCCTGAGTTCTTTCTACCAACCGCTCAATACTGCGCGGTGGCACATAGCCATCACCCGCAGGATCTTCATTACTAAATTGCTGAGCTGGGGACCAGGCTAAGAAAAACGCTCCCAAAGCAAAGGGAGAGGCGATGATGGCTAGGTAGGCGATGAACTTATTGGTCTCTTGTTTCATGATTGAAACTTACTGTGAGTGACTGACAAATCTTGTCTCCCTGACAGCAGCCTGCATGTCGTGCCTCGCGTCAGTAGTCATTGACACTCCCAAGGGATGTAGTAAGGATTAAGCCATGGCTGTTGCAAATTCTTCGACGGAACAGCCCATTTCGATATCTTCTGTAGAGGATGCGCTGGAAGCGTTAAAGCGTCCCAAGGGCTCCTTTGAGGAATGGTTTGATTGTGTCGGCATATTTGCCAACTTGCATAGGTGGGAAGAAATGCAAATCGCGGCTCATCGTGCGCTCGAATCTTCTACAAATCGCCCATTAAAGCCGATGCTGTTGAAAGAGGCCGCAACGCGTTATGCAGCGGGATCCTTGAGAGATTCCAAAAGTCAGGAAGAGTTCCGAGAAAATTGTGAACGATCATCTACTGAACTTCAACAATTTGGGTCAAGAATTGGGACTCATAATCCCAAGTTGATCTCCTATTTCGAGGCTTTAGCTAAGACCTTGGATGAAATTTTACTTCTATTGGCTGAGAATTCGCCCTATGCGTTAACTTCAATTGCATCAAAACTACGCAAGCGACTTGGCAGACCTGACCTTGCAGTAACTGTGGCAACGGTCGCAATTACGAAGGATAAAGAGTGCCATGCTGCTTACACGACGCGAGGAGCGGCTAATAGCGAAATGGAACGATACGAAGCTGCTTTATCTGATTTTTTGTATGCCGAAGGCGATAAGAAAATCAAGAGTCGAAATTATGCGATTGCGGGGCATACTAAATTACTTATTCGACAATCTTCTTTCAAGCCTGCCTTGGAAATTGGTTGGCAAATCATTAAGAGTGGCTCAAGATCGAAATCAATTTTGTACTTATTAGCCGCCGCCGCAAAGGGCGCAGGCGATGAGGAACGCTTTAAATGGCTTGTCAAAGAAGCCGAGAAACTGCCTGAAGTTGAGCAAGGCTCTGGCGAAGTTCTACTCATGCGTCAGTCAATTAAGGTTCTGATAGAAAATAAACAATTTTCAATGGCAGAAAAACTTCTAAATGAATTTGCAGTGATAGCAAGTGTCAATAAATATAAGAGCCTGCAGAAGGATTTAATTGAGGCAAAAAGAACTTCCATATTAATTAAGTAAGCAATCTACGACTAAAGAATGGAAAGATATGGCTCACAGAATCTCAATGCAACAACCGAAGGAAAACATTGTTAACAAGGACGTAGTTTTCATCATCAAGAAAAATGGGAAAAAGCTGGGCGAACTTCGAATAAGCAAAGGTGCGCTGGAGTGGAAGCCACGAAACAGCACTTACACAAATTACATGACCTGGAGTGATTTCTCTGGAATCATGGAAAATGGCGGAGAAGTGGTCATTCGTAAATAGGATCGGTGTTAACCGAACTTGAAGTTCTCGTGCAACCCTTCCCATTCACAACTTTTACACCTTAAGTCGGGGTCGTTCCCATCTCCATTCATGCAGCATCCGCCAACTGCATACTTCTCGAAGTCGAAGCTTTCAGGATCTGGCATCCCATAGACGATCTTTCGTAGCGTTCCAATTTCCGAACAGCCCGGACACACCAAACCACTGATTCTCTTGCGTCGCTTTGTTGTCATAACTTCAGAATAGGAGAGGAGACTGACAAAAAAACACTTGGATTGAGAACTAAGGGAAAATATGGCGCAAGTAGAAATGTCAATCATTCCTCTTTTCCTGTGCGCAGAAGTTAGAATCACATCATGCCTGAATTACCGGAAGTTGAAACTGTCCGTCGCGGCTTGGCACATTTACTCACTGGATTCACATTTCGGAGCGCACAGGATCTGCATCCGCGCGCATTAAAGCCAGATTCACTCGCGCCACTCCTAACCATTATCGGTAGTCGTATAGTTAGCGTAAACCGTCGTGGAAAATTTCTCTGGTTTGAGCTCAATCGTGATTTCTCACTTGTTGCTCATTTGGGAATGTCTGGACAATTTCTTGTTTCTCAAAAAGACCGGCAAACTCCAGGTCATATACGTGCTTATTTTCGATTAAGTCGTGGATTTAATAGTAGAGAAGTTGTGTTCAATGATCCACGAACCTTTGGCTGGTTATCGGTCGAGCAGCTGACGAATGGAATTCCACAATCTGCTCGACATATTGCTCTTGATCCATTTGATGCTCTATTTGATCGTACAGCCGTAATTGCGCGAATGAAATCACGAAAGACGGCAATTAAGAGTGTAATTTTAAATCAAGAGATAATGAGTGGCGTTGGAAACATTTATGCCGATGAATCACTCTGGCGATCAAGAATTCACCCAGAGACTCCAGCCTCCGACTTAAGTTTGCATAAAATAGGCAAATTGGTTGATGCCGCAAAAACAGTCATGGCGGAAGCTATTGATGCAGGTGGAACCTCTTTTGATTCTTTGTATATAAATGTCAATGGCGAGAGTGGATACTTTAAAATGTCACTTGCGGCCTACGGACAGGAAAATCAACCATGTCCACGCTGCGACGGCGACATCCGAAGAATTCCCTTTGGTGGCCGCTCTTCTCATTTTTGCCCCAAGTGTCAGGTGAAGTAGTAAATGAGAATAAGCAAGCAGGAAGTTGCTCGTTAGATCAAGAACGTGAAGAAAAATAGTCGTGCATGACTTATCGATTAATATTCCATTTATGATGCCATAATTGGGATATGACCGAATCTAGAGATCTTCGTGAATGGCAGAAAACGGCTCTAGATCTTTGGAAGAAGAATAACTTCAGAGGAATAGTTGAAGTTGCAACCGCTGGCGGAAAAACTATTTTTGCAATTGAAGGTGCGAAATCGTGGCTCGAGGCAAACCCCATGGGAAAGATTCTGGTAATAGTCCCAACGACTGCTTTGCAGGATCAGTGGTTTGTGAGCCTCTTAGATGAAATGAAACTTACTTCTGGCGATATCGCATTATGGCCTGAAAACGAAGACATAAAAGCTAAAGTTCATGTGATGGTTGTCAACACAGCTAGAGCAAAATCAAGCATAGTCGCAGAGAGCTGTACAAATCTACTGATGATTGCAGATGAATGCCACAGATATGCAAGCCCTGAGAATGCAAATTCCTTGTCTATAAATAAAGCTGCATCATTGGGTCTCACGGCGACTGCCGAAAGAGATTATGACGATGGCTTAAATGAAGTGTTGATACCCAATTTAGGGCCAGTTATCTACAAATATTCTATTGCAGACGCACGAAATGATGGCGTGGTTGCTCCCTTTAGTGTTTTGAATGTTCGAATTCAGTTTACAGAACTCGAAGATGCCGAGTATAAAAAAATGACAAGTCGGATGGCACAGGCTTATTCCAAGGGTGATGAAGACAGAGCGGTTGTTCTAGCTCGAATGCGAGCATCAATTTCAAGAAATGCTGCAAGAAGAATTCCCGCTGCGGTAGCAATTGCCGAAGAGAATCGTGGTAGTCGCATAATCATTTTTCATGAGGAAATTGAAAAAGCTGAGATATTAAAAACCCTTCTCAGCGAACGTGGACATTCGGTCGGTATATATCACTCACAACTTGGCAATGACAAACGAAGAGACAATCTCTTGCAATTCAGACGCGGAATGTTGGAGATACTTGTATGTTGTCGCGCCCTGGATGAGGGCGTTGATGTTCCGGAAGCAGATGTTGCAATCATTGCTGCTTCAACTGCTAGTAGCAGGCAACGAATTCAGCGAATCGGAAGGGTAATCAGAGTCCACAAAGACAAAGAATCGGCGAAAATCTATACTCTTTATGCAACAGATAGGGAAGAGGAGTATCTACGAGGCGAAGAACTTCGGCTAGGCTCAATTTTAAAGTTTAAGTGGTATGAAATGGGAACCAAGTAATGGCAAAGATTCTACATAATGGCATTTGGTATACGCCCGTGGATTCGACATCGATGTATGAGTCAATGTATGAGTGGAAAATTCTAAATAATAGCGAGTATCTATTCCCAGGATATTTCTGTTTTCAATTCAAAAAACCAGTCAATTCCATTTATGGTACTGGGATACCAGACTTGGTGCTTATTGATCAAGAATATAGAGAGTGGATAATCGTCGAAGTTGAACTGGAGCATCATAGGTTGCAAGGCGACGTCCTTGACCAAGTTGTAAAATTTGCCGCAGGTGAGTACAAAAGAGTTCATGCGGAGTATTTACTGGCAAAGCATTCAGAGCTGGATGCGGATCGATTAATCGCTCTCGTCACAGGCACTCAACCACGAATTTCAGTGTTTGTCCCGATGCAGAAGCCTGAATGGTGGCGGGTCTTACTTCAATACAATGCGACGATTGCCGTTATTGAAGTTTGGCAAGACGATACAGGTAGAGATTTACTTCGCATAGATGGGGATCAACCAACAGCTAAATCAAGTGAATTCTTGACAAATTTATTCCGAGATAAGAATCTCTCAAAGGGCTTGAGGGTTGAAAATCCTGCTGTGCTTCCGATCGCTGACGAAATCAAAATTTTGATCAACGGAATGGCTTCAGATTGGTCAATCATAAGGTCAAAAACAAATGCTTGGCTAATGCCCAAAGGAAAGTATCCGCTAGAAGACTTGTCAGCCCTTTCCTTTAGACTTACATTAAGCACATCAGATGGCTATCAATTGGAGGAAAACCGTGTCCCAGCAACTTGAGTTTCATATTGATGCTTCTGCAGTACTGAATTACAAGAGACTTGATTACTCGTTTTGGTATGCGCTTGCTGAGTATGTAGATAATTCGACTCAGTCGTATATCAACAATAAGGAAGCGCTGGATAGTCAATTCAAGAAAGACAACGAGTCATTAGAAGTCAAGATAATTTACGATAACAAGCAAAATACTTTGACCATTCGTGATAACGCAATGGGTATGAATTTTGAGGAACTCACCTATGCCCTTCAGATGGGAAAGCCTCCTAAGATAAATAATGGTCGCTCTGAGTTTGGAATGGGTCTCAAGACAGCGTCATGCTGGATTGGCGATGTATGGACAGTTAGAACCAAAAAACTCGGAGATGAAGAAGAAATTGAGTTTAAGTTTGACGTAGACAAGGTTTCAAAAGGTATAACTACATTACCTGATGTTCGAAGAAAGAAACCAAAGGAAGATCACTACACCATTATTGAAATTCAGCAGATGCATCAAAAAATAGCTGGACCAACGATCACGAAAACCAAGAATTATCTAGCATCGATGTACAGAGTTGATATCAAGAATAAATCTATGTCTTTGAAGTGGGGCGAAGAAACGCTTTCATATGAAGATAAAATCACTTTCTTGAAAGCTCAAAATGGCGAGGAGTTTAGAAAAGATTTCGAGTTTAAAGTTGGAAATCGCAAAGTACATGGTTGGGCTGGTATCTTAGATAAAGGTGGACGTGCTAAAGCTGGATTCGCGATCATCAGAAGAAATCGTGTTATTCAGGGTCAACCTACGGCTTGGCGCCCCAGTGCAATTTATGGTCAAGAAGGTGGAAGTAATGACCTGGTAAACCAACGCTTGATTGGTGAAATTCATCTTGACGACTTCATGGTGAGCCACACAAAAAATGCAATTCTTTTCCAAGGCGAAGAAGAGCATGAAATTGAAGATATGTTGCTAGAGCGTTTCTCTACTTATTTAGATGTGGCTCAAGATTCTCGATATCGTGAGGGAAAGTTACCTGTTGAAGCAATTACGATTGGGCTTGCGGCTGCAGTTGAACAGATGCAAAAAGCGGATTTCATCGATGCTGTCACTCTAAATGAGGTTCTTCCCTCCAATTTAATCGAAGCAGAGAATCAGCCAGTAATCGAGTCGATGAAAAATGGCGATCCCACCCATGTATTAACCTTCAACGATTTTGAAGCCAGGATATTTCTAAAGCATGAGTTAAGTCCATCAGATCCGTATTTTTTACCTTACTACAGTCCGGATGACAGAGTGATCAGTGTAGCTATTAATACAAAGCACCCGTTCTTTATTGGCAATCTTGATGACACAAATGACGTCTTGATTTATTGCATTCTGTCATGCCTTGATGCCATTGCAGAGTGGAAATGCTTGCAGAAAACGGGAGAAATCAGCTCCAAGACAGTGAATAACATCAAGAATGACCTTATGAAGCACATTTCCTAACTCAGAGAGATATCTCTCAATGCTTTGTCACGTAATTGATGAATTTTACTTGGGGAAATTTCACCGCGTAATTTCGCGATTGACCATTGCACGTAAACTTCGCTTGCTATGTTGAAAATCTGAAGTGATTTCAATTCGTCATTTGCGATGTAGGTTTGCCAAAATGGGTGATTTGGATTCAAAGTTACAAAGATCTTTTCATTAAGCCAATCCCCGGACATGTAATGATCATTCGACGATAAATCAGCATCAAATTGAAATTGTATTTCAATAGAGAGAACCCGCAAGGTTAGATTGTTGTCGGCAGCAAGTGGAAGATTCTTGGGTTCAAAGGAAATAATATTTTTATTGTGATTTGATCGCGATTCAAGAAAATTCTCCTTGTACTTGGGGAGCCCCCATAGGGGAGCTTTTTCCGTTTCAATTTTTATCACAAGGTCGATTTTTAGCATTTTGTATAAGGCCGAATTCGCATTTTCGCGAGTCCAGTCATAACCCATTTCACGTGCAATCTTTGCAACTTCTTTAGCCATCAATGTCTGACCATCTTCAAGAATCTTAGTAACGACCTCGAATGCGCTCAACTTTTCCATTTATTTTGTCGTCTTCGTTCCATCTAGAAATCTACCCTTTGCACCAACTAAATACTCTTTATTCTGCTCGATGCAGATCCATTTCCTTTTTAGAAGTTCAGCAGATTTTCCAGTTGTGCAGCTTCCGCCAAATGGATCCAAGACAATGTCTTTTGGATCAGTCAAGAAGTTGATAAAGAAGTCTGCCAAGGCAATTGGCATTCTCGCTGGATGTTGTGGAACACCCTTCTTTTTGCACCAATCTCGATAATCGGTGTCGAATCCCGTATTTGCATAAATGAGAGCTGACCTTGCAATGGATCCCCCATTGTCACTCAGAAATCCTGCTTCAGAAATTTTGTGACCCGATGGTCGTTCACCGTGGTTGTAAGAACCCTTTTTAATCAGATTCTCCATGGCCTTTGTGTACGGGGTTAAGACTTTTCTGTTGTCAGCCTTTGGATGTTCAGTCTTGCTGAACCACCAAATATGAGTAAATGAGTCAGTAATTCTCTCACGATTTACGTTTACCCACGTAGCTGGTCCAGGCAATTTACCTGGGTTATGCCAAATGAATTGTTGACACACATGTAAATTCGATGCTTTGGCAATCTGCATAAGAGTCTCAAGTGGGAGTAGTGACATTGTTGGCGTACCCTTATTCCAAGAGTTACCAATTTCTACTACAAGCGATCCATCATCTGACAAAAGTTCGGCAAGGCCCATTGAAACTTCTGCTACCCATTGTAGATATTCCTCGCCTTGCTTATTTCCATATTTCTTGGGTGAGACCAATGGGTACGGTGGAGATGTGAAAATGAGATTTACTTTTCCTTTGAGTTTTTTGCCTTCAGCACTTAACATGAATTCTTCAATGCTCGAGTTATAAGCTTTTCCGAGTTTTGTCTCGATCATCAATTTAGGCATGGAGGTACTTTAGCTCAATTGACTGACAAATTCATAAACTCTGGCGTCGGTCTTTAGAAACCCAATAAACACTCTCCCCATTCCTCTCCAAAATCCCATACTCGATCATGTAACGCCTGATAGCTGCGGTGTCATCGTGGTACTTGGCGATAATGGCGTTGAGTTCCTTCTCAGGATACTTGGTGGTGGGGGATAGATCTCGGGCAATGTGGAGCAGGACTGCGATCTTCTTGGCGGATTTAACGGGGATGGAGATTAGTGTGCCATCGGGGTTGAAGAACTGGTCGATCTGCTCGGTCATGCGTACATCGTATTTGATTGTTTCTAGGTGAGCGTGAATTGGGACGGAATTTCTATATACACGGCTAGTTTCAGAGGGTTAAATTCGGGGTAATCATTTAGCGATCGGAGAGTTTGATGGCACGTGTAATTGAAACAGCATTATTGAATCCAGTAGATGGCAAGACTCGTGCACAGCAGGTTGCACGTCTGAAGGAGTGGAAGAAGCACTTCTTGAAATTGGGAGCAGACAAGGTAGTTGTTAAGGAGTCAGGTCCAGGAAACATCGATGCAGCGTGGATCTTCGAAATCCATCACAAGAACTCAGCTGCATATGGCGTTGCAATTGATGACTACTACAAGAGCCCAAAGAGCCACGATGACATCATGGCAAAGTGGCAGAAGACTCCAACCCTGAAGTTCTCTGGCTACTCATTGTTCTTTGAGGTTGATGAGATCTAATTATTCAATTCAAAAAGACCCCGTGAGAGCGGGGTCTTTTTGTTTTTCTACATAATTTAAAGAGGTGTTAATTCAGTTTGCTGTAGGTGTAACTCAAGTTCGCAGCGATTGCTACCCATGCTTGGTAAGGAAGTAGAGCGACTCCGATTGGGATTGAAGTTCTAAATGCAATAACAACCATGGGGATTGTGAGGATGGCTGTTAGAGCTAGTGCGATTGATGCGGCTTGAAGATTGTGTGGGCGGTAGAACTGGAAGGCCCAGGTCAGGGCGAAGGTAACTGTGAGTGCGAAGAATCCAAGATAGATAACTGTGGCTGTGGTGGATGCGCGTTGTGCGATGGTGACCGCTGCGACTCCGAGAATAAAGAAGTTGTAGGGCCAGATGATTCCAAAAATAAATGGTGGTGGTTGCCATGGAGGTTGGTTGAGGGAGCGGTACCAATTATCTCCGGTGTTAACCCAAAGGCCAGAGCCGATTACATAGATGGCGACCAGGGCGATGCCTGTGGCGGCAAGAAGTGATTTCATTGATTGCGGCTTTGGCTCATAGGAAGAGTGTAAAAGGTATGTTTGTGTAATGAAGCTGATTGCACGGTTACCGCAGATGGTGTTGGGATTTGCCTTGGCGTATGCAGGTGTTGGGCATCTGACAACTAGTCGTGTGGAGTTTCAGGCGCAGGTTCCTAGTGTGTTTGCAGAGTATGCAGATTTTGTTGTGCTGGCATCTGGTGTGGTTGAGATTGCGCTGGGTGTTGGGTTGATTGCGCTGTGGAAGTACAGAGTGCAGATCGGCTGGTTGGTTGGGTTTTTCTTTGTTGCGGTGTTCTGGGGAAATATTTCGCAGTATGTAAATGGCGTTGATGCATTTGGTTTAGATACAGATACCAAGCGTTTGGTGCGGTTGTTCTTCCAGCCGTTGTTAGTGATGTGGGCGTTGGGAAGTACTGGGGCGTGGAGTGCTTGGCGCAAAAAGTTACTCTGAGTAATTCAAAAAACTGCTTTAATCGCACAAGAAGGATCCTTGGGAGTCGTTAACCCATCCTGCGAAAGTGATCCTTCTTGGAGCCGCTGGGAACGCCAACTAATGACGTCTTAGTTGGCGATTAACTGAAGCACCTGGAGCTCTGGACAAAGCAAAAGCCCCGCAATGGTTTGCGGGGCTTTTGTTTTGTAACTCAACAGATATTTCGTTCCACCAACTTAACAAGTTAATGAAACTTTTTCACTTCCTTCGCAAGGTGTAAATATATTAACATCAAAATATAGGTAAAGAATGTTATCCACCGAAGAAATTAGATTTGCTATAACCAAAACAATTCTATCTATTTTTCCGTTGTGCCCTCGTAGCTCAACGGATAGAGCACTCCCTTCGCAAGGAAGAGGTTGCAGGTTCAAATCCTGTCGGGGGCACAACCTTGGTGGCTCTGCGTAACTTTTGCGCAGGGCCACTCTTATGTGTGGATTTTCGGCGCGCAGATGTCGGTAATCCCAGATACCGTTTTCCTATGAAGAAGTTACTGGCTCTGGTGATCGCCTTTGTAGTGATGGGTTCTGGCGTTGCCGTTGCGCATCAGCCAGTGGTGCTTCTCAATTCAGATACGACTGCGGCAAAGGGACCATTGTTGGTTGATGGAACTGTCTCATTTGCGGTGCGTGCATCATTTGCAAAGGCTGGCGAGAAGAAAGCTTTTCGTGCGCAGTTTCAAGAAGGCGATGCTTTGGAAGTTCAATTCTTGATCATTGATAAGAAGCCAGAGAATGCTTTAAAGATGACCCAACTTCCAAGCCTTGTTGTGACTGGTCCCGGGGGATTCAAGTTAACAATGAAACTAAACGAGCGAACAAAGTTCTTTGAGACGTTTACCCAAACGACTTATTTGTATTTGGGGCGTTACAGCGGAATGGCTAAGGCGGGTATCTATAGCTTTGTATTAACAGCTCGAGGAAAGTCTTCGATAACTTTGGGAGTCGGTTCTCAAGAGATTCCGGGAGAAGTTGTTCGTGGGGCGTACGTTGCACCGACTGTTTCTGCGAGCCCAACGCCGGTTGTAACTCCGACACCAACCGGGTACACCATGGCGCAGGTCAAGGTGAACAACACCGCCAAGAGTTGTTGGAGCGTTATCGATGGTTATGTTTACAACTTAACTAATTGGATTAGCGCTCACCCTGGTGGTTCAGGGGCGATTATGTTCTTGTGTGGCACCGATGGATCAAATGCATTTAAGGCTCAGCATGAAAATCAAAGCAAGCCTGCGGTGCGGCTAGATACATATCGAATTGGACCGTTGAACAAGTAATTACTTGGCGGTGCGAACCTTGAGCGCGGTTGGAACAACACCTTTTGCTCTGTAGGTAGTGCGAGGTTGTGCCTTTGGCATTGTGTTAGATGTTGAATACCTATGCGCAACCATTAGCAGAATCAATCGTGATTCAGCAAGTGCAAAGGATTCACCAAGGCATTTGCGACTGCCCGCTAAGAATGGAAAGTAAGCGCCGCGGGGTAATGAACTTTCAAAGTTAGGGTCCATCCAACGGTATGGGTACCAAGTGTTGGGATTAGGGAAGTACTTTTCTAGACGTTGAGTCACATATTGGCTGATTAACACATGTGCACCTGCTGGAATCTGCGCACCATCAATGACGCAATCCTTCAAGGCAATACGTGGAGATACCCATACTGGGGGAGCAAGGCGCAGGGTTTCATTAAGAATAGCGTTAGCAAAGGTTGAAGATTGCTCAAGCTCAGCAAAGGTTGGTGTTCTATTCTCTTGGATCCACAGTTGTTGATCTGCTTCATGAGCTAAATCTGCAGCAGCCTGTGGATTATTGCTCATGTAGGAAAAAGCCCAAGTTAAAACATTGGCGGTGGTTTCATGGCCGCTCAATATCAAGGTTAAAACTTCATCTCGAATATGTTCCATGGAAATGTGTTCACGCATCTGCAGCAAAATACCTAGCAGGTCATCTGTGTGGGTTGTATTGCTTGCTATGCGACTTTGAATAATCTCTTCTGCGATATCTGCCAATTGATTAGCTGCCTCTTCAAATGCTACAAAGTAAGACAGGGCTGATTTATCAAAGCGTTCAAGTCCTGGCAACATGGTGCGTTCGATGCGATCGATTGCAATCTCCATGGAGTGTGCGATCTGGGCGGTGTATTTAGAGGAATCAAGACCAAAGAGACATTGGCTAACGATCTCAAGGGTTAACGCCATCATCTCGGGTGCCAGGTTGATGCTGCTTTTTCCATCCCACTTGCTGGTGTGTTGATCGACTAAGCGATGCATGATTGCTACGTATGAATCTAGATTTCCATGGTGAAATGGTGGTTGCATTAAACGGCGGTGATTTAAGTGAATTGGTTCTTCATTAGTTAGCAAGCCTTCACCTAATACTTTGCGCATACGTGCAAAGCCAACGCCCTTTACAAAGTTGTGCTGCTGAGCAACGGTTACTTGATGGACGGCTTCAGCTGAAAAAACTCCGACAAATAATCTGCGCGATAGGTAAAAGGCGCAGGTATCTCCGTAACGCTTTTGCATCTTAGATAAAAACTGTGGGGTGTTACGAATAAAAGTTAAGGTCAACCAATCTGACAGTAATGGGTTTGGACCAGGAAGTTGTGGGTGTGCGCCTCTATTGCGACGTAAGACCGGTTCTGGAATCGATGGATACTCCTGCGGACGAGGGGTATCAAATGCACGATTGGCATAGGTGGTCATGAGGTAAATGTAGACCTTTAGGTGAGTTTGCGGCCGCGTTCGATCGGAAGTGGCCAAGGGACTTTGACGCCAAGTTTTTCAGCGGCGTACAACGGGAAGCGTGGATTACGCAGGAACTCGCGAGCCATAAAGACAGCATCTGCTTCACCAGTTTGAATGATGTGATCGGCTTGCTCTGGTTCGGTAATGAGGCCAACCGCGGTTGTCATGATGCCGGTCTCCGCGCGAATCGCTGTTGCAAAGGGAACTTGGAAACCAGGGGATGGTTTGATGGGGGCGTTGTGAACATTGCCGCCGGTTGAAACATCGACAAGATCAACACCGTGTGCTTTGAGTTGTGTGCAGAGTTCAACTGAGTCAATCAGATTCCACCCGTTATCTACCCAGTCGGTTGCTGAGATGCGAACAAATAGTGGTGTTCCTGCAGGGATTGCTGCCTTAACCGCATCAACTGTTTCGATCAGGAAGCGGATGCGGTTTTCAAATGATCCGCCGTATTCATCGGTGCGGGTGTTGCTAAGGGGTGAGTAGAATTGGTGCATCAAATATCCGTGTGCTGCATGAAGTTCAATGACATCAAAGCCAACATCGATTGCGCGCTTTGCAGCAGCTGCGAAATCTTTAGTTAATTGGTGGATCTCATCAACTGTTAATGCGCGTGGTTCTGGGTAGCCATCAAATGCAATCGCAGATGATGAAACTGCTTGCCAGCCACCTTCTTCAGGGGTTGCCATCTTGTGATCTGCCCACGGAAGCGCGCACGCTGCCTTGCGACCTGCGTGAGCTAATTGGATTCCCATCTTCACGCCATGTTCATGGGCAAAGTGAATGATTGGTGCAAAGGCTGCGGCGTGCTCATCATCTTCAATAGATGGGCAGCCAATTGAGATACGACCTTCTGGAACAACGCCTGTTGCTTCCACCATTATCAATCCGGTGCCACCTGTTGCAAAGGAACCTAGGTGAACATCGTGCCACTGGCCAACAAAGCCATCTTCTGCCATGTATTGGCACATAGGGGAAACCCAGATGCGGTTAGGGAATTCAACAGTGCCGATCGTTAATGGATCAAAGAGAGCGCTCATACTTTAAATCCTACCTTTTTCTAGACCTTCAAGTACTTCCTGTGCTCGTTCCCGAAGTTCGGGTAGATCACTTAAACGGTTAAGACCAAATACTTGTTGGCTCATGCGGTGATTTTTCGCAAATGTTTCTTTGTGACGATCTAAGAAGTCCCAATACAAAGTAGTGAAAGGACAAGCGGTTTCACCGGTGCGCAGCTTTGGGTTGTAAGCACACGGTTTGCAGTAGTTAGACATTCTAGAAATGTAAGCACCACCTGCTGCATAGGGCTTTGTCATCATCTGTCCGCCATCTGCGTGAACGCCCATGCCAATGACGTTCGGAACCATTACCCACTCTGATGCATCGATAAAGACTTCGCGCATCCAATCTAGAAATGCTTGCGGGTTGGTGCCAGTAACTAGGGCAAGGTTGGAAAGCAGCATCAAGCGCGGGATGTGATGAACCCAGGCGCGGCTTTGAATATCGGTGACGGTTTCTTTGATGCAGTTCATCTGTGTTTTTGATGGATCTGAAAAAAGCGGCAGCAGTTTTTTGGTTGCGTTTAGCTGATTGTTCTCGCGGTAATCAGGGCCTAAGAACCAGTACATACCGTTGACATATTCGCGCCAGCCGATGATTTGGCGGATAAAACCTTCAGCAGATTCGATGGGAACTTTGCCATCATTAAATGCTGCAACCGCGGCATGGATAACTTCGGATGGATGGATCAAGTTGTTGTTGATGTAGGGCGATAGCAGGCTGTGGTGAAGTGCCCAGTTATCTGTTGTCATCGCATCTTCAAGGGGACCAAATTCGGCAAAGTGATTATCAAAGAAATTCTTCATCTGAGCCAGCGCACCTTTGCGGGTAGTAGCCCAGGTGGTTGTCATGGTGTGGCCAAGCTCTGCAGCAACCTCTTGGTCGATCTCGTCGCGTTTGTGTTCAAGGTATGCCGGGCCTTCATATTTCTTTGGGGGAGGCAAACGGTTTTCCTTATCAAAGTTCCAGGCACCACCTGTTGGCTTATTGCCTTCGACCATGATGCCAAGACGAATACGTTGTGCGCGATAGAAGTTCTCCATCAAATAATTTTTTTGACCCTCGGCCCATTGGGTAAATAAATCGCGGGGGGTTAAGAAGAAATCATTGGGTACAAAGGTGACGCCGAAAGCTTTGAGCTGGTCGTACTGTCTAAAAGAAGAAGGTTCGGCACAGGTAATATCAAGTGCTTTGTGCTTTTTCTGAATACTTTTCAGACCATCAACAGTTGTTGCAGCCTTTACATACTCAACGGTGAAGCCCTCATCTTCAAGGGATTTGGCAAAGTGGCGAGCGCTAGAGATTAAGAAGAAGAGGCGCTCTGTGTGCCAGTTGCGACCAGTGGTCATGCGAGCGCTTTCAACAAAAGCGATTACATCGCTTTGCGGGTCAGCATCTTTTAGTGCACCAAACTTGCGATGCAGATGATCAAAGGGAATATACATAATGCGCCGCATGTAGCAATCGTAAGCGGTAGAGGGATTTACTTCAGGTTGGAAAGACTGGCCTTAATCATCGCCTGCAGTAGCTTGGCGTCGACATCCCAATCAATAGGCAACTGAATGGTTTTCTTTAGAGCATTGCCCTCTTTGAACTTAGGGGCAAAGGCCTTCAGGACATCTTGATCCCATGGTGCGATCAACACATGCTTGCTAGAGGCGGAAGCCCCGAAGATGTAGTGCTTATCGAGCTTGACCATAGGTTGGTTCCAGGCGATGACTAGCTCTAGTTGTGGGTACTTACTTGTGATCGCTTTGAAGATCGCCTTAATTGTTTTTGCTTGTGCTGCAGGGATTGATTTATAAAACTCGGTGGGCGTATTGAAACGTTTTGAGGACTCTGATCCTCGTGAATACATAACAAGTGCGTTGGCATGGGCTTGCGAAAAACCGTAGTTCTCTTTTAAGTGAGCAACCTGCTCTGGATACTTCTTGCCTTCCAGCTTTGCCATGACCTTGAACCAGTAGGCCATCTTTTCGCCGTATCGCTTTTCGATAGCGGGGAAGTGGGCTTCGCGGGATGGATCCTTGGGCATTACAAAAGTATAGAACTGTTAAAGAACTGAACGAAGAACAGCTGTAACTTTTCCTAGGATCTCGCAGTTGTCACCATCGATAGGTGCAAAGGAATCATTAGCCGGAAGCAGCCAAATATGCCCATTTTTGCGGGAGAAGGTTTTGACAGTTGCTTCGCCATCGATCATCGCAGCAACGATTTCGCCGTTGTTGCAATCCTTTTGTGAACGAATAACTACATAATCTCCATCGCAGATAGCGGCATCGATCATTGATTCACCAACAACCTTGAGCATGAATAATTCGCCGCTTCCAACAAGTGATTCTGGAAGTGGGAAGGTCTCTTCAACTGCTTGCTCTGCGGTGATTGGCCCACCTGCTGCGATGCGACCGACCAGAGGGATGTAGCGGGTGGCATCAACTGGTGTTGAGTTCTCCGCTGTCTTTTCATCGGGCATCAAAACTTCGAGTGCGCGACCACGGGTTGGGTCGCGGCGGATAAAGCCCTTCTTTTCTAGGGCTTCCAGCTGGTACTTGACCGAGGCTGGGGAGGTCAGGCCGGCGACAACGCCGATCTCGCGCATTGAAGGGGGGTAGCCGTTGGTTTCAAGGGCATCCTTGATTGCGCCAAGGATCTTGAGCTGGCGGGCGGTTAAGCCATGCTCGCCTGCAGGGCCATCGGGAAGTTCAGTTACATTTTTTGCCATGTCCATAGGGTGACACAGGTTGGGAAAAAATTCAAACACCTGTTCGAAAAAATGTTGCATTTGTCAGTGGCGGGGTGTTTAATTGTCTTATTCGAACAACTGTTCGAATACCTTCCCCAAGGTTGTACAGCAGTAAAAGAAAGCAGGCGAGCACGATGAGCGCAGTTACATTCACTACAGGTTTTAACTCAACAGCCTCTAAAAGCATTGTAAATCAGGCACTTCAGGCCAATCCGTCCGGTAGCTTGACGCGCCGTGGCCGCCTTGCTCGCACATTAGTTGTTCTCTCGCTGACCGTCGTGATGGCAGCTGGCTTTGCTTCTCAGTCCGGGGCCGGACAGGTCGAGGCAAGCACAGCGCCTTCCTACGAGATCGTGGTTGTAGCCCCAGGAGAAACCCTGTGGTCTGTAGCTGCAGCCTATGCATCAGGGGATGTGCAGGGGCTGGTCAATGAGATCCGTGAGGTCAACAACCTCAAGGGGTTTGACCTACAGGCGGGGCAGAAGCTTCGCGTGCCCACCGCGTAACCGCGACACGCCGTTCAGGTAGCTTTCACCTACTCGACAGGCAGAGTCTCAAGAAATGCTTTATAGTTAACACAAGATGTAGGGGTCAAAGCGCTAAAAACTTCCATTACTAGTGGTTTATCCAGTGGTTTTAGGGTAAGTTTCCCAATCCGCGCTAAAAAGTCCGATACACCTAAAACTGTAAATATCGAGCATTGATTGGAGGACACGCCGAGATGAACTGCCCATTCTGTCGCAATGAAGACTCCCGCGTTGTGGACTCCCGTCCCGTTGAAGATGGCACAGCAATCCGCCGTCGTCGCGAGTGCCCTCAGTGTGGCCAGCGATTCTCAACCCAGGAGCTCTCACTTCTTAACATTATTAAGCGCAGCGGGGCCACAGAGCCTTTCAGCCGTGAGAAGGTCTTGGTCGGTGTTCGTAAAGCCTGCCAGGGACGTCCCGTTAATGAGGACGATTTAGTTTTGCTTGCTCAGCGCGTAGAAGAGTCTCTTCGCCGCACAGGTCAGGCAGAGATCGAGGCACAAGAGGTGGGCATGGCAATCCTTGCGCCACTCCGAGAGCTCGATGAGGTTGCCTACTTACGTTATGCATCTGTGTACCGTAACTTTGCCTCCCTTGAAGATTTCGAAGGTGAGATCGCTCTTCTCCGCGCTCTACCTTCAGGCAATTCCCCAATTGCCTCAGATTCAAACAGCAATAAAAACAGCAACGAAAACAGCACTGCCGCACCACAAAAAATTAAGAACTAACTAGAAGACGGGGAAATAAATATGTCAGACACGGTCATCAACCGACCAGCGAAAATCAAGGCCCACAACACTCTTAAGGGTAAGGGCTTGACGATCGAACGCATCTACACCAACGAAGGCGTACACCCATACGATGAAGTGAAGTGGGAACGTCGCGATGTAGTGCAGCAGAATTGGAGAACGGGTGAGACTGTTTTTGAGCAACGCGGAGTTGAGTATCCAGATACATGGTCAGTAAACGCTTCAACAATCGTTACAACAAAGTACTTCCGTGGCGCACTTGGTGCTGAAAACCGCGAGTGGTCTTTGAAGCAGGTTATCGATCGCGTTGTATTGACATACACAAAGGCTGGAAAAGAGCACGGCTACTTTGCAACAGATAAGGATGCTTTGGTTTTCGAGCACGAGCTAACACACATGCTTTTGCACCAGATCTTTTCATTCAACTCACCAGTGTGGTTCAACGTTGGAACAGCACAACCACAGCAGGTTTCAGCATGTTTCATCCTGTCAGTTGATGACACTATGGACAGCATTCTTAACTGGTACCGCGAAGAGGGAATGATCTTCAAGGGTGGATCTGGAGCAGGACTTAACTTGTCTCGCATCCGTTCATCAAAGGAGCTTCTCAAGTCCGGCGGAACAGCATCTGGCCCAGTCTCATTTATGCGTGGTGCTGATGCATCAGCAGGAACAATCAAATCAGGAGGCGCAACCCGTCGCGCTGCAAAGATGGTTGTTCTCGATGTAGATCACCCAGATATCGAAGAGTTTATTGAGACTAAGGTCAATGAAGAGGACAAGATTCGCGCACTTCGCGATGCCGGCTTTGACATGGATCTCGGTGGAAAAGACATCATCTCTGTTCAGTACCAGAATGCAAACAACTCTGTCCGTCTATCAGACAAGTTCATGCAAGCTGTTGAAAAGGGAGAGCAGTTTGGTTTAACAGCTCGTTCAACTGGCGAAGTTATTGAAACAGTTGATGCACGCAAGCTATTTACAAAGATTGCACAAGCAGCATGGGCATGTGCCGATCCTGGTGTTCAGTTTGATGACACCATCAATGATTGGCACACAACTCCAGAGACAGGTCGCATTAATGCCTCAAACCCTTGCTCTGAGTACATGTCATTAGATAACTCATCATGTAACTTGGCTTCACTGAACTTGATGAAGTTCCTCAAGTCAGATGGATCATTTGATGCGAAGTCATTTGGTAAGGCAGCAGAGTTGATCATCACAGCGATGGATATCTCAATCTGCTTCGCTGATTTCCCAACAGAGGCGATCGGTGACACCACAAAGGCTTACCGTCAGCTCGGAATCGGATACGCAAACCTTGGCGCGCTACTTATGGCATCAGGTCTTGCATACGATTCAGAGGGTGGACGCGCTCTGGCTGGTGCGATCACATCATTGATGACAGGTATTACCTACAAGCGTTCAGCAGAGCTTGCTGGAATCGTTGGACCATACGCAGGCTTTGCACAAAACGCTAAGCCACATGCGCGTGTAATGCGCAAGCATGCAGCGGCTTCATCATCTGCAAAGTCAGAAACAACTCTTGACCGCGATGTATGGACAGAGGCGAACAAGGCGTGGGATGCATGTCTTGCAACCGGAGATAAGAATGGATGGCGCAACGCGCAGATCTCAGTTCTTGCTCCAACAGGAACAATCGGTTTGATGATGGATTGCGATACAACTGGTATCGAGCCTGACTTCTCATTGGTTAAGTTCAAGAAGCTTGTCGGTGGCGGATCTATGCAGATCGTTAACCAGACAGTTCCACTAGCTCTTCAGAAGCTTGGATACGCGCAAGAGACAGTTGAGGCGATCGTTGAATTCATCGCAGCAAATGGCCATGTCATCGATGCTCCAGGGCTAAAGCCAGAGCACTACGAGGTATTTGACTGTGCACTTGGTGCACGATCAATCGCTCCAATGGGTCACGTACGCATGATGGCTGCATGCCAGCCATTCCTTTCAGGTGCGATCTCAAAGACAGTAAACCTTCCAGAGGAAGCAACTGTTGAAGAGGTAGAAGAGGTTCACCTAGAAGCATGGAGAATGGGAATTAAGGCGCTCGCGGTTTACCGTGACAACTGCAAGGTTGGTCAGCCTTTGTCTGATGGAAAGGCGAAGAAGAAGGAAGCTGTTGTTGAGGAAGTAACTGCAACTCCAGTTCGTAACCGTCTTCCAAAGTCACGTCCAGCAACAACAACATCATTCTCAGTAGGTGGCGCAGAGGGTTACATGACCGCTGGTGCTTACGCAGATGGTGCTCTTGGTGAAGTGTTCTTGAAGCTTGGTAAGCAGGGTTCAACACTTGCAGGTGTTATGGATGCATTCTCAATCGCAGTATCTATCGGACTTCAATACGGAGTACCACTAGAAACATTCGTAGAGAAGTTCACAAACTTGCGCTTCGAGCCAGCTGGTATGACAGATGATCAAGATATTCGTATGGCACAGTCAATGATGGATTACATCTTCCGTCGCTTGGCTCTTGATTACCTACCATTTGAACAACGTTCAGCGATGGGTCTTTACACAGCAGCAGAGCGTGCAGCAGCACTCGACAATGGTGGCGAGTACGCACCTGTAGCGAGTGTTGATACCCCAAAAGCACCAGTGACTCCGGTTGCTGCGGCGGCTCCTGTAGCTGCTCCAAGTAAGCCAGCGGATGTAAAGATTGAGCCAGCACCACTTGCAGCAACAATCGGTTCATCATCTGATCTACTGGAATCAATGGGAATCAAATCTGATGCACCACTATGTATGACATGTGGAGTAAAGATGCGTATGTCAGGTGCATGTTTCGTATGCGAAGGTTGCGGAAACACATCTGGTTGCAGCTAAGAAATAACATGTTTTAACCAACCCCGTTAAAAACCCCGTCAATCACTGCGATTGGCGGGGTTTTTTACTGTTCTGCGCATGGGGCAAAGCGGGGTAGAATTACGACGTTGTTTTCGGGGTCGATGTAATTTCGAACCGGCGGTTAAAGTCCGCGACCCGATACCCGCCAGGTATCGGTTGACTCAGTGAAACTCTGAGACCGACGGTTAAAGTCCGGATGAGAGAAAACAAACAAAGGTGGGCTTGCGCCTACCTTCTTTGTGCATTGTTTCTTGCACCCACCCCGAGAACTCGTTTCTAGAGTTAGGGGCCATTATGGATTACACAGTTGCGATGCAACGTGCGATCGCCCTTGCCGAAAAAGGTTTAGGAAAGACAGCGCCCAATCCAATTGTTGGTGCAGTGATTATTGATAGCACCGGAAGCATCATCGCTGAAGGTTTCCATGATCGTATGAATTCAGTTGATCATGCAGAGGTAGTTGCAATTAAAGCTGCAGCAGACAAAGCAAAGGGAGCAACAATTATTGTAACCCTTGAACCATGTAATCACTTAGGCAGCACCGGTCCATGTGTTCAAGCGATTATTGATGCAGGAATTAAAACAGTTGTCTTTGCAGTCAACGATCCCAATGAAAAAGCAGCCGGGGGAGCAGCAGCTCTTCGCGCAGCTGGCATCACCGTTATTGAAGGCGTCTTGAAAGAGGAAGCTGCTTTTTCAAACCGCGCTTGGCTCATGAAGATTCGCAAGAACCGTCCATTCTTTACCTGGAAGGTTGCTGCAACCCTGGATGGCAAGGTTGCAGCCGCCGACGGAACATCAAAGTGGATTACCAATGAAGCATCACGTGCTGATGTGCAGGTGCTGCGCCGTCGGGCAGATGCGATATTGGTTGGCACAAACACCGTTATTGCAGATAACCCACACTTAGTTCCACGCGGAGATTTTGCTGGCTACACCCACAACCCAATCCGCATTGTGTGTGGCGAGCAAGAGCTGCCACAGGATGCACAAGTTTTTGATGATGCAGCCCAAACCGTGGTTGTTAAATCTAAGGATTTAGATGTTCTGGTTGAAAAGCTCAATGAACTAGGCGTTAATCATGTCTTTGTAGAAGCAGGGCCAACCCTTGGCAGCGCGATGTTAGATGGCTGTTTGCTCGATGAATTAATCATGTACCAAGCACCTTCATTGCTGGGTACCGGAAAGCATTGGTTTGCCTTTGATTACCCAACAACAATTACCGATCAGATGCGCATGGATCACCTAGGTACGCAGGTATTTGAGGGCGATGTTAAATCGGTCTATCGCATAAGGAATGGTGAGTAATGTTTACCGGACTTATTGCAGAGCTAGGAACAATTACCGCGATCGATAAGGGCGAAAGCTCGGCGGTCTTTACTATCGCAGCACCTGCGCTGATTTCTCAGATCGCACTAGGTGATTCCGTTGCGGTCAATGGTGTGTGTTTAACAGCTACCTCTATCATCGGCAATTCCTTTACCGCAGATGTCATGGTTCAAACCTTGGCGGTTACCTCTTTATCGCAGTTAGCTGTTGGCAGTGCGGTCAACCTTGAATTAGCAGCGTTATTAAATACCCGCATGGGCGGCCACATGGTGCAGGGTCATGTTGATGGCGTTGCAACCCTTGTTGGTTTAACACCCGGAGAAAAGTGGGCGCAGTTTGATATCACTGTGCCAGAAAAGCTGGCTAAGTACATCGTTAATCAAGGTTCGATCTGCCTAGATGGTGTTTCGCTCACTGTCGGTGAAATCAACGACTCCAACAATGTCGTCACTGTGTGGTTAATCCCAGAAACTTTAGAGCGCACAAACTTGTCCTCTAAGCAGCCAGGGGATTTGATCAATGTCGAAGTCGATGTTCTTGCCAAGTATGTAGAACGTCTATTAGCTAAAGGAGACAAGTAATGAGTAATCTCCAAAAAGCGCTAGATGCTTACAAAAATGGCGAACTGATCATTGTTACCGATGATGCTGATCGCGAAAATGAGGGCGATTTGATGTTGCTTGCTGAAAAGGCCACACCTGAAAAGGTGGCGTTTATGGTGCGCCACACAACCGGAATCTTGTGTGTAGCAATGACGCAGGATCGTGCACGCACCTTGCGCCTGCCACTCATGGTCGAAGAGAACCAGGATTCAAAGAAGACCGCATTTACAGTTAGCGTTGATTTCAAGGTCGGAATCACAACGGGCGTAAGTGCAACAGAGCGATCAAACACGGTGCGAGCCTTAGCTGACACCGCGGTAACACATGCAGATTTCATTCGCCCCGGCCACATCTTTCCGTTGATTGCGGATAACGGGGGATTACAGGCACGTGGTGGTCACACCGAAGCAGGTGTGGCGCTTTCACATCTTGTTGGTGCGCAACCTGTCTGCTTGTTATCTGAGATCGTTAATGATGATGGATCAATGGCCCGAGGAGCATCCCTTGTCGCATTTGCTGAGCAGCATTCAATCCCAATGATCTCTGTTGAAGAGCTCAAAAGTATTGCTCCCGTTGCACCTGCGACCCAATCACCATTTGAGTTTGCTTGGGCACAACTACCTTTGCGTACCGGGTTATGGTCGATCTCAACCTATTCAGGGCTGCGCCAACGCGAGCATGCTGTTATTGCATTTGGTGATGCGGGCAAGGCTCCCTTGGTTCGCATTCATAGCGAATGCTTTACCGGCGATGTTGTTCATTCACAACGCTGTGATTGTGGTGAGCAGTTAGAAAAATCTATCTCTTTGATCCAAAACCATGGCCATGGATACATCATCTATCTGCGTGATCACGAAGGTCGCGGTATTGGGCTAACGGAAAAGATTAAGGCGTATCAATTACAAGATGCAGGTATGGACACCATCGATGCCAATCTGCACTTAGGACATGAGATTGATGCTCGTGATTGGTCTGATGCAATCGCCATCGTTAGAGCGCTAGGGATTAAAGAGCTAACTTTGTTAACTAACAATCCCAACAAGGTTCAAGCCCTGCGTGATGCCGGGGTTGAGGTAACACAAGCGAACTTAACTGTTGCAGCAAATAGTTTTAATGAAAAGTATCTAGCTACCAAGGAAGAAAAACTTGGTCACTTACGAGGAGGCAAGTAAATGGCAGGACATGCACCAGCAATTGGAATCAAGCCACTTCCCAACGCCAAGGTCGCGATCATCTCTTCCTCGTGGCACCTTGATATTTGCAATGACCTGATTGCAGGTGCACAACGCGCCTTTGCCGAAGCACAGGTAAAGACCGTTGAGGTACAATTCGTTCCGGGCTCCTTTGAAATTCCACTTGCTGCGCAATACGCCTTTGAAGCTGGTTTTGATGCGGTTGTTGCCGTTGGCTTGGTTCTGAAGGGCGAAACTCCACACTTTGATTATGTCTGCCAAGGTGTAACCCAAGGTGTTATCGATGTTTCACTCAAGTACGGGAAGCCAATCGGGTATGGCGTTTTGATGTGCAACGATCTTGATCAAGCAATTGCTCGTTCTGGCCGTGCCGGAAGTAAAGAAGATAAGGGATATGACAGCGCAATCGCTGCCATTGAACTACTTCACTTACGCAACAAGAATTGAACGCTTCGATAGCCCCATAAAGTAGCCATCGATCAGAGTTTGAACTGGTGCATCTGGTTTTTGCGCAGCACCTAAGGTAATAAACAGTGGTGTGAAATGTTCAACCGTTGGATGGGCGTAAGGCATTCCGGGAGCTGCGCTCTTAAAGTTTGAAAGAGTTTCGACATCGCCCTTAGCAAGTGCTTCTGCTGCCCATGCATCAAACTCGCTGGACCAGGTTGGTGCAACGGCATCGGTGCTCCAGTCT
Organism: Candidatus Nanopelagicaceae bacterium; assembly: GCA_965267815.1. Taxonomy (GTDB): domain Bacteria; phylum Actinomycetota; class Actinomycetes; order Nanopelagicales; family Nanopelagicaceae; genus Planktophila. The sequence continues at coordinate 446,716 of OZ254139.1, forward strand.
CGCAGGTAGGGCAAACCATGGGTTAAGAATCCACTGCCAATAACTAAGACACCCATATCGCGCAAAGGTTGTAAACGTTTTCCAAGTTCAATCAACTTGCCAGGATCACTGGTTGGCATCGACATTTGCAAAACTGGAATATCTGCATCTGGATACATGACACGAAGTGGAACCCAGGCACCATGATCTAAGCCACGATTACTCTGAAAAACTTGTTCATTGTCTGGCATCATCGAAGCAACGAGATTTAATAAGTTTGTTGCATCAGGGGTTGCATATGTCATCTCAAAAAACTTTTTAGCAAAGCCGCTGAAGTCATAGACCAGGGGAGTTCCAGCTACTGGGCTACTTAAGGTGACCGGAGCAGACTCCCAATGTGCGCTCACAATTAAGATCGCTTTTGGTTTTTCGATCTGAGAAGCGATACCTCTCAACTGTGATGTCCATAACTCATCATCGAGCAACATCGGTGCTCCATGACCTATGTATAACGCTGGTAATTGGGCCATGTCGTCACCATATAACAAAGTAGTTGAATATTCAACTAATTAGGGAGTGCCATACGGGCAACCGCTTTTGCATGCCAGAGGCAGATAGATAGACTCAACCTGTGAGCTCAACCAGCGCAGGTGCCGCCTTCAAGAAGGCTTTGGCAGAGGAATCCCCCCTTCAAATTATTGGAACGATCAACGCTAACCATGCCCTTTTAGCCAAGCGCGCAGGATTTCGTGCGATCTACCTTTCCGGTGGAGGCGTCGCTGCTGGATCGATGGGTCTTCCAGATCTAGGAATTACAACCGTTGAAGATGTTTTAACTGATGTTCGTCGCATCACCAATATCTGCGATACGCCGCTATTGGTTGATGCCGATACTGGTTTTGGCGCATCGGCTTTTAACATCGGCCGCACAGTAAAGGAACTGATCAAAGCTGGAGCGGCCGCAATGCATATCGAAGATCAGGTTGGTGCAAAGCGTTGCGGACATCGCCCTAACAAAGAGATTGTTTCAAAGGCTGAAATGGTTGATCGCATCAAGGCAGCGGTTGATGCACGCACCGATGACAACTTCCAGATCATGGCCCGTACCGATGCGATTGCAAACGAGGGTGTTGAATCTGCGTTAGATCGCGTTCATGCCTATATCGAAGCTGGCGCAGATTTAATCTTCCCTGAAGCTATTCGTACCCTTGAGGATTACGCAAAGTTTTCAGCAGCGGTCTCAAAGCCAATCTTGGCTAACATCACTGAGTTTGGAATGACACCGCTCTTTACGCGCGATGAACTAGCTGCCAACGGGGTCGGAATGATCCTGTATCCATTGTCAGCCTTCAGAGCGATGAACAAGGCGGCTGAAAATGTCTACACAGCGATTCGTCGCGATGGCACACAGTCCAATGTGATCGACACGATGCAGACACGTGAAGAGTTATACCAAGCAATTAATTACTATGCATATGAAAGCGCTCTCGATGAGACGCTCGGAGCAGAAAAGAAAATGGGTAAGTAATCATGACTGAATTCAAAGCCAAGAAATCGGTAGCTCTCTCTGGCGTTCCAGCAGGAAATACCGCACTCAGTAGTGTCGGTCAGACAGGAAACGATCTTCATTACCGTGGCTATGACATCAAGGATCTAGCATCCCACTGCCAGTTTGAAGAAGTGGCACATCTTTTAATTCATGGATCTTTGCCCACACAAGCTCAGCTAGATGCTTACAAGACCAAGCTGAAGGGTCTTCGTGGCATTTCACCTCAGCTTAAGACAGTTCTAGAGCAAATTCCTTCAACCGCACATGCGATGGATGTTTTGCGTACCGCTTACTCAGCAATGGGTGCAGTTAAGCCTGAATCTTCAAAGCACACCGATGAAGAGGCTCGTGAAATCGCAGACATGATGATCGCTACGACCGGCTCAATCCTTGGCTACTGGCATCACTTTGCAAATAACTCAAAGCGTATTGAAGTTGAGACAGATGATTCATCAATTGGTGCGCACTTCCTTCACCTTCTTCATGGCGAAAAGCCAAGCGCGCTGTGGGAGCGAGCCATGCATATCTCACTAGTTCTCTATGCAGAGCACGAGTTCAACGCTTCAACATTCACCGGTCGTGTAATTGCCGGAACTGGTGCGGATATTTACTCTTGCGTTGCAGGAGCAATCGGAGCACTTAGTGGCCCTAAGCATGGTGGCGCTAATGAGGTTGCCTTAGAAATTCAACAACGCTATACAACACCCGATCAAGCAGAAGCGGACATCCGTCAACGTGTGGAGAATAAGGAAGTTGTCATTGGATTCGGTCATCCTGTCTACACAATTTCTGATCCTCGCAATGAAATCATCAAAGTAATTACACGTGAACTTGCAGTAGATGCTGGTACAACGAATCACTATGACATTGCTGCTCGAATTGAAACAGTTATGTGGGATGTAAAGAAGATGTTCCCTAACGTCGACTGGTTCTCTGCAGTTGCATACGATGCAATGAAGATTCCAATCAACTACTTCACGCCATTGTTTGTAATGGCCAGAATTACAGGTTGGTCTGCGCATGTAATTGAACAGCGCACTGATGGAAAGATTATTCGTCCAACAGCCAATTACGTCGGTCCTGAAAACCTGACCTTCGTCCCTATCGAGAAGCGATAAACCATATGTCCAGCCATGTAGCTCAAGGCAACCAGCCATACGATCAAGCGATTATCGATATCGTCGATTATGCACTGAACTACGAGGTTAAATCTCCGGTTGCTTACGAGACTGCATGGAACTGCTTTATGGACACATTGGGTTGTGGCCTCGAAGCACTTGAATATGAAGCCTGCACCAAACTTTTGGGACCAGTTGTTCCAGGGGTAACTGTTGCTAATGGCGTAAAGGTTCCAGGAACACAGCATGTTTTAGATCCAGTACAAGGTGCTTTCAATATCGGCGCGATGATTCGTTGGTTAGATTTCAATGACACCTGGCTTGCTGCTGAATGGGGGCACCCATCAGATAACTTAGGTGCAATTCTGGCAACTGCAGATTGGCTCTCTCGCACCACAGATAAGAAGTTCACTGTTAAAGATGTCTTAACCGCGATGATCAAGGCCCATGAAATTCAAGGCTGTATCGCATTAGAAAACTCATTTAACAAGGTTGGTCTTGATCACGTTGTATTGGTAAAGATTGCATCAACAGCTGTAGTTGCACAGATGATGGGGTTGACTCGCGATCAAGCGTTAGCTGCCGTTTCACTTGCCTGGGTTGATGGTCAATCACTTCGCACCTATCGTCACTTTCCTAATGCGGGATCACGTAAGTCGTGGGCTGCCGGAGATGCAACATCGCGCGCAGTACGTCTTGCCTTAATCGCAAAGACCGGCGAGATGGGTTATCCATCAGCGCTAACCGCAAAAACTTGGGGCTTTTACGATGTCTCTTTCAAAGGACAACCATTTAAGTTCCAGCGTGAATACGGCACCTATGTTATGGAAAACATCTTGTTCAAGATTTCCTTCCCAGCTGAATTCCATTCACAAACTGGTGTCGAAGCTGCGATGACGATCTATCACCAGATGCAGGCAGCAGGAAAAACTTCAGATGACATCGCAAAGGTAACGATCCGCACCCACGAGGCGTGTATCCGCATCATCGACAAGAAGGGTCCGCTCAATAACCCGGCAGATCGCGATCACTGTATTCAGTACATGGTTGCGGTTCCATTTATCTTTGGTCGACTCACCGCTCGTGATTATGAAGAAGATATTGCGGCCGATCCTCGCATCGATGCTCTGCGCGAAAAGATTGTATGTGTTGAAGACTCTAGCTACACAGCCGATTATCACAACCCTGAAAAACGCTCTATTGCCAACGCAATTACAGTCGAATTTACCGATGGCACCGTCTTTGATGAAGTGGCTGTTGAGTACCCAATCGGCCATGCACGTCGTCGCACCGAAGGTATTCCGCTACTTATTGAAAAGTACAAGACCAACTTGGCTCGTATTTACGATGGCGATAAGCAAAAGAAGATCATTGATCTCTGTCTTGATTACGACAAGCTTGCAGCAACTCCAGTAAATGAGTTTATGGATTTGATGGCGAAGGGCTAATTCCTACATATTAATGTTGGACATAACATGCTTAATGCGTGTGTAATCCTCAAAGCCATATCCTGAAAGATCTTTTCCATAGCCTGAATGCTTAAAGCCACCGTGTGGCATTTCAGCAACGAATGGCATATGTGCGTTGATCCAACACACACCAAAATCAAATCCCTTAGTCATTCGCATGGCTGTTCCATGATCCTTTGTCCACACACTTGCTGATAAAGCGAATTGACAGTCGTTAGCCATTGATAATGCTTGTTCTTCAGTTGTGAACTTTTGAACAGTGATTACCGGACCAAAAATTTCTTCTTGGATTAACTCATCATCTTGATTGAGATCAGAAATAATCGTCGGTTGAAAAAAGTAACCAGGGCGGGAAATGGGTTTTCCACCAGCTTGAATCTTGGCATGCTTTGGAGTTCTATCTACAAACTCTTTCACACGGTCAAATTGAGCAGCGCTATTCAGCGGCCCCATAAAGACATCTTCTTCAGGAGCGCCAACAGTGATTACATTTTTAGCCTGATATGCAAGAAGTTCCACAAACTTGTCATAAACACCATCTTGAACTAGAACGCGTGTTCCTGCGGTGCAGTCCTGGCCTGCATTAAACAATCCAGCCATAGCAATTCCTTCTGCAGCCTTTTCTAGATCTGCATCATCAAATACAACAACAGGCGCTTTTCCACCCAGCTCTAGGTGTACTCGCTTCACATCTTTTGCGGCAGAGGTTGCAACCTCCATACCAGCACGTACAGAGCCTGTAATAGAAACCATTTGTGGAATTGGATGTTCAATCATCGCTTTTCCGGCGTGACGATCACCGCACACAACATTCATGACGCCTGCAGGGAGGAATTCCGCCATTAGCTCTGCCATCCAAACAGTGGACGCTGGAGTAGTAGTGCTTGGCTTTAACACCACTGTGTTACCAGCTGCGATAGCGGGAGCCCATTTCCAAACAGCCATCATCAGTGGGTAGTTCCAGGGAGTTATCTGCGCACAGACACCAATTGGCTCACGGCGAATGAAGGAGGTCATTCCTGACATATATTCACCCGCGGATTTACCTTCTAAATTTCGAGCAGCTCCAGCGAAGAATCTAATGTGGTCAATAGTTGGGGGAATTTCTTCGGAACGTGTAATAGCAATTGGCTTACCGGTGTTCTCACATTCGATGGCAACAATTTCGTCAATTCTTGCTTCCATAGCATCTGCGATCTTCAAGAGTGCTCGTTGACGCTGTGAAGGTGTTGAGTCTCTCCAGCCAGGAAAAGCTTCAGCTGCAGCTTTCATGGCCATTTCAACATCCGGGCCGGCTGAATCAGGTGCGGTTGCATACACCTTTCCAGTAGAGGGATTAATGATCTCAACAGTCTTTCCACTGAGAGCAGGGACCTTCTTTCCATTAATGAAATTAGAAAAGGTTTTCATAGTGTCAGCTCCCTGTTAGTAGTTATTTAAGACTTGGTGTGTGTTCTAGAAGACGGCTTGTGTAATTTGCTTTTGGATTGTTAAAGACGGAATCAATTCCACCATATTCAACAATGGTTCCCTTTCGCATCACCGCAACTCGATCTGCAATTGTCCGCGTAAGCGCTAAATTGTGCGTTACAAAGAGAAGTCCAACTTTGGTACTGGCTTGCAGCTCCTTCAAAGTTTCAATTACAGAGGCTTGGACCGATACATCTAAGGCTGATGTAATTTCATCACAAACGATCAATTTAGGTTGAGCGGCGAGTGCTCGTGCAATTGCTACACGCTGGCGCTCTCCACCTGATAGTTGATCAGGAAATGAAGTGATAATTGAATGAGGCAGAGAGACCAGATCAAGAAGCTCATTAATTCGATTCTGTGCTTCACTACCTTTCATGCCGTAAAAAAGCTCTAATTGGCGTGCAATTGTTGACCCAATCGGCCTTCTGGGATTGATTGATGCGTAAGGGCTCTGGAAAATATATTGAATATCTCTGCGCTCTTCCTTCTTTCGAGACATCGCATGCTTTCCAAGTGTGGAGCCAGCAAAGTTCACTTCACCTTGATAGTCATCATGTAAACCACCAATACATCGAGATAGGGTGGTTTTTCCTGATCCAGATTCACCAACCAGGGCGACACATTCACCTGCTTCAATGTGGATGTTGGTGTCAAATAAAACCTGGCGTGAACCGTAAAAGCCATTCAAAGAGTTCACTGATAGTAAGAAGTGTTCATCACCGGCGGTCACAAACTCACGATCTAGTCGGGGAGTTGCGGTAATTTTGGTTGCATCCTTGTGACGGTGACATGCCAATGTATGAGTTGGTGACTGTGCAGTTAAGACAGGCGCTTGTTGCGAACATATTGCTTGCGCATCTTCACAACGAGGAGCAAAAGCACAGCCCGTTGGTCGATCCCAAGGCATAGGTGCATATCCGGAGATACCTAGTATCTGATTTCGTCCACCAATATCAGGCAATGCTCTGATTAGGCGGCGTGTGTATGGATGGGCTGAGTGGAAGAAGATCTCATCACGATTGCCACTTTCAACAATCTTGCCTGCATACATCACCGCTACCTTGTCGGCCAATTCTGAAACAACAGCTAAATCATGAGAAACATAGAGTGCGGCGACCCCATGTTCGCGGCAGAGCTCACGAATCGTTGAGAGAACACGGGATTGTGTAGTTACATCAAGACCTGTTGTTGGTTCATCACAGACAATGACTTTCGGGCGGCAGGCAAATGCAATTGCAATTGCAACACGCTGTTGCTGACCACCTGAAAGTTGATGTGGGTAGCGCTTTAAGAACTCTGGATCTGAAGGTAGAGCAACTTCTGTAAGAATTTCACGCACACGTGCCATGTGTGTTTCATGATCTTGTTGAGGTAGATGTTTTTCAAGAGATTCTAAGATCTGCTTTGCAATACGCAATCCCGGGTTAAGTGCGGTGCCTGGATCTTGTGGAACATAGGCAATTGTTCCGCCTCGAAGGGAGCGTAATTCGGACTCGCTAGCGCCAACTATCTGATGCCCATCGATGATTATTGAACCTGCTTCGATGACAGCACCTTTGCGAGTATGTCCAAGCAATGACATTGATACTGTGGTTTTGCCTGAACCAGACTCACCCACCAGGCCAAGGATTTCTCCAGGTTTGATTTCAAAGGATATGTTCTCGACGATCTTGATTCCACCACGGGTAATCGAGATATCCACTCCTTCTACTTTGACGACGCTCATTCTTTGCCCTTGCGATCGATACCGATAGCTACCTTTGCAAAGGAGTCGGTAATGAAATTGATGCCGATTGTAAAGATTGCGATTGCAAATATAGGAGTCAAAACTGCCCAAGGTTGCACAGTCATTGAGCCGCGGTTTTCATTGATCATTAATCCCCAGTCAGCCGCAGGTGGCTGCAAACCTAGCCCCAAGAAAGAAACTGCAGCCACAAGTCCGATTGAGTAAGTCATGCGCAACCCAAATTCGACCAAGAGCGGGGAGGTTACATTAGGTAGAAGTTCGCTGATAATAATTCTTCTACGTTTTTCACCAACTGCAATGGCCGCTTTGATGAAGTCCCGCTCCATTACTTCAGCTGCTGCTGCACGAATGATTCGCGCAGTTCGGGGTGCATGGGTAAATCCAACGGTCACGGCGATTAAGAAAATGCTGGTACCAAAGCCTGAAACAACCAAGAGAACAAAAACTATTTGAGGAAATGCAAGCAGAATGTCATTGCCGCGCATAATCAAGCTATCGGTGCGAGGTTTGGCAGAGGCTGCAAATAAACCAATGAAAAGACCTAAGCCAACACCCAGAACAGTGGACACAAATGAAAGTCCGATAATTGTTCGACCGCCAAACAAGAATCGTGACCAAACATCGCGACCTAAGTAATCCGCGCCAAGTAAAAGCTGATCGGTGCGACCTGCATTAGGAGCATCGATAAATTCATCAAAGGTATGTGGTGCAAACAGTGGTCCAAATACAGCAATTGCGATAATGAGGCCAACTAGTACGGCGCCAATTTTTGCATACCGTTGCTTAAATGTGAGGCCCAGCATGACTCTCATTTGTGATCTAGGCTTGATTTTCTTAGTCATTATTCATCACCATCCATCGCGGCAAAGACATCTGATGTGTCGTTTTTGCGGGCGTACTTGGTGCGAAGTCGTGGTGTGGAGAGGATGGTTCCGATATCTGCGAGGATATTTAGAACGACATAAAGAGCAGCAATCATCAAGGTGATGGCCTGCACTATAGGAAGATCTCGACCCTTTACGGAATCAATCATGATGGTACCGATACCTGGGTATGCAAAAACGGCTTCAACAACAACAACACCACCGGCAAGCCAAGCTAATTGCAATGCTATTACCTGAATTGTTGGCGCAATCGCGTTAGGAAGAGCGTGACGAATAATGACTGTTCGTTCAGACAATCCCTTTAGGCGAGCCATCTGAATGTATTCAGATTCCATGACTTCAATCATGGAGCCACGCATGATTCGAGAAACGTATGGCGTAACAGCTAGAACTAAAGTCAATGATGGCAGGACTAAGGCCATTGGATTACTCCAAGCCAATGTGCCTGGATCAACAAATGCGATTGCTGGAAAAATTTGGAAAACATTTGTCGCAAGCAGGAAAACCACAAAGATTGCGACAACAAACTCAGGTAATGCCGCAAGGATTAAGGTTACAAGAGAGGTTAAGTTGTCAAAGAGTTTTCCTCTTCTAACTGCAGCGTATACGCCGATTGCAATAGATAGAGGAATTGCAACTATTCCAGAAGATGCCATCAAGATTAAGGTGTTTTGAATTCGCTCTTTGAGAAGTGTTGTGACTTCAGTTTCACCAGTTAAAGTTGTACCAAAATCAAACTGGAGTGCTCCACCTGCCCATTGCAGATATTGAATCCAAATAGGATCATCCAGATTCAATTCTTGGCGAATCAGTTCAAGACGTTCTGGCGTTGCCGTGTTGGCTAGATAGGCAACGGCAGCATCACCGGGCAATGCCTGAGTCGCCACAAATACCAAAACAGAAAGAGCGATAACAATTGGAATTCCAGCAAGGATTCGGCCCAGGACAAATAGCGCCAGGCCACCTTGGTTGAAGAAATCCCGAATCTTTTTCATATTTAGGCTCGGGTAATTCCTTCAAGAGAACCTGCAATCGATGGATCAATTACAACGAGTGTGCGAGCTCCATCGCCCTTACGTAGACGCTCGAAGGCAGCCTCGATCCCATCTAGATCTGTCACATGTGAAACAACATCTGCGACATTGATACGACCTTCACCAGCCATGGCAATCATTTGAGGAAGCTCAACTGGAACATTTGCTGATCCATAGAGACTTCCCTTAAGACCCTTTTCGGAGAGAAACTCAATTGCAGGGATTGAAACCTCGACGCCACGCGGTGCTAAACCGACAACGATTGCTGTAGCTCCAGCACGTATGACATCCCAAGCGGTGCGGATAGTTTCTGGACGACCAACCACTTCAAATGCATGGTCTACTCCACCAGGAACAATCGCCATTACATCCGCGACTACATTCTTCTTAGAGGCATCAACAACATGAGTTGCACCATGTTTACGAGCACGCTCAAGATTTGCAGGTTGCATGTCGACAGCGATGATTTTGCTCGCTCCAGCAAGGCGGGCACCAGCGACAACTTGAAGCCCAACACCTCCACATCCAATTACCGCAACAGTTTCACCAATTTGAACCTTAGCGGCGTTTCGAACTGCACCAATTCCTGTCATCACGCCGCAACCAAGCAAAGCTGCTTGCCACAGTGGTACATCAGCCTGAACTGGAACCGCAGAACCCGCAGGCACGACGGCTTTTTCAGCAAAGCATGAGACAAAGTTGAAGTGACGAAGCTCTGTTCCATCTTTTTCATGCAGCCGTGATGTTCCATCAAGAAGATTTCCTGTGTATGCATGTTCTCCCGCAACTTCACACAGATTAAATCGTGTTGCGATGCATTCCTTACATTGGCGGCATGGCGGGACGAAATTGAATGCAACTCGATCGCCTACCTTCACATTTGTAACTCCAGCGCCTACCTCTTCGACAACGCCCGCACCTTCATGTCCCAAGATGATTGGCCAACGTGTTGTACCTAGGTTTCCATCGGCAAGGTGTACATCTGAGTGGCAGACGCCTGCGGCAGCGATGCGTACGAGGATTTCTCCTGCCTTTGGGGCATCAAGATCTACTTGTGCGATCTCAATGGGTGAATTGCCGCGTGTTATCGCTGCTTTGATTGATTGCTTACTCATTATTTTCCTTTTCCCTTGTCTCCGAGGCTTTCCTCAAATCGTGCATCGCGCCAAGCTAGTGCTTGCTTGAGCCCTTCTTTACGAACTATGTCATCAAACTCTTTTTGCTCAGCGCTGTCGCTTCCGTTAAGAATCGCTGAAACATCCATATTGGCGTTAATAGCTTGGCGAATACCGATCGCCTCTTGTGCCCGGATCAGACCAATTTTTGTTAGACGTAATGTAGAAAGCGGGGTAGGAGCAATCTTCTTTATAAGTGCCTTGACTTCATTATGTAATTCCTCTTCAGGTACAACCTTGTTGATCAATCCAATACGCAATGCCTCTTCGGCATCGATTGTGTCTCCAGTGAAAAGGAGTTCATTAGTTTTCTTCTGTCCGATTACAAATGGCATCAGAAGGGTTGCTGGTCCAGATCCATACTTAACTTCCGGTTCACCAAACTTTGCCTTGTCAGTTGCAATAATCATGTCGCAAGCCATCGCTAACTCGCAGCCACCAGCAAGAACCCATCCCTGTACTGCCGCAATGGTGGGTTTTGGAAAAGACCAAAGCTGCATAGTTAACGAGACGTCATCTTCCAGGATCCCATGCCATCTCAGTGCGCCACTGATTTCATCCTCAGCGAGTTCGGAAAGGTCATAACCACTTGAAAATGCGCGACCATTAGCTGTAAGAACCAATACCTTGGTGTTGTCATCAACAGCTGCGCTATTCAATTCGGCACGCAATGCATTAACCATTTCGTAGTTAATTGCATTCAATTTGTCGGGACGATTGAGAGTGATCCAACGTGTCGGACCGACCTGTTCAACGGTAATGACGCTCATGATCTATTTTCCATTCTCTGAACTGATAACCACGAGGGCATCAACTGCGATAGTTGCTTTGTCATAGACAATCATTGGGTTCACATCGATCTCAACGATCTCTGGATGCTCTACAGCTACGCGGCCAAGGGTGACAAGCGAGGTCGATAAGACACCATGAGGGTCCTCAAGCCCAGCTTCAGCCACCATTTTTTGAGCTGTCGCTAAATCAACAGGACCAAGCATTGTCACAGGCTTTTTGGATTCAACAGTGACACCACCATGTCCGACTGCGAGGATTGGGCCAAACTCCTCATCGCGGACCATTCCAACTAGAGCCTCAACTCCTTGTGGAATTTGAGCGGCGATAAATGCAACGCCTCCAAGTTTTTCAACTGCGGCGGTGGCTTCTTCCGCGGATTTAATGTTGAGAATTACTCCACCCGCGGCACTTTTATGTGCTGGACCATCGCTCTTTACTACAACAGGGTATCCAAGGGATTCAGCCACAGCTGCAGCTTGATCAGAAGATGTGACGCGCTTTCTGGATGCAATTGGTACACCATAACGTTCAAGAATTTCAGCAGATTCATATTCAGGCAATGCGCCTTCGCGGGTAACCATGTCTGAAATGATTATTGGCGATCCAAAATTCTGATGAATAGTTGAAGGTTTACTCCATCGCCCAGCATGACCTAACGCTTGCATTGCACCATTGATTCCACGCAGTAAAGGAAGTTCATATTTAGCGCAGATGTCCAAGATAGATTGTGGCGCATCTACAGAGTGAACGGAAACTACCGCAGGAGAGATATTGAATTTTTCGGCAGTCTTACCTAATGATTCGACAACCATGTTGCACCACACCAACTCGTCTGCTCCTCGGAATCTAGAAATATCCACCTGAGCAATTAAGGTGTCATACGCTCCTGATTCAGCAAGCATTTCCATTGAACGTGGGAAAACAACTTCAGGTGTATCTACACCCCATGCATCTAATGGATTTTGTGGATGCTGGTAATTTGGAAACTCTTTATTTAGCTCTATCGCTGTTTTCTCTGGGAGAGCTGCGAAAGTGACACCATTTTTTTCTGCACGATCGGCCATCAATCCGCATTCGCCACCAGACTCTGAGACAGCTGATACGCGAACTCCCTTTGGTCTGCGCTTCTTTCCTAACACCTCAAGGGTTTCAACCATCTCTGGAAAATCTTCAACCTCTATAGCGCTAAAGCGCCTCAAAGTAGCTGAAAATGCTTGGTTTGAGCCAACTACTGCGCCTGTGTGAGCTAGGGCGATTCTCTTTGCAACACCGGATTTTCCAACTTTAAGTGCAACTACCGGCTTGCCTGCCACTGCACATTTTTCTAGCGCAGCAATAAATGCATCGGGGCGGCGGATTGTTTCAATGAAAATACCAACAGCTCTTGTTTCTTCGTCATCTGCCATGAAGCTCATAAAATCCGATACATCTCGATTGAGCTCGCTTCCTGTCGAAGCGATAAATCTAAAGCCAATGCGAGGTCCAATTGTTGTAAATGCTTCGGCGATGGATCCTGACTGTGCAGAAATTCCTACATGTCCATTAACAAAGGAATCCGAGATCGAGCCAATCCATGGAGATCCTCCTGGCTTTGCAATTCCCATGCAGTTTTGTCCAATGATCATTGATCCGTTAGCGGCTGCACGTTCGCGTATGCGAGCGGCAATCAATGGCCCGTCTGCGCCTGCTTCACTTCCAAGTCCCGGGAAAAAGAAGGCGCGTGTTCCACGATCCATGAGTTCATAAACCGCTTCCTCAACACGTGTATGTCCAACCATTACAACTGCAAGCTCTGGCGTGGATTCTAAAGACTCGATAGAGGGTAGGCATTTCAAACCCAAAACGTCATCCTTATTTGGATGGACACCCATAACAGGAATCTTGCTTGCCAACATGTTTCGCACAACTGCAGCGCTTCGTACCGATGGTCCGATAATCACACTTGAAGAAGGGTCGATCAACGTATGCACTGGACGCAAGAGTTCATGTGCTGTCATCAAACCTTCTCCTTTCTTAGCATTCGTGATTGAGTAGTTAGAAATTCATATTGATGTATTGAAGCTCTTGATATTCAAGAAGGCCATCCTGCCCACCTTCACGTCCATCGCCAGAACCTTTAGTTCCTCCGAATGGTGTCTGCACATATCCAAAAGAAGCACCGTTGATAACAACCATTCCGTATTCAAGTGCTTCTGAAACACGGTGAGCAACAGCTAAATCTTTTGTGAACAAATATGCTCCCAATCCAGATTCTGAGGCGTTAACACTTGAAAGCAGCTCTTCTTCTGAAGTAAATGCTTCAATTGCTACCAAGGGACCAAAAGTCTCCTCGCAGGTAACTAAAGAGTCCTTGTGCGCATTGGTAAGAATTGTTGGCGCACACCAGCGAGTTGGATCAATACCAGTAGGAAGTGACCCGCCAATTGCAACCTTGGCTCCGCGAGAAATTGCATCTTCTAACTGTGCATTAACTCGTGTGACGGCCTCAGGAGAAATCATAGGTCCGACTTCAAAATCTCCACCAGTTCCGTGTCCCAAGCGAAGTGCAGCGACAGCCTTGGTGGCTGCTGAAAGAAATACTTCATAAATATCTTTGTGAACCATTACTCGGTTAGGAGCAACACAACTTTGCCCTTGGTTTGCAAATTTTCCGGCCATCAAATTGCTTACAGCAACATCGATATCTGCATCAGGGAATACGATAAATGGAGCGACACCACCGAGTTCTACAGTAACTTTCTTCAGTGTTTTTCCACCGCGCTCGGCAAGCATGCGTCCAACAGCTGTTGACCCGGTAAATGAAATTTGGCGAACATCTGGAGACTCGAGAATCACATCACCAATCGGTGCGGGTTCTCCGCACACTAAGTTAAGAACTCCCTTTGGAAAACCAGCATCATGGAAAACTTCGAAGATCTTAATTGCCGATAGGGGAGTTTCTTCGGCAGGTTTTGCGACGATTGTGTTTCCTGCAGCGACAGCAGGTGCAATCTTTCTCAATAGCATTGCATTTGGGAAGTTCCAAGGCGTGATACATGCAACTACACCTCGAGCCCTTCGGCGTAGATAGAAGCGGGTATTGAGTGAATCACTTGGCACAATAGTGCCGTTACTACGACGAATTTCTTCTGCATACCAAAGAAGGTAGTCAGCACCCCACAAAACTTCGCCGACAGCTTCACCGATTGGCTTTCCTTGTTCAAGGGTCATGATGCGACCAATTTCATCTGCACGTTCAATAAATAATGCGTTAGCACGGCGAAGATATGCAGCGCGCTCGTTAGCGTTGAGATTACTCCAACCCTTAAATGCCTTTGTTGCAGCTGCGATGGCAGCCTTTGTCTCTATTGGACCTGCAGCAGGAACATTTGCGATTACCTCACCTGTGGCAGGGTTTTCAACTGTAAGCACCGCGCCAGTTGTTGGCATAACCCATTGACCGTCAATATAGATTCCACTCTTGATTTCAATCCTCATTATTACTTCTCCTCAGTGTCGGTAAGAATGTCTGGGAATCCTGGTGCGCGTAGTTCTACGCCAACTGCATCTTCTAGAAGTTTGATCACTTTAGGAGACCAAGCATCTCCGCCATATTGGGCCTTACCACGAACAAATGCTTGCTCAGTAATTGCTGCTAATTCAAGTGGAACGCCAAATGTTCGACCCATTTCCGTAGCAAAACCAATATCTTTGAGGGCTAAATCCATAGTGAAACCGATGTTGTACGAGCCGCTTAGCACCAACTGGCTTTCCGTCTCGTGTACAAATGATGTTCCTGAACTTGCCTTGATCGCTTCAAATGAAGTCTTAAGGTCCAAGCCGCCTTGCTTTGCAAGCATCATTGCTTCACCGGCAGCGACAAGGTGAATAAATGCCAACATGTTGGTGATTACTTTGATAATCGATGCATTTCCAAGTGGGCCCATGTAGAAATTTTTGGCACCAACAGCTTCGATGACCTTAATACATTTGTCATAGACAGCTCTCTCGCCACCAATAAGCACGGTAATTTTTCCAGAGGCTGCTAGATGCACCCCACCAGTTACAGGAGACTCCAAAGTATCAATACCAAGTGCTGCAGCTTTTTCCGCAATCTCTTCAATTACATGGCGATCATTTGTGCTCATCTCCATCCATACGCCACCCTTTTTCAAACTAGCAAGAACGCCATTGTCAGAAAGCATCACTGTTTTTACAACCGCAGGAGATGGTAGACAGGTAATTACGATGTCAACATTTTCAGCAAGTGATTTAGGTGTATCTGCCCACTTGACGCCCTTTGCAATTAAATCGGCGGCTGACTCTTTACGTATGTCATTTACAGTTAAATCAAATCCGTTGCGCTGCAAACTAGTAGCAAGGTGTACTCCCAAGTTTCCTAAACCGATAAAACCTACGCGCATTTCTGATCTCCTTTTGATGTCATTGATAAATTGCGGTCGTGCGAGAAAGAGTTAATTCAATGGAACCTGATGCATTTCTAAATGAAGCCCTTTGCCTGTGTAAGGATTCGCAGCTGCAACCTCCTCATTGAGTTCTACTCCAAGACCAGGGTCGACAGTTGGAAGGAAGTAACCGTTTTCCCAAGGAAGTGGTTTCTTCAATAGCTTGGCGTGGAAATTACCCATCTTTCCAATTGATTCCTGAATGAGGAAGTTAGGGATTGAAAGATCAACATGAAGATTTGCTGCTGCCTCAATTGGTCCGGCATACAGATGTGGTGCTAATTGCGCGTAATGCGTTTCAGCAATAGCGGCGATCTTTTTTGTTTCCATAATTCCACCCACTCGTCCAATAGCAGGCTGCAAAATTGCAGCCGCATTGTGACGTAGAACCCGCGCGAACTCGTACTTCGTAGATAAGCGTTCACCTGTTGCAATCGGAATTGAGGTTGCCGCAGCGACTCGTGCCATCTCTTCAGGCATATCTGGGGGCGTTGGCTCTTCAAACCAGAGCAAATCATATTTTTCAAGCTTCTTAGCTAATCTAATTGCACCTGCAGGAGTCATCTGTCCATGAGTTCCAAAAAGAAGATCGACCTTATTTCCAACTGCTTCACGAAGTTGCTTTACAAATTTTTCGGTAAAGTCCAACATCTCGAGAGAAAGTTGGCGAGGATCAAATGCAGAGTAAGGACCAGCTGGATCGAACTTAAGTGCAGTAAATCCTTCTTTAATATATGAGGCTGCGCGTTCGCAAGAAATATCGGCATTTGAATAAACAGAGTTGTCAGCACCTGGTGCTGGATAAATGTATGTATAGGTGCGAACGCGATCACGCACTTTGCCACCTAAGAGGTTGTATACAGGTTGATTAGTTTCCTTACCCATAATGTCCCAACAGGCAGTTTCAATTCCGCTGAGTATTGCCATCATAGAAACATCTGGTCGCTGAGTAAATCCAGCCGAGTAAGCACGGCGCCAAAGGGCTTCAATATCAAATGGAGATGTTCCGATCACATATCGTTCAACTACATCATTAATCATTTTTTCTACAACAGCAGGGTGGAAGGGCACGGCATAAACTTCGCCGATTCCCTCCACCCCGCTATCGGTAGTTAGTTTTACGAAGACCCAAAATGCACCACCATCATGAGGTGCAGGTGTGCCGACCACGAAAGTCTTAGCACTTACGATCTTCATCAAAACTCCTTTAATTAACTAACTTGGGAAGTAATTAAGCCACGAAACCAACAGAACGAAGTGTGAAGTTATTGAGTGAGTTACCTGAAGGGTGACCCGCTCCAAAACCATCAACCTTTGAACTAGAGGCGTCTAGCTTGTTGTAAAACGAGGTAACAATGTATGCACCATCGTCGTACTCGATCTTCTGAGCATCAGCAACCATTTCGTTGCGAAGTGCCTTGTTAGGCGTCTTAAGTGCCTTAGCAATGAGAGCTTCGAAAGCTGGATTACTCCAACCTGTCTCCTTTGCATAGTCACCTCCGCAATAAACCAGGGTTGCTCCTTCTAGATATGTACGGTTGATGTAGTAATCCGTAGCAAATGTTGAAGCGCCAGGCCATCCATCCCAGAAGTTAGATGGTGTTGTAACGTTTACAGTCACTCCAGCTTGCTTTGCATTCAATGCAAAGATCTGTGGAATTGTAAGCATTCCTGCAACATCGTCCTGAGTCTTCAATTCCATTGCAGGAATTGTTACGCCAGACTTCTTAAGAAGTGCACGTGCCTTCTCTGGGTCATAGTCACGTTGAGGCAACTTAGCGTTGTAACCCTCGTCGTAGCGACCAATCATGTCGTTACCCATTTGGGCATAACCACTGTAAGCCTGCTTTACAACAGCCTCGCGGTCAATCATCAAGCGGAATGCTTGACGTACTAATGGATTGTTAAATGGCTCCTTCAAAGCGTTCATTGCAATAGGTACATATGCACCAGTCTTTGCATTGATTACTTTGAGCTTCTTATTTGACTTAACTGTGCTGACCTGTGAGTTAGGTAGATCTGTAATGACATCTACCTGACCACTGATAAGTGCATTTACGCGAGCAGTCTCATCACCGATAGAGATGATTTCTACTGAATCAACATATGGCTCGCCTGAGCGCCAGTAAGCAGTGTTCTTTGTGTAAACACTCTTGACGCCAGGTGTAAATGACTTGTACTTGAATGGACCAGTACCAACTGGGCTGGCAGGGTTGTATCCAACAGGAACAATTCCCATTGCATAGTTAGAGAAGACTTCATCGAAAGTTACGTTTGCTGACTTCAATGTGACTGACACTGTGTACTTGTCAACCTTCTTCATCTTTGCTGCATCGACACCAGAAAGTGCACCGGAACGAATTGCCTTGGTTGCTGGGTCCAAAACGCGATTGATTGTAAAGATCACATCGTCAGCTGTTAGCTCACGACCATTATGAAACTTCACACCCTTCTTAACGCGAATTGTCCAAACATTTCCAGTCTTGTTTGGCGTGAAACTGTCAGCTAGTTCTAGAACCAACTTGAAGTTTGAATCACGTGTTACCAAGCGATCGTAGAGTTGGTACTGACGAGCAGTATCTGCTGTAAACCCACCAAGATGTGCATCTTGAGTTTCTGTTGGGCCTCCACCACTAACACCGATTCGTAGAACTCCACCTTTTTTAATTTTTGCCTTTGCTGCATTTGCTGAAGGTGCAAGCATGGCTCCGCCGCCAGCGATCACTAGACCACCAGCTGCTGCACCCATCAGAACTCCGCGGCGGGAAAGATCAGCCGAGAATGTATTTTCCTGTTCCTGCATTTGTTTTCCTCTCCTAGGTAGGAAAAATGAACGCTCGCGATGGGCGTTCATTTACTTCTTTACTTTTTACCGAGACCTCTAGTTGGAGCTCCAATTAGTATCGCGGTATTTCCAAGCGCCAAATCTCCTTCATGCATTCTTTGATGCGCTTCAGGAATTTGATCAAAGGCCAGTACTTCACCAAGTGCTGGATGAATAGCGCCAGAAGTAAGCATTTTGTTGAACTCAATTGCTTGTTCATCGTTGGTTCCATGAGAACCTTGGAATCGCTTCTGTCGTGTCCAGTGGTAACGAAGATCGACTACAGCTGAATAGCCCGAAGTTCCTGCACAAATTACAACCATGCCGCCAGGCTCAGCGACAAAGATTGAAGTTGGAACAGTTGCTTCACCTGGGTGCTCAATAACAATTGCAGGATCTTTTTTCTCTCCCACAATTTCCCAGATTTTTGAGCCAAAAGCACGGGCACTTGCCGTCCATGCCTTTTGTCCAGCATCGTCAGTCCAGTGAGGTGGTGTTCCCCAGTGTGTGAAATCATTTCGATTTATATATCCCTTAGCACCAAGCTTGATGCAAAATTCCCCGCGCTCATCATCGGACACAACAGCTACGGGAATTGCACCAACTGCTTTTGCTAATTGAATAGCCATGGATCCGACCCCACCAGATCCACCCCACACAAGAACAACATCATCTTTCTTAGTTACATGTGGCTGCCAACCAAACATCATTCGGTATGCAGTAGTTCCACATAGCGTTGAGGCCGCAGCTTCCTCCCATGACAGCGATGGAGCTTTTGGCAAACATTGGTGATCTTGAACAATGGTGAATTGTCCAAAGGCACCGTAGTTTGTTTGATAACCCCAAGTTTTTGATGATCGAGCAATCATTGGATCTTTACCTGCAAGAACCCAAGGATCGTCGGCATCCCACCAACCATGATGAATCGCTACTTCGTCACCAATTTTTACACTGGTGACACCTTCGCCAATTGCATAAACAATTCCTGAAGCATCACTACCGCCAACATGAAAATCTTCCGGCTCGCCAGCTTTCTGACGTGCCGCGATGACATCAATTGGGATACCCCTTGCTGCCCAGACATTGTTGTAATTGATTCCAGCTGCCATAACGCCAACGAGTACTTCTCCACGCTTTGGTTTTGGAGTAGGGACTTCTTCAATTTGAAACGCATCCCGTGGTTCTCCAAGTCGATTAGATCTAATGACTTGGGCGAACATTGTTGGAGGTACTTCGCCAACTGGCGGAAGCGTTCCGATTGGATACGCACTCATCGTTGAGAGCCCCTTTCTCGTAGGTGGATTGAACCTATGAGTGGTTGCTGTTCTATACAACCAGGGTTGCGCATATGGCAAGTAACGGTTTAGCATCGTTCCATGAGCTCTAAGCGCCAAACTAATTCCGCGGGTTTGCGACGTGATATCGAGCTTCTTCAAGTTCTTGGTCGCCATGAGGTAGAACATCGCTCAGGACTAGGGGTGATACGAATTGCAGAGCTAGCTGGGCGTGAAAAGACTCAAGTTTCACGCGCATTAGCGACCTTGGCCGAACAGGGACTGGTGGATAGAGATCCGCGAACAATGTTGTACCGATTGGGATGGCGGTTGTATTCACTGAGTGCGCAAACCTATGAAGCACACCTTGTTTCTGTTGCGGCGCCGTACTTACGACGCATTGCAGAGTTGGTTCAAGAGACCACTCACCTGTGTGTATTGAGACAGGATGAGGTTTTGACCTTATCTACCGCATCTCCCGCTCATGGTTTTCGAGCGGTTTGGGAGGGTTTAACCTCGCCAGCGCCTTCAACCTCGGCAGGTCGAGTACTTGTCTGCGAATGGGATGAAAGTGCTATCCGTTCCAAATGGACGCAAGAGGAGTTAGCTCTAGCGGGAGGCGCTCGCATTTTTAAGAGCACTGATGAGTTTGTTGATGAGTTACAGAAAATCAAAAAGCAGGGATATTGCATTGTCGATGAAGAGTTTGAAATTGGCGTCGTGGGTTGTTCTGCCCCGATTCGAGATGCTGCCGGACGAATTGTTGCAGCTGTAAATATTGGCGCTCCTAAGGCTCGATTGGGAGCAAAGTTAGAACAAGCAGCACAAATTTCACGCAAAATTGCAAAAGAAGTTTCACAAGCCTTGTATTCGCCACACTAAAAACCTTTAAACAAGGCTTCGTTTGGGTAGCAGATAAGGTTACCTAATGAGCGATATGTCAGCACAGGTGCGTCGCGCACTGGATGTTGCTGTCGAGGCAATTGGTGGTTCTGCTCGTGATGGCCAGATTGAAATGGCCGAAGCTGTTGCAAACGCCTTAACTAACCGTCATCACCTCATGGTTCAAGCAGGTACTGGCACTGGTAAATCACTTGCATACTTAATTCCCGGAATCGTGCATGGACGTAAAGTTCTTGTAGCAACTGCAACGATTGCGCTGCAACGTCAGTTGGTAGATCGCGACTTACCAGCTGTAGTTCCAGCACTTGAAAAGGAACTTGGCCGTGAAATTTCCTATGCAATCTATAAGGGCGTTGGAAATTATGTGTGTTTGCAGAAGATGAATAGCGAGGATGTTGACCCTGACACCGAGCTAGTGATGGAGGTTTCATCGCTAGAAAAGGATGCGAAGCGATTAATTGCTTGGGCTAAGACTCCTGGTGTCAGCGGAGATCGTGATGATGCACCAGAGGTAGATCGACGTGTGTGGCTAGCGAACAGCACATCAGGTCGTGAATGTGTCGGTGCAGATGTCTGTACTTTTGGTTCACAATGCTTTGCAGCAAATGCAAAAGCTAAGGCGCAAACTGCAGATATTGTTGTAACTAATCACACCTTGCTAGCGATCGAAATCGTAGATTCTCATCCGATCCTGCCTGAACGCGATTGTGTGATTTTGGATGAGGCCCATGAGTTCATGGATCGAGCAACGCAAGCTGTAACTGATGAATTAACTTCAAACCGAGTTTTGCGAGCTGCGGCAATGGCCCGAAAGTTCATGCCGGGCAAGCTTTCAGATGCCTTCCATAAAGCCGCTAATGATTTCCATGAATCAATGGTTGATTACGGCGAAGATGTAAAGGGTGATCCAACTTCTCAAGGTCGCTTAGAGGAGATTCCACAATCCCTTGAGTTTTCTATTCGCAAGGTGATGGAAGCGGCAAAGGGTATTACTCAGTTCTTAGCCGCAGATGATGAAATCATCGATACCGATGCCTTAGCAGAGCGTGCCCGTGTCAAGGGTGCGGTTACAGAGATTGCAACAACTGCTACAACTTTGCTGAAGATGGGGGATGGTTTAGTTCTTTGGTACGAGCCAACTTTTTCTACCTTATATCTTGCACCTTTATCGGTGTCAGAGGTTTTGCGTGAAAACCTTTTGACTAAGACTCCAGTGATTGCAACCTCTGCAACCTTAACTGTGGGCAAAGGTTTTGATTCCATGGCAAAGAGCATCGGCTTTTTAGTCAATGAAGAAATGAACGCTGAGTTAAAGGATGGCGAGGTCGATCCTGCCAATGTTCAAATGCTCGATGTTGGCTCTCCCTTTGATTTTGCTAATCAAGGTGTTTTGTACATGCCTAAGCATTTGCCAGAGCCAGGTCGAGATGGCCCAAGTCAGGATGTCTTAACTGAACTTGGTGAGTTAATTGATGCTGCAGGTGGTCGAACCCTTGCTTTGTTTTCATCATGGCGCGGGGTAGAGGCGGCGGATTTACATCTGCGTAAAGTGCTAGCAGAGCTTCCGATAAAGATCATTACGCAAAAGCGGGGCGATGCCGTTGGTCCATTAGTGGAACGTTTTGCAAAGGATGAAACCTCAATTTTGATCGGAACCATGTCCTTGTGGCAGGGCGTTGATGTTCCAGGAAATAGTTGCATCTTGGTGGCAATCGATCGCATTCCATTTCCGCGCCCCGATGAACCTGTCATGAGTGCACGTGCATCACAGGCAGATGCGGCAGGAGGTAGTGGTTTTATGCAGGTTTCACTGCCACGAGCAGCGCTATTGCTGGCACAGGGCACAGGTCGTTTAATCAGATCAGTTGATGATCGAGGTGTGGTCGCAATCTTGGACTCACGAATCGTCACTAAGCGGTACGGAAGTGTCCTACTTAACTCGATGCCACCTCTATGGAGAACCTCAGAAAAGTCGGTCGTCATAGATTCACTGAGAAGACTGAGCGAAAGCATGAAACAATAAAAATATGCCTCGCATTGAAACCGAAACACTTGCCGAGCACCGTGATTGGCGCCGCAATCAGCTGATTGATGCCGCTGCAAGCATCGCGCTCGAATCTGGTGGTGCCGCAATTACCGTTGCCGCTGTTGCCCAGCGTGCCGGGTTATCACGCACCTCTGTTTACGAGTATTTCGGTAGTGGATCAGAGCTAGTTGCAGACCTTGTCATTGATGAACTCAATAGTTTCACCCAGACGCTCAATACAGCTGTTGCCGATTGCACAGATGCACAATGCATTGTCAGTTGTTGGATCAAGGGCGCACTTACTTATATTGCAGATGGCCGTCACCTTTTAGCAAAGGCTCTGAATGCGACCGCGATGCCACAATCAAGAGCGCAACAAATCGGTATTGCACACAGAGCATTAATGGCGCCGTTGATGAAGGCGGTTACCGATTTAGGCGTAAAGGATGCACAACGCGCCTTGTCATTTATTCAGGCGATTACCGATGCATCAACTAAAAGAATTGAATCAGGCCATGACGCAGAGAACGAAATCGCATATGCGACCGCCTTCTGCATCAATGGCCTGATGATTAATTAATTACTTTCCGGTTATTGAGTACTTCTTATTTAACGCCTTGTAGCTATTACCCTTTGCAGGCGCGGTAGCTGTGATTGTGCACTTACCCTTTTTAACTGTTACTCGGGCAAGGGCCACAGAACAAGTTCCTGCTGTCTTGTATGTAATCTTCTCACCAAAGTTACTCAAAATCGGAAGTTCAATCTTTGAGCCTGCTTTGATCGACTTAGGCATAGTGAAATCACCAAAGGTTTGTGTTCCCTGAATTAATCGAATTGGCAGGATTGCGGTGATTGTTGACGCGGTTGCATTGCCAGCTGAAGTGACTGCAATCGCGCACTCACCAACACCGGTCAGCGGAGTAATTTCAGTACCAGTAAGGGCGCATGCTGGCGCAAGGGAGGAATAACTCAAGGTAGCTCCCGCCTTAGATGTGGCAGAAACGGTGGCAAACTGGCGATAACTCAAAGTTATTGGTGCCTTGGTACTTACGGGGATGCCGTTAATCGTTGCGGTGATCTCATCAACTGGCAGGGTTGTAGCACCTGCTGTTGCAGCTTTGAATGTCAGTGGGATGAATTGATCCTCAGTTAAATCACTTGCGACGGTGTGATCAAAACGCATGAAGATTCCACACTTAGCAACGGTGCAATCAACTGTTGTAGAACCCGAAACAAAGCCACCTGTTGGCTTAAATTTGATGGTGTCAGTGGGTAAAAATGAAGCTCCACGAGCGTTAGAAATCCATAGCTCCACCGCTTTATTACATACCGCGGGACGAGAACCTGCCGGTGCTTCAACACATTGTTGAATGTAGAGGCCACCCTTTGCTGGAACATTTGAGAGCATGATGTTAATTGTCGCTCCCTGAGATTCAAGATTGGTCAAAGGCCCGCCGACAAATTTAGTTTCTGCAGCTTGCACTGATACCGGGGCTAACAGTGAACCAATTAATGCAACAAGAACGAGCTTCTTCATTTTTCTCCTTATTTGATGGTGATAGGAATAAATAGATCTGAACTTCGATCATTACTTCGCAAGTGATCTGCACGAACTGTGATTGCGCACTTAACCTTGGTGCAATCAAACCTTCCAATTTTTCTCGAGATCTTTACCTTTTGAGTAAATCGTCCTCCAGGTAAAAACTCCTCCGTTAATCCAACGGCATACGGTGGGGGATTAGATGAGATCCAAAAGGATGCTTCACCAAGACCAGCTTTGTTAATGCCACCGCCACATGGGGTGGGTGCTTGCCCCTTGGGTGGGATGACACAGAAGGCTAGGTAGATTCCGACAGTTTCATCAAAATACTTTCCATTAACGGTAATGATCGAGCCGCTTTTCACCGAACTCTTTGAAACCGTTAAAACCTGACCCTGTGATCCTTTGATCGATGCCGCAGCAGATGAGGGCATTGAGGTAATAGCGATCACCATTACAAGTGCCAACATCTTCTTCATCTGAGTACTGTAAATCCGCCCTTAAAAACACTTATCCGACAGGACACAGATATCTGTCGTAGAAAGTTTTGGCACACTGCACCCATGAGAAAAGTGGTGATTTTCGCGCTTGTTGCCCTGTTATCAGGGTGTGCCGATAACCGCCCAGTTAGCAGTTACACAATTTCTCAGGATGATGTGAGATCGATTTCACTTGATGCACCAACCGTATTTACAGCACAACGCGTCATTGTTTTAGCAAACGGAGTCGCTGAGATCATTCAATCCTTAAACGGCCAATCAATCATGGTGGGTCGAGATATTTCTAGCACCGAAGATTCACTATCGGATATTCCAATCGTCACCTCTGGACATCAGGTGTTACCTGAAAAAGTACTTGCACTTAAACCAGATCTAGTAATCATTGATGCATCGACTGGTCCAAAGGCTGCGATTGAGACAATCAGAAAAGCTGGAATATCTGTTGTTGAGACACCAGAAAGTTGGAGCCTCAACGATCTTCCGGCAAAGGTCAGAGCGGTTGGCAAGGCGGTTGGCGCATACGCACAAGCAGAGTTGCTGGTTCAACAAATGGAGTCATCATTAAAAACTTCAAGAGTGAACAACTCTCCACGAGTTGCCTTTTTGTACTTGCGAGGAACTTCAGCGGTGTATTTAATCGGTGGCTCTGGATCTGGCGCAGACTCATTATTAAAAGCGGTAGGTGCTGTAGATGTGGGAGCTCAAAATTTAGATCGACCATTCAATACATTAACCGCAGAAAGTCTGGCAGCCCTTAATCCCGATCTCATTCTTGTTATGAGTAAAGGTTTGGAATCTGTCGGGGGAGTTCAGGGTTTACTGAAACTTCCAGGAGTAGCACAAACAAATGCTGGCAAAAATGCAGCGGTGATTGATGTGGATGATTCATTGCTGCTCTCCTTTGGTCCGCGGACTCCAGCATTAGTTCAGGCTTTAGCAACCGCCTTGAGTAAGGTTGCTCCATGAGAAAGTTGCTCCCAGCGGTGCTGTTGGCTGTTGCATTTCTCCTCTCTTTATATCTTGGTGCAACGCAGATCGATTCCTTTTGGTCAGCGCTAGTAAATCCAGGAAGCAATGAAATTTTGTGGCAGATCAGATTTCCACGTGTAACGGCAGCGCTAATTGTTGGTGCCGCTTTAGGTGTGGCTGGTTTATTAGCTCAAGGTGCATGCAATAACGCGGTTGCAGAGCCTGCAATTTTGGGCACTGCAGCAGGTGCCTCATTTGGTGCAGTCATTGCGATTAGTTCAGGGTTAGTTGATGTGGGATCACTAGGTGCAATTGCCTGCGGAACTATTGGCGCACTTCTGACAACATCTTTGACCTTTAGGTTGGCAGCGGTTCGTGGCGCACTTTCCTCCTTTACCTTGATTATTGTGGGAATTGCAGTCTCTGCAATCTTTACCTCTCTTGTCGGAATTGCATCGGCGATGGTTTCTCGTGCAGATGCTCGTTCGATCTCATTCTGGAGTTTTGGTTCGCTCGCACTCGTTACTTCTGAGAATCTCATCGGTATTGCGCTCACAACGGTTATCGGTATTGCGATTGCATGGAAAATTGCCCCAGCACTTGATCGGCTTTCTCTTGGTGATGCAACCGCATTTCACTTAGGTGTAAATGTTTCCCGAATCCGCCTCATTGCCTTGATTGCTTTATCGATCTTGGCAGGTGGTGCGGTAAGCACCGTTGGTTCCATTGCCTTTATCGGTTTAGCAGCCCCGCACATCGCCCGCTTTATCTACGGCCCGTCCCACCGCCGGCTAGTCGCCCACAGCGCAATCATCGGTGGATTAATTGTTGTAGTTGCCGACACTCTTTCCCGCACCATCGCTCAGCCAAATGAACTTCCCATCGGTCTGGCAACAGCGTTATTAGGTGCTCCAGTACTGATCGCATTAGTAACCTTCAAAAACAATGTCTGGAGAACTCAATGATTACTATTGATGAGATCACCATTGTGCGCGATGGCCGCGAAATTATTTATGATTATTCAGAGCAAATACCGGCAGGGTCGATAACTGTAATCGTTGGCCCTAATGGCTGCGGTAAATCAACCTTATTAGCCGCAATCGCCGGAGACATTGCACCCGACAAGGGAACAATCACCATTGATGATCTACATCCAATCCTTAATTCTGCGAGCACTTTGGCATCTATTCGAGCCATGGCGGTTCAAAATCAAAGCTTTACACTGGGCTTTACTGTCCGAGAAATGATTGAAATGGCAGGAGATTCAACCCACGTCATTGATGCGCTGGGCCTTGCTGAAATTGCAGATCGCTTAGTGACAACTTTGTCTGGCGGAGAAGCACAACGTGTCGCAATTGCTCAAGCGATCGCACAAAAGACTCCTGTGCTTTTACTCGATGAACCACTTGCCGCTCAAGATATTTATAGTCGTAGAAAAATCATTTCCTTATTGCAAAACCTTGCCGAAATGGGAACCACCGTTGTCGTTGTGGCACATAGCACCGAAACAGAATTAACGTGGGCCGATAAAGTTATTAAGCAGTTTCATTAGTTCAGGCCAGGACTTTGCAAAGCTGGGATGCAAAGGTAATTCATCTACTTTTTCAATAGCTACCCAACGGACTTCGTGGGACTCATCATTTACCTCGTGAGCAACTAATCCAGCTGCAGCACGAGCGATAACGGTTTCGTACTTCCAATCGCCATGATCATCGATAAAGGTATGCAGCGGGGTTAGCAGATCTGTATCTATGCCGGTCTCTTCAATCGCTTCGCGAAATGCACCTTCAATAGTTGTTTCATGAGAATCACGGGCACCACCGGGAATACCCCAGGTGTCACCGTTATGAACCCACGGTGCTCGATGTTGCAAAAGGATTTCGTGGCCGCGCACAATCATTATTCCGGCCGCGCCGTTAAGACCCCAGTGCTTATTTCCGCAGGCGCATTCCACCCATCCATCACCGTCGCGCGCTGCCATGTTCGTAGCCTGTCACACCTATCCACAGTTCGCGCAATGGTTACCGCCGCCGTCTGTGGGGCAATTTATGGTGCCGCACATGGTCGCCATCATTGTGATTTTCGCTCTTATATTCAGTATTCCTACCCCTGCACTTGCAGATGAGTGTGCAGAAAAAGCCTGTATCAATGTCTATACCGACAACAACCAAATAATTATTGAAGCACGCAAAGGCAATACCACTGCGAAAAAGAGCATCAGCCAGGCACCCAAGAAAACAACGGTGAAACCCTCACCAAAACCAAGTGTCAGGCCTTTGTTCTTTCCTCCCGCAACTGTGCAACCAATTATCAAAAGGCCGGTATTAAAGCGCACCTATAAGCCGCGGATTAAAAAGGTAACAACAAAGGTAAACCTCAGCGATCGATTAACCAAGCTAGTTCCAACGGCAGGTGTTGCATATCAACCTGAGTTTGAACCGCTGGTCAATGTGCCGGTGTATTTCTGGTGTGACCTGCCATCGCTGTTTCAAAGCCGGGTGGGCATTATTGGCGAGGTTGTTGATGTTGTGCTGCGACCCTCCTTTACCTGGAGCTTTGGTGATGGCTCGGTTTACTCAACAACTGACAATGGTGCGCCGTATCCAGCAGGCACCATCCGTCACACATATGCACGCCCGGGTACCTATGTGGTTTCACTACTCACAACCTGGAATGGCAGCTACACCCATAACGCACAAGTGCGCGCGGTTACCGGCACTGTCAAAAAGATTTCCATCGCTGAAATAACTGTTGTACAAGCCCCCACCCACTTCATAACACGCAAAGGATAAAACTCATGACCACTGAAAATATGTATGTCAGCATCACCCCACTTCCACTTTCTACAGATCCTGAGTTCATTGAAAGTGTGAATACCTTTGCTCTTCGTCCCGATATGGATGACCTCAATCTTTTGCAACGAGATGGAGCTACTGCCGTCATTGATTTGTCGATGCAGTTTGCAGATCGTGGGTATCAATGTGATGTCGAACTTGTTTCGCAGGTGTTAGGACGTTTAATGGATATTCAAGTTCGGGATTTTGCATTAGGAACCCACAACGCTAAGACCTTTGATATCTACTGGAACATGTGGCTGTACCTGTTGCGGGTTGCACCCACAGGATTTGTCGCACCAGTTGCTTGTTTATTTGCGACCTTGGCCTACGAACGAGGCGACAGCGAGCTTGCCTACCGCGCATTAGATCGAGCAACAGCAGATGATCCCAAGTACTCATTAACACTTTTGTTGCGCAGAGTCTTTGGATCAGGCTGGCCCGCCGCCGCTTTTGCTGCGATGCGGGTGGAGCTCCACCCCAAGGTGACCGCTGGGATTTTTGAGTCCTAGTCGCTAGAATTACACCGTTCACGAGTCCTACGTATTAGCCCCGGCTTAGTAGGCGGCAACCCTCCACCGCGGCGGGGTGCTCCGGGTGACGAACAGGTCGCTTCGGCGACAAGCGCAGGTGAAGGATTTCAATTGACGGCAACAGGTGCATGGCTCGAAACTCATGATCCGGGTGAACGCAAGTTCATCAAGATCGGTTTTCTCCTTCTTGAAAATGGCGAAACACTTCCCGATGTCACTATCGCGTATCAAACATGGGGCACATTAAACGCTGCAAAAGATAATGCGATTTTAGTAAATCATGCGATGACCGGTTGGTCTGATGTTCCTGGTTGGTGGCCATCCATGGTTGGTCCGGGATTGCCCTTTGATACAGATAAGTACTTTGTGGTCTGTCCCAATGTCATCGGCGGTTGTCAGGGATCAACAGGTCCATCATCGATTGCACCTGATGGAAAAAGATGGGGCTCACGTTTTCCTGCATTAACAATTCGCGACATGGTCAATGCTGAGATCGCATTTACTGATGCGATTGGAATTGAAAAGTACAAACTTGCGGTCGGTCCTTCCTTAGGTGGAATGCGTGCACTTGAATGGGCGGTGCAATTACCTGATCGTGTTGGCGCGATCTGCACCATTGGATCTTCAGCTGTTGCAACCGGAGATCAAATCGGAACCGCATCAATTCAAATTCGTGCCATTAAATCCGATCCACATTTCAACAAGGGCGATTATTACGAGCAAGAGATCGGCCCGGATGAAGGAATGGGAATTGCCCGCCGCATTGCGCATCTGACCTATAGAACTGAAGCTGAGATGGATATCCGCTTTGGTCGCCAGATGCAGGGAGATGACACCGGTCGTTACGCCGTTGAGTCATACCTAGATCATCAGGCCAACAAGTTAGCCCTACGTTTTGATGCCAACACCTACATCGCCCTGACAGAGGCGATGAATAGCCACGATATTGGCCGAGAGCGTGGGGGAGTTGCCGCAGCTTTGGCCACCATCAAGGTTCCGGTGGTCGCTGTCTCTATTGATACAGATCGACTCTTTCCGGTCCGCCTACAGGCTGAGATCGCTGAATTAGCCCCAGCTGCAGCGCCTTTGGTGACGATTTCCAGCCCATTTGGACATGATGGCTTTCTAGTTGAGGTTGAGAGTGTGGGAAATGTGATCAGAGAGGCTTTAAATCTGGCCAAATAGGCCTTTTGGATGTGCATTTACCCCTGTGGACAAATTATAATATAGCCATCGCTTCAGCGGCTTCGCTGAAATAAATCAAAGGACAATTGTGGCTGTATTTAGTGCGCTCAAAAACAAGGTGAAAGCAAAAACTTCATCGAAGAAAGAAGCACCAGCGAAGAAAGCTGTTGTAAAAAAAGCCGCACCTGCGAAAAAAGCAGCACCAGTAAAGAAAGCCGCAGTTAAAAAGGCCGCACCTGCAAAGAAAGCTGCGCCGGTTAAGAAAGCCGCAGTTAAGAAAGCAGCACCTGCGAAGAAAGCGGCAGCACCTGTTAAGAAGGTTGTACCTGCAAAGAAGATTGAACTCAAAAAAGATTTAACCGCCAAGGATGTTCAGCAGATTGTTGATGCCAAGAATGCGGTGCTGCGCCAAAATGAGGTTCTCGCAGAGCTAGATTCTCGTGGCGTTACATCAATTAATCGAATTCCAAAAAAGGCTGACAAGGATTTAGTTGATGAGGCTCGTGCGCTCGCAACTGAGGTTCCAGTATTAATTGAAAAGCTTCGCAAGAGCGGACTTGGTTCACCTTCACGAATTCTTAAGAAGGCTGAGTACGAACTAATCGCTCCAAAGCCAGAGCCAGTTAAAGCTGTTGCTGCGCCAAAGGTTGATACAAAGACCGGCAAGGCGATTATTACAAAGATTGATGGCGAAGAGGTTGAGCTTGAAGAGGTTGAACTTGAAGATGTAGAGACTCTCATCAAAGAAGTTGTCGAGATCATCGATAGCGAAGAAGAGGACAAGGGCAATCAGCCACGTGTCGTAGATCTTTCTGCAGAAGATGCAAATCAAGGCAATGAGGAAAATGCCTTTACATTAAAGGCTTCTGAAGAAGATGATGCACCTGCTCAGACAGTTATGACAGCAGGAGCAACAGCTGACCCGGTTAAGGATTACCTCAAGCAGATCGGCCGCGTGGCGCTGCTTAATGCAGAGCTTGAAGTAGAGCTGGCAACACGTGTAGAAGTTGGTCTTTTTGCAGAAGAAAAATTGAAGCATGAAAAGAAGTTAGATAAGAAGTACAAGCGCGAACTTGAATGGCTAGTTGAAGATGGAAAGCGCGCCAAGAATCACCTGCTCGAAGCAAACCTTCGTTTGGTTGTATCTCTTGCAAAGCGTTACACCGGTCGTGGAATGTTGTTCTTGGACTTGATCCAGGAAGGTAACTTGGGTCTAATCCGTGCCGTTGAGAAGTTCGACTACACAAAGGGTTACAAGTTCTCGACGTATGCAACCTGGTGGATCCGTCAGGCGATTACCCGTGCGATGGCTGACCAGGCTCGTACGATCCGTATTCCGGTTCACATGGTTGAAGTTATTAACAAGTTGGCACGTGTACAGCGCCAGATGCTTCAGGATCTTGGTCGCGAACCGACCCCAGAAGAGCTAGCGAAAGAGCTAGATATGACACCTGAAAAGGTTGTCGAGGTTCAAAAGTACGGTCGCGAGCCAATCTCACTTCACACACCACTGGGTGAAGAAGGAGATTCAGAGTTCGGTGATTTGATTGAAGACTCTGAAGCTGTTGTTCCAGCTGATGCGGTTTCATTCACATTGCTACAAGAGCAGTTGCACTCAGTTCTGGACACATTGTCAGAGCGTGAAGCTGGCGTAGTTGCAATGCGATTTGGTTTAACTGATGGACAGCCAAAGACTCTTGATGAGATCGGAAAGGTTTACGGAGTTACTCGTGAACGTATTCGTCAGATTGAATCAAAGACAATGTCAAAGCTTCGTCACCCATCACGCAGCCAGGTTCTTCGCGATTATCTCGATTAAGAGTTAGTTGTGAGCAAACCAAAGGCTTTCATTAATCCAAAGAGCGGATCAATTCGCTTAACTGGAACGGTGGAGATTGTTGATTCTGAAGGCAATGTCATGGAAACAATTGAAAACCCAAAGTTTTGCGGCTGTGGCCATTCGAAGGATAAGCCGTGGTGCGATGGTTCCCACAAGAAAATTTCTCAACCTGTTCTGGCTTTAGAGAATGCTCGACTTTCTAAGACTGCGATTGAGCCATCTGCACCTGAGACAGGCTTAGCGCTTCAGATCCGCGAAAAGCTGGTTTCTGTACGGACTGAAAAGAACGAGTCAATTGTTGGATTGAAAATTGGCGGAGCGCTAGAAAGTAAGGAAAACCAAACAGGTGTAATGATCTACGGCTTCTTAACCGATGCTATGGATGCTTCACGGGGATTTGATACAGCGGAGTTTATTTACCCTCGCGCTGAAGCTGAGGTTGTATTCAAGATATCGAAGGAGATCTCAACCCCTATTACTCTGAATCAAGTTCTAGAGCATATTGATCAGGTTTCAGTAGGCATGGAGATCTTTGATTACCGTTATGGGCAAGCTCAGATTTATAGCAATGACGCGGTTGCAGACAACGCGGGTGCTGCAGCCTTTGCAGTAGGGGAATGGGTGACCGCAAGCCACACTGTATTTGATGGCTTACAAACAAATCTGAGGTGCAACGAGCAAACAATTGAATCGGCTCAACTTACTGCGATTCGAGGAAACCCTTGGGAAGCGATTGTTCAGTTATCTGCACTCGCATCTGCACAAGGTTTAACTCTGAAAAAGGGTTGGATCATCTTCAGTGGCTCTGCAACAAAGGGCGTGCTGATGACATCCGGCAACACATACGCGGTTGAAACTCCAGGCTTGGGAGTAGTCACAGTTCAAGCACAATAAAAAACCCCCGAACCTTTATGGTCCGAGGGCCTTTTAAAAAACTTTAGTTACTAGATTCGATTAACTTTTCAGTCTCATCTTGAATCTTTGCGGCAATAGGCTTTAGCTTTTCAGCATATTCCTTGCCGTGGTGAGCACAGAACATAAGCTCTCCGCCATTAAGTAGCACTGCGCGCACATAAGCCTGTGCTCCGCAACGATCGCAGCGATCGAGGGCGTTAAGAGGTACTGATTCAAGCAACAATTGTTCTGTCATAACTCTCTCCGTATCCGTGTGAACTGCTTACTTCTATGGAACAGGAAACCACATTTATTTATTCCCCGCTCGTTAATATTCATTTAATTTCACGAATTAACGCTGAATTAACACTGAGAGTCGACAAATCCCAATATCTGAGAGGTTTTTGGGCGCGCTTACGCTGAAAAATAGGCTCAGGCGGATAATCTTTCGCCCCATGGCCGAGAAAGATGCAGTTGCGACCCCTTCGCAAGATAGCTATACCGCAAAAGATTTAGCGGTTCTCGAGGGTCTTGATGCGGTCCGCAAACGCCCAGGTATGTATATCGGCTCAACCGATTCACGTGGCCTCATGCACTGCTTGTGGGAAATTATTGATAACTCAGTTGACGAGGCGCTTGCAGGACATTGCAAGAAGATCGAAATCAATCTTGAATCAGATGGATCTGTTGAAGTCCATGATGATGGTCGCGGTATTCCAGTTGATAAGGAACCAAAGACTGGTTTAACAGGTGTTGAAGTTGTTTTGACCAAGCTACACGCAGGTGGAAAGTTTGGCGGCGGATCATATGCAGCCTCTGGTGGTTTACACGGTGTTGGTGCATCAGTAGTTAACGCACTTGCTTCACGTTTAGATGTTGAAGTAGATCGCGACGGCAAGATTTATTGGATGTCATTCCAACGTGGTGCTGCAGGAATCTTTGATGGCGATGGTCCTAAGGCTCCATTTGAAGCGAAATCAGGTTTGCGCGTAATCGGAAAGATTTCATCCAAGATCACCGGAACACGTATTAAGTGGTGGAGTGATCGTCAGATCTTCCTTAAGGAAGCAGAGTTAGATCTTGAAGATATTTACGCTCGTGCACGTCAGACCTCGTACCTAGTTCCGGGCTTGACTCTGATTGTTAATGACAATCGCACCAAAGCAAAGACAACAGAGACCTTCTTCCACAAGAGCGGAATTACTGAATACTGTAATTACCTGCAACCAGATGAACCTGTTGGCGATGTCATTCGTATCTACGGTACTGGTCACTACCAGGAGACAGTTCCTGTTCTCGATGACAAGGGCCATATGGTTTCAACTGAGGTTGAGCGCGATATGGAGGTTGATATCGCGATGAAGTGGGGCAATGGTTTTGAGACCACCCAGCGCTCATTTGTAAACATTATTGCTACCCCTAAGGGTGGAACCCACGTTGTTGGTTTTGAAAAAGCATTGGTTAAGGTTGTTAACGAAGCACTTCGTTCGACTAAGACCTTGGCAAACAAAGAGATCGATGTCATCAAGGATGATGTGCTTGAAGGTTTGACCGCGGTAGTAACTGTTCGTATGTCTGAGCCACAGTTTGAAGGACAGACTAAGGAAGTTCTCGGAACAGCTGCTGCAACTCGAATTGTTTCTGCTGTTGTCGCTGACAAGATGAAGGAGTACTTCAATACTTCTAAGCGCATCGATAAAGCTAACGGCCGCCTTGTACTTGAAAAGATCGCAGCAGCATCTCGTACACGCATTAGTGCACGTGCTCATAAGGATCTACAACGTCGCAAGAACGCACTTGAGTCATCATCACTTCCTACAAAGCTCTCAGATTGCCGCTCAGAGGATGTAACACGTACTGAGTTGTTTATCGTAGAAGGTGACTCAGCACTTGGAACAACCAAGGCTGCGCGCAACAGCGAGTTCCAAGCAATTCTGCCGATTCGCGGAAAGATTTTGAATGTGCAAAAGGCATCACTATCACAGATGCTTGAAGATAAAGAGTGCGGATCAATTATTCAGGTAATCGGTGCGGGCTCTGGAAAATCCTTTGAATTAGATGAGGCTCGTTACGGTCGTATTATCTTGATGTCAGATGCTGATGTTGATGGTGCGCACATTCGTTGTTTACTTCTGACCCTGATGTATCGCTACATGCGCCCACTGATTGATTCAGGCCGCGTATTTGCTGCGATCCCACCTCTGCACCGCATCGAAGTTGTTGGCGGGGGAGGCAAGAAGGGTAATTACATCTACACCTACAGTGATGATGAGATGAAAAAGGTAACTGCAGAGCTTAAGAAAGAAGGCAAGCGCTGGAAGGAGCCTATTCAGCGTTACAAAGGCCTTGGCGAAATGGATGCAGATCAGCTCCGCGAAACCACAATGGATCCAGATGCTCGTACTTTGCGTCGTATTACTGTTTCAGATGCAGCAGCATCAGAGGCAATGTTTGAACTGTTGATGGGTAGCGATGTTGCACCACGTAAGGAATTTATTGCTAACGCGGAGATCGACCGCGATCACATCGACGCTTAGTCAATAGCGACTAGGTCGAAGTACTCCTCTTTCCACAAA
This sequence comes from Candidatus Nanopelagicaceae bacterium, assembly GCA_965267815.1. GTDB lineage: Bacteria > Actinomycetota > Actinomycetes > Nanopelagicales > Nanopelagicaceae > Planktophila. Next base: position 482,279 of record OZ254139.1, read on the forward strand.
TCCTCATCGCCATCTGGCAACAAGATCACACGCTCTGGCTTTAGCGCCTGAACCGCGCCTTCATCGTGAGAGACCATGATGACTGAGCCCTGGTACTCAGCAAGTGCGCCAAGAATTTCAGCACGAGATGCAGGATCTAAGTTGTTAGTTGGCTCATCTAGTAGCAAAACATTTGCAGCAGATACAACCAAAACTGCTAACGCTAAACGGGTTCTCTCTCCACCAGATAAAACCTTCACTGGCTTATGAACATCATCGCCAACAAACAGGAATGAACCCAAGGTATTGCGAGCTTCAGGTTCGCGAATATCTGGGGTTGCAGACATCATGTTTTCCAAAATGGTGCGTTCAAAATCAAGTGATTCATGCTCCTGGGCGTAGTAACCAATCTTTAAACCATGACCATGTTCAACTTTTCCAGTATCTGATTCAAGTTCGCCAGCCAAAATACGAAGCAGAGTTGTCTTTCCGGCACCGTTAAGTCCAAGGATTACAACACGTGAACCCTTATCAATCACACATGAAACATCGGTAAAGATTTCAAGAGAGCCATAGTTTTTGGAAAGCTCTTCACCTGAAAGCGGAGTCTTGCCACATGGGGCAGGGGTAGGAAAGCGCAGCTTTGCAACCTTGTCGGCGACTCGAACATCATCAAGACCGCTACGAAGTTTTTCAGCTCGACGTAACATGCCTTGTGCAGCTGTTGCCTTCGATGCCTTTGCACGCATCTTTTCACCCTGCTTCTGCAAAATCTCTGCACGCTTTTCTGCGTTCGCGCGCTCCTTCTTACGGCGGTGCTCATCCTGTTCACGTTGCAACAGGTATGCCTTCCACCCAAGGTTGTATACATCGATGCAGTTGCGGTTGGCATCTAAGTAGAACACCTTATTAACAACGGTCTCGATCAAGTTCACATCGTGAGAGATGATGACCAAGCCGCCTGAGTACTTGGATAAGAATTCGCGCAGCCACATAATGGAGTCAGCATCCAAGTGGTTAGTTGGCTCATCGAGCAAAAGGGTTTCAGCACCGCTAAAGAGAATACGAGCTAATTCGATGCGGCGACGCTGACCACCAGAAAGAGTTGATAGTTCATTTCCAAAGACAGCTTCAGCAACACCTAGCGATGTAGCAATAGCTTCTGCCTCTGCTGTTGCTGCATAACCACCAGCTGCTGAGAACTCTGCTTCAACACGTGTGTAGCGATCCATCGCTTTTTCCAACGCCTCATCTTGGGCGGTTGCCATTTCCTCTTCAACGGAACGCATACGTGCTGCGATCTGATCTAAATCACGGGCAGATAAAATTCGATCAATCACTGTGCCTGGTTCATCACCAGTACGAGGATCCTGCGGAAGGTAACCAATCTTTCCGGTGCGATTTACCGCACCACCCGCAGGCATAGTTTCACCAGCCAGGACCTTTGCAAGGGTTGATTTGCCAGCACCATTACGACCAACAAAACCAATACGGTCGCCGCTGTTAATACGAACAGTTACGCCTTTAACAAGAAGGCGAGCACCTGCACGTAATTCGAGCGCTTGGGTTGAAATCACACCGAACTCTATCGGGAGAGGTTAAGCAGCACCAATTCGCGTACGACGAGGTGTTGCATAGGACTTTCCAACCGCAGTTAACTCATCAGAAACTTGAGCCTTGATTGCATCCTCGCTCTTGAGCAACTTTGTTAGCTCAGCGATTGTGCTTTTCAGTTCCTTTTGCTCAGTTTCGAGTTCAATCTTGCTCATCTTGGTCAAACGACGAAGTGGCATATCCAAGATATAGGTTGCTTGTTCATCATTGAGTTTAAAGTCCTTGATCAACTTATCTTTTGCAGCTGCTGCATCATCGCTACCGCGAATAATCTTGATGACCTTATCGATATCAATAATCGCTTTGAGCAAACCATCAACAAGACCTAAACGGGCTTCAGCCTTTGCCTTGCGGAACTCTGAGCGACGGCGAACAACTTCGATCCGGTGATCGATAAATACTCGCAAGAGCTCCTTAAGACCTAGGGTCTGTGGGCGACCCTTGACCAAGGCAACAGCGTTAATAGCAAATGCATCCTCCATAGGAGTCAATGCGTACAGCTTTTCTAGAACCTCTTCAGGCTCAAAGCCATTTTTGATCTCAATAACAACATTGGTACCAGTTTGGCCATCTGAAAGATCGATGATGTCGCTGATGCCCTGAATCTTCTTTGCCTTAACAAGTGCTGCAATACGTTCAACAACCTTTTCAGGTCCAATTGTGTATGGAAGCTCCTTGATGACGATACCCATCTTGCGAGAGGTCACCTTTTCAATCTCAACTGTGGCACGAACCTTGAAAGATCCCTTACCGGTTGAGTACGCCTCGCGAACACCATCGAGTCCAACGATCTCGCCACCTGTTGGGAAATCTGGACCTGGAACGAACTTCATTAACTGCTTAACAGTTGCAGTTGGATTATCAATTAGAAACTTTGTCGCAGCGATGACTTCGCTCAAGTTGTGAGGTGCCATATTGGTTGCCATACCAACAGCGATTCCAGAACCACCATTTACGAGCAGGTTTGGATAAGCAGCGGGCAAAACAATTGGCTCAGAAAGCTGTCCGTCGTAATTGGGACCAAAATCAACGGTGTCTTCATCAGCCTCAGCAACCATCGACATTGCAGCTGGTGCTAAACGTGCCTCGGTGTAACGCATCGCTGCAGGACCTGCATCTAGCGAACCAAAGTTTCCGTGGCCATCAATTAATGGCAGACCCATTGAAAAACTCTGCGCCATACGAACTAATGCATCGTAAATTGCGCCATCTCCGTGCGGGTGCAACTTACCCATAACTTCACCAACAACACGTGCGCTCTTTACATGTCCGCGTTCTGGACGAAGACCCATATCTGCCATCTGATGAAGGATGCGACGGTGAACAGGCTTTAAACCATCACGTGCATCAGGAAGAGCACGTGAGTAAATAACTGAGTATGCGTACTCAAGAAAAGATTCTGAAACCTCTTTGGAAACATCGATGTCAACGATCTTTCCTGGGTACTCGCCGGGCTTTGGTCCAGCAGGTTTCTTACCCTTTGCCGCAGATTTCGCGGGAGTCTTCGCAGTTGCCATTGGGGCATTCTGCCAAGAGTCAGCCTTAATTTAGGGGAGGGCGCGCCCCAACTGATGAAACACACTTTGCAGCCAATGCAGCTCCGGCCGAAAGTGCTGCAGTGAGATCACTTGTTTCCAGCCACTTCGGAATAAATCCAGCAGCAAAGGAGTCACCAGCACCAGTTGTATCGACAACATTGGTTGTAACCGCTGAGACCTTGGCTGTATCGGTGCCATTGATCGCCATTGCACCCTTTGAACCCAACTTAATGACAACAAGTGGTGTGTGCTGAGCAAGATTTTCTTCAGCGGTCACCACATCTTTTGAATCTCCGAGATACAAAGCCTCTTCGCTATTGAGAAGGATTCCATCCATCATCGAAACCCATGACAAGACCTCTTCGCGACTAACGATCTTCATCGCGCCAGTTGTTGTTGGGTCAAAGAAGATTGGCTTTCCTGCAGCTTTGATCTTTTTGATCATCGCAAGAACAGCATCGCGACTACGGAAATCTAGAAGTGCGTAACCAGATAAGTACACACCATCGACATCATCTAGTGGCGGCAGATCGGATGCTTCAAGATCTGCGTTTGCACCGTTGTCCGGAAACATTGTTCGCTCACCATTGGCATCAACCAAAATTACGACAACACCTGTTGGGCGTCCGCTATGCATCAAATTGAGGTGTTCTACGCCGTACTTATCGAGATCTGAAATCAGGGCAAAACCAACAGGATCATTACCTGTACGAGCTACTAAATGCGCCTTTGAATTAGTGCGGGTTATCCAGGTTGCAACATTTGCAGCCTGTCCACCAGGGTGGCTGGAAATTCTGCTGGCGGTGTCATTTCCGTAGTTGATCGGCTCTTTCAGCTGTGAAATTACATCGAGTGCTAAATCGCCAATACACAGAATCTTTTTCATTGAAGCGCCACAGCAATCTGTGCACCGAGTAAACAGTTTGCTTTAATAATTTCAGTGTTGATGGCTAAGGATTCACCTTTAGAGGTTGTGTGGAAATGCTCTAGCAAAAATGGAGTTACAGCCTTACCGGTCACGCCTTGCTTTTCTGCCTTTTCTAATCCAGATTTCAAAATCTCATCATGCAGAGCCTTATTCATTTCCTTCACAACTGGATTTGCAACGACCAGTGCCTTACTCAAAGTGCCAACATCTTTGCGCGCCTTGATAATCGCTGCGATCTCTTCAGGAGTATCAACTCGGTGTTCAAGTGTGTAACCAGAGTCGGTGAGGTAGAAACCAGGAAAAGCTGTTGTCTTGTATCCAACAAGGCTGATCGCCAAAGTTTCGAGACGCTCTAGAGTTGCAGGAACATCCAAAATTGATTTCACACCAGCGCAGATCATGGTCATATCGACATTGGCAAGGGCTGTTAAATCTGCAGACTCATCAAAGGACTCATTTGCACCTCTATGAACTCCACCGAGACCACCAGTTGCAAAGACATGGATTCCAGCAAGTGCTGCGATGTGCGCAGTTGCAGCAACAGTTGTCGCAGCGCTTTTGCCTTGAGCAACGATGATCGCAAGGTCGCGGATTGATGCCTTGGAAATATCATCACGATTTGCAATCGCTTCAAGCTCAGATCGTTCTAATCCGACCAAAATCTTTCCATCGAGCAGTGCGATGGTTGCAGGAACAGCACCTGCATCACGAACAATTCGTTCGCACTCGAGGGCAACCTCAAGATTTGAAGGACGTGGCAAGCCATGGCTGATGATGGTTGATTCCAGGGCAACTACAGGCTTTCCAGCCTTGAGCGCATTGGCAACCTCAGCAGATAACTTGATCGCTTTTTCCATAGCCAAACTCTAGTGCACACTCGTGGGAAGATAAGCACGTGCATTTGTCCCAGATAACTCCATCTATCTTTTCATCCCTCGGGTTGGACAGTGCCGTTGATCACTTAAATATCGGAATCTCACCCAATGGACGAGAGCTACTTTTTCTCATTGATGGCTTTGGCTTTGACACCTTGTCGCAGTACACAGATGTAATGCCAACAATGAGCCGCATGTTTAATCATGGATTGGTGCAGACATCATTTCCTTCAACAACAGCGACCTCACTTGCAACCTTAACAACGGGCGAACTTCCGGGCGTGCATGGAATGTTGGGATACACCGTTCAAGTTCCGCGCAGTGGTGGTCGATTGCTCAATGCTTTGAAATGGGATGAACGTGTAGATCCAGAAAACTGGCAACCAGTTGAAACTCTTTTTCAACGCGCAGCTAAAGTTGGAATCTCAGTAACCCATGTTGCTGCCAAGCGTTATGAAAACTCTGGATTTACTCGTGCCGTCTTTCGCGGGGCAGAGTACAAAGGCGCAAATGTTGTTGCAGATTTGGTAAGCGAAACTAAGCAAGCTCTGCAGAAAACTCCATCCTTTGTTTACCTGTATGTCAATGATTTAGATAATGCTGGACATTCTGATGGTGTTGGCAGCGATAAGTGGATTGCGGCACTTTCTGCCATTGACCAAATGGTTTCGCAGCTAATGAAAGAGGTTCCTAAAGGAACCCGTATCTGGGTGACCTCTGATCACGGAATGATTAATGTTGAGGAAAAGATCATCATTGGTCAGGACAATCCGTTGTTAACCGGCGTCAGTGTTATTGCTGGAGAACCACGTGCTCGTCACCTGTACTTAGAGAATGATTCGGTACAAGCACGTGTCGATGCCGCATCATTGTGGCAAGAGTATTTACAGGAAAAAGCATTGGTACTAACCCGCGAACAAGCTATATCTAGTGATCTATTTGGCGCGCAGTTGAGCGCTGATGCCATTGATCGAATGGGTGAGGTAATTGCAATTGCTCGCGGGGGATTGGTTTTACTAGATCCAGAACGTGCAGATAAAGAAGGTGCGATGGTTGGACATCATGGTTCAGATAGTGAAATTGAATCTCAGGTCGGATTGCTTACAACAACGCTGAGCTAGCTACTTGTCTTCTGGCTTGATGCCAAACATGATTTCATCCCAGCTTGGAACCTTTGCGCGTGCAGTGATTCCATCTCGAGATGCCTCATCATCTGGCTCTTCGCGAATAACAGCTAAGCGTGGAACCTCGCGAATAGGTTCGATCTCTTCTTCAATCTCATCCTGAACATCTTCCTTGCGGAACTCGCTGTACACATCGATGATGCGGCGCTCGGAGGGGTGAGAAGACTCGGTGGGAATAAGTGCGGCGGTTGGAAGTTGGCGAGGAGCAGGCTCATCACCCATCATCCAACGCGCATTCTCATCCATAGATGTGACGGTGCGAAGAGTTGCATCAAAGCTCCACTGCGCAATTCCGACACCAGAAGTATTTGGATAGTGAAGTTCAATAGTCCACGTTCCATCTTCGAGACGCCATGTGTCCCAGGAAAGTTCAGATGAATCGATGTTGCGTGGTGCTAAACGTGAGATCACAACTCCGAGCAAAGTAACCGCATCCCGTCCGCCTTCTTTGCGGATCGCAATTTGCTGCGCTTGATCAATAATGTAAATACGTTCAGAAAGAATTGGTCCGGCGAAACGTTCAACCTTTTCAATTGTTGTGTCATTTTCGCGAGCGATTTGTTCTGCTGTCTGTCCTGCACGCAGCAATCGCTGAATCTCTTTAATTGAAATACTTGGCTCATCACTTGCTGGAACCGCCATCAAACGTTGCTGATTTACAGTTGCGCGCAATGTGTCAGAAACTCGAACGGTAAATTCCTGTCCATCATGGTCATGCAATGAAAGGTAGAGACCATCTTCGGTCTTTCCATTAAGTCGTAGCTCAGTCACGAGCACGAGGGTAGCCGATAAGCCCCTTATAAGTCTGGAAATACGGAAGTGTGGCTGCACATGCCGCGATCATGAATCCCAGAGGTACCCAAAATGCGATGTCTGCACCAAAACGGTCGATGATTTGCCCAGATAGCGCACTAGAAATTGCACCGCCCATAGGCATACCTGCAACGACCCAGGTCAAAGTTTCAGTGATTTGATCTGGCGGAACCGCACCTTCTGCAACACCATAAGCATTAATAACAAGGGGAGCGATCGCAAAACCGTTAAAGAAGAGTGCAACAGCTAGCCAGGTAATTGAATGTGCAAACAACATCGGAATCGAAAGAACAGTTAAGGCAAAGAGGAAGATTAAGAAGCGCGCCGCACTAGTTAACTTCCATTTAATTACCCCGTTGATAACAGCGGCAACTGCGCTACCGGCCGCCCAAATCGCTAACAGGATTCCAGATTGAGCTTCTTGACCACGGAACTCAGCAAAGGCAACGGTCACGATTGCGATCGATCCGAAGAAGCCGCCCAATAATGTGGTGGGAAGAACTACCGCTTGCACCCGCTTGTTTTTGATAACAGCTGGATGTGGATCGACGATGCGCTTTGGATTTGCAGGTGGCTCCGTCTCTTTGGCCATAATAAATAATGGAAAACCAATTGCCACAAAGATGATTCCTGAAATGATGCCCGCAGCAGGAGAGATAGATGTTGCACATGCGGTGACGATGATTGGTCCAAGAATAAAGACAACCTCATCCATCAACGCTTCAAATGAGTAAGCGGTGTTTACTAGATGACGATCCTGTTCATCCTCTGCGGTGGTTGTTTTGTCAGGACTTAATATGTGCAACCAACGTCGACGAACAAGTCCGCCAGTATTTACAGAAAATGCTTCAGCGATAATGATGGATACAAACCAGCTCCACACCGGTGTTTCATTAAGGACCAAGACTGTGAAAGCACAAAAGGCAATAACCTTGACGGGAATAACTCTGACCAGCATTGCACTTTGACCAATGCGATCTGCAACCCTTGACCAGTGCGGAGTTGCCAGGGCCATAACTACCGATGCGGTTGCACTCAAAGCACCGGCAATTGCATATGAATCACTAACGGCGACAACTATGAAAATAAGTGCAAGTGAATCCATCGAAATTGGCATACGTGCAATTACGCCAGGAATTGAAAATTTCAGCGCCCCAGGGGTTCTAAATAGCGTTAAGTACCCTGAGAACATAGGCAAGAGTCTATCCCGCCATTAGACTGCGGTTATGACAGATACCAATGAGCTACTTCAACTTGCATTAAAGATTGCGCGTCAAGCTGGAGATTTGTTGGTCGATCGTCCCGCTTCATGGGACTTAACAGTTAAATCAACGGCAATTGATATTGCAACCCAAATGGATCATGCAAGTGAAAAGTTAATTGTTGAAAGTATTTTGGCTGCACGTCCCGATGATGGAATCATCGGAGAAGAGGGAACATCACGTGCCAGCAAAAGTGGGATCACCTGGGTTATTGATCCGGTAGATGGCACAGTTAATTACTTTTACGGATTACCTGGATGGGCGATTAGCATCGCCGCAAAAGATGAAAATGGAACCTTGGTCGGCGTTGTTCATTCACCAACTGTTAACTCAACCTGGCATGCAAGCAAAGATGGGGGAGCATTCCTCAATGATGTGAAAATCGCCTGTAATGATCCAGTTGAACTCAATCGCGCTTTATTGTCATCGGGCTTTGCCTACGATGTAAAAAACCGAATTGAGCAGTTAAAGATTGTGAATGTTTTGCTTCCGCAGATTCGAGATCTTCGTCGAATTGGATCAGCCGCTGCTGATATCTGCCATGTGGCGACTGGATTGGTCGATGGTTACTTTGAAACTGGACTCTATGAATGGGATCTAGCTGCCGCAGAGCTGATCGCTCGTGAAGCCGGTGCCATTGTGACCACCCGTCCCTGGCATGGGCTCAATCTGACCGTCGCCGCTGGCCCCCACCTCTTTGAGGCGCTCAACGCTCAGATCCCGGAGTAAGCCCGAGCGCTAGAGGCCGATTTACGGTTCTGAGCGTGGCTATGGCACAATACGCAGTCTGCACCGCCAAAGCGCGTGCTTAATAGAAATGACAAAAGGATCCGAATATGAACATTCTTGACGCCGTAGATGCAGCATCGCTGCGCAAAGACATCCCACAGTTCCGTGCTGGTGATGAGCTCAAGATCCATGTTCGCGTTATCGAAGGTAACAAGAGCCGTCTTCAGGTTTTCCAGGGTGTAGTAATCCGTCGCCAAGGTGATGGCGTTCGCGAGACTTTCACAATCCGTAAGGTTTCATACGGCGTTGGCGTTGAGCGTACCTTCCCAGTTCACACACCTGTTATTGAAAAGATCGAGTTAGTAAAGAAGGGCGAAGTACGTCGCGCCAAGCTGTACTACCTACGCGATCTCCGCGGTAAGGCTGCAAAGATTCGCGAAAAGCGCGATGGCGTCGAAGGTTACGGCGATGGAATTCTTTCAACTCCAGAACCAGTAGTTATTCCTGAGCCTGTTGCTGTGTCCGAGCCAGTAGCAGAGGTTGCTGTGGCAGAGGTTCCAGCTGAAGTTGCGACTGCAGATGTTGTGGATGCACCTGAAGCAGTTGTTGATGCACCAGCTGCTGAAGAAGCAGCTGAAGCTCCAAAAGCTGAATAATCTCTTCAATGCGTAATAAGGGATCGCTCCTTAAGGAGCTCCCAATCCTTGTTGTTGTTGCACTCGTTGTCTCCTTATTTATCAAGACATTCTTAGTGCAGTTTTTCTATATTCCATCTGGATCCATGGAAAACACACTTCAAATCAAGGATCGCGTTGCAGTAAACAAAGTTCCCTTTATTTCAAACACTATTAAGCGTGGAGATGTAGTTGTATTCCGCGATCCCAATAACTGGCTTCCAGAGATCATTGATTACTCAACAAATAAGTATGTTGCAAAGGCTAAGAGCGCACTTGTAACTGTTGGAGTTCTTCCCAACCCTGCCAAGCAGTACTTAGTTAAGCGTGTCATTGGTGTGGGCGGCGACCGTGTTGTCTGCTGTACCAAAGATGGCAAATTAACTATCAATGGCGTCGAAGTTACTGAGCCTTATATCTTTGCTGGCAATAAGCCATCAGAAATGAACTTTGATGTCACCGTTCCCAAGGGCAAGTTATGGGTAATGGGAGATCACCGCGGAGCAAGTGCAGATTCTCGCTATCACCAAGAGGATATTAATAAGGGCTTTGTTCCTGAATCTAAGGTAAGCGGGCGTGTAGTTGGAGTCATCTGGCCTTTTAAGCACATCACATATGTTCCAAGAGTTGATGTATTAACTAAGTAACCTTATGAAGGTTATTGAACAGCTTTTGACTAATGCGGGAATCTCACCGATTGCAGGTGTTGATGAAGCAGGTCGTGGAGCATGTGCAGGCCCTCTTGTCATCGCTTCAGTTGTTCTCAACGATCCCTTTGCAGCAGAGCTTGCGGTAGTTCGTGATTCCAAAGAGATCCCGGAAAATAAGCGTGATGCAGTTTTTGATTTAATCCATCAGGTCGCAGCATCTGTCAGTGTTGTTATCGTTCCTGCCAGCCAGGTTGATGCACGTGGTGTGCACGCAGCTAATTTAGATGGAATGCGCCGAGCGGTTCAGGGATTAAGTGTTGAACCCGCCTATGTTTTAACTGATGGATATGCGATCGAAGGTTTAGGTGTTCCAAACCTGGCGGTCTGGAAAGGTGATCAAGTAGTTGTTTCAATTAGCGCCGCATCGGTAATCGCAAAGGTAACTCGTGATCGCATCATGCGCGAGATGGATAATGAATTTCCACTGTATGGTTTTGCCGGTCACAAGGGGTACATAACAGCTGCACACACAAAGGCGCTGAATGAGCATGGACCTTGTGCACAGCACCGAACCTCTTTTGCCAATGTTGCTGCCCTAATCCACAAGTAAGTTCAGCGCTGCACCTGCGCATGATTGGGGTATTTATCCTCCCTGACCATGAAGACAAAGAATAATCAAAGTACTGGAGCGCTTGGCGAGGATGCGGTTGCTCATTATCTAATCGATCGTCATTGCGAAGTAATTGAAAGAAATTGGCGGATACGAGAAGGCGAAATAGATATCGTCGCCCTAAATCCCACTGGAATCTTTTCATTTGTTGAGGTTAAGACTCGAAGTTCCGTTGCATTTGGACATCCCTTCGAAGCGATCAATCGAGATAAAGCCCATCGAATGCAACGTTTAGCTCTTGCCTGGTTAGCTACACATGGATGTTTGGGGTGCGATTATCAAATCGATGTTGCAGCGGTTTTAGTGCAGCCAGATGGAAGGCTTTCCATTGAATACCGCGAGAAGTTGCTATGACTCTTGCGCTGACGCATTCAGTCGCGTTGCAAGGTTTAGAAGGCCACCTTGTAACGATCGAGGTTGATATTGCAGATGGTTTACCGGGATATGCATTGCTGGGATTGCCAGATGCTGCGTTATCCGAATCCCGGGATCGCGTCCGCAGTGCAATTGTTAACTGTGGCGAAGTTTGGCCCAATCGAAAGGTAACAGTTTCGCTATCACCAGCTTGGTTACCAAAGAGTGGATCAAGTTTTGATTTAGCGATTTGTATCGCCCTCTTGTCTGCACATGACACTGTGCCTCGCGACAGAATTGCCGAACTTCTATTTCTTGGCGAACTCTCGCTGGATGGAAGAATTCGTTCAGTGCGCGGAGTCCTGCCTGCATTGATGGCGGCGTACAAAGCAGGTATTCGCACAGCGGTTGTACCTTCGGCAAACTTTGAAGAAGCACAGTTAATGCAAGCAATGACCATTGTTCCGATGGAGCATCTCAAACAAGTGTTGCGTTGGCTTCGCACAGGCGAACGCGAAGTTGTTCAAGAGATCGATCTGCAGTGGGAACAAACTGACACGCGATTAGATTTTGCAGATGTTGCGGGGCAATCTGCTGCGCGTTTAGCGGCCGAGATTGCAGCGATTGGCGGTCATCACATCTTGTTGATCGGCCCACCCGGAGCAGGAAAAACAATGATCGCCGAAAGAATTCCAACGATCATGCCCTCTTTATCCATTGAACAAGCGTTAGAGGTAACTGCGGTTCATTCGATTGCAGGTACTTTGACCCAGCGTTCACCTTTGTCATTGCTTGCACCCATTGTTTCTCCGCATCACACAACAACACGTATCGCTATGGTCGGGGGAGGTTCGCATGTCATTAAGCCAGGTGCATGTTCTCTTGCACATTACGGTGTTCTCTTTGTTGATGAAGCCCCCGAATGTGGCCCTGGAGTTTTAGATTCCTTACGACAACCGCTCGAATCAGGCACTGTAACTATCGCCAGAAGCGTTGGAAATCTGACCTTTCCCGCTCAGTTTCTACTGGTGTTAGCTGCTAATCCATGCCCATGTGGCAAGTTCACCGGTCGTGGTCGTAACTGCACCTGTACTTCGCAACAAGTGCGGCGGTACTTAGGAAAACTTTCTGGACCGTTAATGGATCGAATTGATTTACGTGTGCAGGTTGAACCTGTTGGTCGCGTGGATATGGCTCGTAATGAACTTGGTGAAACCAGCGAAGCCATCAGGCAACGTGTTATCGCTGCTCGCGCAGTTGCTGAAAAACGTTTCGCCGGCATGGGATGGAGTTTGAACTCGCAGATTCCAGCACGTGCCTTGCGATCAACCTTTCAACCAGAACGTAAGGCGATGAACTTTCTGCATGATGAATTAGACAAAGAGCAGATCACGGCGCGAGGACTTCACAAAATAATTCGTACTTCATGGAGTTTTGCCGATTTACATGGACATCCCATTCCAACGATGCAGGATGTAGAAGCCGCACATGCCATGAGAGGCAAGGTCGAAGCATGAATGAACAGTTGGCACGAGCCTGTTTGTTTAGCATTGTCGAAGGCGGTCACACCTTCTGGTGTGCAGAGATTTCAACTCACGGCGCACTTGCGGTGTATAACAAGTTACTCAATGGGGGATATGACCCGATTAGGTATGAAAAGTTGATTACTAATCTGCGCGAAACCAATGGTGACAAAATCCTGACTGAAATAGATAAACACTACGCGCGCCTAATCACGCCAGATGATGAGGATTGGCCTGAACAGCTCAACGATCTTGCAGCCCCTCCTATTGGTTTAATCCTCAAGGGAAATATCAACGCACTGCACCAGCCATCGTTGGCGATAGTAGGAACACGTAATCCAACATCGTATGGAGCAAGAATTGCCGGTGAGTTTGCTGCAGGTTTTGCAGATCGTGAGTGGGCAATTGTTAGCGGGGGAGCTTACGGAATTGATTCCTATGCACATAAAGGTGCATTGATTGCCGAAGGGGTAACGGTCGCGGTTGTTGCATCTGGCATTGATATTAACTACCCAGCGGGAAACACCAGATTGTTTGCTGAAATCTGCGAATCAGGTGCGATGGTTACAGAGTTCATGCCGGGGCACAGAGCACTTCCCAATCGATTCTTAACTCGCAACCGTTTGATTGCCGCGCTTTCTAAAGCAACCCTTGTAGTGGAAGCTGCCTTTCGAAGCGGATCATTGCGAACCGCACGTGATGCGGCGGAGATCTTTCGACCCGTTATGGCGATTCCAGGACCTATTACATCTCCGACAAGCGAAGGGTGTCATCGCTTAATTGGAGAAAGAGCTGCAGAGATCGTTACATCTGTCGCAGATGCTGTGGAGTTTATTGGCGTTAATTAGTGAGAGAATAAGCCCATGAGTGATTTCCGTTCGGGCTTTGTAGCCATTGTTGGCCGCCCTAACGTTGGTAAATCAACCTTGATTAACGCTTTAGTTGGTAGCAAGATCGCAATTACTTCTCATCATCCCAACACAACTCGCACAGCGATCCGCGGCATTGTTCACCGCCCTGAATTCCAAGCGGTGCTTGTAGATACACCAGGTGTTCATAAGCCAAAGACTTTATTGGGTCAGCGTCTGAATCAAGTTGTAGATCAAAGCATGGACTCGGTCGACATCGTGATCATGTGTATTCCAGCCGATGAAACATCTGGCGCTGGTGACACCTTTATCGCTGCCGAAATCGCAAAGCACCCAAAGGCTAAAAAGTTTGCGGTCATCACAAAAACAGATTTGATTTCTAAGGAAAAGCTCGCAGTTCGCTTGCTTGGCATCATGAAGATCGCCGAAGGTTTTGTTTGGGATGAAATCATTCCGGTCTCGGCTGCAATTCATGATCAGGTAGATCTGCTCAATGAACTTATTGGTAAGAACCTTCCGGCAGGCCCTCAGTACTATCCAGAGGGAACAACAAGTGATCAAGCTATTGAGCAGTTAATCTGCGAGTTTATTCGAGAAGCAGCTCTGCAAGATGTTCGTGAAGAGCTCCCGCACTCGATCGTTGTGACAATTGATGAATTCGGTGAGCGAGAGGAAAAGGGTTCACGCCCATTTTTCGATGTTCACGCAACTATTCACGTAGAGCGCGATACTCAACGCGCTATTTTGTTGGGACATCAGGGAGCTCGCTTAAAAGAGATCGGAATTCGCGCTCGTGCAGATATTGAGCGCGCACTTGCTGCAAAGATTTTCCTTGGACTTCACATCAAGGTTTCAAAGGAATGGCAAAAGGATCCGAAGTTGCTTGCAAAACTTGGGTTTGGCGAAAAGGCTTAACTCACCGCTTTTTCTTGGCTCTTTCTGCTTGCAAGATATGAACCGACTAACACAAGTGGCAATCCAATGATGATTCCCGCAGTCAAAGGCTCCTTCAAAATAATTACTCCTAGAACCACAGCAACTGCCGTGTTCAAGTAAGTAACTAACGAACCGCGTGCAGGCCCAATCTCATCCATGACCTTGAAGAACAAGATGAATGCAAAGGCTGTACTGAATACTCCGAGCGCAATCAGCGACAACGCTGAATCCATCGAAATGCTAGATGGCCACTGAGCAATTGCGACCGGTGCCCAGAAGATTGTTGTCAGCGCCATTGCAAGACCGTTAATCGCAATTCCATCAACCAAAGGCAGGTTAGAGGTCACCATAATTACCGCGTATGCGTAACCCATTGAAGCCAGAATCACCATCGCGATTGAAAGTGGATCACTGGTTCCAGTAAGGCTTTCAATACCAACAACCAGGATCAAACCAACAAATCCAACGACGATTCCAACAATTCGCTTGAACTGCCAGACTGAATGATCTCCGCGTAAAGAGGTAATGATTGTTGCAAAGATTGGAACGGTAGAAACTAACAAACCAGCAAGCCCAGAATTAATCTTTTGTTCTGCGGTAGTAATCAAGATCCACGGGCCGATCATCTCCATGAGCGCGTAGAAAGCAACAAACTTAAAGCCCAAGACCGCGCCTTTAAACTTCTTACGATAAATAGCAACGGGAATCAAAATAGAGGCACCAATCAAGGTGCGACCAGCAACTACTGCGGCAGGTGGAAAATCTTCAACGGCAACCTTCATCAATAGGTAAGGGATACCCCATAAAATTCCAACCAAAACAAAGTGGAACAGCGATTTACGACTCATTTACGCAATCACACGGCGGTAGAGATCTACAGTCAACGCTGCAACGGCATCCCATCCAAATAGTTTTTGAGCTCGAGCACGTCCTGCAGCACCATACTTTTTAAGCAGATCTGGCTGTGACATTAAACGAGTAATGGACTCTGTTAAAGCTTTTTCAAAGGGAGCGGCTTCACCGTTGTAATCAACAAGCTCGCCGGTTTCCTTATCGGCAACAACTTCTGGGATTCCTCCTACACGTGAGCCCAAAACCGCGGTTTCGCAGCCCATCGCTTCTAGGTTCACAATTCCAAGTGGTTCATAAATAGAAGGACAGATGAATAAATCCGCCGCCGTTAACATTGCAGTTAACTGATCGTGGGGGAGCATCTCCTTAATCCACCACACATTGCTACGGGTTGATTGAAGCTCTGCAATTAATGCGGCCACTTCATTGCCGATACCTTCTTCATCTGGACTTCCGGCAGCTAGTACCAAACCAAATTCAGCTGGAACATCCTTCCAAGCACGCAGTAAATGCGCCAAACCCTTTTGACGGGTAATGCGACCTACAAAGATTGCATACGGTCCGTTGATTCCAAAGCTTTCTGGAACCGCTGCATCGTGGTTAGGAGCAAACTTATTGGTATCAACACCATTTCTAATAGTGACAACCTTTGCTGGATCAATAGCAGGGTACGCCTTCAAAACATCTGCGCGCATTCCATCACTCACTGCAATGATTGCGCTTGCTGCTTCGTAGGCGGTCTTTTCTGCCCATGATGAAATGCGATAGCCGCCACCCAGTTGTTCTGATTTCCAAGGACGCAATGGTTCAAGCGAGTGCGCGCTGACGATGTGGGGAATTCCGTGTTGAAGCGAGGCAACATGTCCTGCCATGTTTGCATACCAAGTGTGTGAGTGAACAACATCAACATGACCAAGATGTGTTGCCATCTCAAGATCAATCGCTAAAGCTTGAACCGCTGGATTAGCATCGGCAAAACCATCAGGCAGTGAGTAACCAAAAGCATCATCTCGTTTGCCACCAAAGCAGTGAACATCGACATGAACATCCTTGATTGTGCGAAGGGCTTGCGTTAGTTGGAGGACATGGACTCCAGCGCCACCATAAATGGCCGGCGGCCACTCTTTGGTAACGATTCCAACCTTTAACGCGGTCATATCTTTGTATTCCTCTTCCTTCGACAAGGGTGAAAGGCTATCGTTAAGACATGGCCAAACTGCAACTTCCGCTCAGCATCGTTCTTGCTGGTGGCGAAGGAAAGCGCTTAATGCCGCTGACAGCAGATCGCGCCAAGCCTGCAGTTCCTTTTGGTGGCTCATATCGTTTGATTGATTTTGTTTTATCAAACCTTGCAAATGCCAACATGCTCAAGATTGCTGTGCTGACTCAGTACAAATCTCACTCACTGGACCGCCACATCACAACAACCTGGCGCATGTCCTCATTACTCGGAAATTACATCACCCCTGTTCCTGCACAACAGCGTTTAGGACCACGGTGGTACACAGGTAGTGCCGATGCGATTTTGCAAAATTTCAATTTGATTCATGATGAAGATCCGAAGCATGTTTTAGTTTTTGGTGCAGATCACGTGTATCGCATGGATCCAATGCAGATGTTCCAACAACATGTTGATTCAGGTGCTGGCGTAACAGTTGCAGCGATTCGTATGCCACGATCTGAAGCACATGATTTTGGTGTTATCGAATTAGCAGAGGATGGAATCACCATTAAGGCTTTCCATGAAAAGCCTGCAAATCCACCAGCGATGCCAGGTCATCCCGAGCTTTCATTAGTGTCAATGGGTAACTACATCTTTAAGCGCGATGTGATGGAAGAGGCGCTGATCCTTGATTCTGAAGATATTGAATCGCGACATGATCTCGGTGGAAACATCATTCCTTACCTAACTTCACAAGGTCAGGCGATGGTCTACGACTTTGCTAACAATGTTGTGCCTGGAGAAACAGAGCGCGATAAGGGTTACTGGCGTGATGTGGGTTCAATCGATGCGTACTACGACGCACATATGGACCTTGTCTCTGTTCACCCAATTTTTAATCTATACAACCGAGATTGGCCGTTGCTTACCAATCCACCATCATTGCCACCTGCCAAGTTCAGTGAGGGCGGAGCAGCCCATGATTCAATCGTCGGAGCGGGTTCAATTGTCTCTGGTGGAATCCTGCATGGATCCGTAGTTTCTTACGATGTTTCAGTTGGAAAAGCAGCCATAGTCGAAGGCACAGTATTGATGCCTAATGTTCGCATCGGTGAAAAGGCGATCATTCGCAAAGCAATTCTTGATAAGAGCGTAGTGGTAGATCCAGGAGCGCAGATCGGTGTTGATTTAGAGCGGGATCGCCAACGTTTCACAGTCAGCGAAGGCGGAATTGTTATTGTCGGTAAGGGTGTTCGCGTTACCGTCTAAGCTTTTTCAACTCTTGTGAAACAAAAGAAATCGCCTCATTTGATGCAGATGTAATCTCAGGTGCTCTAAAGAATCCATGGATTACTCCAGCAAACTCCTTGTAAACAACTTCCACTCCATCACGTGCTAGTAGATCGCGGTAATTTTCACCATCACTTGTCAATGGATCATATTGAGCTGTGATCAGAATGGTAGGAGGAGAATTTTCAAGTGATGTTGCTCGTGCAGGGCAGGCGTACGGGTTATCTGCATGGCGCCCATCTTGAAGGTATTGATCCCAAAACCATTGCATAGCTTTAGTCGATAGACCATACCCGCTGGCAAATCTGTTGTAGCTCTGGGTTGAAAAATCCTTATTGGTACATGGATATACGAGCAATTGTGAGGCTAAGGAAATTAGTTGCTCATCACGACAGCGCAGTGCAACAGCAGCGGCGAGATTTCCACCTGCACTGTCCCCGCCGACCGAGATATTTTTAGGATCAATCCCAAGTTCAGTCGCGTTATTTACAGCCCATTCCAGGGTTGCATAACAATCATTAAATGGTTCTGGAAATGGATGCTCTGGAGCTTTTTGGTAATTAACGGCGATGACGATGCTCTCGCTTTCCTTGCTGAGCATCGACAGACATGGATTGAAAAGATCAATGAAGCCAAGTGTCCAGCCACTTCCGTGAAAGTAGATTATGCAAGGCAAGTTCTCTGAATCATTGGGTCTGAACATTCGAATATGAAGATCTGCCGTTGGCCCAGGAATATATCTATCGGTGATCGAGTGAATGGGTGCTAGATCAGCGGCTATTTTAAGTTGAGCTTGCGAGAAACTTCGGGTCTGCGAAATCGGAATTTCCCACAACTCAGGCACTTGCATCGCTGCCATATCTTGTAGCAGCTTCACATATTCAGGGCGAAGGGTCATGACCAATCCTGAGTATTGTTCTTAAGCTCCTTGTACCGTGCCATTACATCTGGTGTTGCTGAACTGGTGTGATGAGTAACTTCTCCTAAATTCCAGGTTGGCATCTCACCAAGTAGGGCCCATGCTGCTTGCTTAGCTGCACCATCGGCAACATATTCACCTGCTGGTGGCACTAACACTTCCCGGCCAAACAACGCGCTAGCGATAACTGGGACTGCAGGATTTTTCGCTGCACCACCAATGAGCAAAATGCGATTAATACCGACACCTAGAGCGACTAATGCATCAACAGCATCTGCCAATCCCGCAAGCATTCCTTCAACCATTGCACGAGCAATATCTTCTTGATTTGAGTTGTTCAAATTCATTCCAGCAAAGACACCAGTTGCCTTTGGGCGGTTAGGTGTTCTTTCACCCTCAAAGTAGGGCAGAAGTGTTAATCCATTCGCTCCAGGCTTTGCGGCTAATGCAAGTTGTGCAACCTCATCATGGTTTTTTCCTAATATTCTGCACGCTGCATCCAAGATACGTGCGGCGTTTAGCGTGCACACCAATGGCAGGTATCGCCCGGTTGCATCAGCAAAACCTGCAACCGCGCCACTTGCATCATGGGTTGGAGTTTCCGAAACTGCAAATGCGGTTCCACTTGTTCCTAAAGAAACAATGACATCACCGGGTTGTGCTTGTAATCCCAATGCAGCTCCCGCGTTATCACCGGCACCTGCTGCGATTGGAATTCCAGAAAGGGTTGTCCCGCCAAATTGAGCTGGCTGAATAATCCTTGGAAGGGTTAGCTCTTGATCATGACGCAGTGCTAGGCGAACAATGTCTTCGCGGTAATGAGATGTGCTGGGATCAAAGTAACCAGTTCCCGATGCATCGCTACGATCGGTAAATAATTTTGATAAATCCTTGCCACCTTGTAGCAGCCAGGACAACCAATCGTGGGGCAGTGCGATGGATGCAACGCGAGCTGCGTTTTCAGGCTCGTGATCTGCCATCCAACGAACTTTGGATGCGGTAAAGGATGCGACTAACTTTGATCCAACTTTTCGCGCAATTTCTTGATCACCGCCGACTTCGCGATTGAGATCATCGGCCTCCTTTGCAGAACGAGTGTCATTCCACAACAGTGCTTTTCTAATTACTTCACCCTGTGCATCAATTGCGACCATTCCATGTTGCTGTCCTGCAATAGAAATCGCTTCGACATCATCTAATCCACCTGCATCTGCGAAAGCGACATGTAATCCACTCAGCCAATGCGCGGGATCAACCTCGGTGCCATCGGGGTGGGAGGCACGTCCCTGGCGCACTAACTCACCTGTGTGAGCATCGCGAATAACTACCTTCACAGATTGGGTTGAGGAATCCACGCCGGCGATGAGTTGTCGATTAGCCATGGGGCAAGGCTAGACTGTGCCAGTCAGCGTTGACCACAGGTGGCGGAAAGTATTTGAGCCACTCAATCAAACAATAAAATTGTTGGAGTAAATCATGCGTATTGGTGTCCTCACTGGCGGCGGAGATTGCCCTGGTCTTAACGCGGTTATCCGCGCAGTAGTTCGTAAAGGTGTCAAAGAGTACGGTCACGAGTTTGTTGGTTTCCGTGATGGATGGAAGGGACCTCTAGAGGGTCTAACCATGCCGTTGAACATCGAAACAACACGTGGAATCTTGCCTCGCGGCGGAACCATTCTTGGTTCATCACGTACCAACCCTTTCAAGATCGAGGGTGGCGTAGAAAAGATTAAGGAAAACCTTGAGAAGGCTGGCATCGATGCGTTGATCGCAATTGGTGGAGAAGACACTCTTGGTGTTGCAACAAAGCTTGATGCTCTTGGCGTCAAGGTGATTGGTGTTCCAAAGACGATCGATAATGATCTGAACAACACCGATTACACATTTGGTTTTGATACATCTGTAAACATCGCGGTGGAAGCGATTGACCGTCTGCACACAACAGCTGAATCACACCACCGTGCATTGATCGTAGAAGTTATGGGCCGTCATGCAGGTTGGATCGCGCTTCACTCAGGTCTTGCAGGCGGCGCGACATGTATCTTGATTCCAGAGCAGAAGTTCTCTGTCGACAAGGTATGTGAATGGGTTGAGTCTCGTTTCAAGTCTCACTACGCACCAATCATCGTTATCGCCGAGGGTGCAATTCCTCAAGATGGTGACATGGTTGTTAAGGATCAGACCCTTGACTCATTTGGTCACGTCAAGCTTTCAGGTATCGGTGACTGGCTAGCTGGTCAGATAGAAGAGAAGACAGGCAAGGAAGCACGTACATCTGTATTGGGACACATCCAGCGTGGTGGAACTCCAACAGCATTTGACCGTGTCTTGGCTACTCGCTTCGGTCTCCATGCGATCACAGCTGCTCATGAAGGTGACTGGGGCAAGATGGTTGCACTACACGGTACAAATATCGCTCGTGTGCCGCTAGCAACAGCAACTGAGAAGCTAAAGACTGTTCCACTTGAGCTATACAAGGAATCAGAGATCTTCTTCGGATAATTGCCCCGCGCAATGACCTTTGAACTCTCTACACTTCTCCAATGACCTCGAATTCGAGCACGAAGTTAGACACTCTGTTCACACCTGGCCTTGTTGCTGCCCAGCAACCAACATGGCCAGGTGGACCAGATGGTCCACAAGTAAAGGCAGCGGTAGCAGAGCTCAAAGCGCTACCTCCATTGGTCTTTGCTGGTGAGTGCGATGATCTCAAAGCTCGAATTGCGCTCGCTGCCGAAGGAAAAGCATTTTGGTTACAAGGTGGCGATTGTGCAGAAACTTTTGCATCAGCTACCGCAGATTCAATTAGAAACCGTATTAAAACTATTCTTCAAATGGCTGCTGTATTGCAGTACTACTCAAGTCTTCCCGTAATCAAGGTTGGTCGTATGGCGGGGCAGTTTGCAAAGCCTCGTTCCAGTGATTTTGAAACCCGTGGGGATGTAAAGCTTCCTGCCTACCGCGGAGATGCAGTCAACGATATTGAATTCACAGAAGCTGCTCGTACACCAGATCCACATCGATTGGTTCGGGTGTACAACACATCTGCTGCAACTCTTAACTTGGTTCGTGCATTTACTCAAGGTGGTTTTGCAGATCTTCGCCAGGTTCATGAATGGAACAAGGGCTTTATCCGCGATTCAAAGGTTGGCGATCGCTACGAGAAGATGGCTAATGAGATTGGCCGCGCATTAGCATTTATGAAATCTGCAGGAGTAGATCCTGAGAGCTTTAAATCAGTTGATTTCTTTGCCAGCCATGAAGCGTTAATCATGGAGTACGAAAAGGCTTTAACCCGTATCGATTCACGTACCGGCGATGCATACGATGTTTCAGGTCACTTCATCTGGATCGGTGAGCGCACACGCCAACTAGATGGTGCACATGTTGATTTTGCTTCAAAGGTTCGCAATCCAATCGGAATCAAACTTGGACCTAAATCAACGGTAGAGGATGCACTCGCTTTGATCGACAAGTTAGATCCAAATCGCGAGCCTGGACGAATCACATTCATTACACGTATGGGTGCAAAGAACATCCGCGAAATCTTGCCGGCGCTAGTTGATGGCGTTACAAAATCTGGCGCAAAGGTGCTGTGGGTGTGCGATCCAATGCATGGAAACACCTACGAGGCACCAACTGGTTACAAGACCCGCAGCTTTGATGATGTTATGGATGAGGTAAAGGGATTCTTCGAAGTTCACAAATCATTGGGAACACATCCTGGTGGAGTACATATCGAATTAACTGGTGATGATGTCACCGAGTGTGTTGGCGGCGGCGAAGAGATTTCACATGAGGATCTTGCTTCACGGTATGAAACAGCGTGCGATCCACGTCTTAACCACGCTCAATCCCTGGAGCTTGCTTTCCTAGTTGCTGAAATGTTGCGCGATCGCTAATTTTGGCGAGTGCCACTTTTCATCACCTCTCACAAGACCCCAGTAGGCACACTCAACTTACTTGCCGATGATCAAATTCTGATCGGTGCAAATCTCTCAACGGTTTCTGCCTTTAAAGCTGGCAAAGATGTAAAGATTGTTAAATCAATCCCAGTTATCTCAGATCTTGTAAATGATTACTTTGATGGTGATCTCACAGCGCTCAATGGAATCAAGGTTCGCCAACCGGGAGCACCCTTTTCTCAAGCAGCTTGGAAAGCGATGCGCAAGATTGCACCTGGAAAAACCTGGTCGTATTCGGATTTAGCGGAAAAAGCTGGCAGCCCTGCAGCGGTTCGTGCAGCTGGAAGTGCATGTGCAAACAATGCGATCATGCTTGTTGTTCCTTGCCACCGCGTTGTAAAAACCGGGGGAGCGCTAGGAAATTACGCGTACGGTGTAGATAAGAAGCAGTGGCTCTTAAGCCACGAGGGCTTTCTTTAAAATTTCAATCGCCTCTGCACATTGAGCATCATCAAAATCTAGATGAGTAACTAGGCGTGCATACTTTGGACCAAGTGCGCTAATCCATAAACCCGCATCCTTGCAACGTGCAGCAAATTCAGCGGCGGTAATCGGAAGAGCTGCAAGATCTAAACCAACGATATTGGTGTGAACCGTTGTTGGATCAATTAATGATGAATCAACAGCGGCAATTGCTTTCGCAAGCTCTTGAGCACGACGGTGATCTTCAGCTAGGCGATCAATATTGTTATCCAGTGCGTAATGCGCGCCAGCTGCTAACAAACCAATTTGGCGCATTCCAGCTCCGTATCGCTTGCGCCACACACGTGCCTTTGCAACACGTTCCTTGGTAGAAAGCATTACAGAACCAACTGGTGCGCCTAACCCCTTTGATAAACAGACAGAGATCGTGTCGAAGTACTTCCCGTACTCAGTAAATGCAACGCCAGATGCTACATGTGCGTTCCAAATACGTGCACCATCTAAGTGCAATGCCACTCCAAGATCATCGGCACCTTTACGCAAGGCTGCAATCTCTGCAATCGGTTGAACAGTTCCGCCACCAAAGTTATGGGTGTTCTCTACAGCAATAGCGGTTGTGGACACTAGGTAAGGACCGCTGTTAGGGCGTGCAATTTCAAGGGCATCTGCAGCCTTCAGTAGGCCATTTTTCGCAGGAAAGGTGCGTGTAGTAATTCCACTGAACACCGCTGCCGCACCAAGCTCTGCCCGAACAATGTGGCTATTGGTTTCTGCGATTAACTCTTCGCCGGGTGCTACCAACATGCGAATTGCTAATTGATTTGCAAGTGATCCAGTTGGAGTAAACAAACCAGCTTCCTTGCCAAACATTGCGGCAACGCGCTCTTCAAGTGAGTTAACCGTTGGATCATCACTGTAAACATCATCGCCTACTGGAGCATTAGCGATCGCTTCACGCATTGCAGCTGATGGACGGGTTACTGTGTCACTTCGAAGATCAATTGCCATGTCGCCAGCCTACTTCTGTTCCTTCAGCACAATCAAATACATCGCTACGACCACAAGAACTCCACCCACTGCGCTTTGTAGCGTGAGTCTTTCACCACCGAAAAGGATGGCAAAGATTGCTGCAAAGACAACCTCCATCGTCAAAATCACCGCAACCTTTGTAGCGCTCATATGTGCTTGTGACCAAGTTTGCACAATAAAAGCGATAGCTGTTGCAAAGACAGCGGTAAAAACAACGACCGCCCAAACACCTGAATCTGGGGGAGCTGAGTAGCCACCAGGAATAGATGCAACACCCGACAAGATTGCACACATCGTAAGTTGGACAACAGTCATTGCGTACACATCGCGTCCAGATGACCACTTACTTAAGGCGATGATATGAGCGGCGAATAAGAAAGCACTTGCCAGAACAAACATCTCACCAATTCCAACAGAAAAGCCTCTGATTGATAACAGTCCTAAACCAACTGTTGCGAGCATGATGCACAACCAGGTAAACCGTGAAATCTTTTCTTTCAGTACTAACCAGGCGATTAATGGGGTTAGAACTACATACAAACCTGTAATGAAACCTGTAATCGCAGCGCCTGTGCGCTCCAGACCTAGAGTTTGTGCGATGTAGCCAAGACCTAGAAATACTCCAGCCAATGATCCACGTTGCAAAAGATCTTTATTGAAATGCTTAATTGTCTGCGGTCTAATGATCAGCATTACTACGACAGCAAGAGCAAAGCGGGTAAAGAGAAAGTTGTTAACGCTTTGTCGTTGGATCGCATCCTTCATGACCACAAAGGCAAAGCCCCATGCAGCCGCAACGGACAACAACGCCCATGGTGCCAGCTTTAATTGAAACTGATGACGAGCAGACATTAGCCGCGCAACTTCTTCAGCAACGCAACTTCCTTGCCATGTTCTTTCTCCATACCTGGTGTTTCAAGAATTAATGGCGCATTAGCAACCGCTGGGTGGGATAGCAGCTCCTTAAATGGATCTACGCCGATGTGACCATCTCCAATATTTTGGTGGCGATCCTTTAGTGCACCACACACATCCATCGAATCATTGGCGTGCACCAATTGGAAACGTTCGATTCCTGCAATTTCGACTAGTAAATCAATTGTCGCTGTCATGCCACCTTTCACTGAGATGTCATGTCCTGCAGCAAATACATGGCAGGTATCTAGACAGATGCCAACCTTTGGGTGGTATTCCAACGCCTTCAAATACATTTCCAGATCATCTAACTTCTTCACCAAACTTTGACCTTGGCCTGCTGTTGGTTCCAGTAACAAGTACGGAGCATCATCACCAAGTGCATTCAGAATCGGCATCATGCCTTCATGGATCTGCTTCCATGCCTTTTCAACATGGTTAACATCTACGGCTGAACCCGTGTGAATTACTACGCCTAGTGCGCCAATATCTGCGCCGCGCTGCAATGAATACTTAGTAGAGGCTAAAGAGTTTAAGTATGTCGCCTCTGTTGGAGAGCCTAAGTTAATTAAAAAGGGAGCGTGAACATAACTTTCAATATCTAGTTCAGAGGCCTTGACCTTAAATGCTTCATCTAGCTCTGGTTTTGCCTCTGGCATCGCCCATGTTCGGGGACTTGATGCAAAAACTTGAATCGCTTCTGCGCCGATTTCTTGTGCGTAAGCGATAGATCGTTTCGCCATTCCACCAGTAGTAGGGGTGTGGGCACCGATACGAGGTTTTTTAACTGGTGTGGGCATTGGCTTACCCTACGGTAATCGTCACCAAGCTGCCACGTTTTACCTTGGTGTTGACCGCAGGTGAAACTTTCTTAACAACCTTTTTCTTGTTATTTCCAATTGTTACAACCTTGACCTTTAAACCAAGAGATTCAAGCATCTCCTTCGCAGCATTTGCTTCCATGGTAATAACAGTCTTTGGAATATATGTATAACGAGGTCCCTTTGAGATCAAGATGGAAACCTTGCCACCCTTATTTGCCGAAGCTCCACCTGCTGGATTTTGCGAAATAACTGCAAGCTCTGGAACGGTTTCATTAAAGGCATATCCGGCTTCAACGGTAAAGCCAGCCTCAGTCAACTCATTCAGTGCCTGCTCGCCACTCTTTCCAAGATAAGAAGCAAGTGCGACCTGTTCAATTCCCTTTGATACCAACACATTTACTTTTGTGTCTCGTTTTACAGATGTTCCTGATGCAGGTGAAGTTGAGATAACAAAACCCTTTGGAATGTCAGAGTTAAATACTTCGGTAATTGTTCCCACTACAAGTGGAGATTTTTTGATTGCAACTTGTGCAGCCTCTGGTGTTAACCCTGTTGTCATCGGGATCGCGTAACGCTCGGGACCCTTAGAAACAATTAACTTAACGGAGCCACCTGCATCAACCTTGCCGCCACCAGATGGAATACTTTCGATGATCTTTCCTTTAGGGATTTCCTCATCAAATCTATTTTCAACAACAACCGCGTTTAATCCCAACGGTGAGATAACGCTGACCGCTTCATCAAAACTTCCACCAACTACAGATGGCACAACTACGCGTGAACCTGGACCAACCAAGGTCCACCAACCGCCCACGCCTAAAACAACGGCAAGAATCAAGGCAACTTTGCGGTTACGACGAACCCGCTTGCTTGCACGCTGCTTTTTCTCCTCTTTGCGGCAAATCTCTTTGGTTGTCTCTACAACTGGAGCGGTGATTTCGACCGGTGCAACCTCTTTTACTTTCTTGCGAGCCTTCTCGCGGATTGGCTCAACTGGAAGATCTAGCCCAAGATCCATTTGATTCTTACGTGGATCTAAATCAATCTGAATCTGCTGTAACTTCTCTAAGAAATCACCTGCGGTACGTGGACGTTCATCAGGGTTTTTCGCCGTTGAGCTAGCGATCAAATCATCAAGTGCTTGTGGCACATCTTTGCGCTTGCTGCGAAGACGCGGAATCTCTTCATTGACATGCATGTATGCGATTTGGATTGGCGACTCTGCTGAAAACGGCTTTTCTCCAGTAAGCATCTCGTACGCAACGATGCCTGCCGCGTACACATCGCTGCGAGAATCAGCTACTCCACGTTGCACTTGCTCGGGGGATAGGTAGGAAACGCTTCCTAAAATCACACTTGATTCAGCTGTCATGGTGGAACCTATGAGATCACCCCGAGCTAATCCAAAATCTGCGATCTTGATGCGGCCTTCTTTAGAGATCAAAATGTTTTCCGGCTTGATATCGCGGTGCACAATTCCTAAAACGTGGGCGGCGGCTAGGGCGCTCAAGATAGGAGTCAAATAATTAATTGCATCCTTGATGTCAAAACGGCCACGTTCATTGAGATATTCACGAAGAGTGTGACCCTCAATAAGCTCCATTACTAAAAAGACTGCAGGAACTCCGCTTTGATTCCACCCTTGATCCTGCACCGCAACAATGTTGGGGTGAGATAAAGCAGCTGCAGCTTTCGCTTCCTTGATAAACCGAGATACAAATGCTTCATCTTGAGCAAGATGCGGATGCATGATCTTGACCGCAACTTTTCTATCGAGACGAGTATCAATGGCTTCATAGATCGAAGCCATTCCACCATTGGCGACCTGACGCAGTAATTGGTAGCGCCCATCGATGAGCTCTCCGGTCAGATCAGACATGTGCAGATTTTATGGAGCCCACCTTGTACAAGGCCTAAGGGCGCGCCCAAAAACCTTATGAAGTGAGTTTAAACTCGCAGTTTTCTCTGGTTTGATCGGTATCAAAGTGAATTGATTGTTCAATCTGCCATTGGCGCATTTGCTTTTCAAAATGCGCACCATCGCGAGCTAAAACCCTTTGCAAACCGGTTTCAGCATCAATATCTAACCAGTAGGTAATGGCACCTGCTTCACGCACAATTGCTTGGGCAGCACCAACCCCTTCGATGATTAAGTAATCGGTAGGCGTGACTATTTCCTCGCGATCAAACTTCATTAAATGCCAGTTAAAGATCTTGATTGTGCATTCGCGACCGGCAAGATGGGCAGAGGTGATGCGATCCAGAATCTCCATCAAGGCGTTGCCGAGCGCGTTTTCCCAACCGTTATACAAATCATCCATGTGGATCACACGAACAGTTGAGTGCGCTGAGTACTCAGCCTCTAACTTGGCAGCAAGTGTGGTTTTACCCGCACCCGCTGGTCCATCAATGGCTAAAAGAGTCATTCCAGCGCTTCCAACCGATCACTGCAATAACTGTAAACATTGCATACAGCACAGCGGTAAACCAGTACCCAAGTAATGCGTATTGAATAGTTCCAGCTAAATCTACGATCAACCAAACAATCCATGATTCATACTTTTCATAGACCATCATGATCTGAGCGGTCAGACTTCCGATCAATAGAAATGCATCTGTCCATGTTGCTGCAGCACCAATCCCTGATAAGACAGGAGTTAAGGCTGCAACGCTAAATACAACAGCGATCGCGATAATTCCACGATTACGAGTTGAAACTCTTCCTGGAACAGCACCAGTCGGTGCCCAATCCTTCCAACCGTAAACCGCGGCGATGATGAAAACTATTTGCAGTACCGCACTAGCAAAGAGATCGACTTGGTAGAAGAAAACTCCATACAAAGCGCTGCTTAATGCCCACCATGGCCAGGTGATTCTCTTTCCTGTTGTTCCCAAGTACACGCCAACAAATGAGGTAACCGCAGCGATGAATTCGAGAATAGAGACTTCATAGCCCCAGGCTGTAAATAAAGTGGATGACATAGTTAATTCCTTTCCGCATCCGCATTACCGGATGGGTCAATCGGTCGGTCTGAATTTCAGACCCTCTCAGCCTTGTGGGCTCCCGTAGTTATTACTTTAGCGTGAAATCAGCTGGCGCTTAACAAATGCAGCACCTGCAACACGAATTCTTCTAGCTGTAGATGTCTTTGCACGATGATTAAAGATGTCATACCCAATCTTTTCAACCTCATCCACAATTCCACAGTACAAGGTGCTTGCCGCTTCAATACATGGCCGACTAGATGCTTCAA
Organism: Candidatus Nanopelagicaceae bacterium; assembly: GCA_965267815.1. Taxonomy (GTDB): domain Bacteria; phylum Actinomycetota; class Actinomycetes; order Nanopelagicales; family Nanopelagicaceae; genus Planktophila. Next base: position 511,510 of record OZ254139.1, read on the forward strand.
GCATCTTTATGCCAGGAGCTGCCTCTGCTTGCAATTGGCGTACTCGTGCGATTTGAAACTTCAGGGCTTCAATGATTTCTGGTGTTAAAACACGTTCTTCTAGCATTTCACGGGTTACACCAAACTGCCCTAGTTCTTTGAGCGGTAGGTACACACGTCCGCGATCAAGATCCTCATCAACATCGCGAATAAAGTTAGCTAATTGAAAAGCAATACCAAGCTTTTTAGCGGCTTCAAAGGCATCATTGTGAAGCGGCCCCAAAATAGGAACCATCTCTAAACCAATGACAGCTGCTGAGCCATACACATATTCAATTAAATCTTCATAACTTTCATACTCTTGAACAGTTAAATCCATTGTCATCGAATGTAAAAAAGCTTCAAAGTGCTCGTGGGGGATATCAAAACGATTGACGGTATCGATTAGAGCGCGACCTACATGATCTTGGCTCGTACCTTTTTTGAGATCTGCCAGAACTCCGTTGCCCCATGTGCTCAGTACTTCAGCTTTTTCTTCAACGCTTAGTTCTGAGGCTAAGTCATCAACGATTTCATCGGCATAACGCGCAAAGCCATACAGTGCATGAACAAAGGGACGTTTTGCTTTGGGCAACAACAAGGTTGCTAAGTAATACGTCTTTCCATGCAGTGCATTGAGCCGCTTGCACTCTTCGTATGATGCACGAAGATCGGGATCTGTAATCCCTGCAGCGGTTAACTCATCCATTTACTTAACTGGTCCCACAATACGTTCTGCAGCAAGTCGACCGGAGATCAAAACCATCGGAACGCCAACACCTGGTTGAGTTCCAGATCCAGCAAAGACAACATTTTCAATACCGGCCGCCATATTGCGTGGTCTAAATGGACCCGTTTGGAAGAAGGTGTGTGCGCTGGCAAATGGTGCACCAGCTTCCATGCCTTGTGCCTGCCAATCAAGTGGAGTTGTTAAAACTTCAGTCTCAATCGCATCACCAAAGCCTGTGTAGCCACGTTGTTCCAAGATCTCAACCATGTGATCGCGGTATGGCTTTGCCTGCTTGGTCCAATCAATATCAGCATCCAAGTTAGGGGTTGGAAACAGTACGTAATATGAATGCTTTCCTTCTGGTGCAAGTGATGGATCATCCATCGAAGGAATTGTTACCAAAACGCTTGGATCGCTCATCAGCTTCTTCTGCTTGATTAATTCATCAAATACGCCATCCCATGATTCACCAAAGTGAATATTGTGGTGAGCAGCAAAGTCATACTTCTTTGATGAACCAACCAACATAGTGACGCATGAAGGGGAGTAGTTCAGACGCTTGACTGAAAGCGGAGTTTTACCCAGCAAATCACGCCAAGCAACAGGAAGATCCGGGTTCAAGATGATTGCATCGCACTCGATGCGTTGACCATCTTCTGTGATGACCGCCTTTGCGCGACCGTTGTGAACATCTACCTTTGTAACAGTTGTGTTGTACTTAAATTCAACTCCATGTTTTTCTGCAGCAGCAGCCATCGCACGAGGAACTGCATGCATTCCACCCTTAGGGAAGAACACACCATTGACTGAATCCATGTAAGCGATAACCGCATAAATTGCTAACGCCTGTTGCGGGCTCACACCTGCATACATCGCCTGGAATGAGTACACCTTCTGCAATCGTGGATCCTTCATAAACTGATTCACCTTTGGTGACAGGCGACGGAAACCACCTAGCGCGATTAAACGCGCAAGGTTAGGTGTCAACAAATTAAGTGGTGAATCGATATTTCTATCGATGAAATCATTCATCTCGTACTTGTATAACTTGGTTACAAAATCTACATACTTTGCATAACCAGCAGCCTCTTCGGGGCTGATCTTCTCTGCAATTTCAGCTTCCATCTGCTTGGTATTTGCATGGACATCTAGTTGCGATCCATCGGCGTAATAAGCGCGATACAAAGGTGAAACGGGCATGAGCTCTACCCAGTCCTTCATATCTTCTCCGACACAACTAAATGCATCTTGAATAAGTGAAGGCATAGTCAAAACAGTTGGACCGGTATCAAATGAGTACCCGTCTTTTTTCAACAAACCACTTCGTCCACCTGGAACAGATTCTCGTTCAATAACAGTTACCTTGCGGCCAGCACCTGCCAGACGCAGCGCAGCGCTTAAGCCGGCATAGCCTGCCCCAACGATGACGACATGATCTGTGGGTCCTTTGACGCGAGCAGGCATTAAGCACTCCTTTTAGTTGCGATGTTAGCTAGCTCGACGAGCAAAGCCTTTCCATCGTTGGTGAAAAGAGATGATTCAGCTGCATGTAAAGCAGCATCAGTTAGTTTTTCAATAGTTGATTCAAGCTCGGCCCGCGCACCGGTGGATTCAATGATTTCTTGCAAGATTGCAACACCCTCAGCATCAAGATCTGCGCGACCAAAGTACTTCTTACATGTTTCAGCCTGTGCAGGAGATTGGCGTTCATGTGTCAATGCAATTAACACAGTGCGCTTTCCTTCACGAAGATCATCACCTGCAGGCTTGCCTGTAACTGATGGATCTCCAAAGACACCCAATAGATCATCGCGAAGTTGGAAAGCTTCACCTAATGGCAGGCCGTATGCAGACAGCGCCGCAAAGATTTCATTACTTGGCTTTGTACTCATCGCAGCACCTAAATGCAGCGGACGTTCAATGGTGTACTTACCCGATTTGTAACGTGCAATCTTCATCGAACGATCTGTACTGGTGTCTTTTTGAGTTTGTTCATGAATGTCCAAGAACTGTCCAGCCATTAACTCAACACGCATCTCGTTATATAAAGGAATCATTCGCGCATACTGTTCAGTGGATAAACCAGCGCTATTAATCATTTGATCAGACCACACAAGTGCAAGATCGCCAAGCAAGACCGCTGCAGATAATCCATATTGAGGCGCAAATCCATCGAGTTGATCCTGCACATGAATAGATTCAAAGTGACGATGAATAGATGGCTTACCTCTGCGTGTATCTGATCCATCCATTAGATCATCATGAATTAACGCACATGCTTGCAGTAGTTCAAGAGCGGCCATCGCACGGGTAGTTGATTTCTCGATTGCTCCACCGGCAGCTGCAAATCCTGCATAGGCAAACAGTGGGCGAAGTCGCTTTCCACTATCTAATAAGAAGGTGGTCAGGGCATCTGAGACGGGTGATAAATCTGATGAGATCGAATTCAGATATGCGCTTTCGCGGTTGAGGAAGATGCTTAGCTCTTCTTCAACGGCGCTTCGCACGCTCTTTAATGTTGCCTTCGGCTCTGAACTCACGCGGTAACGGTACCCTCACTCCGTGGTACTCCGCACTTCGTATTCATTCGAGTTCTTCCCTCCAAAGGATGTTGAGGGTGAAGAACGGCTGTGGGCTGCCATCGAAGGGCTTAAATCAATCGCCCCCGACTTTGTCTCAGTTACATATGGCGCAGGTGGCTCGACCAGAGATCGCTCAATTCGAATTGCTCAAGAAATTACAAAGCGGACAGGTATTTCAACTGTTGCTCACCTGACATGTGTCGGATCTACTCGTGATGAATTGATCGCAATTTTGCACAGTTATAGAGAAGCAGGAATCACAAGCATTTTGGCGTTGCGCGGAGATCCAACTGGAGGACCAAGTGCACCATGGACTCCAACTCCAGGTGGTTTCAATCATGCTGATGAATTAGTTCAATTAGCTGACGAGTTTGGTGGCTTCACAATCGGAGTTGCTGCATTTCCAGATGGCCACCCTGCATCTAACGGAGACTTTGATAAAGATGTAGATGTGCTTATTCGCAAAGAAGAGTTAGGTGCAACCTTTGCAACCACACAATTTTTCTTTGAAGTAAAGCAGTACACCCAATTAGTTGAAGCACTTGCAGCCCGTGGGTCAAAGTTGGTAATCATTCCTGGCATCCTGCCGGTCACCAATGTGAAGTTATTGCATCGAATGGCTGAACTTGGTGGAACCCCAATTCCACACCACATAGCTGATGCCTTTGCGAAGGTTGAAAATGATCCGCACGCTGTGCGTGCGCTAGGCGTAGAGATAGCAACATCACTCTGTAAAGATCTACTAGCAGCTGGTGCACCAGGCCTACACTTTTACACAATGAATAGCTCAACAGCTACCCAAGAAATCTACAGAAAGCTCAATGATGCTCAGTAACCAAGAGTTCAAGGCAAAGTGGAGTTCTTTGCATAGCGATGCTGAAACAAAGGGCATCGTCGGTGCGTGGCTGAACATTTCTTATCGTTTTGGTTTGATCTGCACCTTGCTTCGCATTTCTCCTAACGCACTTACCTACTTAGGTTTGTTAGGTGCTGTGGGTACCGCCTTAACGGCACAGACCTGGTGGTCTATTGGTTTCCTAGTTTTCTCCCTGTTTTGCGATGGAATCGATGGCAGCGTTGCGATATTCCAGCAGCGAGACAGTAAATGGGGCGCAACCCTTGATTCAGTTGTCGATCGAATTAGCGAAGCGCTGTGGTTCTACACCCTGTATGTGATCGGCGTTCCAGCGTGGATTCCAATTGCGCTGTGGAGCGTTGCAGCGTTCCAAGAGTATGCGCGAACAAAGTTGATCTCATTGGGTGTAAGCGACCTAGGTGTAGTTACTCCCGCTGAACGTCCAATGCGAGCAAGCTACATATTTATTATCTTGGTATTGGATCTTGTAGGACTTCCAGGCGTAACAGCGCTTTCAATGATTTTCTTTGCGATTCAGTGCTACAGCTTTATTAGTGTCGTGCGTTTTTCTCGTAGCCAATTGCTTCAGTAACTAAATCTCCACTTATTCCAACAAGAGGTAATCCACCACCTGGGTGTGCTGAACCTCCGACTAAATACAAACCTTTGATAGGTGAACGGTTCTTCGCACGCATAAATGCAGCACGGGCACCATTACTTGAAGTTCCATAGATTGCACCACCTGGTGCATGAACTGCAGCTTCCAGATCTGCAGGTGTTCTAATTGTTAAAGACTCCAAGCGATCGCGAACCGAAATCCCACGCGCTTCGATTTGATCAATAATCGTATTGGCATAATTTCGAGCAAACTCTTTATCGCTCCAATCAAACTGACCATGGGTAGGAGCGTTTACTAGAACAAACCAGCCTTCTAGGGTTTCATCCTTACTCATAGCTGGATCTTGTGGAGCGCAGATATAGATCGTTGGCTTTTCGACAGGCTTGGCATGGGTAAAGATCGCATCAAATTCTGCATCGTAATTGTCAGGAAACAATATTGTGTGGTGATTAAGAACCTGTTCTGCATCTTTGCGCACACCTAGCAACAAACAGAACCCGGCGACTGAAACATCAGCCTTTTCAATGTTTCTACGGGCCTTCTTCAGGGTGCGCTTATGGCCCTTGATTAACTTGTTATAGACCAAGGAAGCATCAGCATTTGCCACAACAGCATCTGCTTCAACCACGGTTCCGTCGGCCAGAGTCACTCCAGTGACCTTCTTACCCGCCGTGTTGATTGCTGAAACGGGGGAGTTCAGATGAAAGGTAACGCCAACATCTACCGCACGTTGATACACAGTTGTCGCAAGTTGACCTAGTCCACCCTTAACGTGCCAAGCGCCGAAACTTTCTTCAACAAAGGCGATCGTTGATAAAACCGCTGGTGCTTTGCGTGGATCTGACCCGCTATATGTTGCATATCGATCCATGATGTAGCGAAGATGCTGATCCTTCAAAATCTCATCTGCATGAACACGCAGCGTCTTCCATGGCGCAATAATCTTCATATCCCGCACAAAAGTTATTCGCTTAATTAGTGACAAAGGAGATTTCAACTCAGATTCAATAAAGGGACCACGACTCACATCCCACATACGCTCAGCACGTTTCATGATGCGATCCCATTGGGATGCACTCTCTGCACCAAAGGAATCAGTGATTGCATCCAGTGTCTTTTCACGAGACAGATTTGAAAACTTTACATTGCTGCCATCTGCAAAACGGTAATCAAAGGATGGATCAACAGATTCAATAGGGCAAACCAATCCCATTGGCTTACCGGTACGTTGAAAGAAATCCTTATAGACAGCGGGCAGCGTCAGCAATGATGGACCGGTATCAAATGCAACCTTGCCAATCCATTCGGTACGACATTTTCCGCCAACTTGATCTGATGATTCATACAGAACAACTTCGTGACCGCCACGTGACAAACGTGCAGCAGCGGTCATACCGCCCATACCTGCACCGATCACCACGATCTTCATACTGTGCGACCTTTCCACATCACTGTTTTGCGCACTAAGTATGAGTAAACAATCAGGTAAATCAGCGCAACGATAGATATCGGATGCAACACACTATCTAGAACGCGTCCACGACTCTTGATGGCGCTCAATACTCGCGTACCGACAATAGCTGCAAAACCCAGCCAGCCGTACCTATTACCGAGTAGGCCCAGAATTAATGGGGCGATACTGGTTGCAAAGAGAAAGGCAATGACAAAGCTTGCACCAATCAGCGAACCAAAAGCTTTATTCAAGGACTTTCCGTAACCTGCTTCAATCTCGCTCCATGATGCATACATTCGAGTCTCAGCAATATCTGATCCATTAATCACTGTTCCTGAAGCACCGCTCGCCATCAACGCGCGTGCCAAGAAAACATCATCGATCACCGCATGCTTAACGGATTGGTATCCACCCACAGAATCCAATGCGGAACGTTTAACAACAAAGAACTGACCATTTGCTACCGCCATTGATTTCATACGCGCACCTTCGGCAAAGCGAAGCGGCACAGTTGTAAGCCAGGACCATTGGAGCAACGGTTGAATCAAACGCTCAGCAAAACTCTGCGCGATCTGACGAGGATACGGTGAGACAAAATCCAAGCGAGCACCATGCATCAGCGTTATCGCCTTGTTGATCGCATCATTTGTTAATCGCACATCTGCATCAATTGAAACTAAAACCTCTTCATGGCTTGCTTCAAATAATTGCTGCAGGGCCCAGGTCTTTCCGATCCAACCATCAGCCAAGGGCGCACCTTTGATTACAGTAAAGCGTGCGTCACCTGCGGTAAATCGTTGCAATAGTTCAAAGGTCGAATCCTCAGAGTTGTCATCTAAGAGGTAAAAGTGAAAAGGAGCATCTTGTGCTGAAAGGGTGGCAACTATCCCTTCAACATTCTCTGCCTCATTACGCATCGGAACAACGACGCCGACGGAGTCCTGGAGCTCAGAAATAGCTTTGGGCGTGCGGATTTGCACAAAGTTAACAGCCGCGATTGTCAGCAATATAAGAGGAAGCAGGAAGAAGAGAATCATCAAGGCTTTACGGTCTTCCGACCCATCGATTAAAGAAGTACGGAGTTAAGAGGACACCAAGGATCGCTCCTGAAAAGAGTGCGATACCTGGGCGACCAAAGAAGAAGAGATTTCCAACAACCCCTGAAAACCAAGTCCAGAACAACATGACATCAGCTGCGATCAGTGATCCACCCACCTTGCGACGATCACGCGGAGTTGAAAAGTGCAGAATCGTCATCAGCGCTATTGATGACAACAGCCAACCAAATGCATTAGACAATGGAATCTCAGGTTGGAAAGGAACATGTGCCCCTTTAACAACCCATGTCCAACGACCAGCGGTCACCATAAGTGGATCTAAGAAAAGATCCCATGCCGTCATAAGCAAAGCTCCATACAAGAACACCCATGACTTACCAATTCGGCGTGCTGCAACTAAACATGGATGAGCGATCATCACCCAAGCAAATGGCACAACTAATGGAACACTAAATAACTTTGGACCCAATGTTGATGAGTATGTGTACTCACCAAATGGCCAACTAGTTGTTACTCCGATTTGTTCAATCAAAAATCCAAAGACAAGAGTGATGCCAAGCAGGCTCCACCCGTAACGCGCACCAAAGGCTGCAATTCCATGGAGGAACATTGCAAGAGCCGCCAGATAAACAGATGAAATTGTGATGACCTGCAGCGCTGTGCCATCTACTAATGGATATGCGATCTGCATCAAAATTGCTACGCCAAGTGCAACACCCATTACCTTGATCAGCAGGGGAGATGCGCCACCTCTAGCCCGACGACGGGGTGTGTAATGGCGAATGGACATAGGTTAAGTCTGCCTTATTCCATTTATATAAGACAGTTACTACAAAGATCCGCGTACTTCACGCACAGCAAATCGAGCGAAAAGCTCCTCTGAATACCAGTTGTAGGCCGATGTATCTGCAATCGCCTTTTGATGCGCCGCACCTTTGTAGGCAAACTCGCGAATCGCGGCCGCAGACTCCCACAGCGAAAAAGTCCCCTGAAGTCCAATAGGGGCCTCACCTATTCCAATAGCTGCAACCAAGCCCGGCGCAGATTTTAATGAAACCGTTACAGGTGGCACCGAACTCCAAAATCTAAAGTTCTGACTCCACTTAATACGTGCACGAGTAATTGCCGCAACCTGCCCATCCCAATCTTTAGCGGTAGCAACAAAAGGTTCTTTACCTGCCCACTTGCCATGCGAAGAAATCGGTTCCAACACTGCACGAAACTCAGAGACAGAACCCTTGCGCCAACGCTTCACCACAGCAGATGAATCAAACTTTTCAATATCTTCAACAACAGCGACTAAACCCCACTGCAATGCATTGGCATCACTAGGCGTAAAGGTTTCACCCTTGCCTGTACCTAAAGATTTATGAAAAGAAACATTCTTATCTGCCATCAAGAAGAAACGATCAAAGCCCATTGCAACAATCGCATTCAGCACCCGTGAAGACTTAATCGTCCAGAAGTACGCAACTATCATTCGCCGACAATCATTTGTTGAGCACCTGTACATTCAATTAATTCGGTAAATGTTGTTGGATAGACCGCATGTGGATGGCCAGCTGCCGCCCAAACAACCTCATAGTCATTTAATGCTTGATCAATAAGGATCGTCGCGGGGGAGACCCAACCAATGGGGGCTACTCCACCAATTGAAAACCCTGATTTTTCCTTCACGTAGTCAGCATCAACTCGTCCGAGCTTTTCAATTCCTAAGTTCTTGGCGACTAAATCAGTGTCCACGCGGTGACGACCACTTGTAATAATCAGAAGTGGTGAATCATCAGGAAGTTTGAAGATAAGCGAAGAAGCGATCTGGCCAACTTCAATTCCTAATGCAGAGGCTGCTTCTTGAGCTGTGCGTGCACTATCTGAAAGAACATGAACTTCTCCTGTTAACCCATGTTCGGCAAGGGCGGCGATGACTCGCTTGACCGCAGCTTTTTCTTTTACGCCTTCCATGAGCCAACTTTAATGCGTCCCAGAATTAAATGGAGTGCGATACCGATAGCCATTCCCCAAATAAGGTCAATGGCCAGTACCGATACGGCGGTGACAAGCAAAGTTGCCGCTTCTGGCTTGGTGGTGCGCAGCGATTCCATGATCGATGAAGGGTTAAGAATTCTGTAACTAGTTCCCAAGAGAACTCCGGCGATAGCAGCGGTTGGGATGTAACTGACAAGTGGTGCGGCAATCAGAGCGATGAGCAGTAACACCAGTGCATGAAAGATAGATGCGAACCTAGATTTGGCATGAGATCTAACGTTGACGCTTGTGCGTGCGATTGCACCAGTAGCTGGCATTCCACCCATTACAGATGCAGCAAGGGTTGCAATGCCCTGTCCAAATAATTCACGGTTGGGTTCGAAGTGTTTCTCTTCCTTAGCCATTCCATCGGCTACTCGTGCAGACAGAAGTGATTCAACCGCGGCAAGAAGTGCGATCCATAGCGCCGGGATCAGAAGATTGTTGAAGTCGGCAAATGTTGGTGTTTGGCAGGTGCCAATACTGCGGGGGATCGCACCAATGGTTACTACATCTATCGATAAGAGCTTAACCAAAATAGTGACGAGCAATAGCGAAACAAAGCTTGCTGGGATGTGAAAAGGAAGGGATTTAGCAAAGCGTGGAAAGTTGAATTTAATAATCAAAGTGGAGGCAACAACAAGTAGCGAAGTGGTGTTGAGTCCAGCATCAAGTGCGTTTTGAATGGTGTGCCAAGCAACCGGTAATGATTTATCACCCTCACCTTTAACGATTCCAAGGGCTAAAGGAATCTGTTGAAGAGAGATCACCAGCGCGATTCCGACGGTGAATCCTTCAACAACTGCCCAAGGAACTCGATTGATGATTGCGCCTAATTTAAAGATAGCCATCAGTACAACCATGACAGCTGCCATGACGCCAAGAGCGGGGATTGCCTCTGGTCCATACTTTTGAATTACTGGGATCAAGATGACTGTCATCGCACCTGTGGGGCCACTTACCTGGAATTTAGAACCACCAAAGAGAGCAGCTAAAAATCCAGCGATGATTGCTGTGGTTAATCCAGCCGCAGCTGACATGCCAGAGGTAATGCCAAAGCCAATAGCTAATGGAAGGGCAACGATCGCAACGGTAATTCCAGCGATCAAGTCAGAGGTTAAATCTTTACGGGTTCTTGAGAATTCGTTGAGATGAGGCCAAAACGAAAAGAACATAGTTGATTGTAAGAGTCTATTGAGTCATTGTCAGTTACCGTTATCACTCTATGACAACTGATTTATATGCCCTTGGAATTCGAGCCCGTAATGCAATTTACGCCTCATTCTTCTTTCTGGGTTTTCTGGGACTTGCGTGGATTCCTCGTATTCCAGAGATCAAGAATTCATTGGGTCTTAGCGATGGTCAGTTTGGTTTAGTTCTCTTAGCAAGCACTGTGGGATCGATTCCGGGTGCGCAGATCGCAGGAAGAGTTGTTCATTCATTCTCATCAAAGATCGTTGTACGTATTTCTGGGGTGTTGTTGCCGCTAGGAGTCTTTGTAGTTGGAATGGCAGATAGCGTGCAGATCTTGCTCTTGGGATTGTTTATCACCGGTTTTAATGTCTCCTTCATGGACATTGCGATAAATGGTCAGGCGGTTGAGATTGAAAAGCACACGCAAGGACGATGGATGTCTAGCTTCCACGGCTTCTGGAGTATTGGTGCATTTGCTGCGACCTTAGTAGGTGGGTTAATCGCTAACTTTGTTTCTCCTCGCGATAACTTAATCGCGATCGCAGTTCTTGGATTGTTTGTTTTCCAATTTATCGCTCACTACCTGCTTCCGCCAGAACATGATGGTCATCTGGGGGAGCCCGGAAAAGATGATGCAGGCAAGGTCAAACTTTTTGGTAAAGAGTCATTGATTTTATGGGCGCTTGGAATTGGTTTGATGTGCGCATTAATTCCTGAAGGTGGTGCTTATGAGTGGAGCGGAATTCTGCTGCAGGATCACATGGGTATCGGCAAGGGATTAAATGCGGCAGCTGCAACTACATTTTCTTTAGCGATGATTGCCAGCCGCTTGTTGGGTGATCGTGCATTTGAAAAGTGGGGCCATGTAAACACAGTTAAGTACGGTGGCTACTTTGGTGGTGGCTTATGGGGAATCGGACTGTTGGTAGGAATGTCTATCTCAGATTCTTACCCAACAGCAGGTTTGATAATTGTCTGTTTAGGTTTTGGTGCAGCAGGTTTTGGAATGGGACCATTCTTCCCGGCCTTTAATCTTGCAGCTGCATCGATTCCCGGAATCGCACCATCAGTTGGTTTGGCTCGCGTGGGATTAATTGCAATCGCTGCTTACTTTGGCGGACCAACAATCATTGGATTAATTGCCGAAGTTACTTCGCTGCCGATTGCTTTTGCCTTCCCGGTCTTACTCTATATGGTTGTTGGATTGCAATCTAAATACATCAAGGTGCGTTCGATTAAGCAATAACCCAGGTTTCAAGCAGGGTAAATACCGCAATCGAGTACAGCAAGAAAGCAAAGCTCTTACGCAGGATAGCGGCGTTCATTTGGCCGCTCTTGATAGAGGCAAAACGAGCAACAATTACAGCGCCAATAGACATTGCGATCGGCACCGTCCACGTAACCTCTGACCAATTTTGATAGTGACCAAAGAATGCGGTGATTGAGTTAATTGCAATGATTGCAAGTGATGTACCTGCGGCTTTTCCTTGAGGAACTTTAAAGAAGAGAACAAGAACGGGAATAGCGAGAAAACCACCACCGATTCCAAACAAGCCAGTCATCGAACCGATTACTAATGACATAACAACAAGCCAGATAATAGGAATCTTCTTCTCAGTTCCGGCAACAGGCTTGATCAGCATCGCGGTTCCTGCTGATAGAAGAACAAGGGCGAAGCCAGTCGTGATCACCGAATCACTTAAACGGTGAGCGATGATGGAAAAACCAATATTGGTAACCAGGCCTAAGGCCCAGATGACAGAGGCCTCTTTAAAGAGAACCTCCTTGCTCTTTATCTTTGGCAGCAACCCTGAAATCGCTGCGGTTAGGACTACGGCGATCGCTGCAGTTGTTGCAGCCTGAGGCGTGAAGTCAAAGATGTACAGCAGGATTGGAACAGAGAGCATCGCTCCACCTGCACCGATAAATCCCAAAACTGCGCCGATGAAACCACCTGCTAGTAATCCGCTGATGATTTCCATTGGCTAATCATGAAGCAAAAACGCCCGCCGGTATGAAACCGACGGGCGTTTAAGTTAATTAATTACAGGTTAAAGAAGGCACCTGTAACTGATGGACCGAACTCTGTTCCTGTTGCTACTAGTGCGAAGATGATCAATGCTGCACCTGCAAGTGAGAGGTTCTTGAAGAACCCGATTGACTCATTTTGCTTAGCTGTCGCATCTGTTTCCTTCCAGAATGCGTGCATCAAGAATGATGTTGGGATGAGGAATAGTGCGATTAGTAGTGCGCCTAGATCTGCGTACACGCCAAATGCAACGTACAAACCGCCGACGAGGATCATGAGACCTGATAGGACCACGCTGAACTTTGCTGCTGGAACCTTCTTGTACTGGGCGTAGCCAGTCATTGCCTCAAGCTTGGTGAGGTGAGAGACGCCAGATGAGATGAAGAGCAACGCGAAAAGTACGCGGCCGATGATGAGGACGATGTCCATTGAGACTCCTTGAAATTTTGGTTGGTTGAACTTACTGAGCAATAGTAGTTGAAATTTCAACTAATTTTGACCACGACACGCTCAGCCGCTTGCTATTTGTCGGTGGGGAGGGCTATTTTTCGAACATCTGTTCGAATACCCACAGCTGTGAAAGGTCCACCCAGAAATGTCAGCCATGCAGGTTAACCCCGCCCTCGATGTCACTATCGATGGGGCAACAACTCCTATCGAGTTCACCTATAAAGGAAAACGATTTCGCATCCATGCGGTGTTGTCGAGATGGTGTGAAGCAGGTGGTTGGTGGAATCGAATCAGCGATGGAAAGTATCGCCCCGATGATCAAGCACGGGCTGTGTGGAGGGTAGAGGCGGCACCTATCGGTGCGTTAACAACCTTTGAACTAGAACGTGATGAAGTAACAGGTCAGTGGATTATCCGTAACGTATGAGCTTTATTCACCTCAATGTTGCCAGTGGGTACTCATTGAAATATGGAACAACGCATCCCCATGATCTAGTTCAACGCGCAGCTGAGTTTGAAATGCCAGCGCTCGCGTTAACAGATCGTGATGGGTTAGCTGGTGCCATCCGTTTTACTCAAAGTTGTGTTGATTATGGAATCGCACCCATCATCGGGGTCAACTGCGCAATTGACCTGGGTGATGCAAAGGGTCGCATCACCTTGTTGGCACATAGCGATGGGGGATGGCGCTCGCTGTGCAGGTTGATGACATCGCTAACAATGACCAGCGAAACTCGTGTGCCGGTTTTAACCTTAGATTTTCTGCAACAGTTTAGTAATTACAGCACCAATGTTTATGCGATGCATGGCCCTGAATCACCTATCAGCGATGCGATACAAAACCACCGCTTTGATCAAGCGCTGCATATCTTTAATCAAACCCGTGATCTATTTGCTAACAACGCTATCGAATGTGTTTCACACCTGGTCGCAGGTCGTGGTCCCCGCTCTACCGAACATGCAGCGCGCTCCTTAATCTTTGCTCGCGACAATGATATTGATGCGGTTATCACTAACGCTGTTCGCATGAAGGATCGAGCCGATGGTCCGGTGGCAGATGTTTTAGATTGCGTGCGACAGCTAGTGCCATTGCATGATCGCCACATTGAACGACGTAACGCTGAAGGATTTTTGAAATCTAGTGATGAGATGATTTCGCTGGCTGCTGAAATTGCACGGGCTGCAGGAGAGCGAACACCGCGTGCACTGTTAAAGACAACCCGCGAATGGGCTGAACGTTCTTTGTTGTCACCTCAACGCGATATCGGTTTAGGGGGAGCCCACCTGCCAGAGCCCCATGTTGTAGGGGTAAATACCGCACAAGAGATGCGTACCTTGCTGCGTTCTCGCAGTGAGGCTGGAATCAACTGGCGCTACAACAGCAGCGATCAGATCAGCAAAGCACGTGCACGTTTAGATGATGAACTAGCAACTGTTGCAACACTTGGTTACGAGTCATACTTTTTAACCGTTGCAGATATTTCAGATATGGCACGTGATGCAGGAATCCGTGTTGCAGCTCGTGGCAGTGGTGCAGGTTCCTTGATCTGTCACCTACTTGGAATCTCAGGTGTAGATCCCATGCAACATGGTTTATTGATGGAGCGTTTTTGTTCTCCCTTGCGCAGAGCCTTGCCGGATATTGATATCGATGTGGAATCTGCAAGACGGCTAGAGATTTATGACATGGTCTTTAAAAGATATGGCGATAGCGATTGGAGTTCACCTGCTAATCAATCACGGTGCGCAGTTGTAGCGATGGTCGATACCTATCGTGCCCGTCACGCAATCCGTGATGCAGGGGCGGCTCTTGGTTTGCCCGGTATGGAGATCGATATGTTGGCAAAATCGATGCCACATGTGCGTGCCCGCAATATTGCAGCAACCCTTGAATCTCTTCCCGAACTTCGACGCATGAATACATCGGCTCCATTAATGGCGGCAACAATTGAGATGGCACAACGTCTTGATGGTTTGCCACGCCACCTTGCGATGCATCCATGTGCCATTGTCTTATCTGATGGTGGTTTTCTAGATCGCGCACCTTTGATGAGCAGCGCTGGTGGTTACCCCATGGTCGCCTTTGATAAGGATGATGTTGAGGCGGTTGGCTTATTGAAGCTAGATGTCTTAGGTGTTCGGATGCAATCAACCATTGCTTACTCAATGAAAGAGATTGAACGGGTTCATCAAGAGGTCATTGATATTGATACCGTTCCATTGGATGACACTGCAACCTACGAGTTAATTCAATCCACCAGAACCCTGGGAATCTTTCAGGTCGAAAGTCCAGGACAACGCGAACTTGTTGGAAAACTTGCACCCAAAACCTTTACCGATTTAATTATTGATATTTCACTCTTTAGACCAGGGCCGGTAAAGAGCGACATGATCACGCCATTTCTTAAAGCGCGTCATGGGTGGAGCCCAGCGCAGATAATTCACCCTGATTTATATGAGATTTTGGCCCATACCGAAGGCGTTGTTGTCTTCCATGAACAGGTTATTCAGATCATCGCAACGATGACCGGGGTTTCCTTGGCAACGGCTGATGAAAAGCGCAGATCGCTGGGGGATCGCGCAGGTCAACAAGAGGTCTGCGATTGGTTCTTTCCTGCAGCAACGGCCAAGGGGTATGAGCTACCAATCATTCAAGAGATCTGGGATGTACTGCGCGCCTTTGCATCTTTTGGTTTTTGTAAAGCACATGCTGCAGCTTTTGCGTTACCTACCTATCAATCGGCATGGCTTAAGACCCATTACCCAGCAGCATTTCTTGCAGGTGTTTTAACCCATGATCCCGGCATGTATCCCAAACGTTTAATTGTGGATGAGGCACGACAGATGGGAATCACCATCGCACCGATTGATGTCAACGAATCTGATGCGGTGTATCGAGTGGAAGATCATGGCAATGCGATCCGTATCGCCTTATCAACGGTTAGCGGAATCAGTGATGGGGAAGTGCAATCAATTATCGCCGGCCGTCCTTACATCGACCTCAATGATTTTGTTCGCAGATCAGGGTGCAGCACACCAGTTACTGAAAGTTTGATTCTTACAGGTGGCTTTGATTCGCTGCATGCCGATGTCAATCGTCGAGACCTGTTGCTGCATTTTTCTGATCTACAAAAATCACCAAGTGTCGCTGTCTCTGGTGCGCAGATGAACTTAGGGTTTGAACCACCGGCGTTGATAAGTAGCGGCTTGCCTGCGATGACCGCATCGGAAAGCGTGAAGCACGAGATCGATCGCTTAGGGATTGATATGTCCCGCCACATGATCGAGTTTTATGGCGAGTTCCTTAATGCAATTGGTGCTGTTCGTTCTAGTGATTTGCTCAAGCAACGATCTCAATCATCGGTCTTAGTTGCAGGAATCAAGGTAGCGATGCAGACACCACCGGTACGTTCGGGCAAACGTGTCATCTTCCTAACCCTTGATGATGGATATGGCTGCAGTGATTCAACTTTCTTTACCGATGTTCAAAGCGAGTACGCCAATGTTTTGTATTCGACATCGCTGCTGCTGGTTCGGGGCGTTACCCGTCGCACAGGTGCCAGAGGTATCTCTATCAGGGCTACAGGGGCTTGGGATTTACGTGCCGCTTACGAAAGTTGGAGCGCTAAACAAAGTACGCTCGCAATATGACAACGGATGAGAAACCAACCCAGGCAACCATTCTGCATGTTGATATGGATGCCTTCTTCGCATCGGTTGCCGAAAAAGATAACCCGTCATTAAAAGGCAAAGCTGTTGTTATCGGCATGGGTACACGTGGCGTTGTATCTGCAGCAAATTATGAAGCACGCAAATTTGGTATTCACTCTGCGATGCCGGTGGGACAAGCACGCCGATTAGCACCGCATGCAATCTTCTTACCGGTTGATATGGCACGGTACCAAGAGGTATCTAGTCACATCATGGAGATCTTTGAAAGCTTTACTCCTAACGTTGAACCGATTTCGGTTGATGAAGCATTTCTCGATGTAACCGGTGCCAAGAAGTTGTTAGGAACAGGACGTGAAATCGCAGCTGCGATCCGTGCCAAGGTTGAAGCACAAGAGGGCATTACATGTTCAGTTGGAATCGCACCATCCAAGTTCATTGCAAAGCTTGCATCAACACATTGCAAACCAAATGGCATGCTGGAAATCACCAGCGATCGAATTCTTGAGTTCCTGCACCCGCTACCGATATCTGCGATGTGGGGAGTAGGACCAAAGACCGCTGAAGTTCTAGAACGTTTGGGACTTCGCACTATTGAAGATATTGCAAAGCTTCCACGGACAACATTGATTCGCGCAGTAGGTGAAGCAGCGGGTAGCACCTTGCATGAACTTGCATGGGGTCGCGACTATCGCGATGTTGCACCGCAAGATGCGGAAAAAAGTATTAGCGCCGCCGAAACATTTCCAACAGATCTTGATAACCCCGAAGAGATCCTGCGCGAATATCTAAGGTTGTGCGAGCGCGCAACATCTAGGCTGCGTGACAAGGGATTGTTTGCCAAGACGATCACAATCAAGGTTCGCTTCGGAGATTTTTCAACGATCAATCGTTCAAAAACTTTGCCGCTGCCGATCGATAGCACCCATGATGTGTACGAGGTCGTAAAGGGTTTGTACCAAGCGCTACGGATTGAACGAGCACGTCTGCGTTTAGTCGGTGTATCTCTTGAGAATTTAAGTGAGGGTGCACCTGTTCAAATGATCTTGGGTGAGCGTGAAAAGGGGTGGCGCGAGGCGGAAGGTGCCATGGATAAGGCCCGCGAGCGTTTTGGCCATGGTTCAGTGCGTCCTGCACGATTAATTAAGCCCGGTGAAGAGAATGAGTAGCGAGTAGAGAAAAACTGTTCTATTGTGGGGTTATGCCTTTATCTGATCGTGAAAAGCGCCTCTTAGAAGAGATGGAGGCTGCTCTTTTAACTGAAGATCCACGCCTTGTTTCAGCTCTTTCATCAAAGAGCCCTGTTTCACCATCACGTAACCGCATCATGCTGGGGGCGGGTCTACTGCTCCTGGGTCTCGTTACCCTCTTTGGCGGCCTCATCGCCCAGGTAACACCTATCGGAATCCTTGGCTTTGTCATCGCGCTCAGCGGAGTCATCACAGCGATCTCATCAATCTCATCGATCTCACCTATGAGCCGCGGCCCACGTCAGGCTAAATCACGCTCAAATTTAAGCGCTCGCCTTGAGCAGCGCTGGGAGAACCGCTCCAACGAGGAGTAAATCTCCGCCTAGCTCCACATCAAGCCCCTCCACGTGAGGGGCTTTTTTCATGCCCGAAAGTTGGTTTCCAGGTGGGGATGCAGTGGGGAGAGGTGGGGGCGAAAAGGGCTAAAAGTGGGAAAAGGTGGTTGAAAAAGGGGAAAAGTGGAGTAAAGTGGGGAATTAAGCGGGCACGAAAGTCCGCAGCGAACCTGGGGAAGGGGGCGCTGAAAATGTTTCTAGGCACCCACGAGCCACGTCTTGATGACAAAGGTCGCTTAATCCTTCCCGCGAAATTCCGCGAAGAACTTGCTGCAGGTTTAGTTATTACTAAAGGACAAGAACGTTGTCTTTATGTTTTTCCATCACAAGAATTTTCAGTAATTACAGAGACGCTAAAACAAGCGCCAGTCACTGCAAAATCAGCACGTGATTACAGCCGTGTGATGTTTGCTGGCGCACACGATGAAATTCCTGATCGTCAAGGTCGCGTAACAATTCCACAATCACTTCGCACATATGCAGGTTTAGAAAAAGAGTGCGTTGTTATTGGTGCAAATACTCGCGTTGAAATTTGGGACGCAACTTCTTGGAATGAATATTTAGCAGATCGTGAAAAGAGCTTCGCTGATGTTTCAGAGGAGGTCTTTCCAGGTTTGTTCTAACTCTCATTTGTGGCCACTGCCGACCCTTCGAACGTAGCGACGCCCCTTCCCCGGCGCCGTTGCAACACAAAGATCCGTCGGCCGGCAGTGACCAGAGATGAGAGTCGCTAGGAAAGAAGTAAGACCAGAAGTAAGCGGTACATCAACTACTAGAAGAAAAGGGGGAGAGATGACAAGTACAACAGAGCACATATCTGTAATGCGTGATCGCTGTGTCGATCTCTTGTCCCCGGCGATTGCAGCGTCAAGTAATCCTGTCGTTGTTGATGCAACATTGGGCCTAGGTGGCCACACAGAAGCTTTACTTCAAAAGTTCCCACGCTTAACTGTTATCGGAATCGATCGCGACCTTGATGCGATTGCAAAGGCCACAGAGCGCCTTGCACCATTTGCAGATCGTTTAAAGACTGCACACTCAACCTTTGATGGAATTGCAGATGTAGTTGCCAGCTTTGGTTACAAGCACATTGATGGGGCCTTGTTTGACCTCGGTGTTTCTTCAATGCAACTTGATCAAGCAGAACGTGGATTTTCATATTCGCAGGATGCACCGCTTGATATGCGAATGGATCGCACCCAATCGCTGACCGCGGGGGAGATCATCAATACCTACGAACCAGGCCAATTAGTTCGAATCCTTCGCACCTATGGTGAAGAAAAGTTTGCTACACGCATCGTCGAATCAATTGTTAAGCAGCGTGCAATCGCTCCTATGAATTCGACAGCTCAGCTTGCCAGCCTTGTAAAAGAGGCGATTCCAGCAGCTACTCGTCGTACTGGTGGAAACCCTGCAAAGCGCACCTTCCAAGCACTTCGCATCGAAACCAATGACGAGCTAGGCACTATTACACGCGCACTTCCTGCAGCACTTGAACTTCTCAATGTTGGCGCTCGATTAGTAGTCATGTCATTCCAATCTCTAGAAGATCGCATCGTTAAGCAACTCTTTGTTGCATCTACAACATCTGGAACGCCACGCGATCTTCCATTTGATCTACCTGAATTTGCCGCCAAGTTTTCAATGATCACTCGCGGTAGCGAGACACCAACCGATGCCGAGCTCGAAGAGAACTCACGTTCTCAATCAGTGCGTCTTCGCGCTATCGAAAGGGTGGCCGCATAATGGCTATGACAGCACTAGCTCCAGCGATTACTCGCTCAAAAGAAATTTTCGCCGAAAAGACTTCACAAGTTGCACTCAAGCTTGTGCCTGATCTATCCGACGGAAAGCAAGCTGATCGTAAGTTCTTCGCAATCTTTGTATCTGCTGTTGGCGGTATTGGTCTCATGCTCCTTCTCCTGATCAATACCTTGCTCGCACAAGATGCATTTGAACTGACTAGCCTCAAACTTGAGGCCAAGTTAGTAAGCGATGAACGTGAAGCAATTGCACGCCAGATCGACAAGATCTCTTCCCCAGAAGCTCTTGCAAAATCTGCAACAGCCTTAGGCATGAAGCCTTCTGAAAATCCAACTTTTCTATCTCTTGACAAAGCTGTCATGGAAAAAGAAGTTATTGAGGTTCCGGTGAAGAATGGGTAATTTCTCATTAGCGCATAACAGAATCAGAGTTTTGGTTTTGTTTCTTGCGATAGTCATGTTCATGTTTGGGCTTCGACTTGTTCAAGTTCAGGCTCTACAGGCAGGTGACTACCGCTCTCGCGCAGTCAATGAGATGGAAAAGGTAAAGACTCTTCAAGCACCACGTGGAGACATAACTGATATCAACGGAGTGCCTTTTGCGCGCAGCGTTGCCGCTACAAGCATCGTCGTTGATCAAACACAGATTTCAAACCCTGCAAAGGTTGCAGCCTTTGTAGCTCCCATCATCGGTATGAAGGTGCAAGATGTCCAAGAGGCGCTGACCGGTACTCGTAAATGGAACATGGTTTTTCGAAATGCAAAGCCAGCTACCTGGTTAAAGCTTTCAGCGGCAATTGATCAGTACAACTCTCAATTTAAGGCGATGAGCCCAGAGCGAATCATTGGCTTCTTCCCAGAGCGCAGTTACGTGCGCGAGTATCCATCAGGTCGATTGATCGCATCACTTATCGGTTTCGTTAATCATGATGGAGTTGGTGCAACTGGTCTTGAATCCAGCATGAACTCGACTATTAAAGGTATCGATGGCAAGTACTCGTATGCCAATGGTTACAAGGCTGAAATCCCTGGCTCACAATCTGAAATCGTTCCTGCACAATCTGGAACATCAATCCGTTTAACGGTAGATCGCGATATTCAGTGGGTGGCATCAAAGGCGATTGCAGATGCTGTTAAATCCTCTCGCGCATTAAGCGGAACAGTAATTGTGATGGATCCAAAGACAGGGCAGATCTTGGCCCACGCAACCGCTCCAACATTTGATCCCAATGACACCACCAAAGTTTCCCTCGTTGCGATGCGCAACCCATCTGTTCTCGATGTGTACGAGCCAGGCTCAACTGGCAAGGTAATGACCCTTGCAGCAGCAATTGAAGAAAAGAAAATTACTCCAGAAACAGTATTAACAATCCCTTACGCATTAAAGCGTTCAGTAAAGACCTTCCATGATCATGAACCTCACCCAACACAGCGATTGACTACAGCTGGCGTTCTTGCGGTTTCAAGTAACACAGGTTCAATCAAGATCGGCGAGATGCTTTCCAATGACAAGCTGTACGAGTACTTAACAAAGTTTGGTATCGGTACAAAGACTGGCTCAGGGTTACCAGGTGAGTCACGAGGAATCCTTCCTAAGGTTGC
The DNA here is from genome assembly GCA_965267815.1 of Candidatus Nanopelagicaceae bacterium. Lineage (GTDB taxonomy): Bacteria > Actinomycetota > Actinomycetes > Nanopelagicales > Nanopelagicaceae > Planktophila. The sequence continues at coordinate 533,143 of OZ254139.1, forward strand.
CGATTGGTCAGGAACAACAGCTCCAACAGTTGCCTTCGGACAGGGTTATTCATTAACAGCGATGCAGGCGACAAGCGTCTTTGCAACGATTGCTAATGATGGTGTTCGTGTATCTCCAACAGTTATTGCAGGAACAAGTGATTCCAGTGGAAATTACACACCATCTGCTACTCGCGAAAGCGTTCGAGTCATCAGTGCAGAAACAGCGGCACAGATGCGTTTAATGATGGAGAGCGTTGTTTCTGCCAATGGAACCGCACCTTCTGCTGCAATTCCTGGATACCGCGTTGCTGGTAAGACAGGTACAGCACAACGTATTGATGACACCTGCGGTTGCTATCGCGGCTACACAGCCTCGTTTATCGGTTTTGCACCAGCTGACAATCCTGCGTATGTCATCTCGGTAACTATTCAAGATCCAAAGGGAATGCACTGGGGTGGCTACCTAGGCGGTCCAGTATTTAAGAAGGTTATGTCATTTGTCCTACAGTCAAAGGGAATTGCACCAACTGGAACAAAGGTTGATCCAATTGCATTGACTGAAAAGCAACTTCTTGCTGAAAGAAAGTTGATCGCAGATAAGAAGGCAGCAAGTGTCAAGACCAATTGAAGAGTTCAAGAGAACCGCTGAAGCTGTTGCAGCGATAGCTAACGCACAATTAGTTGGTGACTCTGCAACGATCATTACAGGACTTACTCTTTCAAGCAAAGAGGTACAAGAAGGTGACCTGTTCATCGCGCTTCCTGGTGAAAAATCCCACGGCGCAGATTTTGCGGCAGAGGCGATTTCACTAGGTGCGGTTGCTGTCCTTACCGATGCGGTTGGCGCAGCAAAGATCAAAGATGTTCCTGTCATTATCAGCGCTAACCCGCGCCGAGCCGCTGGAGTAATCAGCGCCTGGTTTTATAGCGAGCCAATGCGAGATCTTTACAGCGTTGGCGTAACTGGAACAAATGGAAAGACGACTGTTACAACTTTGCTCCACCAAATAATGTCCGCTGCAGGACGTGAAAGCGGACTTATCGGAACCGTTGAAACCCGCATTGGCGATGAAGTTATTGCAAGCAAGCGCACAACCCCCGAAAGCAGCGATTTGCAGGCGTTATCAGCGGTTATGCGTGAACGACATATGCGCAATTTAGTCATGGAGGTTTCTAGCCATGCAATCGCTCTTGAAAGAGTCCGCGGTAGCCACTTTGCTGTTGTCGCCTTTACCAACTTGTCTCAAGATCACTTAGATTTTCACAAAACAATGCAGGCGTACTTCGAGGCAAAGGCAAAGTTATTTACCTTTGAGTTTGCAGATCTTGCTGTCATCAATATTGATGATGCGTACGGTGTAAAGCTTGCAGAGCAGACAGAGCTTCCAGTTATGACAGTTTCTCGTCATGATCAAAGCGCGACCTGGCACTTTGCCTCAATCTCCAAGGATTATGTTGGCGCACATGTTGCCATCAGAGGTAGTGGTGGAATTTTGATCGAAGGAAAGGTTCACCTGCATGGTGGATATAACTTTGACAATCTACTTATGGCTGTTGCGATTGCAACTGAAAGCGGTATCGATCCTATTGATATCGCAGCGATACTGCCTCAGTTAACAGGTGCTGCGGGCCGTCTTGAATCTGTGCGTTTAGGACAAAACTTCACAGCACTTGTTGATTACGCACACTCACCAGATGCGGTTGCTCGTGTTCTTGAAACCGCCCATGAAATTAGTGATGGTCGCGTCATTGCAGTTCTTGGGTGTGGTGGAGATCGCGATACCTCAAAGAGAGCGCTGATGGGCAAGGCGTTGCATGAAGGCGCAGATGTTGCAATCTTTACCAGCGATAACCCTCGTTCTGAAAAAGCAGATGCAATTTTGGTGCAGATGACTTTAGGTTTAGATATCCAAGAGCCAAGTGCGGTTATTCAAGATCGATCACAAGCGATCAGAACCGCGGTTAACGAGGCTAAGGATGGCGATCTAGTCATTGTTCTAGGTAAGGGACATGAAAAGGGTCAAGAGATCAACGGAACAGTGCACCCATTTGATGATCGCGTAGAGCTTGCCCGAGCAATCGAGGACAAAAAGTGATCACATTAACCGCAGGTGAGATTGGCCTATTAGTAGGTGGCGATGTCCATTGCGACAAGGACTTACTCGTTTCGAAAGCACCTGTCTTTGACTCCCGTAAAGCAACACCAGGCTGCATCTTCTTGGCGTTAAAGGGCGAGGTTGTCGATGGACATGATTTCGCAGCAGATGCATATCGAGCTGGTGCGATGTTCTCATTAACAACTCGACGCATCGATGGACCGTGCATCGTTGTAAAAGATGTCCTTGAGGCACTTTCAATTCTGGCAGCCTTTGTTCGCAAACGTTTAACTAACTTAACTGTTATCGGTATTACCGGTTCACAAGGAAAAACCAGCACCAAAGATCTTATGTCTCACATGTTGTCAGTTGCAGGACCAACGGTGTCACCTGCAGGCTCCTTCAATAATGATCTTGGATTGCCAATTACCTTGCTGGAATGTGATGAGAAAACCAAGTTTTGTATTTTAGAAATGGGAGCCCGTCATAAAGGTGACATTGCGCGACTTTGCGAAATTGCCCAGCCAAATATTGGCGTTGTGCTAACGGTCGGCACCGCACACCTTGGCGAGTTTGGTTCGGTAGAAGCTATTGCTCAGACAAAATCTGAACTCATTCAAACTCTGCAACCCGATGGAATCGCAGTTCTGGGTAGTTACGACAAGTACACACCGGCTATGGCATCTCTTCACTCAGGACGGGTAATCAATTTTGGAGACAGCTGCGAAGTTCGTGCTACAGATATTGAAATCCGCGAAGGTCGTCCACACTTTGATTTAGTGACACCTGCTGGCCGCGAAGCAGTTGGCATGAGAATCGTCGGCGAGCACCACATCGCAAACGCATTAGCTGTAGCTGCCGTTGGAACCGCTTTAGCTTTACCGATCGAATTAATCGCAAGTTCCTTGTCGACCGCAGAAAATACAAGCAAGTGGCGCATGGAGATCCATGATCTCTTTGGACTCTTGCTCATCAATGATTCGTATAACGCTAATCCTGAATCCATGGCTGCCGCACTTCGCTCCTTAGTTCTCTTTGCGCAGGAGCGCGGGGGACAATCGTGGGCCTTCTTAGGAAAAATGCATGAACTCGGCGAGTCAAGCGCTGCCCATCACGCCGCCATTGGCACCCTTGCTCAGGAGATAGGTATCGATCATCTAGTAGCTATCGCAGCACCTGAATACGGCGTTTCACAGGGGCAGATGGTTGTACATCACTACGCAAGTATTGATGAGTGTGTATCGATGACGGAACATTTCTCTGCTGGCGATGTTGTTTTGGTAAAGGCATCTCGTTCAGAGGGCTTTGAAGTGTTGGCTCAGAAGTTGGAAAGTTTGTGGCTAGACAAGAGCGGAGTTGAAAGTTGAGACAGATCCTTATCGCTGGCGCTTTTGCCTTAATGTTTTCACTCTTCGGAACTCGAGTATTGATTCGCGCTCTGGCGAACAAGGGCTATGGTCAAATCATTCGTGATGATGGTCCAAGTAGCCACCACATCAAGCGTGGAACACCAACCATGGGTGGAATCATCTTCATCCTTGCAGCAATTCTTGGCTACTTTGCCGCTCACCTTGTAACAGGTAACTCAGTTACCGCCTCTGCGCTTTTAGTAATGGGCTTAGTAGTTGCATTGGGATTTATCGGTTTCCTTGATGACTGGCTGAAAGTTTCTCGTCAGAATTCACGAGGATTGCCTGGTCGTTTCAAGCTGTTAGGACAAGCGATTTCGGCGGGAATCTTTGGTTACCTGGGTCTTCAATTTGTTGACCAAGATTCACTTGCACCGATTTCAGAGTATTTATCTGGAGTACGTGAAACAACAATTTACTTAGGACCAGCGTTAGTAATTATCTTCATCATCGTGATGGTGATGTCAGCAAGTAATGGTGTGAACTTAACTGATGGCCTTGACGGACTTGCAACAGGTGCATCCATCATGACCTTCTTAGCTTTTGTACTGATCGGTGTCTGGGAGTTTGGACAAAGCTGCGCACTTAACGCTGCTGCAGGATGTTATGCGGTTCGCGATCCGCTAGATCTTGCGGTGCTTGCTGCAGCATTTGCTGGTGGATGTACAGGTTTCTTATGGTGGAACACTGCGCCAGCAAAGATCTTTATGGGGGACACGGGTTCACTTGCACTCGGTGGTGCAATCGCAGGACTTGCCGCAACTCTACGTGTAGAACTACTACTTATTCCGCTAGGTGGTTTGTTTGTAATCATCACTATGTCTGTATTGATCCAAACCCTTTACTTCAAAATGAGCGGTGGAAAGCGGGTCTTTAAGATGGCTCCGCTTCACCATCACTTCGAATTAGTTGGCTGGGAGCAGATCACAATCGTAATTCGCTTCTGGATCATCGCTGGACTTTGCGTAGCAACTGGCCTTGGCCTCTTCTACGCCCAATGGGTCGTCAAGTAATTCATGAGTACTGATTTTGCCCACAAAAATATTCTGGTTCTAGGAGCTGGCGTAACTGGTAAATCAGTTGCACGCTTCCTTCAATCACGTGGCGCACAAATCACATTGACAGATGACAACTCAGAAGGCGCAGTTAAGCCAAGTGAAGTAAACATTAAGGATTTTGAAGCGGTAGTTATCTCACCGGGCTGGCGTCAAGATCACCCGTTAGTTGCACAGATTCTTAATAGCCCGATTGAATTGCTCAATGAGATAGATATTGCATGGAGTTTGCGGGCAGAGCGTGCTCCAGGACAAAAGTGGATTGCACTCACCGGTACAAATGGCAAGACAACAACCGTGGAAATGACCGCGGCGATATTGCAAGCCGCCGGAATCAAAGCGGTCGCTTGTGGAAATGTTGGTGACACAGTTATAGATGCTGTGGATCGAGATGATGCCTACGAAGTTCTTGTTGTAGAACTCTCTAGCTTCCAACTGCACTGGGCGCGTCAGGCACATTTCGAGGCGGCAGCGATTCTCAATATTGCCGATGATCACCTGGATTGGCACGGAAGTTTTGATGCCTACGCCGACGCAAAGTTTTCAATTTTAGATCGCGCAGAGATAGCAATTCTCAACGCCGATGATGCACCAATCGTCACCCGTGCTAATCGTTTTACAGAGCGCAAGGTTTTCTTCTCTCTAGATACTCCCGCCCCTGGCGAAATAGGTGTGGTAGAAGAGCTACTTGTAGATCGCGCATTTGTCGCAGATCCTCAACAAGCATCGATGATTTGCGAGCTAGCTGACATTGTTCCAACGGTTCCACACAATGTTTCCAATGCATTAGCCGCTGCAGCTTTAGCTCGCGCAATGAACGTGCCTCACGAGGCTATTCAAAAGGCGTTGCATGATTTCCGCCCGGGTCGCCATCGCATCGAAACAGTGCATGAATCAGCTGGAATTGCCTGGATTGATGACTCAAAAGCTACTAACCCGCATGCTGCAGCTGCATCCCTGATGTCGCATCTATCCGTTGTTTGGATTGCCGGCGGTTTGGCAAAGGGTGCCGACATGGATGCGATGGTTGAAAGATGTGCACCGCGTATGAAGGCAGCGATTCTGATTGGTACCGATCGCGCACTTATTGAAGCGGCTTTGATTAAACATGCACCAGATCTTCCGCGCATCCTTATTGATACTCCCAGCGATTATGTACGTGGGGGAGCATCCAATTCCTTAATGGAATCAATCGTGACCGCCGCAGCCACCGTTGCTCAATCCGGCGATGCAGTTTTACTTGCACCAGCCTGTGCATCGATGGATCAATTTGTTTCATACGCAGATCGCGGAGATAGATTTGCAGCAGCGGTGCGAAAGGTTGTCGCTCATGAAGCGTGAGGAAACCTTTTTTACTAAGCCGGTCAATTTGTATTACATGCTGCTGGGTAGCACTTTGGCGTTAAGCCTTTTGGGGCTAATTATGGTTTTCTCCGCCTCATCGATTTACTCCTTGGGTTCTCGCGGAACTACTTACGGAATTGTTTTGCGCCAATTCATCTTCTTATTAATTTCACTTCCAATGGCATGGGTGCTTTCACGGCTCTCACTTCGCCAATGGAAGGTCATTGCACGGTTTGGTGTATCGGTTTCGGTGTTTCTTCTGTTGATCGTTCAGGTAATTGGTAAGAGCGTCAACGGTAATCACAACTGGATCAGCCTAGGTTTTGTAGATATTCAGCCCAGTGAGCTTGCCAAGTTTTTAATGATTCTGTGGGCTGGGTACATGCTGGCTAAGAGAGAGCGATCAGGTGCGATTCAGAGCAATGTTGTTGCTTTGATTGGTCCCGCCTTTTTGCTGTGCATGATTTTGGTGATGGCGGGTCGAGATCTTGGTACCGCATCGGTGTTTGCATTTATTTTGGCGGGATTGCTCTGGGTTTCAGGTTTGCGACTTGGAGTTTTTGGTATCGGTTTAGCAGCAGGCTTTGCCGCACTTGCGGTATTGATTTTGACCTCACCATATCGAGTTCAACGTTTTGCAGTTTTCCTCAATCCCTTTGCTGAAGATCAATACAAACTCTATGGATGGCAACCAGCCCATAGCTTGTTAGGCCTTGCTAGTGGTGGGTTATTTGGTGTTGGACTGGGTGCCAGCCGACAAAAGTGGGGAAACCTTGCAGAAGCACATACCGACTTTATCTTTGCAGTCATTGGTGAAGAGCTGGGATTGTTTGGAACACTTGCAACCTTGCTGTTGTTAGCTCTGCTTTTATTTTCCATCTTTAAATTAGCGTTGCGCGCAAGTGATCCAATGGTGCGTTATGTATCTGCAGGCTTTGGATGTTGGATTGCAATTCAAACTATTCTCAATATTGGATCTGCAATTAGCGTATTGCCTGTTGTTGGAGTGACCTTGCCCCTGGTTTCCTATGGTGGTTCGGCATTGATCGCGACATATATGGGAATCGGCTTTGTTTTGGGTGCTGCCCGCAGAGACCCAGTAATCTATAAAGGGTTACAAGAGACGGGAATTAAATGGCTACGGTAGTTCTTGCAGGTGGTGGCACCGCAGGACATATTGAGCCAGCGTTAGCTGTTGCACGTGAATGGATGAAATCCCATCCAACCGACACCTGCATCTTTCTTGGCACTAAGAGCGGACTTGAACACACTTTGGTGCCAGCTGCAGGATTTCAATTGCGCACAATTCCTAAGGTAAAAATCTCCCGCACCCCATCGCCTTCATGGCTGCGAATCCCATTTGATCTCATTGCATCAATTGCAGCCTCCATCACTGTTGTAAAAAACGCTGATGTTGTGATTGGCTTTGGTGGATATGTCAGCGCACCTGCTTACTTAGCAGCTGCAATTACCCGAACCCCAATAGTTATTCACGAAGCTAATGCGAAACCAGGATGGGCTAATCGGGTTGGTGCAGGATTTACCCACCATTTAGCGGTTGCTCATCCAGTTGAAGAGGGTAGTTTTTCTAAAGCATTACTTGCTGGCTTACCGCTGCGATCTGATGTTGCTCATGGTTGTACAGAATCAGCGAGTGACTGGAGTACGGCTCGTTCTGCAGCAAAGTCTCGATTAGGTTTTTCTACAACTGCACCATTAGTTGTCATCATGGGCGGATCTCAAGGCTCAGTTGCAATCAATGCCGTCATTGCCGACAGCGTTTCAACCTTTAATGACAAGGGTATTTCTGTTCTGCATTCAGTAGGCAAACTCAACGCCCTACCTAATGCCACTGGGGGATATAAGCCAGTTGCTTATATTGATGCCATGGCAGATGCCTATTTAGCTGCCGATTTAATCATTGCCCGAAGCGGCGCAGTGACATGTAGCGAGTTTCGTGCGCTCGGCCGATACGCTCTTTTTGTGCCGCTACCAATCGGAAATGGAGAACAGTTTGTTAACGCTGCCTCCTTGGTTGCAGCCGATCGCGCACAGGTGATCCCTCAAAAAGAGTTCACTGCTCAATACCTTTCAACCAACCTAACCTCTTTGCTAGAAAAAGCAGCGCACGCCCCAATTGCAGGAGATCCTCAAGATCTTCACGCCGCAGAAAAGATTGTGGCACTTGCAGAGTTTGCGATGAGCTCATGAAGCCACAACTCTCAGCTTTAGTTGGAAAACGTATTCACTTCATCGGTATTGGTGGAGCGGGAATGAGTGGGCTTGCACGTATCGCTTTATCTCACGGAATTACCGTTAGCGGCTCTGATGCAAAGGATTCATCTGTCGTAATTGCCCTGTCGGCGTTAGGTGCAACGGTCTCAACAACGCACAGCGCAGAAAATGTTGATGGCTCCGATCTTGTTGTGTACTCCAATGCAATTTCTCAGAGCAACCCAGAACGAGTTCGCGCTCAGGAGTTAAAGCTTCCGATCCTTACTCGCGCCGCCGCACTTGCTATGTTGATGTCAGAATCAAAGAGTGTGGCGGTTGCTGGAACTCATGGAAAGACAACTACTTCATCAATGCTCGCAGTAGCACTGCAAGCATGTGCAGCCGATCCATCCTTTGCAATCGGTGGAACAATTACCGCTTCAGGATCTAATGCACACAGAGGAACCGGCGAGATCTTCGTGGCAGAGGCTGATGAATCAGATGGATCTTTTATTGAGTACCACCCATTTGGCGCAATTGTCACAAATGTTGAACATGATCATGTTGATTTTTTTGAAACCCCTGAAGCGGTTGCCCAAGCATTTAGAGATTTTGCAGCAACTATTAAGCCAGGTGGCTTTTTAACATACTGCGCCGATGATGCAGGCGCTGTAGCGCTGTCAAAGAGTGTTGAATCAATCGAGTTAATTTCATATGGCATCAATGAGTCCGCTGATTTACATATCGATCAGATTGAACTCTTAACAATGGGTTCACGAGCTCGCGCTATTTGGAAGGGCCGAAGCGTTGGTCACATTGAATTACAGGTACCTGGTCATCACAATCTTTTGAACGCCGCTGGAGTCCTTGCAACAGGCTTAAAATTAGGGTTTCCAGTAGCTGAATTGCTGACAGGTTTAGCAACCTTTAGAGGAACAGGTCGACGATTTGAACTTAAGGGAACGGTTCATGGAGTTCGAGTTATTGATGATTATGGGCACCACCCAACTGAGATTCATGTAACGCTAGAAGCGGCACGTCGCTACGCAGCTGATGGACGCTTAATCGTAATTTTCCAACCTCATCGATACTCACGCACAAAAGCCTTTGCACCACAGTTTGCGAAGGAGCTTGGTACCGCTGACAGAGCGATCCTTCTTGAGGTCTATGCGGCAAGTGAAAAGCCTATTGATGGAGTTACCTCAAAGATGATCACAACGGTGATGAGTAATGGTGAGTACATTCCAAATTTTGTTGAAGTGACAGATTCGGTAGTTGCAGATGCTCAACCCGGTGATGTCATCATGACCTTGGGAGCAGGCGATGTCAGCTCATTAGCTCCGATCATCGTTGATGGTCTAGCTAGGCGCTTTGCTTAAATGAATAAAAAGCTGATCGCACTAATTGCGATTCTTATCCTTGCAGGTGCCACCTACATCTTGGGGTACTCAACCTTCTTTACCGTCTCATCAGTTGAAGTAATTGGAAGCACCAAACCCATTAACACAGGAATTACAACGGGTCAGAAATTAGCTCGAGTAGAACCTCGAGCAGTTGCAACAAAGTTAGAAGAGCTCGACTGGGTTGAATCTGCAGATATCTCTCGTAACTGGATCAATGGAAAGGTTGTTGTCGAACTAACTCCACGAACTCCCATTGCAACCTTTCAAAATCAGGTGATTGATTCAACTGGTGCCAGCTTTGTGCCACAAGGTGCGCGACCTTCAGGATTAATCGAGATTCAAGCAGGCACCGTTGAGGATGCAAGTAAAGCGGTCACCTTCCTTACCGAGCTGCCGCAAGAGCTCAACTCAACCTTGACGGTTGTAAAGGTTCGAAGCACCGGAGCCCTTGTTTTGATTATGGAAAACAATGGCAAGAAGATTGAACTTAGATGGGGCACTAACTCTGAAAATGAGTTGAAATTAAAGGTTTATAAGGCGTTGATTGCACTTCCTGAAAATGCAAATATAAAAAGAGTTGATGTATCTGCACCACATGCACCAATCGTTAAGTAAATAGAAAATTGCGACACGTTAAACAAATCGCGTCGGTGTTTGATAATCACCCTTATGCGCTTTAGGTTCGCCCTATAGAAAAGTAGTGAATTGTAAGGCTCAAGTTGAGGTTTATGGTTCATAAGGAGGAATAAAAGTGGCTTCACCACAAAATTATTTAGCGGTCATCAAAGTCGTCGGCATTGGTGGCGGTGGAGTTAACGCAATTAATCGAATGATCGATGTCGGATTAAAGGGCGTCGAGTTCATTGCGATTAACACAGATGCACAACATTTGTTAATGAGTGATGCAGATGTGAAATTAGATATTGGTCGCAAGACAACACGTGGACTTGGTGCAGGAATGGATCCAGATAAGGGTCGCGAAGCAGCACTAGATCACGCAGATGACATTGAAGAAATTCTTCGTGGCGCAGATATGGTTTTTGTAACTGCAGGCGAAGGTGGCGGAACCGGAACAGGTGCAGCTCCAGTTGTTGCAAAGATTGCAAAAGATATTGGTGCATTAACTATCGGTGTTGTAACTCGTCCATTTTCATTTGAAGCAAAGCTTCGTTCAACTCAGGCAGATGCAGGTATCGAAGCGCTACGCGCCGAGGTTGATACCTTGATCGTTATTCCAAATGATCGTCTACTTGCAATCTCTGATCGCACCATTACTTTGGCAGATGCATTCAAGAGTGCAGATCAAGTTTTGCTTTCAGGTGTTCAGGGAATTACAGAGATCATCACACAGCCAGGATTAATCAACCTTGACTTTGCAGATGTTAAGGCTGTTATGTCAGGTGCAGGTTCTGCATTGATGGGCATCGGTTCTGCTCGCGGAGAAAATCGTGCACTGCGCGCCGCCGAACTTGCGATTTCAAGTCCATTGCTTGAGGCTTCAATTGATGGAGCGATGGGAGTTCTTCTCTCAGTCTCAGGTGGATCTGATCTTGGTCTCTTTGAAGTTAACGAGGCGTGCGAACTTGTTCAATCAGCGGTTCATCCAAACGCTAAGTTCATCTTCGGAACAACTATTGATGATGCTTTAGGTGATGAGGTTCGTATTACCGTTGTTGCTGCAGGCTTTGAAGGTGGCGAGCCTAAGAAGGTTGCAACACCAGTAATTAATGCAGCAACTCTTGGTGGGGTTGCAGATCCAATCGCATCAAACGATCCAATCTCAGTGGCTCTAGATCTTGGCAGCGAAACTCCAAAGCGTCGCGTGACCTTTGAAGAGTTAGTTGCAGAGGATGAGATCGACGTTCCTGACTTCATGAAGTAAGGCATTGCCTCACTTTTTCACCGATCGACGCGGAGGCTCAAGCCTTGGCGTCTATGAATCTTTGAACCTTGCTCTGCATGTTGGCGATGATCCTGCGATCGTTGCCTCCAATCGAGCGCAGATTGGTTCGGCGCAGTTTATGAATCAGGTCCATGGTGATGAGATCGTGATTGTTGATTCTGTTACTTCAGAGGTACCAACCTGTGATGGCTTGATTACAACAAAACCTGCAATCTCTTTAGCTGTCATGGTTGCTGATTGCATTCCATTGCTTCTTGTTTCAAAAGAGGCGGTAGGTGCAATCCATGTTGGTAGAGCAGGGTTAGTCAATCGCATCGCGCTAAAAGCGATTCACACAATGCGTTCCCTAGGTTCCATTGATATTCACGCCATATTGGGACCATCAATTTGTGGTGCTTGTTATGAGGTTCCATTTGAGATGCAGCAGGATGTTATGCAAGAGCATCCACGTGCATTTGCAACAACCCGCAAAGGAACACCGGGGTTGGATCTTCCAAAGGCTTTGATCGCAGATTTGGTGTCAGCAGGTGTTTCCTATGAAGCTTCTACAAGCTGCACCTATGAAGATGAAATGTACTTTTCTCACCGTCGTCAAAATCCAACTGGAAGATTTGCTGGAGTCGTATCCCTATGAGCCGCCTCGATGAAATCTCTGCCAACCTTGAAATAGTTAAATCAAAGATTGCAGCGGTTGCTTCCCATCCCGTCACCTTGATCGCCGTTACTAAAACCTTTCCGGTTAGTGATGCTCAGATCCTGCAGCAATTAGGTGTTGCAGATTTTGGCGAAAACAGAGATTCCGAAGGGGCTGAAAAATCCCAACTAGTTGTTGGAAACTGGCATTTCCAGGGTCAAATACAAAGTAATAAGTTGAAATCAATTACCTCATGGGCATCTGTAATTCATTCGCTAGATGATCCGCGACACTTTGAGATGATAGAAAAAGTTGCACCTCATCCCTTGTCCATCTTTTTGCAGGTTTCATTAGATGGAGCCCACCATCGCGGGGGAGCAGGGGTTGATCAGCTGTATCAATTAGCTGAAAAAGTCTCAGCTTCTGCGACCCACACATTGGCGGGGTTGATGTCAGTTCCACCAGTAGGGATGGATCCTGAAAAGGCATACTCACAATTAGCAGTGATCCGTACTGAGTTTATGAACCGCTTCCCACATGCGAAATCCCTGTCGGCGGGCATGAGTGGGGATTATGAAACTGCGATTTCACATGGCGCGACACATGTCCGCGTAGGCTCATCAATCCTCGGTTCCCGCTCACCCCACAGGTAACCTTTAACCATGTCTAATGCAATGCGCCGTGTCGCTAATTACCTTGGTTTGATGGATGATCCTGAATTCGATACTCCACAAACAGCAACTACAAATACTCCAGCAATCCCACCAACTGGTGATGTTCGTGTGAAAACTCGCGAACCTCGTTCAGTTGGCTCATTGCGTCACTCATCAGTTGTAGAGGTTGCGCCACAGCTTGATCTTCCAACAATGGATCGCATCATTACCTTGCACCCACGTTATTACAACGAGGCTCGTACGATCGGTGAGCATTTCCGTCAAGGAAATCCAGTGATCATCAACCTGACTGAGATGGATGAGTCAGAGCACAAGCGCCTGGTTGATTTTGCAAGTGGTCTTGCATTTGGTTTGCACGGAACAATTGAGCGCGTGACAAAGAAGGTTTTCCTTTTGTCGCCAGCAAATGTTTCAGTCAGCTCTGAAGATAAATCAGCAGCTGCTCAAGCAAGCTTCTTTAACCAGAGCTGATCATGTTGAGCGTCGGCTCACTGCTAGCCAGTATTCTTCAAATCTTTCTGCTCGCCCTTTTGGGTCGATTGATATTTGACTATGTGCAGATGTTTTCTCGGACTTGGCGTCCTAAAGGAATCGTTCTCTACTTTGTAGAAGCGATCTACACAATTACCGATCCACCGATGAAGTTTGTGGGGCGCTTTGTTCCACCACTTCGATTAGGCGCAGTAAGTCTTGATATGAGTTTCATTGTGCTCTTTTTCGGAACACAACTGTTGATGGGTTTTGTTCGCGGTCTGTAATTACTGCTTAACCAGTACGACCTCAACACCAATCTCAGTATCCTTAATCGCTAATCCAGCATCACGTGTGATTGATAGCGCCAAAACCTCATCTGCAATATGAGCAAGATCGGTTTCTATTGCAGCAGCCATCTCATCAGTTGCATTCCAAGTAACGTTGATGCGATCTGAAATATCCAAGCCATCGCTCTTGCGACGCTCTTGAATAAATCGGATTACTTCACGCACATTTCCAGCGGCAATTAGCGCAGGGGTTAGCTCAAGATCGAGCGCCACGCTTTCTCCATCATGGGATGAAACGCTCCAGCCGCTCTTTGGAACCTCTGTAATAACTAGGTCATCAAGTGCGATCTCCCATGTGCCAACTGTTGTGACGCCAGATGCGCGAAGGGTCTTTACCAGCGCTGTCGCATCGGTAGCCGCGATTGCCTTAGCAATCTCCTGAACCGCACCACCAAACTTGGCACCTAATGATTTGAAGTTAGCTTTAACGCTGATATCTACAAGATCTCCATCTGCAGTTGCGATGTCCTGCAGCGTTTGAACATTGAGCTCATCGGCGATCTGCTCACGCATCGCTTCAGGAAGAGTTGACCATCCACTTGCTGCGATCAGTGCGCGACCCAGAGGCTGGCGGATTTTGATTCCAGATTCTGCACGTGTTGCACGTCCTAATTCAACAATACGTCGAGTCAATGCAACTTGCGAAGCAAGCTCAGCATCAATTGCAGCTGTGTTGACTGCTGGCCAATCAGAAAGGTGAACCGATGCAGGTTGCTTAGAATCTGCCGGAATAACCAACTCTTGCCACACCTGTTCGGTAATAAATGGAACGAGTGGAGCAAGTAGCTGTGTCAGCTTTACTAAGCACTCGTGCAAAGTTCCGAGCGCTGCAACATCTCCATCCCAGAAACGTCGACGAGAACGACGCACATACCAGTTGGATAAATCATCGATAAATCGTGCAAGTGCGCGGCCCGCAATTTGAGAATCAAAGTCCTCTAGCGCTGCATCAACCTCTTGCACCAAAGTGTTGAGCTCCGAAATGATCCAGCGATCCATTAATGGACGATCAGAAAGTGCTGGGGTTTGCGAAAGTTCAAAGTTAGAGGCGTTGGCATACAAAGCGTGGAATGAAACGGTGTTCCAGTAGGTCAACAAAGTCTTGCGAACAACCTCATTGATGCTGTCATGGCCTACTCGACGAGCAGCCCATGGTGAACCCGCTGCCAACATGTACCAACGAACCGCATCTGCGCCATGTTGATCCATCAATGCCATCGGTTCTAGAACATTGCCAAGGTGCTTACTCATCTTGCGACCATCCTTATCCAGGATGTGACCAAGGCACAGAACTGTCTTATACGAGGATTGATCAAAGACCAAGGTTCCAATAGTCATCAAGGTATAGAACCACCCACGTGTCTGATCAATCGCTTCACAAATAAAGTCGGCAGGGTAAGAGGCTTTGAACTTTTCTACCGAACCTTCTTTGTGCGGGTATCCCCATTGAGCAAATGGCATTGCACCTGAGTCGTACCAGCAATCGATCACTTCAGGAACACGTGTCATCGTTTGTGAACACTCAGCACAGGCAAAGGTGATGTCATCAACAAATGGTCGGTGAGGATCTAAGTTAGAAAGCTCTTGACCAGCAAGTGCTCCAAGCTCCTTCAATGAATCAACACAGATTTCATGCTTGTTCTCGCAGCGCCAGATCGGAAGTGGTGTACCCCAATAACGGTTGCGTGAAAGAGCCCAGTCAATATTGTTGTTCAGCCAATCGCCGTAACGACCTTCTTTAATTGTTTCTGGGTGCCAATCTGTTGCAGCATTTTCACGCAGCAGCGCATCCTTAATCGAAGTTGTGCGGATGTACCACGATGGTTGTGCGTAATACATCAACGCTGTGTGACAGCGCCAGCAATGGGGGTAGGTGTGCTCATATTGCTGGTGCTTATACAAAGCACCACTTGCCTTGAGCTCCTTTACTAAAGGCTTATCCGCCTCTTTGAAAAAAACTCCGCCAACAACTGGAACATCTGCGAGGAAATGTCCATCAGGTGCAATGGGATTTACAACCGGCAATCCATAGCTACGACAGACAGCTAAGTCATCTGCACCAAAGGCAGGTGCTTGGTGAACTAATCCAGTTCCATCCTCAGTAGTTACATAGGTAGCAAGAACTACATAGTGAGCATCTGGAATTTCAATGTAATCAAATGGGCGCTTGTATGTAACCCGCTCAAGCTCCTTGCCCAGCATTGTCTTCAGGATCTTCTTCTCGCCCTTAACTGTTTCCATCAAATTCTGCGCAACAACTAAGACTTCAGTACTTTCTTCATCTGTTACTTCAATGGCAACGTACTCAACCTCTGGATGCACAGCTACTGCGGTATTTGAAACCAAGGTCCATGGGGTAGTGGTCCACACCAACAAGGATGCATTCAACGCAGCGAGTTCACCTGATGTCACTGGAAAACGAACAAAGACCGATGGATCGGTAACTGTTTCATACCCTTGCGCTAGCTCGTGATCTGACAAGCCTGTGCCGCAACGAGGACAGTACGGAGCAACGCGATGATCTTGTACTAGTAATCCCTTTTTCCAGATTTCTTTCAGAGACCACCAGACTGATTCAACATACTCTGGAGACATCGTCCAATACGCTTCATCGAAATCAACCCAGAAGCCCATGCGATCTGTCATATCTGTAAATGCGCTGACGTGACGCTGTACAGATTCGCGACACTTGTCATTAAATGGCGCGATACCAAATTTTTCGATATCGCCCTTGCCAGAAAAACCTAACTCTTTTTCTACAGCGATCTCTACTGGCAAGCCATGACAATCCCAACCCGCTTTACGAGTTACCTGCTTGCCCTTCATTGTGTGAAAACGTGGAAACAAATCCTTAAATACGCGGGCTTCAATATGGTGTGTGCCAGGCATTCCATTTGCAGTTGGTGGGCCTTCATAAAATGTCCAGGCAGCAACACCTTCACGAGCTGCAACGGTTTTTTCAAAGATGGAGTTTTCGCGCCAGAACTTTAAAATTGCATGTTCAACGGCAGGCAGATCAACAGCTGCGGGGATGGCGCGAAATGACATAAAAAAATCCTCCAGAAAACAATCTCTGGAGGGACGATCGCTGCATTCACAGCTTTCGCGGTACCACCCGCCTTGCACACCGAGGTGTGCCACTTGAAATCTCCCGTGCCGGTTCTACATGGGCGTGAACCCATTTCTTCCTGCTGGCTCGTGAGGTGATAGCCCCGTCAACGCCCTGTACGCGAGGTTCTTAGTGTAGATGATTGAATCCTTTAAAAATGACCGTGGCGAAGTTGGTAGCGGTAGCCGTCAAGGCATAAGGTTCGCGACATGCCTAAGAAGCCAGTCAAGAAAGCCGCGGTTAAAAAAGCGGCCAAAAAGTCGGCTGTCAAAAAGGCGGTAAAGAAGGCGATCAAAAAGGTGACCCCTGTAAAGAAGGTTGCCAAGAAGGCGCCAGCTAAGAAAGCTCCTGTCAAAAAGGCTGCGGCAAAGAAGGCAGCACCTGCCAAAAAAGCTGCGGTGAAGAGCATTCCAGTAAAGAAAGCTCCAGGAAAGCCATTTCCATCAAAGACAACTCTTACCGTTGATGAGAAATCACAAACAGTTTCTGTATCAACAATTACAGCACCAGTTGTAGCACCGGTTATTGAAGAGCGTCGTTTAGTAATGCCGCCTCCACCACGTCCAGTAAAGAGCGGCAAGAAGATCGCTCCACTGAAGCCAATCAAGGTTGCTCCAACTCCAGTTGTAGTTAGCGAAAATGAATCTCCATGGACAGCCGCTGAGATCAAGGCAATCCGCACTGAAATCTCAAAGGAGCTCGATCGTCTTCGTAAAGAGCTTGCAGTTGTTGAGCAAGAGATGGATGCCTTGATTCAAGAGTCTGGTGAAGGCGCCGGCGATGATCAAGCAGATGCTGGAACAAAGACATTTGAACGTGAACATGAGATGTCTCTAGTTATTAACGCACGTGACATGGTGCTGCAGACCGAGCGCGCTCTTGAGCGAATCGATAACAAGAGTTACGGAAACTGCGAAGAGTGTGGTTCTCCTATTGGTAAAGCTCGCCTACAAGTTTTCCCTCGCGCAACTCTCTGCATGCTGTGCAAGCAGAAGGAAGAACGGCGCTAAAGGTGCGCAGATGGCGCACACTTTTTAGTGTTGCCTGGGCGGTTTGGGTTCTAGATCTAGCAACAAAAATCTGGGCGGTTAATAACCTTTCCTACAAATCCAACATCAAAGTAATTGGTGAGTTTTTTCAATTAACCTTTGTGCGTAACTCTGGAGCCGCCTTTTCCTTTGCTGCCGGTGCAACCATCTTCTTATCTATCTTTGGTTTGATTGTGATGAGCGCAATCTTGTACTACTCACTTCAAATTACATCCCGAGGATGGGCTGTTGTCTTGGGATTGCTACTCGGCGGAATTCTCGGAAATATGGTGGATCGAATTTTCCGTGAACCAGGCGTATTACGTGGCCATGTCATTGATTGGATGCAGCTGCCTAATTGGCCGGTATTTAACATCGCAGACACCGCAATCGTTACCGCAGCGGTGATTTCTATGGTCTTAACCGCCAGAAATATCCCACCCATAACAAAGGTAGGCTCACAACCATGAGTAACCGCGAATTGCGCACCTTATCGGTGCCAGAAGGAGTCGCGGGAGAGCGCATTGATAGCGCACTCACACGTGTACTGGGATTATCACGCACCGCTGTCGTCAAGCTCCTTGAAGATGGTGACATCACCACCGGTGGAAAAGCGATGCCGAAATCAGATCGCGTTACCGCAGGACAAATCATTGATGTACTGATGCCAGCACCTATTAATACAGATCCAATTCCATTGACACCTCTTGAGGGATTAACAATAGTTTTTGATGATCAGGACATTGTTGTTATTGATAAACCAATTGGATGTGCAGCTCACCCAAGTCCAGGATGGACAGGTCCAACTGTTGTTGGTGCATTGATGGCCGCCGGTTACACCATTTCAACTTCTGGTCCAGCAGAGCGTCAAGGAATCGTTCATCGATTAGATGTTGGCACCAGTGGATTAATGATTGTTGCTAAGAGCGATAAAGCTTTTCATGTTCTGAAGGATGCATTTAGAAATCGAACCGTTGACAAGATTTATCATGCAATGGTTCAAGGTCACATGGATCCAACAACGGGAACAATTGATGCACCCATTGATCGTCATCCAAAAGAGGATCATCGTTTTGCAGTGATGGCCACGGGCAAGGAATCAATTACCCATTACGAGGTAATTGAGTTTTATCGTGGTGTATCAATGGTCAAGATTGAACTTGAAACCGGCCGTACACATCAGATTCGTGTTCACTTTTCAGCGTTGCACCATCCATTAGTTGGTGACACTACCTATGGCGCAGATCCGGTCTTGGCTAAGAGTCTGCAGATGTCCAGACCTTGGCTTCATGCCGCCGAGCTTCGCTTCGCCCACCCAGTTACGGGGGAGGCGCTCAACTTCCACGCCCCATATCCAGCCGATCTCACACGCTCCCTGGCGTTGCTTTCCGACGCCGTTCTTCCCTAACCACTAATCTCGCCAATCATGTCTAAAGACAATTTCGTCCACCTTCACGTCCATACCGAGTACTCGATGCTCGATGGCGCCGCTCGTGTTGGCGATTTGATGTCCGAGGTCAAAGCACAAGGCATGCCCGCCATTGCAATGACCGACCACGGCAATGTCTTTGGTGCTTTTGAGTTTTATAAGGCGGCAAAGAAGGCTGATGTAAAGCCAATCATCGGAATTGAAGCCTACGTTGCACCTGAATCTCGTTTTGATAAGAAGCGGGTGCAGTGGGCAGATGGTGGCGAGGATGATGTTTCAGGTGGTGGTGCTTATACCCACATGACAATTCTGGCTGAAAACAATGAAGGTCTAGGAAATCTTTTTAGATTGTCCTCACTGGCATCCCTTGAAGGTTATTACTACAAGCCACGTATGGATCGCGAACTTCTTGCAACATATTCAAAGGGATTGATCGCAACTACTGGTTGTCCGGGCGGTGAAATTCAAACCAGACTTCGCATGGGTGCATACAAGGAAGCAATTAAGGCAGCTAGTGCCTATCGCGATATTTTTGGAAAAGAGAACTTCTTCCTTGAGGTTATGGATCACGGAATCGAAATTGAAGCTCGCGTTAAAGCAGATTTAATGAAGTTAGGTAAAGAACTAGGTCTACCGCTACTAGCCACCAACGATCTGCATTACACACGTCAAGAAGATGCTGGCGCACATGAAGCGTTGCTGTGCGTTCAATCCGGTTCGACCTTGGCAGATCCCAAGAGATTTAAATTTGATAACGACTCTTTTTATGTAAAGACCGCAGCCCAGATGCGCGAATTGTTTAAGGATATTCCTGAAAGTTGCGACAACACCTTGCTGATCGCCGAACGGTGCAACATCACCTTGCGCGAAGGCGAAAACTTACTTCCACAGTTTGAGGTACCAGCGGGTGAAACTGAAGACTCGTGGTTAAAGAAAGAGGCAGAGCGTGGCCTGAAGGAACGGTTAGGCGCACGCATTACACCTGCCCATGAAGATCGCCTGAAGTACGAACTTGGCGTCATGGAGAAGATGGGTTTTCCTGGCTACTTTCTCGTTGTTGCAGATCTTGTAGGTCATGCAAAGAAGGTTGGTATTCGCGTCGGTCCAGGTCGAGGATCTGCAGCTGGATCCTTGGTTGCATACTCACTCGGAATTACCGGTTTAGATCCACTAGAACATGGTCTCTTGTTTGAGCGATTCCTTAATCCTGAGCGTATCTCTATGCCTGATATCGACTTGGACTTTGATGAGCGTCGCCGCAGCGAAATGATCCGTTACGCCACTAATAAGTATGGTGAAGATCGCGTCGCACAGATCATTACCTACGGAACTATTAAATCTAAGCAAGCGATTAAGGATTCAACCCGTGTGCTTGGTTATCCATATGTTGTAGGAGAAAAGTTAACGAAGGCGCTTCCACCATCAGTTATGGGTAAGGATATTTCGCTCAGCGGAGTCTTTGATTCAAAGGATGATCGTTACGGAGAAGCGGGGGAGTTCCGTTCGCTATATAACTCAGATCCGGATTCAAAACGTGTTGTAGATACCGCTCGTGGCCTTGAAGGTTTGAAGCGTCAATGGGGTGTTCACGCAGCTGGTGTGATTCTTTCACGTGAGCCTTTGTTGGATGTAATTCCGATTCATCGTCGCGAAGCTGATGGTGCGATTATTACCCAGTTTGATATGGGTGCGTGCGAGGCAACTGGTTTGCTCAAGATGGACTTTTTGGGATTGCGAAATCTCTCTGTACTTGATGATGCTCTGCTCAACATCAAAGCGAACCAAGGTAAAGATGTAGTCCTTGAAGATCTAACCTTGGATGATCCCAAGACATATGAACTCTTAAGTCGTGGAGATACCTTGGGTGTATTCCAGCTCGATGGTGGGCCCATGCGCGCATTGCTACGCAGCATGTCCCCAGATTCATTTGAGGATATCTCAGCTGTTATCGCTTTATATCGTCCAGGACCAATGGGCGAGAACGCGCACAACAACTATGCAGATCGTAAAAATGGTCGCAAACCAGTTGAACCTATTCACCCTGAGTTGTCAGAACCCCTGAATGAAATCTTGGGCGATACCTATGGATTGATTGTGTATCAAGAGCAGGTAATGGCGATTGCGCAAAAGGTTGCAGGTTTTACCCTTGGTCGCGCAGATCTTTTGCGTAAGGCGATGGGTAAGAAGAACAAGGACATTCTGGATAAAGAGTATGTTCCCTTCGAAGCTGGCATGAAGGAAAATGGTTTCTCAACCGCTGCAATTAAACGTTTATGGGAAGTTCTGATTCCCTTCTCTGATTACGCCTTTAACCGTGCACACTCTGCTGGATACGGTGTTGTCTCTTATTGGACCGCGTATTTAAAGGCGAATTACCCGACTGAATACATGGCCGCGCTTTTAACCTCTGTCCGTGATGACAAGGATAAATCTGCGCTGTACCTATCTGAGTGCCGCCGAATGGGAATCAAGGTATTGCCACCTGATGTCAATGAATCTGATGCCGAGTACACACCACGCGGAGTCGATATTCGTTTCGGCTTAGCGGCAATTAGAAATGTTGGAGAAGGTGTTGTCGCATCGATTAAGAGCGCTCGTGATTCCAAGGGACGTTACACCTACTTTGGTGATTTCCTTGCAAAGGTAGATGCACAGGTGTGCAACAAGAAGACAATTGAATCGCTGATTAAAGCTGGAGCCTTTGGCTCTCTCGGTTCTACTCGTAAAGGTTTGATCGCCGTTCACCTCGAAGCGATTGATTCTGTAATCGAATCAAAGCGTGCAGAGGCGATAGGTCAATTTGATCTCTTTGGCGGAGAAGCGGTTACCGCGGTATCTGGATTAGATATCGAAGTTCCAACTGGCGAATGGGATAAAGCGATGTTGCTTTCTTATGAACGCGAGATGTTGGGTCTTTATGTTTCAGACCACCCATTACTTGGTGTTGAACATGTCTTGCGAGCTAACACAGATATGTCGATCAGCGAACTATCTGATGATGGTGCACAACATGAATCAATTGTCACTATTGGTGGATTAATCACAAGTGTTACACGAAAGGTTTCTCGACAAGGTGCATCATGGGCGGTTGTAACCGTTGAAGATCTAGAAGGTGCGCTCGAAGTTCTGTTTTTTGCAAATACCTACAACCAGTACTCGATGTCATTAACTGAGGATCGTATTGTCACGATTCGTGGTCGCGTGGACCGTCGTGAAGATGCCCTGAGATTTACCGCACTTGAAATGTCTATGCCAGATATCAGTGCAGGACCAACGGGACCACTAGTAATTTCACTGCCAATTCAGCAATGCACACCACCTGTTGTAGATCGCATTAAAGAGATTTTGCGCTCACATCCCGGAAAGCGAGAGGTTCATCTGCAACTTCTCGATAATGGAAGCAGCACTGTGATGAAGGTAGATGCATTGATTACATCATCACCAAGTTTGAGCGCTGATCTGAAATCAATTTTGGGGCCTAACTGCTTGGTTTAAATCAATAAGCGAGGGTTGCCCTCTTGCCGTTACAATTGCCCAATGATTCGTACCGTAGACCTGCGCGGACGATCCCTGTCTAAAGCTCAATACAACGCTGAACTTCCTCGAGCCACGCTTAATGTGGCAGAGGCGATGCTGCTTATTGAACCCATTCTGGAGAGAGTAAAGAATGGAACTCAGGCAGATCTGATCGCTTTGGCGCAAGAGTTTGATGGTGTTACACCAGCCAGTATTCGAGTTCCTCAAACCGCCTTAGATGAGGCGCTTTTACAATTAGATCCTGCAATTAGAACCGCATTAGAGCTATCTATTTCACGAATCACCAAGGTTCACAATGATCAGTTGCGCACTTCTACAACGACAACTGTTGTAGATGGTGGAACAGTTACTGAAAAATGGATTCCCGTAGATCGAGTTGGTCTCTATGTTCCAGGTGGTCGCGCGGTTTACCCAAGTAGTGTGATGATGAATGTCATTCCTGCACAGATTGCAAAGGTGCAATCAATTGCGGTTGCATCACCACCTCAAAAGGATTTTGGTGGTTTGCCACACCCAACGATTCTTGCAACCTGTGCCTTGCTGGGAATCACCGAGGTCTATGCGGTTGGGGGAGCACAAGCGATTGCACTCTTTGCTTATGGCATGGAAGGTGTGTGCGAAAAGGCCGATCTTGTAACCGGTCCTGGAAATATTTATGTAGCTGCGGCAAAACGTGCGCTCCGTGGAATTATCGGAATTGATTCCGAGGCAGGGCCAACTGAAATCGCAGTGTTAGCTGATTCATCAGCGATCGCCGCCGATGTTGCTGCTGATTTGATTAGCCAAGCAGAGCACGATGTTATTGCTGCAGCCGTACTGGTAACAGACTCTGTTGAATTAGCCCAAGCGGTTGAGGCTGAACTTAAGGTGCGGGTTGCAGCGACAAAGCACTCAGATCGAATCAAGAGCGCGCTATCTGGCGTTCAATCTGCAATCGCATTAGTAGATGACATGAAGCAAGGTTTAGATGTTGTTAACGCTTATGCAGCAGAACACTTAGAGATTCAAACAAAAAACTCTCGTAGTGATGCTGAAAAGATTCGCAACGCTGGAGCTGTCTTTATCGGGCGATTCTCACCAGTTTCATTAGGTGATTACTCTGCAGGCTCAAATCACGTTCTTCCAACGGGTGGCTGCGCATGTCACTCAAGCGGGCTTTCAGTTCAAACCTTTCTTCGCGGATTGCACTTTATTGAGTATGGCCAAAAGGCGTTTACCGAGATTGTTGACACCGTTGTGACCTTGGCAAATTCAGAGGATCTGCCGGCACATGGTGAAGCAATGACAGCACGTTTGGAGAATTTGTCATGAGTTGGCCAAGTTGGTTACCTCTGCGCGAAACTCTGCGCCCACTGTCTGCATATGGTGCACCGCAGGTTCCCGCTCAAGCTTCATTAAATACAAATGAGAATCCTTATTCACCATCTCCAGCGCTACAAAAGGCGATCACCGATGCTGTTGCGAAAGTGGCAGCTGATTTAAATCGTTATCCAGATCGTGATGCAACAGTATTGCGCACCAAACTTGCTAATTACATTAACGAGAGAAGTGGTACCGGTTTCACTCTCGACAATATCTGGGCGGCTAATGGTTCAAACGAGATTATTCAATCGATTTTCTTAGCCTTTGCTCAAGGTCCAGTTCTGGGTTTTACCCCTTCCTATTCAATGCACCCACTGATTGCAAAAACAACTGGTGCTCAGTGGATCGATGGTAAGCGAAACCCTGATTTCTCTCTCAACACCCAGGATGCCGTTGCAGAGATTATTAAGAACAAACCAACCCTTACCTTTATTACAACTCCTAATAATCCAACAGGTGGTGCTGTCACAATTGAAGTGATTCAACAGTTGGCTGATGCAGCACAATCTGTTGGGGGATTACTTGTAGTTGATGAGGCGTATGCAGAGTTTTCACAGGAGCTTTCTGCTTTAACTCTTATTTCAAAAAATCCACATGTAATCGTCATTCGCACTATGAGCAAGGCCTTTGCTTTTGCTGGAGCACGTGTTGGTTATCTTGTTAGTGATGTAGCGGTCAAAGATGCGATGATGATTGTTCGTTTGCCGTATCACCTCAGCGCTCTGACCCAAGCAGCGGCCCAGGTAGCTATCGATCACCGCGCTGAATTATTAAGTGGAGTTTCAACCTTGATTGCTGCTCGAGCAGAGCTCGTCGATGCTTTGCATCAGATGGGGTTACACACCGTTCCAAGCAGCGCTAACTTCATTCTCTTCACAGGTTTCAAGCAGGATGCGCCACAACTGTGGTCGGCCTTGCTGGAAAAGGGTGTTCTGATTAGAGATGTGGGATTATCAGGGTACTTAAGAGTCACTATTGGCAATGAAGCCGAGAATCAATTGTTTATTTCAGCCCTCAAAGAGCTCATTTAAAGGAGATACCCATGAGAACAGCACGCGTCGAAAGAAAGACAAAAGAGTCGCATGTACTCGTTGAGATCAATCTAGATGGCCAGGGCATCATCGATGTCGACACTGGCGTACCTTTCTTTGATCACATGATGTCTCAATTAGGTAAGCACTCAGGTTTTGATCTAACAGTTAAGACAACAGGTGATGTTGATGTTGATTCACACCACACGGTTGAAGATACATCTCTTGCATTTGGACAAGCACTTCGCGAAGCGTTGGGGGATAAGGCTGGCATCCGTCGCTTTGGTGACTCAATGGTTCCACTTGATGAAGTTCTCGTTCAGGCTGCGGTTGATCTTTCAGGTCGCCCATACCTAGTGCACCGTCAACCAGAGATCGTTGAGCTCATTGGAACATTTGATACAACTCTCGGAAAGCACATCTGGGAATCAATCGTTGCAGAAGCTCGTATCGCGTTGCATATCCGCGTACTTGAAGGTCGCAACGCACACCATGTTTTCGAAGCACAGTTCAAGGCGGTCGCTCGTGCATTGCGTGACGCGGTTTCACTTGATGGCAGAGTTGCCGGAATCCCATCAACAAAAGGTTCTCTTTGATAGCAATTCTTGATTACGGATCTGGAAATCTACGCTCTGCAGAACGCGCATTTGCGACAGCTGGTAAAGAGGTAGTTGTTACCTCTGATCGCACAGTTGCAGTTGAAGCAGAAGGTTTAGTAGTTCCAGGTGTTGGCGCATTTGCAGCATGCATGAATGGATTAAATGGTGTTGATGGTGCAGCTATTGTGCGAGAGCGTTTAGCAAAGGAGCGCCCAACATTAGGTATTTGTATCGGCATGCAAATTATGTTTAGCCACGGAACTGAACACTCTGACACCGCTCCACATGCAGGTGTGGGTGTGTGGGATGGAACGGTTTCTCAATTAGCTGCACCAATTTTGCCTCACATGGGTTGGAACACAGTAGAGGTTGATTCAGATTCAATTTTGTTTAAAGGAATCGAAGCAGAGTCTTTTTACTTTGTGCACTCATACGCTGCAAAGAGCGCTGTTGGAAAGATGCAGGCTTGGAGCACGCATGGTGAAAGATTTTTAGCAGCTGTCGAAGATGGATATATGAGTGCAACGCAGTTTCACCCTGAAAAATCAGGGGCTGCTGGACTTGCTTTGATTAAGAATTGGGTGGGATCGCTATGAGTTACTTAGAGCTTCTTCCAGCGGTTGATGTTAAAGATGGTCGTGCAGTTCGTCTTGTTCAAGGCGAACTCGACAAGGAAAGCATTTACGGTGCGCCACTTGATGTTGCACTCGAGTTTCAAGCAGCAGGTGCTGAATGGCTTCACCTGGTAGATCTCGATGCCGCCTTTGGACGTGGAGAAAACTCTGCCTTGTTAGCTGAAGTTGTTGGAAAGTTGGATATCAAGGTCGAACTTTCCGGTGGAATTCGCGATGATGAATCGTTGCGTCGTGCCCTTGCCACTGGTTGTCGACGTGTGAACTTAGGAACAGCAGCGCTTGAAGATCCTGAATGGACCGCTCGAGTAATTGCAGAGCATGGCGATCGCATCGCAGTTGGTTTAGATGTTCGCGGACATACATTGGCGGCGCGTGGATGGACTAAAGAGGGTGGAGATTTATTTGAGACCCTCGCGCGATTAGATCGCGATGGATGCGCTCGATATGTTGTAACAGATGTTGCTAAGGATGGAACCCTTGCTGGACCAAATATCGAATTACTCACATCTGTATGCGCTGCGACTAGCAAGCCTGTAATTGCAAGTGGTGGAATCTCATCATTAGCTGACATCGCAGCCCTTGCCGCTCTTCGCGCTACTGGTGTTGAAGGCGCAATTGTTGGCAAAGCCTTATATGCAGGAAAGTTCACCTTGCAAGAAGCACTTAAGGTCAGCGGAAAATGACGCTATCTGTTCGCATTATTCCCTGCCTCGATGTCACCGATGGTCGAGTTGTTAAAGGGGTTAACTTCACCGATCTTGTTGATGCAGGCGATCCGGTTGAGATGGCGGCTTTGTACAACACCGAAGGTGCTGACGAGCTAACTTTTCTAGATATCTCAGCAAGTGTTGCAGGACGCGAGACAACTCTTGATGTTGTTCGACGCACCGCAGAACAGGTATTTATTCCCCTGACTGTTGGTGGCGGTATTCGAAGTGTTGAAGATGTCGACCGTCTATTGCGCGCTGGTGCTGACAAGGTTTCAATAAATACATCAGCACTTGCACGTCCACAATTGATCGCTGAAATCGCAGATCGATTTGGTTCACAGGTTTTAGTTCTTTCGGTAGATGCACGACGTGCTCGCACCGAATCAGGTTTTGAAGTGACAACTCATGGTGGACGACAAAGCGCAGGTGTTGATGCACTTGCGTGGGTAGAGCAAGCATGCGCACTTGGTGTTGGCGAGATCCTGCTTAATTCAATGGATGCAGATGGAACTCGTGCAGGGTATGACATCGGAATGATTACAGCGGTTCGTGCTGTTTCTAGGGTTCCCTTGATTGCCAGTGGTGGCGCAGGTTCGCTAGAAGATTTCTCAGCCGCCCTCGATGCAGGAGCAGATGCGCTGCTGGCTGCGAGCGTTTTTCACTTCGGAGTTCACCGCATTGGAGATGTGAAGAGCTATCTGGGTAAGCACAATTATCCGGTGCGCGCCGTTGCCGTTCGGTAAGGCAGAATAAGCACATGACAACACTGGATCCGCAGGTAGCCGCACTCCTTAAAGATCCAGATGCCTTGATCCCCGCAATTGTGCAGGATTCAACAAGCAAAGAAGTTTTGATGCTGGCGTACATGAACGCTCAATCACTGGAACTGACTCTGACAACTGGAAAAGCAACTTACTGGTCGCGCAGCCGCAATGAGTTATGGGTCAAAGGTGCAACCTCAGGCCACTATCAAGATGTGCAATCAATCTCCTTAGATTGTGATGGAGATGCATTAATCATGCAGGTAATCCAAACTGGTGCGGCATGCCATACCGGTGATCACTCCTGTTTTCATACGCCTCTAGAGCTGCGATCGTAAACAATGAATCTAGAAGAGTTTCGCGCATACGCAAAGGTTTCTAATGTCATACCTGTATCGCGCAAACTCTTAGCTGACTCTGAAACCCCACTGGGTGTCTATAAAAAATTAGCAAAGAGTGCGGCAAATACATTTCTCCTAGAGTCTGCAGAACATGGCGGAGCCTGGTCTCGTTACTCATTTATCGGTGTTCGTAGCGAAGCCACATTAAGTGAAAAGGATGGATTGGCGTATTGGCAGGGGAGTGTTCCAGCGGGAGCGCCTACTGGAATTGATCCATTGGAAGCGCTACGACTTTCCGCTGCACATTTGAAATCTCCCAAAATTGCAGGCTTACCTCCACTTACAGGTGGATTAGTTGGCTTCATGGGGTATGACGTTGTTCGTCGATTAGAGAAACTGCCATCGTTAGCGCACAAAGACATTCCACTTCCGGAACTTTCCTTCATGCTCACCAGTGATTTAGCGGTGATGGATCACAGCGATGGAACCATCACATTAATTGCCAATGCGATTAATTGGGATGGAAGCGACGATCGAATCGATGAGGCGTATGCATCATGCGTTGAACGTTTAGATCGCATGCAGGCAGATTTAGCGATCTCACTACCTGGTGATGCCGCAGCTATTCCTGATTTTTCGCTGCCGGATTACACTGGAAATATCTCGGCAGAGGAGTTCAAGAAGAACATCGCACAGGTTAAGGAAGAAATCTTGGCAGGCGAGGCCTTTCAAGTTGTTTTGTCCCAACGCTTTGCAATGCCATGTACCGCAGATGCAATTGATGTATATCGAATGCTTCGACTCAATAATCCTTCGCCGTACATGTACTTATTCCGCTTTACCGATGGAGTTGAAATCGTTGGGTCCAGCCCAGAAGCGCTAGTCAAAGTTAATCAAGAGGATGTGATGATCCATCCGATTGCAGGTACTCGTAAGCGCTCAGCAAATCCTGAAGAGGATCATCGTTTAGCAGAAGAGCTGCTAGCCGACCCTAAGGAACGTGCTGAGCATTTAATGCTGGTAGATCTTGGAAGAAATGATTTAGGTCGTGTCTGTGCACCTGGATCGGTTGAAGTAGTTGATTTCATGCACATTGAGCGATACTCACATGTAATGCATATTGTTTCAACGGTAATCGGAAAGCTTTCAAAGAAATCATCACCAGTTGATGCACTGTTTTCAGTATTCCCAGCAGGCACCTTGTCAGGTGCTCCCAAGCCTCGCGCAATGGAAATCATCGAAGAGCTAGAAACAACCAGACGTGGTGTTTACGGCGGAATTGTTGGGTACATTGATTTCACCGGAAATCTAGATACGTGTATCGCAATTAGAACAGCGTTGCTGCATAACGGAACCGCTTATGTTCAAGCAGGTGCTGGCGTTGTCGCCGATTCAGATCCTGAATCAGAGAATCAAGAGTGTCGCAATAAGGCAGCGGCGGTTTTGACAGCGGTGCACGCAGCTAATCGATTGGCGCACAAGTAATGAAAGAGTTTCTTCCAATCATCATCTCGCTAGTAGTTGTTTTCGCACTGGTTGTTGTTATCTCTAAGAGATTTAAACTCTCTTCACGCTACGAACGCAAACCGCGCCAACTCAATACCTGGAGTGCACTTGACCATGGAATTGATCCAACGGTGGATGAGAAGTCATGAGTGTTCTAGCATCGATCATCGAAGGTGTGCGTGAGGATCTAGCCGCCAGACGCCTTCCCATGGCGCAGTTACAAGAGGCGCTTGAAGTTGCTCCTGCTTTGCGTGATTGCCTACCAAATCTATTGACCGAAGAAATTTCTTTAATTGCAGAGGTGAAGAGATCCTCACCAAGCAAGGGTGCCTTGGCAACAATTACAGATCCTGCCGGATTAGCCGCTGCCTATGAAGAAGCTGGCGCCCATGTTGTTAGCGTTCTCACTGAGCAGCGCCGTTTTGGTGGATCACTTGCCGATTTAGATGCGGTCAGAAAAGCGATAGATCTTCCTATCCTTCGCAAAGATTTCATGGTTGATGAGTATCAATTTTACGAGGCCCGTGCACATGGTGCAGATGTGGTTCTGTTGATTGTTGCAGCGCTCAGTAAGAATCAACTTGAAGATTACTTTCATTTAGCTAAGGAACTTGGGATGAGATCTTTGATTGAGGTTCATACCCATGATGAGTTAGAACGTGCCCTCGAAATCTCTCCAGAGATCATCGGCGTAAACTCTCGTAATCTGAAAACTTTAGATGTTGATGCACAAGCATTTGCTGAACTTATTCCACAGATTCCATCAACTATTGCTCGCGTTGCAGAGTCTGGAATCTCTACACGCCAAGAGGTTGCATTTGCTCAAGAGTGTGGAGCGACCGCAATATTGGTTGGAGAAGCCCTTGTTCGCTCAGGATCTCCATCAGTTGCGATCGACCAATTGCTCGGTAGGCTTTAACTATGAGCAGCCCAGGACACTTCGGAGAGTACGGCGGACGTTTCGTACCCGAGGCGTTAATTGGAGCACTCAATGAACTTGAGATCGCACATAACACCGCGCAAAAGGATCCAGAGTTTTTAGCAGAACTTGCAGAGCTGCACCGAACATATACCGGTCGCCCAAGCATCATTACCGAAGCGAAGCGATTTTCTGAACATGCAGGTGGTGCGCGAATCTTTCTTAAGCGCGAAGATCTCAACCACACCGGTTCGCACAAGATCAACAATGTTTTAGGTCAAGCGTTACTTACTAAGCGCATGGGTAAGAAGCGAATCATCGCTGAAACCGGAGCGGGTCAACATGGTGTTGCATCGGCAACGGCAGCTGCGTTGATGGGTCTTGATTGTGTTGTGTACATGGGAGAAGAGGACACCCGTCGTCAGGCGCTCAACGTTGCACGAATGAAGTTACTGGGTGCAGAGGTTGTTCCTGTGACATCAGGTTCACGCACCCTGAAGGATGCAATTAATGAAGCTATGCGGGATTGGGTTACCAATGTTGCAGATACACATTACTTATTGGGCACCGTTGCCGGACCACACCCATTCCCAACGATGGTTCGCGATTTCCACAAAATAATCGGCGAAGAAGCCCGCGAACAGATGCTTGCCTTAACGGGAAGACTTCCAGATGCGATCTTGGCTTGTGTTGGTGGCGGATCCAATGCGATCGGAATCTTTAACGCATTTATTCCAGATAGCGATGTGCGTTTAATTGGTCTAGAAGCTGGTGGTGATGGGGTTGAAACAGGACGCCACGCAGCAACGATCACAGGTGGAACACCTGGTGTACTTCATGGAACACGCTCATATGTTTTGCAAGATGCAAATGGTCAGACAATTGAATCTCATTCAATCTCTGCCGGTTTAGATTACCCAGGTGTGGGACCAGAACATGCATACCTGCATGACATCGGACGTGCTGAGTATCGTGCGATTAATGATGATGCAGCGATGGCAGCCTTCTCATTGCTCAGTAGAACTGAAGGAATTATTCCTGCGATTGAAACAGCACATGCCTTAGCTGGTGCAATTCTTGTTGGAAAAGAGCTTGGACCCACAGCTAACTTGTTAATCAATCTTTCTGGTCGCGGAGATAAGGATGTTCAAACCGCCGCCGAATACTTTGGAATTCCACTGTAATGACTCAACTCGATTCGGTCATGGCAAAGGTCCGTGCAGAAAATCGCGCAGCACTTATTGCTTACATTCCAGCGGGTTTTCCCTCACAGCAAGGATGTGCCAAGGCGATTCAAGCACTTGCAGCTGCAGGTGTTGATGCGATTGAAATCGGTTTTCCTTATAGCGACCCGGTAATGGATGGTCCTGTAATTCAAGAGGCTGCGGAAATTTCATTGAAAGGTGGAACAAATGCCGCAGATGTTTTCGCAGCACTTAAGGTTGCAACCGATACTGGTGTAGCTGCAGTTGTGATGACCTACTGGAATCCAATTGAACGGTATGGCGTAAATGAGTTTGCTCAATCCATCGCCGATAACGGGGGATCTGGTGTCATCACCCCAGATCTAACAATTGAAGAGTCGGATCGTTGGTTAGCGGCAACTAGCAAGACAGGCATCAATCCAATTTATGTAGTTGCACCAAGCACCAATGATGCGCGCCTTGCCGATGTAACCGCTAAGACTGGTGGCTTTGTGTACGCGGCAAGTTTGATGGGGGTAACTGGAACTCGTACCAGCGTCTCAACCGATGCTAGCAACCTCGTCTCACGCGTGCGCACAGTGACCGATCTTCCTATCTCAGTTGGTTTAGGTGTTTCAACACGCGAGCAGGCTAAATCCCTTGCTGCCTACGCCGATGGTGTCATCGTTGGTTCTGCATTTATCAAACTACTTCTTGAGGCAAAAACTGAACAAGAAGGGTTGGATGCGATCTCGCATTTAGCTAAGGAGCTTGCGCTAGGAGTTCGTGAGGGTCGATGAAGAGTTTCCTTGTAAAGAATCAACCATGGATCACACTCCTTGGCCGTTTATTGCTGGGCGGAGTCTTGCTTGTTGCTGGTGGATTAAAGGTCACCAAGCCAACTGAATCTGCCAATGCAACCGCTGCTTACAAAATTTTGCCAACTGATTTAGCGCACCTCGTTGGATATGCGTTGCCATGGGTTGAAGTTGCAATCGGTTTGTTGCTCATTCTTGGAATCATGGTCCGATACTCCGCAATCTTTAGCGGAATCATCATGGTTATCTTTATCGCAGCAATTGCCTCGGTGTGGGCTCGTGGCCTATTAATCGACTGTGGCTGCTTCGGTGGAGGCGGCGAAATCGACCCATCTTTGAAGTCTCAGGTTCATCGCGCCTATTTCACAGAAATCATGCGGGATTTGGGCTTGGCGCTCACAGCGCTTTATCTATACCTTTTCCCATACGGAAAGTTCAGTTTTGAAAAAGCAGCTCAACCAATCGAGGAGTAATAATGGCAAAGCAAGCGGCAAAGAGCACAGATAACACAACGCGCTGGATCGTTATTGGAATGGTCCTTCTTGTTGTAGTTACCGGAGTTGTTTTCTCACTCTTTAGTCAAAACAGCAAAGAGAGCGCATCCCTTGCAGGTTTGGATGGAACCACTCTTAAGCCAGCGATTACATCAACTATCGATACAGCAAATGGCTCACCAATCACATTTGATAATGGTGTGGTAACAGTTATTGATGTTTGGGAAGATCCTCAGTGCCCAGTATGTAAGTTGTTTGAAGATGCCAACGGAGATTACATCGAATCTCTTATTCGCGAAAAGAAGGCAACAGTTCGCTATCACGTACTTTCCTTCCTTGGAGATGAATCAGTTCGAGCTGCAAACGCTTCATTCTGTGCTGCAGATGAAGGCCAGTACCTCGATTTCCACCACGCTTTGTATGCGGTCCAGTCACCACTCGAGAACTCAGGTTTCTGGAGCAATGAAACTCTGGTCAACATCGGAAAGAAGATTGGCATCACATCTAAATCCTTTGCAGATTGTGTAACTAAGGGTTCAAAGGTCGAGATCGTTAAGGCCAACTACGATTCCATGAGCAAGTTTGGTGTTCAGGGAACTCCTACAGTGTTCATCAATGGCAAGAAGTGGGAGCGCACTCAAAACGAATTCATTCTTGAAGAGTTCAAAGCCGCTGTTGAGGCTGCTTAAACTTTGAATCGCGCATTTCCAACTCCAGCACAATCGTTGCTGGAGCTTGGCCCATTAACAATTCACTATTACGCACTGTGCATTATTACCGGCATTGCGATTGCGATTTGGTTAGGAGGAAAGCGCTTCCAGTATAAAACCGCACAGGGTCAATCAATAGTTTCAGAGGTTGCAATAGTTGCAGTGCCATCTGGAATTATCGGTGGACGTATTTATCATGTGATCTCATCGCCCAATGCTTACTTTGGCAAAGGCGGCGAACCCATTGATGCATTTAAAATTTGGGAGGGCGGTTTAGGTATTTGGGGTGCCATTTCCATCGGATTATTGGGCGCCTACCTTCGTTATAGATCACTTGCTCGAACACTTGAACTTCCATCATTTGCAGTTTTCGCAGATGCATTAGCTCCTGGAATCTTATTTGCCCAAGCCATCGGAAGATTTGGTAATTGGTTTAACGGAGAACTATTTGGAAGGCCGCTGGATTCATGGTGGGCGGTAGAGATTCCGATGCGATATCGCCCCAATGGTTACTCTCAATTCGAATCATTTCACCCGACATTTTTATATGAAGCAATCTGGTGTTCACTGATTGCCGTCATCATTATTAAGTTCGGAGATAAATTAAGAGCGGGACAAAGTTTCGCGCTCTATGTCGCTACCTACTGCCTAGGGCGATTTTTCATTGAGTTAATTCGCATTGATACCGCCAACACAATCGCTGGTTTACGGGTCAATGTCTGGGTCAGCCTGCTCGTAGGCGCAGGTGCTGTGCTGTATTTCGCTCGCGCCTCAAAAAAATCGCTATAACTCTCAGGTAGGCTTGCCTCCATGAGTTTGGAAGAGGTCTACCAAAGAAATCTAGAACATCGCACCCATCGCGCCGGTTGGCTTCGTGCCGCAGTGCTTGGTGCAAATGATGGCCTCGTTTCAACTGCAGCGTTAATGATCGGAGTTGCAGCAGCAGGCAAGCAAGATTTCATAATCACTGCAGGTGTCGCCGGAATCACCGCAGGTGCTATGTCGATGGCGGTTGGTGAGTACATCTCTGTGCGCTCACAAAATGATGTTGAAGAGTCAGATCGCAACCTTGAGATCGCACACCTTGCTGCAGATCCCGAGGGAGAACTACAAGAGCTCCAACACATTTATATTGATCGCGGTTTAACTCCAGCACTTGCCTTGCAGGTTGCACTTGAAATGCATCGTAAAGATCCGCTCGAAGCCCACCTTCGCGATGAACTTGGCCAACACCCAAGCACCAAGGCTCGTCCTGTCCAAGCAGCGGTTGCATCGGCAATCTCATTCACCTTAGGCGGATTGATTCCATTTGCAGGCGCCTTCGCTCCAACCCTTGGCACTAAGGCGTGGAGCATCGTCGCCTTTACCCTCGGGGGATTGGTAATCACCGGCGTGGTCTCAGCGCGAACCGCAGGCTCAAAGCTGCTCTCACCAACACTGCGTGTGCTGATCGGTGGCTCCATAGGTATGGCGATCACCGCAGGAATTGGAAAGATTGCCAACATCTCAGGGCTCTAAGTAGCCCTCTTATTGCTACGATTTCGCCCTACGCAACAAGCAGTGAGCATCACGGGCCAAGGATGTCCCTTTACATGTAAGGACAAATCCGTAGGAGCGCGCCCATGGCACTTGCATCCAATTATCCACAAGCACAGGGACTCTACGACCCTGCCGCTGAACATGATGCATGCGGCGTTGCAATGGTTGCCACACTCAACAAGGTTGCAACTCATCACATTGTTTCCCAAGCACTAACAGCTTTACGCAATATGGAGCACCGCGGTGCATCAGGTGCTGAACCAGATAGCGGTGATGGTGCAGGAATCCTTATTCGTATTCCAGATGCATACTTTCAAGCGGTTGTTGATTTTAAACTTCCAGCTGCAGATGCGTATGCAACAGGTATTGCATTTATCGCCAAGGGTGCAGATGTTAAGGGCGAGATCGAAAAGTTAGCTGATGAAGAAGGGCTAGTTGTCCTAGGGTGGCGCGAAGTTCCGATTAACCCATCATCTCTTGGAAAGACCGCCTTGTCGGTAATGCCAGATTTCCACCAACTATTTATTGCTGGCAAAAAGGGCGAGACTGGAATTGCATTAGATCGACTAGCTTTTTGTCTGCGCAAGCGTGCTGAGCATGGATTAGATCTGTATTTCCCTTCCTTGTCATCTCAGACAATTGTGTACAAGGGAATGCTTACAACAGGTCAACTGGAAGAGTTTTTCCCAGAGCTTTCAGATGAGCGTGTTGTTTCACCGCTTGCGCTGGTTCACTCACGTTTTTCCACAAATACCTTTCCTTCATGGCCGCTTGCTCACCCATACCGATTTATTGCACACAACGGCGAAATCAATACCGTTAAGGGAAATCGCAATTGGATGCGCGCTCGCGAATCGCTATTAGAAAGTGATCTCATTCCTGGAGATCTCAAGCGCTTATTCCCAATTGTTGAAATGTCAGGCTCTGACTCTGCTTCATTTGATGAAGTTCTGGAGCTTTTGTACTTAGGTGGACGTTCACTTCCGCACGCTGTGTTAATGATGATTCCTGAAGCGTGGGAGAACCATGCAACGATGCCGCAGAACCGCCGTGATTTTTACGCCTTCCACGCATCGATGATGGAGCCTTGGGATGGTCCTGCCTGTGTAACTTTTACAGATGGTCATCAAGTAGGCGCGGTACTTGATCGCAATGGTTTACGTCCATCACGTTACTGGGTAACTAAGGATGGAATGGTTGTACTAGCTTCCGAAGTCGGAGTTCTTGATATTCCAGCTGAAAATGTAGAGCGCAAGGGTCGTTTGCAGCCAGGCAAGATGTTCTTAGTTGATATTGAACAAGGTCGCATTATTGAAGATGGCGAAATCAAAGATGGTTTAGCAAATGCTGCTCCATATGGAGATTGGTTACATGCTGGCATCATCAAGTTGAGCGAACTTCCTGCACGCGAACACATTGTGTATCCACACTCATCTGTTGTTCGTCGTCAACGCGCATTTGGTTACACCGAAGAGGATCTACGTATTTTAGTAACACCTATGGCAAAGAACGGTATGGAACCACTTGGTTCGATGGGAACAGACACTCCTATCGCCGCCCTTTCTGACAAGCCACGTTTGATCTTTGATTACTTCTCACAACTATTTGCACAAGTTACTAACCCACCCCTTGATGCGATCCGTGAAGAGTTAGTAACAAGTCTTGGAACGTCAATGGGACCTGAGCACAACCTGCTCGATCCCGGCCCAAGCAGCTGCCGACAGATTTCATTAGCTTTCCCAGTAATTGATAATGATGAGCTTGCAAAGATCATTCACGTTAATGCTGATGGCGATCACCCAGGTTTAGGTGCACATGTGATTCGAGGCTTGTTTAGCATCGCCGATGGGGGAGACTCATTACGTGAACGTTTAAATGAGATCAAAGCTGAAGTCTCACAAGCAATTAATGATGGTGCTCGCATCATTGTTTTATCAGACCGCGATGGCGATGCAGAGAATGCTCCAATCCCATCACTTCTTCTGACATCTGCTGTTCACCACCATTTGATCCGTGAAAAGAGCCGCACCAAGGTTGGTTTAGTAGTTGAAGCCGGAGATGTTCGCGAGGTTCACCACGTTGCGCTGTTGATTGGATATGGCGCAGCATGTGTGAATCCATACCTTGCAATGGAGTCAGCAGAAGATCTAGTACTTCAAGGTGTCATCACAGGAATCACACCTGAAAAGGCGGTAAAGAATTTAATTAAGAGCCTCGGCAAGGGTGTTCTCAAGGTGATGTCCAAGATGGGTATCAGCACCATCGCTTCATACACAGGAGCACAAGTTTTTGAAGCTATCGGACTTTCTCAAGAGGTTGTCGACGAATACTTTGTTGGAACGACATCTCGTCTTGGTGGAGTTTCACTGGATGTAATTGCGCAAGAAACAATCGCCCGTCACCACATCGCGTATCCACCTGGGGGAGAAGTTCCAGGAACAAAGCGTCTGCCTATCGGTGGCGAGTACCAATGGCGTCGCGAAGGTGAGCCTCACCTATTTGATCCCGAGACTGTATTTACCTTGCAGCACTCAACACGCAATAAGCGTTACGACGTTTTCAAACGCTATACAGATCGCGTCAACGAACAGAGCAAACGCCTTATGACTTTGCGTGGATTGTTCCAATTTAAAGAGGGTGTGAACCCACCAATTTCAGTTGATGAGGTTGAGCCAATCAGCGCCATCATTAAGCGTTTCTCAACTGGAGCAATGTCATACGGATCTGTATCAGCAGAGGTTCACGAGACCTTAGCGATTGCTATGAACCGCATTGGTGGAAAATCCAATACAGGTGAGGGCGGAGAAGAGCCAGAGCGCTTTGTTACGATGGCAAATGGTGATTCAAAGCGTTCTGCAATTAAGCAGGTTGCATCTGGTCGATTTGGTGTAACAAGTAATTACTTGGTTAACAGCGATGATATTCAGATCAAGATTGCACAGGGAGCAAAGCCTGGTGAAGGTGGACAGCTGCCTGGTAACAAGGTCTATCCATGGATCGCAAAGGCACGTTACTCAACACCTGGTGTTGGTTTGATTTCACCACCTCCACACCACGATATTTATTCAATTGAAGATCTTGCTCAATTGATTCATGATTTAAAGAATGCAAATAAGAATGCACGTGTTCACGTCAAGCTAGTGGCAGAGGTCGGCGTTGGAACTGTTGCTGCAGGTGTTTCAAAGGCACATGCCGATGTTGTTTTGATCTCTGGCCACGATGGTGGAACAGGTGCATCACCGCTGACATCACTCAAGCATGCAGGTGCTCCATGGGAACTTGGTTTAGCTGAAACACAGCAAACATTATTGCTCAATGGTTTACGTGATCGCATCGTCGTTCAGGCAGATGGTCAACTAAAGACGGGTCGCGATGTCGTTATTGCAGCGCTACTTGGAGCAGAAGAGTATGGCTTTGCAACCGCGCCGCTTGTTGTTTCTGGTTGCATCATGATGCGTGTGTGCCACTTGGATACATGCCCAGTAGGAGTTGCTACACAAAACCCAGAACTACGTAAGAAGTTCAGCGGTAAGCCAGAGTTTGTTGAGACATTCTTTGAGTACATCGCTGAAGAGGTCCGCGAATTATTGGCTCAACTTGGCTTCCGTACGCTGCAAGAAGCGATCGGTCATGTTGAATATCTTGATACTCGTAAGGCGGTAGATCACTGGAAGGCAGCTGGATTAAACCTTGAGCCTTTATTAGTTCGCCCAGATGTTGATAGCGCATTGCACAACACCATCAAGCAGGATCACGGTTTAGCTGCTGCGCTAGATAACACCCTGATTGAACTTGCTCAACCTTCACTTACAAAGGGTGAAGCGGTAAAGATCGATCTACCTGTACGAAACGTTAATCGCACCGTTGGAACGATGTTAGGTGCAGAGGTCACACGAAAGTACGGCGCAGAAGGTTTACCTGTCGGAACAATTGATGTCACCTTGCATGGTTCAGCGGGTCAATCACTGGGTGCATTTATTCCTCGTGGTGTTGCAATCCGTCTATACGGAGACTCCAATGATTATGTTGGTAAGGGAATTTCAGGCGGACGCGTCGTTGTTCGCCCAGATGAAAAGGCAACCTTCCCGTCACAAGACAATGTCATCGCTGGAAATGTCATCGGTTACGGAGCAACAGCGGGCGAAATCTTTATTCGCGGTGTTGTCGGAGAGCGTTTCTGCGTTCGTAACTCTGGCGCCTTGGCAATTGTTGAAGGAATCGGCGACCACGGTTGCGAGTACATGACCGGTGGAACAGTTGTTGTTCTTGGTCGAACAGGTCGCAATATCGCAGCAGGTATGTCTGGTGGACGTGCGTACGTTCTTGATTTAGATGCTGCAAATGTCAACGCAGATATGGTTGATGTTCTTGCAGTTCCTGATGATCAAAAGGATGTACTGAAGGATCACATCTCTAAGTACTTCGCTGAAACAGGATCAGAGATTGCGCAAGCGCTTCTGAAGGATTGGGATAAGGGCGTTGCTCGAATCTCATTAATAATGCCGCGTGATTATGCACGTGTACTTGCCGCTATGGAGCGTGCAGAACGTGAAGGTTTACCGGTTGATGCACTAGTGATGGAGGTTGCAGCAAATGGCTGATCCAAAGGGTTTTATGACAACGCCACGCGAAACTCCAAAGCGTCGACCAGTTGATGTTCGTATCAAGGATTGGCGTGAAGTGTATGAGCCACAGAGCTTTGAGCATCTGCAAAAGCAAGCAGGACGTTGCATGGATTGCGGAATTCCCTTTTGTCACAATGGTTGCCCACTCGGAAATCTAATTCCTGAATGGAATGATTTGATGTACCGCGGCGATAAGAATGAAGCTATCGATCGCCTGCATGCGACTAACAACTTTCCAGAGTTCACAGGTCGTCTTTGCCCAGCTCCATGCGAAACGGCATGTGTTGTAGGTATTAACCGCGATGCGGTAACAATTAAGCAGATTGAACTTCGCACAATTGAAGAGGCTTTTGGCGCTGGAACAGTGAAGCCTATGGCTCCTGATCGCCTTACCGGCAAGACAGTTGCTGTGATTGGTTCAGGTCCAGCAGGACTTGCTGCAGCTCAACAGTTAACGCGCGCAGGTCACACAGTTGCTGTGTACGAGCGTGCCGACAAAATCGGTGGATTACTTCGTTACGGAATTCCAGAGTTCAAAATGGAAAAGCACATCCTTGATCGCCGCTTAGAGCAGATGGAGAAAGAGGGAACTCGTTTTCGTCCAGGCGTAGATGTTGGTACCGAATTAACAGGATCTGATCTTCGCAAAAAGTATGACGCGGTTGTTTTAGCTGTCGGTTCTACTCAATGGCGTGACCTTTCAATTAAGGGTCGCGAGAACAAGGGCATCTATCAGGCGATGGAGTTTTTACCTTGGGGTAACAAGCAAGCGTTAGGTGAGATTGAAACTCCACCGATCAATGTTGCTGGGAAGCATGTTGTCATTCTTGGTGGTGGAGATACAGGTGCAGATTGCTTAGGAACATCTATCCGTCAAGGCGCTGCAAGTGTTACTCAACTTGAGATCATGCCTCGCCCAAGTGATGAGCGTCCATCAGGTCAACCATGGCCGACATACCCAATGATTTATCGCGTATCTAGCGCACATGAGGAAAAGGACAACCGAATCTTCTCTGTCAGCACTGAAGAGTTCTTGGGGGATGGCAATGGAAATCTGCGCGCCATCAAGATCGTGGAGGCACAATTTGTTAATGGAAAGTTTGAGCCGGTTGCTGGATCTGAAAAAGAGATTCCATGTGACTTTGTATTCATGGCGATGGGCTTTACTGGTCCAGAAAAATCATCATTGATAACACAGCTAGAGGTACAGCTCGATGATCGTGGAAATATCAAGCGCGATGAAAACTTCCAAACAACTGAAGAAGGAATCTTTGTTGCTGGTGATGCTGGACGCGGTCAATCATTGATCGTGTGGGCAATTGCTGAAGGACGTAGTGCAGCAGCAGCTGTTGATAGATATCTCACGGGGCGCACACAACTTCCTGCACCGATTGCGCCAACTGACCGCCCACTAATGGTTTAAGGTAGAGACATGCGTAGAGCGAAAATTGTGTGCACGATGGGTCCAGCGGTTGAATCTCCCGAAAAGGTAAAGGAGTTGATCGAAGCGGGCATGAATATGGCCCGTTTAAACCTTTCCCATGGTGGTTACGATGAACATCAAAACCGCCTCGACCGTGTTCGTGAGGCTGCAAAGGCGGCAGGACAACCTGTTGCAATTCTTGTCGATTTACAAGGTCCAAAGATTCGTTTAGCGCGTTTTGCAAATGGTCCACATGAGTTAGAACGTGGCGACATTTTCACAATCACAGTTGATGAGGTTGAAGGTACTAAAGAGCGCGTTGGTACTACCTACAAAGGTTTACCGGGGGATTGCAAGCCAGGAGATCGCATTCTGATCGATGATGGCAAGGTAACTGTCGAAGTTGTTGAAGTTAAGGGCAATGATGTTGTAACTAAGGTTATTCAGCCAGGTGCGGTTAGCAACAATAAGGGAATTAACCTTCCTGGAGTTGCAGTGTCAGTTCCAGCGTTGTCTGAAAAAGATAAAGAAGATCTTCGTTGGGGACTTCGAGCCGGTGCTGATTTCATCGCACTCTCATTTGTTCGCAACGCTGCAGATATTAAAGATGTGCATGCGATCATGGATGAGGTTGGTTTCCGCATCCCGGTAATTGCAAAGATTGAAAAGCCACAAGCGGTAGAAAATCTTGAAGAGATCGTTGCTGCCTTTGATGGCATCATGGTTGCTCGTGGTGATCTTGGTGTAGAGCTTCCCATTGAAGAGGTCCCACTTGTTCAAAAGCGTTGTATTGAGTTAGCACGTGAGGCTGCTAAGCCTGTAATCGTTGCAACTCAGATGTTTGATTCAATGATTACTAACTCATCTCCAACACGTGCAGAAGCAACAGATTGTGCCAATGCGGTACTAGATGGCGCTGATGCGTTGATGTTGTCAGGTGAAACATCTGTTGGTGCCTTTGCAATTGAAGCTGTTAAGACAATGGCTCGCATCATCGCCCGCACCGAAGAGGGTGGCTTTGAGATGATCCGTGCATTACGTACTACTCCAAAGACAAAGGGTGGCGCGATTACACGTGCCGCAGCTGAAGTAGGCGCAATTGTTGGCGCTAAGTACTTAGTTACCTTTACTCAATCAGGTGATTCTGCTCGCCGAATGGCACGTTTGCGCTCACCAATTCCAATTCTTGCCTTCACTCCAGAAGTTGGAACATATAACCGTCTTGCATTGTCATGGGGTGTTGAGCCTGAGGTAACACCTATGGTCAAGCACACCGATGAAATGGTGAAGCAGGCAGATACCTTATTAATTCAATCAGGTCGTGCACATGAGGGTGAAAATGTCGTCATCGTTGCAGGATCACCTCCAGGAATTCCTGGCTCAACCAACGCTATGCGCGTTCACCGCGTAGGAGATGCTGTTGGTGGAGTCGTAGCGGCTTACCGCTAAGATTGCCCCACAGAAAGCCTCGGTACTCCAACGGTAGAGAGGGCAGTCTCAAACACTGCATAGTGTCGGTTCGAATCCGACTCGGGGCACACAAATCAATAATTTTGGGGAATGGAATTCTGGGGGGATGGTTCGACAATGACAGTTCGAATTCTCGTCGCAGAGGATGAAACTCTAATCCGCATGGATCTTGTAGAGATGTTGCAAGGTGCCGGTTATGAAGTTGTTGCACAAGCAACCAATGGTCAAGAAGCAATTGAGCTAGCAACTGCGCATAAGCCTGATCTTGCAATTCTTGATGTGAAGATGCCGGTCCTTGATGGAATTTCAGCTGCTGAAAAAATTATTGAAATCGCACCAGTATTGATGTTGACCGCGTACTCTCAAAAAGAGTTGGTAGATCGCGCACGTGATGCAGGTGTTATGGCCTATGTTGTTAAGCCATTTACTATCGGCGATTTAATGCCGGCGATTGAAATTGCCATCAGCCGCCATACTCAAATGAAATCACTTGCTGATGAGGTCGCAGATCTGCATGATCGACTTGAAACACGAAAGCTGATCGATCGCGCTAAGGGGATTTTGATGAAGGCCTTAAATCTGTCAGAGCCTGAAGCTTTTTCCTGGATTCAGCGGGCGGCCATGGATCGCCGATTAACGATGAAAGAGGTCGCAGAGGCGGTTATTAACCCCAACGCTGTTCCCGACAAGTAGTTCCCAGATACATCTCATTTATTGATACCGATATCTCATTTATAACGAAACTGAAACAATTCAAGCGTGGCCCCACCTTGTCTAAGGCTCACCCCTGCCATTACTCTTTCAGCCTCCCTGTCCCGGGACACAAGAACAGGAAAGGCACTACATATGAAGAAGAATCGCGTTCTCGCGGTTGTAGCTGCCGTAGCTATCGCAACATCATCATTCGTTGCATTCGCTCCGTCAGCGTCAGCTGCTTGCTCAAGCAAGCTAAAG
Source organism: Candidatus Nanopelagicaceae bacterium (assembly GCA_965267815.1). Taxonomy (GTDB): domain Bacteria; phylum Actinomycetota; class Actinomycetes; order Nanopelagicales; family Nanopelagicaceae; genus Planktophila. Next base: position 576,862 of record OZ254139.1, read on the forward strand.
ATTGCATACCAGGGTCCACTAACAGGTCCTGAAGCTGCACTAGGTATCAACGAACTTAACGGTGTGAAGTTCGCACTCAAGAAGTTCCTTGCAGCAAACAAGTCAGCAAATGTTGACCCAGTTGTTTACGAAGTAGATGACCAGGGAGATCCAGCAGTTGCAGCTCCAATCGCTCCTAAGGTTGCAGCAGAAGAGTGCGTAGTTGCACTAGTCGGTCCTGCTTACTCAGGCGCATCAAAGGTTTCACTGCCTGTGTACCTATCAGCTGGTCTACCAATCATTACTCCATCAGCTACAAACCCAACACTTTACGATTTCGGAAAGTCAATCTTCCACCGTGCGGTGCTAACAGATGACTACCAGGGTCCAGCTTTGGCACGTTTGGTCACATCAAAGGTTAAGAACGCAAAGGTGTTCTTGATTAACGATGCATCAGACTACTCAGTAGGTCTTGCAAAGACTGTTGACATCACACTAGCTGGCCGCCTTGTTGGTAAGGACACAACACCAACAGGTACAACAGACTTCACTGCAACAATTGCAAAGATCAAGAAGTCAAAGGCAACTGCAGTTATCTACACAGGTTACTTCTCACAGGCAGCAGTGCTTGTAAAGCAGCTTCGTGACTCAGGTTCAAAGGTTGCTTTCGCAGCTGGCGACGGAGTTCTTGATGATCAGTTCATCAAGCTAGCTCGCAAGGCAGCAGAAGGTGTTCTACTTTCAGCTCCAGCTATCCCAATGGAGACAGCATCTGCAAAGCTTGCTGCAGAGATGGTAAAGGCAGGATGGAAGCCTGGCGTATACACAACAGAGTCATACGACGCAGCTAACTTCTTCCTTGAGGCTATCAAGGCTGGAAACTCAGATCGTGCTTCAATCAACAAGTACGTATCAACCAAGTCATCAAAGGGCCTTTCAAAGGTTCTAAAGTTTGATGCACAGGGTGAAGTTTCTGGTGCAGATGTAAACGGCTTCGTAATCAAGAACGGAAAGATCGTTCTTCTTGGAGCTATCAAGGCGTAATTACCGAGTAATTGGTACCGCTTTAAATAAGTACGGTCAGAGTGGGTGGGGTTTCCCGCCCACTCTGACCCTTATAAAGTAAAGGTGAGAAATGGATTTTGCATTATTACGGGATGCATTCTGGGGTTTAACCTTTGATGGCATCGCCCTCGGAGCAATTTACGCGCTCATCTCACTTGGATACACATTGGTGTACGGCGTACTTCGCCTCATTAACTTTGCTCACTCTGAAGTGTTCATGATTGGCACATTTGCCGCACTCGTAACCGCTTCAGGTTTGATGGGCGTAAAGGTTGAGGATGATCCTCGAACTGGTGGATCAATGATCCTGACCCTCATAGTTTGTTTAGTAGTTGCGATGTTGGCATCGGCCATTACCGCAGTACTTGTCGAAATTGTCGCTTACCGTCGATTGCGTCAAAGAGGTGCGACCAAGCTGGCAACCTTGATCTCAGCGATCGGTGTTTCAATTTCATTGGTTGAATTTTTTAGAATTATCACAGACTCACTTCCGCGCGAATTTCCGCGCATTATGGAAAAGACATTCTTGTTTAGCTACGCAGGTGCCGATATTCGTAATGACAAGGTCATTGTGATCATCGCCGCTGGTTTAATGATGTTTGCGCTAGAACGCTTCATCACAAAGTCACGTCTTGGAAAGGGCATCCGAGCGGTGTCAATGGATGAAAACACCTCAACTTTGATGGGCGTGAACATCAATCGCGTTATTACAGTTACATTTTTTGCAGGTGGTCTCATGGCAGGTGCTGCAGCTTTCTTCTACATCCTGGTCTACGAGAACACTTCATTTAAGGTGGGCTTCTTCTTAGGAATTAGCGCATTTACCGCAGCGGTTCTCGGTGGTATCGGAAACCTCAAGGGTGCACTCTTTGGTGGATTTGCTCTAGGACTCATGGAGACCTGGACATCAGCTGTATTTGGTACAGCCTGGAAAGCGGTTATCTCCTTCATTATCTTGGTACTTGTACTTCTGATTAAGCCGACCGGCTTATTTGGAGAATCAATCCAGCAGGCGAGGGTCTAATGGCAAATTTAAAGAGTTCATTTAACTTGCGCGATAAAGGTGCTGAGTATTGGGAGCGTTCACCAAAGTGGCGTCGAGTTGCACTCGCTATTTTCTTCATTGCCATCTGTTACGCGCTGCCATTCCTTAACAACCCTTTGATCAATACCCCTGGTTCAGATTTCCAATCTGTTCTCTTTTATCCAGTAGGCATGTATGTGCTGATGGCGATTGGTTTGAATATCGTTGTTGGTAAATCAGGTCTTCTTGATCTTGGGTATGTTGCCTTCTTTGCGATCGGTGCTTACACAATGGCGATCCTTGGAACTAAGACCTCACTGAACTTCTGGGAGATTCTGCCTATCGGTGTAGGACTTGCAATGCTTTCCGGAGTATTACTCGGAACGCCAACCCTTCGTCTTCGCGGTGACTACTTAGCGATTGTGACTTTGGGCTTTGGTGAGATCGTACGAATCTTTGCTGTAAACACCGATGCAATTGGTGGAGCCCGCGGTATCGCAGGTATCCCAACACCCCCAGATATTTTTAAGGCCAAGTTCACAATCCTTGATCCAAAGCCTTATTACTGGATGCTGTTGACCTTTACCTTGCTAATTATTTGGATGGTTCGCCGCATGGCTGCTCGTCGTCCAGGTCGTGCTTGGGATGCGATTCGTCAAGATGATGATGTTGCTCAGTTGATGGGAATCAACACACGCAAGTACAAGGTGTGGGCGTTCGTTCTAGGAGCTGCAGTTGCTGGAGTCGGCGGTGTTGTTTACGCATCACAGATTCTGTCAATTGTTCCAGATCAGTTCAATCTCAATATCTCAATTTTGATTCTTGCGTGTGTTGTGTTTGGTGGAATCGGAAATGTGTGGGGAGTAATTCTTGGAGCGGTGCTACTGGCATTTACACCTGAACGCATCCGTTTCTTAAGCCAGCCTCGTATCCTGGTATTTGGTATCGCACTTGTTGTAATGATGAACCTTCGCCCAGATGGAATTCTGCCTAAGAAGAAGCGCGAGCATTTCGATCCAAATTGGGACAAGGTCGAGGAATCTGGCGAAGGGGAGATCAAATAATGAGCGAAAATGTTCTAGAGCTAAAGAACATCACCATGAAGTTTGGTGGAGTAACCGCCCTTAATGAGGTCAACCTTGTCGTTAAGAAGGGTGAGATTCTTGCTCTGATCGGACCTAACGGTGCAGGCAAGACAACTGTTTTCAATGTGATCACAGGTGTGTACAAGCCAACTTCTGGCGATGTTGTATTCCAGGGTGAATCAATCGTTGGAATTAAGCGATTCAAGATTACAAAGCTAGGTATCGCCCGTACCTTCCAGAATATTCGTCTTTTCGGTGAGTCTTCAGCTCTTGAAAATGTTGTAACAGGTGCCGATGTTCACTCAAAGAGTGGTGTTGTTGGAGCGATCTTTGGAACACGCCGTTCACGTCGTGAAGAGAAAGCAAACCTTGAACGCGCTCTTGAACTCTTGGATTTCATGGGAATCAAAAAGCGTGCTGGACAACTTGGCAAGAACCTTCCATATGGTGATCAGCGCCGCCTCGAGATTGCTCGCGCACTTGCTACCAATCCAAAGTTGTTACTACTTGATGAGCCAGCTGCAGGTTTTAACCCTGCTGAAAAGGTTGCATTGGCTGAAACAATTAAGAAGATTCGCGATGCGGGTTACACAGTTCTACTCATCGAGCACGATATGTCCTTGATCATGGGAGTCTCTGATCGCGTAGCGGTTCTAGATTTCGGAACAAAGATTGCAGATGGTTCGACCACTGAAGTTCAAAATGATCCACGCGTTATCGAAGCGTATTTAGGAGCTCCTGCAGATGCGTCTTGAAATTAAGGACTTACACGTCCACTACGGCAAGATCGAAGCGATTAAAGGTGTCTCCATCGTTGTTAATGAGGGCGAGATCGTCACACTTATTGGTGCAAATGGTGCTGGTAAGACAACGATGCTCAAAACTATCTCTGGGCTTCGTCCAGTAACTAGCGGTCAGATTCTTTTCAATGGTGAAGATATCTCCAAGATGCCTGCTTTCAAGCGCGCAGATCTTGGTTTGTCACAAGCACCTGAAGGTCGCGGAATCTTTGTTGGTATGACGGTTTTGGAAAACCTGGAAATGGGTAAGTACAACCGTAAAGATCGCAAGAAGGAGATGGCTGAGGATCTAGAGAAGGTGTATCACCTATTTCCTCGTCTCAAGGAGCGCGCATTTCAGGCTGGTGGAACTTTGTCAGGTGGAGAGCAGCAGATGCTTGCTATCGGCCGTGCGTTGATGTCACGTCCAAAGGTTCTGCTTCTTGATGAGCCTTCAATGGGTCTTGCACCGTTAATGATTCAAAATATCTTTAACATTATCACTGAGATCAACAAGACCGGTGTAACTATTCTTCTCGTTGAGCAAAATGCACAGCAAGCGCTACAACGCGCACACCGTGCATATGTTCTAGAGGTTGGAAATGTTGTGAAGGAAGCGAAGGCTTCAGATCTACTTAATGATCCAGCTGTTCGTGCGGCTTACCTGGGAACAGGTGCACATTAATCTCTAGGATTTAGAATCATGCAGGTGATACGGGCGGTGCAGGTGCGCTGCCCGTTTTCATTTGTAATGACAATATCCCAACAACACAAAGTCTTTCCGATTGAAACCGCGGTAGCAACACCTGTTACAACACCTGTTGCAGTTGCCTTGTGATGGGTTGCATTGATATCAATTCCAACAATCTTTCGATCTGCGCCGGCGTTGAGTTGAGTTCCAATAGAGCCAAGGCTTTCAGCTAAAACAACATTAGCTCCGCCATGAAGGATTCCCATCGGTTGAGTGTTTCCCTCTACCGGCATCGTTCCAACAAGTCTTGTAAGTGAGGCCTCTGTGATTTGGATACCCATCTTCTTGTCGAGGGCTCCGCTTCCACGCTCTTTAATAATTGAGAGATAATCCGGTTCAGTCATGCGTAGAGTCTAACTGGCACTCTACGATGCATCCATGACCAAACGCCTATTACTTATCGATGGGCACTCAATGGCGTATCGAGCCTTTTTTGCGCTACCCGCTGACAACTTCACAACCGCACAGGGCCAACACACCAACGCAATTTATGGCTTTGCGACCATGTTGTTGTCCTTGCTCAGCAGCGAAAAACCTACCCACGTTGCTGTTGCATTTGATGTTTCACGAAAGACCTTTAGATCTGAGATCTTCCCAGAGTACAAAGCTAATCGCGCAAAAACCCCCGATGAGTTTCGTTCTCAGATGTCCTATTTACATGAGCTAGTTAACGCATTTGGAATCTCAACCTTTGAGGTTGAAGGTTTTGAGGCTGATGACATCATTGCAACGATCGCAAAGCAGGCAGAGCGAGAAGGCGCAGAGGTTCTTATCTGTACCGGCGATCGTGATTCATTCCAGTTAGTTAATGACAAGACCACGGTGCTGTATCCAAAGCGTGGTGTTAGCGATCTTGCACGAATGACTCCAGCTGCGGTTCAGGAAAAGTATGGAATGTCTCCTGAGCAGTATCCAGATTTTGCAGCGTTACGTGGAGATCCCAGCGATAACCTGCCATCTGTTCCTGGTGTTGGCGAAAAGACAGCGGCTAAATGGGTTGTTGAGTATGGATCCCTCCATGAATTAATCGCAAACATCGACAAGCTGGGTGGAAAGGTCGGTCAATCATTAAGGGATTCAATTAATGATGTGATTCGAAACCGCGAATTGACTCAGTTAGTTGCCCATGTTCCTCTTGAACTCAGCATCGATGCTCTTGCCTGGAGCGGTGTTGATGAGAACAACACCAATCCGCTCTTTGAAAAACTAGAGTTCAAAACCCTAAGAGATCGCATGAAACCAATTCTGCTCAAATCATCCTCGAAAAGTTCTGAGCCAGCGCTCGAACTATTTGCAACAGAAATTGCTGAGGGGGTTCTAACGCCTGAAGAAGCCTCGGCAAAGATCGAAAAGCACTCAGGTGATATCGCAATCGCGTATCAATTAGTTGATGAAAAACTTCATCGCTATGCGATCGCTCTAACTCCCGAGGATGTCTTTCTTGTTCACTCTGCACACATGGGGGATTGGGCAACAAATGCGGCGGTGTCAAAGATCGCCCATGATGGCAAAACTCTTGCGCGAATCAATGGATTAACTGGAATCACCTTTGATACCTCACTTGCTGCCTACTTGGTAAATCCCGGAGTTCGCACACAAGAGCTCAAAGATATTCAAGAACGCTGGGGAGATGGTTCAGCAATTAATCACAGTTCACCAGAGCAAGAGCTGCTCTCATCGGCGCGAGCAATGCTGGGGTTGAAACAACCATTAACTCGCGAGTTAAAAGAGAGAAATCTGTGGGAGTTATTTACAACCATGGAGCTCCCTGTCGCGGCTCTGCTTGCTCGCATGGAATCCATCGGTATCGCGGTGAATAAAAAAGAGCTCGAGAATTTAGCTGCATTTTTTGAGGGTGAAGTGACGCGAGAAACAAAGGCTGCTCACGATGCTGTTGGGCATGAATTTAATGTGGCTTCACCAAAACAGTTGCAGGTAGTTCTCTTTGATGAACTCAAGCTTCCTAAGACAAAGAAGATTAAAACCGGGTACACAACAGATGCGGAAAGTCTGGACTGGTTACATCAAAAGAGTGGGCACCCTGTACTTACCTCCTTACTTCGAATTCGTGAAACTAAAAAGCTAGGCACAACTGTTGAAGGGTTGATTGCAGAGATCGCCAAGGATGGTCGCATTCACACCCATTTCCAGCAAACAGTTGCTGCAACGGGTCGCCTTTCATCCACCGGACCCAATCTGCAAAATATTCCAGTACGCACCGAAGAAGGTCGCAAGATTCGTAACTGCTTTACCGTTGGAAAAGGCTATGTTGCACTCCTTACCGCCGATTACAGCCAAATCGAAATGCGCATCATGGCTCACTTGTCACATGATGAGAAGTTATTAGCAGCCTTTGCATCTGGCGAGGATCTGCACGCAACCGTTGCTGGTTTAGTTTTTGGAGTTAAACCATCTGAAGTTGACCCCGAGATGCGTCGCCAAATGAAGGCGATGTCATACGGGCTTGCGTATGGACTTTCATCGTATGGATTAGCCGCACAGTTAGATATTTCACCACCTGCAGCACAACAGTTGATGGATACTTATTTTGAACGTTTTGGCGGCATTCGTGACTATCTAAAAACCGTTGTTGAGGATGCACGCAAAGTGGGTTACACCGAAACAATTATGGGCCGCAGACGTTACTTGCCAGATTTAATGCATGACAATCGTCAACGTCGAGAGGTCGCAGAGCGTATGGCTCTGAACGCTCCAATTCAGGGATCTGCCGCAGACATCATCAAGGTTGCGATGCTTAATGTTCAAAGCGGAATTGAAAAGGAAAAGTTGAAATCTCGCTTACTTCTGCAGATTCACGATGAGTTAATTCTCGAAGTAGTTGCCGGTGAAGAGGAGAAAATTAGCGAAGTTGTAAGGCGTGAGATGGGTTCTGCTTATCCATTAAAGGCACCGCTAGATGTTAATGCTGGACTTGGCCTTACCTGGCATGAAGCGGCGCATTAATTACTTTGATTCGTTAGAAATATCCTTCATCGCCTGAAGATCTTCTTCCTCTGTTGGTACATCATTAGCCGCACTTAAACGTGCACGTCCAATCGACAAGATGATTAATCCAATAAAGATCATGATGGGTAGCATCGCAAGACCGATACGTGGTGAGAAGCTTTCGGAAACTACGCCACCAACTGCGGCACCGAGTGCCATGAAGGAACCTTCAACGCTCCAGATCCAACCAAGAGATGCGGTTTGTGAACCCTTAGGACGAACAGCTTCGAGAACTTCAAAGTAAAAGACCTGCACTGCGCCACCTAAGAAACCGATGCATGCACCGATTAACGCCATGCTCCAATCGGGATAAGTGAAAGCAACTGGTACGCACGCGATAAGCCACAACAGGTATGCCCGACGCAGCGCCGATAAAGGTGCTAACTTCTTTGAGACTAAGCCACCTAGCAAGCCACCTATAACTGTGGCGGCACCAAAAGCGGCAAAGATCCAAGCAACACGATGCTGCACGCCTTCTTGCGTAGCAAATGCGGGGACTGCAACATCAAAGACACCCCAGCCAAAACCAATAAAGCAGCCCTCAAACATCAGAAGTTGAATTGCACGATCTCGCCACAATCGTTGCTGACCCTTTTGCTTCTTCTCAGGGATCCAATCGCGAGAAGCAGGGGTTAAGGACAATGCAATGCCACCGATTAACATCAAGGTTGCAATTGTGCCTAAACCAAACCCTGGACGCGATGAAAGCATGAGCGCGGTAATAACTACTGGTCCGATCACAGAAGTAGTGCTCATCATTGAAGAATCAAAGGCGTAAGCGGTTCGCAGATATGAATCGGGAACAATGTCCTTCCATAAAGGGCGAACCGACAAGTTAATAGGAGGAGCGGTGATTCCCAAAACAAATGCGGTAATCAAAATAGATTGACGTGTTTCCATTGTGTTGAGTAGAAAAATTAGCCCCGCATACAGTGGAACCAAGATGCGAATCGGCCACTTCTGACCAAAACGATCCATCACAGATCCACGAATTCCAGCGGTCAAAGATCCAGCAAGTGAGTTCAAACCAATTGCAAAACCTGCGATCGCGATTGAACCGGTTTCCTGCTCGGCTTTGAAAAATATGCCAAGGCCAATCATCGAATACGCCAAACGAGCCGGAAAAGCGCTCAACCCCAAGCGAATGACTTGGGGGAAGGCAAGCAGCTCTCGATATCTCTTCATAAGGTATTTCATTCTATCGATTACGCTCAAAAAAGTGAGCGGATTTGCCCTTACGAGCGTGCAAACCGTACCCTTGCCCTTCAGCCGCGAAAGCGGGAACTACTACTTTCTATCCCTACGGAGCACAATTGTCTACACCACAAATTGCAGTAAATGACATCGGATCAGCTGAAGATTTTCTAGCAGCAATCGAAGGCACAATCAGAAACTTTAATGACGGCGACCTAGTTTCAGGTGCAGTTGTTCAAGTTGGACGCGACGAAGTTCTTGTCGACATCGGTTACAAGACAGAGGGTGTTATTCCTTCTCGCGAGCTTTCAATTCGCCACGATGCAGATCCAAACTCAATCGTTAAAGTCGGTGAGATTATTGAAGCTCTCGTTCTCCAAAAAGAGGACAAAGAGGGTCGCCTGATTCTTTCTAAGAAGCGCGCACAGTACGAGCGCGCATGGGGAGACATCGAAGGCAAGAAGGAGCGCGACGAGGTTGTCGTCGGAACTGTTATTGAAGTTGTTAAGGGTGGTCTTATCGTGGACATCGGTCTACGTGGATTCCTTCCAGCATCTCTTGTTGAGATGCGCCGCGTGCGCGATCTGACTCCATACATTGGCAAGCAGGTTGAAGCACGCATTATCGAACTCGATAAGAATCGCAACAACGTTGTTCTTTCACGTCGTGCATTCCTCGAGCAGACACAATCAGAATCACGCACAACATTCCTTAACCAGCTTCAAAAGGGCCAAGTTCGCACAGGTGTTGTTTCATCAATCGTTAACTTCGGTGCATTCGTTGACCTTGGTGGCGTAGATGGTCTGGTTCACGTTTCAGAGCTTTCATGGAAGCACATCGATCACCCAGGTGAGGTTGTTGAAGTTGGCGACGAGGTAACTGTTGAAGTTCTCGAAGTTGATTTCGAGCGCGAGCGTGTTTCACTCTCACTTAAGGCAACACAAGAAGATCCATGGCAGGCATTTGCTCGCACCCACACAATCAATCAGGTTGTTCCAGGTGTTGTGACAAAGCTAGTTCCATTCGGAGCTTTCATCCGTGTTCACGAAGGAATTGAAGGACTTGTTCACATCTCAGAGTTGGCAGAACGCCACGTTGAGATCCCAGAGCAGGTTGTTCAGGTTGATGATGAGCTATTTGTAAAGATCATCGATATCGACCTAGAGCGTCGTCGTATCTCACTTTCATTGAAGCAGGCTAATGAAGGTACAGAGATTGAGATCGAAGCATTTGATCCAACTCAGTACGGAATGGCTGCTCGTTACGATGCAGAAGGAAACTTCATTTACCCTGAAGGTTTCGATGCAGACTCACAAGAGTGGAAGCCAGGATATGAAACACAGCGCGAAGAGTGGGAAAAGCAGTACGCCCAAGCTCAAGAGCGTTTCATAGCGCATAAGAAGCAGAAGGCAGAGGCTAAGGCCGCTGACGCTGCTGCAACTCCTGAAGAGGAAGCAGTTTCTGCAGAATAGTTAGGAAAGATTCCGTAAAAGGAGTCCAGCTTGAAGCCGCGAGAAAAACGTTTGACCCTCGCTTACTTCAACTGGGCTCCTTTTCCTTTATCCAAAGATAAGATTTGAGTATGCGAGTTATCGGATTAACCGGTGGAATTGGTTGCGGTAAGTCTTTAGCGGCTCAGTACTTTGCCGAACTTGGTGCATTGGTAATTGATGCAGACCAACTTGCTCGAGCTGCGATTGAAAGAGGCTCTGAAGGTTTTGATGAGGTAGTCAGCTTTTTTGGAGATTCAGTACTAAACAATGGCGATATTGATCGCCGTGCATTAGGCGAAGTAATCTTTAAAGATCCAGAAGCTAAGAAAAAACTTGAAAGTATTATTCACCCCTTTGTTCGCCGTGAGTTTGAAGAAGCGGTTGCATCGCTCAAATCCGATGAAACCCTTGTGTATGAAATTCCTTTACTTGTCGAAACAGGTGGTCAGGATCGTTTTGATGTCGTAGTAACGGTTGAGTCATCCTTAGAGAACAGAGTCGCTCGGCTTCGCCAGCGTGGAATGCATATCTCAGAAATCGAAGGCCGCATCGCCTCTCAAGCAACGCGAGAACAGCGCATAGAGGTTGCTGACTTCCTTATAGAAAATGATGGCAGCGAGGATGAACTCCTGCGCCAAGTTGAAAACATTTGGGATAGCCTTCACGATAATTAATAAGTAGGCTTACCAAATGCGCCCAATATCTGATCTACAACGCAGAGTTGAGCCCTTTCAAGTTATTAGCGATTACGTTCCTGCAGGTGATCAACCCGCTGCCATCGCTGAAATTACAAAACGCATCAATGCGGGGGAGCGGGATGTCGTTCTCCTGGGTGCGACAGGCACCGGTAAATCTGCAACCACCGCTTGGCTTATTGAACAGTTACAAAGACCAACCCTTGTTTTAGCACCCAACAAGACATTGGCGGCGCAGCTTGCCAATGAGTTCCGCGAATTACTACCTAACAACGCCGTTGAATACTTTGTCTCGTACTACGACTACTACCAACCTGAAGCGTATGTTCCTCAAACAGATACCTTCATCGAAAAGGACTCCAGCGTCAATGAGGAGGTTGAACGACTTCGCCATTCAGCGACTAACTCATTGCTTACCCGCCGAGATGTGATCGTGGTGGCAACTGTTTCCTGTATCTATGGTTTAGGCACACCGCAGGAGTATGTAGATCGAATGGTTCGCCTACGAGTCGGCGATGAGGTTGAGCGCAACGCACTTTTACGCCGCTTTGTCGATGTGCAGTACAAACGTAATGACATGGCCTTTGAGCGCGGAACATTTAGGGTGCGCGGAGACACCATCGAAATCATTCCGATGTATGAAGAGCTTGCTATTCGCATTGAAATGTTTGGCGATGAGATCGAGAAAATTTCAACTCTGCACCCATTGACTGGCGAAATTATTAGAGATGAAGAGGAGATCTTTGTCTTTCCGGCAACACATTATGCAGCTGGTCCCGAAACAATGAAGCGAGCCATCGGAGATATCCAAGATGAACTACAAGTTCAACTCAATCTCTTTGAGAAGCAAGGGAAGTTGTTAGAGGCCCAGCGCCTGCGCATGAGAACCACCTTTGATATTGAGATGATGGAGCAGATTGGATTCTGTAGTGGAATTGAAAACTACTCTCGACATTTAGATGATCGACCAGCAGGTTCTGCGCCGCACTGTCTTTTGGATTACTTCCCTGAAGATTTTCTACTTGTTATCGATGAGAGCCATGTGACAGTTCCGCAGTTAGGGGCGATGTTTGAAGGAGATGCATCACGTAAGCGAACCCTTGTTGAGCATGGATTCCGCCTGCCAAGTGCCTTAGATAATCGACCACTGAAGTTTCCAGAGTTTGTAGAACGCACAGGTCAAACTATTTATCTCTCGGCTACTCCAGGTAAGTATGAGATGGCCAAGGTCGATGGGGATGTTGTTGAACAGGTAATTCGCCCAACTGGTTTGGTAGATCCACAGATTGTTATCAAACCAATTAAAGGTCAGATTGATGACCTGCTGCATGAGATCACGATTCGTGCAGAAAGAAATGAACGTGTTCTAGTAACAACTTTAACCAAGAAGATGTCAGAGGATTTAACTGATTATCTTCAGGAAAAAGGTGTCAACGTTCGCTATCTTCACTCAGAGGTAGATACCTTGCGCAGAGTTGAATTACTTCGCGAACTTCGAACCGGTGATTATGATGTTTTGATTGGTATTAACTTGCTACGTGAAGGTTTGGATTTGCCAGAAGTTTCTTTGGTAGCAATTTTGGATGCGGATAAAGAGGGCTTCCTTCGCTCATCGACATCATTAATTCAAACCATTGGTCGTGCCGCCCGTAACGTGTCGGGTGAAGTACACATGTACGCCGATCGAATTACAGATTCCATGGCTAAGGCGATCGATGAAACCAATCGACGTAGAGCTAAGCAGGTGGCCTACAACCTCGAACGTGGTGTGGATCCGCAGCCGCTGCGCAAGAAGATCGCAGACATTACCGACTTGATAGCACGTGAAAGCGAGGACACCGAAGAGCTGTTGTCGCATGAGAAGGGTGGAGCGAAGAAGGTTGCCGCTTCAGCTGGAATCTACGATAAATCCTCACTCTCTTTACCGCGCAAGGATCTAATCGCATTGATAGGCTCGCTCACCGAACAGATGCGAAATGCAGCATCTGAACTTCAATTTGAGGTCGCTGCGCGGTTGCGCGATGAGATCAAGATTTTGAAGAAAGAGCTACGAATGATGGAAGAGGCTGGGGTTTGAGCATCGATAAGTTAGTTGTGCGCGGAGCTCGCGAGCACAACCTCAAAAATGTCTCCATCGAACTTCCGCGAGACTCCCTAGTTGTATTCACGGGCCTTTCCGGCTCTGGAAAATCCTCACTCGCCTTTGACACAATCTTTGCTGAAGGTCAGCGCCGATATGTTGAATCCTTATCTGCTTATGCACGCCAATTTTTGGGTCAGATGGATAAGCCTGATGTGGATTTCATTGAGGGTCTTTCACCTGCCGTATCGATTGATCAGAAATCTACCAATCGAAATCCACGTTCGACGGTGGGAACTATTACCGAGGTGTACGACTATCTTCGTCTGCTTTTTGCACGTGCCGGAACCCCGCACTGTCCTAAGTGCAACAAGGTTGTTACCCGCCAATCACCACAACAGATCGTTGATCAAATCCTTGAACTACCACCAACAACTAAGTTTCAAGTCTTGGCACCGGTGGTTCGGGCACGCAAAGGAGAGTTTGTTGAACTCTTCAGCGATCTCATTACCCAGGGATACTCTCGTGCCCGCATCGATGGAGAGGTTGTTCAACTTTCTGATGCACCGAAGTTGAAGAAGCAAGAAAAGCACACCATCGAAGTTGTTATTGATCGTCTCACCGCTAAAGCTGAGAGCAAGACTCGGTTAACAGATTCCATTGAAACCGCACTTCGTCTCTCTGCAGGAATCGTTGTTTTGGATTTTGTGGATGCAAAAGGTGATGACAAGGAGCGCACTTATAGCGAGCACTTAGCCTGTCACGATTGCGAACTTTCCTTTGAGGAGTTAGAGCCTCGTTCATTCTCATTTAACTCACCATTTGGAGCATGTGCCGAGTGTTCTGGTATTGGAACGAAAAAAGAGGTTGATGAGGATCTCATTATTCCTGATGACTCAATCTCGATTAATGATGGTGCGATCGCGCCATGGTCTGGTGGGCAATCTTCAGATTACTTCCTGCGTTTGCTAGAAGCGCTAGCGAAGGATCTTCCTTTCTCTTTAGATACACCCTGGAAAAAGATCTCGGTCAAGGCTCGTGAAGCGATCCTGAATGGTTATGAGTACGAGATCAAGATGAAGTACAAGGGTCGCTACGGCGCTCGTAACTACACAACTGGTTTTGAAGGTGTTATTCCCTTTATTCATCGCAGACATGAAGAGACAGATAGTGATTACAGCCGTGACAAGTACGAGGCGTACATGCGTGAGATCGCATGCGAAAGTTGTAATGGTGCCCGCCTCAAGCCTGAAGTTCTTGCGGTAACAATCGGTAACAAGAACATCTCTGAGATTTGCGAACTCTCCATTGCAGATTGCGCCACTTTCCTAAAGCAGATCAAGCTGAACAAGCGTGAAGCACAGATCGCAGAGCGGGTAATGAAAGAGGTTAATGCTCGCCTTGGTTTCTTACTCGATGTCGGCCTTGATTACCTATCGCTTGCACGCCCAGCTGGATCTTTGTCAGGTGGAGAAGCACAGCGAATCCGACTCGCAACGCAGATCGGTAGCGGTTTAGTAGGAGTGCTGTACGTATTGGATGAGCCATCAATTGGTTTGCATCAACGTGATAACAAGCGCTTAATTGAAACCCTCACACGGTTACGTAACCTTGGAAACACCTTGATCGTTGTTGAGCATGATGAAGAGACTATTCGCACCGCAGACTGGATCGTGGATATCGGTCCAGGTGCTGGGGAACATGGTGGAAAGGTTGTTGTCTCAGGCAGTTACGAGGATTTGATTGCCTCAAAGGAGTCGATCACTGGTGCTTATTTATCGGGACGTAAATCAATTGAGATTCCAAAGAAGCGCCGAGCTATTGATCCAAAGAGAAAACTTGTAGTTAAAGGTGCAAAGGAAAATAATCTTAAGGATATTGAAGTTGAGGTTCCACTAGGTGTCTTTGTCTCTGTGACTGGTGTGTCAGGTTCTGGAAAATCAACCCTTGTAAATGACATTCTGTACACAACATTGGCTAACAAACTTAATGGTGCTCGTTTAGTACCAGGTCGTCACAGAACTGTCACTGGTATCGATTTGTTAGACAAGGTTGTACATGTTGATCAATCGCCGATCGGAAGAACACCTCGATCAAACCCTGCTACATATACAGGTGTCTTTGACAAGATTCGTGCACTCTTTGCTGAAACCAGCGAGGCGAAGATTCGTGGTTATCAGCAGGGTCGTTTCTCCTTCAATGTGAAGGGTGGACGGTGCGAGAACTGTTCTGGCGATGGAACGATCACCATCGAAATGAACTTCCTGCCAGATGTTTACGTTCCTTGCGAGGTATGTCATGGCGCTCGTTACAACCGGGAAACGCTAGAGGTTCACTACAAGGGCAAGACCATTGCTGAAGTATTGAATATGCCAATCGAAGAGGCGCATGGCTTCTTTGAATCAGTTCCAGCGATCGCACGCTACTTAAAGACCTTAAATGATGTGGGGTTGGGATATGTACGCCTTGGACAATCAGCTCCCACCTTGTCAGGTGGTGAAGCTCAACGTGTAAAACTTGCAACTGAGCTACAGCGTCGTTCAACTGGTCGCACCATTTATGTTTTAGATGAGCCAACAACCGGTCTGCACTTTGAAGATGTCAATAAGTTGTTAACTGTTCTCAACCGTTTGGTGGATACAGGAAACACAGTTGTTGTGATTGAACACAATCTTGATGTCATCAAATGTTCTGACTGGGTTATCGACATGGGACCTGAAGGTGGTTTCCGTGGGGGATTAGTTGTTGCGGAAGGAACCCCCGAGACGGTTGCTGCGGTGAAGGAAAGTTACACAGGTCAGTTCTTGGGTGAGATCTTAAAATCAAATAGAAAAGCCCCAGCGAAAAAGTAGCCTCATGGCAGATCCTCAAAGTTATCGGCCGACCAATATTCCGGAACATCCTGGGGTTTACCGTTTTTACAACAAGCAAGACAAGGTGATTTACGTTGGCAAGGCGAAGAATCTCAAAAATCGTTTAAGTAATTACTTTCAAGCAAACCTTGCAACTAAGACTCATCGCATGGTCCATGAAGCGGTTCGTCTTGATTGGACGATTGTCAGCACCGAGCTTGAAGCACTTGCCCTGGAATTTAGTTGGATTAAGCAGTATCAACCCAAGTACAACGTGCAGTTCAAGGATGACAAGTCTTATCCGTATTTAGCGCTGTCGCTTAATGATGAGTATCCGATGATCTTCATTACACGAAAAGATAAGCGTCCGGGACTGAAGTACTTTGGTCCCTACACAAATGCCTGGGCGCTTCGAAACACCTTTGAAGTTTTACTGAAGGTCTTTCCTGTCAGATCATGTTCCTCCGCAAACTTCACACGCGCCCAACGTAGTAAGCGTCAATGCTTGCTAGGAGATATCGGTAAGTGTGCCGCTCCTTGTGTTGATTGGATCTCGAAAGAGGATCATAAGAAGTTAGCTGAACGGTTAAATGAGTTTATGGAGTCGGGGATGGAGAACATCCTGCCTAAACTGCATGAAGAGATGAATACAGCCGCTGCTAATGAGGAGTTTGAGCGTGCTGCACGGTTGAGAGATCAGATTGAGTCCTTTGAGAAAGCTCAGAAATCTACTGAAGGAAACTTCTCCGATGATCTTGATGGAGATTTCATCTCTATTTACCACGATGGTTTTCATGCAGCTGGCTCTATCTTTTCAATGCAGCGTGGATCGGTAAAGGGCTCACGTTCATGGATTGTTGATCAAGAGATGGTGCTCGAAGGTCAGGATGAGTTAACGGCGCTGCTGTACTCCATCTATGGAACAGGTGCGATTGCTGTCCCACGCAATATTTATATCAACGCTGACCCTGCCGATAAGGATCAATTAGAGCAATGGTTGGGCGGTATTGGTTCTACAAAGGTAGAAATCAAAGTTCCTCAACGTGGTGAAAAAGTCGAGCTGTTAGATACCGTCAAACGAAATGCTCAGTACTCACTGATTCAATACCTGAGTAAACGAGCAACAGATGCAGCGGTGAGCGGTAAGGCGTTAACTGAAATCGAAGAGCATCTCAACCTTGGCCGTACCCCACTTCGAATCGAATGCTTTGATATCTCCAATATCTCGGGAACATCGGTTGTGGCATCGATGGTTGTCTTTGAGGATGGAATGATTAAGAAGAGCGAGTACCGCCGGTTTATCATTGATACCAGCGAGGGCTTTGATGACACCCGCGCGATGCACCAGGTAATAACACGTCGTTTAAAACGTTTGTTAGATGATCGCAAAGAAAACGAGGCCGAGGTCGCAGAGCTTGGCGGCAAGCCAAGTAAGTTCGCCTACCCACCACAACTCATCGTTGTAGATGGAGGCCAACCCCAGGTAAATGCCGCTCAACGCGCACTGGATGAATTGGGAATTACAGATATCGCTTTATGTGGTCTGGCTAAACGTTTAGAAGAGGTATGGATACCTGGCTCCAAAGATCCATTGATTCTTCCTCGAAGTAGTGAAGGTTTGTATCTGCTCCAACGAATTCGAGATGAGGCTCACCGTTTTGCGATTACCTTCCATCGATCACGTCGATCAAAGGTAATGCTGGAGTCGATTTTGGATGAGATTCCACAACTTGGGGCTGCGCGCAGGGCATCGCTATTGGAGCGATTTGGTTCAGTTGCAGCTATTCGTAAAGCTAGCGTTGAAGAGATCGCGGCAACTCCGGGTATTGGCTCAAAGATCGCCTCTATTATTGAGTCACATTTATCTACAATCGCAACGCAAGCGATCAATACTGAAACCGGCGAAATAATGGAGAGCAAGTAATGGGTAGCGAGTTTTTTGATCTTTCAGCCGAAGAGCAACAAAAGTCATTAACTACATTTGCCTCTGAACTTCTGAAAAGTTATGGCATCTATGATGCAAAGGTCTCGTGTATCAACTTTGAGTTTAACGCAACCTTTGCTGTCGAAAGTAATTCGGGAATCAAGTACGCACTGCGAATCAATATCAACTCAACCCGCACAATCGAGAACATGCAGGCAGAGGTTCAGTGGGTTCGCCACCTGAACCGCACCTCAGGAATTAATACACCAACACCGATTGCCAATCTAGAAGACAAGTACATTGTTTCGGGATTACATGCCGACTCCGGGCAAACGCTCAATGGTGTTTTGTACTCCTGGTTAGAGGGCGAAGAGATTGGGGATGAGCCAACTATCGAGCAGTTGCATGAAGTTGGCAGAGCGATCGCTCGATTGCATCAAGAATCAACCGATTTTGCTTTATCCGCCGGCGATGTGCTGCCAACATTTAAAGATTTCTTCTGGGGTACCGAAGACTTTCTCTTCTCAGAAAAATCAGTGTTGTCAGATAAGGACCGGGGCATAATTGAACAAGCACGGGATTTGATCATGAAGTACACGGATGAGCTGTACCAAAGCTCACCGGTTCACATTATTCACGCCGATTTCCATGGTTGGAATTTGATGTGGCACGAGGGTCAACTTTCGATCTTTGATTTTGATGATTGTGGCTTTGGTGTCGAAGCACAGGATTTAGCAGTTGCTTTGTATTACTTGGATACTCCTGAGCAAGATGCTGCGCTGTTGAATGGGTACAAGAGCGTAAAACCATTACCTACTTACTCAGAGCTGGCTATGAAGGCCTTGCTCCTTCAGCGCCGGTTACTGCTGTTGAACTACCTCTTTGAAACCAAAAATCAGGAGCACAAGGAGATGTTGCCCGCCTACCTTAAAAAGAGTCTTGAGCGTGTTTCAACCTTCTTGACAGATGTAAGAGGATAAGGACATGAAGAAGGAAGAGACTCTAATCCTCACTGGAATGTCTGGTGCAGGTCGCTCGACAGTAGCTCACGCCCTCGAGGATTTGGGTTGGTACGTTGTAGACAATCTTCCTCCTGCGTTGCTTCCCGCATTAGTGAGCAAAGGAACTGGACCACAGGGTAAAGAGTTAGCTGTTGTCGTAGATGTTCGCGGGGGAGAGTTCTTTGATGAACTAACCCATGCGATGGATGAGCTAAAGAAGAGCAACTCCGATTACCGTTTAGTTTTTCTTGATGCAACTGATCAAGCACTCGTTCAACGTTTCGAGTCAACACGTAGACCACATCCTTTGCAGGGTAAAGATCGAATTGTGGATGGCATCGCTCGAGAACGTGAAAAGTTAGAGGTCATTCGCTCTCAATCAGATGTTGCGATCGATACCTCTAATCTCAATGTTCATCAATTAGAAAAACGCATCGGCGAAATATTTGGTTCCGGCAAGCTACAAGGAATACGAGTCAATGTCCTGTCCTTTGGTTACAAGTACGGAATTCCAGTTGACTCTGATCTGGTTCTAGATTGCAGATTTATTCCCAATCCACATTGGATCCCTGAACTTCGTCCTTTGACAGGTTTGACTCCACAAGTCAGTGACAAGGTTTTAGGTAGTGAAGGTGTCCAAGAGTTTGTCCATGATTATGTGGGATTAGTAAATTCGATGATGTCGGGATACATGCGCGAAGGCAAGAAGTATGTGACGATCGCAGTAGGTTGCACCGGAGGAAAACATCGAAGCGTCGCCATTACCGAAGAGATTGCACGACAACTCAACGCTCTGAACTCTGAAGTTTCAGCCCATCCGACACATCGCGATGTAGGTCGTGAGTAGTTTTGTCTAAGGTTGTTGCACTTGGTGGTGGGCATGGTTTAGCCGCCACATTGACTGCGCTACGCCAAATCACCAATCAACTAACAGCAATTGTGACCGTTGCTGACAACGGAGGCTCTAGCGGTCGTTTACGTGAAGAGTTCCCAATTTTTCCACCTGGTGATTTACGAATGGCCTTGGCTGCATTGTGTGCAGATGATGAGTGGGGACGTACTTGGGCAGAGATCATGCAACATCGCTTTGCGAGCGAGGGAGATCTCAATGGACACGCGATGGGAAATCTTTTGCTCGCATCGATGTGGAATGCAGGGGATGATCCCGTTGTAGCTCTTGATCGCGTTGGCCAATTACTCAAAGTTATTGGTCGGGTTCTTCCGATGGCATCTGTTGCGCTCGATATCGAAGGAACATTTAATACATCAACTGGAAGAATCGTTGTTCGCGGACAAAAAGAGGTAGCAACAGCTAAGGGACATATTCAATCTCTGCGAATTATTCCCGAAGATCCTCCAGCTCGATCAGAAGCCTTGGATGCGATCTCAGATGCTGAATGGATCACGATGGGTCCGGGCTCTTGGTTTTCAAGTGTGATTCCACACTTGCTAGTTCCGGCTCAACTACAGGCGTTGCAGAGTTCAGCGGCGCGAAAGATTTTGATTCTCAATCTTGATGCATCGACGCAATCGCAAGGAGAAGAGTTCGCAGGTTCCACCCCTGAAGAACACCTAGAGTTTTTCCATCGTTACGCCCCAGGAGTCACCGTGGATTACTGCCTCGTTGACCAATCTGTAGTGCGAGATCACGAGGCTTTGCAGCTAGCAGCATCAACCTTGGGTGGAGAGATTGTTGTAGCAGATATACGAAAAGCACCTGGAAGCATCCATCATGATGCCCAAAAATTAGCTCTCCATTTGGGCCACATTCTGGCTCGGTAAATGGTTGGATTACCCCATGGCAATGACAGCATCAGTTAAGGACGAGTTATCTCGTCTATCAATCACCAAACCATGTTGTCGCAAAGCTGAGGTCTCATCACTTCTTCGCTTCGCCGGCGGTCTTCACATCGCAGCAGGAAAGATTGTGATTGAGGTAGAGCTAGATACCTCGCAGAGTGCACGCAGACTTCGAAAAGATATTGCAGATATTTATGGACATGACTCTGATCTTGCAGTTCTCTCTTCAAGTGGTTTGCGCAAAGGCTCACGGTATGTAGTTCGTGTTATTAATGAAGGCGATGCACTTGCACGCCAAACAGGATTAGTAGATTCCAATGGACGTCCTGTTCGCGGCCTTCCACCACAAGTTGTATCAGCTGCGATCTGTGACTCCGAGGCTGCATGGCGCGGTGCATTTATCGCTCATGGCTCTTTGACTGAACCAGGTCGCTCATCATCACTAGAAATTACCTGCCCAGGACCAGAGGCTGCTTTGGCACTTGTTGGCGCTGCACGTCGTTTAGGAATTGTTGCAAAGGCTCGTGAAGTTCGCGGAGTAGATCGCGTAGTAATCCGAGATGGAGATGCGATCGGAGTTTTGCTTACTCGACTTGGCGCGCATGAGAGTGTGATGGCATGGGAGGAGCGTCGAATGCGTCGCGAGGTGCGAGCAACGGCTAACCGTCTTGCAAACTTTGATGATGCAAACCTTCGCCGATCTGCACGTGCTGCAGTTGCCGCAGCGGCACGTGTTCAGCGCGCCATGGAGATTCTTGGACCAACGATTCCCGATCACCTCAAAGAAGCGGGGGAGTTACGTATTAATCATGGACAGGCCTCGCTGGAAGAGCTTGGCTCATTAGCTGTCCCACCGATGACAAAGGATGCGATCGCAGGTCGAATCCGACGGTTGCTGGCGATGGCCGATAAGCGGGCTGGAGAGCTTGGAATTCCCGATACTGAGAGCGGTCTCTCGCCTGATTTACTGAATTAAAGCCCCGCTACTCAAGAGTTCACTCATCCTTCACTGGTAAGGTTCTACCTAAGACCCCAGCGTTGTGGCAGTTTTACGAACCACCAACAGCTGGGCTTTTTCATGCGCCCCTTTAGTAGCAAGGACACTTTCGTGATTAATGTCGGAATCAATGGTTTTGGTCGCATCGGACGTAACTTCTTCCGTGCCTCACTTACTAACCCAAATATCAACATCGTCGGAATTAACGACCTCACACCTAATGAGACTCTTGCTCATCTTTTGAAGTATGACTCAATCTTGGGTCGCCTAGGTCTTGAAGTTACATACACAGATGACTCAATCACCGTTGGTGGAAAGACAATTAAGGTTTTCTCAGAGCGCGATCCAGCTAACCTGCCATGGGCAGCGGTTAAGGCTGATGTAGTTGTTGAATCAACAGGTATCTTTACAAAGGCTGCAGATGCTCAAAAGCACATCACAGCAGGTGCCAAGAAGGTCATCATCTCAGCGCCAGCAACAGATGAGGACATCACCATCGTTATGGGTGTTAACCACACACAGTACGACGGTTCAAAGCACAACATCATTTCAAATGCATCATGTACAACTAACTGCCTTGCTCCAATGGCAAAGGTCCTTCAGGACAACTGGGGAATTGTTAAGGGTCTTATGACAACAATTCACGCATACACAAATGACCAGGTAATTCTTGACTTCCCACACAAGGATCTACGTCGTGCACGTGCAGCGGCAACAAACATGATTCCTACATCAACAGGTGCAGCTAAGGCGATCTCTCTTGTACTTCCAGAGCTCAAGGGCAAGCTTGATGGTTACGCAATGCGTGTTCCAGTTCCAACTGGTTCTGCAACAGATCTAACTGTTGAACTTGCAAAGGAAGCAACAGCTGCAGAGATCAATGCAGCGATGAAGGCTGCTGCCAATGGTCCGCTTAAGGGATTCCTTTCATACACTGAAGATCCAATTGTTTCTTCAGACATCGTGACCGATCCATCATCATGTATCTTCGACGCAGGTCTTACCAAGGTAATTGGTAACCAGGTCAAGATCGTTGGTTGGTATGACAACGAATGGGGTTACTCAAACCGTCTCGTTGACTTGATCGATTACGTTGGCAAATCTCTGTAATGCCAGATCTTTCAACAATTGATGTAGCAGGAAAGCGGGTCTTTCTTCGTTGCGATCTTAATGTTCCTTTGAAAGAGGGAATCATTAAGGATGACGGACGTATCAAAGCCTCGCTTCCTACTATTCAAGCATTACTTGAAAAGGGTGCATCACTTGTTATTGCAGCCCACCTTGGTCGCCCAAAGGGTGAAGCTAAGCCGGAACTTTCCTTAGCACCTGTAGCAAAGCGTTTGGCTGAGCTCTTGGGTCGCGAGGTTAAGTTCACCGGCGAGGTAACAGGTGCAGCGGTAACAACTGCAGCGCAATCACTTCAGGCTGGCGAGATCCTGCTTCTGGAAAATATTCGTTTCAGCGGCGCAGAGACGAGCAAGGAAGAGTCAGAGCGCGCAGCCTTTGCTGCTGAATTGGCACAACTTGCTGATTTCTATGTTGGCGATGGATTTGGTGCAGTTCACCGCAAGCATGCTTCTGTTTTCGATCTACCGAAGTTACTTCCACATGCAGCAGGAAAGTTAGTTGCAGCCGAGGTTGAAGTCTTGAAGAAGCTCACACAAAACCCAGAACGCCCATACGGTGTCATTCTTGGTGGCGCAAAGGTTTCTGACAAACTTGGTGTTATTGAAAACTTGCTGGGCAAGGTAGATGTTCTAGCTATTGGCGGGGGAATGGTCTTTACCTTCCTTAAGGCACAAGGCAAAGAGATCGGAACATCACTTGTTGAAGCAGAGATGCTTGATGTTGTTAAGGGATTAATTGCAACAGCTGAAAAGAATGGCGTGAAACTGCTTCTTCCAACTGACATTGTTGTTGCACCTACATTTTCTGCAGATGCAACGCCAACTTTGGTAGCAGCAGATGCAATTCCAGCTGATCAAATGGGTCTGGATATTGGACCTGTTTCTGCAGCGGCCTTTGCAGCAGAGATCAAGAAGTGCAAGACGGTATTTTGGAATGGCCCAATGGGTGTTTTTGAATTTCCTAACTTTGCAGCCGGTACCAAGGTAGTTGCGCAGGCACTTACCGAAGTATCTGGAATATCTGTTGTTGGTGGAGGAGACTCTGCTGCAGCGGTACGCGCTTTAGGTTTTGCAGACTCACAGTTCGGGTACATTTCTACCGGCGGTGGCGCTTCATTGGAGTACCTAGAAGGCAAGGAACTTCCTGGCCTTAAAGCGCTTGAATTAATTTAAGAAACACAACAGAGGAGCAACGATGCGTAAACCATTAATGGCAGGAAACTGGAAGATGAACCTCAATCACCTTGAGGCGATTGCAGTTGCTCAGAAGTTGGTTTACGGTCTCGATGACAAGGATTATGACGCTGTCGATGTTGCGGTCATTCCACCATTTACAGATATTCGTTCAATTCAAACATTGGTTGATGGAGATCGCTTACGTCTTCAATATGGTGCACAGGATCTTTCACCTGAAACCGGTGGAGCCTTTACAGGAGACATCTCGGGATCAATGCTTGCCAAGCTTGGTTGCACCTATGTTGTTATTGGTCACTCAGAGCGCCGTGCAATTCACAGCGAATCAGATGCGCTGATTAATCGAAAGATTAAGGCGGCACTTGCTAATGAGATCACGCCAATCTTTTGTGTCGGCGAAGAGCTCGCTATTCGCGAAGCTGGAACACATGTAAGCCATGTGATCCGCCAGATTCGTGCGGGACTTGAAGGATTTACAAAGCCAGAGCTCAAGAAGATTGTTATCGCCTACGAACCAGTGTGGGCAATCGGAACCGGTAAGACTGCAACACCAGAAGATGCTCAAGAGGTATGTGCTTCGATCCGTGAAGAGATTGAAAGCATCGGCTCACCAGAGATCGCAGCAAATATGCGCATCTTGTACGGAGGTTCAGTGAAGTCTTCCAACATCGTTGAAATCATGAAGAAGCCCGATGTTGATGGCGCCCTGATCGGCGGAGCGAGCCTAGATCCTGAGGAATTGGCCAAGATCGTTAAATTCCACGCGGTGACGGAGTAAGCATTACCCCCTTCAGGCGGGTATCCTTACCCTCTACGAACTAGGAGTTTAAGAAAAGTGAAACTAGCTCTCTCAATTGCACTTGTTATTACCAGCGTCTTGATGATCCTTTTGGTTCTTCTCCATAAGGGCAAGGGAAGCGGTCTATCCGATCTATTTGGTGGCGGTATCTCATCTAACTACGGCGGATCATCTGTTGTAGAGCGCAACCTTGATCGCATCACAATCGTTGCTGGTGGACTGTGGTTTGCACTAGTTGTCGCACTGTCGCTCGTTCTTAAGTAATAATTTTTTTATCCATTAGCAAGTAAAACAAGGGGATACGCATGGCAAGTGCAATTCGCGGAAGTCGTGTTGGCGCCGGCCCAATGGGCGAGGCAGAGCGTGGCGATTCAATCGCTCGCGCATATGTCTCATACTTTTGCGCAAATGGTCATGAAGTTCGTCCATCATTTGCTGTAGAAGAGACAGTTGTTATTCCAGCTGAATGGGATTGCCCAAAGTGTGGTTACCCGGCAGGTCGCGATCGCAACAATCCACCTAGCCCTGAGGTTAATGTGCCTTACAAGACCCACCTTGCCTATGTAAAGGAGCGTCGTACAGATGCTGAGGGCGAAAAACTTCTAGAAGAGGCTTTGCGCAAACTTCGCGGAGATGATGAAGAGTAAATCTCAAAGAGATTTAGCAGCATCTAATAATTCAGATATACCCATTGCACGGTTCGAAAGATTGAATCGAAGCAGTGGGTACTTTCTTGATGCCAGCGCCTTTCCATCACCTAAAGCTTGTGCTGCAACCAGTGTTGCAAAACCGTAGCTCTGTCCAGGGATTGCTATGTCCTTCTTTACCTCACCAGTAATCTGCAGGAAGACTCCGTTTTGCTGTCCACCTTTATGAAACTGTCCTGTTGAGTGCAGGAAACGAGGTCCCCAACCAAAGGTAACTGGTCGGCCAGATTTATCAGCAAGAATTGCGCGAAGCTCTGCAACCGCGCCATCATCCTTGCGATCAAGGTAGGCCATGATTGCGATGTAACCATCGTCAGGGATCTGCGAAATCAAATGAGAAAGCGCATCAGTTGCATTCTTTCCTGTACCAAAAATCTCAACCGCACCATCTTTAAGATCTGGAGTAAATGTTGGGGAAACACCCTTCCACTCATTAAGTAGCGCTGAGGTTTGTTCCTTCGCCTCAGTTACATTTGGCTGGTTAAAGGGATCAATCGCAAGGGCTGCACCAACCAGCGCCGTTACCCACTCCCACACAATAAATTGTGATGCTAAATCACCTTCGACAACTAGATCGGCGTTACCTGCAAATGCGATGGTGAATGCATTTCCTTCACGACCATTGTGTGAGGTTTCAGCTACAACTGGCAGACGTCCCACTTGGTTCTTGCCAGTTGATTCAGCAACTAACTGCTCGATCCAATCGCTCAGACCAGGCATTCCAGAACCTTCATCTGTGTATGCAACGTATTGATCTGCAACATAAGACAGTAGATAGGCGATGTCGCACATCTGTTGCGAATCAGCAAAGAAGGCTTTCTTGGTATCACTTGCATTGTCGAGCAAGACCGATACATCTACTCCGATCAATGCAGCTGGTACCAATCCAAATGGACTCAATACGCTAAATCGTCCACCTACATGTGGATCGGCGTTAACGACGGTAAAGCCACCTTCACGAACCTTCTTATCTAACGGTGAGCCAGGATCGGTTACAAAGACCATGTGATCAATTGGATTTAATCCCGCATCCTTAAAAGCACCTTCAAAGAGAGCGCGTTGAGATGCGGTTTCAATTGTTGATCCTGACTTTGAGCTAACGACGACGACGCTCTTTGCTAAATCAACATTCAGTGCGTGAGCAACGTAATTAGGATCGGTTGAATCTAGAACAAATAAACTCTTAGAAAATGTTTGAGCGATTACTTCAGGACCAAGTGATGAGCCACCCATTCCACACAAAATCACATTGCTCTTATCTCGGTGCTTTGCGGCAAGTGCATCAAATTGAGGAAGCAGATCACGTGAGCTTTCAGGTAGATCGATCCAGTTCATGCGGATCGAAGCCTCTGCTTGTGCTTGTGGACCCCAGATCGTGGAGTCCTTGCTCTTCAAACGCTCATGGAAAGCCTGTAGCGCTGTGTACTTTTCAGAGGAGCGATCGATCTTTGATACAGCATTACCTTTAATTGAAATCATCCTTGTTGCGCAGCCTTTACATTCTCGAGTAGCTCATCCCATGCTTGGGCAAACTTCTTAACGCCATCTATCTCTAACTCAGTTGTTACATCATCTAGTGAAATCCCTAATGCAGATAAGGCCTTCAATACTTCAACGGCTTCTGCATAGTTACCAGTAATCGTGTTGCCACGAACAACGCCATGGTCAATCAACGCATCCAAGGTGGATTGCGGCATTGTGTTGACGGTGTCAGGTGCAATTAACTCAACTACATAGCGGGTGTCTTCATAAGCAGGATCCTTTACCCCCGTTGAAGCCCACAACGGACGTTGCTTATGTGCGCCTTTGCTGGCAAGTGCATTCCAACGTTCTGAAGCAAACTTTTCTTCGAACAGTTGGTAGGCAAGATGAGCGTTTGCAATAGCAGCCTTACCAAGAAGAGCTGCAGCCTCCGGTGATGCGCTCTTCTTTAGAAGCGCATCGATGGATGAATCAATTCTGCTGATGAAGAATGATGCAACGGAATGCACCTGTGTTGGATCCTCGCACTGCTCAATACCCTTCATGTACGCCTCAATTACCTGGCCGTATCTTTTTACGGAGAAAATCAAGGTGACATTGACGCTAATTCCTGCAGCGATTAAGGCGGTGATCGCAGGTAATCCTTCTACGGTTGCAGGAACTTTGATCATCACATTAGGACGATCAATAATTGACCACAGCTCTTTTCCGGCCGCGATTGTTCCTTCAGTGTCATGGGCTAATCGGGGATCTACCTCAATGCTCACTCGTCCATCAACACCATGCGTTGCTTGATAAAGAGAGGTAAAGAGCTCGCAAGCTTGGCGAACATCATCGGTAGTTAGCTTTTTAACTACCTCATCGACTGGCGCACTCTTCATCGCCGCGATATCAGCTGCATATTCAGCAGCCCCGCTAATAGCAGCGCTGAAAATACTTGGGTTGGTAGTTACTCCAACAACGCCGCTGTTACTAATGCGTGCAGGAAGTGCATGAGCCTCGGTTGATGTGATCTTGGCGCGGGATAAATCATCGAGCCAAATTGACGTGCCTGCGGCAGAAACTCTCTGAACCGACATTAGATCGCCTTCTTCACTTGTGCCACAACATTGTCTACGGAGAAACCAAACTCTTTAAACAAACGCTTGGCATCAGCTGAAGCTCCATAGTGTTCAAGTGAGATTGCAACACCGGAATCACCGATTAGGTCGCGCCACCCTTGTGCGATTCCAACTTCGATGCTGATCTTTACAACACCAGGGGAGAGCACTGAATCCTTGTAACTTTGATCTTGCTCAGCAAACCATTCAAGGCAGGGTGCACTTACAACGCGAACATTGATCCCTTCGGCAGCAAGTGCGGTCTGGGCATCAATTGCCAAGGAAACCTCTGAACCGGTCGCGATCAAGATCGCCTTTGGATTAGGTAGCTCCTTCAAAATGTAGGCACCTTGTGCTGTACCTGATGCTGATTCGCATTGAGTGCGATCAAAGACCGGCAAGTTTTGTCGTGATAACAAGATTCCGCATGCTTTTCCACGGGTAATGATCTTCTTCCACGCCTCAGTTACCTCATTTGCATCACCTGGTCGGATGACATCAAAGCCAGGGATCGCACGTAGCGCTGCGAAGTGTTCGATTGGTTGATGAGTTGGTCCA
This sequence comes from Candidatus Nanopelagicaceae bacterium, assembly GCA_965267815.1. GTDB lineage: Bacteria > Actinomycetota > Actinomycetes > Nanopelagicales > Nanopelagicaceae > Planktophila. The sequence continues at coordinate 605,554 of OZ254139.1, forward strand.
TCTTCGCCAACACCGATCGAATCATGTGTCCAGACAAATGTGGTTGCAATATTCATTAACGCTGCAAGACGTACCGCTGGGCGCATGTAATCGCTAAAGACGGCAAATGTTCCGCCAAAGGAACGGGTCAAGCCATGCAAAGTGATTCCATTGAGAATTGAGCCCATCGCATGTTCGCGAATACCAAAGTGAATGATTCGTCCATATGGGTGAGCACCATCAATGGCGCTACTGGCGGGAAGAAATGAACCGCCACCCTTAATGCTGGTGTTGTTAGATCCAGCAAGATCGGCCGATCCTCCCCAGAACTCTGGCAGGACAGCTGCGATCGCGTTGATAACTTCTCCAGATGCGGCACGAGTTGCAACATCTTTTCCGGGAGCAAATACTGGAAGTTGTCCATCCCAGCCGGCAGGCAATGATCGAGTTTGCAATCGAGTTAAGAGTGTTGCTTTATCTGGATTACCTGCCTTCCAGCTTTCAAACTTTGTGTTCCATTGGGCGCGATGTTGTGTGCCGCGATCCTTTACCAATCGAGCATGTGCTAACACATCAGCTGGCATTGCAAAGTGCTCATCTGGATTTAATCCAAGTGCAACCTTGGTCGCCTTAATCTCATCCTCACCCAATGCAGAACCATGTGAACCAGCGGTTCCTTGTGCTTTAGGTGCAGGCCATGCAATAACAGATTTCATGCGAATCAAAGTTGGCTTGCCGGTTTCCTTTTTCGCAGCAACCATCGCTGCATCAAGTGCGGCAAGATCTACATTTCCATTTGCAGCTGCTGCAACATCAATGACATGCCAGCCATACGCTCGGTATCGCGCTGATACATCTTCAGTAAATGCGTTATGTGTATCGCCTTCGATCGAGATGCGATTGTCATCATAAATTACATTTAAGTTTCCAAGCTCTTGTGTTCCAGCTAATGAGCTTGCCTCTGCGCTCACACCCTCTTGTAAATCTCCATCTGAACAAATCACCCAAATAGAGTGATCAAATACTGATTGCTGAGCAGGTGCATCGGGATCCAGCAGTCCCCGCTCATATCGCGCCGCCATCGCCATACCAACAGCGGTTGCAACACCTTGACCTAGAGGACCGGTTGTCATTTCAACACCAGCGGTATGACCAAACTCTGGGTGACCAGGTGTGAGTGAGCCCCATGTTCTAAAGCTTTCTAGATCCTTCATCTCTAAGCCATAGCCACTTAAATACAGTTGAATATAAAGGGTTAATGAGGAGTGACCGCAGGAGAGAATAAAGCGATCTCTACCTAACCACTGTGGATCTGATGGATCATGAATGAGATGGCGCTGAAACAATGTGTAGGCAACTGGCGCAAGTGACATTGCAGTTCCTGGGTGGCCATTGCCAACCTTTTGAACCGCATCCGCAGCTAAGGCACGTGCATGCGCGACTACTTGATCATCGAGTTCTGTCCACCCAGTTATTGCGCTCATTCTTTATCCATTCCTAGTTGTTACAGATAACCAAACTCGCCACGCTGCGATCCATACCAAGGTTGCTCCCAATAAATGTGCTGCGACTAGTACCTCTGGTATTCCGGTGAAGTACTGGATATATCCGATTGCACCTTGGGCAAGTGCAATCACTGTAAATATTTTTAAGCGACGCTTAGTTGCCACACTTGTACCTGTTGCCACAAAGAAGGCAAAGGTTGTACCTAAAAGAAAGATGACAACATCTGCGTGGATCCAAGCAACTGTTTGGATATCAAAACCAAAACGTTGAGCTTTTTCATCACCTGCGTGAGGTCCTGAGCCAGTTACAAGGGTTCCTAAAACTATGACTGCAAATGAGGTGATCACATGTACCGAAGCGATCTTCTTGGTAAGAGATGCCGGTGTTTCTGCAACCTTGGGTGCAAAACGTTGCGCACGCAAAGATGTCGCCCCTGCAATTAAAATGATGGAGAGAATCAAATGTCCGGCAACTGGTAGCGGGTGCAAATCAGTCAACACTGTGATGCCACCTAAAACACCTTGGCCGAAGATTCCTAAGAACTGACCTAACGCTAAACCACGTAGATCCTTGCGACCGGTACGAAGAACCGCTGCAAGTACAACTACCGCCGCAATAACAAGAACAAATGTCAGTAGACGGTTGGCGAATTCAATCCACACATGGAGAGCTTCTTCGGCTTGATGGGGAACAGGGGTATAGGAACCAGGTGTGCACTCAGGCCATGTGGGACAGCCGAGGCCAGATCCCGTTAACCGAACCGCCCCTCCAGTAACCACAAGGGCAGCCTGAAGAAAGAGGAGAAATCCGGTGGCGGGGGCCAAAACCCGTGTAGCAAGGGCTTTGGCTGCGGACATGGCCTAAGCCTATGACCCTGGAGAGTCGCAGCCCGCCGAGTGGCTGAACGTGTCGAATTACGACACAATACTGTTGTGAAAATGACCGGAGGACACCAGCCTGGGGATGATTCCCGTACCCGGGATCTGGTCGCCCGTTCAATTCTTGAGAATGGTCCATCCACCGCAGCGGTTTTGGGAGAGCGGTTAGGGCTCACACCTGCCGGAATCCGTCGTCACCTCGATCTTCTCGTAGCCGATGGTGTTCTTGAGGCTCGTGACCCACGTGCCTCTTCTATTCGCGGTCGCGGTCGACCTTCAAAGGTATTTGTTATGTCAGATAAGGGACGTGAAACCTTTGAGCATTCATATGATGACTTAGCTGTTGCTGCACTGAAGTTTATGTCAGCGCAATCTGGTGAGCATCTTGTTAACGCCTTTGCACAATCTCGCGCCGATGACATCGAAAGAAAAGCATCGGTTGCAATTGCAAAGCGCTCGCACAAGGTTGATGCGCTCGCAACCTTTTTATCGGATCAAGGGTATGCGGCAAGTGTTACAGAAAAACCAATGGGCGAGGAGCTATGTCAGCATCACTGTCCTATCGCTCACGTTGCAGCAGAGTTCCCACAGCTGTGTGAGGCTGAGACAGAGGCGCTATCAAAGGTTTTAGGAACACATGTTCAACGTTTAGCCACTATCGCTCACGGTGATGGTGTGTGTACAACATTTATTCCAAAGATTAATCAATCTAAAAAATCAAACAGAGATGGGAAGGTACGTGCATGACAACAGCACATCCAGAACTCGAAGGCCTCGGCAACTACGAATACGGTTGGTCAGACAAGAGCGCGATTGGCGATAACGCTAAGCGTGGTCTTAATGAGGATGTTGTTCGCGACATCTCATCAAAGAAGTCTGAGCCACAGTGGATGCTTGACCTCCGCCTTAAGGGTCTTTCCTTGTTTGATAAGAAGCCGATGCCAAATTGGGGATCAGATCTATCAGGAATCTTCTTTGACACCATCAAGTACTTTGTTCGCTCAACTGAAAAGCAAGCGACAACATGGGATGACCTTCCAGATGAGATTAAAAATACCTATGACCGTTTAGGTATTCCGGAGGCTGAAAAGCAGCGCCTAGTTTCAGGTGTAGCTGCACAGTACGAGTCAGAGGTTGTCTACCACTCAATCCGTGAAGATCTAGAAGCACAAGGCGTTATTTTCCTCGATACAGATAGTGCTCTCAAGCAGCACCCAGAACTGTTCAAGGAGTACTTCGGAACTGTTATTCCAGTAGGAGATAACAAGTTTGCAGCGCTGAATACAGCTGTGTGGTCTGGTGGTTCATTTATCTATGTACCTAAGGGTGTCCATGTGGATATTCCTTTACAGGCATACTTCCGCATCAATACCGAGAACATGGGTCAGTTTGAGCGCACCCTGATCATCGCTGATGAAGATTCATACATTCACTACGTAGAAGGTTGCACCGCACCTATCTACAAATCAGATTCACTTCACTCAGCTGTTGTTGAAATCATTGTTAAGAAGGGTGCACGCGTTCGTTACACCACGATTCAGAACTGGTCTAACAATGTGTACAACTTGGTAACAAAGCGTGCAACATGTGCTGAAGGTGCAACGATGGAATGGGTCGATGGAAATATCGGATCCAAGGTAACCATGAAGTACCCAGCGATCTTCTTGATGGGACCTCATGCAAAGGGCGAGACTTTGTCACTTGCTTTTGCAGGCGAAGGTCAGCACCAGGATTCTGGCGCAAAAATGGTTCACGCAGCTCCATACACATCATCATCTGTCATCTCAAAGTCAGTAGCACGTGGTGGAGGTCGAACCTCTTACCGTGGTCTTGTACAAGTTCAAGAAGGTGCACACCACTCTGCAAGCACAGTTAAGTGCGATGCATTGTTGGTTGACACAATTTCTCGTTCCGATACATACCCATATGTAGATATTCGTGAAGATGATGTATCTATGGGCCATGAGGCAACTGTTTCAAAGGTAAGCGATGATCAATTGTTCTACTTGATGTCTCGTGGACTTAATGAGGATGAAGCAATGGCGATGATCGTTCGTGGATTCATCGAACCAATCGCGCGCGAACTACCTATGGAGTACGCACTAGAACTCAACCGCCTGATTGAACTTCAGATGGAAGGTGCTGTCGGTTAATGTCTGTTTTAACTACTAATTACTTAACACCCACGGGTCGTGAAGAGGCGTGGCGTTTTACACCTCTCAAGCGCCTTCGTGGGCTCCATGATGGTGTGGCTGTTCAATCCGACCGTGAATCATTAATTACTAAAGGCGCTTTGCCATCTGGAGTTACTTTTACTCGCGAGAACCTTGAACCCCTTGCATCATCAGATGATGTAATCATCGAACGCGTTAGGGGAGCGGCTACTTCAGTTGCACACCTTGCAATCGCTGCTAACACCGAAGTTGCAGAGCCAATCTTCTTGGGGCGTTCTGCAGGAGCGCTAGACACAGCTGAGTTTTCACGTGTCCGTATCACTCTTGGTACTCACGCCGTAGCAACTGTCATTGTTGAAAATACAACAGACACAGTTTTGGCAGAGGATCTCGAGATTTACTGCGCACCTGGCTCAAACCTAAAGTTTGTAACTTTGCAGGAGTTTGAATCTAAATCTGTCTATACAGCCCGCCACCACGCAGTAGTTGATAAGGATGCAACCTTTAAATCAATCACTGTCACAGTTGGTGGAGATGTTGTTCGAATTCTTCCAACCGTTGAATTCAAGGCACCTGGTGCATCTGCAGATCTATTGGGTGTTTACTTTGCAACAGCTGGTCAATTCTTTGAGCATCGCATGCATGTTGATCACGCGGTTCCACATGCTAAATCCAATGTTAATTACAAGGGAGCTTTGGCTGGCAAGGATGCGCACACTGTATGGATCGGTGATGTATTGATCCGTGCGGCAGCTGAAGGTACAGATACTTACGAGCTCAACCGCAACCTATTGCTTAGCGATGGTGCACGCGCCGACTCTGTTCCAAACTTAGAAATCGAAACCGGCGAAATCATCGGAGCGGGTCACGCAAGCACAACTGGTCGTTTTGATGATGAGCAGTTGTTCTATTTGATGTCACGCGGAATCGCAATGGCAGATGCCCGTCGTCTAGTTGTTCGTGGTTTCTTTAATGAGATCGTTTCTGAAATTGGTAATGAAGAGGTTCAAAACCGAATCATGGATCGAATCGATGCAGAGCTAGAAAAGGCGGCTCACAATGGCTGATCTACTTCTAGACCAAATCGCAGAAGGTAAGCCGGTTCGTATCGAAAAGGATGGCAAGACGATTTGTGTTGCACGCGTTGGGGAGGAGGTATTTGCAGTTGCAGATACCTGCACCCACTCAGATGCATCCCTTTCCGAGGGAGATGTCACTGGATTCAAAATTGAGTGCTGGTTACATGGTGCTGAATTTGATCTTCGCACTGGTGAGGCGTTAACCCTTCCAGCAAATATTCCACTTGAAACGTATGCGGTATCAATCGACGGAAACGCCGTCACGGTAGAGATTTAGTAACGAGAGAAGAGAGACAAAAATGAGCACACTAGAAATCCGCAACCTGCAGGTATCGGTTGACACAGATAATGGAACGGTAGAGATCCTTAAGGGTGTCGATCTGACCATCAAGTCAGGCGAAACACACGCAATCATGGGACCAAATGGTTCAGGTAAATCAACTCTTGCTTACTCAATCGCAGGACACCCTAAGTACACAATCACTGGTGGATCTGTAACTCTCGACGGTGTAGATGTTTTAGAGATGACAGTTGATGAGCGCGCTAAGGCTGGATTATTCCTTGCAATGCAGTACCCGGTAGAGGTTCCAGGTGTATCTGTATCTAACTTCTTGCGCACCGCAGCAACAGCGTTACGTGGCGAGGCACCAAAGCTTCGTACATGGGTAGGAGAAGTTAAGGATGCAATGGAAGCGCTCAACATGGATCCATCCTTTGCAACCCGTAATGTGAATGAGGGTTTCTCAGGTGGAGAAAAGAAGCGTCACGAAATTATGCAGCTTGAACTTCTCAAGCCAAAGATGGCAATCCTTGATGAGACAGATTCTGGTCTTGATGTTGATGCACTTCGCATCGTTTCAGAGGGTGTTAACCGCGCAAAGGCTGCCAATAATCTTGGTGTCATTCTGATTACCCACTACACACGTATCCTGCGTTACATCCAACCTGACTTTGTGCATGTATTTGCAAATGGTCGCGTTGTTGAACAAGGTGGACCAGAGCTAGCTGAGAAGCTTGAAGCAAATGGTTACGCAGATTATGTGAGCAAGTAAGGACACATGAGTTTCAACGTCGCGAAGGTACGTCAGGATTTCCCAATCTTTGAACGTACTATTCGTGACGGCAAAAAGCTTGTTTACCTTGACAGCGGAGCAACTAGCCAAAAGCCACTCTCTGTCATTGAGGCTGAAAGCAACTTCTACAAGTTCACCAACGCTGCTGTTCACCGTGGCGCTCATCAATTAGCTGAAGAGGCAACTGATGCTTACGAAGGCGCACGTTTAAAGGTTGCTAATTTCTTGGGAGCTAAAGAGGAAGAGATCGTATTTACCAAAAATGCGACTGAATCTCTCAACCTCGTTGCCTATGCGATGGGTAATGCCGAGCCTGGATCGCGGTTTGCTTTAACCTCAAAGGATCAAATCGTTGTTACCGAAATGGAGCATCACGCTAATTTAATTCCTTGGCAACAACTTGCTGCACGAACAGGCGCAGAACTTAAGTGGTTTGAGGTTACCCCCGAAGGACGTTTAGATCTTTCTGCCATTAACTCCGTAATCACCGAGAACACCAAGGTTGTTGCGCTCACCCATCAATCTAATGTTTTGGGAACTATTAATCCTTTGCAAGCAATTACCGTACGCGCACATGAAGTCGGCGCGGTTGTTGTTTTAGATGCCTGCCAATCTGTTCCACACATGCCGATTGATGTTAAGAAACTTAATGTTGATTTTCTAGCCTTCTCTGGTCACAAGGCGTTAGGACCAACAGGTGTGGGTGTTTTGTGGAGTTCAGTATTTGAAGAGCTTCCACCATTTCTCTTTGGCGGTTCGATGATTGAAACTGTCACGATGACATCTGCGACCTGGGCACCTGCACCGCGTAAGTTTGAAGCAGGCGTTCCAAACATGGCACAAGCTGTTGGTCTTGGTGCCGCCCTTGATTACTTATCTGAAATCGGTATGCAATCGATTTTTGACCATGAGGTTGAACTAACAGGATATTTAATGAATGGCTTACTGCAGATTCCAGAGCTTTCTATTGTTGGTCCTCAAAACACCGATGCACGTGGCGGTTCTGTCTCATTTACCGTCGGTCAGATTCACCCACATGATTTAGGTCAGTACCTCGATAGTCAGGGAGTTGCGGTTCGAACCGGACATCACTGTGCCTGGCCGCTAACACGAAAGCTGGGAGTTCCTGCGACAACTCGAGCCTCTTTGTATCTATACAACGATGAATCTGATTGCGATGCACTATTTGCAGCGATCACTGGCGCACAGAAATACTTTTCATAATGGAGCTAGATAGCCTTTATCAAGAGGTGATCCTGGATCACTACAAGCATCCACTCAATAAGGGCTTGTCAGATAATTACGGTGCTCAGGTTCATCATGTGAATCCAAGTTGCGGTGATGAGATCACTCTTAATGTGACAGCCATAGATGGAAAAATCAGCGCGATCACCTGGGATGGAGTTGGTTGCTCAATTTCTCAGGCAAGTGTTTCGATTGCAAGTGATTTATTGGTCAACAAGAGTTTTGCTGAAGCAGATGCGATTCTCAATGAGTTCACCGAACTCATGCAGAGTAAGGGCACTAAAGAAGGTAACCCCGATGTCCTGGAAGATGCGGTGGCACTTGCTGGGGTATCTAAGTTCCCGGCCCGCATCAAATGTGCTTTGTTGGGATGGATGGCCTTTAAGGATGCAGCGGTTAGAATAAACACCACAACAGGGGGAGAGTAACAATGGCTACTAGCGTTGATGATGTAACAGAGGCGATGAAGGATGTAGTTGATCCCGAGCTTGGTATCAATGTTGTTGACCTTGGTCTTATCTACGATGTCATGGTTGATGAGGCTAACATCGCAATTCTCAACATGACTCTGACCTCTGCAGCATGCCCACTTCAAGATGTTATTGAAGATCAAACTCGCGCTGCGCTTGCTGGAATGACAACTGATGTAAAAATCAACTGGGTATGGATGCCGCCTTGGGGTCCAGACAAGATTTCCGATGATGGAAGAGATCAGCTGCGCGCTCTCGGCTTTACCGTTTAATTATGTCGATGCATGCAGCGTGGATGACCCACCGCTCTATGACCGCAGATCCTTCAGTGAAGGAGCAAAAGCTTAAGCCGGGTACCGTTAAAAGAATCTTTTCATTTGCGCGTCCCTATAGAACCAACATCCTCATCTATTTAGCAACAGTTGTTGTAGATGCTGGACTAGTCGTTGCCACACCATTGCTTTTGAAGCGTTTGATCGATGAGGGTGTAATACCAAAGGATCCATCTGTTGTTACAAATTTGGCGATTCTCGTTGGTTTGCTGGCCATTGCAGATGCTGGCTTCAATATGTTGGGCCGCTATTTTTCATCACGAATCGGAGAAGGTCTTATTTATGATCTTCGTTCACTAGTTTTTGCCCATGTTCAAAAGCAATCAATCGCCTTCTTTACCCGTACACAAACTGGAGCCTTGATCTCCAGAATTAACTCAGATGTTATTGGCGCACAACAAGCTTTCACCGCGACCTTGTCAGGTGTAGTTAGCAATGTTGTAAGTCTGGTTTTGGTCACAATTACGATGCTAATTCTCTCGTGGCAGATAACTATCTTTTCCCTCCTCTTGTTACCTGTATTCCTAATCCCAACCAAGTGGGTCGGACGCAGATTGCAATCCTTAACCCGCGAATCCTTTGGTGTAAATGCCGAGATGTCGAGCACAATGACTGAGCGCTTCAATGTTTCAGGTGCGATGTTGGTTGCTTTGTACGGAGAACCAGATCGCGAGCGTGAATACTTCAGAAGTCGCGCACGTCGAGTCGCCGATATTGGAATCAAGATGGCGATGCTCAATCGTCTCTTTTTCATCGCACTTACCAGCGTTGCTGCAATTGCTACAGCTTTCGCATACGGAATTGGTGGACACCTTGCGATTAAGGGTGGCGTCACCGTCGGTACATTGCTGGCAATCACCGCTTTGCTAGCGCGCTTATATGGACCGTTAACCGCCCTTTCAAATGTACGTATTGATGTAATGACATCACTGGTTTCCTTCGAGCGGGTTTTTGAGGTTTTAGATTTAGAGCCAATGGTCAAGAGCCGTGACAATGCAATCGAACTCAAGACGACTGAACCGCGCATTGAGTTCAAAAATGTGAACTTTTCTTATCCACGTGCGGAAGAGATCTCACTTGCATCCCTTGAATCTGCGGCGAAAGCTGAGACGGTTCAAAGCGGCCAGGTATTAAAGGATCTTTCATTTGTTGCAGCACCCGGAACAATGACCGCACTAGTTGGTCCTTCTGGTGCAGGTAAGACAACTATCAGTGCGCTATTGCCACGTCTTTATGATGTTACAGATGGTTCGATCTCTATTGATGGCCATGACATTCGTGATCTGACGTTAGAGTCTTTGCGAGATTCCATTGGAGTTGTAATGCAGGATGCACATCTTTTCCACGAAACTATCGCCGAGAATCTTCGCTATGCAAAACAAGATGCAACTGAAGAAGAGATGATGCAGGCATGTAAATCAGCTCAAATTTGGAATCTGATTGAATCGCTCCCAAATGGTTTAGAGACTATGGTCGGAGAGCGTGGACATCGACTATCTGGTGGCGAAAAACAACGCCTTGCGATCGCTCGTTTGCTTCTCAAATCTCCAGCTGTTGTTATCTTGGATGAGGCCACAGCGCATCTAGATTCTGAAAATGAGCAGCTAGTGCATGCAGCGTTGCAAACAGCGCTCAAGGGTCGCACCAGCATTGTTATTGCTCACCGTTTAAGTACCGTCAGAGATGCTGATCAAATTCTTGTATTGGAAAAAGGCGCGATCGTTGAACGAGGCACTCACGATGAATTAGTAGCTAAGGGTGGCTTGTATTCGGAGCTGTATAACCGTCAGGATTTAACGGGTACGTCTAATTAAGAAACGTCCGTAAATAACCAATCCACCAAAAAACAGCCATTGCAAGGCGTAAGCCATATGTGGTCCATCGCTTAGCGATGGCAGTTGAGCGGTAACCGCCGGAGTTAAGGATGGCTCTGAACCACTTAACAAATCTAAATAATACTTTTCCGTATTCAACTGCGATTGCGCATTGAGTTCAGAGACTAAATCTTCACCTGATCCAGGCAGTGCAAAAAATGAACCACGGGGGAGTGAAGAGTCCAACCTAAATCGGCCAGTGATTGTTACTTCACCTACTGGCACGCTAGTGACCTCTGGTGGAGTTGTTGCTGTAGCTCCTGCCTGCACCCATCCACGGTCTACCCAAAACTTTTCTCCGGAAGTGCTGGTAAACAAGGTCAGTACCTCGTAGCCGTACTTTCCTTCTGAGTATCGATTGCGCAAAAGAATTTGCTTTTTCTCATCAAAACTTCCGGTGGTGACAATACTTTGCCACTCATTGTTAGCTAATACGGAATCTATTTGGCCCAATTCAATTGCATCTCGCGCAATTCGTTCTTCAATGATCGTATTGCGGGCGTGACGATCGACACCGCGGTGATACTGCCATTGCGCAGCCCACACGCAAAGAACAATCAGAGCTAAGGCAACTAAGGTTTTTAAGAATGACCAGGGCTCTTTGCCCTTCTTCTCTACAGACATGAATTAATCGAGTGCTAGCGGCTTGTCTTCTACGATGTCAGCTCCACGAGAAACTGTTTCGCGGCCGGCATTTGCAATAACAACTGCAAAGTAAGGGAGAGTGACCGCACCTGCTAGCGCAAACCAGCGATATGGACTTGGCAAAATTACAGTCAAAACAAAGCAGGCGGTACGAATCATCATAGAAATGAAGTAACGCTTTTGGCGGCCAGCCTGATCACGTGTCAGCGCATTTTGCGCGCTCGTGATGTCGAAAATCTTCTTTTCTTTGGCCATGGAGCAAGAGTAACGCTCGGCGCGCACCTTCGCTTCTTTTGAATACTCCGAGGTAGCCAGTAGGTTTTAGGTATGAGTTCAATCGCGCTTGTCACTGGCGGAAACCGTGGAATTGGTTTAGCAATCGCTCAATCTCTGCAAAAAGCCGGTCACGATGTAGTCGTCACCTATCGAACAGGATCCGCCCCGGCTGGCTTCAAATCGGTTCAGATGGATGTCACCAGCACCGAGAGCGTGGATGCTGGCTTTGCATCGATCGAAGAACAATGGGGAATGCCTGAGATCATTGTTGCAAACGCTGGAATTACTAAAGATGGATTAGTAATGCGAATGAGCGATGAGGATTTTGAATCAGTTATCGATGCAAATCTAACTGGGGCATTTCGCGTTGCTCGTCGAGCCACTAAGGGTTTGCTTAAATTGAAGCGCGGACGTTTAATCTTTGTGGGTTCTGTTGTTGGCGCACTAGGTTCTGCCGGCCAAGTCAATTACTCATCATCAAAATCTGGATTAGTCGGAATGGCTCGCTCCTTTGCCCGCGAATTGGGTAGCCGCGGAATTACAGCAAATGTCATTGCACCAGGTTTTGTAGAGACAGATATGACAGCAACCCTGGATGAAAAGCGCCGTAATGAAATCGCAGCTTCAGTGCCGCTCGGGCGTTTCTGTTCAGCTGAAGAAATCGCCGATGTCGTAACCTTTATCGCATCACCACAAGCAAGTTACATCTCTGGCGCATTAATCCCAGTAGATGGCGGATTAGGAATGGGACACTAAATGGGAATCCTCGAAGGCAAAAAGATCCTGGTAACGGGAGTATTAACCGATGCCTCCATTGCATTTCACATTGCTCGCTTGGCACAGGAGCAAGGCGCTGAGGTAATTCTCACGGGCTTTGGTCGCGGCTTATCCTTAACAACCCGCATTGCAGGTCGTTTACCTCATCCATGTCCCGTCATAGAACTTGATGTAACAAGTGATTCAGATTTAGCGGCGCTGGAATCTCGAGTACGTGAACATTTCCCACAAGGATTAGATGGAGTGGTTCACTCAATTGGTTTCGCTCCAGAAGCAGCTCTTGGTGGAAACTTTCTCAATACCCAATGGGAGGATGTTGCAACCGCGGTTCAAGTCTCTGCCTACTCACTTAAATCATTAACAATGGCTGCCCGTCCATTATTTAAAGATGGTGGATCGGTTGTTGGGTTAGATTTTGATGGTCAGGTCGCTTGGCCAAAGTATGACTGGATGGGTGTGGCAAAGGCTGCGTTAGAAGCGACCTCTCGATACCTTGCACGTGATCTCGGAGCTGAAAATATTCGCATCAACCTTGTTGCTGCAGGTCCGATTAAAACTATTGCTGCAAAATCGATTCCTGATTTTGAGCGTTTTGAGCATTTATGGGATGAGAGATCTCCATTGCATTGGGATGTGAATGATCCCGTTCCAGCTGCCCAAGCAGCGGTGGCCTTGCTCTCGGATTGGTTCCCAAAGACCACAGCGGAGATCATCCATGTTGATGGTGGCTTCCACGCTATGGGCGGGTAGACCAGGCTCAATTTCGCCTTTTGACCCCTCTACGGGTAACCTTTGCCCCAGACCAGTGGCGTAACAACCACTGCAAGAGGAGTTACCGCTCCCACCTTCATCGCCACTAGTGCGAGCTGGTTTGTCGGATAAGAGAAGTATTTCTCTTGCCCTTGCGGTTTTCTTTTGCAGCGCTGTTACACCAAAGCGTTAACGAACCGAAGGAGCTCAAAGTCAGCACTGAACCACGCATCAATGATCGAATTCGCACACCCCAAATTCGTTTAATCGGTTACACCGGTGAGCAAGTTGGAGTTGTAGATATCGATACAGCGTTAAAGATGGCAGATGAAGTTGGTCTCGACCTAGTTGAGATCGCACCAGAAGCTAATCCACCTGTTTGCAAGATCATGGACTTCGGAAAGTACAAGTACGAAGTTGCACAGAAGGCACGGGAAGCGCGACAGAACCAGACCCACATTGTGGTGAAGGAGGTGCGTTTGACACCGAAGATCGAAAATCACGATTACGAAACAAAGCGTAGTCAGGTTGAGAAGTTTCTTAAGGGTGGCGACAAGGTAAAGGTGACAATGAAGTTCCGCGGCCGCGAACAAACGCGTCCTGAGTTGGGTTACAAGATGTTGCAACGTCTTGCAGAAGATATTGCAGAGGTCGGTTTTGTTGAGTTCGCTCCTAAGCAAGAGGGACGAAACATGACGATGGTTCTTGGACCAACGAAGAAGAAGACAGAAGCAGTTGCAGAAGCAAAGGCAGCACGCAAGGCGAAAGCTGAAGCAGCTGCAGAGACAACGGAGTAAGGGAGCATAACCATGCCAAAGATGAAAACACATAGCGGTGCGAAGAAGACCTTCCGCATCACAGGTTCTGGAAAGGTTATGCACGAGCGCGCTGGAAAGCGCCACTTGCTCGAGCACAAATCTTCACGAGTAACACGTCGTCTATCGACAGAGTCAGCTGCAAAGCCAACTGTCGCAGTCACCGCCAAGCGCATGCTTGGTTTGAAGTAAGGAGCGGGTTAAATGAGAGTAAAGCGCGGAGTACACGCAGCGAAGAAGCGTCGCACAACTCTTGAACGTGCCAGCGGATACCGCGGACAACGTTCACGTCTTTTCACAAAGGCGAAAGAGCAAGTTACGCACTCAATGGTTTATGCATTTAATGACCGTAAGGATAAGAAGGGCGATTTCCGTCGTCTATGGATCCAGCGCATTAACGCTGGTTGCCGCGAACACGGTCTTACTTACAACCGCTTCATCCAGGGCCTAAAGGCTTCAGGTGTTGAGGTTGATCGTCGCGTTCTTTCAGATATGGCGACAAATGATCCTGCAACATTCAAGACACTTGTTGATGTAGCTCGCAAGAGCCTTGCAGCACTCTAAGTTCCAATAATGATTGAGAGCCTTAACTCGCCACATATTGCGCGAGTTAAGGCTCTTATTGGTTCTAGAGGAGTCAAGGAGAGAAAGAACGCTGGTCAATTTGTTGCAGAAGGTTTGCAATGTGCACGTGAGGCCCTTGTTGCAAAGAGTGGCCCACAAGTAGAAACAGTTTACTTAACAGCTAATGGTCGTTCTAAGGCTGAAGAGATCGCAGATCTATCGCAATTCAATACCGTTGATGTTAGCGATGAAGTCATGAAACAAATGTCAGAGACAATTACTCCGCAGGGAATAATCGCTATCTGCACCATTCCCGATACCCAGCTAGATTCAATAGCGCTCAACGGTTCACGAAAATATATTTACTTGTCTGAGGTACAAGATCCAGGAAATGCTGGAACCATTCTTCGTTCAGCGGATGCATTTGGCATGGATGCGGTTATCACTTCTCCTGGCAGCGTTGATATGTACTCACCAAAGGTCGTACGCAGTACCGCTGGATCACTGTGGCACATTCCAGTGTTTCAATCAGTTGCAATCGATGAACTTATTAATAAAGGGGTTCATGGATTCTCGCTGGGAGCAACAGGTAGCAAAAGCTTGAAGGATTACACATCAACAGGTGACACCGTTGCGATCTTTGGCAATGAATCAAGGGGACTTTCAACGAGCAACAATCTCAGTGGCATCGAGACAGTAAATATCCCTATGCCGGGCAATGCAGAAAGCCTCAATTTGTCCGCTGCTGCCTCGATTGTTATGTATCACCTATCAAATATGCCGCGTTAATAAAGCAGTTCCCGATAGAGTTCTCCCTATGCGCGTTGAGGAGATTTCAACTTGGGTTGAAGATGCCCGAAAGGCTTTCGCCTCCGCCACAGATTTAGATTCACTGAAAGCGGCACGTCTTGCCCATGCTGGAGACAAATCGCCAATCGCATTAGCCTCTCGTGGTCTTGGATCCTTATCACCTGAAGATAAAGCCTCTTTTGGAAAGGTTATTGGTGAGGCTAAAGCTTCTATCGCTCAATCCCTTGCCGATGCGACCGCGGTATTAGAAGCAGAACGGGATCGAAAAGTTTTGTTGGAAGAGGTTGTTGATATCACCTTGCCGGTAAATCGTTCTCACCGCGGCGGGTTACATCCCATTTCAATCATCAAAAATGAGGTATCAGATTTCTTTATCGAACAAGGCTTTGCGGTTGAAGAAGGTCCTGAACTTGAATCTGGTTGGTTGAACTTTGATGCACTCAATATTCCCGCCGATCACCCTGCGCGCACTATGCAAGATACATTTTTCATCGAGCCAGTTGAATCTGGAATGGTGTTACGTACCCACACATCACCTGTTCAGATTCGCACCATGCTCACACAGCAACCACCGATTTATGTGGTGTGCCCAGGACGTACATTCCGCGCAGATGAGTTAGATGCAACGCATAGCCCTGTGTTCCACCAGGTTGAAGGCCTTGTTATTGATAAGGGAATCACGATGGCCCACCTCAAGGGCACCCTTGATAACTTCGCACGTCACATGTTTGGTCCGGATGTAACTACTCGTTTGCGTCCATCCTTTTTCCCATTTACTGAACCAAGCGCCGAAGTAGATATTTTCTTTAACAATCGTTGGATCGAATGGGGCGGTTGTGGAATGGTCAATCCAAAGGTTTTAGCTACCTGCGGAATTGATACAGATGTGTATAGCGGCTTTGCTTTCGGTATGGGTCTTGAGCGAACTCTTATGGTTCGTCATGGAATTACAGATATGCATGACATCGTCGAAGGCGATCTACGTTTCACACGACAGTTTGGAGTTGGCCTGTAATGCGCGCTCCTTTATCGTGGATCAAAGAGTTTGTAGATATCCCAGCATCAGTCACAGCTGAACAAATCTCTGACGGGCTTATTCGTGTTGGTTTTGAGGTTGAAGAGATCATCAAGCAAGGTGCGGATTTAACAGGGCCACTGAAGTTTGCCAAGGTGCTTTCTATTGAAGAGATCACTGAGTTCAAAAAGCCAATTCGCTATGTAGGCCTTGATTGTGGTGAGGGTGAAACCCGTTATGTTATTTGCGGCGCGACCAACTTTGCAGTGGGGGATTTAGTAGTAGCTGCGCTGCCAGGAGCGGTTCTTCCTGGTGATTTCACAATAGGTGCACGAGAAACTTACGGCAAGACTTCAAATGGAATGATTTGTTCAGCACGTGAGCTTGGAATTAGCGATGATCATGCTGGCATTATGGTTTTTGCTGAAGGTGAAGTCACGATCGGCGCAGATGCGATCGAAGCGCTACAGATAAATGATGTTATTTTCGATGTGGCGGTTAATCCTGATCGTGGTTATGCGTTGAGCATTCGTGGAATAGCTCGCGAGGTTGCAGGGTCGCTAGATTTGAAGTTCACCGATCCCGTTGATGCGTTGCGCACCCTGAAATTTGAAGCAACCGGTAAAGGTGTACCGGCAAAGATCGCTGATAAATCAACAGCATCGGTTTTCTACCTACGCACCCTTTCAAACTTTGATCCTAAGGCGACAACACCAATCTGGATGCGACGACGTATTGAAAAAATGGGAATGCGTTCTATCTCCTTGGTTGTAGATGTCACCAACTATGTAATGCTGGAACTTGGACAGCCATTGCACGCCTTTGATAAATCAAAGATCAAGGGCGGTCTAACTATTAAGCGTGCAGCCACCGTTCAAAAGTTTAAAACTCTCGATGGAGTAGAGCGCACCTTGGATCCCGATGATTTGATGGTCTGTGATGATGAGCAACCATTAGCTCTCGCTGGCACAATGGGCGGTCTCTCTTCAGAGATAACTGAGATCACAACAGATATTGCACTCGAGGCGGTTCGTTTCGATCCAACATGCGTTGCTAAGAACTCACGCCGACACAAGCTTTCATCTGAAGCATCTCGTCGATTAGAGCGCAGTGTTGATCCATCACTCGCAGAGTTTGCTTCAGCCCGTTTTGTTCAACTGCTAACGGCGCATAGCTCGGCGCAACATGTCGCCACAGTTGTAGATGGCGCACCTATTTTCGCCCCAACCGTCACTATTGATCCAGCGTATATCTCCAAGATTCTGGGCTTTGAAGTTCCAGCGGCAAAGGTTGCTGAAGTACTTCGCGTTATTGGCTGCGATGTTGATGAGAAGAGCTTCACCATCGATCCTCCTTCATGGCGCTCAGATCTATTAACTTCAGCTGATTTCACTGAAGAAGTTGCTCGCATGATCGGTTATGACAAGATCCCTTCAGTTCTTCCTCCACGTCCATTACATGCGACTTTGACACCAACACAGAAGCGTCGTCGTGCCGTTGCAACAATGCTGGCAAGTCGAGGATTGGCAGAGGTTCAAACCTTCCCATTTACCAATCAAGCAACAATTGATTCAATGGGCTTTGTTGGTGAGCGAGCTTCAACATACAAGGTTGCAAACCCAATGTCTGAAGAGTTTCCTTTGATGCGGGTGCATCTAGTTCCAGGTTTGATTGAGGTCGCACAGCGAAATATCAGTCGAGGTGCAAAGGACTTTGCAATCTTTGAAATGGGCTCGATCTTCCGTAGTTCACAGAAGTTAGTTCCGGCGGTTTCACCAGATCTTTCAAAGCGGCCCGATCAAAAAATCATTGATGAAATCTTTGCATCTGTTCCAACCCAGGGGTATCACGTTGCTGGCTTGCTTGTTGGAAAGACTGAGAATGAAAATTGGCAGGGTAAGGCCCGTGCCTATAACTGGCAGGATGCGATCGCCTTCGCCCAAGATATTTTGCAGCTATGTAACCTCGAATGGAGCGTTGCTCGTTCCGATCTAGCTCCATGGCATCCTGGTCGTTGCGCTGAATTGATAGTTAACGGTAAAGCGGTTGCACACGCCGGTGAACTTCACCCTCGCATCATCGCCGCGTATGGATTACCAGAACGCTCCGTTGCATTTGCCGTTGCATTAAACGCACTTCCTGAGTCAACGTTAGTTCGTCCAACAACTGTCGGAACAATGCCAGCGGCGGTGCAAGATGTCGCATTGATTGTTGACGCAACTGTGAGCGCCGCTGATCTCCAGGCAGCTTTGCGTGAAGGTGCCGGCGAACTCCTTGAATCCATCACCCTCTTTGATCGTTACGACAAGATCGGTGATGGAAAGATCTCTTTAGCTTTCACCTTGGTCTTCCGTGCCGCTGATCGGACGCTAACAGGTGAAGAGGTCTCAGCTATGCGTGAAGCAGCGACCGCACAGGCTGCGGCAAAGTTCGGAGCTGTTGTCCGCACCGCATAATTATGCATAAGATTGCATAATTATAGATTGTCCCTTATCCTAGATCCATGAAAACAGCGGTCATTGGTGCAAGCGGCTATGCCGGCGGGGAGTTACTCAGACTTTTGGCGACGCATCCAGTCTTTGAGGTAGCAGTTGTAAGCGCACACTCAAATGCAGGGGAGCAGGTCACATCCGTCCATCCGCAGCTGCAAAGTTATGCAGGCCGCGAGTTCGTAACCGCAGACTCAATTGATTTCGCACCAATCGAGCTTGTATTTCTCGCTCTGCCACATGGAGAGTCAGCTGCATTGATTGCAAAGCTACCTTCACATTTAAAGATCGTAGATCTTGGCGCGGATTTCAGATTAGAAGATTCAGCTCAATGGGAAAAGTATTACGGTGGAAGGCACGCCGGAGCTTGGGTGTATGGATTACCAGAGCTTGCACCAGGTCAACGCGAGGCGATAAAAAATCAGAACAAAGTGGCAAACCCAGGTTGCTATGCAACATCGATTTCACTTGGAATTGCGCCCGCGATCTCCCTTATTGATAGCTCTGACATTGTCGTGGTTGCAGCATCAGGCACAACTGGTGCTGGAAGAAGTGCGAAGATCAATTTGATTGGTAGCGAGGTCATGGGTTCACTGAGCTCATATAAATTTGGTGGAGTCCATCAGCACACACCAGAAATCGAACAAGCGCTATCGGCGGTTGCGAACAAGGAAGCAAAGATCTCGTTTACGCCGATCTTGGCTCCGATGCCTCGTGGAATTCTTGCAACGATTACCGCAAAACTGACCTCTGCAATGACCACTGAGCAAGCACACCAGCTCTATTCAAAGCATTATGCCAATGAGTTCTTTGTTGATCTTTTGCCTGCAGGTCAGATGCCCAAGACAAGTGCTGTCACCGGAAGCAATAAGGTACAAATTCAAGTCGCTGTCGATCAACACAGTAACCGTCTCGTTGTCTCAGTTGCAATCGATAACTTGGGCAAAGGTGCTGCTGGCCAAGCAATTCAAAATGCTAATCTCATTTGTGGGCTTTCTGAGATAAGTGGTTTAGCACTTGACGGTATCGGTGCATGAAACTTCCTCAAGGCTTTAGATCCGCTTCAGTTGCCGCTGGTTTAAAGAGCACTGGCGCACTTGATTTAACAATCATCGAAAATCAGGGCCCAAACTTCACTGCGGCCGCTGTTTTTACAACAAATAAGGTTGTTGCAGCTCCAGTTACTTGGTCACGCCAAGTGGCTAAGGGCGGAATCGTTCGAGCAGTTGTCCTCAATAGCGGGGGAGCAAATGCTTGCACCGGTCCACAGGGATTTGCAGATACCCATAAAACCGCAGAACATGTAGGGCAATCCCTTAATGTTTCATCAGGTGAAGTAATTGTTTGTTCAACCGGATTAATCGGTGAACTACTGCCAATGCCAAAGATTATTGCCGGAATTGAATCAATTGTTCCGGTACTCAGCAACGATGGTCTGCAGACAAGTGCACAGGCGATTATGACAACTGATTCTGTTCCAAAGATTGCAACAGCAAACTTTAACGGCGCAGAATTTGCAGGTATCGCAAAGGGTGCAGGAATGTTGGCACCTGCACTAGCCACGATGTTGTCTGTCATTATGACTGATGCGGTTGTATCTGAGAATGCGCAAGAGATCTTTCTAAGTGCAACTGATCGTACTTACAACCGCATCGATTCAGATGGGTGCACATCTACCAATGACACCGTCCTGTTCATGTCATCAGGGGCAAGTGGTGTAGCGATTACAGACCACGAACTTGAAGATATGTTGATGCAGGTATGTGGATCACTTTCCGCGCAGTTAATCGCAGATGCTGAAGGTTCGACAAAGTCAGTTGCAATCAAAGTGCTCAACGCTGCTTCGGAAAAGGATGCGGTAGAAGTTGGACGTGCTTGTGCTCGGAACAATCTGTTAAAAGCGGCCATCTTTGGAGGAGACCCGAACTGGGGCAGAGTCCTTGCAGCTGTCGGCACCGCCGATGCTCAGATGGATCCACTAGCCATCGATGTAAAACTTAATGGTGTTCAAGTGTGTACAAATAGCGCCCCGGATGGTGACAAAACAACGGTGAAATTTGATGCTCGTCTAGTCGAGATTGATATCGATCTTAAAGTTGGAACTTCGACAGCAACCATCATGACAAATGACCTTACCCATGATTATGTTCATGAGAATTCGGCGTACTCGACATGATCGTCGTTAAATTTGGCGGCCATGCCATGAAGGATGAAAACGGAAACTTTGCCAAGGCCATCTCCGCAGCTCTTGCAACGGGTGAAAAGGTTGTAGTTGTGCATGGTGGAGGTCCACAAATCGATACGGCGCTCAAAGCCAAGCAGATCTCAAGTGATTGGATCGGCGGCTTCAGAGTAACTACGCAAGAAATCTTTGATGTTGTTGAAGAGGTATTGGTTAATCAAGTTGGTCATGAGGTCGCTGCAACTTTAGCTAAATCTGGGATTAAGGCAAAAGCTATCTCAGCCCGTGCGCTCCCTACCGTCATCGCAAAACGCCGTACTACATTGATTGATGGAACTCCTGCAGATCTTGGTTTTGTAGGAGATGTTCAATCTGTAAATCCTGCGCAGTTATTGGAGCTCATCGAACAAGGTTTTGTTCCAGTCGTTGCTCCAGTTTCATCAGATGAGGATTTGAAAACAGGTCTTAATGTGAACGCGGATTTTGCAGCCGCTTCAATTGCAGCAGCCCTCGAAGCTTCTCAGTTAATTGTGATGACCGATGTTGCTGGTATTTATCGTAATTGGCCAGACAAGACGACATTGATTGAGTCAATTTCAGCGAGTGATCTAGAAAGTATCAAAGCAGGGTTTGCCGAGGGTATGGCACCGAAGGTACAGGCGGCCCTTGATGCGCTGTCATATGGTGCGCAAGCGGTACGAATTATTGATGGCACGGATCCCGATAGCTTTGCATCAGCGTTAGCTGGTACTGGCGGAACCTTGGTGGTTGCATGACAAACAAGACAATGATCAACCGTTGGAAGAGTTCGGTTCAAAATAATTATGGAACACCCTCTATTGCCTTAGTTAAAGGCAAAGGATTAGTTGTGACCGACGCCGATGGAAAACAGTATTTGGATTTTCTCGGTGGAATTGCAACCAACATTTTGGGTCATTCTCACCCTGCAATTGTTAAAGCGGTTACAAAGCAGGTATCAACCCTGAGCCATGTCAGTAATTTCTATGTGCATCCACACGCCGTTGAACTAGCGGAAAAACTCGCAGCAATGACAGGTGATAAGAGTGCCAAGGTGTTCTTTTGTCAGTCAGGCGCTGAAGCAAATGAAGCGGCGCTAAAACTTTCTCGCCGAACCGGAAAGGTACGAATTGTTGCTGCACAAGGTGCCTTTCATGGTCGCACTATGGGTGCGTTGTCTCTGACTGGCCAACCGGCAAAACGTGAGCCCTTTTTGCCTCTGATTAAAGGCGTAAAGCATGTTCCCTTTGGCGACATAGAAGCGATGCGCAAGGCGGTTACTAAGAAAACCGCGATGGTAATTATCGAACCCATCATGGGAGAAGCAGGTGTCGTCGTTCCTCCAGCAGATTACTTGCGCGAACTCCGTGCGTTATGTGATGCAAAGGGCGCACTACTTGTTATCGATGCGGTTCAAACCGGAATGGGTCGCACAGGAGATTGGTTCGGATACGAATACTCCGGCATCACGCCAGATGTCATCACCCTTGCTAAAGGTTTAGGCGGGGGATTACCTCTTGGCGCCATGATCGCTTTAGGAAAAGCGGCTGATCTTTTTCAACCAGGCGATCACGGTTCAACCTTCGGCGGAAATCCTGTAACAACAGCGGCAGGTTTAGCTGCGATCAAATTCA
This sequence comes from Candidatus Nanopelagicaceae bacterium, assembly GCA_965267815.1. Lineage (GTDB taxonomy): Bacteria > Actinomycetota > Actinomycetes > Nanopelagicales > Nanopelagicaceae > Planktophila. Next base: position 628,139 of record OZ254139.1, read on the forward strand.
TCGAAACGCAGAAGATTTTGAAAAAGGTAGAAAAGCAAGGCGTGTATCTGATGCAGGAGCTCGCGGTAATACCGGGAGTAGCTGAGGTTCGAGGAGCAGGATTGTTATTAGGAATTGAACTTGAAACCAAGAAAGCTTCCGATGTTGCCCTTGCTCTACAGAATGAAGGTGTTCTTGTGAACGCTGCAAATCCCACGACTATTCGATTGGCACCAGCGTTAATCGTCACCGATGCACAGCTCAAGAAATTTGTCAGTATTTTTAAGAAGGTGATGAGCGATGGTAATTAATGCGCAATCTGTATCTGCTCGTAGAGCAAAGGCGATTTCCTTAATCCAAGCGGGATTAGTGCACTCACAATCAGATTTGGTCACATTGTTAAAGAAGGCTGGCTACAAGGTTACCCAGGCAACAGCAAGTCGTGATCTTGAAGAGATTGGCGCAGTACGTGCTCGCAACAAAGATGGAGAAAGCACATATCAAATTCGCGAAAGTTCAGATAATGCAATTGCTCGCAGCACGCCAGTGCCAGCAAAGTTGATCTTGTCGGTGGATCACAGCGCTAATTTGGCGGTAATTCATACTCCACCAGGAGCGGCGCAATTTTTGGCGAGCTCGCTGGATCACGCCGGACTGACTGGAGTCATTGGCACGATTGCTGGGGACGACACGATTATTTTGGTATCGAAGAAAGCGACCGGTGGAGCACATTTAGCGAAAGAATTGCTCGCTTACGCACAAGGCGAAGGAAAGAGGAAGTAATGGCTCTATGGGGCGGACGTTTCGCACAAGGACCTACAGGCTCTGTTTTTGCCCTGTCCAGAAGCGTTCATTTTGATTGGCGATTAGCTCCATACGATCTTCGCTCATCTATGGCCCATTTAGCCATTCTTAAGAAGAGTGGATTGATAGCGGCCAAAGATGCAGATGCGATCAACGCTGCGCTCAAGGAGCTTGCATCGCAGGTAGCTGATGGTTCATTTGCACCAATTGATACTGATGAAGATGTTCATAGCGCCCTTGAACGTGGCTTAACGGAAAGGCTGGGTGCTGTTGGGGGAGCGTTACGTGCAGGACGTTCACGTAATGATCAAGTAACTACCGATCTGCGCTTATTTTCTATTGATCACATGCTGGAAATTGCAACGCTTATTACGCACTTGCAAAGTGCGATCCTGGAAAAGGCAGCTGAATATGTCAACGATCCAGCACCAGGATTTACCCATATTCAGCATGCTCAACCTGTTTCATTTGGTCACGAGTTAGCAAAGCATGCACATGCATTTGCTCGTGATTTAGATCGAATTAATGATTGGCTAACACGTACCTCTGTTAGTTCACTAGGAGCAGGGGCACTTGCTGGTTCATCTCTTGCTTTAGATCCGGCTTTTACCGCTAAAAATCTTGGCTTTGATTCAACATTTGCAAACAGTATTGATGCAGTAAGCGATCGCGATTACGTTGCTGAAGCGCTCTTTATTTTCGCAATGATCGGAAACCACTTGTCTCGTATTGGCGAGGAATGGACCTTGTGGTCATCGCAAGAGTTTGCTTGGGCAAAGGTTGCCGATGCTTACTCAACAGGTTCCTCCATAATGCCGCAGAAAAAGAACCCCGATATGGCAGAGCTGGCACGTGGAAAATCTGGACGTCTAGTTGGAAATCTCATGAGTGTTTTAACAATGCTCAAGGGTCTTCCATTTGCTTACAACCGCGATCTTCAAGAGGATAAAGAACCGTTGTTTGACAGCATTGACACCTTGTTGTTGGTGCTACCACCAGTTACCGGAATGGTTGCAACAACTGATTTTGATCGGGAAAAGATGGCATTGGCCGCACCTACAGGTTTCTCACTTGCAACTGAGATTGCAGATTACCTAGCTAAGAAGAATGTGCCATTTGCTCAAGCACATGAAGCTGCGGGAAAGTGTGTTGCGTTATGTGAATCCTCGGATCGCCAACTGCATCAATTGACTGACTCTGAATTTATTTCTGTACACCCACAACTAGATGGGGGAGTGCGCGAGTTACTTACCGTTCATGGAGCGTTGAGTTCTCGGACAACATCTGGAGGAACAGCGCCCGCCTTAGTTTCCCAACAGATTAAGGATGCTTTAACTGCAAACACCACAACCCAAAAGGAAATTGCCAGCAAGCAGAAGGCATTTTCAGAGATGATGAGCGCATGAACCTGATCGAAGATCTTCGCTGGCGTGGATTATTGGCTCAATCAACTGATGAGGCCGCACTCCTAGAATCACTCAAAAAACCAACGACTTTGTACTGTGGCTTTGATCCAACCGCGCCTTCCTTGCATGCCGGAAACCTCGTAGTCCTTTTGGTATTGCGTCGCTTTCAATTGGCTGGGCACAATCCCATTGCACTCGTAGGAGGCGCTACAGGTCTTGTGGGCGACCCAAGTGGAAAGAATGAAGAGCGCACACTCAACAGCACGGAGATTGTTGAAGGCTGGGTCAATCGAATCCGCACGCAAGTTTCCTCATTTCTTGATTTTGATGCACCAAAGAATCCAGCTCAAGTGGTCAACAACTTGGATTGGACATCACCACTGAGTGCCATTGAATTCCTACGCGATATTGGTAAGCACTTCAGTGTTAATCAGATGTTGTCTAAGGATTCTGTTTCGGCTCGCCTAGAAGGCGGTGGAATTTCTTACACCGAATTTTCTTACCAAGTATTGCAATCGTACGATTTCCTCGAGCTATACCGTCGCAATAACTGCACATTGCAGGTTGGTGGATCTGATCAATGGGGAAATATTGTTGCAGGACTTGATCTGATTCGACGTGTCGAGCAGGGAAGCGGTCACGCTTTAACTGTTCCACTATTGATGAAGGCTGATGGAACTAAGTTTGGAAAGACCGCTGGCGGATCAGTGTGGCTAGATCCCGAGATGACATCGCCATACGCCTTCTTCCAGTTCTGGTTGAACTCAGATGATAAAGATGTCATCAACTTCTTAAAGGTTTTCTCCTTCAAATCCCATGAAGAGATCTTGGAACTTGAAAAATCACACAATGAAAACCCTGGTTTACGTGAAGCGCACCGTGCATTAGCTCGTGAATTAACATCACTAGTTCATTCCGAAGAAACAACGCAACGTGTAGAAGCAGCTGCGCGTGCATTATTTGGACAAGGAGAACTTTCAGAGTTAGATGAAGCAACACTTGCATCAGCCTTAGCTGAACTTCCACGGACAACAATTTCAGCAAGTGAAGAAATTCCAACCTGGGTAGATCTCTTAGCTGCAACTGGGGTTGTTGACTCCAAATCCGCTGCGCGACGCATCGTTAAAGAAGGTGGCGCATATCTCAATAATGAGAAGATTTCGGGTGAGGATTTCAGACCCTCAAAAACCGACTTTTTATGCGGAAAATATGCGGTTTTGCGAAAAGGTAAGCGAGATCTCGCTGCCGTCGAATTAGCCTAACAACCCCAAAAGTGCTCTAAAACGCTAGCGGGCGTGGATAATTCGCGTTATACTTGTATTTGTTGCCAAACCCTTTTTTTGGCCATGTCGATTTGACCGTTCCATCCCACCTATGTATAGTTACGCTCCTTGCTGGGAACGGACGATTTAGGCCGGACAGTAGGCACAGAAGCTCAAGAAATTGAGCTTCAGCCAAACTTAGTACCTCATTTAGGCCGGTTTGACCGCGCCTGCATGCATGCACTAAGTTTGGCGATCTGCCCTGAAAATCAGGAGAAATCCTGAGAAGCAGTGCGCATCCGTACCTTGAGAACTCAACAGCGTGCCATAAGTCAATGCCAATAGTGGCTTATTTAGTCATGCTTTCAATAGCGAAAAATCATTGTTTTACAATGCTTTTTGATTACATAACAACCACGGCAAATATATAAATACCTCAATGAGGTATAGCCTAAAAAGCTATACCCGTTGATTTCCTTTGGTATATAAATGACAAATTAAACGACAGTTTGTTTGTCTGATCGCCAAGATGAAAACTTTCTATGGAGAGTTTGATCCTGGCTCAGGACGAACGCTGGCGGCGTGCTTAACACATGCAAGTCGAGCGATGAAGCACCTTCGGGTGTGAATTAGCGGCGAACGGGTGAGGAACACGTGAGAAATCTGCCTTCAACACTGGGATAACTCCGGGAAACCGGGGCTAATACCGGATATGAAACCTGCGGGCATCCGCGGGTTTGGAAAGTTTTTCGGTTGAAGATGATCTCGCGGCCTATCAGCTTGTTGGTGAGGTAATGGCTCACCAAGGCGACGACGGGTAGCCGGCCTGAGAGGGCGACCGGCCACACTGGGACTGAGACACGGCCCAGACTCCTACGGGAGGCAGCAGTGGGGAATATTGGGCAATGGAGGAAACTCTGACCCAGCGACGCCGCGTGCGGGATGAAGGCCTTCGGGTTGTAAACCGCTTTCAGCAGGGAAGAAGCGAAAGTGACGGTACCTGCAGAAGAAGCACCGGCTAACTATGTGCCAGCAGCCGCGGTAATACATAGGGTGCAAGCGTTGTCCGGAATTATTGGGCGTAAAGAGCTCGTAGGTGGTTCGTCACGTCGGATGTGAAACTCTGGGGCTTAACCCCAGACCTGCATTCGATACGGGCGAGCTTGAGTATGGTAGGGGAGTCTGGAATTCCTGGTGTAGCGGTGGAATGCGCAGATATCAGGAGGAACACCAATGGCGAAGGCAGGACTCTGGGCCATTACTGACACTGAGGAGCGAAAGCGTGGGGAGCGAACAGGATTAGATACCCTGGTAGTCCACGCCGTAAACGGTGGGCACTAGTTGTGGGGACCTTCCACGGTCTCTGCGACGCAGCTAACGCATTAAGTGCCCCGCCTGGGGAGTACGATCGCAAGATTAAAACTCAAAGGAATTGACGGGGCCCCGCACAAGCAGCGGAGCATGCGGCTTAATTCGACGCAACGCGAAGAACCTTACCAAGGCTTGACATATACAGGAATATGGCAGAGATGTCATAGCCGCAAGGTCTGTATACAGGTGGTGCATGGTTGTCGTCAGCTCGTGTCGTGAGATGTTGGGTTAAGTCCCGCAACGAGCGCAACCCTCGTTCTGTGTTGCCAGCATTTAGTTGGGGACTCACAGGAGACTGCCGGGGTTAACTCGGAGGAAGGTGGGGATGACGTCAAATCATCATGCCCCTTATGTCTTGGGCTGCACGCATGCTACAATGGCTGGTACAAACGGCTGCAATACCGCAAGGTGGAGCGAATCCGAGAAAGCCAGTCTCAGTTCGGATTGGGGTCTGCAACTCGACCCCATGAAGTCGGAGTTGCTAGTAATCGTAGATCAGCAACGCTACGGTGAATACGTTCCCGGGGCTTGTACACACCGCCCGTCACGTCACGAAAGTCGGTAACACCCGAAGTCAGTGGCCCAACCGCAAGGAGGGAGCTGCCGAAGGTGGGATCGGTGATTGGGACGAAGTCGTAACAAGGTAGCCGTACCGGAAGGTGCGGCTGGATCACCTCCTTTCTAAGGAGCAATCAACTCACTCGGACAAGGTTTCGGGATTTAGTAGTTGAGCTCATAAGTGGAGCATTGACTTTTGTTTATTTATCACATCATCTATTAGTACAGCTCTTCGGAGAGTGGAAAATTAGCTCTGATGGAAAATCTACTCGGCACGTTGTTGGGTCCTGAGGGGACGGCTGAAAATGCCAAACCTCTGGGCTTAATAAGGCGAAGAAACCAGGATCTGCTTTTAATTAAGCAGGCTCCAAGGTCTTCAAGGCTTTATTGAGTACCGCCCGTATTTTGAGAACTACACAGTGGACGCGAGCATCTTTGTGGTCAAATTATTAAGCGCACATGGCGGATGCCTTGGCATCAGAAGCCGATGAAGGACGTAGTAGGCTGCGATAAGCCTCGGGGAGCTGTCAAACGAGCTTTGATCCGAGGATTTCCGAATGGGGAAACCCAGCTGGAGTAATGTCCAGTTATTTCTACCTGAATATATAGGGTAGATAAAGGGAACGTGGGGAAGTGAAACATCTCAGTACCCACAGGAAGAGAAAACAACCGTGATTCCGTTAGTAGTGGCGAGCGAACGCGGAAGAGGCCAAACCAATACTGTGCCAAGCCGGCAGGCGTTGCAGTGTTGGGGTTGTGGGACCAGTTAGAAGCGACTGCCGTTGCTTCAATGAGTCAGAAATTAATTGTGTAGGTGAATGGCGTGGGAAAGCCAGACACAGAGGGTGAGATCCCCGTAGCCGAAACACTTTTAACTCATTATTGGTATCCCAAGTAATACCGGACTCGAGGAATCCGGTATGAATCTGGCGGGACCACCCGCTAAGCCTAAATACTCTCTGATGACCGATAGCGGACTAGTACCGTGAGGGAAAGGTGAAAAGAACCCCGAAAGGGGAGTGAAATAGAATCTGAAACCGTGTGCGTACAAGCCGTTGGAGCTACCTTGAGTAGTGACAGCGTGCCTTTTGAAGAATGAGTCTACGAGTTAGTGTCATGTAGCGAGGTTAACCCGTCGAGGGGAAGCCGTAGCGAAAGCGAGTCTGAATAGGGCGAATGAGTTGCATGATCTAGACCCGAAGCGAGGTGATCTACGCATGGCCAGGTTGAAGCGCGGGTAAGACCGCGTGGAGGACCGAACCCACTAATGTTGAAAAATTAGGGGATGAGCTGTGTGTAGGGGTGAAAGGCCAATCAAACTTCGTGATAGCTGGTTCTCTCCGAAATGCATTTAGGTGCAGCGTCACGTGTTTCTTACCGGAGGTAGAGCTACTGGATGGTCGAGGGGGCCTACAAGCTTACCAACATCAGCCAAACTCCGAATGCCGGTAAGTGAGAGCGTGGCAGTGAGACTGTGGGGGATAAGCTTCATAGTCGAGAGGGAAACAACCCAGAATAGCAACTAAGGTCCCAAAGCCTGTGCTAAGTGGAAAAGGATGTGGAGTCGTATAGACAACCAGGATGTTGGCTTAGAAGCAGCCACCATTTAAAGAGTGCGTAATAGCTCACTGGTCAAATGATTCCGCGCCGACAATGTAACGGGGCTCAAGCACAGCACCGAAGTTCTATCATTCACACATTATCCCGGTCGCAAGATCCAGGAGTGTGGATGGGTAGGAGAGCGTTGTGTGGCTGGTGAAGCGGCGGAGGAATCCAGCCGTGGAAGCCACACAAGTGAGAATGTAGACATGAGTAGCGAGAGAAGTGTGAGAAACATTTCCGCCGAAAGACCAAGGGTTCCTGGGCCAGGCTAATCCGCCCAGGGTAAGTCGGGACCTAAGGCGAGGCCGTCAGGCGTAGTCGATGGACAACTGGTTGATATTCCAGTACCCGCTTTAATTCGCCCATGACGAACCCACTAATGCTAAGAGTTTGAATCCTGTTCGGCGTAAGCCGCGTGGGTGGATGGCTCGAACCGGTGTGGTAGTAGTTAAGCAATGGTGTGACACAGGAAGGCAGTCCAGCCCGGGCGATGGTTGTCCCGGGGTAAGGCTGTAGGGGGTGTTGTAGGTAAATCCGCAACACATATACCCTGAGAGCTGATGCCGAGCCGTAAGGCGAAGTGGATGATCCTATGCTGTCAAGAAAAGCATCTAGCGAGAATTATTGCGGCCCGTACCCGAAACCGACACAGGTGGTCAGGTAGAGAATACCAAGGCGATCGAGAGAATCATGGATAAGGAACTCGGCAAAATGCCCCCGTAACTTCGGGAGAAGGGGGGCCCTTCGACGTGTAGGAGTTTACCTCCGAAGCGTTGGAAGGCCGCAGAGACCAGGCTCAAGCGACTGTTTACCAAAAACACAGGTCCGTGCGAAGTAGCAATACGATGTATACGGACTGACGCCTGCCCGGTGCTGGAAGGTTAAGGGGACTGGTTAGCCGCAAGGCGAAGCTGAGAACTTAAGCCCCAGTAAACGGCGGTGGTAACTATAACCATCCTAAGGTAGCGAAATTCCTTGTCGGGTAAGTTCCGACCTGCACGAATGGCGTAACGACTTGAGCGCTGTCTCATCCGTGAACTCGGCGAAATTGCATTACGAGTAAAGATGCTCGTTACGCGCAGAAAGACGGAAAGACCCCGGGACCTTTACTATATCTTGATATTGGTGTTCGGAACGGTTTGTGTAGCATAGGTGGGAGACTTTGAAGCGGGCACGCCAGTGTTTGTGGAGTCATCGTTGAAATACCACTCTGATCGTTTTGAACTTCTAACCTCGGTCCGTAATCCGGATCAGGGACAGTGTCTGGTGGGTAGTTTGACTGGGGCGGTCGCCTCCTAAAAAGTAACGGAGGCGCTCAAAGGTTCCCTCAACCTGGTTGGTAATCAGGTGTCGAGTGTAAGTGCACAAGGGAGCTTAACTGTGAGACAGACATGTCGAGCAGGTGCGAAAGCAGGAACTAGTGATCCGGCGGTGGCTTGTGGAAGCGCCGTCGCTCAACGGATAAAAGGTACCCCGGGGATAACAGGCTGATCTTGCCCAAGAGTCCATATCGACGGCAAGGTTTGGCACCTCGATGTCGGCTCGTCTCATCCTGGGGCTGGAGTAGGTCCCAAGGGTTGGGCTGTTCGCCCATTAAAGAGGCACGCGAGCTGGGTTCAGAACGTCGTGAGACAGTTCGGTCCCTATCTTCTGTGCGCGCAGGAAACTTGAGAAGGGCTAACCCTAGTACGAGAGGACCGGGTTGGACGAACCTCTGGTGTGTCGGTTGTTCCGCCAGGAGCACCGCCGATTAGCTACGTTCGGAAGGGATAACCGCTGAAAGCATCTAAGCGGGAAGCTCGCTTCGAGATTAGGTTTCCCACTGGTTTACCAGGTAAGGCCCCCAGCTAGACGACTGGGTTGATAGGCCGGAAGTGGAAGAGTCGCAAGACTTGGAGCTGACCGGTACTAATAGGCCGAGGATTTAACTACAAAGTTGCTACGCGTCCACTGTGTGGCTCTCGAGATACGGTCTCGAGATCCACGATCAACAAAAAGGTTTTGACCCCTTTTTGTTTAGACCGAAAACTCAATAGCGTTTCGGCGACCATAGCGAGAGGGAAACACCCGGTCCCATTCCGAACCCGGAAGTTAAGCCTCTCAGCGTCGATGGTACTGCAAGGGTGACCTTGTGGGAGAGTAGAACGTCGCCGGACTTCTTTTATAAAAAGGGGCGCTTTAACGAGCGCCCCTTTTTTATTTCCCTAGAATTATTCTCGAAATACAGATCATAATTAAACAGAGTGAAGGAGACAGTAACGATGGAAGATAGAGATAAGCGCCCATCCCGCCCACCTTCACGCAAACCATCTGGTCCAAACTCACAACGTCGTCGCGAAGATCTTCCGGCACGTGGTGGCTCATCAGCCCGTGCAGGCGCACCTCGTCAAACACGTGATGGCTTAGATCCTCGCGGAGCAAGACCTGCGCCGATGGATCGAGATCAATCTCGTTTGCGTCCACGAATCTTTGAACCAGATATTCCGGAAGATGTCACTGGTGAAGAGTTAGAAAAATCTGTTCGTGCAGAGTTGTTAAGTTTGTCTGCGGAGAATGCAAAGGTTGTTGCGCGACATTTAGTGTGCATCAATTTGTACCAAGATACAGATCCACAGTTAGCGCATAAGCATGGAATCGCAGCTGCACACCATGCTGGACGTTTAGCTGTTGTTCGCGAATCAGCAGGATATGCCGCATATCGTGCAGGACATTATGAGATTGCATTAAAAGAGCTTCGCGCCGCAAATAGAATTTCAGGAGATGTTTCATCACTCCCTGTCATGGCAGATTGTGAACGCGGTCTTGGAAACCCTCTAAAAGCATTGAATTTGGCTGGTTCTCCAGAGGTAAAGCGTTTAGCAAAGCCGGAAGAGATTGAAATGCGAATTGTTGCAGCAGGTGCTCGTCGCGATTTGGGAGAGTTGGATGCAGCGGTTGTTACATTGACCTGCAAAGAGCTCAACAATGAAACCGATGAATGGGCGCTACGTCTTCGTTATGCCTATGCAGATGCTCTTGCCGCTGCAGGTCGCACCGATGAGGCACGTGAGTGGTTTGCAAAGTGTGCAGAGTTGGATGAGGAAGAGTTCACCGATGCCGCTGAGAGAGCTGTTCAGTAGTTACCCACATCCTTAATCTCTACCCTTTATTTCGTCATACCCGCTAATTAGCGTGCGCCCCTCATAGATGAGAAGGGGTGCTCCATGAGCGGCAAGGTAGCGACAAAGAAAAAGAAGGTAGATCAAGCTGAAATTGAAGAGGATTACTCACTCAATGATGTTGTGCTGCGGGGAAGAGTGTCACAGGAGGCGATTGAAAAGGAGCTTCCAAGTGGTGACAAGGTCGTAGAGTTTCGATTAATCATTACTCGTGAAAAGTTATCCGGGGTCGACACCTTAGATATCGGGGCGTGGAGTTCAAAGGCCCGACGGATAGCGTTAACACTCACGCCAGATGAATGGATAGAGGTTTCAGGCTCAATTCATCGTCGTTTTTGGAGCGCTCCAACAGGTCTTGCAAGCCGTTGGCAGGTTGAAGCGGTCGAGATAACGCGAATTTAGGTAGGCTTATGGCATGAGCAAGAACAGCGATATAAAAGCCACGATCAAATCATTAATTGAGAATCTCCAACTCGGAAATAAATCTGGAACCGAGGTGGCACAGTCGGTCAATCTTTGGTTGAAGGAGGGCGGAGAAGCTCTCAAGGTAAAGATCGAGGATGAGGTAGAGCGTTCTGTTTCTAAGATGGGCTTTGTTAAGCGTGGAGAGTTTGAGGCGTTGAAGCAAGAGGTTGCTGCATTGAAAAAGGGTGGCGCTTCTGCGAAGAAGAGCCCGGCTAAAAAATCCGCTGCTAAAAAATCCGCTGCTAAAAAGACGGGCGCACAAAATAGCACCGCTAAAAACTCCGCTAAGAAGGTTGTTAAGAAAACCGCTGCCAAGAAGGTGAGTAAGTAAATGGATAACTCAACATCTCAATCACACTCCAGTAGCGAGCAGTTCAATGGCGAGGGTTTTGTCGAAGAGCTTCGCAATGAGTTGCAAGAGATTGATGCGATGGAGGTAAGCGATCATGCTCAACGTTTTGAGGCGCTTCACCAAAAACTCAATCAAGCCCTGTCATCTATTGATGGCCTCTAATTAATCCACCTTTATGAAGACACGTCTGGACGCCGAACTCGTACGTAGAGAGTTAGCGCGTTCACGTGAGCAGGCGGCTGATCTGATTGAGAAGAGATCGGTTTTGGTCAATGGAATTCCAGCGACTAAACCTGCAACACAGGTTGATGCTGAAACTTCGATAACCATCTCCGGAGATCGTGATGACTTTGTCTCTCGCGGCGGACACAAATTAGATGGGGCGTTGAACGCCTTCACAGGTGTCAGCGTTGAAGGAAAACGATGTTTAGATGCGGGAGCCTCAACTGGAGGATTCACCGATGTATTGCTGCGCAGAAACGCAGGCCATGTAGTTGCTGTTGATGTTGGATATGGACAGTTGGCCTGGGGTCTGCGACAGGATGAACGAGTTTCAGTGTTAGATCGCACCAATATTCGTCACTTAACGGGGGATATGGTGGGTGAGCCGATTGATTTAGTGGTGGCCGATCTTTCCTTTATATCCTTAACTTTAGTTCTGCCCGCTTTAGCGGCGGTTTCAAAGCCCGATGCGGATTTTGTTGTGATGGTAAAACCTCAATTTGAGGTTGGTCGAGAAAAGTTAGGTGCAGGTGGAGTAGTGCGCGATCCTGCATTACGTAAAGCTGCTGTTATCGAGGTTGCAGAGTCTGCTTACGATGTTGGTTTAGGCACAATGGGAATTACTGCTAGCCCTCTACCGGGACCTGCAGGAAATGTTGAATACTTCTTATGGCTTCGTCGCGGAGCCGCCGAGATCGATCACGCGATGCTTGATGAAGCCATAGCGATTGGACCACAGTGATGCGTAATCTTTTGATTGTTTGTAACCCAGGTCGAGTTGATGCTGTCGTCGCCGCTGTTGAGCTGCAACAAAACCTTGCATCTACCTTTGGTATCTACACAATCTCTGATGTCAATATTCCAGGAATGATCCGCTCCACCATTGCCGATCTTCCAGAGATTGAAGCCGCGGTGGTTCTGGGTGGAGATGGAACTATGTTGCGCGCAGCAGAGGTTGCTCATGAGCGCGGAATTCCATTGCTCGGCGTGAACTTGGGCCATGTTGGATTTCTATCTGAGGTTGAGCGTTCAAAGATCGCCGATGTAATTCACGCAGTTATTAACAAGAGTTATGTGATCGATCCTCGCATAACTTTGGGCTACACCGTAGAACGCGATGGTGAGATCGTTGCATCAGGTTGGGCGCTCAATGAGGTAACTGTTGAACGTGAAAAGGCAACAATGGTTGAACTCTTTCTTGAGATTGATAACCGCCCAATCTCTCGTTGGGGGTGTGATGGTTTGATCTGTTCAACACCAACCGGATCTACCGCGTATGCATTCTCCGCCGGCGGACCAGTTGTATGGCCAGCTGTTGATGCATTGGTAGTACTACCAATCTCCGCCCATGCGCTTTTCTCCCGTCCACTTGTAATCTCACCAACATCTGTCATTGCAGTTGGTATTGAATCTTCACAAGCATTTTTATCTGCTGATGCCCTGCGTAAATTCCCATTAGTGGCAGGCGACCGAGTAGTTGTCACAAAGCATTCGCGGATTATTCAACTGGCCCACTTGAAAAACACACTATTTAGCGATCGATTGGTGGCAAAGTTCAAACTACCTGTTGAGGGCTGGCGTGGTGAGTGAACGTACCTTTCTCGAAGAGATAACTATTCGCTCGATCGGTGTAATCGATAGCTCAACTCTAGAAATATCAAAGGGATTAACTGTTTTATCTGGCGAAACAGGTGCCGGTAAAACAATGATTTTAACCGCGTTAAACCTCATTTTAGGAGGCAAGGCGGATAGCTCTCTGGTTCGAAAGGGCGCAGAACGGTTAGTAGCTAGCGGAAAGTTTTCCATTCCTAAGGCGCAGGAGATTTTGTTCGAGGATGCGCTCATCGAAGATGGTGAGCTCATCGTTGTACGCACAGTTGCAGCTGATGGAAAGAGTAAGGCAACGACCAACGGAGTGAGCGCGACAGCATCTACCTTGGCAACCTTTGGCGAAAATTTAGTTGAAGTGCATGGACAGGCAGCAAACCACACCATTACTAAATCTTCACGACAGCGAGAATTAGTGGATCGTTTCGGTGCAATAGATATCGATCAGTATCAATTAGCGCTTTCTCGTTACCACGATATGAAGGATCGTATTGCGGCGCTCAAGAAAAGTATCGCCGCCAAGGATAAAGAGTTAGCTGAACTGCGTGAGTTTGCTCGCGAGTTTTCCGCGCTCAACCCACAGGGTGCTGAGTTAGATGAGATTGAAGCTGAGATCGCCCGCTTATCGAGCGTTGAAGAGTTACGCACAGCAACTGCGATGGCAACCTCTGCGATTGAAGAGGAGGAGGCGGGTTCACTGACTTCTTTAGGAACCGCACGTCGCTCCTTGGAAAATGCTCGTTCAAAGGATCGACTTCTAGAAGAGATTTATCAGCAATTAAGTGAAAGCTTTTTTCTCCTCGCAGATGCGCAAAGTGCGCTTAATAGATACTTATCTCGGTTAGAGGCAGATCCCGTTCGGTTAGATTTTCTGCAACAGCGCAAGGCTCAATTTATTGCTTTGATTAAAAAGTTTGGTTCTGGAAACTCTGTAGAGGTTGAGATTCAAGCGCTTCAACTTCGTTATAAAAACTCAGCAGAGGCGATTGCAGATCTTGAAGGTGGAGATGCTCGTTTGCAGGAGTTAGAGAAAGAGTTAACCGCGGTCAAGAAAACATTATTGGCTGAAGCAAAAAAGGTTTCAGAGGCACGTACTGAGGCGGCAAAGAAGTTATCGGCTTTAGTAACTCAAGAGATTCAGCAGTTATCAATGCCCCATGCAACCTTTGTTGCACAGGTGCAGTCAGCTGATTATTCAGCGCCTAAGGAATCAGATTTCACTTCGCAGGGTTGTGATGAGATATCTATGTTCATTCAGGGACATAAAGATGCGCCACTTGTTCCATTAGCAAAGGGTGCATCAGGCGGAGAAATGTCACGCGTGATGTTGGCCCTTGAAGTTGTCATAGCTACAACCCATCCGATCGGAACATATGTATTTGATGAGGTTGATGCTGGAGTTGGTGGAAAGGCTGCGATTGAAGTTGGTCGTCGACTTCATCAACTCGCACAACATGCACAGGTAATTGTTGTCACCCACCTGCCTCAAGTTGCGGCGTGGGCCGACTCTCACTTTGTAGTAACTAAGAACAATGATGGAACGGTAAGCCAGAGCGATGTGCGCCAGGTCTCCGGTGATGACCGGGTTGAAGAGGTTGCCCGCATGTTGGCTGGCCTGGAAAACTCCGCTAGCGCCCGCGAACACGCCACCGAACTGCTTTCTTTGAAGGTGTAAGAACACAACGCCGATAAATGATAGGTTTGACTCCCATGGGCCAAGCACATGTGACTAAACACTTATTTGTAACCGGCGGAGTCGCCTCAAGTTTGGGCAAAGGACTCACAGCCTCAAGTCTTGGACGATTATTAGTAGCCCGCGGCATCCGCGTAACCATGCAAAAGCTAGATCCGTATCTCAACGTTGATCCAGGCACGATGAATCCATTTCAACATGGCGAGGTTTTTGTTACCGATGATGGCTCTGAAACAGATTTAGATATTGGCCATTATGAGCGCTTCCTAGATCGCAACCTTCATGGCTCAGCAAATGTGACCACGGGTCAGGTGTACTCACGTGTAATCGCTCGTGAACGCCGTGGAGAGTATCTAGGTGAGACGGTTCAGGTAATTCCTCACATCACCAATGAAATCAAAGAGCGCATCATTGCGATGGCAACCCCAGATATTGATTTAGTAATCACTGAAGTTGGTGGAACTGTTGGAGATATTGAATCGCAACCATTTTTGGAAGCTATTCGCCAAATTCGCCAAACAGTTGGTCGCGATAATGTTTTCTATTTACATGTCTCATTGGTTCCATACATTGGACCATCGGGTGAGTTAAAGACAAAGCCAACCCAGCACTCAGTTGCAGCGTTGCGCAGTATTGGTATTGCTCCCGATGCGATTGTTTTGCGTTCAGATCGTGAAATTCCAGAGGGCGTCAAGAAGAAGATTTCGCTGATGTGCGATGTTGATTCAGAGGCGGTTGTCGCAGCTGTTGATGCTCCATCGATCTATGACATCCCAAAGGTTTTACATAGCGAAGGCTTAGATGCCTATGTTGTAAAGCGTCTCGGCTTTGATTGTCATGATGTAGTGTGGGGGGAGTGGGACGCGCTTCTAGAGAAGGTCCACTACCCAAAGCACCACATCAAGGTAGGTCTTGTTGGAAAGTACATCGATCTTCCAGATGCTTATCTCTCTGTCTCAGAGGCGTTGCGCGCTGGCGGTTTTGCTAATGAAGCAAAGATCGAGATTGTGTGGATCGCAAGTGATGAGTGTGAAACCCCAGAGGGTGCAAAGAAGCATTTAGAAAATGTAGATGCAATCTGTGTTCCAGGTGGTTTTGGTATTCGAGGTATTGAAGGAAAAGTTGGAGCACTTAAATTTGCTCGTGAAAACAAGATTCCAACTTTGGGATTATGTCTTGGTTTGCAATGCATGGTGATTGAAGCAGCTCGTAACCTTGCTGGAATCAAGGATGCAATTTCTGCAGAATTTTCTGATTCCGGAACGCCAGTTATCGCAACGATGGATGATCAAAAGGATGTTGTATCAGGTAAGGGCGATATGGGCGGAACTATGCGTCTTGGTCTTTACACCGCTAATTTGTTAGCAGGCTCTGTTGTCGCGCAAACTTATGGTTCAACTGAGGTTTCTGAGCGACATCGCCACCGTTATGAGGTCAATAACAAGTATCGCGATCAAATCTCAAGTGCTGGCCTTACTTTCTCAGGTATGTTTAAAGAGCAAGATCTTGTGGAGTTTGTAGAACTTCCATCAGAGGTGCATCCTTATTACGTAGGTACGCAAGCTCATCCTGAGCTTCGTTCTCGTCCAACTCGACCACACCCATTGTTTGTTGGTTTGATCGCGGCGGCAGTAGCAGCGAAAGGTTAATCATGATCGTCGGAGTTCCCAAAGAGATCAAAGTTCACGAATCCCGTGTAGCTATTACACCTGAAGGTGTCTCTGAATTTGTACATGCCGGACACACAGTTATTATCGAAGACAAAGCAGGTGTGGGTTCATCAATTACAAATGAAGAGTTCATCGCAGCTGGTGCAACGATTGTTCCAACCGCTGATGATGTCTGGCAAAAAGCAGATTTAGTCTTGAAGGTAAAAGAACCAATTGAGCCTGAGTATCCAAAGATGCGTAAGGGACAAACTCTCTTTACATATCTACACCTTGCAGCTTCAAAAGCCTGCACAGATGCATTGGTTAAATCAGGAACAACAGCTATTGCATATGAGACCGTTGAAGTTAACGGAACATTGCCACTGCTTGCACCAATGAGCGAGGTTGCAGGTCGTCTTGCAACTCAGGTCGGTGCTACAGCCCTACAAAAGCCACATGGCGGTCGTGGAGTTTTGCTGGGTGGAGTTCCTGGTGTTGCACCTGGTCGAGTTGTTGTTATTGGTGGGGGAGTTGCAGGTCTAAACGCCGCCGTTATCGCCGTTGGAATGGGCGCAGATGTCATCGTTTTTGATCGCTCAATTAATCGCTTGCAGTACATCGACACTGTTTACGGTGGAAGAATCAAGACCCTTGTCGCTTCTAAGCACGCCATCGAACGTGAAGTAAAGCAAGCAGATCTTGTTGTTGGCGCTGTGCTTGTTCATGGAGCAAAGGCACCAAAGTTGGTTTCAAATGCATTGGTTGCTCAGATGAAGAGCGGTTCTGTATTGGTCGATATCGCAATTGATCAGGGTGGATGTTTTGAGGATTCAAAGCCAACGACACATGCTGAACCAACATATACAGTTCATAACTCTGTCTTTTACTGTGTAGCAAATATGCCAGGTGCGGTTCCTGTCGCATCAACATATGCACTTACTAATGCAACCCTTCCATTTGCCCTTTCTTTGGCAAACCTTGGATGGGAAGCGGCCTGTGACAAGGATAAAAACCTTGCTAAGGGTTTGAATGTGCATGACGGAAAGATTTATTACTCCGCCGTCGCAGAAGCACATGGTTACGCAAGCACTCAGCTTTGATCTAGCTGCCTCATCCTTTCTCAATCATCTTCAGATTGAGAGGGGATTGGCTGCAAATTCAATTGCCGCCTATCGACGTGATTTAGAGAAGTTTGGCCTTTTTCTCAATGGCAAAGATCTTCGCGAGGTAACTCCAGAGTTAATCACCGCTTTTGAAAGTTCATTACGTGAAGCAAAACTTTCTGTTGCAACGGTAAACCGCGCTGATTCAACCTTGCGATCCTTTTTCAAACATTTACAACAAGAGCATGGGTACGCTGATCCGACCTTGGAAATCGCGGCAAGTAAATCTGCCCGTCGATTACCTAAAGCGCTCACTATCGCTCAAATACTTTCAATGATTGAAGCAGCGCACAAAGCGAGCGAACCAATAACCCTTCGCGATCAAGCGATGCTGGAACTTTTATACAGCAGTGGTGCACGTGTAAGTGAGTTAATTGGAATCAATATGAATGATCTGAGCAAAGTTCAGAGCGATGATGGAGAAATTACAACGCTCAAGCTACGTGGAAAAGGTTCTAAAGAACGCATAGTTCCACTTGGCTCATTTGCAACAAAGGCGATTGATGATTACTGCGTGAGAATTCGTCCCGATTTATTAGCTAAGAATCCAAAGAACAATGCAGTCCTCTTTCTTAACTCACGTGGTGGAAGAATTTCGCGCCAATCTGCATGGCAGATGGTGTTAGATGCGGCAGTTGCTGCTGGTATTACTGATCATGTTTCACCCCATGTATTTAGGCATTCATATGCAACACATTTATTGGATGGCGGTGCCGATATTCGTGTTGTACAGGAGTTATTAGGGCATGCATCTGTTACAACAACCCAGATTTATACCTTGATTACAATCGACAAAGTTCGCGAGAGTTATTCAATGGCGCATCCTCGCGCCAAGTAGAGATTACTGACCGCGAAGTCTGCGAGCCAAGATGCTTTGATCGCCCTTGGCTTCCAGATCAGCGATGATCACAGCGATTGATTCGCGAACGATGCGACCGCGATCAACAGCTAAACCAAGGTCACCACGAAGTTGCAGGCGGGCCTGATCAAGATCAAATAACTCATCTGGAGATAAGTACACAGTGATTTTTTCATCATGACGTTCACGTCCTGAAGGGGAGCGGTCAACAGTTGTTACACGACGACGTGCAATTGTGCGGACACCCTTCTTTGAAGAAGCTGCTTTTGGAGTCGCAATTGCGGGTGGTACTAATGGTGCTGCGACCTCTTGAGAACTTTGTGCAGGGACTGCACTCAATGCTGGTGCGGTTGAACGGAATAGTTCATCTGCACCTGGAAGGTTTGCTCTACGTGTCATCGTGCGCCTCCTCTGGCGATTAGTTCTCGGGCAAGACGGCGGTATGAAGCTGCGCCACCTGAAGATGTTGCATATGTTGTGATTGGTTCGCCAACAACAGTTGTTTCTGGGAAACGAATTGTCTTAGCAATAATTGTTTCAAAAACATCCTCTGGAAATTGTTCAAGGATGCGTTCTAATACCTGACGGTTGTGTGAAGTCTTCTTGTCATACATTGTTGCCAAAATTCCAATGAGACGAAGTTCTGGGTTCAGGAAGTTCTTCACCTTATCTAGATTGCCCTTGAGTTCAATAAATCCATGCAATGCAAAGTATTCACACTGCATTGGAACAATTACCTCTTGAGATGCAACCAAAGCGTTGATCGTTAACTGACCCATTGTTGGCTGACAATCAATCAAAATTACATCGTAATAATCGCGAAGTGGGGCCAAAGCGCGCTTAAGGTATTGCTGTCCACCGATTTCAGCGCCCAAGGTTGTTTCTGCTGTACCCAGATCGCGGTTAGCGGGTAGGAAATCCAATCCAGGAACTGAGGATTTCAAAACAATCTCATCAACATTTGCTGTTGGTGTCATCAATGCGTAGTAAACAGTTTGTTCCAATGGAAGCGAGTGAGCGTTAACGCCAAGACCAAGTGATAGACCGCCTTGAGGATCGAAGTCGACGAGCAAAACGCGACGGCCCATTTCAGCCAGAGCTGCACCAAGGTTGATCGTGCTAGTTGTCTTTCCGACTCCACCCTTTTGGTTGAAGATCGAAATAACCTTGGCATTGCCATGCTCCGTTAATGCAGCTGGAGTAGGAAAGCTCTTTGCAGCGGTACCCAGCAGGGTTGATGTCGTTGCAACATCCTCTGCAATTGTCGATTTAGCGTTCAATCTTCAAACCTCTTTCCTGATATAGCAAAGAGCCTATGCGGTACACAGAAAACAGGCAAGCGTGAAGTAAGGTGCGCTCATGGCTTTAGCTCCAGATACCGCGATCGAGGAAAACAGCGATGTAAACCCTTCCTCGGGTGGTTTCTCCGTTCATCTAGCTAACTTTGATGGACCCTTTGATCTACTGCTCCAGCTGATTTCGCGCCACAAGATGGATGTCACTGAGGTGGCTTTAAGCATCGTCACCGATGAGTTCATCTCCTTTATCCGTGAGCTTGAAGCATCGGGTGCGGGTTGGGATCTCGATCAAGCAACTGAGTTTCTCGTTGTCGCTGCAACCCTTCTGGATCTTAAAGCGGCGAGACTTCTTCCAAGCGGAGAGGTTGAGGATGAGGAGGATCTAGCCCTCCTTGAGGCCCGCGATCTGCTCTTTGCCCGACTACTTCAGTACCGAGCCTTCAAAGAGATCGCAGCGACCTTTGGCGAGCGCATTCTGGCCGCTGATAAATCCTTCCCACGTGTTGTGGCGCTGGATCCAGCGCTGGCCAGTCTGCTGCCTGAGGTGCTAATCGGCGTGGGCGCCCAGCGCTTTGCCGCTATCGCAGAGCGTGTGTTGACCCCTAAGGTTTCCCCGGTTGTCGCGGTAGAACACCTCCATATGCCGCTTGTGAGCGTCACAGAGGAGTCAAAGCGGGTTGTTGAGGCGCTGCGCCACTCCAAATCCTTGAGCTTTAGAAATCTGATCTCAGATGCCGATAGCACCCTGGTTGTTGTGGCACGCTTCCTGGCGCTGCTGGATCTCTACCGTCAGGGTGTTTTGAGGTTTGACCAGGTTGTAGCCCTGGGCGAGCTCCATATTCGATGGACCGGCTCCCTGGAGGGCGAGGTTGAGATCACCGATGAGTTTGATATACCCGTGGTTTTAGAGATGGAAGACTCGACAGAAAGTGGCGAAAATGTCTAATGTAGAAGTTGAACGTTCTATCGAGGCGATCCTGATGGTCGTGGATGAGCCGGTCACCGAGCTCGTTCTGGCGCAGGTTCTAGAGCGTCCCGTTGAGGAGATTGAAGCGGCGCTGGCAACGCTAGAAGGCTCCTACGAAGAACGCGGCTTTGCTCTTCGTAAGATCAATGGGGGATGGCGCTTCTATAGCCACCCTGCCTATTCAGCGGCGGTTGAGAAGTTTGTATTAGATGGCCAGCAATCCCGCCTGACCCAGGCGGCGTTGGAGACCTTGTCGGTAATCGCCTATCGCCAACCTGTATCTCGCGCCCGAGTATCCGCAATACGCGGTGTAAATGTTGAAGCGGTTATGAAGACCCTGGTAACCCGTGGTCTAGTGGAGGAGTCGGGGCTTGAACATGAGACTGGAGCGATTCTGTACAAGACCACCAGCTACTTCTTGGAACGTCTTGGCTTGAACTCACTTGAAGATCTTCCAGCGCTTGCTCCATACCTGCCGGATCTCGATGGCTTGGATGAGATCCTCGATTCGCTAACCGAGTAGCTCTTCCGCTACCCTTACCTCCTGACTGTCGGGAGGATAGCCATGGCCCAAATGAGGCTTAACAAGATCATCGCAGATGCTGGAATCACAAGCCGTCGCGGTGCCGATGAATTAATCGAATCTGGTCGAGTGACCGTCAATGGAATCACCGTACGTGAGATGGGCAGCAAATTTGACCCTGAAAAAGATAAAGTCATGGTTGATGGTGAGACAATTACACGTACATTGACTAAGTCTTACCTCGCACTTCATAAACCAAAAGGCGTTTTGTCTACAATGTTTGACCCGGAGGGGCGACCCTCGCTGGATGATTTCATCGACCTTCGCAAGGAGCGTTTATTCCATGTGGGGCGTCTAGATAAGGACTCTGAGGGGCTTATTTTGCTCACCAATGATGGGGATCTCACCTTTAGAGCTACCCACCCATCCTTTGGTCTGGAGAAGACCTACATCATCGAGTTTGATGGTCCATTACCGACAGGGGTGGATAAGGTGCTTCTTAAGGGTGTTGAGCTAGAGGATGGAATGGGTCGAGTCCTTACCTTTAAGCAGCTCTCACCTCGATGGATTGAGGTCTCGATTCATGAGGGTCGATATCACATTATCCGACGGCTGATGGAGGCGGTTGGTGTGGATGTCCTTCGATTGATCCGTACCAAGTTTGGACCGATCTCCTTGGGAGATACCCCTGAAGGACGCTGGCGAGATCTCAATGACACAGAGTTAATGAATCTACGAAAGGCTTTAGATATTTAACCTCTTTACGATAAATCGGTTTTTCACCAAACAAACTGTATATCGTTTTATCGCTAATTATCGGAATGATTACCAATTTATCGATAATCATGCGCTCAGATAGCGCGCTGGCTGTAGATTTATCGATAATAAGAGTTGCGGAGAGTGCACAGATCTTTACTATTGAAAGTAGTGAGATTGTAGTAAACAGGTTTAACGGTTTAAAGGCTTTATCGACATATACAGTTTTAAATACACACCAATAATGGTGAGGAAAGGTACCCTTATCCCATGAGTTTGCGTGCAATTCGAGGAGCTATTCAAGTGCCGGCTAACACCGCTGCCGATATCGCGGCGGGTGTGCAGGAGCTGGTTTCTGCGATCCTTGAGGCCAATCAATTGGTGCCATCGGATGTGATCTCTGTTTTCTTCACATCAACGGTGGATCTCAACGCCGCCTTTCCAGCCGCCGCCTGCCGTGAGATGGGCTTTGCCAATGTTCCATTAATTGGCTCAGTTGAGGTAGATGTGCCTGGTGCGCTCAATCGAACAATTCGGGCGATGTTTCATGTAGAGAGCACAAAGGCTGCAGATCAGATAAGCCATATTTACCTGCATGGTGCCGCCGCCCTGCGCAGAGATATCGCTCAATAATGTCCTCAGAAAAGCTCACCAAGGTCAGGGTTGTAGGCTCAGGATTAATCGGAACCTCTATCGGACTGGGCTTAATCCAGCGTGGGGTAGTGGTTGAGATGATCGACTCCGATCCCACATCTGCCTCATTAGCTAATGATCTCGTGGGTGGAGCCACAGTCGTTGATCCAGAGCTGGTTGTCTTGGCAATGCCAACCTCCCAACTATCCATGGTCATTGAGGGGGAGATAGCACTAAACCCACACTCAACATTTATAGATGTTGGTAGTGTTAAGGGTGAAGTTGAAGTGAAGGTTAAGACAATTTCAGCGCTCTCTAGACGATTTTTGCCCACCCACCCTATGGCAGGCCGTGAAATAGGCGGAGCGGCCTCTGCACGGGCGGATTTATTCCAGGGGCGCAGTTGGATACTTACGCCTAGTCAGGATCTCGAGCAGAGCTCAAAGGATCTGGTGCTAGAGCTGATCAATCTCTTGGGTGCAACACCTATTGAGCTTTCAGCGGCAAATCATGATCGAGCGGTAGCAAAGATCTCTCATCTGCCTCAGGTTGCAGCCTCACTTATCGCCAAGCAGTTAACCGGCACTCCTGCGGAGTGGATGGAGCTAGCGGGGCAGGGGCTGCGGGATACAACCCGCATCGCAGGTTCAGATGAGGCGCTGTGGAAGGAGATTATTTACTCCAATCGCGTTGAACTGCGGCAATTGCTTATAAATCTACAAAACGATCTTGGTTCAATGATTGATTCATTGGATGATCCAGAAAAGATCGCGGCCTTAATTGCTGCAGGACGAGCAGGACGGGCTTTGATTCCTGGAAAACATGGCGGAAAGGCCCGTGAGTACTCGTTTCTTCCTATTGTTATTGATGACAAACCAGGTCAGTTAGGTGCGATCTTTAATGAGTGCGCTGCGATGGATGTCAACGTAGAAGATTTGAGCATTGAACACTCGCCGGGACAATTAAGTGCGCTGATTACTTTGGCGTTATCACACAGCGATGCTGACAAACTTTCATCACATCTAAGCTCGATCGGATGGAATGTTCATCCGATTCGCAAATAGAAGTAGGCTCATCACATGGGCATAGTCGTAGCAATTGATGGCCCAAGCGGGGCTGGAAAATCAAGCACTGCAAAAGCAATAGCAACTCGCGCTGCTTGGGATTATCTCGATACTGGCGCTTTGTATCGCGCAGTTACTTGGCTTGCCCTTGAATACAAATGCGAAGAAGCCTTTTCTATTTTGCAAGCGATTAAAGATCATCCAATTAAGTTCATTGCAGATCCGACATCACCAAATGTATTTGCAGGTGAAACTCAGATTACCCATGCGATTCGTGGAACATCAGTTACTGAAAATGTTTCTCGAATAAGTGCAATGCCTGAAATTCGCAGAGAACTTCTGAATCTGCAACATCGCATCATCGATGCAGCAGAACGTGGAATTGTTGTAGAAGGTCGCGACATTGGAACTGTAGTTGCCCCTGAAGCTGGATTAAAGATTTACCTGACCGCTGATTTAGATGCACGTGCAACAAGACGTGAAAATGAAACAGAGGATAAGAGTGTTGATGTAAAACAATCTTTGGATAACCGAGATGCGATTGATTCAACCCGCGCTGTTTCACCATTAGTAATGGCCGCCGATGCGGTTGAAGTTGATTCAACCTACCTGGACCTTGATGAAACCATAGAACGTATTTGGGAGCTGTTAAAGAAGCGTAATTTGCTGGGTTTACCGATCGTTGCAATCTTGGGTCGTCCTAATGTTGGTAAATCAACCTTGATCAACCGCTTCTTAGGAAGACGTGAAGCAATCGTTGAAGATACTCCTGGTGTAACACGTGACCGAGTTCAGTATGAATGTGAATGGGGCGGTCGACGCTTCATCATTATGGATACCGGTGGTTGGGAAGCAAAGCCAGATGGAATTGCGGTACAAGTAAGTGCTGGATCTGAAATCGCTATGCAGGAAGCAGATGTTTTGTGCTTTGTTGTTGATGCACAAGTTGGCGCACTTGATGAGGATGACACCTTGGTGCAGCATCTTCGTAAGGCGAAGAAGCCTACGATTTTGATCGGTAATAAGGTTGATGGCGAACGTGAAGAGGCTGAAGCACATGGTCTGTGGAGCTTAGGTTTAGGTGAACCTCGTTTTGTATCTGCCTTGCATGGTCGCGGAAGCGGTGATCTTTTAGATCACATCGTTAATGTTTTGCCAGAAGTAGGAAGAGCGCAAAACCAAGATGGTTATCGCAAGGTTGCATTAATCGGTCGACCAAATGTTGGTAAGTCATCTTTGTTCAATGCAATCGCTGGAGAATCATTATCGATCGTGGATGATGCAGCGGGAACAACTCGCGATCCAGTTGACTCACTACTTTCTTTTGGTGGATCAACATGGAGATTTATCGACACCGCTGGATTAAAAAAGCGTGCCAACCAAGATTCAGGTACTGATTACTACGCATCATTGCGAACAGCCACTGCGTTAGAACGTTGCGAAGTCGCAGTTGTTGTTCTCGATGCATCAGAGCCAATCACTGAACAAGATTTGCGTGTAATCACCATGGTTGAAGAAGCCGGTAAGGCGATGGTGATTGTTATGAATAAGTGGGATTTGGTTGATGAGGATCGTCGCAACCAGTTGGATCGCGAAATCGATCGCCACCTAGACCAGGTTGAATGGGCCCAAAGAGTTAACATCGCGGCCAAAACCGGTTGGCACCGAGATCGTTTGGCACCTGCTCTACGAACCGCACTAGATAGTTGGGAACGTCGTGTTCCAACTGCAAAGCTCAACTCATTCTTGGGTGCACTGATTGGTGCGACACCTCCACCTGTTCGTGGCGGAAAGCAGCCAAAGGTCTACTACGCAACGCAGGCTGGAATCGCACCTCCCAAGTTTGTGGTCTTTTCTAGCGGGTGGATCGAAGCCTCATACCGTCGCTTTATTGAGCGTCGCCTCCGCGAGGAGTTTAAATTCCCTGGAACACCGGTTCAGGTAGCGGTTCGAGTCAAGGAGCGCGACAAGGAATGAGCTCATCAGTGATCAGCGTTCCCAACGCTCTCACCTTTCTACGTTTTCTCGGCATTCCTCTCTTTATCTATCTCACCCTGTCCCTAGAAGCAGATGGGTGGGCGATTGTTGTTCTAGCGATCGGGGGAGCAACTGATTACTTTGATGGAAAGATCGCTCGCGCATGGAATCAAACCTCCCGCTTTGGCGAGTTAGCCGATCCAGCGATTGATCGTTTATACATCCTGGCAACCCTGGTCGTATTTTTAATCCGCGACATAGTTCCGGTATGGATGATTGCGATCATCATCGGCAGAGATGTAATCCTTGCCATCATCACAATCATCATGAACCGTCGGGGTATCCCACCGTTCACCGTCACTTATTTAGGCAAGGCTGCAACCTTCAACCTCTTGTACGCCTTCCCATTCCTTTTGCTTGCTCAATCCGATGGCACATGGGGGAGCATCGCCTTTGTTGCGGGGTGGAGTTTTGCTATCTGGGGTATTGCCCTCTACATTTCGACAGGTATCAGTTACGCACGCGAAGGTATTTCGCAGATTCGAGGAAACCATGTCATCAATTCCTAATGAGTTGTCATACACCAAGGAACATGAATGGGTGAGCGCTGAAAACCTGACCTACACAATGGGAATCACCGATTACGCACAAGCTGCATTGGGAGACATTGTGTATGTACAACTTCCAAAGGTTGGCGAATCAGTAACTGCTGGCAAAGTGTGTGGTGAAGTTGAATCAACAAAGAGCGTTTCAGAGATTTACGCACCTGTTACTGGAACAGTAGTTGCGATCAATGATTCCCTATCTAATTCTCCAGAAACAATCAACTCCGATCCATATGGAGCAGGGTGGTTGGCAAAGATCGAGGTCGCAGCAGCACCAAGCGACCTTCTTTCAGCTGCTCAGTACGGCGAAATTACCGCTTGACCTTATCTGTCTAACTCTCTAGTGTCACCCTTAAGTTGACGGTGAGGAGGTAGGGCAGTGGCTGCAGAGCAATCTCAGAATGAACTCACTACCACTATTCACCTAGGTCTCCGTGAGGTTTCAAACTCTTCGGAGAAACATTTAGAGGAACAGCTCGCCTTACTTTCCCCTGAGGATCGCGCTGTTGTTGCTGAGATTCAAGGCTCTAAAGGCGAGAAGGCGATGATTCTCATCGCTCGTGGCGCCAATAAGGGATCACGTTTCTTAGTAACCGCTGAAGGAGTAAGTGTTGGTCGTTCAGCATCTAGTTCGATTTTTCTCGATGATGTAACGGTCTCACGTACTCACGCAACAATTTCAAAGCAAGACAACAGCTTTGTTCTTAAGGATGAAGGTTCGCTCAATGGAACCTACATCAACAATATTTCTGTCACAGAACATGTTCTTGTTTCTGGTGATGAGTTTCAAATAGGTAAGTTCCATTTGCTTTTCGTCGGTTCCAACTAGGGGAGTAGTCATGGCAGTTCCAGCACGCGCATATTTGAGCATCGGTGAAGTCCTTAACCGTTTGCGTGGAGATTTTGCGGACATCACAATTTCAAAGATTCGCTTT
The DNA here is from genome assembly GCA_965267815.1 of Candidatus Nanopelagicaceae bacterium. GTDB lineage: Bacteria > Actinomycetota > Actinomycetes > Nanopelagicales > Nanopelagicaceae > Planktophila. The sequence goes on from OZ254139.1 coordinate 655,048, forward strand.
CTTGAATCTGAAGGATTGATCGAACCGCAACGAACTCCATCTGGTTACCGAAAGTTCACAAGTTCAGATCTTGAGCGTTTGCGTTATGTACTACTTGCACAGCGCGATCAATACCTGCCATTAAAGGTAATCAAGGAAAACCTTGATGCGATTGATCGTGGCTTGCAGCCAGCAGCTGTTGGTGGTGTCCCTTCACCACGTCCAACAATTGGACTTGCAACAATTGATGGCGAGATGGCACCAAGTGCATTTGGTGAAGTCAGCGAAATGCGCCTATCTCGTGAAGAGCTATTGAAAAACAGCGGCCTTGCAGAGGATCAATTAGTTGAGCTGGAAGGCTATGGATTAATCGCACCCCGCGGCCGTCATTACGACGGAGATGCGTTAGCAATTGCTAAGGCTGTTACCGAGATGGGTGGCTTTGGAATTGAAGCCCGTCACCTTCGTTCATTTAAATCTGCTGCAGATCGCGAGATCGGTTTAATCGAGCAGGTCATCACACCTTTGACACGTCAAAAGAGCGCTGAATCAAAGGCACGTGCCGAAGAGGTTCAAAAGGAGATCGCATCTCTTTCAATTCGTTTACATGCCGCACTTGTTCGTGGTGGCCTCAACCGTCTTCGATAGACCATGTTGATACCGATGGAGGTAATCGGCGTTCGCGTCGAGATGCCCTCCAACCAACCGATCGTTCTTTTGAAGGAGATCGATGGCAGCCGCTTCCTACCGATCTGGGTGGGGGCTGTTGAAGCAACTGCGATCGCCTTTGCTCAACAAGGGGTAGAGCCACCTCGTCCTTTAAGCCATGATCTAATGAAAAACCTTGTCGAACTCTTTGATGCAACCTTGATCGCCGTGCATCTGACTGAACTCAAGGATGGGGTCTTTTACTCAACCCTGAACCTGCGTGATGCCTCAGGGGAGCCCCTTTCAATTACAGCTAGACCCTCCGACGCGATCGCCCTAGCGGTCAGAACCCACAGCAACATCCTGGCTACAGAGGAGCTGCTCAACGAGGTAGGGGTCGAGATCCCACAGGGCGAGGGCGAAAACCAAGAGGTTGAAAAGTTCCGTGAGTTTTTAGATCAGATCAACCCGGAGGATTTCGCTGGGTAAGGGGCAAAACCCTCAACCTCAAGTAGAGGTTTGCTTCGTGTCGGTCATTGTTTCCCCCTCGGCCTAGCCTTACATTTATCTCACTCCCCAAGAGAAATGAGCATTCCCCGTGTCCCCAGAAGAGATGGAAATCGGCTACAGAGGCGCTACAGCCTGCTCTGCCGCTGGAATTAGCTACCGTCAATTAGATTATTGGGCACGTACTGGATTAGTTGAACCAAGCATTAGAACTGCAAGTGGTTCCGGAACTCAACGCCTGTATGGCTTTCGCGACATCTTGGTGTTAAAGATTGTTAAGCGTTTATTGGATGCGGGAGTGTCACTTCAAAATATCCGTACCGCAGTTGATCATCTGCGCAGCAGGGGAGTAACAGAGCTAGAGCGCATCACCTTGATGAGTGATGGCGCATCAATTTATGAGTGTGCAAGTCCTGATGAGATTATCGATCTACTGCAGGGTGGCCAAGGTGTTTTTGGTATCGCAGTAGGCAAGGTGTGGCATGAAGTTGAGGGCTCTCTATCTGTCCTTCAGGGTGAAGTAAATGGTCAGCCTGTAGGTGGCGAAGGTAACGATGAACTCTCGCTTCGCCGCAAGGTTAAAGGGGCGTAATAACACCCTTGTAAGTAGTATTTGTGCCTTGTAGTAGTTGCTACTAACTATCGACAGGGGTTTGTGTGTCACGTTCATTTGAGGATCGTCATATTGGCCCCACCTCAGTTGATGAAGCGGCAATGCTTAAATCACTTGGCTACTCAGATCTGTCCTCATTCATCAGTGATGTAGTTCCATCAAATATCGCGATCAATGGAGTTATTGAAGCGGCGCTGGATTCAGGCAAGAGCGAAGTTGAGGTAATTGCTGAACTTCGATCCATTGCATCCGAGAACAAGGTTTTCCGATCACTTATTGGAACTGGATATTACGGAACGATTGTTCCTCCAGTAGTTAAGCGAAATGTTTTAGAAAATCCATCGTGGTACACCGCGTACACCCCATATCAACCAGAGATTTCTCAGGGTCGTTTAGAGGCTCTCTTTGCTTTCCAGACGATGATCTGCGAATTAACAGCGTTAGATATTTCAAATGCATCGATGTTGGATGAAGGAACCGCTGCAGCAGAAGCTATGACTTTGGCCCGCAGAGCTTCAAAGCTCAGCGATGATGCGGTTTTCTTGATCGAAGAACATGTGCATCCACAAACTAAAGCGGTCGTATTAACTCGTGCAAAGCCTTTGGGTATCACAGTTGTAGAGGTTGATTCAGGTCATGTTGTTCGCGATGGTTTTGATGGAGAATTTTTCGGAGCATTGTTGCAATACCCAGATACAACAGGAACAGTTATTGATTACACATCATTTGCTGAGTACGCACATTCAAAGGATGCGTTGGTAATTGCTGCAACTGATCTACTGGCATTGACCTTGCTGAAGGCACCAGGGGAGTGGGGCGCAGATATCGCTGTCGGAACCGCGCAACGCTTTGGTGTGCCAATGGGATTTGGTGGCCCACATGCAGGTTTCTTAGCTGTTCGCACAGGTCTTGAAAGATCAATGCCAGGTCGTTTAGTTGGTCAAAGTATTGATGCAACCGGAAAGCCAGCTTTTCGCTTAGCGTTGCAAACCCGCGAACAACATATTCGTCGCGACAAAGCGACATCAAATATTTGTACAGCACAAGTTTTGTTAGCAAACATGAGTGCCTTCTACGCAATGTGGCATGGACCAGCAGGTCTTCGTCAGATCGCGGAGCGAGTTCACAACTTTGCAGCACGCTTAAATGCGGCAACAGGTAATCATCAAGATGTTGTCTTCGATACCGTTCACATCGTCGTAAAAGATGCGAAAGCGATTCACGAAAAGGCTGCAGCAAAGGGAATAAACTTTGCACGGGTGAGCGATACTGAGATCCGCGTTGCATTTGATGAAGAGACAACTGAACAGCTTTTTGCTCAGGTTCTTGAAATTCTTGGGCTCAAAGATGCAACAGGGGAGAAGATCCCCGCAAAGTTTGCACGCACAAGTAAGTACCTGACCCACCCGGTATTTAATACCAACCACAGCGAAACCGGAATGATGCGCTACCTGCGCAACCTGGCTGATAAGGATCTAGCGCTCGATAGAACGATGATTCCTTTGGGTTCATGCACCATGAAGTTGAACTCTGTCACTGAAATGGAAGCGGTCACCTGGCCTGAATTTTCATCCCTGCACCCATTTGCTCCAGCTGATCAAACAGTTGGTAGCCGTAAGTTGATCAAGCAGTTATCTGATTGGTTAGTGGCGATCACCGGTTATGACGCAGTTTCCTTGCAACCAAACGCTGGTAGCCAAGGGGAGTTCGCGGGTTTGCTTGCGATTCGCAATTACCATGACTCACGCGGGGACCACAGCCGAAATATCTGTTTGATCCCATCAAGTGCACATGGAACAAATGCAGCATCAGCTGTTATGGCTGGCATGAAGGTTGTTGTTATTGATTGTGATGAGAATGGAAATGTTTCAGTCGACGATATTAAGGCGAAGATCGCTGAACATGGTGATGCATTAGCAGCGTTAATGATTACCTACCCTTCAACGCATGGTGTTTTTGAAACCGCAGTTTCACAGATCTGCGAGCTAATTCACGATGCAGGTGGTCAGGTTTATGTCGATGGTGCAAACCTGAACGCACTTGTTGGAGTTTCACAACCAGGAAAGTTTGGCGCAGATGTGTCTCACTTAAACCTGCATAAAACCTTTGCAATTCCACATGGTGGAGGAGGGCCGGGTGTTGGTCCAGTTATTGCGCGTGCACACTTAGCACCGTTCCTACCGAATCATCCGATGGATTCACTTGCAGGCCCTGCAACAGGTCCTGGACCTATCTCTGCTGCACCATTTGGTTCAGCAAGTATTTTGCCGATTTCATGGGCGTACATTCGTTTGTTGGGGGGAGAAGGTTTAACTCACTCAACACAAGTTGCGATCTTGTCCGCTAATTACATCGCTGCACGTTTGCAGGATTCATACCCTGTTCTCTATACAGGCGCTAATGGTCGAGTCGCACACGAGTGCATCTTGGATATTCGCGGAATCACTAAGGACTCTGGTGTTTCAGTTGATGACATCGCCAAGAGATTGATGGATTACGGATTCCACGCGCCAACAATGTCCTTTCCAGTTGCGGGAACATTAATGATCGAACCAACAGAATCTGAAGATATCTCTGAGATTCATCGCTTTATCGATGCCATGATTTCGATCAGAGCTGAGATCCAAGAGATCATTGATGGAAAGATCTCTGTTGAGGCCTCAGCGTTACGCCATGCGCCTCATACAGCCCTTTCTGTGGTCACTAGTGATTGGGATCGGGGATACAGCCGTGAAAAGGGCGGGTATCCAGTCGTTTTGGATGGCTTGGTTGCAGGTGAATCAATTGGTTCTCGTATGAAGTACTGGCCACCGGTTTCACGTATTGATGGCGCTCACGGCGATAGAAACCTTGTCTGTGCCTGCACGCCTCTAGACGACTATCGATAGAAGTTTGGCGCTAAGGGAGGCTGGCGACAGGAGGGCCTGGGCGGATTCACGCTCAACTCTCCCTTTCTTACTTTACATAATGTAACTTATCGGCGTTAGATATAGGCTCGACGGGCAACCAGGAACAAGGCGGCCAATACGCCTATCAGCGCCCAATCTCCAGCTCTATCCCTGGGTGTCTGGCCCTCTATTAGATCTACTGAGGCGCGAATACTGTCGGCAGTTCCCATAGATGTTTTCTGAAGAACTTTTCCTGAACTGTCGATAATTGCTGAATATCCAGTTGTTGAAACTGAGGCAATATGTCGACCATGTTCAATAGCTCGAATGCGAGTTATCGACAATTGTTGGGCACTTTCCGCCGACATTCCAAAGGTCGCACTATTGGTTTGAACCGCCAGAATATTGGAGTTCTTTGCAGCCTTTTCCAGCAAAGTATCATCAATTAACTCATAACAGATAACTGGTGCGACCTTTATTGTGTCAATTTCAAAGGTTTTACCGGAATCTCCTGGTGAAAAATCTTCGACCTCATCAACAAGTGGCGAAACAATTCTGGCCAAGGAACGCAACGGAATGTACTCGCCAAATGGGGTCAAATGCTGCTTAATGTAAGTTTCTGGCAATTCTTCGCCCCACAATATTGAGGTATTGAGCAGTCTGTTTCCTTTATTCACGATAGCTCCGATAATCAATGGTTGCTTGATTGAATCCAAAGATTTCTTTACATCGGAGTTGAGAAATGGATCTACATCAACAGAGTTTTCCGGCCAAAGAATAAAGTCGACATTGGGATTTTTTGCGATCTCCATTTGTGTTCGTTCAAAATGGTTTTTGAAAACCGCTTTAGCTCTTGAATTGAAATCCAAGCCCATCTGCGGAACATTACCTTGGATCATTAATACATTTGTTGAACCAATAACAGAGGTATTTATGGGGACAAGAACAATAAGAAAAGGCAGTAGCGGTAGTAACGAAATTTTCCGATGTGAAATATGGAAAATTACAAGTGCGATAAGAACAACTGCCGCTGAAAGTGCCGTTGCTCCCCCAATCGCTGCAACCTTTGCATAGGGAGCATCAGCCTGAGTAAAGGCGATACGTACCCAGCCAAATCCCCCAAAAGGGAATCGATTACGAACCTCTTCGAGCAGGATGTAGATCAATGGATATGCGGTAATCCCCCACTTAGAAACGAGAGCAAGCGGAAGATAGAAAAGGGATAAACCGATCGCAAGGATCACCCAAGGAATCGAGCCAACAAAGGTGCTACTCCAGTGCAGAACTATCAGATTGAGAGTTAAACCAAAGATAAATGAGGATAAAACTTTTCTAGATGAGATCGATAAGGCATACATATGGACCGCTATCGCGATCGGTGCTACCCACCACTTCCCCACTGGCTCAAAGGCGGCAGATAGTAAAGTTCCAGAAAGTGCTGAAAGAAGAAGTGCTACCAACCTAATGCACTGATCAAACGATCAACGCTCGCACCTAGCGCGTAACGCTCCTTAAATTGATAGATAGCTGATAAATCCGCAGGTGCCTTTGGAAGGGAAAGATCTACCTTAGGCAATGGAGCATCGCGAGCAACACGTACTAATTTAGGTGCAATCTTAAGATAATCGGCACCTGCAATGATTTTCTTTGCAAGAGCAGGTGGCAGAGATTCATGAGCTTCAAGGGCTGCTGCTAGCGCATCTTCGACGGTAGCGAAGTTGTTAGCGATGACCGCTGCACCTTTTTCTCCGATGCCCTTAACCCCTGGTAAACCATCTGAAGGATCACCACGAAACATGGCAAATAGATCGTATCGATCGCCAGGTATCGCGTACTTATCTGAAACATATTTCATATCTACTAAATCATGTTGAGAAATGCCCTTTGCAAGGTAAACAACCTTGATATCTCGTTTGTCATCAACCATCTGGAATAAATCACGGTCTCCGGTGACAATTCTGATCGGACCCTTTTCGATTTCGGCATATGTTGCCATCACATCATCTGCTTCATAATCATCGACGCCAACAACGGGAATACCGAAGAGATCTAAAAGTTCTAGCAAGATCGGGATTTGTGGTGTGAGGGTTTCAGGCTCTTCCTCTTCTTCTCCCTCTTCCTCTAAACGATTAGCTTTGTACTCAGGGAAAATATCTACTCTCCAACTTGGACGCCAATCCCCATCGAGGCATGCAACTAAACGATTTGGTTTGTATACATTCATCAAACGCGCCGTCATATCGATGTAGCCACGTATTGCGTTGACCGAGGTTCCATCAGGGGCCAACAAGGTATCTGGCATTCCGTAATAAGCGCGGTACCAAAGGGATGCGCTATCCAACAACATTAATGTCATACATCCCCCATGAGGTAGGCCACTACCCCGCGATCGATTCTCTTGACTGCATCCTTACAGACTGGGCGAAGTTTTTCACTCGCTCCAGCGATCTGATTGAGAAGATCTACAAGTTGCTTTGTTGATCGGACAAAATCACCAACTGACATGTCGCTACCCTTTAAAACGTTATTAAGCGAGTTTCCGCTGGCCCATTTGTAGGAGATGAAACAAAATCCTGCATCTGGTTCACGTTGGGTTTTAACCCCAAAATCATTTTCGATCTTCTCAAGAGCTGCCCATAAGGAGATGATCTCGGTCAAGGTAGAGGTAACTTTTTGGCTGGGAAGTTTTGGAGCTAAATTCTCTTGAGAACGGGATTCAAAGATCATGCAGGAAACAACTGATAGCAGCTCCGTTGCATTTAAATCATCAAGCAAGCCTCTGCGGATTGATTCAGTGAGCAGTAGATCTGATTCGGCGTAGATCTTGGTCAAAATCTTTCCTTGAGTAGTTGGCTTTTCGCCATCGATGTATTCAAGGTGATCGAGAACTTGGCAGATCTGATCAAAGGTCTTGGCTATAACATGAGTGCGATTTTCTACTCGTGCAGTTAAACCATCATTTTCGCGGGTTAATCGTCCCGCTCTTTCAGCAAGTCGTGCATGGTCCTCTCTTTCGGCACAGCCGTGACATGAATGCGCCTTCATAGCTTTGCGAAGATCGGAAAGTTCACCCTCCATATGTCCACGTTGGCGGTTATCAAATGTTTTCCGTTGATCACGACGACCAAGTAAAACTTCAACCTCTTTAATCGAACGTCGTAGCCGCGCATACTCGGAGAAATCGCCCAGGTGGCATTGAGCATCCTTCATGAGCTCGGCGATAAGAGTTTCATTTTTACGAATCTGGCGGGTTAATCCAACAACTGCACGATCTGCCTGAAACTGCGCAAAGGATGATTCAAGGGATCGACGTGCGGTTTCTCTACCAAATCGAGAGATCAGATTTATCGCCATGTTATAGGTTGGAGAAAAAGAGGAACGCAATGGATATGTTCGCGTGGATGCCAAGCCTGCAGCTGAAGCGGAATCAACGGTTGGCGACCATTGAATAACCGCGTTTCCTTCAATATCGATACCACGTCGGCCGGCACGACCGGTTAACTGCGTGTACTCCCCCGGTGTTATTGGAACATGGGCTTCACCATTGAACTTAATGAGTTTTTCCAGCACAACGGTTCGGGCAGGCATGTTGATTCCTAAAGCTAAAGTTTCTGTCGCAAAAACTGCTTTAACTAAACCTCGTTGAAATAGATCTTCAACCGCACCCTTAAAACTTGGCAATAGTCCGGCATGGTGAGCTGCGATTCCGCGTTCTAACGCGGTCAACCACTCTTCAAAACCCAATACCTCTAAATCCTCTTCTGCGATGTTTTGGGTATATCGCAGAGCGGTTTGTCGAATCTCTACTCTCTCTTCTGGCGAGGTAAGACGCAATCCCGCATGCAAGCATTGTTTTACAGCTGCATCACAGCCCACCCTTGAGAAGATGAAGGTAATTGCAGGCAAGAGATTTTCACGCTGAAGCTTTTCAATAATGTCGGCACGGCTCATGCGGTCTGATGGCTCGGCAAAACGACCACGACGGTTTCGACCTAATGATGAACGTCTAATCGCCTCTCTTTCACGCTGCAGGATTTCTGGGTTGATTCTGCCGGGTTGTTCAAAGAGATCCATTAATCGGCTACCGATTAACACATGTTGAAACAATGGGATCGGGCGAATCTCGCTAACGATAACTTCTGTATCGCCTCTAACTTCGCCTAACCATTCACCAAACTCTTCAGCGTTAGAGACCGTTGCTGATAGCGATATGACCTGAACGCTCTCCATCAAGTGAATGAGTACCTCTTCCCACACCGCACCACGAAACTTGTCAGCTAGGTAGTGAACCTCATCCATCACAACGCATCCAAGATTTGTGAGGGTGTTGGATCCTGCGTACAACATGTTACGCAGCACCTCAGTTGTCATCACCAAAATATCGGCTTCACCATTAATACTGGTGTCTCCAGTTAAAAGTCCAACTCGATCCTCACCAAACTTTGCAACAAATTCAGAGTATTTTTGATTGGAAAGAGCTTTAATCGGTGTTGTATAAAAACATTTCTTGCCTGCTTGAAGTGCAAAGTAAGCAGCGAACTCGCCTACAACTGTTTTTCCTGCACCAGTTGGAGCTGCAACCAAAACTCCTTTACCATCCTCAACAGCATGGCATGCCGATATTTGAAATGGATCAAACTCGAAATCAAAGGTTAAGAGAAATTCAGTTGTGATTGGATGCTGGCCGCGCAATTTCGCCGCCGCATACTTTTCCGCCGGTGTCGTCATGCGACCCAGCTTTTGTTCGCGCCTTGAATACATTCAGCAGCGACAGGTAGTTGACCAATTCGTTCTCCATCGGCATATGCAACCGCTTTAGATTCAATCCTGACCGTTCTGCTTCTCACTATTTCTACCGCTGGATGTGTGATGTGGGTACCAGCAAAGACACGTGGGAAGACCTTGATGAACTCAATCTTTGAGATCGGATGAAGAACCATGACATCAAATAGCCCATCAGAGATAGATGCGTTTGGACAAACCAACATGCCACCGCCATAGGAACGACCATTGGAAACGGCAATCAGCATCGCCTCAGTGGAAATCGTGCGATCATCAAGGGTTATTTCATAATGACGCGGCTTAAATCGTGGAAGTTCAATTGCGATGGCGGCGTTGTACTTCATGGGCCCTTTAGGCCAGTTCAGGGTGTTGGCCTTTTCATTAACTATTGAATCAAAGCCTGTTGAAAGAATTGCACCAAACCATTCGCCATCTACTAATCCAAGATCTATTGGAGTTGGCTGTGTCGAAGTAATGGCTTCGAGTTGCGCATCGATATGGTCAAGATCCCAGCCAAGTGTTCGTACAAAATCATTACCAGTGCCGGCGGGAACAATCGCAAATGGGATCTGAGAAGGAACGACCCGCTGCAAGATGATGTGAAGCAAACCATCTCCCCCAACAGCGATTACCCCGTCACACTCTGGATTCTTTTCTATAAATGAGGTCAGGTGATCTGTGAGGGCGATCGATGAGTTTCCCGTAATAATTGTGTAAGAGATCTTTCGTTGCGTAAGCCACCCTGCGACGTAGGTGCCAACTGTGGTTCCTTTTCCCTGACCTGAGACAGGATTGATCACCAAAGCCCACATGGGATGACCCTATCGGCTATTCCTTAATTGAGGTTGGTGCATCAATCGACATACTGCCGGTTTCGACCATTTCTAGTTTCTTATCCCGACGCTTATCGACAAAGACCGCAATCAGCCCAGCCATAAAGTAAAACAGGATTAACGGGGCTGATAGCAACACCATACTCAGCGGATCTGCCGTTGGTGACAAAGCTGCTACAAAGAAAAAGATAACAAAAATCCAAATACGCCATGGCCTCAAAATTGTTTTACCTCTTAGGAAACCAATCAGGTTAAAGGTTAAGAGGAAAATAGGAAGTTCGAAAGCTAAACCAACAAAGAGAATGAGTCGAAGTACGAAATCCAAATAATCATCAAATCTCACCAGGTTGCTAATCGCATTGGGAGTAAAACCAAAGAGTGCTTTGATTGCAACGGGAAGAATCAAATACCCCAAAGTCGCACCCATCGCGAAGAATGGTGTCGCGGATGCAACAAAGAGGATGCTGGTTCGTTTCTCTTTTCTATGCAGAGCTGGCGCGATGAATGCCCATAATTGATAAAGCCAGAATGGCGCAGACACGATGACACCGGTTAACAATGCAACCTTGATCTGTAAATCAAGGGGACCTAAGACACCGCTGATATACAGAGCTCCACAGCTTGCAGCACCGGATTGTTGTGCTGCTTTCAAATCACAGACCGGGCTCGCTAAGGTTGCGATGATGGGATTGTAGAAATACCAACCCGCACCAAAGGCAACAAGAACAGCGATCGCAGAACTTAAAACACGCTTGCGTAACTCTCGTAAGTGGTCGAGTAGCGGCATCCTAGCTTCGCTTGAAGATGCCATTGAATTACTTCTCTGTTTTGCCGTCTTCTTCGATTGTTACGTCGTCGGCCTTCATTTCCTTCATTTCACTCTTGAAGATTCGCATTGAGCGACCAAGTGAACGGGCTGAATCTGGAAGGCGCTTGGCACCAAAAAGTACGAGGACAACGATCAAAAGAATAACGATCTCTCTTGGACCTAAATTCATAGTAACTACTCCTTGGCTGATATTTCTCCGAAGGTTACACCAGTCAGCCTAAAAACTGTAGACAGTTTTACTCCGCTTTGTAACGATCCAGCATCGATTGAGCCATCTGCGCTATCGAAGCTCGGATTTCAGGGGGCGTCAGTAAGGCCACTCCATCACCTGAGGAAAGGATGGATCTCTCTAACCATTGCTGAGAGTAGGTCTGAAAATCAAACTCTGAGCCAGCTTTCAAATCCTGTCGGCTGAATCGTTCTGCAATCTCGCGAGTAGGCTTTAAAACTTTCAATCGAGAATTTATCCTTTGAGTGTCGGTTGCATCTTCTGGGATGGTTTTTGACTCTTGTGTAACTACCGCTTTTTGAATGCGGTCTAATTTAAACTGTCGGAAATCAGATGCGGAATAACAGTATGAACTCAAATACTGTTGACCTTCTACTTCAATAATTTCTATTGGAAAGATGGTGCGCTGAGTAATTTCATCTCGGTACATAGAATGATATTCAATCTCAAGGCTTGAACGAGAAGCCAGAGCTTCATCGATAGCCGCAGAGACGCCTTGATTAATCGGTGCTATTACGGAAAAGGTTGAATTCAAATTGATTATCGAGGACAACCTGGCTGATAAGGAGTCGATCTTTTCAAGTAAGTCACTTCTATCTGTTGGAATCGCTGCCCGAAGGAGATCTAATCCCAAAATAAGTGCAACACCTTCATCGAAGGTAACTGAGCGCGGTTTTGCCAAAGTTGGAGCGTTACTGATGTTGACGTACCCAGACTCAAAATCTAAATCCATTAACTCAAGGGGTGTATAACCAGGAAGGCCACACATCCACAAAGTAGTTAAATCATTAACCATCTGCGCATTGCTTACCTCAAAGACTGCGGCCAAATCTTTGAGCGCTATCCCCTGATGTGTATTGATATAGGGAACGAGATCCAATAGTCGAGCGGTACGTTCTAAAGGTGCGGAGAAATTCTTAGCCATGGCTGCTCACCAAGGTTTCTAGTTGCGCGACGATCAAATCTCGTAGCTCTAATGGCTCCTGAACATAGACATCGATTCCATGCCAGAGAACCAATGAGGCCAAGGTGTTGAGGTTGTAGATCGGAAGCTTTAATTGATCCCACTCCCCCAATGATTGGGCAGAAGTTGCCAAGGCACGAAGTGAGGTGCCTTTACCCTTTCTTACATCGATAATTGCAAATGACTGTGATGTATTCCCATCAAAAACTCTTTCAGCATCAAAACCTTGAGGCGGTTCAAAATCTTTTGGTCCTTTGGTTGAGGTAATTTCGCCTTCGATGCGATCTATACGAAATGTGCGGATCTCTTGGACATCCTGATCCACCCCGGATAAGTACCAGAAACCTGATCGTGAGGATAATCCGACAGGAACAACTTTTCTTTGGTGTCGATTGAGTTGCGAATCTACATAAGTAAAGGTGATCAGTTGCTGCTCGGCGATAGCCTTAGTTATCAGCGGTAAATCCCCTCCACCATCATTAATTTTATGTGCTGCGGTCGGTAGAGAGAGTGAGTCACTCGGCACTCCCATGGAGTTTAATTTCAGTAGAGCTTTTTGTGCTGCTTCATCAAATGAAGCGCCTTGCCAGGCTTGTGCCGCTAGCGACAAAAGTGAAACTTCAGTGGATGTGATTGCGCCAAGATCTAATTGGTACTTCTCTTGTTTGATGCGGTAGCCGGCTTCATCATTAAAGAGTGGATCAAAACTTCCGACTTCAATTTCAATGCCCAACGAACGCAGATCATCCTTGTCACGTTCAAACATTCTCTCCTTGGTCTCTGCGCTACCTTCGTAGCCTTCAACCGATCTAAATATTTCCGTCTTAGTTAAATACCTTTTAGTTGCAAGCAGAGCGATAGTGAGATTGATTAAACGCTCAATCTTCCGAGACACCGTAAGCACCCTTCGCTGGTCGACGACGTCGAGCCAACACCTCTACGCCAGGTGCCATTCTGCGGCTTTGAATGAGAAATCCTGTGTGTCCAATCATTCGCTGTTGAGGACGAACCGCTAAACCTTCGTGGTGCCATCCTCGAACCATGGTTTCCGAGCTCTCAGGTTCGGTGAATCGTCCATCTTCTTTAAGCGCTTCGGCGGTGGCAGATAGTTGTGTTGTCGTCGCAACATAGGCGAGAAATACTCCGCCGGGGCGAAGAGCCCGTGCTGCGATATCTACACACTCCCATGGCGCCAACATGTCCAAAATAACTCGATCAAACTCTGAGTCAAACTCTTGATCCTGCAAATCCCCAACAACTAGGGACCAATTCTCTGGAGCGGATTCAAAGTACGCATCTACATTGGAACGAGCATTATCTGCAAAATCTGCGCGACGTTCAACGGAGTGGACTTTTCCGGTAGGGCCTGCTGCACGCAACAAAGAAATTGTTAACGCTCCGCTCCCAACTCCAGCCTCTAAAACTCGAGCGCCAGGATAAATATCAGCAACTCCTACAATCATCGCTGCATCCTTCGGATACACGATCGTCGCACCACGTGGCATTGTCAGTACATAATCAGCGAGCAATGGTTTAAATGCGGTGAACTTCAGACCTGCTGTGGTGCTAACAACTGAACCCTCAGGCATTCCGATTAAATCATCATGTGTAATCCAGCCCTTATGGGTGTGCCACTCTTTTCCGGGCGTGATGGTAAAGCTGTACAGCTTGCCCTTTGGATCGGTTAATTGAATGCGATCGCCGGCTCCGAAATACCCAAGATTAGACACGGGAGCATCTTAGGCGAAAATGTTGATGAAAGTACGGGTATCTTCAGTCAGGTGAGCGATGAGAAGAAACTGCGACTATCACCTAGCGCTGTAAGTGAGTACGAAAACTGCCCTCAGCTCTACAAGTACCGCAAGATTGAAAAACTTCCCGAGCCACCATCTCTGGATGCTGAACGTGGCACCTTGGTGCATACCGTTTTACAGGATCTCTTTGAATTTCCAAGTGTTGAACGAATTCCTCAAACCGCATTTGATCTCTTGCCATCTCGATGGAGCGCTCAACTTGCAGATAAACCTGCGCTGAAGGAGATGGTCAGTAATGAGAAAGAGTGGTTAGACCGTGCAACCTCGCTCTTGAGCACTTACTTCACTTTAGAAAATCCTTCGACCTTTGAGGCGACACATCGCGAGATGCATTTGGAAGATGATTTTGAGCAAGATGTTTACCTTCATGGATATGTTGATCGCTTAGATATTGCCCCAACTGGCGAGGTACGAATCGTTGATTACAAAACCGGTAAATCCCCCAAGCCTGGTTGGGAGGAAAAAGCACTCTTTCAGCTTCGTGTCTATGCCTTGTTGTATTGGAAATCAACTGGGGTTTTACCAAAACTGCTCCAACTGATTTATCTTGGCGATGGAAGAATTGTAAAAAGTAATCCGACTCTGAAGGATATTGAATCAGCTGAAAAAGTTTTGCACCGTGTCGCACAAGATATCTTCATTTCTATGGAGAAAGAGTATTGGCCACCAAAACCTTCAAGATTATGCGACTGGTGCTTCTTTAAGAGTATCTGTCCGGCCCATAACGATTAAATCGCTGAGGAAAAATCCCTGTGCAATTGAGCGATCTTGTGGAAGCTTAACTGCTCCAACGATTTGATTACACGAACTCTCGCCGACTCTTCAATAGTTACTAGGTGAGGAACTGCTATAAGAAAGGCACCACTAGATGTGGCTGCTTTCATTCCTGTAAGTGAGTCCTCAAAGATTAAACAGTTTGCGATATCAGCATCACTAATCGATGCCGCCTTCAAGTAAGCATCTGGATGAGGTTTTGTATTTGCTACATCATCAGAGCTAATTGAAAATGGAAATAAGTCATGTCCTAGGTTGTCTAGGACGGCATCAACGATATTGCGTGGGCTGGCTGAAACGAGCGCTGTCTTAACGCCATGAGACTGCAACTGACGGACAAGTTCCACCGCTCCTGGCATCGTTGGAGTATTTCCGCGCATCTTGGCGGCCTGAGTATCAATGAGAGATTGGGTGAAGAATTGTGGAGATTCTGCTCCCCCACATCTTTCATACATGTATTCGCCAACTCGAGATAAGGGTCCACCAAGGCAGGCAATTTGGTCACTTTCTAACCAGGTGTAACCAAATGGATGGGTTACTTCAATCTCTGATTGAAACCATTCAGGCTCTGAGTCAACCATCAAGCCATCCATATCAAAAAAGACGGCATCAAAAAATGAAGTTCGATTCTCCATTAGTTAGCGTTGAAGTACTTTGCTTCAGGATGGTGAACAATAATTGCAGAGGTTGATTGCTCTGGATGCAGTTGGAACTCCTCTGAAAGTTCAACTCCGATACGTGCAGGGTCTAGCAATTCACACAATTGAACCTGTTGTTCCAGATCTGGACAGGCTGGATAACCAAATGAGTAACGCGAGCCTCGGTATCCCTGATCCAAAATGCCCTGCAGGTCCGCTGAGTCATCTGCCTTAACCGATAGCTCTTCACGCATGCGTGCATGCCAATGTTCAGCAAGGCTTTCCGTTAACTGAACAGATAAGCCATGCAGCTCTAAGTATTCGCGGTAATTATTTGCGGCGAATAACTTTGCTGCTGCTTCGCTGACGGTCGATCCCATCGTTACTACGTGGAAAGCAACCACATCCGTCTTTCCGGACTCTTTAGATGCGAAGAAATCGCTAATACACAATCGTCGATCACGAGTTTGGCGAGGGAAGGTGAATCTCGTTCTCTCTTTACCCTTGTTGTCGCCCTCATGATGCAGGATGACTAGATCATTGCCTTCGCTGTAGCAAGGGAAGTATCCATACACAACAGCGGCGTTGAGCCAACCATTAGCCTGAACCTCATTGAGTAATGAACGCAAACGCGGGCGACCTTCAGTTTCCACCATGTTTTCATACTCACCACGGTTTCCCTTTAGACCCCACTGCCCAACAAAGAGCGCTCTTTCATCCAACATTCCCGCGTAATCGCTGAGTTGAATTCCCTTAACGACACGAGAACCAAAGAATGGTGGAGTTGGGATATCTACATCAACGGCGACATCACTACGTGTTGTATCGATAGGTGCTTCTTCACTTTTAACTCTGGTGTTGGCAACTTTACGTTCACGAAGTGCTGGAAGTGCAGCACCTGGTTCGCCGCGCTTAACCGCCATGATCGCATCCATGAGTCGCAGGCCTTCAAAGGCATCTCTTGCATAACGAACTTCTCCGGGGAATAACGCTGCTAAATCCTGTTCAACATAGGCTCTAGTTAATGCAGCTCCCCCGAGCACGATCGGCCATTTCTGATCCAAACCTCGTGCGGTGATCTCTTGCAAGTTTTCCTTCATGATTACTGTGGATTTCACCAGCAAACCGCTCATACCAATTGCATCTGCATTGGATTCAAGTGCGCCATCAATAATCTGATTGATAGTCTGCTTAATACCGATGTTTACAACTCGGTATCCATTATTAGTCAAAATAATGTCTACCAAGTTCTTACCAATATCGTGTACATCGCCCTTTACAGTTGCAAGCAACATCGTTCCACGGCCTTCATCGCCGGTCTTTTCCATAAATGGTTCCAGAATAGCCACCGCGGTTTTCATAACCTCTGCGCTTTGAAGTACGAATGGAAGTTGCATCTCACCCTTACCAAAGAGCTCTCCAACGATCTTCATGCCTTCAAGTAAGTGGGTGTTGATAATTTCTAGTGGCGGAGTTCCTTGAGCCATCGCCTCTTTGAGGTCATCTTCTAGACCAACCTTTTCGCCATCAATGATGCGACGTTGAAGTCGCTCATACAGAGGCAGAGCAGCAAGTGCTTCTGCTCGCGCATTCTTACTGGTTGCTAGTTCGACGCCATCAAATAATTGGAGAAACTCTTGTAGTGGATCATAAGTACATTCCTCGCCATCAAATGTTCTGCGATCATAAATCAGGTCGAGAGCAACCTCTTTTTGTCGTTCATCGATGCGAACCATTGGTGTGATCTTTGAAGGGTGAACGATCGCAGAATCTAACCCCGCTTGAACACATTCATGGAGAAAGACAGAGTTGAGTACAACGCGGGCAGCAGGGTTGAGACCAAAAGAAACGTTGCTCACACCTAAGGTTGTTTGCACCTCTGGAAACTCAGCTTTTAATTGGCGAATCGCATTGATGGTTTCAATTCCATCTTTACGGGTTTCTTCCTGACCGGTGGCAATTGGGAAGGTAAGACAGTCGATCAATATGTCGCCAACATTCATTCCCCAGTTGTCATGCAGATCATTGATAAGTCGTCGAGCAACTCGCAGCTTCCATTCAGCATCGCGTGCCTGGCCTTCTTCATCAATAGTCAGTGCAACAACACTTGCTCCATGCTCCTTGACCAAAGGCATAATCTTTGCAAAACGAGATGTAGGGCCGTCACCATCTTCATAATTAACGGAGTTGATAACGCAACGACCACCTAAATGCTCGAGGCCTGCTTTTAGTACAGCAGGTTCCGTTGAATCGAGAACGATCGGCAGCGTGCTTGCGGTTGCAAATCGTGAGGCTAATTGACTCATGTCAGCTGCACCATCGCGACCTACATAATCAACTGATAGATCGAGCATATGTGCACCATCACGGATCTGATCACGTGCAATCTCGACACATTTTTCCCAATCCTCGGCCAACAAGGCATCTCTAAATGCGCGAGAGCCATTCGCGTTGGTGCGTTCACCAATTGCAAGATAAGTCTTGTCCTGTCTGAAAGGAACGTATTGATACAACGATGAGGCACCAGGATCTAACTGCGGAGTTCTTCCATGAACCTTTTTGCCGCTGACCTGCTGAACAACAGCTGCTAAGTGGGCTGGGGTCGTTCCGCAACATCCACCTACTAAGGAGATTCCGTAATCATCAACAAATCCTTCGAGCGCTGTTGCAAGCTCCTGAGGTCCCAACGGATAGGAAGCACCATTTGCTCCCAAAACCGGCAATCCGGCGTTAGGCATTACTGAAATGGCGATCTTTGCATTCTTACTTAAGTATCTAAGATGTTCAGACATTTCAGTTGGTCCAGTTGCACAGTTCAGACCAATCAAATCAATTCCCATTGGCTCTAAAGTATTGAGAGCAGCACCGATCTCTGAGCCCAAAAGCATTGTTCCCGTTGTTTCAACGGTGACTTGTGCGATCAACATAATGTCGCGATCAGCTTCATTGATCGCTTGACGACAACCATTAACCGCAGCTTTTACCTGAAGTAAATCCTGTGAAGTTTCAACTAGCAGCGCGTCGCATCCTGAATCAGACAAACCCTTTGCAGCGGTGTAATACGCAACCTTTAGATTCTCATAAGTTGTGTGGCCGAGGCTAGGCAATTTTGTTCCAGGTCCCAGTGATCCTAAAACGAAGCGAGGTTTATCCTTTGTCGAAAATGAATCTGCAGCATCACGTGCGATCTTTCCGCCAGCAAAAGCTAGTTCATAGATACGATCTTCGATTCCGTAATCTGCCAAGTTAGACCAGTTAGCGCCAAAGGTATTGGTCTCAACGGCATCGACTCCAGCCGCTAGGTACTCATTGTGAACGGAGCGAACAATGTCGGGCCTACTGACATTGAGAATTTCATTGCACCCTTCATGGTTTTGAAAATCTTCGAGGGTGGGATTTGCCGCTTGCAACATCGTGCCCATAGCCCCATCGGCAACTACAACCCGTTGGGCCAAGGTGGTGCGCAATAACCCTGGCTGCTTGGTTGGAGTACTCATTTGACGAAGGTTACCTTAAGGTTGCTTTCATGGAGATTCATCAGATTCCACTGCTGCGAAATCCGGTCATGATCATGGCCTTTTCTGGCTGGAATGATGCTGCTGAAGCGGCTTCTGGTGCGGTGGAGCACTTGTTATCTGGATGGCGAGATAAAAGTGATGATGTAGTACCAGAGCTGATAGCAGATGTTGAATCTGAAGATTTCTACGATTTTCAAGTAAATCGTCCAGTTGTCTCCATTGATGAGAGCGAGATTCGCAGCCTTACCTGGCCAACAACTCAAGTTTTTGGATTATCGATTCCTTCAATGCCACGAGATCTAGTAATTGTCACAGGAGTTGAACCATCGATGCGTTGGAAGAGTTTCACCTCTGATCTTTTAGATTTAGCCGATGATCTAGAGGTTTCGCTCATCATCACACTCGGTTCATTACTTGCTGATACTCCTCATACTCGTCCAATCTCTGTCACCGGAACGGGTGCTCATCCATCGATTGCGGCTCGGTTAGGTGTTTCCGTATCCAAGTACGAAGGTCCAACTGGAATTCTAGGAATCATCCAAGATGGGTGCATGCGACGTGGCATTGATGCGATCTCTTTGTGGGCAGCTGTTCCACATTACGCTTCCAATGCACCATCTCCGAAAGCAACATTGGCTTTGATCAACACCCTAGAAGAGTTCCTAGATGTATCTATTCCATTGGCAGATTTACCGGAGAGTGCAGACTCGTGGGAGCAAGAGGTCAATGATTTGGCAGCGGAAGACACAGAAGTTGCCGAGTATGTAAAAGCGCTTGAAGAAAGTAAAGATGCTGCCGAACTACCAGATGTTTCCGGAGACAGCATTGCTAAAGAGTTTGAGAGATATTTACGTAGACAAAAAGAGGATTAGAGAGTTAAACCCAATAGTGCATCCAGGGTATTTCGTAATTGCGTTACATCTCCCCCGCTAGATCCATTCATAGTCTCTTGACTCCAAGAAAGTACGGCTGCGATTGCTCCAGGGGTATCAAGATCATTGCTGATTGCTTCAGCTATTTGTTGAACCAATTGTGTTGTCGGTGCAACATCTGACATCTTCAAAGCCTCTTTAACTTTGGAAACTTCGAGCTGGGCTTTGCTTAATACTTCATCGCTCCACATTCGATCGACACGATAATGGGTGGACATGAGCGCCCAACGAATCGCCATCGGATCGACCCCTGCTGCAACTAAGCGTGAGACAAAGACGAGATTTCCCTTGCTCTTGCTCATCTTTTCGCCATCTAGGCCAATCATTCCGGTGTGAACATATGAGGCGGCTAACTCTTTACCTGTCATCACATGTGCTTGAGCGGCGCACATTTCGTGGTGAGGGAAGATCAGATCACTTCCGCCACCTTGGATATCAATAAGTGTTACTTCAGTATCTAATGGAGCCAAATACTTAAGTGCGATTGCTGTGCATTCAATGTGCCATCCTGGTCGCCCGACACCCAACGATGATTCCCATCCAGGTTCATTAGGTCGCTGACTCATCCACACTAAACAATCAAGTGGGTTTTGTTTTCCTGCGCGTAATGGGTCGCCTCCACGCTCAGAAAATATAGTGGCCATCTCTTCTGATGATAGATGTGATCGTCTTCCAAATTGAGGATCCTTATTTACGGCGAAGTAAAGATCGGTATCGACGGGGTAGATACTTTCTCGCGATGCAAGCGCATTCACCGCTTCGATAACAAGCGGAATTGCTTCAACAGCGCCTATGTAATGGGCGGGTGGAATAACTCGAAGTGCAACCATGTCGCCACGAAATAGATCTATTTGTTGATGGGCTAGCTCTTTCCAATCAACACCATCTCGAATAGCTCTCTCAAGTAAAGGATCATCAATATCAGTGATGTTTTGTACATAATTAACTGACGATCCGGAAGCTCTGAGGTAACGATTGATTAGGTCAAAGGTTAAATATGTAGCAGCATGTCCAAGGTGGGTTGAATCGTAAGGAGTAATCCCGCATACATACATGCGATACGTGGCCTTCTTCTCCACAGCTTTTACACTTTGTGAGGCTGTGTCAGAGAGCCGTAGTGCTGGAAGTTCGCCCCCTATGGCCAAAGCGGGGATATCAACCGAGACCCAAGAGTTCATATCTGTATCGTATTGCTTTCTCAGAAAGCCGGCCACGGAACAGCGGGCCAATTGGGATTTGGTAGCGGGAATGCACCTTCGGAGATTAAGCGAGATACACGGTGTTGTGTCGCAGCGATCTCTTCTTTAGTCAGCAGCGGCTCAAGCAAAGCACCTAACTCTCCTCTTAAAAGTTTTTCAGCTCTTTGCAGGATCTCTATCTCTTGTTTGTTAAATGGATCCTCTGCCCATTGCCATAAAACAGTGCGTAACTTGTCCTCAACATGAAAAGTCACCCCATGATCGCAGCCGTAAACAACTTCCTTGGTAAGCGGAAGTAAATGTCCAATCTTGCGATCGGTGTTGTTAACAATCGCGTCAAAGAGCGCCATTAATCGCAAAGAGGGATGATCAGTTGAAAAGAAAACACCTAAATCAATGGACTCATCAATGGTGATCCACTCCTGCGCCATTCCTTCGCCATAGGGACCGTCACGCAAAATAGTGAGAGGAACGAGATTAAAACCAATTCGATCGCTTACTAAATAAGCAGCGTATTCACGATAAGCCAATGATCCCTCTGAAAAATCCCATAAGGGCCTTTCGCCCGCTATTGGCTTGTAAATACAAATCAATTCCTCTTCGTTGAAGGTTGAGGTTGCATACAAGGTGGCGTTAGATGCATCAACTAACCGTCCAGTGACTCGCAACGCACCATCACGCAAGATCGCTAACTTATCGACGGTAGCCATTTGCCCTCGGACACAGATGTCCACGTGGATCAATCGGGATCCCGCAAAAAGGACACGGTAATCGTCCCGCGTTTACAACCGCTTTTGATCGTTGCGCAAAAGCTGCAGCCATTCCGAGTGAAAAATTGATTTCCAGAACACTGCCTTCGGCATCTTCCTCATCATCTTCTAACTCATACAGTTCCAGAGCAATGAGTTGAGTTTCATCATTCCACGCTAAGGAAATAGCGCCAACCTGAAACTCTTCATCAACTGGTGTGTCTAGTGGAGCATCATCTGCTGGCAAAGTTTCTATAACAACGAGTGGATTTGCCTTTCGCACTTCAGCGATCATCAGTTCTAAACGATTTGCGACCGCTTGAACCTGCGCCTTTTCAACAGCGACGCTAATAACTCGATTCTCTGAACGGGCTTGGATAAAGAATGCACGTTCACCTGGTGCACCAATGGTTCCGGCTACACATCGATCGGGATTGGTGAAGGAGTGCCTCACTTACCGGCTCCCCCACCTAAAAGGTTTCGGGAGCGTTTAGGTGCTTGTAGTAAATCTGTAACAACTGCTCGTGTGTCATTGAGAAGCAAAACACGAGGCTTAATTCCAGAATAATCCAAAACTGAAACAGAAGCAGGATCGATAATAATTCTTTGGAACTCATCAAGGTGTGTGCCGAGAGCGGATGCGACTATAGATTTAATGACATCGCCATGACTAACGATCACAGCGGTTTTAGAATCCGGAAGCGTGGCAAGCTCATGAACAACACTCATCGCACGAGATTGCATCTGGGCTATTCCTTCACCGCCAGGAAAGTACATGCGGCTGGGTGATTCTTGAACCGTGCGCCACTCTTTCTTGCGCGCCAGAGTGATTAGCTTCTTTCCACTCCAATTTCCGTAATCGACCTCATTGAGTGAAGGATCGATGATCGGTTCAAAATCTGGTGAATTCTTCAGAACAACATCGTTGAGCCAAGGAGAAATAGTCTCAAAGCATCTTTCCATTGGTGAAACTCTTAACTGCGCGACCGCAAAGTTTCCGAGCCTTTCGGAAAGTTGTTGCGACTGCTTTATGCCCTTTTCAGACAGGTGAATATTGGGTAGTCGTCCCGATAAAACCCCAGAAGCATTTGATTGGGAGTGGGCATGTCGGATCAAAACTAAACGCATAATGAAAGGCTATCGCAGCTTTTGCCCTTCGGCCTTGCTAAGGTCGCACCATGGAAAAGCGACGAGCTGGCGGAAGCGGATTAGCACTTTCTCGCTTGGGACTTGGAACCATGACCTGGGGACGGGACACCGATGAGATTGAAGCGGCGGATCAGTGCCGTGCCTTTTTAGATGCTGGCGGAAACTTTCTTGATACCGCAGCTACTTATGGTGATGGAGACAGCGAACGTGTAATCGGTGGCTTAATCGGGACACTTTTCAATCGCGATGATGTCATTATCGCAACCAAAGCAGGAATCAATTTTGCTGATGGAACTCGACGGGTAGATGCTTCACGACATTCATTAATCGCTGAGTTGGATCGTTCACTCAGCCGTCTGGGAACAGATTTTGTAGATATTTGGCAGATACACAATTGGGATGAGGTCACTCCCCTAGATGACACCTTGTCTGCGCTTGATTATGCATACACAACTGGTCGCGCTCGATATGTTGGAGTAAGTAATTACTCTGGTTGGCAGTTAGCGAGAGCCGCCACAAAACAGCAATCCAATTCAATGAAGGCGCCTTTGACTACTGTTCAAGGTGAGTACTCACTTCTTAATCGAAATGCAGAGTTTGAAATTATCGATGCTGCGGTTGAATGTGGTTTGGGATTTTTAGCGTGGGCACCTCTTGCTCGTGGAGTATTAACAGGTAAATACCGCAAAGGGATTCCGAGTGATTCACGCGGTGCTGCGCCACATTTTGCAAAGCATATTGAGCCGTACTTGGACTCTCGTTCAGCAAAAATAGTTGAAGCTGTTGCAGTTGCGGCTGAAGGTTTAGGTTTTTCACCACTTGAAGTTGCCTTAGCGTGGGTGCGTGATGCACCAGGTGTTACTAGCTCACTTATTGGAGCCAGAACAGGTGCCCAACTTCGCGGCGTGCTGAAGAGCGAAGAGATCTCACTTCCGGAGATTGTTCGGACCGCTTTGGATGAGATCAGCCTTTAGGCGTGTTCTAGGAAATCCTTAAGCACACGCGCTCCAAAAGTAAGGCCTTCAACAGGTACTCGTTCATCTACTCCATGGAACATCGCCATGAAATTGAAATCAGCATCTAGCTTGAGTGGAGAGAATCCGTAACCAATAATTCCCAAATCAGCTAGTGCTTTATTGTCTGTACCACCGCTCATTACATAAGGAACTGGAATCGCTACCGAATCCTCTTTTACTAAGGCGTTGCACATTGCCTCGACGAGATCTCCCTCGAAGGGAACTTCTAGCGCCTTGTCGCGAGTAATTGTCTCAACGGTGATGTTCTCACCAATCAAACTCTTAATAGTTGAATTCAGTTCATCTTCAAATCCCGGGATAAAACGTCCATCGATTGTTGCAGTTGCCGATCCTGGGATCACGTTCGCTTTATAACCGGCATCTAACATCGTTGGATTGGCGGTATTTTGAAGGGTTGCACCGATCATGCTGGATGCAAAACCAATCTCCTTCAAAAGCGGGCGAAGATCTTCCTCGTTATAAGGCTTGCCTGTTTCTTCGGCGATTCTCTTGAAAAATGCTTTTACAGTTTTGCTATAGCGCTGCGGCCATTCAAATCGACCGATTTTTGCAACAGCTTCTGAAAGTGAGGTGATCGCGTTGTCATCATTCATCATCGAACCATGTCCAGCGCGACCATCAGCGGTTAAACGCATCCAATGGATTCCTTTTTCTGCGGTTTCAATGAGGTACAAACGCTTACCACCAGCAACAGTTACAGAGAAACCTCCAACTTCGGAAACCGCTTCGGTGCAACCAGCAAAAACTTCTGGATGCTCCTTCACCATGTAGTGAGATCCATACACGCTTCCAGCTTCTTCATCTGCGAAAAAAGCTAAGACAATGTCGCGATCCGGAACAAAACCAGTCCTCGCCCAATCACGAACGGTTGCAAGAATCATTGCATCCATATTTTTCATATCCACTGCGCCGCGACCCCAGATGTATCCATCCTTTATCTCTGCGCCGAATGGATCAACAGACCAATCATCGGCATTTACCGGAACAACATCTATGTGTCCATGAACGACTAAACCTGGTCGTTGCGGATTCTTTCCTTTAATGCGAGCTATAACGTTGCAACGACCCGGAGCAGATTCATAGATAGTAGGTTCGATGCCAACCTCGGACAACAACTTCGCTACGTAATCGGCAACCGCCTTTTCGTCACCTTTACCATCACCAAAGTTAACGCTCGGAATCCGAATTAACTCTTGGCAGATACGAATGGTTTCTAGTTCAAGTTCGGTGTGTGTTGTACTCATTTCGCTATTCTTGCACCCAATTGCTATCCTTTCCTATCACTCAGTCCGGGTGGCGGAATTGGCAGACGCGCTAGCTTGAGGTGTTAGTTCCCGCAAGGGATTAGGGGTTCAAGTCCCCTCTCGGACACATGAAAATCGATGACGCTCTTTCGCTCATCCGTGAAATTCCCGATTACCCAAAACCAGGTATTCGTTTTCAAGACATCACCCCATTGTTGGCACATGGCGAAGCTTTCATCGCGATTACAGAAGAGTTTGCAACCTACGCCGATTCATCAACCCTTGTTGCAGGTATTGAAGCCCGTGGTTTCATCTTTGCCTCTGCGGTGGCAAATCAATTGCGCAGCGGCTTCGTTCCTATTCGCAAAGCAGGAAAGCTTCCGCATCTGACAATCTCAGAAAGTTATGGCCTTGAATACGGTGTTGACACCCTTGAACTACACATCGATGCCGTCAGCCCAGGAGCAAATGTCTTACTGATAGATGATGTGCTTGCCACGGGTGGAACTATCGCCGCTGCGATCGAATTGATTCAACGCCTAGGCGGAAAAGTTATCCATGTTTTAGCTCTGCTCGAAATTGAAGGCCTGCCTGGTCGAGAACGACTTAATCAGAAATATCCTGAGATTCCAGTTACTTCGCTGGTAGTTTCGTAGCGATGCGTATCCTGCAAATTCAAGGTTTGCGTGCCTTAGCCGCACTCCTTGTAACAATCTTTCATGCCCGCCTGATGCCGGGTGGATTCATCGGCGTTGACATCTTCTATGTGATCTCTGGCTACTTGATCACTGGTCTGATTATCCGAGAGATTGATAAAACCGGGCGATTAGATCTCAACCTTTTCTATCAACGTCGAATAAAGAGACTTCTACCTACATCTGTCTTTGTTCTCTTTGTAACTGCAATTGTGGGCATGTTTGTTCTTCCGCCCATCACGCGAGATGCTTTAGGTCGCGATTTATTTGCAGCGGCTGCATACATTTCAAATTATCTCTTTGCGTGGTGGCAGAACGATTATCAAAATCTCAATGCAACACCTTCGCCTTTTATCCACTACTGGTCTTTAGCTGTTGAAGAGCAGTTTTACGTCGTATGGCCAATTTTCATTTTATTTCTTTCGCGCTACGGCAAAAAGGCAATTCTGAATGGTGTAGCAATAGTTACTGCACTGTCATTACTACTGTCCATTTACCAGACACAAACATCTCCTATTTGGGCTTTTTATTCTCTGCCTACCCGCGCCTGGGAACTAGGAGTTGGAGCGCTCCTGCTTTTTATCCCGGAAAAATACTTACGTAATCGATACTTCCCGTGGCTCGGTGTTGTCGGAATTGCGATTGCATCAATTAACTTTGATGAAAGCACCGCTTTTCCCGGGATCAATGCATTGTTGCCAGTGGCAGCAACCGCTGTTCTTATTGGAACCATCCCGATTTGGCCGAGATTTTTTAATGATCTGAGTAATAACCGGCTAGCGCAGTGGCTGGGCGCAATCTCATATCCACTGTATCTATGGCATTGGCCCGCCCTAGTTTTACCGAGTAGCGCCTTAGGACGTCCTCTTCGCATACGTGAACGAATCTTCTGCATCCTCTTAACAGTTGTCTTGGCACATTTAACAAGCAAATTCGTGGAACAACCTTTACGTCACAGAAACTGGAGCGGCAAGAAGGTTTATGGATTCTTTGCTGCAACGACCGCGATTTCCTTACTCGCTGCAGTAGTGATTTCTTCTACCGCGAGTTCCATTATTTCAGTCAAAGGAACTAACTATCGATTTGATCTGAATAAGGTCATAGAAAAGCCAGCTGTTTACGGCGATGGTTGCCATGTCAATTACGGAGAAGATAAATCTGGTAAGTGCACATACGGCGAGATCGGCTCAAAGACAAAGATCGTTCTCTACGGTGATTCTCATGCCGCCCAGTGGTTCCCAACCCTAGAGGCGTTAGCGCGTGAAAAGGGCTTTGAATTAATCTCGCTTACTAAATCAGCGTGTTCATCAGTTGATAGTCCTCGACCTGATCAAGGAGCATTCAAGAACTCTGATTGCGAAAAGTGGAGAGAAAATTCCATCCAGCGGATTCAGAAAATCAAACCAGCAGCCGTAATTGTCAGCAGTTTTCAGTACTTCACTCCCCCATCTGGTTACCCAAGTAAAACCCAATGGTGGAATGACGGCCAGCGACGTTTGCTTGCAGATCTGCAAGGTTCTTCTCGAAACTTGATTTACATAAGCGATACGCCACGACCTCTACGAGATATTCCTAACTGCCTAGCCTCTCGCGATTCACACACATGTGACTCAACTGAAAAAACTCCCAATCTGATTATCAACGGCTTTAAACAGATTGATCCAACCCCGTGGCTCTGTACATCTTTCTGTCCCGCTATTCAAGATGGATATGTTGTCTATCGTGATGGTTCGCACATCTCAGTTGAAGCGGCCTTAGCTTTAAAGAGAAAACTTGAAGCTGCTTTGAAGGATAAAGGGCTATTTTCATAGAGCTATGGCAGGATGCGCTCCATGGCTGAATTGATCTACTACTGCGGAACGATGGATAGCGGTAAATCCACACTCGCGCTTCAGACAGCCCATAACCATCAAAGTCGAGGCCGAACAGGTTTGATTTTCACCAACAAGGACCGCGCAGGTTCCGGCGTCATTTCTTCACGATTGGGTTTATCCAGTCCTGCCATTGAGGTTTCCCCTGAATTAGATATCCATAAATTGGTAGTCGACAAACTTTCGATGGGTGAAAGGGTTGATTACATCATTTGTGACGAGGCGCAATTTTATGAAAGCGCTCAAATCGATCAATTAGCACGGGTTGTTGATGGGTTAGGGATAGATGTTTTCGCCTTTGGAATCCTTGCTGACTTTAGAACAAAGTTATTCCCCGGCTCTGCTCGTTTAGTTGAACTTGCCGACCGTGTAAACACCTTGCAGGTTGAAGCATTGTGCTGGTGCGGCGCTCGAGCAACACATAACGCCCGAACTGTTGGCGGCGTTATGGTTCTTGAGGGTGAACAGGTCGTCGTTGGCGATGTAGCACCAGGTGCAGAGGTTGCATATGAGGTTCTTTGCCGTCGCCATCACATGCGACAAGTAACGGCGCGTGCATCACGTGCAGCACATACTTCATCCCTTCCCTTACCGTTCAAGGAGTAACAATGAAATCACGTGCTTATGCGGCTCTAGCTGCAAAGACAGATCTAGTTCCATACGAGTTTGAACGTCGCGAATTAGGTTCCAATGATGTTGCCCTTGATATTTCCTATGCCGGAATCTGTCACAGCGATATTCATCAGGTTGCTGAAGAATGGGGAGCTGCGATCTTCCCTATGGTTCCAGGTCATGAAATCGCAGGTATCGTCACCGCGGTCGGTACCAAGGTTTCTAAATTTTCAGTTGGTGACAAGATCGGTGTCGGCGTCTTCGTTGATTCTTGTCGTACCTGTGAAAGTTGCCAAAAGGGATTGCAGCAGTATTGCGTAGAAGGAATGACCGGCACATATAACGGTTTAGAACGCGATGGAAAAACAGTTGCAATGGGCGGTTACTCAAATAACTTTGTTATCAATGAAGATTATGCGGTGAAGATTCCTGACAATCTTCCTTTAGATGGTGTTGCACCACTGTTGTGCGCCGGAATTACTTTGTACTCGCCGATCAAGCATTGGAAAGTTAAGCCAGGCATGAAAGTTGCTGTTATGGGCTTGGGTGGCTTGGGACATATGGGTGTGAAGTTTGCAGTAGCGATGGGCGCTGAAGTAACTGTTTTATCCCATTCCCCTAACAAACAAGCTGATGCGATCGCAATGGGTGCTCATCACTTTGTTAGCACAAAGGTTCCAGCCAACTTAACTTCATTGACTAAAAACTTTGATCTCATTCTGAACACAGTAAGTGCTGAGCTCAATATCAATGATTACCTCAATCTCCTTACCCTTGATGGCACGCTCGTCGTCATTGGTCTTCCGGGTAAG
This sequence comes from Candidatus Nanopelagicaceae bacterium, assembly GCA_965267815.1. Taxonomy (GTDB): domain Bacteria; phylum Actinomycetota; class Actinomycetes; order Nanopelagicales; family Nanopelagicaceae; genus Planktophila. The sequence continues at coordinate 684,364 of OZ254139.1, forward strand.
CCTTATGAAGTTCATGCTGGAACCTTGCTCAACGGCCGTCGCTCAATGGCAGGTTCTATGATCGGTGGAGTTCCCGAGATGCAGGAGATGCTTGATTTCTGTGCAAAGCACTCGATCGTGAGCGATGTAGAAGTCATTAAGGCTGATTACATAAACCAGGCGTACAAGCGAACAGTTGCAAGTGATGTGAAGTATCGATTTGTCATCGATGCTTCAACGATCTAAATGCTGTGAACTATCAGAGCAAATAACGGAGCGATAGCTAGCGCTGGTAAGAGATTGCCGACAGCAACGCTCTTTATGTTTAACAATCTGAAGGCAATGCAAATCAGCATGATTCCGCCAACAACCGTCATCGCATCAACTTGATACCCATCCAAGATTTCTCCTAGACCAAAGCCAATCACCGTCCACACGCCTTGATAAATTCCAACAGGCAGAGCAGAGACTGCAACACCCCACCCTAAAGAGGTGGCAAAGGCCATGGCGGCGAAAAAGTCGAGGGTGCTTTTGAGAATCAGTTGATCTATTCCGGTACCCATACCGTCGCTGATACTTCCGAGAATAGCCAGCGGACCAATGGCAAAGAGAAGTGATGCGGCGACAAAACCTTCAACAAAGGTAGATTCACTAGAGGCTTTAAATCTAATACGCAGATTTTCACCTAGTGCATCAAGTTTATTTTCTAGTTTTAACGCCGAGCCGATCAAACCACCGATAAGAAGTGATCCAAGAACTACGAGCAAACTCCAGCCTTGTGGAAGAGCATCGTTATAGCGATCCGACCACAGTGGGATAAGAGCTGAAGCTGCGCCTAACAAGGTAACCAAGCCCAGAACATCTGTCAGCAAGGTCCTTGTTCGAGTTGGCATGCGATTTCCAACTAGAACTCCAAGGGATGCTCCAGAGATAATCGTGATGATATTGATGATGGTGCCAACGCCAGGAAACATTTGCTGATTATACTCACTCAATGTCCAATTCATTTCTAGAGTTTTTGCGCCCACATAAGACAGTTCCGAAGACGCCTTGGAGTGCTGCATCTAGATGGGATCTGAACCCCGCGCGTATTGGCGTACTTTTCTTCGGTTTATTCATCTTTGGTCTCGGTGATTCGTTACTTATTCAAAGCACAATTGGTAACGCTCCGTGGTCTGTTTTAGCGCAAGGTGTTTCCGGAAAACTTGATATCACGATGGGTTGGTCAACCTTTGCGATTAGTTCACTTGTTCTTTTGTTATGGATTCCGCTCAAGGAAAAACCAGGATTTGGAACACTTTCCAATATCGTCATCATTGCTACCGCAATTCAGATCGGCGTTTCAATTTTCCCGGAGCAAAACAATTACGGATTTGGTGTTATCTACTGCTTGATTGGCATTGGCATGGTTGGACTGGGCTCAGCCCTCTACATCACCTGCGCACTTGGTCCAGGTCCACGAGATGGATTAATGACAGCCCTTCATAACTCAACCGGCGTTCGCATCGGACGGGTTCGATTAGCTATCGAAGGCTCCGTATTAGTTGCTGGCTGGTTGTTGGGCGGCACAGTGGGCCTCGGCACCCTCCTATTTGCCCTCTTAATCGGACAATCCATAGCGATCGCCCTGGGAGTCGTTTCACGGGTTACTTCCAGGTAGCGCATAGGATCTTCACATCTTCCCAAGGGTTGTGCGCCCTATCGCACACGGGGTCGCAAACACCCCCGTTAACAAAATTAGAAAGGCAGTATTCATGCTGGACTCATACTTTAAAATCTCAGAACGGGGCTCCTCAATCGCCCAAGAGGTTCGAGGCGGACTCGTAACCTTCTTCACGATGGCCTACATCGTGGCGCTCAACCCAATCATCTTGGCGTATTCACCTGATGCAAATGGTCAATTCCTATTTGGCGGAGCGCAACCAGCTCCAGCAATGGTTGCAGCAACAACTGCGTTAGTTGCGGGTGTTCTAACAATCCTGATGGGATCAATCGCGAACTATCCATTGGCACTTGCTACAGGCCTTGGGCTTAATACCTTCGTTGCAGTTGGTATCGCATCAAAGATGACATGGGCTGCAGCAATGGGCCTTGTTGTTCTTGAAGGTTTGATCATCTTGGTTCTGGTTCTTACAGGTTTCCGCGTAGCGGTATTCAAGGCGGTTCCACCACAGATCAAGATCGCGATCTCAGTTGGAATCGGTCTATTCATCGCACTTATTGGTCTTGTTGATGCCGGATTCGTTCGTCGTACCGCGAGTGGTCCAGTTCCTGTGGGCCTAGGTGTTAATGGAAATCTAGTTGGTTGGCCAACGGTTGTATTCGTATTTGGAACACTTCTAATCATCGGACTCATGGTTCGCAAGGTAAAGGGTGCAATCCTTATCGGAATCTCCGCAGCTACTATTTTGGCAATCGTGATCCAAAAAATGTACAACATTGCTCCAAACTTCACTCCAGGTAATCCACCAACCATCGTCGATGGCGGTTGGCAGCTAGGTATACCTGCGGTTCCAAAAGAGGTAGTTGCAGTGCCTGAATTTGATTTCACAGGCCAGTTTGATCTCTTCGGAGCATTCACACTGGACAATGTTTCACTCATCGCAGCAATCCTTCTTCTCTTCACCTTATTGCTCTCTGATTTCTTTGACACAGTAGGAACAGTTACCGCTATCGGTCACGAGTCAGGTCTTGCAGATAAGGATGGAAACGTTGACAACATCCAAAAGATTCTTTTGGTTGACTCTGTAGCAGCTGCTGCAGGTGGCGCTGCAGGTATCTCTTCAAACACTAGCTACATTGAATCTGCAGCTGGCGTTGGTGAAGGTGCACGAACTGGTCTGGCCTCAGTTGTAACTGGAATAGCCTTCCTGCTTACAACCTTCCTAGCACCACTTGTTGCAATCATTCCTTACGAGGCTGCAACGCCTGCACTGATCATCGTTGGATTCCTAATGATGTCTCAGATCAAGAACATTGATTGGGATGATTTGGGTATCGGAGTGCCTGCCTTCCTTACAATCATCTTGATGCCATTTACCTACAACATCTCAGTTGGTATCGGTGCTGGATTTATCACACACGTGGTCATCCGCTTGGTTCAAGGTCGCGGCAAAGAGATCCATCCTTTGCTATACCTAGTGTCAGGCTTGTTCGTGGTGTACTTCTTGTCTTCACCACTGAACGCTTGGCTTGGCTAACAGTTTCAAGGAGAAAGGCCCTCGGGAAACCGGGGGCCTTTTCTTTACCAATTTATTGCAGGCATGCCTAGTTCAGTTAACTTTGAGTTAATCGCTGAAAATGGTTGTGATCCCAAAAAGCCCCTATAGGCAGATAATGGACTTGGGTGTGCAGAAGTTATAACCATCTCCTCCTTAAAGTAACCAGTTAGCTGCGCCGCGTACCTTCCCCATAAAACAGCAACAACCTGTTGTTTTCCCAACACTGATGCGATTGTGTTGGTGATCTCCTCCCAACCCAATTTCGCATGTGCCATAGAGGAACCGACCTCGGTGCTCAAGATTCGATTTAACAGCATGACCCCTTGATCAGCCCATTCTGATAAATCTCCATTACTTCGGGTGATGCCGCAATCGGATTGAAGCTCTTCAAAGATGTTGCGCAAAGAAGCCGGTAGTGGAGTAACTGTTGAATCAACAGAAAATGCTAAACCGTGAGCATGGCCCTTTGTCGGATATGGATCCTGACCGATGATAACTACTCGTGTATGGGAAATCGGATGGCGCAAAGCTCTGAAGATGAGATCAAAGCTGGGTGCAATATTGCGATTGTGAAGGAATAGATCGATGCGATCGATCTCTGAACGTTGTGAAAGTAAAGCCTCTTGCCACTCTGGATGTAACTGATTAAACAGCTGCACGTGCAAAGTATCGACCAGATTCTGGCGTCACGGTAATTGAAGTTCCGAAAATGGCGGAGACATGTTCTGAGGTAATTACCTGGTCAATCGGTCCCGATACCGCTATTACCCCATCTTTAATCAACAGGGCATGAGTTGTTCCGGAAGGAATTTCCTCAATGTGGTGTGTTACTAAAATCGTGGCAGGAGCGAGTGGATCGGCGGAGAAGTTAGCAAAACGCTTGAGCAAATCCTCACGACCACCAAGATCTAAACCAGCAGCTGGCTCATCCAATAAAAGAAGTTCTGGATCGGTCATCAATGCACGAGAGATTTGAACTCGCTTCTTTTCACCCTCGCTCAAAGTTCCATACAGGCGATCGCCTAGCTCACGGACTCCAAAATTGGTAAGCAGGGCCATTGCGCGAGATTCATCCCACAAATCGTAAGCTTCATTCCAACGACCTAAGATCGCATACGCGGCAGTTAAAACAACATCCTTAACTGTTTCATCAAAGGGAATATCTTCTGCGATAACGGAACCACATAAGCCGATTCTCGTTCTCAATTCAAAGAGGTCTACCTTGCCCATCTCTTTATCCAAAACCGTTACAACTCCATGAGTTGGGAAAATTTTTGTAGCAAGAATCTGAAGAAGAGTGGATTTTCCTGCCCCATTAGGACCTAAAACTACCCAGCGCTCCCCCTGGGATATCGAAAAATTGAGAGGTCCCAAAATAGTCCGATCGCCTCGTCGGACGGAGACATCTGTAAGAGTCAAAACAGAGCTACTCATAGATGCAAAAGATACTGGGTGGATCGATCAAAGGGTCGCAAACCTGACCTAAAGCAATAGTGATTCACGATAACCTTGCCTTCTTATGACACTTACAAGCGAAAAAAGCGAGCAGTTCAGCGGTCTCATCCTCCTTACTGGCGAGGACGCACCAGGGTTGGCCAACGCTTTATTTGAAACCTTGTCTCCCTTCGCAGTATCAATTATCGATATCGATCAAATTATCATTAATAGCAGGTTAATCCTGACAGTTCATATTGCGCTAAACCCAGCTCATCAAGGCGCGATCGAAGCCGACCTCGAGGCTCTGGCCTCTGCTCAGAATGTAGATATCGCTTCTGTATTTTCCTATTCACCACCAATAACCGCCCCTCCACAATTGCAAAAGGTTTTGATAACTTCCACCAAAGTTCATCCACGCTACTTGGCAGCGGTGACTGCTTGCATAAAGGCTTTAGAGGGAAACATTGAGGACATCAATCGCAACGGACTAGATCCTGTCGAGATCGTTCTCCATGTTTCTGGTGTTGATGCAACTGTCTTGACAAGCTCACTCCAGCAAATATCAGCTGAAGCCGGAACAACGATTGCAGTTGGCTGAACAATCTATGAGCACGCCTAAACGCCTAGTTCAATTTGATGTTGATTCAACCTTTATTCAGCAAGAGGCGATTGAATTATTGGCCGCGAAAGCCGGTGTGTTTGATCAGGTTTCAAAGGTGACTGAGTCTGCAATGCGTGGCGAACTAGATTTCGCGCAGAGTCTCATTGCGCGAGTTGCCTTATTAAAGGATCTGCCTGAATCTGTTATCACAGAGGTTCAGCAAGAGATCCTTTTGACCGATGGAGCCGCCGAGCTCGTTGAGCAATTGCATGCAAACGGCCACTTCGTTTCTTTAGTATCAGGTGGTTTCATCAACATCATTAAGCCTCTGATTGATCGGTTGAAGATTGATTTCTACAAAGCCAATACCCTCGAAATCGTAGATGGACGGCTGACAGGTCGAGTAACGGGTATCATCATCGATCGAGCCGCCAAAGCTGTTGCGCTTTATGAGTTCGCAAAGAAGTGCGGCGTGAAAATCGAGGACACAGTAGCCATTGGCGATGGAGCAAATGATTTAGACATGATGGCAGCTGCAGGTATAAGCATCGCATTTAACGCGAAGCCAATCGTGGCCGAACAGGCTCAATATGTGATCAATGAGCCTTCACTTCGCGGTGTTGCACACCTGATAAATCTCTAACTACAAACGGCAGGCGTGAATATCTGTTACCAGGATTCCACGAGCACCAAGAGCCCATAGTTCATCCATTACACGGTTAGTCTCTTTACGAAGCACCATCGCACGTACCGCCACCCAATCAGCTTTTTGCAAAGGTGAAATAGTCGGAGATTCAAGTCCTGGCGTGATCGCACATGCCTTTTCAACCAGATCCTTTGAAACATCGTAATCGAGCAAAACATAACGGCGCGCAGTTACTACGCCCTGAAGTCGTCGAATCAGTACTTCAAGTCCAGCAGGTATCGCAACACCTGTTCGCTTAATAACGATCGCTTCGCTGCTCAAAATTGGTTCTCCAAATGTTTGCAGACCAGCTTGGCGCAAGGTATTTCCCGTACTAACAACATCGGCGATCATGTCAGCAACTCCAAGACGAACGCTGCTTTCCACTGCGCCATCCAAACGAACGATCTGGGCTTGGATATTTAAACCCTTCAAACTGTGTTGTACTAAACCTGGATACGCCGTGGCGATTCTCTTTCCAGCTAGATCACTAATCTTCCAATCCCTGCCTGTTGGTGCAGCAAAGCGAAAGGTTGATCCCCCGAAATCCAAGGAGAGTATCTCCTCAGCATCGGCTGCAGAATCGATCAGTAAGTCACGACCGGTAATTCCAGCCTCTAATTCACCGGAACCTACATAGACAGCAATATCGCGTGGACGTAGGTAGTAAAACTCAACACCATTATCAGGATCAGCCAGAACTAAATCTCGACTATCTGTGCGCTGGCGATAGCCAGCCTCCTTCAAAATTGAAATTGAACTCTCAGCAAGGGAGCCCTTGTTTGGTACAGCTATTCGTAACATGATCGCCCCTTAGAGAAACTTATAGATATCGTTAAGTGTTAAACCGCGTGCAAGCATCAATGTTTGCAGATGGTAAAGAAGCTGACTGATCTCTTCAGCTAAAGCTTCATCGCTTTCATGTTCAGCTGCCAGCCATACCTCGCCAGCTTCTTCGAGAATCTTTTTCCCGATTGCGTGAATCCCTGCATCTAACGCAGCAACTGTTCCAGATCCTTCAGGACGATCTATAGCCTTTTGGCTTAGCTCTGCCCACAACTCTTCAAAGGATTTCATGTCCAAAGTTTACTAGAGCGCACTCTTGCTCGTTGCGAATTCTCTAATGTCGACAACCATTTGGGCTGGATCAGCTGCGTTAAAAACAGCGCTCCCTACGACAAATGTGTCGGCACCGGCCGCCAGCGCGATTTCGATAGTTTGCATCGACACTCCACCATCGACCTGTAACCAGATATCTCTATCTCCAATTAATTCGCGGGTCCGTTTGACCTTATCCATCATATTTTCCATAAATTTCTGCCCACCAAAACCAGGTTCAACGGTCATTATGAGGAACATATCTACAAGATCAACGCAATCACGGTAATCCTCGATGCTTGTATTGGGTTTGATTCCCAGGCTAGAACGAGAACCTGCTGCACGAATGTTCTTTAATGTCGCCGGAATATTCTCAGTTGCCTCGGCGTGAATTGTGACTGAGGCGCAACCGATCTCTGCGTATTGAACTGCGATCTGGTCAACATTTGCCACCATTAAGTGTGCATCGACAGGCAAAGATGATTCCTTGACGATCTTTGAGGCGGCTTCAAAATCAAATGTGAAGTTCGGAACGAAAACATCATCCATAACATCCAAGTGAAGTAGATCTGATACGCCGGCGATACGGTTGATTTCCTCATTAAGTCTTGAAAAATCCGCATTCAGAATGCTCGGCGTTATACGAATCTCACGGCTCATGCTCGTATTTTACTCGGCAATCTTTTTAAACAGGGCTAGATACATCGCATCTGTTCCGATTTTGTGCGTCCACAGAGACATCGCGCCAGCACGTTCAGAGTCCTCAAGGTTGTCGGGTAGAAATGGGGTGATCTCCATTTGCTGCATGGTCGGGAAACGCTTCTTGATATCGGCAACCTGGATCGATGTTTCTGCAAGATGTGGTGAACAGGTTGCATAACCCAAGATTCCTCCAGGAGCCAAAGCGTTAATACCGGATTCAATGAGTTCTCGCTGTAACTGTGTGAGCTCACGCAAATCCTGCAGCGTTCTGCGCCAACGAACTTCAGGTCGACGACGCAAAGCCCCTAATCCTGTACATGGTGCATCAATCAAGATTGCATCAAACTTCTCCGATTGATTGCCGATCTCTCGACCATCTCCCAGTAAAACACGGTCCCCTTGCACAACTTGCTTAACTAACTCTGCACGCGGAACAGAAACTTCATTGGCGGTAAAACGAATCCCACGTTCACGAGCGATACTGGACAACAAGGCAGCTTTTCCACCAGGTCCTGCACACATATCTAGCCAGGAATCGCCACCCGCTGCAGCTGCAAAAGCTGAGGCAACTAGCTGCGAACCTTCATCCTGAACGCCGATTTTTCGAGCCTTGATTAACTCTAAAGCCCCTGGATTACCCTTCCAATGAGCACCGTATGGCGAGAATGTTGTTGGCTCTCCCCCGATATCGACTAAATCTTGTTGAGTAGAAAGACCTGGCCATGAAACTAGAGTTGGAACCGCCGCTTGATTGTTAATCGCTAAAGCTTTTTCAACCTCATCCCAATCCTTCAAAAGATCAAAGTAGGCAGAAACTATCCACTCTGGATGAGAGTATTGAATCGCAAATTTTTCTACCGGATCAGATATCTGATTCAGCGGAGCAAACCAGTCCACTTGGCTCTTACGTGTAACACTTCGTAAAAGCGCGTTAACAAAGCTCGCCTTTGACTCTCCCAAACGCTTACGTGCCACTTCAACGGTAGAAGCCACAGCGGCGTGATCAGGTACCCGCATTTCATGAATTTGATGAACACCCATTCTGCACACATCAACTATTCCTGGATCAACCTCAGCCCATGGTCGATCGCTAATCTGTTGCAATACCCAATCATGTTTGCCTTGCATGCGAATAGTTCCGTACAAGAGCTCTGTTACAAAGGATCGATCCCGTTCTTCAAGTTTGCTCGCATTGAGCGCTTGAGGCAGGAGTAAGTTGGAGTATCCATTGTTTCGATTGACCTCAGTTAACAGATCAAAAGCCAGAAGGCGAGAAGCTTCCGGTTTAGGAGATTTGAAGGTGTTTCTGCGTGGCTCAACCAAAAGACTCTCCACCATTTAAGCGAGCCCCACGTGCCCAATCAATGGCGGCCATCTCTTTCTTACCTGCTGGAACAACCCTTAGTAACTCAATAGTTGTTCCATATCCGCACCCCACGAAGACACAGTTATTGATGACAGCGATAGTTGATGGCGACATTGAATGAGCTTGCGCCGAGATAGCTGCTGAGACTTTGAAAGGTTCGGAGTTCCATAAACTCCACGCCCCAGGTTCATATGTGTAAGCACGTATTGCATTAACTACAGTCACCGAATCCTTTGTAAAATCTATCAAGGCATCTTGCTTTGAAATCTTTGGGGCAAATGATGGCGTTCCTTTTTGAGGAGTCGGTGATTTTTCCTGTGCAATCATCTCGAGAGCCTGGTCAACCGCTTCCACCCCGCGCTCAGCTAACACCTTGAGCAGTTCAAAACTTCTCCATTGCGGATCTATTCCAACTTCAATCTGAGAGAAAATAGGTCCGGTGTCCATTCCCTTATCGAGTTGAAACACGGTAACTCCTGTTTGTTCTGCGCCATGCAATAAGGCGTATTGAGCGGGTGCAGCACCTCGGTATTGTGGCAATAAAGAGAAATGAAGATTAAGGAAACCATGTCGAGGAAGATCCAGAACCGCCTGCGGTAAGAGGACTCCGTAACCGATGGTGATTACACAATCCAGATTATCGATCACACCATTGAGTTCTGTTGAGCTTGCAGGTTTAACAACCTCAATCTTGTGTTGCTCCGCCCAATCGGCAACCGGGCTTTGCGTAAGTACGCGACCTCTTCCAGCTGGCTTATCGGGTTGAGTGATAATCAATTCAATGGTGTGTTTGCTGGAGTGCAACCATTCAAGGGTTGGAATCGCAACTTCAGGAGTAGCAGCTACTCCAAGACGCATTATGTATTCCGTCCGAAGATCGTGTGCGGTGAGTCCTTTACTTGAATGGTTTGTCCATTTTCAGAGGCTAGATTAAACCATTCCGATTCGCGAATTTCCTTCATCGCTAACTTTCGGTTCTCCGCCGATAACTTATCTATAAAAAGAATGCCGTTGAGATGATCGGTTTCATGTTGAAGGGCACGGGCCAGGAACTCAGTTCCCTCAACAACGACCGGTTCACCGTACATGTTGAAACCTTTTGCGACCGCTCTCATGGCTCTCGGAGTTTCGTATCGCAGCTCCGGAAAGGATAAACACCCTTCTTCGCCATCCTGCATCTCTTCACTGAGATCCAAAACGGGATTGATTAAATGTCCAAGTGCTTCATCTACATCCCACACAAAGACTCGTAGCGGGACACCAATTTGAGGCGCAGCCAAACCTGCGCCAGGTGCATCCAACATTGTGTCGGTCAGATCTTTAACCAGGACGCGAAGCTCTTTATCAAAATCGACAACTGGAGATGCAGGAGTAGTTAGTACGGGATCGCCAAAGAAGCGAATTTCCTGAATCGACATGCGTACAGTCTATCAATTACTCACAACGAATAAGGATTAATTCTTAAGGTCAGCAAATCCTTTTTTGAAATACTTCGCTTTCTCTGTAGTTCATGAAGTACTTTTCCAAGTTCTGGCCATTGATCATGAGAAACATGTAGCACGATCTTGGCTTGGGATTTGGGCAAAACTGTTGGTCCATAGATACGGGTACTGGAAGGGATTCGACCTTCGGCCAATGCTTTCTTCAATCCAGAAAGTATTTGAGGAGCAGTCACCGTATCCATCACCAAGACCGCCGAGGCTACATATGGAGGTAGTTGAAGCTCATCTCTTTCAGCAAGCTCTCGCTTGAGTAAAGGGGCAACATTCCATCGCGCAAGCGCTGCAACAATTGGATGAACTTCATCTAGTACTAGAAGGACTCGACCTTTCTCTTGAATCAAAGAAGCGGTTTCAAAGATCAACTCGCGCGCTCTTTCCTGCCCATTAATATCTGTATGAGAGAAAAAGCGCATCCCATCCAAGATGACAACTGCAGCGTAACCACCTGGAATATCTGGTTGAGCTCCAGGTGTAGCAAGAACAAGTGATGGTTTTGATTCGACTGAGCTTTTAATGACCTCGCCTGCAGAGATAACAACTGGATAACCTGGAAACGCTCTGGAAATTTCTTCTGCCGCTCGATCGATTCCACGACCTGCGAGATATTGTTTATCTCTTCCGCAGAATCGACACTTCCACTGAGGATGTGAAGCACCACAATGCACACAAGTTGGAGCTACCGACTTAGAAGCAACAGCTAAACGGCCACCACAATCGCAATGCGCAACATTTCTGCAATGAGCGCACAAAAGAGCATTTCCATAACCTTTTCGTGGCGCTAGGAAGAGAACCGCACCATTGTTAAGTGCCTTCTTGATCTCTGAAAAAATTCGACCAGGCAGCAGCGCCCCCTCCGAAGGAGAAAAGGCCCGTGCTTCAACTTGGAAACGCTGACTAACAAACTTCATCTTCTTTTGATCGATTTCATAAGCAGAGTTAAGAGATGGGGAAAATCCGGTATAGATCAGCGAAACGCCTTCATTGTCAGAACGCAATGTGGCAATAGTTGAAGTATTCCAACCAGGTGAGCGAACCTCACAATGATCGATTGAGGATTCTTTATAGATTATTACTGTGGCGAGGTTATTGACTGGAGCAAAAACTGCGCTACGTGTACCAACAATTATCGATAATGGGAGCCGCTGAAGTTCCAGAAAATTTCGGTATCGATCCTCACGGCTCAATGCGCTGGTTAAAGGGAAAACATTCTCAAAGGCTGCCGATAAAACCCCGACTAACTGATCTACATCGTGTTCATCAGGGGCAATGATCAATACTGAGCCATTTCTTTTGACTCCGTGTACAAGGTCAACCATTTGCCTATGGGAAGGAAGATAAGGCGAAAAGGTATGAAAGATAGGAGATGCTGCAGATCTTTGAGTAGTTCGAGCCGCTTGAACAACAGGAAGGGATTTATCAACACTTGCTACTCGGGGTGGTATTGCTGAGCGAATCAGATCCCATGGGTTACAGCAATAAAGTTGAGCAGCATTTTCAATCAAAGTGAGTGTAGCTTCGGTCGCAACAGCATGCGGTGAAAGAACTTTGGTGATCGCCTTTAACTCACCCGCTCGATCAGGATGGGCTACACGCGCGGAAATAATGCCCTCTGTTTCGCGACCACCAAATGCCAATTGAACTCGGACGCCAATGAGTGCGCTATCGCTGAGCTTTTCCGGAACTATGTAGTCGTACAACTGATCGAGATGAAAAACACCTGTATCTACACGAATCTTTGCAACCGGAAGAGATTGCGCCATTGGGCCAGAAGGAGCCGGAGCGACTTCAGCCTTTAATCGAAATAGACGAGGTGTTGCCACCGATTACTTAACTGCGTTTTGAAGCGCTGCAACTCGATCGGTACGTTCCCATGCAAACTCAGGTAACTCGCGTCCGAAGTGTCCGTATGCGCTTGTTAGTGAGTAAATTGGACGGAGAAGATCTAGATCTCTAATGATCGCCGCTGGACGAAGATCAAAGGTTGAAAGAACAGCCTCTTGAATCTTCGCGACCGGAATTGTCTCCGTACCAAAGGTTTCAACAAAAACTCCAACAGGTTGGGCCTTACCAATAGCGTAAGCAACCTGTACCTCACAACGACGAGCCAAACCTGCAGCAACAACATTCTTTGCTACCCAACGCATTGCATACGCTGCAGAACGATCCACCTTTGAAGGATCCTTTCCACTGAACGCTCCTCCACCGTGGCGAGCCATGCCGCCATAGGTGTCAACGATAATTTTGCGACCGGTTAATCCCGCATCTCCCATTGGACCACCGATAACAAATCGTCCGGTTGGATTGATGAGAGTACGAAGTTCCTTCTTAGGTAAATCTATCTTTGAGATGATCGGATTAATTACATACTCAACAATTTCAGGGGTTAATTTCTTGGCAACATCTACATCTTCAGAGTGCTGACTTGAGATAACAACAGCGTCCAAAGCAATCGCTCGATCACCATCGTATTCAATCGTTACTTGAGTTTTGCCATCGGGACGAAGGTATGCAAGCTCTCCTGATTTTCTAACCTTGGTCAATTGCTGAGCAAGAGCGTGTGCCAACCAAATTGGTAGTGGCATGAGCTCCTTTGTGTCATCACAAGCGTAACCAAACATCAAACCTTGATCTCCAGCACCTTGCAGATCCAATGGATCTACAGCGGAGGTAACTCGATGCTCGTATGCATCATCTACTCCCTGAGCAATATCCTGAGATTGTTGTCCGATAGAGATCGAAACACCACAACTATTTCCATCAAAGCCCTTATCGGATGAGTCATAGCCAATATTGAGAACAGTGTCACGAACAATTCCCATGACATCTGCGTAACCGTTAGTTGTAACTTCACCAGCAACATGAACCTGACCTGTTGTGATGAGTGTTTCAACCGCTACACGGCTTTTTGAATCTTGAGCGAGCAAAGAATCTAGTACCGCATCAGAGATTGCATCTGCGATCTTGTCTGGGTGACCTTCGGTTACAGATTCGGAGGTGAAGAGGCGCTTTGACATAGTTTTTAACCTAACTGCCGGATGGCTTGATCAAGAAGAGTATTACTGAGAGCGTCTTTGGAGACTTCCTTGACCGCTATATCCGCTTCATGGCGTATGAGAATGGTACCCATAGTTGTGTCCTGACCAAAGATTGCCCCGCCAGAAACATCATTTACATAGATCACATCTAACCCTTTTGCCTCTAGCTTTCTGCGAGTCTCTTGCAGATGGTCCTTAGTTTCAGCGGCAAAACCGACCAAGACCTGTGTGCTCTTACGCGCAGCTATCTCGGCCAGCAGATCTGGGTTGGCCTCTAACTCAATGCTAGACAGTGATGCTTTCTTGATTTTCTCCTGCGCAACATGAGATGGGCGTGCATCAGCAACAGCTGCGCACATGATCAAAATATTGCACTGATCAAAATGTGATTGCAGTGCGTTTTTCATCTGCGAGGTTGTCTCTACTTCAATTACATCAATACCTTTAAGGTCGGCAACATCGCAGTTTGCAGCAATCAATTGAACCTGCGCGCCACGATCTCTGGCCGCTTTAGCTAAGGCAATACCCTGCTTGCCGGAGGATCTATTTCCAATAAAACGAACAGGATCAATCGCCTCTCGTGTTCCTCCTGCGGTGATCAAAACCTTCTTACCTAGCAAATCTTGTTTATGTCCTGTCACTAGATCAAAGTTGGCAATGATCGCTTGGGTTTCAGGGAAACGACCTGGACCAATATCATCGCCTGTTAAACGACCAACTTCGGGATCCATAACTGTAAAACCTCTGCTGCGTAGCGTTGCAACATTTGCAACGGTCGCTGGATCTAGCCACATAGATGGATGCATTGCCGGCACAATCATCTTCGGAACATCTGATGCAAGAACCAAATTGGTGAGCAAATCATCTGCTCGTCCCATCGCTAATCGAGCTATCAGATCCGCTGTTGCAGGAGCGATGAGAAAAAAATCAGCTCGCTCGGCTAATGCAATGTGAGGAACTGTGTGAACACTCTCCCACACCTGAGTTGTGACAGGCCGACCGGAAAGTGCTTCCCACGTTGCAGCTCCTACAAAGTTTAAAGAAGCTGGAGTAGGGACAACAGTTATTACATATCCATGATCTTGAAGACGCCGCAATAATTCGCAGGATTTGTAGGCAGCGATTCCACCACCAACTCCGAGAATTACCTCACGGCCCTGGAGTGTCATTGAAAAAATTACGCTGTTGGCTCGAGATTTTCGATTGTAAGAAGACCCTCATTGATTTCGCGCAAAGCGATTGATAGTGGCTTCTCATGCACATGTGTCTCAACTAGTGGGCCAACATATTCAAGAAGACCTTCGCCTAGCTGTGAGTAGTAAGCATTGATCTGACGAGCGCGCTTTGCCGCATATAGAACGAGGCTGTACTTAGAACCGCTCTTGTCTAGAAGTTCATCAATTGGTGGATTTGTGATGCCATCCATGGTGTCCCCGCTTCTGTGATCAATCTTGTGGTGTTCAACTCTTAATTCTGGGCTAACTCTACCAGTCTCTGGACGACGCTCTCGACCTGGTCATTTACGAGAACAACATCAAAAAAGGCTGCTGCAGCTAGCTCTTCTTGGGCTAGTTCTAACCGTTGCGCCCTTCGTTCAGCCCCATCTGTTCCGCGTCCCTCAAGGCGAGAGACCAACTCCTCCCATGTAGGAGGTTCAAGAAACACCAATAGTGATTGAGGAAGGTGGGCCTTTACCTGCTTTGCGCCAGCGATTTCAATCTCTAGTAAAACATTTCTACCCTGTCGCAACGCATCCTCAACCGCCCTTTGCGGTGTTCCATATCGATTACCTGCAAACTCAGCCCATTCCAAAAATTCATCATGAGCAATCATTCGGGAAAATTCCTCATCACTTACAAAGAAGTAATCTCGTCCATCTACCTCATTGCTTCGAGGCTTTCGAGTTGTTGCACTAACACTGACCCAGAAATCTTGTGCGCCACGTAATTGCTTAGCCACGGTGCTTTTTCCGACACCACCTGGTCCCGACAGAACGATCAATCGACCCGGTCTAATCGCCATATCTGGTTTCATAAACTCCTGTCGAAGTTCATTGAGTTGATGACGACCTAAACCTTGTATACGACGGGTAGGAGAGATATTTAACCGCTCCATCAGCGCAACCGCTCTTACCTTGCCAACTCCGGAAAATGATTCTAGAAGTTCCTTTACCCGCATCTTTCCAACAGCATCATCTGTTTGAGCTAAAGCGAAAACAGATTCGATGGTTAGCTCTTCCGATTTAATCTGAGCCTTGACCTCAGCACGACGCTTTCGAGAGGCGGCAGCTTTTGCTAAGGCAGCCTCGCGTTGTTGTGGTGTTAACTGCGGAGGCGTTCCCATGGGGTAAATCTAGTGGAGATTAAATTAGGAGTGAGCCAATTTCTTGAGCTCTTTCCTTCATCGCTTGTGCTCCTTTGGCCCAACTCTGGGTTATGGGACGACCGATAACGACAAAGTTTGCACCTGCTTCAATCGCATCCTCGGGCGTCATTGTGCGTTGCTGATCATCGCTTCCGACCATCTCGGCAGGGCGAACCCCAGGGGTAATGATCACCGCTGAGTTTCCGACCGCAGAGCGCACCGCTGCGATTTCAAGTGGGGAACACACAATCGCTCCTGCACCTGCAGAGGTTGCAACCTTTGCTAAAGAAACCGCTGAATTCAGCGCATTTGATGCGAAACCAACCTCCTGCACATCCTGCTCAGATAGTGAGGTAAGAATTGTTACGCCGGTAATCAAAGTGTTGGGCATCGCATCAACTGCAGCTTTGACCATTGCTTGACCACCGGATGCATGCACCGTCAAAAACTTTGGCGCTAAGTGTGCAACCGCTTTAGCAGCCCCACTTACAGTATGCGGAATGTCATGCAACTTTAAATCAAGGAAAATATCTGAATCGGTAACATCTTTCACCGCTTTGATTCCATCAGCGCCAAATGTTAAATAGAACTCTAACCCCAATTTGAATACGGAAATATGATCTTGTGTTGCCTTGACCCATTCAATCGCTGTTGATAAATCGGGGGTATCAACCGCTAAAACAATTGGCGCTTTACTCATTTACTCTCCCTCATTCGGGCGATGCGCAAAACCCACCGCTTGCTTAAGGGAAGTAAAGCCACGATCAGCTAAAAGTTGCTTCAACTCATTTTGAATTGACATGATCGCAGTTGGGTTACCGAAACTTGCGGTACCGATTGAAACACCGCTTGCTCCCGCAAGGATCATTTCAAGTGCATCCTTTCCAGATGCAATGCCGCCCATTCCGAGAATTGGAATCTGTGGCAATGCTGCGTGAACCTGGTAAACAGCACGAACAGCGATTGGACGGATAGCTGGTCCTGAAAGGCCACCCGTCTTTCCACCTAAATGAGGTCTCATCGTGTCGACATTGATAACCATGCCTAAGACGGTGTTAATCAAGGCAAGACCATCAGCACCTGCATCAACAACGCCCTTAGCAATCGACACTAGATCAGTTACATCAGGTGAGAGCTTGGCAATAATTGGAAGTTCTCCTCCGATTGTTCTGCGAACTCCATCAATAACTCTGCGAGATGCTTCTGGATCGCATGCAAAAACTAGTCCTCTATTTTCAACATTTGGACAAGAGATATTGACTTCGATAGCACTAATTCCTGAAACAGATCGCAGTTTTCTCGCTAAAGTCGAGTACTCCTCAACGGTTTCACCTGCGATTGAAACAATAATGCGGGCCTTTTGTTCAACTAAGTAAGGAACATCCTTTGCTAAGAAAGCATCTATTCCAGGGCCTTGCAGACCAATTGAGTTGAGCATGCCACTTGGCGTCTCTGCCATTCGAGGAGTAGGTCGACCCGGTCGCATCTTAGACATGACCGATTTAGTGACAACTCCCCCCATTTCACGCAAAGGGAAAAACTGCGCCAACTCTCTTCCAGAGCTTGCGCATCCGCTTGCTGTAAAAGTTGGTGCCGGAAACCAAGCGTTTCCAATAGTTGTAGAAAAATCTAGAGCGGTCATAGTTGTTGACCTACCTTGCTCCATTGAACCTTAGATCCATCCATAACTGGGCCATCGATGCATGAACGTAGGTTGGAGATACTTCCATCCTCATTTTCGACTGGAAGAACACAGGTCATACATATTCCAACTCCGCACGCCATTGATTCTTCAACTGCGCATTGATGTACAACATCAAATTGATCAGCGATTGTTGTAATCGCGGCGAGCATCGGCATTGGGCCACATGAGTAAATAACGGCGACATTTAAATCTTTAATGATCTCTGCAATCGGATCTGTCACGCGTCCGGCAACTCCCATAGAACCATCTTCGGTGTAAATACGCATCGAATTAACGGCTCGCTTGCCTTCCATTGGGGCGTAAATCTTTGAACCTGTACTTGCACCAAGCAACATGTCGACTCGGCAGCCACGTGAGTTCAAGAGTTCAGCTAAACCAAATAGTGGAGCTGAACCGTAACCGCCGCCAACTAACAAGACTGGAACCGGCTCAGTTGGGATACCAAAAGCTGTTCCCAGTGGTGCGACCAGATCCAGTACAACACCTTCGCCTTGTGCACACAACCATTTACTTCCTTGACCATGCGGAGCAACAATTAACTCCATCGTCCCGCCAACAGTTGTGCTGGTAGAAACCCGAGAAATTGCAAAAGCACGACGCAACACCATGCGAGATGAATCTCCACCTACGCTAATTGCAACAAAGTTTCCGGGCTTACACGTTGCTGCAACATCTCCGATATTGATGATGATTTGGTGGTATTGACCCACGCGCTTATTGCTGACAATAGGTGCCAGCAATTGTTTCGCGCTCTTATTGATTTGAGTCATCTATGCAAGCCATTCCTGTAGAGACTTGATACTAAGCGGGCTGGCCTGCAGGAAGCCAATTGCATCAACGGCAGCGCTAAATCCAGCGGTTGTCGTGATGCATGGGATAGATCTTTGCACCGCAGCTGTTCGAATCGCCCAACCATCGGCGCGAGTTCCACGGCCAACAGGTGTGTTAATCACAAGGTCGATTTCACCGGCGTTGATGATGTCAACGATGGTTTTTTCACCCATCTGTCCGGTTCCTTCCGAATGCTTGCGAACAGTTGTGCACTCAATACCTTTAGTTCGCAAAAATTCAGCGGTTCCATCTGTTGCCAAGATATGGAAACCTAACTCTGAAAAGCCAAGAGCCGGTTCAATTCCAGTCGCTTTATCCTTGTCGGCAAGTGAGATAAATACAGTTCCAGCTTTTGGAAGTGGTCCGAATGCGGCAATCTGACTCTTTGCATAACTTTCGCCAAAGGTTGGAGAGATTCCCATTACCTCACCAGTCGAACGCATCTCAGGTCCTAGTACAGCATCGACTCCCCTGCCATCAGTTCTGCGGAAGCGATTCCAAGGAAGGACAGCTTCCTTAACTGAAACACCACGAGCTACGCCATCTCCTGTAGCTGGAAGAATTCCGTCGATGCGCAACTGTTTAATCGAGACACCAACTGAGATTCGAGCTGCAGCTTTAGCGAGCGGAACGCCACTAGCTTTACTAACAAAGGGAACGGTGCGAGATGCACGCGGGTTTGCCTCTAAAACGTATAAGACGTTATCTGCGATAGCGAACTGAATATTGATTAATCCACGAACATCAACACCACGAGCGATTTTCTCTGTTGCTGAACGGATCTCATCTCTTTGCTCATCAGTTACAGTCATTGAAGGTAGAACACACGCGCTGTCACCGCTGTGAATACCAGCCTCTTCAATGTGTTCCATAACCCCGCCTAGGAACAACTCTTCGCCATCAAATAATGCATCGACATCTATTTCGATTGCGTTATCCAAGAAGCGATCCACCAAAACAGGATGATCAGGGGTTATATCTGTTGCTCGCGTAATGAAACCACCAAGAGCGGCATCGTCATAGACGATCTCCATTCCACGACCACCTAAAACAAAGGAAGGTCTAACCAACACTGGGTAACCAATTTCATGTGCGATATTTGTCGCTTCCAGTTGCGAGGAGGCCATTCCAAATTGTGGTGCTCGCAAACCTTGTTCCGCCAAGATATTTCCAAAGGCACCACGTTCCTCAGCCAAGTTAATGGCTTCAGGTGAAGTTCCCAAAATGTTGACGCCGTTTGCCTTCAAACCAGCAGCCAACCCCAAAGGAGTTTGTCCTCCAAGTTGGGTAATAACACCAAGTACTGGACCTGCCTGAATTTCAGCATGAACAACTTCAAGAACATCTTCAAGGGTTAATGGTTCAAAGTAGAGACGATTACTTGTGTCGTAATCTGTTGACACTGTCTCTGGGTTGCAGTTGATCATGATGGTTTCATAACCTGCTTCACGTAATGTGAATGAGGCATGCACACAAGAATAATCAAACTCAATTCCTTGACCAATACGGTTAGGACCGCTTCCCAGAATGATCACCGCAGGTGTCGTACGTGGACGCACCTCTGTCTCTTCTTCATAACTTGAATAATGGTATGGAGTGAAGGCTTCAAACTCAGCCGCACAGGTGTCAACGGTCTTATAAACAGGTCGAATTCCAAGATGATGACGGGCCTTGCGAATTTCATCCTCAGAAGCACCTCTCAAAACAGCGATCTGACTATCTGAAAAACCCTGCGTTTTTGCGGTGCGAAGTAGCTCTGCGGTCAGTTCACCTGGAAGAGCGATGATCGCCGCTTGTTGATTGATGAGTTCAATCTGACGTAGGTACCAAGGATCAATCTTGGTCGCATTAAAGACTTCATCGATTGAAGCTCCCGCCCACATAGCTTTCTGAACCTGTTGTAATCGATACTCAGTTGGCACGCGCATGCTTTGCATTAACGCAGCACGCTCCGTTTCAGAGACGACCGGCCAGGTAAAGATCGCTTCCTTGCGTTCAAGTGATCTTAAAGCCTTCATAAGCGCCTCGGAGAATGAACGGCCAATAGCCATTGCTTCTCCAACGCTCTTCATCGTTGTCGTTAATCGTGGATCAGCATCAGCAAACTTCTCAAATGCAAAACGTGGCAGTTTTACAACAACATAATCCAAGGTTGGTTCAAAAGATGCTGGAGTTACTTGCGTGATGTCATTCTGGATCTCATCCAGGGTGTAGCCAATCGCCAACTTGGTCGCGATTTTCGCGATAGGAAAACCAGTTGCTTTTGAGGCCAGAGCACTAGAGCGTGAAACTCGAGGGTTCATTTCGATCACGATAATTCGGCCATTGTTTGGATTTACCGCAAATTGAATGTTGCAACCACCTGTATCAACTCCTACTTCGCGAATAATGTCCATCGATAGATCGCGCAGCTTTTGATACTCAACATCAGTCAAAGTCATCGCTGGTGCTACAGTGATCGAATCACCTGTGTGCACACCCATTGGGTCTAGGTTTTCAATCGAACATACGATCACAACATTGTCCTTATTGTCTCGCATTACCTCGAGCTCATACTCTTTCCATCCAATAATTGATTCTTCAAGAAGAACCTCTGAGGTTGGACTGTGGCGCAATCCAGCTCCTGCAATCTGTCGCAGTTCAGCTTCGTCAAAGGCGATTCCAGAACCTAGGCCACCCATAGTAAAAGATGGACGAACCACTACTGGATAATTTAGTTCAACGACAGCTTCAAGAATCTCTTCCATGGTGTGACAAATACGAGACTTTGCTGACTCTCCACCAACCTTTTCAACGATTGCACGAAAGAGTTCACGGTTTTCGCCCCGATTGATAGCGTCAACATCAGCACCGATAAGGCGAACACCATACTTAGCAAGGGTGCCTCTCTCGTACAGCCCGATAGCTGCATTAAGCGCTGTTTGACCACCGAGTGTTGCTAATACCGCATCTGGTTTTTCATGGGCGATGATGCGTTCAATAATATCGGGGGTAATCGGTTCAATATAGGTTGCATCAGCAAACTCGGGATCGGTCATGATGGTTGCAGGGTTTGAGTTAACCAAAATTACTCGGATGCCTTCAGCTCGTAACACGCGGCATGCTTGAGTTCCTGAATAATCAAACTCGCAAGCCTGGCCAATTACGATCGGTCCGCTGCCAATAACTAAAACACTCTTAATCGATGTATCTAAAGGCATTAGGCACCAACCTTCTTTGACATCAAATCTACGAAGCGATCAAAAAGATAGGAAGCATCATGTGGTCCTGCGGCAGCTTCTGGGTGGTACTGAACAGAAAAGGCTGGCTTATCTAACAACGCTAAGCCCTCTACAACACCATCATTAAGGCAGGTGTGAGTTACTTCGCCACGTCCATAAACCGTTGAAAATTCTGTATCGGTCGGAGCCTTTACCGCAAAGCCATGATTGTGAGCGGTGATTTCAACCTTGCCGGTGTTCTTATCCATCACCGGTTGATTGATACCGCGATGTCCAAATTGCAGCTTGTAGGTTTCAAACCCTAATGCCCGTCCCAAAATCTGATGCCCAAAACAGATGCCAAAAATTGGAACCTCTGCCAACAGCAGTTCTCGTACAATTTCAATGACATCTGTCATCGTCGATGGATCGCCAGGACCATTTGAAAGAAAAACGCCATCGGGATGAATAGACATGATTTGTTCAACGGTCGAGTTGTATGGCATCACATGAACCTCTACCCCGCGCTCAGCAAGAGAACGAGGAGTTGCAGCCTTGATGCCCAGATCTAGCGCTGCGATGGTGAACTTCTTCTGACCGATTGCTGGGACAACATAAGTAGCAGGTGTCGATACATCTTTAACCAAAAATGCACCTGACATCGCTTCTGCTTTTCGAACTTCGACAACCATTTCTTCACGAGTTAGCTCAAGCCCTGAGAAAATTCCCACTCGCATTGCACCACGATCGCGAAGATGTCGAGTGATCGCGCGAGTATCTACTCCCTGGATTCCAACAACACCTTGCGCAATTAACTCTGCCTCAAGATCATTTTGTGCTCGCCAGTTAGATGTAAGAGATGAAGGGTTACGTACAACAAAGCCAGCTACCCATATCTTTGAGGATTCATTATCAAAATCATTGACGCCTGTATTGCCAATATGTGGAGCGGTCATAACGACAACTTGTTTGTGATACGAAGGATCGGTAAGTGTCTCTTGATACCCAGTCATTCCAGTTTGGAACACAGCTTCACCAAAGGTTTTTCCTGTAGCAGCCCATGAAGAGCCTTCAAAGATTCTTCCATCATCTAGTACGAGATAAGCAGATGCCATTACTTACCTCCACTCTGTGAGATCTGGCCATTTATCAATGTTTGCATGCCTTTAAATACTGTGTGCTCAACTACTCCAGGTAGTTCGTGGCCATGGTAT
Organism: Candidatus Nanopelagicaceae bacterium; assembly: GCA_965267815.1. GTDB lineage: Bacteria > Actinomycetota > Actinomycetes > Nanopelagicales > Nanopelagicaceae > Planktophila. Next base: position 707,304 of record OZ254139.1, read on the forward strand.
GGAGTATTAGATGAGTTTGATAGAACTAAATCGCGGTCTACTCTCCATAATTTCGTTGGATTGATCACAACTAAGTTTGCAAAACTTCCCTTTTCAATCCTTTGCCCCTGATGCTCATATCCACCAATAGATGCAGGCTTATGGGACATGCGCTCTGCAACCTGCTGCCAGCTCATTAATCCTGAATTAACCATCGTCATTTGAACAATAGAGAGCGCTGTTTCAAGTCCTAGCATTCCAAAAGCAGCCTCTTGCCATTCGCACTCTTTAGCTTCTAGTGGATGTGGTGCGTGATCAGTTGCCACGATATCGATGGTTCCATCCGCCAACGCTTCACGTAGGGCATGCACATCTGATTCAGTTCGCAATGGAGGATTGACCTTAAAGATTGGGTCGTAAGAAGATGCTAAATCATCGGTCAGTAGAAGGTGATGCGGAGTTACCTCTGCAGTCACATTAATACCTCGAGCCTTTGCCCAACGAATAATTTCTACGCCACCAGCGGTAGTTAGATGGCAGATGTGTAGTCGAGATTGAACATGGTCTGCGAGCAAAACATCTCTAGCAATAATTGCTTCTTCGGCAACTGCTGGCCATCCCTTCAGACCAAGACGGGCAGATACTTCGCCCTCATTCATCTGAGAACCAATTGTCATTCGGGGATCCTGCGCATGCTGTGCGATTACTCCCCCGAACTTCTTTATATATTCAAGGGCTCTTCGCATGACGAGCGGATCTGAAACACAATTTCCATCATCACTGAAAACTCGAACTCGGGCTACTGAATCTGCCATCGCTCCAATTTCAGAAAGTGTTTCGCCTTTAAGGCTTTGCGTAACCGCACCAATAGGAAAAACATCGAGTAAGCCAGCCTCTTGTCCTAAGCGGTACACCTGTTCTACTACGCCAGCGGTATCTGCAACTGGAGAAGTATTTGCCATTGCAGAAAGTGCGGTGAAGCCACCCTTTGCTCCCGCTTTACTTCCAGATAAAACCGTTTCGGCATCTTCTCTGCCTGGTTCGCGAAGATGGGTATGTAAATCCACCAACCCTGGTAAAACTACGCAGCCCTTTGCATCAATGGTTGATACTGATTCGCCTTTATATGAAGCGGTAACATCAATGATTGATTCGCCTTGAATACAAATATCCGCAGTTTTCCCATCTGGTAACTGCGCACCCTTAATAACTAGATCGACAGTGCTCACTTAATTACCTCCAGCTTCTAGGGATCCACCGGTTAACAGCACATACAAGATCGCCATACGCACGCTGACGCCATTAGTGACCTGCTCTGTAATCACAGATCGAGAGCTATCAGCCACTTCTGCCGAGATTTCTAGTCCGCGATTCATTGGCCCTGGGTGCATCACGATTGCACCTGGTTTCATCGACTTCATCCGATCGGAGTTAAGTCCGAAGTATCTGGAGTATTCGCGAGCATTTGGAAAGTACATCTCAGTCATACGTTCTTGTTGAACTCTGAGCATCATCACAACATCCACAAAAGGAATTACCGAATCAAAATCATAGGAAACAGAAGCGGGCCAACTTTCAACCCCTACCGGCAACAGTGTTGGCGGCGCGACTAAGGTTACCTTTGCTCCTAGTTTGGCAAGCAGCAAGACATTTGAACGTGCAACACGTGAGTGCAAAACATCGCCAACAATTGCAACACTTAAACCTTCAAGATCACTTTTTCCTAAACCTAAATGTTTGCGGATAGTGAAGGCATCCAACAGCGCCTGACTTGGATGTTCATGAGTACCATCTCCGGCGTTTACAACACTGCCGGACATCCACTGAGAATCTGCTAGTCGCTGAGCCGCACCTGATGCTGAGTGTCTAATAACTACGGCATCTGCGCCCATAGCCTGCAGTGTCATGGCTGTGTCTTTGAGTGATTCACCTTTGCTCACACTTGAGCCTTTGGAAGAAAAATTAATTACATCTGCAGATAATCGCTTTGCAGCGGCTTCAAAAGAGATGCGTGTGCGAGTTGAATCCTCAGCGAAGAGATTAACAATTGTTCGTCCTCGTAGCGTTGGCAGTTTCTTTACTGCGCCATCACTTACTCTTGCGAGTTCATTAGCGGTATCAAGAATAGAGATCGCTTCAATCTTAGAAAGATCTGCGATTGACAATAGGTGACGCATTAGTTCGCCTCCCCTTCGATGCTAACTTCATCTCGACCATCGATCTCGCTTAATAGAACGCGTACCGATTGAGATTTAGAGGTTGGAAGGTTTTTTCCAACAAAATCAGCCTTAATGGGAAGTTCTCGATGTCCACGATCAACAAGTGCCGCAAGCTGCACCGTTCGAGGGCGACCGATCTCGCCTAAAGCATCTAGCGCAGATCGAATTGTTCGACCTGAAAATAAGACATCATCAACCAGGATCACATCACGATTTTCAACTCCGTTGGGAGGAATCGTGGTTGGCATAATCGCTTTAGGGGCTCGCAACCTCAGATCATCACGGAATAAGGTGATGTCCAAGGTGCCGCAGGAGATTTCAACCCCTTCAATCTCAGAAATGATTGAAGCAATGCGCTGCGCCAGGTGTGCGCCACGGGTTGGTATTCCTAAAAGAACAATGGAAGAAGCGCCTTGATTTTTCTCAAGGATCTCGTGGGAAATGCGGGTTAAGGCACGTTTAATGTCGGGTGCAGACAGGGCTACGCTCATGTAAATCTCCTTTCCCACCTCTCAGGATGGGTCGTTAAAGGATGCAGGCGCGATACTAGCACTGAATGGCTACGCCTGTGGATATCAAAAAACCCGGTGTGCCTTCGCATTTATGGTCGGGGTATGAACATTCAAATAGAGCTAGACACCCTCGCGCAGCGGATTCGCCAGATACGTGAGGCTCAAGGATTAACCCTTCAACAGGTTTCAGCACGCAGTAAGGGCAGAATTTCGGCGATCGCCCTTGGCTCCTATGAACGGGGAGATCGATCAATCAGCGCGAAAAAGATTCTCGAAATCGCCGAGATCTACGCCATCCCCGCCGGGGAGTTTTTCACACCCACACAACAAGGGTTAGAGGCTGGAAGGGTAGTAATTGATCTGCGCAAACTCACTGTTTCCGAGGATCCTATTGGAAAACAATTTTTGATTATTCTCAAGCGCATAGTTGAACAACGACGAGATTGGAATGGGGAGGTTATTTCATTGAGGGCCGGAGATATCTCAAACCTGCAAACCTTTGCACACTTCTCTTCAGCAGAACTTTCTCAAGCTTTAGATAAATTCGCTCTGAGTAAGTTAGCTCTGACTCAATAGAGGACTAGATAGAGATAGTGTCTTTGATGCTTGCGATACGGCCTAAAACACCGTGAATGTACTTCGATGAATCATCACTCGATAACTCTTTTGCCAGGATCAGCGCCTCATCAATCGCCACACTCATCGGAACATCTGTTGACCATAAAATCTCGAAGATTCCTAAGCGCAGAATATTGCGATCAACGGCAGGCAATCGATCCATATCCCAACCTTGCGCATAGGTCGTAATTAACTCATCTATTTTTCGGCGATTATCAGAAACCCCGTTAACCAGCTCTTTGGTGTACTCGCGAATCGGTCGTGCATCTGGACCTTCGGCTGGAATATCGCGGGAGACCAAAGTTTCAACAAGGTTGGTTCCACGAATATCAGTCTCGTACAAAAGATCTAGCGCTTGTTTTCGCGCCTTGCTGCGTGCTGACACTAGTTAGCGCGACCCTGGTAAGACCCGTCGCGAGTATCTACTAGTACAACCTCATCCTGCTTGATGAAAAGTGGAACTTGGATTTCGATACCTGTTTCAACGGTTGCTGGCTTGGTTCCACCAGATGAACGATCGCCCTGAATTCCAGGCTCTGTGTAAGTAATCTTTAGTGGAACTGACGCAGCTAATTCAATGTACAAAGGGTTGCCTTCATTTACAGCAACAATAGCTTCGGTGTTCTCCAACATGTAATTCGCGGCATCGCCAACGGTGGCTGCGCTGATAGTCATTTGATCGTATGTCTTGGTATCCATGAAAACAAAATCATCACCCTCTTTGTAGAGGTACTGCATCTCTCGCTTTTCAAGAATAGCGACATCTACTTTGACACCGGCGTTGTAAGTACGGTCGACGACTTTGCCGCTGAGAACAGATTTCAACTTAGTGCGCACAAATGCTGGACCCTTGCCAGGCTTAACATGTTGGAACTCAACAACCGTCCACAACTGGCCTTCAATATCCAGAGTCATTCCATTTTTTAGATCATTTGTTGTTGCCACAGCTAATCCACCCGCTCTTGTCGATAGTCCTTATATTTACGAAGGTCCAAGGATACCCGCTCAACGGGTGTGGTTTGTTACTTTGAAAGAAGGTTTGCCATAGCAATGATGGCTAAAACATAGGAATTTGGCCCGAATCCACCGATAGTTCCATTTGCCACACCTGAAATCACAGAGGTATGGCGGAACTCTTCGCGGCTTAAAGGGTTAGATAAATGAACTTCAATTAATGGTGATTTCACTAATTCAGCTGCATCGCGAATCGCATAGGAATAATGTGTGAAGGCTGCCGGATTAATGATCACTGGAAGTGTGTTATCAGCTGCTTCATGTAGCCAGCCAATGATCGTTGCTTCATCATCGCTTTGGCGAACATCTGCTTCAAAACCATGCTTCGTCGCTGCGATATCGATCATCGATTTCAGTTCGGCGTAATTTAAGTCGCCATAGATTGAAGAATCACGGATATCCAACCGAGAGAGATTGGGTCCATTGATAACGATTAACTTCATGAGGAAATTCTCTCATAGGCAGCATCTAGCTCGTCGGAGGTTAGGTCATCTAATCGTAGAGTTGAGCCAATGCCATCTAAGGCTACGAAACGAATTGTGTTTCCGCGGGCTTTTTTATCGAGCGACAAGAGCGGTGCCAGTTTTTGCCAGGCTGATCTTTCAAAAGTGGTTGGAAGTTCATATCGAGTCAAGAGATCTCGATGCATTTGTACAGTCTGTACATCTATCAAAGATCTGGCTGATGCTAACTCTGCAATGAAAACCATACCGATTGCAACAGCTTCACCATGGCGCATCTGATACTTGGAGTACTTTTCAATTGCATGCCCTAGCGTGTGCCCGTAATTGAGCGCTTCACGTCCAAAACTCTCTTTGAAATCAGCCGAGACCACAGTTGCCTTTACGGTAACGGCACGAGTAATCAGATCAAGCACCGCAGATTTGTTGGATACAAGTGATGTTGCATCGCACTGCGCCGCAACTGTCAGAATTTCAGGATCGGCAATGAATCCACACTTTATGACCTCCGCCATACCCGCTGAAATGTCACGCTTTGAAAGAGTCTCTAAAAATGAAGGATCGATGATCACCGATAATGGTGAGTGGAATGCGCCTATGAGGTTCTTTCCGTACTCAGAATTGATCCCGGTTTTTCCACCCACAGATGCATCAACCATGCCCGCCAACGATGTTGGAACAGCGATCCAATCAACGCCTCGCAGCCAAGTAGCCGCAGCAAAGCCAGCTAAATCGGTGATCGCTCCCCCACCGATTCCTACAATCAAATCAGAACGGGTAAAGCCAGCTGCTCCTAGCCAATTCCAAAGATTGAGCAGTACACCAGAACTTTTTCCATCTTCTCCATCGGGAACTTCAAAAACATGCAGATCGCAATCAAGGCTTTTGAGAGCAGATAGATCTGGTGAATACTGATCAGAAACGATAACGGCAACACGAGTACGGTTGTGAATCTTTTCAATGAGAACTGAACTCCAATCGCACCCGATTAGAACTTCGTAATCGTGCTCTGCCGAAACTTTTACAGTGTTCATGCAAGGCTCTTTTCAATCTCAGAGGTGATCGCTTCAACACTCATGTCATCAACCTTAATACTCACATCAGCTAAAGCCTCATATATAGGACGACGTTTATCGCTAAGCGCCTGCCATTGTGCGCGAGGATTTCCCAGAAGCAAGGGGCGATCACGATTAAAGCCAACCCGAGGGGCCGCCGTTGCAAGTGATACATCCAAAAAGACAACTCTCGATTCCGATGAGTTGATCAGCTGTTGGGCTTGGTCGGAGATCGGCGCACCGCCTCCCAGACTTATAACAACATCATTCAGTGTTAAAACGTGCTTTAGGGTTTCTAATTCAACCGCTCGAAAATGTGGCTCGCCATCGACAACAAAGATGTCGGTGATCGCCTTACCTTCACGCTCTTCAATGAGCAGATCGGTGTCAATAAAATCAAGAGCAAGCACCTTTGCTAGCGCTGCACCAACTGTGCTTTTGCCAGATCCCGGTGCGCCTATCAGCACTACTCTTTTCATGAAGGAACTCTTACTTGAAGTTCAATGAAGCGATGTAAGACTCAAAGTTGCGACGTGTTTCTGTCACTGAGTCGCCACCAAACTTCTCAAGTACAGCTTCAGCTAAAACAAGTGCAACCATTGCTTCTGCGACCACACCTGCTGCAGGTACTGCGCAAACATCTGATCGCTGATTAATCGCTTTAGCCGCTTCTCCCGTTGATACATCAATGGTGTCTAACGCTTTAGGAACGGTAGAGATCGGCTTCATTGCAGCTCTTACGCGCAAGATCTCGCCATTAGACATTCCGCCTTCAGTTCCACCAGCTCTATCTGTACGACGAACAATCTTTCCTGAAGAGTTCTTTTCAATTTCATCATGTGCGACAGAACCTCTGCGGGTTGCTGTTTGGAAACCATCTCCTATTTCAACACCCTTAATCGCCTGAATTCCCATAACCGCACCGGCTAACTTTGAATCCAAACGTCGATCCCAATGAACATGTGAGCCCAGTCCAGGCGGCATATTAAATGCAAGTACCTCGACAACACCACCGAGGGTGTCTCCATCGCGATGTGCCTTTTCAATTTCAGCGATCATCGATTGGCTAGTCACAGAATCGGCGCAACGAACAGGATCGGCATCTATCTGCTTCATATCCCCTGCTGCTGGAAGAGCTGTGTCTTCAGGAACACGAACTGAACCAATTGAAAGCACATGACTCAAAATAGTTATGCCTACGCTTTGCTCAAGGAAGTTTCGTGCAACCGCACCTAGTGCAACTCGAGCGGCGGTTTCGCGAGCACTTGCTCTTTCAAGAATTGGACGAGCATCATCAAAATCATATTTCTGCATACCTACAAGATCTGCATGTCCTGGACGCGGACGGGTTAAAGGTGCGTTTCGTCCAAGATCCTTAATCTCATCCTCAGGGACGGGATCGGCGGACATAACTTTTTCCCACTTAGGCCACTCAGAGTTACCCACTTGAATCGCTATGGGACCACCTTGAGTTAAGCCCAAACGAACTCCACCTAAAATTGTTACCTTGTCAGCTTCAAAGTTTTGTCGTGCTCCGCGACCTACGCCTAAACGGCGACGTTCAAGATGGTAATCAATATCAGCGGTTGTCACCTTCACTGAGGCAGGAATACCTTCAACGATCGCACTCAGTGCCTGACCATGTGACTCACCAGCTGTTAACCAACGCATGTGCTTATTGTGACAGATACCCGCGCTATCTCGTCGCCAAATAAAGCGCTAAGCCCACAAAAATACTGGGAGCCAAAGGTAATTTCCTCACCATCATCTGATTCTTCAGGGTAAGGATCAATACATGGATAGTTGCGACGCCAAGCAGATATGAAAAGAATGTTAAAGATGAAAATTCTCGATCTGAGTTGAATGCCAGAACTATTAGGCACAGGAGTTTTACATCGCCCATGCCCATTCCACAAATATGAAGGGTGAGAACAATGAGAAAAGAGCTCACTAAGCGCGAAATCGAGCCAAGGCCATTTACTGCAATGAAGGGTGCTAAACCCAGAAAGAGTAGCCACAGATAAACATTGGGGATTTTGAAACTCTTGCTATCGGCCAGTGAAATAGGAATTGCTGCCAAAAAAAGAATGAAGAGCACACGATTAGATTAGGTGAGTTTCAACCTCACAATTTACGGGTGTGGATTAACCAAGGTGATCTAGAGCCGCTGTGCGCATGAGACCGTACATCTCAGATCGGTTAACTGAAAGTTGCGCAAATATTTCCACTTGAGAGATTGCTTGGTGTATCAGTAGATCCAATCCATCAATAACCTTTGCGCCCGAATTCATCCAGCTTTGTGCAAGAACGGTTGGCCAGGGATGGTACAAAACTTCAAACAGCACACCCTGTGGTGATTTAAGCGCTGCCTGAAATTGATCTGCGACATGTGCTGGCGTCGTATTGATCACCAAATCTGCGGTGTTGATGTGCGAATATATTTCCCACGGCAGATATGTAACCGCTCTACCAGCTGCTGTGTTCATCTGAGCTACACGTTCTGGGTTTCTGTTCAGAACTGAGATATTTTCAGCGAGTTCAGATACTGCCGACACCGCTGCCCGAGAAGTTGCACCTGCTCCAATTATCAAACAGTTTTCAACCTTACTTATTCCATGACCCAGTAGTGCGTACTTGAAACCTTCAACATCTGTACTTGTGAGATTCCATCCGGTACCGGAGCGAACAAGGGTATTTCCTCCAGATATTTTCTTCGCAATCTGACTAACATCTTGTGCAACGCCAAGTGCCTCTTCTTTGAGCGGCATCGTCAATGAAAAAACATCTTTTTGAGTAGTCGATAAAAACTCAGATAGTTGCCCTGACTTGACCTCGATAGCCTCGTATTGCCCTTGAACTCCTAGATGCTTATATGCAACGTTGTGCAACAACGGACTTAATGAATGGCCAATGGGCGAACCTAAAACAGCTGCATCTATCAATTAAATGCCCCCGCCTTCCGGTTCTTGGTATACAAAACTTTCCACGTATTGAACTCTTCGATACTCGATGTGAAGCGGGTATCCCCTGGGGCAACTGTAATGAAATACAACCAGTCGCCGGGTGCTGGATTTAACGCCGCAGCGATTGCCGCACTTCCTGGGCTTCCTATTGGACCTGGTGGAAGTCCATACCGTCGGTAAGTGTTGTACGGCGAGTTAAGTAAGGTCGAGTTGCGACTTAAAAAGATCTCACCTCGAACCTTCTTGATGAAATGAACCGTTGAATCCATCTGAAGTGGCATATCTATTGCCAATCGGTTGTAAACAACTCGTGCAACCTTTGTGAAATCCTTTGTATCGCCCTCTGCTTGAACAATTGAGGCGATGATTAATAACTCAAGAGGTGAGTACTTCTTGCTTGCCTTTAAAAGTTCTTTCGCCTGCGGCTCTCGTGAAAAACGATCCACCATCTCCTGTACCGCCTCAAGCGCTGGAGTACCTTCGGCAAAAGAGTATTGCGCTGGAAAGAGCAGCCCTTCGCTATCTGAAAAACCTTTGGGAAGTTGAAGCTGAGAGAATGCCTCCTTGATCTGAGCCTTTGTGTACCCATAACTGCTTAGTGCACTTTGAATCTCGCTCTTCCACATACCTTCATTAACTTTGATCAAATTTGGAATACGTGCGGGGTCTAGCAGTTGATCAAGTGCTTGTTGCGCCGAGATCTTTACAGTTAAACGATGTCGACCCGGCGCAACCTTTTCTGATCGAGCATCGCCGACCGCCACACGAAAGTAGGCTTGTGAGGATTTTATGATTCCAGCATCAAATAAAATCTGCGCGATTTCAGAACCTGTAGATCCAGCAGGTATCTCAATCACCTTCTCTTCCACACCCTGAACCGAAGAGAGAGTTTGATAATCGGGAGCAGATGTACTTCCGGAACGAATCAAGAAAAGTGAAAATGTCAGGAGGATTGCGAAAACTCCCGCAGCCACGACTCTTACAAGAGCTTTCACGAACTGCCCTTTTGAAGTTCTATCGCGAATTCGAGAATCGCAACCGCAGCCGCCATATCAATAGAATTTTTAGCCTCTCTCGCATTTTTGCCTGAATCTCGAAGATTTCTAGCTGCGCTAACTGTAGACATTCGCTCATCAACCATGATGACCTCAACCGACGCAATCTCACGTAGCTGCTGCGCGAAGGTAACCGCTTTTTCAGATGCGGTGCCATCTTTGCCACACAATAGCGCTGGATTTCCAACAAATAGCTGTACCGGTTCGATCTCAGCCAAGATTTCTTCGATCTGATTGAAAACTGTTTTGTCGGTAGCTTTTAGCGTAGTTAACGGTGAGCAAAGAATGGAGTCAGGATCACTTACCGCTACCCCTATTCGGACATCTCCATAATCAAAGGCGATTCGACGTCCGCGTTGCATCATTTACCCAAGAAGAGATTGTGAGATAGCTGCGATCGCTTCTAATGACTTAGCAGGATTTGTTCCGCCACCTTGAGCGAAATCATCCTTACCGCCACCGCCACCGCCAAGAACTGTAGAGCCAACCTTTACTAGCGCTCCTGCCTTTACTCCAGCAGCGCGAGCCTCATCGCTAACCGCAACTACCAAAACAGGTTTTCCATCATTGCTACTTACGAGAGCCACAACACTGTTGCTGTTCTGTCCACGCAAATCAATCGCAATCTTTCGAAGATCATCACCTGAGACCCCGTCGGCCATTACTGAACCGATGAATGTATGCCCGTTAACAACTGTCGCCGACTTTGCCAAATCACCAATTTGTGAGAGCGCTTGTGCTGATCTAACAGTTGCAAGCTCCTTTTCGATCTCCTTCATTTTGTTAAGCAGATCAGAGATACGTTCTGGAAGCTCCTCGGGGCGTGAACCCTTAATTAACTCGGTTAATGAGTTCAACAAAATATGTTCACGGGCTAAGAATTGATACGCATCTACTCCTACAAGTGCTTCAACGCGGCGCACACCCGCACCGATTGATGACTCCCCTAGCAACTTCACGATACCAAGTTGCCCAGAGCGTGAAACGTGGGTTCCACCGCATAATTCGCGGGCCCAATCGCCAACACTTACAACCCGAACAACATCTCCATACTTCTCTCCAAACAATGCCATTGCACCAAGCTCTTTTGCCTTTGCTTGCGACATGCTCTCAGCGGTTACCTCTAGATTGTCTAAGAGCAAGGTGTTTACCCGTGATTCAACATCATTGAGTACTGAGGCTGAAACCGCACCTGTTGAAGGAAAATCAAAACGGAATCGACCTGGAGAGTTCTCAGAACCAGCCTGCGTTGCGGTTTCGCCGAGAATTTCTCTGAATGCTTTGTGAACCATGTGGGTTGCGGTGTGTGCGCGAGAGATGGCTGAGCGTCTTTCCGAATCGATTTCAGCTAGAGCATCTGATCCAACTTCAACGCTTCCATTCAGAACTCTTCCACGGTGAACAGAGACGCCGGGAACTGGAGATTGAACATCATCAATCTCAACAACAGAACCATTGCTCAATGTGATGCGTCCGCCATCTGCTAACTGGCCACCACCTTCGGCGTAAAAAGGTGTTCGATTGAGAATGATTTCTACATCATCGCCCTCTGATGCCGATGCGACCGAAACGCCATCAACCAAAATACCTGTCAGTGAAGATTCAGTATTGAGATGTGTGTAGCCAACAAACTCAGTCTTACCGCTCTTATCGGCGATAGAACGATAGACAGAGACATCGGTATGTCCTGATTTTTTCGCCTTTGCATCAGCCTTGGCGCGATCTTTCTGCTCCTTCATGAGGCGACGGAAACCATCCTCATCAACACTAAGACCCTCTTCGCGAGCCATTTCTAAGGTTAGATCAAATGGGAAACCATAGGTATCGTGAAGTTTGAAGACCTCTTCGCCTGGAAGCACCGAGCTTTTGCTCTTCTTCAACGATGTCGAAGCCAGATCAAAGATCTGAGTTCCGCTCTTTAGCGTTTGCAAGAAACTTTCTTCCTCTGAAACGCTCACAGACAAGATGCGCTTCTTATCGGAAACTAGTTCAGGATATTGAGGGCCCATCGCACCGATCGCAGCAACGGTTAATTCAGACATGATCGGATCCATTGAGCCTAAAAGACGCATATTGCGGATTGTGCGACGCATCATTCGGCGCAGTACATAACCACGGCCTTCATTTCCGGGAGTAACTCCATCGCCAATCAACATCGCCGAAGTACGTGCGTGATCTGCGATCACACGAAGTGAGACATCTGATTTTTCCGAAGCCCCGTACTTCACACCCGTAAGTTCAGATGCTCGGTTAAGAATTTGAATTGTTGTGTCGATTTCGTAGATATTTTCAACGCCTTGAAGCAAAGCTGCGGTGCGTTCTAAACCTAAACCGGTATCAATACTCTTTGCTGGCAGCTCTCCAAGGATTGGATATCCATCCTTGCCGCCACCTGCGCCTCGCTCATTTTGCATAAAAACAAGGTTCCACACTTCGAGGTATCGGTTTTCATCTGCGATCGGACCACCCTCAACTCCATATGCAGGACCGCGATCGTAATAAATTTCAGAACATGGACCACATGGTCCAGGAACTCCCATAGACCAAAAATTATCAGCCATATCTCGGCGCTGGATTCTCTCCTTAGGAACGCCAATTTGCTTGTGCCAAATATCTGCAGCCTCATCATCATCAAGGTAAACAGTTACCCACAATTTTTCTTCTGGGAAACCATATCCACCATCTGCAATGGGACGAGTTAATAACTCCCAAGCAAGTGCGATCGCACCCTCTTTAAAGTAATCTCCAAAGGAAAAGTTTCCGCACATCTGGAAAAAAGATGCGTGACGGGTTGTTTTTCCAACCTCATCAATATCTAGTGTTCGTACACATTTTTGAACAGAGGTTGCACGCTTATAGGGAGGGGTAACCTCACCGAGAAAGTACGGCTTAAATGGAACCATGCCAGCGTTAACTAAGAGCAGGTTGGGATCATCGGCAATTAAGGATGCAGATGGAACAACGGTATGGGTTAACCCTTGACGGTTGTCAGATTCAAAGAAGCGCAGCCAGCGCGAACGGATCTCGGCGGATTCCACTAGTTAGGATCACTCAGCCTTCTTCTTCTTGGTACGACCCTTACTCATTTGTGCCGCTGAGAGAAGTGCTCCCGCAACCTTTACCGCAGAGCCATTCTTATTCATAAAACCTTGAGTTGCTTCAGTTACCTTCTCTGACATCTCTTCAATATTTTTACTGACACGGTTAATGCTGTGCAGTGGGCCATTTACCAAAGTGACAGTTGTATGAACCTCATCGATTAATGGTGCGGTCTCATCGGTTAGAGCTTTCAGCGATGCCTTAGCTTCATCCACTAAACGACCTACGCGAATGACCACGTAGGCGATAGCGATCGCGATAACAGCCAATGAAGAAGCTGCGATTATTGTTGCAATTCCACCTGGACCCATGTTGTTAGCCTACCTGACCCTTTAACGCTCTTGCGGGTTTTTAGGCTGTGGAACCCAATCTATTCCGCTCTCTTTTCTTTGAGCGGGGGTGATTGGAGTTGGAGCACCAGTTAATGGATCTCCTCCACTTGCAGTCTTTGGGAAGGCGATAACTTCACGAATTGAATCCGAGCCGGTCAATAATGCACAGACGCGATCAAGACCTAATGCGATTCCGCCATGTGGAGGTGGGCCGTAGTTAAATGCTTCAAGTAAGAAGCCAAACTTGCTTGATGCTTCTTCATCACTTAGACCAATGACTGAGAAAACATCCTTTTGAATAGTGCGGTCATGAATACGTATCGAACCGCCACCTAACTCTGTTCCATTCAGCACGATGTCATAGGCATAGGCCAATGCAGATGCAGGATCAGATTTAAAGGTTGACGCAAACTCTGGTTTTGGACCGGTGAATGGATGGTGAACCGCGGTCCAACCACCATCATCGGTCGGTTCAAACATTGGAGCATCTACAACCCACAAAAACTCCCACTTACCATCAGCGATTAAATTGCAACGCTTACCAATCTCAAGTCGAACCGCTCCTAAAAGATTAAGGGAAGCTGTTCTCTCTCCTGCTGCAAAGAAGATCGCATCCCCTGGCTTTGCGCCAGCAGCAGCAACAATCCCTGCAGTCTCTTTTTCAGAGATGTTCTTTGAAACCGGTCCACCAAGGGTTCCATCCTCATTGACCAAAATGTATGCAAGTCCCTTTGCACCTCGTGCCTTTGCCCAGTCTTGCCATGCATCTAACTCGCGGCGAGCAGATGATGCTCCCCCAGGCATAACAACGCCACCAACATAGGGTGCTTGGAAAACACGAAACGGAGTCTCAGAAAAGAAAGAGGTCAGATCAACTAATTGATTTCCGAAACGTAGGTCTGGTTTATCGGACCCGTAATTGGTCATCGCATCTGCATACGTCATACGTTTCAAGGGAAGTGGAATATCGTAATTAACCGCTTCCTTCCAGACTCGCTCAACGATCTTTTCCGCAACAGCCAAAATATCTTCTTGGTCGATAAATGACATTTCGATATCCAACTGAGTGAACTCTGGTTGGCGATCAGCTCGGAAATCCTCATCCCGGAAACAGCGAGCGATTTGGTAATACTTTTCCATTCCGGCAACCATAAGTAGTTGCTTAAAAAGCTGCGGTGATTGAGGTAACGCATACCAAGAACCAGGTTGAAGTCTTACTGGAACTAAAAAGTCACGCGCACCTTCTGGAGTAGAGCGAGTTAAGTACGGTGTTTCAATCTCCAGGAAGTTTTCATCTTCCATTACGCGTCGGATAGTTGATGTCACCTTGGAACGTAGTCGAAGGTTATGAGCCGGCTTTTCGCGACGTAAATCTAGGTAGCGGTAGCGCAAACGCACCTCTTCATTGATGTCGGTGTCATCACCGCTATCTACTGGGAATGGAAGTGGTGCAGCTTCTGAGAGAACGACAACGGTGTCCCCCATAACCTCAATCTCACCCGTTGCAAGATTTGTATTTTCATTTCCTGCAGGGCGTGCGACAACCTCACCTGTAATCAGCAAACACCATTCGGCACGAAGCGAGCCAGCGACCTTCTCGTCACGAATTACTACCTGTACAGAACCTGATGCATCACGAAGATCAATGAAGGCAACTCCGCCATGATCTCGGCGGCGTGAAACCCAGCCAGCGAGGGTGACGGTTTCACCTGCGTGTGTTTTACGCAGGGATCCAGCTTCATGTGAACGCAACATTGTGATTCCTAATTCTATTTATTGAGAGCTTCGAACAATGTGTCAATCTTAACGGAGGTTGAGGCGCCGGATTTCATCTCTTTTAACTCAACAGTTCCGCTTGAAATCTCTGATTCACCAAGGACGATGACATATGTCGCACCACTCTTGTCTGCGCCCTTCATGGCCCCTTTGAGAGCGCGATCGCCAAAGGCAACCTCGACCCGCTTTCCCTTGGCGCGAAGATCACTGGCGATAGTTAGCGCCTGAAGCTTTGCACCATCGCCTAAAGGGATAATGAAAAGATCGGAAACAAAGGCTTCCTGACCTATAACACCTTCAGCTTCTGCAGCTAACAAGGCCCGGTCGACACCTAAACCAAAACCAATTCCTGATAGGGATTGTCCGCCTAACTGCTCCATTAATCCGTCGTAGCGACCACCGCCACCAATGCCAGATTGAGCACCAAGCAAATCATGAACAAATTCAAAGGTTGTACCTGTGTAGTAATCCAACCCTCGAACCATGCGTGGGTTGAGCTGATATGAAATACCAAGTGCATCCAAGTACTTCGTGACCGTTTCAAAATGCTCACGAGATGCATCGCTTAAATAATTAACTAGTAAGGGCGCATTGGCCATCGCCTTTTTCATCTCTTCACGTTTATCATCAAATAAACGCAATGGATTAATTGCAGCTCGTGCAGCGGTTGCTTCATCCAATTGCAAGGTTGCGATGAATTTCAAAAGATCGACCCTGTGTGCAGTTCGTGATTGGGCATCTCCTAATGAAGTGAGCTCCAGTCGATACTGTTTTAAACCCAGCGCCTTAAACCCCGCATCTGCAATGGCAATAACCTCTGCATCAATTGCTGGATCATCTAAACCAATCGCTTCGATGCCGACTTGATAAAACTGGCGATAGCGACCAGCTTGCGGACGTTCTGCTCGGAAAAATTGTCCGGAGTACCAGACCTTTACTGGAAGTTGTCCACGATCTAATCCATGCTCAATTACAGAACGCATTACTCCCGCTGTTCCTTCAGGACGCAAGGTGATAGATCTTCCACCGCGATCTTCAAAGGTGTACATCTCTTTTGAAACAACATCGGTTGACTCACCAACACCACGTCTGAAAAGTTCGGTGTCCTCAAAAACTGGAAGTTCGATTAACTGGTAACCAGCTTTACTTGCTGGTGCAATCAAACAGTTGCGAACATGTTCAAAGGCGCTAGAACGTGGTGGCGTGTACTCACTTACTCCTTTAGGCGCGGCAATTTTCTGCTGTGACATCAGTATCGACCTACCAAACTCTTCAGGTACGGATTGTTCTTCTTTTCATGGGCCATGGATGTTTCAGGGCCATGGCCTGGCAAAACCTGAAGGTGGTCAGACAGGGGCACAACTTTCTTACGCAATGTCTCCTCCATATCCTTAGCCGATCCTGTTGGTAGATCTGTACGACCAATCGAACCAGCAAAGAGCACATCCCCGCTGATTAATACCTGATCAGAAACCTCAAACATTAAAGAACCGCGGGTATGGCCTGGTGCATGAATTGCCTTAAAGGAAAGACCTACTAAATCGATGAGATCTCCATTGCGCAGCTCTTGAACTTGCGCTGGTTCAACAAATTTCATCCCTGAAAGAGTTGCGACAAACTCTTCGCCATGCAGTTTTTCAGGGGCAGCCAGAAATGCCCGATCCTCGCTATGAATGTAGGCCGGAATCGAATATCCATCGGCAATAGGCTGAATAGAGAAGGTGTGATCTAAATGTCCGTGGGTTGCGATGATCGCAACAGGTTTTAAGTTGTGGCGTTGAAGGATTTCATCTAACTGTGAGCTCACATCTGGCATGCCCGGATCGATAACTACACACTCGCTCCCGGCGCTAGGTGCCAGGACCCAACAGTTGGTAGCGAACATTGGGGCGGCAAAAGAGTCGATTAGCAAACTCTTCACCCCCTCATTCACGCTCATTATTGGCGCGATTGACGCTCACACCATGGGACAGGGTACCTTTTGCCATACCAATCCACACTCGACCCACGCTTAGAGGGCTTAAATCTTCTAAGCATCGCACCCACCACATAGCGAGCCTTACATAAAGGTAACGCGCTGAAAGGATCACTCTCATGACAGATATGAATTTCCCACACCAGGCTAGCGCTGCAAGTGCGTTAATCGGAGATCCTTCAGCCTTTGGTCGAGTTGCAGAAGATGGAACGGTTTATGTTCGCACTTCGCATGGAGAAAAAGCGGTCGGTTCATATCCAGGTAAGAGCGCAGAAGAAGCGCTCGCATACTTCGTTCGCAAATTTGAGGTACTAGCAGCTGAGGTCGCATTGCTTGCGGCACGTGTTAAGAGCGGCGCAATGGTTCCATCTGATGCATACATCGCAGTGAAGAAACTTCGCGATCAGGTTAAAGAACTCAACGGTGTTGGCGATCTCGATGCACTAGCTGCATCTGTTGAACAGATCGAACCGCTTATCGAAGGTCATCGTGAGGCGTACGAGGCTAAGAAAGCCGCTGAAACCGCAGCAAAGGCTGCACGTCGTGAACAGATTTTGGTTGAAAAGGAAAAGATTGTTGCTGAAGCTGAAAGCCTTGCTTTGTCAGAAAGTTGGAAAGCCACTGGAGATCGTTTAAAGGTTTTGCTTGATGAGTGGAAGGCAGCTCCTCGACTAGAGAAGAAGGCTGATGCTGATCTCTGGAAGCGTTTCTCTTCATCTCGTAATAAGTTTGATAAGCGCCGTCGTACACACTTTGCATCCCTTGAAGCAACACAATCAGTAGTTGCCGATGCTAAGAAGAAGATTGTCGAAGAAGCTGAAAAGTTAGCGACATCTACTGAGTGGGTTCCAACAGCTAAGCGCTACAAGGTTCTTATGGATCAGTGGAAAGCTGCTGGTCGTGGAAAGAAGAATGATGATGCCAAGTTGTGGGCTCGCTTTAAGGCTGCGCAGGATCAATTCTTTACCGCTAAGAACGCAGATCTAGAAAAGCGCGATGTCACAATGGCTGCAAACCTTGCTAAACGTGAAGAGTTGCTGCCATTGATTGAAGCCCTTCTGCCAATCTCAGATGTGAAAGAGGCGCGCAAGGCGCTAAATGAGCACCTTCGTTCATGGGAAAAGATCGGAATGACCCACCGCGATAAGCGTGCATCATTGGATGCACGAGTTGCCGCAGTCGAGTCAGCGATCAAAGAGGCTGAAGCAGAGATTTGGCGCAAGACCGATCCAGCAGCTAAGAAGCGTGCTCAAGAGGTTGTTGCTCAGTTAACTGAATCAATAGCTAATTATGAAAAGGCAGCTGCAAAGTTTGCCGCTAGTGGTAACACCAAGAAGGCAGCCGAGGCATCTGAATCTGCTGTTGCACGTAAGGTGTGGCTAGCTGAGGCGGAAAAGGGTCTTGCAGAGTTCAACTAATACTTATGTATTAGTTGTTGGTCGTTCTGTAGACATCGTAAACACCTTCAATACTTCTTACCGCTGCTAAAACCGCGTCAAGGTGCGTGGCATCTGCCATTTCAAAGGTAAACCGTGAGAATGCGGTGCGATCCTTTGATGTGCTTACCGCAGCGCTGAGAATATTTACATGTTGTTCAGACAAGGTGCGAGTCACATCGGCCAACAACGATGCGCGATCCAACGCTTCAACTTGAATGTTTACCAGGAAGATCGATGCTGCACCGGTACGCCACTTCACATTGGCCACACGATCTGCTTGATGCTTCTGAAGATCTGATGCATTGGTGCAATCAGAACGGTGAATTGATACGCCGCTGCCCTTTGTAATGAAGCCCATGATCGAGTCTCCTGGAACAGGTGTGCAACACCGTGCGAGTTTGACGAGGACATCATCAGTACCTTCGACATCGACAGCATTACTTGAACGTCGCGTGGTGGGAGCTCGGTTGGGTAAAACATCCATCGTAGGTTCAGGATGTGAATCTTCTGCACCTAGTGAAGCAACCAACTTGTCGATGATGGATGCAGCTGAAACATGGCCATCCCCCACCGCTGAATACAATCCATCAATATCTGAATATCGAAGATCATGTGCTAACTCAAGAAGAGACTGGCCCGCAAAGATTTTTTGCAGAGGCAGACCAGCCTTACGCATCTGTCGAGCAATGGATTCGCGTCCTGCATCAATTGCTTCTTCACGACGTTCCTTGCTAAACCACGCCTTGATCTTCGAGCGTGCACGTGGACTTTTAACAAAATTAAGCCAATCTCGACTTGGGCCAGCAGATTCGCTCTTGTTGGTGACGATCTCGACAACATCTCCATTATTGAGTCGAGATTCAAGTGGAACTAACCGTCCATTGACCTTTGCTCCAGCACAACGCAATCCAACATCAGTGTGTACAGAGAAGGCGAAGTCCACCGGTGTCGAACCACCAGGCAGAGCTACAACGCTTCCCTTAGGTGTGAAGACGAAAACTTCAGGAGAACCTAAATCAAAACGCAACGCTTCGAGGAACTCGGAAGGATCTTCAGTTTCCTTTTGCCACTCGTGCAGCTGACGAAGCCATAACATCTCGGGTGAGGATTCGTTATTCTCAGGCCCTTGCTTGTACTTCCAGTGAGCGGCGATACCAAATTCTGCGCGAGCATGCATGTCATATGTTCTAATCTGAATTTCAATCGCTTTACCAGTTGGCCCGATAACGGTGGTGTGCAAAGATTGATACAGATTAAACTTTGGCATTGCGATGTAATCTTTAAAGCGTCCAGGTACTGGACTCCAACGTGCGTGAATAGATCCCAGCACCGCGTAGCAATCTCTAACATCATTCACTAAAACTCTAATCCCTACTAAATCATAGATGTCGTTGAACTCTCGCCCACGAACAACCATCTTTTGATATACAGAGAAGAAATGCTTTTTGCGACCGGTTACAGTTGAATCAATCTGATCACGCGCTAAATCCTCTTTAACTAGCCCAATTACTTCTTCAGTTAATTTGTCGCGAGATGGTGAACGTTCTGCGACTAAACGAGAGATTTCTTCAAACTTTTTTGGTTCCAGGACCTCAAATGAAAGATCTTCTAGCTCCCACTTAAGGGCGTTCATTCCAAGTCTGTGGGCCAAAGGTGCGTAGATATCAAGTGTTTCGCGGGCTTTACGTGCCGCACTTTCCGGTGAAACGAACTTCCAGGTACGTGCGTTATGCAGACGATCAGCTAACTTAATAACTAAAACACGGATATCACGAGACATTGCGATAACCATCTTGCGCACTGTTTCAGCTTCAGCCGTCGGTCCATAGGTCAATTTGTCTAGCTTTGTAACACCATCCACCAGGTCTGCAATCTCATCACCAAAATCAAGACGCAACTGCGTTAATGAGTATTGAGTATCTTCTACCGTGTCATGCAAGAGTGCGGCGATGATCGTTGCAGGGTTTAAACCAAGGTGAGCGAGAATCTCTGCAACAGCAACAGGATGGGTTATATACGCTTCACCAGATTTACGAAGTTGTCCATCGTGGGCAACTCGTGCAACTTCAAAGGCACGTGAAACCTCTTCACCATTGACCGAGGCATGGTTTTCTTTGAGAGCACTAATTACTGGTGCTATCAAAGTATCCACAAAAGACCTTACTTACGACCTTTACGCTTTGGTTGGTTACGTGGTCCACGACCATTGACCGCTGCCGCAGGTGTTGATGATGCTTCAGATGAAGCTCCCCCACGAGCATTTACTCGCTTAGAAAGCGCCATCATTGCTGGCTCTTTCTCGCGAAGCTGCGCAAGCACAGGTGGTGCGATGAAGATCGATGAGTACGTTCCAACAATCAAACCGATGAACAGCGCGAGTGAAAGATCCTTAAGGGTTCC
This sequence comes from Candidatus Nanopelagicaceae bacterium, assembly GCA_965267815.1. Lineage (GTDB taxonomy): Bacteria > Actinomycetota > Actinomycetes > Nanopelagicales > Nanopelagicaceae > Planktophila. The sequence goes on from OZ254139.1 coordinate 728,201, forward strand.
CGCACCTAGCAAACCAGCTCCAACAAAGAGGATTGAAGCAACTGGTAGCAACGCAACGATTGATGTATTTGTTGAACGAACGATTGTCTGGTTGACGGCGAGGTTAACCGCTTGTGAGTAAGTCTTTGTTGAAGAGGATGTGATTGATTTTGTATTTTCACGAACCTTGTCGAAGACCACCACCGTGTCATAGAGCGAGTAGCCCAAAATGGTTAAGAATCCAATAATCGTTGCCGGCGTGACATCAAAGCCGACCAATGCGTAGATTCCCACGGTGATGAAAACGTCGTGAATAACCGCAACGATTGCAGCTAGCGCCATCTTTGGCTCAAGTGCCATTGCCAGATAAATCATTACAACGAGAAGGAATCCGAAAAGACCATACAAGGCCTTACGTGTAATTTCCTTACCCCATGATGGTCCAATGATTTGAGTATCGATTGATCCAACAGCGACAGAAAACTTTGCTGCCAATGCATCTTGCACCGCGTTGTTCTGAGCGGTTTCAAGCGCACCTGTTTGGACACGTACCTTGTTATCACCCAGCACCTGAATGATTGCTTCTCCTGAAACTCCAGCCTCATCAACAGCTGCACGCGCTTCAGTCACTGAAGGGTTTTGAGTTGTAACGGTGAAAGATGATCCACCCTTGAACTCAATTCCTAGATGTAATCCTTGAACCGCAAGTGCTCCGATAGACAGAAGAATGAAAACCGCTGAGACTGTGTACCAACGACGACGACGTCCGATGAAGTTAACAGATGTCTCTCCACGATATAAACGGCCGCCTAGTCCAGATAGTTTCGACATGTTATGCCTCCTTCGCAACGGACATACCCAGGCTCTTTGAAGAGAAACCTGAGAGAGCATGTCCTGAGTTAAAGAACTTACTTCGTGAAACAAGGACCAGCGCTGGCTTTGTGAACCAGAAGATAATGATTAAGTCGATAAGTGTCGTCAATCCAAGTGTGAAGGCGAAACCGCGAACTCCACCAACTGAGAAGACATACAACAAGACCGCTGCAATCAAAGAAACAAAGTCAGCTACCAAGATCGTACGACGCGCACGAACCCAGCCAGTTTCAGCAGCGGTTCGAAGGGTTCGACCTTCACGCATCTCATCTCGAACACGCTCAAAGTAAACAATGAATGAGTCGGCGGTAACACCGATTGCAACGATTGCACCAGCGATACCAGCAAGGGTCAAGGTGAAACCAATCCACTCACCAAGTAGCAAGAACAGTAGGTAGAGCATGCCACCGGCGATAGCCAATGATCCAACTGTTACAAAACCTAATGCTCGGTAGTACAGCAGGGTGAAGATAACAACCAAGAGAAGACCTAGGGCTCCTGCGAGCAAGCCCGCATTCAGTTGATCGGCACCAAGAGTTGGTGAAACCTGTTGAACCTCTCCGCGATCAAATGCGAGAGGAAGTGCTCCGTACTTCAAAACATTTGCAAGATCTTGCGCCTCTAGTTGTGTGAAGCTTCCGGTGATCTGTGCATTTCCTGATGGAATCGCTTCAGTAATACGTGGTGCTGAAACAACTAAACCATCGAGAACGATCGCTACCTGATTTGTAGGTTCCGGAAGAGATGTAACGCGGGTTGTTAATGCACCAAAGGCTGAAGTTCCTTCATTGTTAAAGGTAAGACTTACAAACCAGTTGCTACCTGCTTGAGTATCCAAACCTGCAGATGCCTTTGAAATCTGACGACCGAGAACTTCTGCGGGAGCAAGGATGTACTTAGTTCCACCAGCACGATCACAGGCAACCAAGGTATCTGTTGGTGCATCCGCACCTGTTCCCTGAAGATTTTCTGCCTTTGTGCAATCAAGTGCTGCAAACTTTGCATTGATCTCGGCACTTACTCCTGCTGCAGGTGTAGCTGCTGCATCGGCTGCTGCTGGAATTCCGGAAGCAGATGCAAGCACCTGACGGAATCGAAGTTCAGCTGTTTGTCCAACTAATTCAACAACGCGACGTCCGGTATCTCCTGGTACAGAGATAACGATCTGACGGTTTGTTCCACTTCCTTGTGCAGCGACTTCAGATTCTGCAACGCCGAGTGAGTTAACACGTTGACGGATGATTGAAACCGCCTGATCGATCGCTTCGCTCGTAACCTTTCCTTCATCTCCTGGTGCAATTCGTGGTTGCAAGGTGACAGAGGTACCGCCGCGAAGATCAAGACCTAAGCGAACTGAGGTAGCTCCTTGGATGAAGACAAGGCTTGCCATAGCCACGAGAACAAGGGCGAGAATCGCCAATGTGCGTGCTGGGCGGGAACTCGTCTTTATTGGCTTATTAGTTGTAGACATAGGCGCAGAGTCTAGGCGTCAGATGCGGGTAAGTCGAAAAGCGAGGCAATTTCAGCGGGTGGTGTTCGTCCTATATGGCGCCAACCCTGCGCAGTGGCCACGCGACCACGAGGTGTACGAGCCATAAAGCCATTTCTTACGAGGAATGGCTCAGCTACCGATTCAACGGTTTCGACCTCCTCGCCCACTGCGATTGCCAAAGTAGAAAGGCCCACCGGTCCCCCATTAAACCGCTCGATCAGAGCTACGAGAACGGCTCGATCGAGGCGATCTAGGCCTAGCTCATCTACCTCATACATCTCTAATGCAGCTTGTGCATCCGATAAAGAAATCGTTGAACGACCTTGAACCTGTGCGAAATCTCGAACACGTCGTAGCAATCGATTTGCGATTCTTGGGGTTCCGCGGGAACGGCCTGCAACTTCTACAACTGCATCCTTATCAATTGAAATCTTTAGCAGCTCTGCACTTCGAGTGATTACATGGGCTATATCTTCCTCATTGTAGAAATCTAGATGTGCTGTGAAGCCAAAACGATCTCGCAAAGGACTAGGTAAGAGTCCGGCACGAGTTGTTGCACCAACTAATGTGAAATGTGGAAGTTGTAACGGAATTGCAGTAGCTCCCGGACCCTTTCCAACAATGACATCAACCCGAAAATCCTCCATCGCCAAGTACAACAACTCTTCGGCAGGACGCGGCAATCGGTGAATCTCATCCAAAAACAAAATCTCACCTTCGACCAAGGATGAAAGAATTGCCGCTAAATCTCCCGCATGCGTTATTGCAGGACCGCTAGTAATGCGAATAGGTGCATTCATCTCACCAGCAAGAATTAATGCAAGGGTTGTCTTTCCTAATCCCGGCGGACCAGATAGCAAGATGTGATCGGCAGGAGCGTTGCGATGTCGCGCCGCAGTTAGTAGTACATCAATTTGTTCGCGTACTCGATGTTGACCTACAAAGTCAGATAAAGATTGAGGACGCAAGGCGTGTTCTAGAGCGGACTCCTCATTCTTAATCTGCGGAGTAACTAAACGGTCATCAGCCACGAGAGCTCTTTCCGCTAGCAAGTGTGAGTTTCAGTAGCTCGCTTAATTCAAGGGTAGAAGCATCAACTCCATCTGACTGAAGTGTTGCAACAACATTTGAGATCGCACCATCTGATTCCTTCGGAGAAAAGCCAAGTGAGACTAGAGCACTTGATAACTGCTCTCTCCAAGCGGGTTGATGTCCCTTGTACAACTGAGCGTGGGAAAGATCGCTCAACTTTCCTTTGAGTTCAAGGATTAAACGTTGGGCGCCTTTACGACCAATGCCCGGTACCTTTTCTATCGCTGCAATATCTTCCTGCGCGATCGCTCTGCCTAGATCTTCAGGGGTTAAAGCGCCGAGAATAGAAAGAGCGACCTTGGGTCCAATGCCCGAAACCGTTTGTACAAGTTCAAACAATGATCGGGACTCTTCATTGACAAAGCCAAAGAGGGTCAAGGAGTCCTCTCGAACTAGCAATGATGTAAATAATTGAATCTGCGAACCAAGATTTACTTGAGTTGTTGTTGCAGGTGTAACTAAGACTGTTAAGCCAAAGCCCCCAACTTCGACCACCAATCGATCACCTTGAATTGATCGAACATTTCCGCTGAGTAAAGAGATCATCGAGATCTCAATTTCTTAATGCGGGATTGTTCTGCAGCGGCAGCCTGTGCAAGTCGGGTTGTTCCTGCACCTCGCCAAATATGACAAATCGCTAGCGCTAAGGCATCGGTTGCATCTACTGGTTTAGGAATGCTGTCGAGATTCAAAATCTTTTGAACCATCTGTGCAACTTGTGCTTTATTGGCGCGACCGCTTCCGGTTACAGATGCTTTCACCTCAGATGGCGTGTGCATCATGACAGGGATACCAGCTTTGGCTGCTAACAACAAAGCAATACCTGCAGCTTGTCCTGTTCCCATAACTGTTCGAACATTGTGTTGTGAAAAAACTCGTTCTACCGCGATCACATCAGGTTTCCACATATTGATCCACTGCGATAACTGTTGATCAAGATCCAATAATCGCTGCTCAAGTGGTGAATCAGTCGGGGTAAGAATGACACCAACTTCAACCAGGGTAATTGGAGATCCCACAGCTCCTTCGACAATGCCGACACCGCAACGAGTCAGACCTGGGTCAACACCCAAAACTCTCATTGCGCTCCTCGTGCTTTCTCCATGTGACAACGTTAAAGCCTAAGGTGATTGAACTATGGTCTACTCGAGGCTCGCCATAACTTCATCAGAAACATCAAAGTTACTGTAAACATTTTGAACATCATCTAGCTCTTCAATCGCATCGATCAACTCAAATACCTTCTTGGCTCCGTCGGCATCCAACGGAATACTCATTGATGGAAGGAAGGATGAGTCAGCTGATTCATAATCAATTCCGGCGGTCTGTAGAGCGGTTCGAACCGGAACTAGATCAACTGGCTCGCTCACAATCTCAAATGCTTCCCCGAGATCATTGACCTCTTCAGCACCAGCTTCAAGGACCGCATCCAAAATTGAATCCTCAGTCAATGCGCCATCCTTTTTAACAATGACTACACCTTTTCGATTAAATAGATATGAAACAGATCCAAGATCAGCCATAGATCCACCATTGCGAGTTACCGCAACCTTTACCTCTGATGCTGATCGATTTCGGTTATCCGACAAACACTCGATCATGATCGCAACACCATTGGGACCGTAGCCCTCGTACATGATTGTGATCCAATCCTTTGCACCAGCTTCTAGACCAGCACCACGTTTAATTGCACGTTCGATGTTGTCAGATGGCATCGAAGATTTCTTGGCTTTAGCGACCGCATCAAAGAGTGTTGGGTTGCCATCCATATCAGCGCCACCATTTCGCGCTGCTACTTCAATTGCACGAATCTGCTTTGCGAATACCTTTGCACGACGACTATCGATAATCGCCTTCTTATGCTTAGTCGTAGCCCACTTGGAATGGCCTGACATGGTTTCACCTCACCTGGTTAATGTTCACCTTAATTGAGGATTACTTTACCTTCTCAAGCGCAGGACGTGCCACATGCTCAATAAAGTAACGGTGAATGCGGTGATCCCCCGTTAATTCTGGATGAAAAGATGTTGCAAGCGCAGTGTGTGAACGGACCGCCACGGGATGGGAGTCGATTGAGGCTAAAACCTGCACCGCATCGCCCACCTTTTCAACCCACGGTGCACGGATAAAGACCGCTCGAATTAACTCTTGTGAGCCATCAGCAAATTCGATATCTGATTCAAAGGAATCTACTTGACGTCCAAATGCATTTCGTCGAACTGAAATATCCAAGCCACCGAAACTCTTTTGACCAACTTTCGCATCGAGGATTTCAGTAGCTAACAAAATCATTCCAGCACATGATCCATAGACTGGCATACCTGATGCGATTCGTTGCTTCAATACATCGTAGATTCCAAACACTTCCGATAATTGAGCAATAGTTGTTGACTCTCCACCTGGTAAAACCAACGCATCTATAGATTGAATCTCAGACTCTCGGCGAACGGGAACAGCAGCTACTCCACATGCAATTAAAGAGCTAATGTGTTCGCGAACATCACCTTGTAGAGCTAAGACGCCAACCTTCATTTATCGGGAGATTACCAACCGCGATCTGCAAGGCGGTGTGGAGCTGGAAGATCGGCAACGTTAATACCAACCATCGCTTCACCCAATCCACGAGATGCATCCGCAATAACCTTTGGATCATCCCAAAATGTAGTTGCCTTCACGCAAGCCGCCGCGCGCTGTGCTGGGTTTCCAGATTTAAAGATTCCGGAACCAATGAATACCCCGTCGGCACCCATGCTCATCATGAGCGCTGCATCTGCAGGTGTTGCAATTCCTCCTGCTGTAAACAACACAACTGGAAGCTTGCCGGTTTGTGCAACCTCTTTTACTAAATCATATGGAGCTTGAAGCTCCTTAGCGGCTACATACAGTTCATCTTCACGTAGTGAAGATAGTCGACGAATTTCTCCACCGATTTTGCGCATGTGTTGCATCGCATTTGAAACATCACCGGTTCCTGCTTCGCCCTTTGAGCGAATCATTGCAGCACCTTCGTTAATGCGGCGAAGTGCTTCACCAAGATTGGTTGCGCCACAAACAAAGGGAACTGTGAAATCAAACTTATCGATATGGTTTTCATAATCTGCAGGTGTCAAAACCTCAGACTCATCGATGTAATCAACACCGAGAGATTCCAAAACGCGGGCTTCTACAAAGTGACCGATACGCGCTTTAGCCATAACTGGAATTGAAACCGCTGCTTGAATCTTTTGGATCATGTCTGGATCAGACATACGAGCAACTCCGCCTTGTGCACGGATATCTGCAGGCACACGCTCTAGCGCCATAACCGCTACCGCACCAGCATCTTCGGCGATCTTGGCTTGTTCGGCGTTAACGACATCCATGATGACGCCACCCTTGAGCATTTCCGCCATTCCGCGCTTAACGCGACCGGTGCCAGTTACTTCAGCCATGATTTCTTACTCCGCTTCAATCGAAAGATAGAGCCCAATCCTACTTCGTCTTTTCAACTACGCGCGACGTGAATTCAGGCTCACGATCGGTCAGAGCGACCCAAACTTGGCCTGGCGCAAAGTTCATTGAGGAACCATCGGGCAATGAGAATGTTGTACCTGAATCACCAAAAGCTCGATTCCAGGTAGTTGTAAAGAGCTCGCCATCGCGCAGAACGTACGCCTTACCGGTACCGATAGTTTCAGATAACGGAGTGACTCCCCCAAATTTATCTCCGTACTCTGATGGCGAGATTTTTACCATTTGTATTACAAGTGTCGTAGGCCCTAACACAACTCCGCTATCGGCCAGATTTAATCTTCCGTTATGAGACAGCAGCCAACGCGATTCTTTCTCAGACCATTCTGCTGAATATGTCGCTGCAGGCCAGTTGATGATTACCTTTTGTGTAGGGATGCCGCCTTCGGGATTATCACCAAAAACAAAGCCAACACTCTTTGCCGAATCAACCTGAAGCTTTTCATCAACGATCTTTTGCATTAATAGATCGGCTCGAAGCACCATCGCATACGGGGGGATTCTGTTTGGATCGGTTGTAAAAATCTTAGAGCTTTCATGTTGCGCACCGAGATCCTCAAGGTTCGCTGCAGCGATAACAGGAAGCAGTTTTCGTTGCGCACCACTGTAAGCAAATGCAACCCGTCCATACTGACTCAAAATATCTATATCTGAAATTCTTGCACTCCGAACCGGTCCGATTCTGACCGGAATTGTTGTCGAGAAGACCGCAGCAAGTCGAGTTAACCCACCTTCGACTTGTTCTATGTAAACAACATCGGCGTCCTCTAACCCAATTTGAGGGTGGGCCATATTTGTATCATCGATCTTCACTGCCAGAACTTGGCCATCTACCGCTTCGCGACCACTTAAAACGCTCATGGCTCTTTTATCAGGAAGTATCTTTGTGATCGCTGCACAACTTGTTAATAGCAGCGATGAGGCGACAAGCAGCAAAAACGCTTTTTTAGAGAACATCTGCTTCAAACTCGTAAGTGATTGGAAGTGGAGCGGTACCGGCTAAACGGAATAGTCGAACTATAAATTTACGTCGAACCATTTGCGTTCGTGCGACAGCATCGGTATGGATGGCGATAGCAACTCGAACCTTGTCGGTAAGAGCAGAAAGCTCCGTTAACAGAGCGCTATCGGCCGCAGTTTCAAGATGTTCAGAGTCTTCAAGCAATAAACCAAGGGCTCCTGATAAACCACTTTCAGCCTGAGAACGGTTTTGAATATCCGCATCGCGTGCCTGATATGCAGCGGCGGTAAGCAGAACAGAGCTTGCTGGATCTGCGATATCACTGTGCGCAATCTCTAGAGCCACCGCTGCTCTCTTTTGTAGCAACACATCCAAGTTTGCCCAACTTGTTTCAACGCGATGATGAAGTCGATCTAAGCGAGTTGCTGTAAAGGTTAAATACCAAGCACCGATCAAAACAATAATAATCGCTAATAGCCATTGGCTCATGGTTTCTCCTCCTTATTCAAGAATCGATTCCAGGGACGTGTATCGGAAGCTAAATGAACCTTTTCACTTCCGACGATCGACATTTCATAGACCGAATAAATCTGTTCTGCTACCGCTGTCCAATCAAAAAGTTGTGCATGATTTTTTCCGCGATCGGCCAGCTCTTTACGTTTGTTCTCATCTCTTAAGAGATCTATGACAACTTTTGCTAATTCAGTCGGATTTTCCGAGGCAAAGAGCGCGCCGAACTCTCCATGGCCGAGAAGATCGTCAAAGGCGGGTATGTCACTTGCTACTACACAAGCACCACCAGCTAAAGCTTCCGCCAAGATAATTCCAAAAGACTCACCACCTGTATTAGGGGCAACGTACAGGGCGACAGAGGACATGAAATCAGCTTTATCTTCCTCCGAAATTCTGCCCAAAAATTCAAATCGATGACGCAGTTGAGGATCAATACTTTTAATCACTTCTTCTGGATCTCCGGGTCCTGCAACAAAAACCTTTACATCAGGTGCAAAACGAGAGATCACCGGTAATGCATCTACTAGAACACTTAAACCTTTTCGTGGTTCCTCAAATCTACCGATAAACCCAATTGTGTTTCCGGACCACTTCTCTTGTAACTTTCCATGTGCGTATCGCTTGGCATAAATTCCATTGGGAATGATGATCGCATCGGTATCTAAATGATCTGTAAGGGTTAAGCGTGCAGCCTCTGAAACAGCTATGCGAGCCGACAACTTTTCAATAGCTGGCTCAAGTATGGGTCCAATTGCAAAGATGATCTTCTGGCGCTTTGCAGCTGCGTGAAAAGTTCCGACCATCGGTCCATCCGCTGCCCAACAGGCTAAGAGTGAAATTGACGGAATAGCCGGTTCATGAAGATGCAGCAGATCAAAATCTCCCTGTGAAATCCATTGGCGCACTCGAGCAAAGGCAACTGGACCAAAGAGAACTCGAGCAACAGCACCGTTGTAAGGAATTGAAATCGGTTTTCCTGCATTGACCACATAGTCAGGCAATTTAGATTCATCAATTGCGGGGGCAAGAACTGAAACATCGTGACCTGCAGAGATCAAAAACTCTGCAAGGTCGCGAATATGGTTTTGCACGCCACCAGGTGTATCCCAACTGTATGGACAGACAATTCCAATCTTTAAAGAACGAGTAAGCATTACTCGCGCTCCTTGAAGTCGCCATCAACCCAGATTCGTTGCAACATGTGCCAATCTTGAGGGGTTTGCGATATGCCATCCTCAAAATGCTGTGCAGTCATCTGAACTATCTCTCGCACCTTTGCGCTTTCTTCTCCTGCGCTAGGCAATACAACGTTTTTGAAATCGATGTGAATGCCGTTTTCAGTATATGAAACAAAAGCTGTAATAAGTGGTGCTTGCGTTTTAAGAGCCAAGAGTGCTGGACCTGCTGGCATACGAGCTGTGCCCTTGAAGAATTCAACATCTATACCCGAACGAGATAGATCTCGGTCGGCAACAAGAGCAACTAGTGCTCCTTGCCTCAAACGCTGTGCCAAAGTCCCTAAAACTCGTCCATCAAGGGGCAGTACTTCCATCCCCATTGCCTGACGGTAAGCAAGAAACTTTAAAAATAGTTTCTCTGGCTTTAATCGCTCTGCAACGGTGACTAACGGAATTCCTTTTGCGCAAAAATACGCACCTGCATGATCCCAGTTACCCGCATGAGGAAGGGCAACTATGACGCCGGTCTTGGCTGCGACCGCATCAAGTAATAGGTGCTCATTAGTGACTGAGACCGTCCCGGATACTCGGTCTGCGGACCAATCTGGAAATCGAAAGGTGTCGACCCAGTAACGCATATACGACCGCATCGCCTCGATGACAAGTAAATCTAAATTTAGTTTAGTAATTGATGGCTGAGTACGTTCAAGATTGGAACGTACTCGCTGAACACTTTTTCCATTTCGCTTTACTAAGAAATCGGCAATGCGATAGGCCAAGTTGTAAGCGGTCTGCTCTGGCAGCCATCTAACGATTCGCCAGCCCGCAAAGTACACGTAGGCCGAGAAATTCTCTTTCACTTTAGATCGCTCGCTTTACAATTAACATTCTTTGAACAACGGTAAATGAACCAAGGATGGCAAGAGCCCACATACCTGTTGCAAGTACATAAGGAACTCCTAAACCATCAAAGCCAATGGCAGCTAGAGAGATAATGAGACGCTCAGTTCGTTCCGCTATCCCTCCAGAACAAGGGATTCCAAAGCTTTCTGCTTTAGCGCGAATGTATGGAACCAATAATCCTGTTACCAAAGTTGCCAGAACAACATAGGACAATTGATCATCTCGATTAATCAAATAAATTGAAACACCCAGCAAGATGGATGAGTCGGTGATCCGATCAATAGTCGAATCTAAGAAACCACCCCACTTGCTAGAACCTGCTCTTGATAATCTCGCCATAGTTCCGTCAAAAAGATCGCTCAAAGCCAGTATGCAGATAGCAAGGGTTCCAATGAAAAAATCACCGCGTGGATAGAAGTACAGCGCACAGAAAACAACGCCTACCGCTCCCACCCAAGTAACCGCGTTTGGTGTGATCCCTCGACGCAGTGCAAAAGCTGCCACAGGGGTAATTACCCGAGTGACCGCTGGCTTCAAACGTGCGCTTAACATCAAGGACCATCGTAGGCTGACCCAGTGCAAACACAAATCACCAAGGGCATGATTCATGTCTACGGCCATGCCAGCGCTGAGCCTGAACTAGTGGCGAAAACCTTTAACGGTGTTTTTACCCAAGAAGTTCACAGCGATAGCGATTTGGGGATCTTTGCCATTAATCCATCCGCTGGTGTTGATCAAGAGACAATTCAATTGTGGGCTGAACTTGATGAGTATCAAATTCCACGTCTAGTTGTGGTCACGCATCTGGAAAAACAGGAAGCTGATTTTGATGATGCGGTGATGATTGCTAATCGTGTTTTTTCTCCGATGGCTACCCCATTTTTGGTTTTGCATGATGAACAAGGTCTACCTGTTGCACTTATTTCCTTAGCGGATTTATCCATCATCGATTATTCAACTACGCCACCAACAACCCGAATGAGTGATCCCGAGCATCAAACTCTGGTTCAAGAGTTTAGAGATGAGTACTTGGAGTTGCTTCAAAGCTCTGGGGAGCAAGCTTTTCCTGCGGGAATGCTTTTTCCAGCGATTCCACTGTGGATTGAAAAAGGTATCGGTGTAGATATCGTAAAACGGTACATCGAAGAAATTAAATAACTACCAAGCTGCGGAAATCTCATCTCGAGTCAAATGAAGCAGTTGCGGTAACACCTTTGTCTTTCCAATGATCGGCATAAAGTTGGCATCTCCGCTCCAACGAGGAACAACATGCTGGTGAATATGCGCAGCTACTCCAGCACCAGAGATTGCTCCTTGATTCATACCGAGGTTAAATCCTTCGGGTGATGAAACCTTGCGAATCGTTTTCATCGCATGTGAAGTGAGAGCGGAAATTTCATTCCGTTCTTCATCAGTTAAATCAGTTAAATCAGCAACATGTCTAAATGCGCATACCAAGAGATGTCCCGGGTTATATGGGTACAGGTTCATCACGACATAAGCCGTTGTTCCTCGGTGAACAATCAAACCCTCTTGATCATCCATCGCAGGAATCTCGCAGAACGGACAGGAGACATCATTGCCTTCTAGTGGTCTGTTTTCACCGCGTAGGTACTCAAGACGATGTGGTGCCCATAAACGTTGCCATCCATCGGGCATCCCTGCACCATTGATTTCGTGGCTCATGGATCAAACCTGAGTACGTTCGGCGACAACCTTTTTAATCTCAGCGATCGCATCTGCAATTGGAATTCCATTCTTCTGTTCACCGTTGCGATAACGGAAGGAAACCGCTCCAGCCTTTTGATCTTCCTCACCTGCGATGACCATGAATGGGATCTTCTGCATCTGTGCATTTCGCACCTTCTTCTGCATGCGATCATCTGATGCATCTAGCTCGGCACGAATTCCAGCCTTGCGCATTGCAATCATGACCTCACCCAGATAGTCAGCAAAGGTATCGGCAACTGGAATACCAATCGCTTGCACTGGAGCTAACCAGGGAGGAAATGCTCCACTGTAATGCTCAGTTAAAACCCCGAAGAATCGTTCGATTGATCCAAACAATGCTCTGTGAATCATTACGGGACGTTGACGGGTTCCATCTGTTGCAGAGTATTCCAGTTCAAAACGTTGTGGCAGTTGGAAATCTACTTGGATCGTCGACATCTGCCATGTTCGACCAATCGCATCCTTTGCCTGCACAGAAATCTTTGGTCCGTAAAATGCCGCGCCACCTTCATCTAAAACAAGTTCGAGATTTTGTGCGGTAGCAGCTTTTCTTAACGCTTCTGTTGCCTCAGCCCAATCAGCATCCTCACCAACAAACTTTTCTTCATTTTTGGTAGAAAGTTCTAGGTAGAAATCATTTAATCCATAATCACGCAACAAGTTAAGAACGAAGGTGAGCAATGAATCTAACTCCCCCACCATCTGCTCTTTGGTGCAATAAATATGGGCATCATCCTGGGTAAAGCCACGAGCGCGTGTAATTCCGTGAAGAACACCTGATTTCTCGTAACGATAGACCGTTCCAAATTCAAAGAGTCTGAGAGGAAGTTCGCGATATGAACGTCCACGGGATTTGTAAATTAGATTGTGGAATGGGCAGTTCATCGGCTTCATGTAGTACTGCTGGCCAGCTTTCTTTACAGTGCCATCAGCATTGAGCTCTTCATCCAAAATCATTGGTGGATACATTCCATCGGCGTACCACTGCAAGTGACCGGAGGTTTCAAAGAGTGCGGCCTTGGTTAAATGAGGTGAATAGACAAACTCGTAGTTTTCTTCTTCATGTCGAATTCGTGAGTAATCCTCCATCGCACGACGAACAATTCCGCCCTTCGGATGAAAAACCGCTAAACCTGAGCCGATCTCCTCTGGAAATGAGAAGAGATCTAACTCTGTACCTAAACGACGATGATCACGCTTTTCCGCTTCAGCAAGGAGTTCAAGGTAGGCGTTGAGTTCATCTTGTGAGGGCCATGCTGTTCCATAAATTCTTTGGAGCATCGGGTTCTTTTCAGAACCACGCCAGTACGCAGCAGCGGTGCGCATTAATTTGAAGGCGGGTATTAACTTGGTCGACGGTAAATGTGGACCGCGACATAGATCGCTCCATACCGGATTTCCATCTCGTCCCAAATTGTCATAGATAGTTAACTCTGAACCGCCTACTTCAACGGAAGCCTCTTCGCCTGCCGGACCCTTGATACCAATCAATTCACATTTATATGGTTCATGCGCCAACTCTTTTAGCGCTTCAGCTTCGGTTGTTACGCGACGACGAAACCGTTGACCTTCTTTGATGATCTTTCTCATCGCACTTTCAATCTTGACTAAGTCATCAGGATTAAATGTGTTTTGTGGATCGAAATCGTAGTAAAAGCCATCTTTGATCGGTGGACCAATTCCAAGGCGTGTATTGGCATAAACCTCTTGAACAGCTTGGGCCATGACATGTGCGGTTGAGTGGCGCAATACCGCTAAACCATCGGGCGAAGAGATGAGAACTGATTCAACAACATCGCCTTCGGCAAGCTCGGTCCATAAATCTTTCAAAGCGCCATTAACACGACAAACAACAACCTCTTTGTTTTCGGCAAATAAATGGGTCGGGCGCTGATCTGCTTCTACCTGTTGGGCAACGCCATCAACTGTGATCGAGATCTGAGCCATGCCGCTAGCCTACCGAAGTCTGCAGCGCCATCGCTTCAATTTCTGCGCCAAATTCAGGCGATGGCTCCAATAATCTTCCATCGATAGAAGCCGCGGGTTGTGCGATGCGCAGGCTGCTCAAGAGAAAAGCTGATTGAACCCGCTGCAGATCTGCTACATCAATACTTTTTACAGATACGCCGCAATACTCGATCACAAGGGCTCGCATAATTCCGGGTAGAACACCATCGCTAATTGGTGGAGTTATCCACTTACCATCGAGATTCACCAGCAGATTTGTAACCGATCCCTCGCACACCTTGCCCAGTTCATTCACGATGATCGCTTCATCAAACCCAGCATCCTTGGCAAAGTTCAAAATATCCAATCGATGCGCATATGGAAAACTCTTTACAGGCTGACCGACAACGGAAATTGGTTTTTGAAAGGTCATCAGAGAGGCTGGTTGATTATTGCCCTCGTACGGTAAATGAACCGCTGCCCAGTTGCCATCATCTCCAAATGACAAACGCAGCATTCCCATTGGCGCTCTTTCAGCTTCACATAAAAGCGCAACAGCGTTCCGGAGATCCTCTTCGCTTGCGATTGAAAAACCTAATTGTTTAGCGCTACTTACAGCTCGACGCATGTGTCGTGAAAGAGCCCACGGTGCATTGTTTACTGTTCTGATAGTTTCAAATACTCCGGCACCATCCATCCAACCTTTGTCGTTGCATCGGCTGTCGACAAGATCTACTAATGAACCGTTTTGAATTACCTTCATTTGTAGTTTCCCGCAGCAATCTTGACCAATCGCGAGGCCTTTAGTTCAGTCTCTTCCCATTCCTGCTGAGATTCGCTACTAAAGGTAATTCCAGCACCTGTTCCAAAGTTAAGTTTTTCAGTTTTCCAAAAGATGCGAATCGCAACAGATAGCTCTGCCAGATCACCCTGAACCCAGCCCAGTGCTCCGCAGTACGGACCGCGGGGCTTTTCATTCTTAGAAATGGTGGACAGCGCTGATGATTTCGGTGCGCCGCTTACTGAACCAGGAGGTGAAACCGCCCGAAAAATTTCGCTCCAACTAATTCCATCAACCAGATCACCCTCAACATCGGACACCAAGTGCTGTAAGCCTGGGTGATCCTGGCTATAGAGAAGTTGTGTAACTTCAACAGAGCCACTCTTACAGATCATCCCGAGATCATTGCGCATCAGATCCACGATCATGATGTTCTCCGATTTGTCCTTCACACCAAAATCACTTGAGCCAAGACTTTGCGTTCCCTTTATCGGAGATGTCTTCACGCGACCGCCTGTGCGCTTGAGAAATAACTCTGGAGATGCAGATGCGATGTTGATTCCAGGGATCTCGAGATAACTTGCCCATGGAGCAGGGTTACTTTCCAGGATATGTGAAAAGAGTCCACGTAAATTTGGGTTGGAATCGTCTGCACAAATCTGGCGACAGGCATTTACTTGATACACCCATCCTTGTGCGATTAATTCGCGAATCGTGTCTACGTAAGAGATGTATCCAGATTGATCGGGAGAACTTGTCCACGGCGTAGAAATCGGATTCCATGTAGCGGTTGGAAAATCTGCGTTTACTACTGTCGCAAACTTTGCTGCTGTGAATGCGCCCTCAAAAGTTGTCGATACCGCCCAGAAATCCCCATCATCAAGGCAGGAAGGATCATCAGATACCTCGATTAGCTCAGTTGCTAATCGTCCCCCCATCCAAAATATGGGTCCATCCTTGGCATATTCCACGAGGTAACGCTAACCAATCCCCTTCACTTTGGCGCTTACGGCTCTCCTGCGATAGATTTGCCCTCCTCGCGGACGTAGCGCAGTTGGTAGCGCGGAACCTTGCCAAGGTTCAGGTCGCCGGTTCGAACCCGGTCGTCCGCTCTGATACTCGCCGTTTAGATTGAACTCTCTTCGAAGATGAAAATCTAGCGGCGATATTTGTATGGTCGGGTGGCCGAGAGGCGAGGCAAGGGACTGCAAATCCCTCTACACGGGTTCAAATCCCGTCCCGACCTCCACTATTGATAAAGGTGTTGTCACATTAGGACAGCATCAGCAGTTCGGAAACAAAAGGAATAGATGATGATCGATAACGACTCAGTAAGGCCGTGGGGACGTTATGAAGTTTTGCAGGAATCAAATCTGCACAAAGTTAAATGCATTTATGTAAACCCTGGTTCCCGACTTTCATACCAGCGTCATCAAAAGAGAGCTGAGCATTGGTTCATCGTTTCAGGAACCGCAACCGTTACATTAAATGGAGAAAGTTTCCAAAAAGTTGCTGGCGAAACCGTTGATGTTGCTATTGGTGATTTACATCGAATTGCAAATGACGGATCTGCGGAGCTTGTGTTTGTTGAGGTTCAAACCGGCACATACTTTGGCGAGGATGATATTGAGCGTATTGAGGATGATTATTCCCGCTAAATGACTGTTGTATAGTTCTCATACCTAGGACGATTGGCTCAGCGGTAGAGCACCACATTGACATTGTGGGGGTCACTGGTTCGATCCCAGTATCGTCCACTTCGATAGATATCCATCACATTCAGCGATCTAACCCCTCAGTAACCACAAGTCTACTCGCGAGTTCGGTCTTGCCTTCCATACAGTTAATCCATGCACTCAACCTCTAGTTATCCCACAATCATTCAGGGTGGCATGGGCATTGCTGTTTCTTCATGGCAGTTGGCTAAAGAGGTTTCTATTGCTGGAGAGCTTGGCGTAATTTCAGGAACTGCAATTGATTCAGTTGTAGCGCGCCGATTGCAAGATGGTGACTTAACCGGCGATATTCGCAGAGCAATGGCCGCGTATCCTCATCAAGAAACAATTAAAGAGATTATGGATCGCTTCTTTATTGAAGGTGGTCGCGAAGATGGCAAGCCTTATTTAGATGTTCCAAAGTTAAGTATCAAGGGAAATCTTTTCTCGAACAAACTGTTGGCGGTTGCTAGCTTTGTTGAGGTATGGCTGGCAAAAGAAGGTCACAACGGCTTAATCGGAATGAATATTCTGGAGAAAATCCAGTTAGCAATTCCCGCTCAGCTCTATGGCGCGATGTTGGCAGATGTTGATTACATTTTAATCGGTGCCGGAATTCCTGCACAGGTTCCCCATTTACTGAATGAAATTTCACAAGGCAACAAGGTTGCCATGAAGGTAGATGTCGCTGATACTAAGGATAAGCACTACCTACATTTTGATCCCCGAACCCTTGGTTTAGATAACTTTCCAATTAAGCGTCCACTCTTTTTAGCGATTGTTACCTCACACGCACTTGTTGCATATCTGAATAAAGATGAAGAAACCAAGCCTGATGGTTATGTCATCGAGTACCACGTTGCAGGAGGACACAACGCTCCCCCAAGAGCTAAGAATCATGTGAATGACGAAGGCGAAGCTGTTTACAACGAGCTAGACATTCCTAACCTAGAAAAGATCCATGCATCAGGCTCTCCTTTCTGGTTGGCCGGCGGTTATGCAACTCCAGAAAAAGTAAAAGAGGCGATCTCTTACGGAGCTCAAGGGGTACAAGTTGGTTCACTCTTTGCTTTAGCAAATGAATCTGGATTTACCAACGAGAACAGATCTTCAATTCTGGTATCTCTTGCAGATCCCACAATGAGAGTAATGACTGATGCCAGCGCATCTCCAACAGGTTTTCCGTTCAAGGTTATTCAGAATAATCAAACCCTTTCAAATGATAATTTGTACAAGGAGCGCACAAGAATCTGCGATCTTGGATATTTGCGAACCATGTTCCAGCGCGAAAAGGGTGGCATTGGATATCGCTGCCCAGCTGAACCTTTAGACAACTATGAGTTCAAAAATGGTGAAGTAGATCAAGCACAGGGTTCAAAATGTTTATGTAACGCCTTGATGGCAGATATCGGATTAGGCCAAGTTCGGCCCGATGGTCGCACAGAAATTTCACTTCTTACCTTTGGCTCTGATCTTGATGGTCCACGCGCACTGAGAGCACTTCATCCAGATGGTTGGAACGCGGTACAAGCCTTGAACTTCTTAAAATCGGCGATCTAGTACCTTTGCGTTTGTGTCACAACTGCTAACCAACTTACCTTCCTTTATCTTCACCACGGTTTTACTTGTCATGGTTCCTGGTCAAGGTGTTGCGATGGTTCTACGGCAGTCGATTATGGGTGGTCCATCAGCGGCATTTCTTTCATCCCTGGGCAACTGTCTTGGGATCATGGTGTGGAGTACCTCAAGCGCCATTGGATTATCTGCAATCTTCACCCGTTCTGAAACCGCATATTTGATTTTGAAGTGGTCCGGCGTTGTGTTTCTTACCTTCATTTCACTGCAAACATTTCTTTCGCTACAAAAAGAGTTCGGAAAATTTGATCTAGAAAGTATAACTAGTTTCTCGGCGTGGGGTTCATTTAGATTGGGATTAGTCACCAATTTAACCAACGCTAAGGCCGCTGTTTACGCCGTTGCTTTCATCCCAGCTTTCATACCAAAGGAAACATCATTGGGATTTGGCATCATCGCCCTAGGAACGGTGTGGGCGCTGATATCTATTACCTGGAATATTGCGTTGATCTGGACCGTAAAGAAATCTGCTACCTATATTCAAAAGCCATCAGTGCGCAGAGCGCTAACAGCGGTTTCTGCAGTGGGCATCTTGGGTATAGCTATTACTCTTGCGCTTTCCTAAAACTACTGTGTTTGCGCCTCAATAAATGTCAGAGAGTTCTGGAAAATCAACTCTTGGTCGTAATCCATCGTTGCAACATGGTAACTATTGACTAACTCGATTCTGCTCTTATTGATTGAACCAATCTCGGACAAAATGATTTCGGTGTTAGTAACCGGCAAGGTGTGATCTTCTACAGAGTGAAAGAGTTGAACGGGAATCGTAATCTTGGGCAGATTTCGTCTGGTGATTCGCAACATCTTCAATAATTGATACACGCCCCGAGTAGGCAAGGCGTCATAGCCCCATTCAGTTACCCCTGGACGCTTGATGTCATCTCCGACGCTTGTGCGCATCTTTTGTAATCGGGATAAGAAAAATGCAAGCTCAACCGGCACACCCTTTACGTGAATCATCGGATTAACCAGAATTAATCCATCAATTGAATCATTATTAGATGCAGCAACATTTAGAACTGTTCCGCCACCCATTGAAAGTCCGATGAGAAAAATTACATCGCAGCTCTTTCGAAGTTCACTTAACTCAAACTCAACCTTCGCTGGCCATTCTTGCCACTTAACTTTATTGAGGTGCTCTGGATGTGTTCCATGTCCCGGAAGTAATGGAACTCGGACTGAATATCCCTTTGAATGTAAAAACTCGCCCCATGGACGCATTGAAGCTGGCGATCCAGTAAAGCCATGAACGAGCAATACCCCAACATGAGCATTTTTACCGGTGCCTAGTGCAGCCCAATCTTGCATCCAACCTGCTGGTGCTCCTTCTACCGCCATACCTGACAGCCTACGACTGAAGCATTGTCAGAGCAATGACCTACGATTGATTGCATGTCCAAGGTTGCAGATAGAAAACTCGCTGAAACAACCTTTGCTGTTCTAGATCTTGAAACATCCGGTGGTTCGCCTCGATTAGGGGCTGGAATAACTGAAATCGGCGTCGTAAAAGTTAAGGGCGGCGAGGTGCTTGGGACCTTCCAGAGTTTTGTGGATCCCGGACATGCGCTGCCGTACTTCATCACCGAACTAACAGGCATTACTGATCAGATGCTTGTCTCTGCACCTTTCATCGATGAAATCCTTCCTACGCTTTTTGAATTTCTTGGCAGTTCCGAGGAAACAGTTGTCGTTGCACATAACTCACCCTTTGATCTGAGTTTCCTCAAGGCGGCTTCGATTGCGCATGAAATACCTTGGCCAGAGTATGTAACTGTAGACACCGCTCGTCTAGCTAGAGCGGTACTTGAGCGAGATGAGGTAAACAACTGCAAACTTTCAACCTTGGCGCAATTCTTCGGAGCTACAACGTCACCTAATCACAGAGCCCTTGATGATGCGTTGGCAACTGTTGATGTGCTTCACGGTCTAATTGAACGTCTTGCTGGATTCAATATTTTTAACTTTGAAGAGATGCGCAGTTTTCCATCAAAAAAGCGAAGAGCTAAGCGCCCAATCGCTGAGTAAGTTCAGCCCACTTAACAACTAGTTCATTGGCAGCACCGGAATCAATCGCGTTATTGGCCGCTTTCACACCATCTGAAATTCGTTGATGCAAACTCTCATCGCTCTTTCCCTCAAAGGCAGCGATCGCTGCGGCGGCGTTGAGGATGCAGGCATCTCGGTGGGCACCCTTTTCTCCATTAAAGATCCCCCTGGTGATGCGAGCATTTTCAGCACCATCTCCCCCAACTAGCGCACTTATTGGGGCTTTGGGTATTCCAAACTCTTCAGGATCCAATAATCCACTTGTAATTTCCTCGGTTCCAATGCTCAATACAGAGGTCGTCGTTGCCAAGGTAATTTCATCAAGTCCATCATCTCCGCGAAAAACAAATCCATCGACACCGTGGTCACCCAAAACTTGCGCCATCACTAAATGCATTCGCTCATTAGCAACCCCAATAGCTGCTGCCTTTGGTCGGGCCGGGTTTGCAAGGGGTCCCAGAATATTGAACACCGTCGGCGTACCAAGCTCCTTGCGTGCAGCAGCAGCAAATTTCATAGCTGGATGAAAAATCGGAGCAAAACAAAAACCGATTCCCAAAGTTGCAAAACTCTCTTCAACCTGCGAACCATTGAGATTGATATTGATCCCTAGATTTTCCAGAAGATCGGCGGAGCCAGATTTAGAGGATGCGGCACGGTTTCCATGTTTGATGACTTGAGCACCAGCAGCGGCGGCAATGATCGCCGAGGTTGTTGAAATATTGATTGTGTGAGCACCATCCCCACCAGTTCCAACGGTGTCCACAGCTCTGTCGGTGATATTGATTGGGGCGCAGTGTTGGTACATCTGCGCAACCAATGCACCAACTTCTTCAGGGCTTTCACCCTTGTTTTTCAAAGAAATTAAAAAATTTTTGATGGTCTCATTTGTGGCTTGACCGGTGAGAATTTGATTCATGCACCATTGGACCCGTTCAACCTCTAAATCAAGACCTGCATTGATAATCGCTATGTTCTCATCCCACAGCAATTGGCTCATGAGAAAAGTTAAGCAGAAACTACAGAACTCCCGCGCAGTAAATCTGCCGCGGTCTTAGCCAAGGTAAATGGATCGATCGGGTGCACAACGGAAGCCTCTGCCAAGGACCAGGCTGCTAGCCACTTGTCCTCTTTGCGACCTGTGATGACAAGGATCGGAGGGCAGTTAAAAACCTCATCCTTGAGCTGGCGGGCCATACCCAAGCCACCCTCTTGAGCCGCTTCTCCATCGAGAATGAAAAGATCGGCGCGAAAACCACCTGCAAGATTTTTGGAATCTACATATGCACGAAGAGCCGAACCTGTTGCGAACTCATGAAGCTCATGTTCTGGAAGATCCTTAGCTGCTCGGACTCCCAAAGCGGACACAATTGAGGAGCGAACTGAGGAGTCATCTGAGTAGATGATGATCTGTTTTTTGGTCTCGGCCATGATCGCATTCTATTGAAAAGTAAGCCGTTCTCGTTACTCAAAGGGTTCTCAGAAACTGCATTTTTGAGGTGATCCGTTTCACCTCTATAGGGCCAAAAAGAGGGGCGGTTGAGCGCTGCCCAGGCAGACGCGGAGCCTGTTTTCGGGAATAATCGCCTCTATGTCAAGCGCCGTAGCACACCACAAAATCACTCGTCCCAATGCTGTAGCTGTAGGAACAATCGTTTGGCTCTCCAGTGAGCTGATGTTTTTCGCTGCGCTCTTTGCGATGTACTTCACGACTCGCGCAGTTCAGGGTCCAACGATCTGGTCTGAGTCAACAGAGATGCTAAACATTCCATTTGCAGCGGTCAACACCACTGTCTTGGTTCTTTCATCAGTGACCTGCCAGTTCGGCGTTTTCGCAGCAGAGCGTTTCCAAAATCACCGAACAGGAAAGTTGTTCCAGATTAATAGGTGGGGCATGCGTGAGTGGTTTGCTCTTACATTTCTGATGGGCTCATTCTTTATCGCCGGTCAGGTGTACGAGTATGCGATGTTGGTTTCAGAAGGTCTTGCGCTTTCAACAAATGCTTACAGCTCTGTTTTCTATATTGCAACTGGTTTCCACGGTTTGCACGTGACGGGTGGACTCATCGCCTTCTTAATCGTGATGGTCCGTGTTGCTAAGGCTCGTCGATTTACTCATCAACAAGCAACAACAGCAATTGTAGTTTCGTATTACTGGCACTTCGTCGACGTTGTTTGGATCGCGCTATTTGCCGCGATTTACCTGATTAAGTAGTAAGGAATATAAGTGAAGCGTCTATCCCGCTACCGTCGCCACAAGGCGGCAGGTCCTGCATTGTTGATCTTTGCCTTGCTTGCAATTGGAACCACTTTCAGTGTTGCCAGTGCAACTACAACAGCTCAGACAACAACCGCTGATCGTTCAGCGCTCATCGAAGAAGGTCGTCAGATCTTTTTGAAGGGTTGCTCTTCATGTCACGGACTTAACTCTGAAGGTGGCGCAATCGCACCTTCACTCGTTGGTGTTGGAGCCGCATCAGTGGATTTCCAAGTGGGTACAGGCCGTATGCCAATGGCCGACATGAGCACTCAAGCAATGCGCAAAGAACCTCTATATACACCTGAAGAAACAGCGGCTTTGGCTGCCTATGTTGCATCACTTGCACCAGGTCCTGAAATTCCAACTGAGGAACAACTCAATTTTGAACGTGATGGAAGCACAGCTGAAGGCGGAGAACTTTTCCGCAATAACTGCGCAATGTGCCATAACTTCGCTGGCCAAGGTGGAGCGCTCACACAAGGTAAGTACGCCCCAACATTGATGGGAATCGAACCAAAACATATTTATGAGGCGATGGTTACTGGTCCACAATCAATGCCAGTGTTTAGCGACAAGACAATTACTCCTGAAGAGAAGATGTCAATCATCAAGTGGATTAAGGCTGCAGAGGCTGAACCAAATCTTGGTGGCGCGTCCCTAGGACGCGTAGGTCCTGTAACAGAAGGATTACTTGCATGGACTCTTGGTCTAGGAGTTCTTATTGGTGTTGCTGTATGGCTAGCGATGAAGGCGAGATAGATACATGTCTAATGAAATCGAAGCTATAAAAGATCCAGGACTTCCTGCGCACGTTCACCGTAAAGCAGATCATGATCCAGTTGCAGCAAAGAGAGCAGAGCGACAAGTTGCAATTCTCTTCGGCATCTCTTCCCTTGGAACCTTATTGCTGATCGCCTCATTTTTCATTCCCGATGACATCTTTGTCTTCGTACCAGTTATGGGTAATCAGAATGCGCATCAACTTGGATTAGGTCTAGGTATGGCTATCTCACTGTTCTTTATCGGAATGGGTGCGATTCACTGGGCCAAGACATTGATGCCGGATCAAGAAGTTATTGCGCATCGTCATGAGTTTCGTTCTCCAGACTCTGATCGTAAAGAGTTTGTCGACGCGGTGAAAGAGGGAGCACAAGCATCAGGTTTAGGTCGTCGTTCGCTCATCAAAAGATCCTTAGGTGCAGCGTTAGGACTATCGGCGCTCTCACCTGTCCTCTTACTTCGCGATCTTGGACCGCTTCCAGGTAATGATCAGAAGGAGACATCATGGAAAGCTGGAACTCACTTAGTGACAGATCCAGGAAATCGCCGCATTAAGGCCTCAGATCTAGAGGTTGGCGCGGTTGCACAGGTTTTGCCAGAGATTGAAGATCCAGAGCACCGTCACTTGAGCGACATCGCCAAAGATGCACTTCTTCTGATCAGACTTCGTCCAGAAGAGTTCAACCTTGATGCAGAGCGGTTGAGTTGGACACATGAGGGAATCATCGCCTTTTCAAAGATCTGCTCACATATGGGCTGCGCGGTTGCCCTCTATGAACAACAGACCAAGCATCTGCTGTGTCCATGCCATCAATCAACATTTGATGTGACTCGAGCAGCAAAGGTTATTTTTGGACCTGCGGCTCGACCACTTCCGCAGTTAAATATCACCGTGGATGAAGAGGGTTACCTCATCGCCCGCACACCATTCACCGAGCCAGTTGGACCTAGTTTTTGGGGGCGTATCTCTTCATGACAACAGAACATCGTTTGGGACAAGTCGCTAACTACGTCGATGAGCGCACTGGTGCTGCAGCTTGGATGAAGAAGAACCTGCAAAAGGTTTTTCCTGATCACTGGTCTTTCTTGCTTGGCGAGGTTGCACTGTATTCATTTGTGATCTTGCTACTTTCTGGAACATATCTAACCTTTTGGTTTGACCCTTCTATGAAAGAAGTAATTTACGAAGGCAGCTATGAGCCATTAGAAGGCGTGAAGATGTCAGCTGCTTATGCCTCCGCACTGCATATCTCTTTTGAGGTACGCGGCGGCTTGCTAATGCGCCAGATCCATCACTGGGCCGCGCTTATTTTCATGGCAGCGATCGTTGCTCACTTGATGCGCGTTTTCTTCACCGGC
Organism: Candidatus Nanopelagicaceae bacterium; assembly: GCA_965267815.1. Taxonomy (GTDB): domain Bacteria; phylum Actinomycetota; class Actinomycetes; order Nanopelagicales; family Nanopelagicaceae; genus Planktophila. The sequence goes on from OZ254139.1 coordinate 752,956, forward strand.
GCATTCCGTAAGCCTCGTGAAGGAAACTGGATTATCGGTGTTGGTTTGTTAACCCTTGGAATCGTAGAAGGTTTCCTCGGTTACTCACTTCCAGATGATTTGCTCTCAGGAACCGGTATCCGCATCGCTGAAGCTATTATTCAAGCTATACCCGTGGTTGGTTCCTACCTATCGTACTTTGCCTTTGGTGGTGCCTTCCCTGGTGAAGCATTTATTCCTCGAATATATACAGTTCACGTTCTGCTCTTACCGGGAGCATTCCTCGCACTCATCACCGTTCACTTAATGATGGTCTGGTACCAGAAGCACACACAGTTCCCTGGTCCAGGTCGTACCGAGAAGAATGTCGTTGGATACCCATTGATGCCTGTTTACATGGCAAAAGCTGGCGGATTCTTCTTTATCGTTTTTGGAGTCATTGCATTTATTTCAGCGGTAGCTTCAATTAACCCAATTTGGTTATACGGTCCATACACACCAGGACAGATCTCTGCTGGTTCTCAGCCCGATTGGTACATGGGTTGGCTCGATGGATTAGTTCGCATGTCACCGCCTATTGAGACTTATTTCTTGGGCTACACAGTTTCTTGGAATATTTTGATTCCAGGTTTGATCGTTCCAGGAATTTTGTTTACCGGAATGGCGCTGTATCCATTTATTGAAAGTTGGATTACAGGCGATAAGCGTGAACACCATCTTCTGGATCGTCCACGTAATGCACCAAACCGCACAGCACTTGGTGCAATGTCAATTACCTTCATGATCGTTGCATTGATTAACGGTGGTAACGATCTGATTGCAACCCACTTTGACTTATCAATCAATCAAATTATGTGGGGAACCCGTTTTGGAATCTTCATTCTTCCTCCGATCGCTTTCGTAGTAACAAAGCGTCTATGTCTCTCGCTGCAACGTGCAGATCGCGAACTAGTTCTGCATGGCCGCGAAACAGGTCGTCTGCTTCGACTTCCACATGGAGAGTTTGTCGAAGTTCATGAGCCAATCTCACCAGAGAAGGCTTACCTTCTCACCTCACATGAACAAGCACCTGCACTAGAGCTTGCTGAAGTTGATGGTCGTGGCGTTAAGCGCGCCGGTGCGATCAGAAACAAGATTCGCTCACGTATGAGTGTTGCTCACTCTGAAGCTATTCCTAAGGTTTCAGCAGATGATCTCAAGGAGATTGAGCACTAACCTCTAATTACAAGCCAAACACCCAAGGCGGTAACTCCTATTCCCAGGAAGCCCTGGGTGTTTACTTTTTCTCCGAAAAGGAAGAAGGCTTCAATCGCTGTTGCTGGTGGGACTAAGTAAAACAGTGATGACACCGAAGCTGCACTACCTGAATTAAGAAGCCATAACAGCAGCAGAATCGCACCTACAGATAGAACAAGTACTAACCACACGAAGGCTGCCGTAAAACGTGCACTCCAGTTGATGTGGGTGTTTCCCGTTGCAAGGGCGATTACACCTAAGACCAACCCTGTAAAGAGGTATTGATAAGCAGTCCCCGCAACAAGTGGAATATCAGCACCGACCCGCTTTTGTAGAAGTGTTGCTGTTGTGCTTCCGATAAGAGCTACAACGATTGCAACGATCCCAGCGGTTGGAATATGAGAGTTAAATGATGGACCAAGAACAAGAATGACTCCGCACAAACCAAGAAGCAATCCGGCAAGCTGCGATATTCGCAGCTGCTCCCCCAGAACTTTGACCGCAAAGATTGAGACTAGAACCGGTTGAAGACTAGTGACAACCGCAGCTACACCTGCTGGCAATCCCTGAGAGATTGAGTAGAAGACTCCACCCAAATAACATGCGTGCAGAAAAAATCCGATAATTGAGGAGCGTGCAATGGCACTGCGCCCGATGCGTACCGGCATCTTTAACAGGTATGCGATGACAAAGAGAAGTGCCGCTGCGATCAGGACGCGAATTGATAAGAATACAAATGGATCGGCGTACGGCAATCCATACTTAGCGCCAACAAAGCCTGTGCTCCACAAAAGAACAAAGAGCGCTGGAGCAAATCGCGCTAACTTCAACCTTCGCAGATCGCCTTCAGGGCTACTAGTGACTTGGCCATCCACTTTGGGTTATGAGCCATTGCACCCGTTATTTTCAACCACCACTTGGCAAAGGCTGGAATGTTGCTTGCATCAAATGATTCAGTGACAACTGTTTGCGAATCAGAGATCGCCTGTAATTCGTAACACCATGTCCACTTCATTAAATGGCACCAGGTGATTTTCTTATTCTCTTCAAAGGCAACAACAGTATTTTTGATGCGGTATGGAACTTTGATCTTCATCGCCATTCCGAACTTCGCACCCAGAAAAAGGCGATCAGGTCCAGAGATAGAACGCTGAATAGTTCCAGATCCATCAAAGCGTTGATGGGCGGCGGGATTTGCTACTAGATCAAAGATCACATGAGCAGGTGCATTGATTGTTATTCGCGCCGCAGCGGTATTTGGAAAATCCGTTGCCAGAATTTCAGCGCGAGGAGAGCTCATTAGTGAGCAGAAGCTATCTCTGGCTTTTCATACTCTGTAACCATGCCGATGATGGAGATTACAAGAGCACCTAGACCGATAAGTGAAAGCCACCAACCAATAACAAGTCCAAGTGCAAATACACATGCACTCATCGCAACTGGAAGCGGCCACCATGAATGAGGGCTATAGAAACCTAGTTCGCCAGCTCCATCTGAAATTTCAGCGGTCAAATTATCTTCAGGAAGAGTTACGCCAATTCGCTTTTGTGTGAACCACACATAGAAACCAACCATTCCAGCCAAACAAGCAGACAGAAGCATTCCTGCAACGCCAACCGGCTCACCACCGACCTGCCAATAAATCACAGTCATTAGTACATAGAAAACACTTAATCCGCCAAATAACTTCCAGGATGCTTTCATCGCTTACTTGTGCCCTTCAGTCTTTACATGCGGATGATGAAGATCAAATGCTGGTCGCTCAGATGAGATGCGTGGCATTGAAAGGAAGTTGTGGCGAGGTGGAGGACATGAAGTCGCCCATTCCAAAGAGGAGCCATAACCCCAAGGATCATCGACACCAACAAGTGGTGCCTTACGTGTAATCCAAATATTGATCGCGAAAGGAATCATTGAAAGAGCTAACAGGAATGAACCGATCGTTGAAACTGTGTTCATAAATGTGAAGCCATCAGTTGGCAGATAATCTGCGTAACGACGTGGGAAGCCCTTGATTCCTAACCAGTGTTGGATCAAGAAGGTTAAGTGGAAACCGAAGAACAAGGTCCAGAAGTGGAACTTTCCAAGGGTTTCATTGAGCATGCGGCCTGTCATCTTTGGCCACCAGAAGTAGAAGCCACCAAACATCGCAAAGACCACTGTTCCAAAGAGTACGTAGTGGAAGTGAGCAACTACGAAGTAGCTAGCAGACACTGCAAAATCAAGTGGAGGTGAGGCAAGGATGATTCCTGTTAAACCACCGAACAAGAAGGTGATCAAAAATCCCATAACCCACAACATTGGTGTTTCAAAGGTTACGTGGCCACGCCACATTGTTCCGATCCAGTTGAAGAACTTCACACCAGTTGGAACACCGATGAGGAATGTCATGAAAGAGAAGAACGGCAACAGAACCTGACCACTTGCGAACATGTGGTGTGCCCACACAGAAACGGAAAGCGCTGAAATTGCAATCGTTGCTGCGATTAATCCCAAGTAACCAAAGATTGGCTTGCGACTAAACACAGGCAAAATTTCTGTAGCGATTCCGAAGAACGGCAAGGCCAAAATATAAACTTCTGGGTGTCCAAAGAACCAGAACAAGTGCTGGAACAACATCACACCACCATTAGCCGGATCAAAGAGATGGGTTCCGTATAGACGATCTGCTTCTAGGCCAAGTAGCGCAGCTGCAAGAGGCGGGAATGCAAGAAGTACCAAGATGGCGGTTAGCAAAACGTTCCATGAAAAGATCGACATGCGGAACATCGTCATTCCGGGAGCGCGCATTGTGAAGATCGTTGTAATGAAGTTAACGCCACCCAAAATTGTTCCAACACCGCTAATAGCCAAACCGATCAACCAAAGATCTGAACCAATTCCTGGTGAGTACTGAGCATTTGAAAGTGGGGCGTAAACAGTCCAACCAAATGATGCAGCTCCTCCTGGAGATAGAAAACCTCCGAAGGCCATGATGGAACCGAAGAAGTACAGCCAATAGGAAAGCATGTTGAGGCGTGGGAAGGCCACATCTGCAGCGCCGATTTGAAGCGGCATGATCACATTGGCAAAACCAACAAACAGAGGTGTTGCAAACATAAGCAACATGATTGTTCCGTGCATTGTGAAAATCTGGTTGTACTGCTCATTACTTACAAACTGCATTCCTGGTCGTGCTAATTCTGCACGCAGGGCAAGGGCAAGGACTCCTCCGATGAGGAACCATGCAAAAGATGTCATCAGGTAGAGGTAGCCGATTGTCTTGTGGTCGGTTGAGGTTATCCACTTAACAAATGACTTTCCTTTAGGGGAAGGCGCTGGACGACCTGCGGTCATCGTTGGCTTCTCTGCATAGGTTGTCATGCTTGGCCTCCCTTAATTGTTTCAAGATAAGCGTCGTACTCTGCAGGTGTTACCACCTTTACGGTGAACAACATCTGCGAGTGGTTACGTCCACACAAAATATTGCAACGGCCCGGGAACTCACCCAACTTATTGGCGGTGAATTCGAGATGGTTGGTTACTCCTGGAAGATTTTGCATTTGAATCATGAAGGCTGGGATCCAGAAACCATGAACAACATCATTTGCCGTTAATGTGTAACGAACCCGCTCCCCTAGTGGAACAACCAGTGTTGGTGTTTGTTCAGGTGTGCCAGTTACAACAGCTTTTGGACCAGCCTCTGGGTAACCAAATTGCCAAGACCACTGAATTCCTTCAACGGTAATTTCATGGGCATACGTTGTAGTTTTTTCAGTGATGATCGTTTGCTTCTGTGCTGTGTAGTAAAACAAAACCGCAACGATGATAAATGGAATAACTGTGTAAGCAATTTCAACAGGTACGTTGTACTGAGTTTGCTTTGGGAAAGATGGATCTTCCTTCTTGCCACGATGAAAAATTGCTGGCCATACAATTAAAATTAAAGTAAATACGCCGACAACTCCCGCTGCGATCCATGCACCTTGCCACAAAGACAAGGATTGGTCGTTAACACTTGTGATGCCCTCTTCAAAGCCAAGTCCTGAAACCTTGGAGCAACCAGTCAGCAATGCGAGCGGGGCCAAAAACAGGAGCGGCTTGAGGCGGCTCAATCGAGTCAATCGGGTGCGTCGGGACATAGGGGTAAGGATAGTTTGAAAAGCCGCTGAGCGTGGCACGAGCCTAAACTCGGCGAGGGGTGGCACTGCTCACATTACTTAAGATGGGCAGCGATCTCGGCAGCAGCATCTTTTCCATAGGCCTCTTCAAAGCGGGCAACAAACTCTGCCGAGGTAAATCGGTACTCCTGGGTTCCCAAGGTTTCGATGACATAGGTAGCGATTAACGCACCTAATTGGGCACACCGTTCATGAGAAAGCCCCCAGGCAAGCCCTGCAATAAATCCTGAACGGAATGAATCCCCAACACCCGTTGGATCGGTTTTGGATTTCTCCTTCGGACAGGTGACTTGAACAAACTCCCCTGCCCCACTTTCAACCTTTGCTCCCTGAGAACCAAGTGTGACAACGCGATACTTCACACGATCAAGAATCTCTCGATCGCTCCAGCCGGTTTTTTGCATAGCTAGCGCTAATTCATACTCATTGAGGAAGAGGTAAGAAGCGCCATCGATTAGCAACTTGATCTCATCACCCGTCATGCGTGCCATTTGTTGTGATGGATCTGCCGCAAATGGAATGTTTAATTGACGACAGACTTCAGAGTGACGAAGCATCGCTTCAGGATCATCAGGTGAAATCACCATCATGTCTAACCGACCGGTTTTTTCCATAATTGGACTTAACTCAATATTGCGAGCCTCGGACATTGCTCCTGGAAAGAAGGATGCGATCTGATTGAGATCTTGATCAGTTGTTACAACAAAGTGCGCGGTGTGCAAAGTTGTTGACACCAATGCGTGAGAGGTATCTACTCCATGGCGGCTTAACCAGGCTTCGTAATCTGCCCAATCTTTTCCAACCGCTGCGATCAAAATTGGATTAAGGCCAAGAACGCCCATTCCATATGCGATATTTGCGGCACATCCACCGCGTCGCACATCGAGACTGTCCACGAGAAAACTTAAGGAAACCTTTTCCAAAGAACCTGCGACAAGTGAGTCGGTAAACTTTCCGGAGAAAGTCATTAAATGGTCAAGACCTACCGAACCCGCTACACCGATTTTCATGTAGGGATCCTAATGTCTACGAGTCAGCTTGTTAGTTAAATGAATCGCCACATGCACAAGAACCTTGCGCATTTGGATTGTCGATTGTGAAACCTTGCTTCTCAATTGTGTCTACAAAATCAATAGTTGCACCTGAAAGGTACGGATCTGACATCTTGTCGGTGATGACCTTGACCGCACCAAATTCACGGACGATATCGCCATCCATGTTGCGATCATCAAAGTACAGCTGGTACTTGAGGCCTGAGCAACCGCCAGGTTGGACAGCTACACGAAGGTTGAGATCATCGCGACCTTCTTGCGCAAGCAGGGCAGCTACCTTTGATGCAGCTACATCCGTTAAAAGGATTCCTGTTGTGGTTGTTGCTTCCGTTGTCATTATTGCTCTCCTTTATTGACTACAGGGCAAGCCTACTCCCCGAGAGGGGCTGCTGCGAGTCGAGCCAATTAAGAGTCGGGCTCTATAGTTGCCCCATGACAAGCAACGAAGGCAAGGGCCGTCCAACCCCAAAGCGAAAAGAAGCAGAGTCCAAGCGTAAGGTCTCTTCTTTATCTCCTATCGTCACCAAAGATCAGAAGCGTGCTTCAAAGCTTCAATCCAAAGAGGCTCGTGTAGCTCAACGAGCTGCATATCTTCGTGGAGATGAAGCGGCGCTTCCGGCACGTGATCGTGGTCCAGCTCGTCGATTTGTTAGAAACTTTGTTGATTCACGTCGTTCCGTTGGCGAGTACTTCTTGCCAATCATCTTTGTTGTACTTGTACTCACACTCTTTCCAATCGCGGCGGTGCAAATTGGTGCGATCGCATTGATGTACGCAGTTCTAGTAATTGCGGTAATCGATGGAATTTTTCTATCGCGCAAAATTCGCAAAGCTGTTGAAGCAAAGTTTCCAGGAACATCAACCAAGGGACTTGGTATGTACGCCTGGTTACGCTCCACCCAGATGCGACGCTTACGTGCGCCACATCCTCAGGTGAAGGTTGGCGACTCGATCAATTAAGCCCGAGGATTCGGACTTTCATTTTTCTTTGGATCACGTTCAGGAAGCTTTCCAAGTGCTTGATCAATCGCTTTCATAACATCTGCTTCTAGCTTTACCCCGGATGCCTTTACATTTTCCTTAACCTGTGATGGCTTGGTCGCTCCCATAATGGCCGATGAAACATTAGGATTTTGTAGAACCCATGCGATCGCTAATTGAGACATCGTTAATCCAACTTGATCTGCAATCGGCTTGAGATTTTGAACCGCCTCAAGAACCTCATCACGTAACCAGCCCTTGATCATGTTTGCGCCGCTGCCCTTATCGGTAGCGCGAGATCCAACTGGTGCCTTCTTTCCTGGCAGGTACTTTCCGGTCAAAACACCTTGCGCCATAGGAGACCAAACGATCTGCCCTATGCCTTCTTTCTTGGACAAAGGCACTACCTCTGCTTCGATAACTCGCCATAGCGCCGAGTATTGAGGTTGGCTAGAAACAAAACGGTTGTATCCGCGAGCATCCTGGATCGCTAACGCTGATTTAATTTGAGCAGCATTCCATTCCGAAAACCCAATGTAATGAACCTTGCCTGCGCGAATTAAGTCATCGAAGGCGCTCAGAGACTCTTCTAGTGGAGTTTCATAATCAAAGCGATGCATTTGGTACAGATCAATGTGATCGGTCTGCAGACGCTTCAGGGATGCGTTACATGATTCGATGATGTGCTTGCGCGAAAGTCCGCGGTCATTCTTGCCTGTACCTGTTGGCCAATAAACCTTTGTGAACAACTCATACGATTCACGCTTCACACCTTTAAGCGCTTTACCTAAAACAGTTTCAGCTTTTGTTCCAGCGTAGACATCAGCGGTATCAAAGGTTGTGATTCCCTCTTCAAGTGCAGCTTTTACACATTTGATCGCTGCATCTGACTCGATTTGATTTCCGTGTGTGATCCAGTTTCCGTAGGAGATCTCTGAAACATACATTCCTGTACTGCCAAGGCGTCTGTATTCCATGCTTGCAAGCCTATGACGAGCGCGCCTAGTTGCCAACCCCAACCCCTTGTGGTTTGGTTCGCCTACAACTTAATAGCTCCTCAAGTGGGGGAAGTTCGGTGAAAATCCGACGCTGACCCGCAACCGTAAATCTCTCAAATAAGAATTTCCAATCAAGAAATTAAATGAGCGATAAGTCGGATTACCCATTGGATCGAGATGAGACAAACACCCGCCGAGGTTTGCGGGGTGTGCTCCTAACGCCAGATGTATCGGCTCTGCCTACATCTCTGGTTGTGGTTCACTCCCTGTGAGACTCTTTTAAATTGAGAGGCTACACAGCAATGAAATTCAAAGTACTTTTTGCGGTTCTACTTTTGGCCGCGTTATCAACTCCATCAGCACAAGCCGCAGATACTGGGTGGCGCTATTGGGGTTACTTTCAAGCCGCCCCTGGTGCGACCAAGTGGACAGCTGCAATGACCGGCCCAACAGTTAATGTTGAGGATGGATCAGTTGAAGGATGGGCATTTACCTTTAGTAGTGATGCGATTCCTGATGCAAAAGCTCCTAAGGTTGCGCCATCTTTTTCAACTATTTGCGGAAAAACAAAGGCAGTAGCTGGAAAGAAGCGCATCGGCGTAATGATTGATTTTGGTTCATCAGTTTTGCGACCAAAGGGTGAATCAACCCCACGACTAATTCAAAAATGTGTGGTCGCTGATAAATCTGCCCTCGGCATTGATGTGTTAGGACAAGCTGTCAAAGTTCGTGCAGAAGGATCAGGATTTATCTGCGGACTCAATGGCTACCCAGCGAAAGAGTGCGGGGTAGAGATGAAGACCCCAAAGGGTTACATCAAGAAATAAACATGAGTAAACCATCACTACATCCGTTTACATGGTGGCTCTGGGCTATCGGTTTGGCTGTTGCCATTCTTCGCTTTGATAGCACCTGGTTCACTGTTTCTTGTGTGGGTGTAGTGATGGTTGTTGTTTATACCTGTCGCGACAACGCTCCATGGGCTAAGAGTTTTGATTGGACCTTAAAACTTTCCGCGTGGATCTTGGCGGTTCGCACCTTGATTGGAGTTGCTATTGGTGTTCCCATTCCAGGGACTCCACTTTTTACTCTGCCAATAGTGCCGCTACCAAACTGGATGCCCGGAATTCGTATCGGCGGCACTGTGACATGGGAGAGATTGTCATCTTCTGTTACTGAAGGCCTACTTATCTGTTCCATCATTGTGATCTTTGGGGCTGCGGCATCGCTTACTAGTCCGCATCGATTGCTGCGTGTTATGCCGATTTATATTTATGAGTTTGCAGTCGCTGTAGTGATTGCAACATCCGTCCTTCCACAATTAGTTACCTCGGTAAAACGTATTCGAATGGCACAACGATTGCGTGGTCAAAAGACGCGTGGATTTTCTTCTTGGAAACGAGTGGCGATTCCATTACTAGAAGAATCGCTAGCTCGATCCTTAGATTTGGCGGCATCGATGGATAGTCGTGGGTATGGAGTGAGTAAAAAGCGCTCCAGATATCGCCAGATTTCTTGGCGCTTAAAGGATTCTCTTGTTGTGATCACAGCTTTGGGTCTAGTGGTGATCTCATGATTAAGTTTTCACATGTCTCTTTGATTTATCCAAACTCCACCACCACCGTTTTGGAAGATCTGAATCTGACAATCGCTGAAGGTGAAATGGTTTTAGTCATCGGTCCAACAGGTTCAGGCAAATCCTCATTGCTCAGATTGATTAATGGGCTTGTCCCCCATCACACAGGTGGAATCTTGGCGGGTGATGTGAGTGTTAATGGTCTTTCAACGCAGCTGACCAAACCTGGTGGAATGGCTCACTTGATCGGAATCGTTGGACAAAATCCAGCAAATGGCTTTGTTGCAGACACCGTCGAAGAAGAACTTGCCTTTGGCATGGAGGTTCTCAACCTTCCTAATGATGTCATGCGCAAAAGAGTTGAAGAGGTACTAGATCTTTTGAGTCTTGCCTCACTGCGCAATAGATTAATTGCAACTTTAAGTGGTGGAGAACAACAAAGAGTTGCAATTGGTGCTGCACTAGTAACCCATCCCAAAGTTCTGGTTCTGGATGAGCCAACAAGTGCACTTGATCCAATCGCCGCTGAAGAAGTACTTTCAATTCTGCACCGTTTAGTTCATGACTTAGGACTAACCGTGGTGATTGCCGAACACAAACTAGAGCGTGTCATTCAATTTGCCGATCGAATCGTTTACATCAATGGCGAAGGTGTAGCTAATGTTGGAACCCCAGAAGAAATCTTGATGCAATCGCCCATCGCACCACCGATTGTGCATTTGGCAAAAGCGTTGGGGCTGAAAGAAATCGGCGTGACCGTGCGCGAGATGCGACGTATGACAACGCAGTATCGCGATATTGAAACGACCAGCAAAGTTGAGCCAACACCAGTTACTGAGACCATCATTTCCTTTGAGAAATTGACCGTTTCTTACGCAAGCAAGATTGCGCTCAATCAGATTACTTCGCAGATTAATGCCGGTGAAGTAGTTGCTGTTATGGGCCGTAACGGTGCTGGAAAAAGCTCATTGTTGAAGGCGTTAGCAGGTGTCAATCAACCGACCGGCGGAAGTATCTCCTTATTAGGAAAGAACCCATTTGAGCTTCATGGAAAACAGCGGCGAGAAACCATTGGTTTTATCCCTCAAGAACCAAGCGATCTTTTATACGGACAATCAGTCGCCATCGAGTGCGAGCAGGCGGACCGAGACAATGAGCTAACAGCGGGAACAACATATGCAGTACTTCAACAATTGGTGCCTGGAATTTCTACCGCAACTCATCCTCGAGATTTATCAGAGGGACAACGCCTAGGTCTGGCCCTTAGCGTCGTTCTCTCATCCAATCCCTCGATTTTGATTTTAGATGAACCTACTCGCGGCCTTGATTACCAAGCTAAGAATGAGTTAACCCGAATGCTGATCAACTTTTCAGCAAGCTTTGGCAAGGCGGTCATTTTGGCAACACATGATGTTGAACTAGTTGCCGAATTAGCTTCCCGGGTTATCTTCATTGCAGATGGAGATATCGTCGCAGATGGTTCAACTCTTGATGTTTTGCTCTCGTCTCCTGCATTTGCCCCACAAGTTGCAAAGGTGATGTCGCCTCAACCATGGCTTAGTGTCAAAGATGTAGTTGCAGCCCTTGAGGGATTGCAATGAACACAACTGCAAATGTAATTACCTTTTCTCGAAAGACTGCGGGCGTTCTTCTGCTTGCATCCATGTTCAGCGCTGCTGGATTTCTATGGCCATTTCTTTACGTAGGCGAGAACTTGCCACAAACTCAACTCTTCTTCTGGTGTGCTGTTGCAATCTCCTTTGGCTTGGTAGTTGTACAAATATCCAGCCAACAGTTAGATGCAAAATCTGTCGCTTTGCTTGGTGTTTTGTCAGCTTTGATCGCAGCGTTAAGACCACTTGGTGCAGGCGCTGTCGGCATAGAACCAATGTGGTTTATTTTGATCTTAAGCGCACGAGTCTTTGGTGCATCTTTTGGTTTTCTTTTAGGAATGATCTCTATGTTTGTTTCTGCCTTATTGACCGGCGGAATCGGACCCTGGCTCGGCTACCAAGTCTTTGCCGCGGCGTGGATTGGCTTACTTGCTGGAGCTTTACCTAAGAGCCTGCGTGGTGGCAGCGAATTAATGATGTTGGTTATTTACGCCATCTTCGCTTCAGCTGCCTTTGGCATACTCATGGATCTTCAGTTTTGGCCCTGGGCCCTGGGATCTAGTACCCAGCTGTCGTACCTACCCAATGGAGATATCTCAGAGAATGTCTCTCGCTTTATTACATTTCACTTTGCCACATCCATGGCGTGGGATATTCCACGTGCAATCTTTACCTCTGCTTTGATCGCATTTGCTGGAAAAGCGGTGCTTTCAGCTTTGCGTAGAACCCGTACTCGTGCAGCTTTCTTACAACCGATTATCTTTAACGAACATGTGAAGTAACAAAGGGAAGCTTTACAACTTCACACTGAGAATCACGTCCACGAACATCGATAACAAGGGTCTGACCAAGCGCTACATCTGAATTCAAAAGTGCTAAACCAATTCCATGCTTAAGGGTTGGCGAAAAAGTTCCACTGGTTATCTCACCAACAACATCACCAGCTTGATTCTTTACAATCATTCCAGCGCGAGGTATTCCACGATCTAAGGATTTGAGCGCATAGCTCTTTCGTGATGGGCCATTCTCTTTTTGTGATTTAAGTTTTTCAGAGCCGATGAAGCTATCTTTTTTCCAGCCAACCGCCCAACCAGCACTTGCTTCGACAGGTGTAATTTCAAGAGATAGTTCATGACCATGCAATGGGTATCCCATCTCAGTTCTCAAAGTATCGCGTGCGCCTAAGCCACAGATGACTCCGCCCATAGGTGTCATAACATCAACAATCGCATCCCATACTCGTGATGCATCGGCAACCTTAGGAAGTAATTCAAAACCTAGCTCTCCGGTGTAACCAGTTCTACAAACAATTACATCGGCCCCAGAGATATTTACATGAGTAAATGCCATGTAATCGATATCTACGATGATTCCAAGTTTGGACAATACCTGTGGTGCAAGTGGACCTTGAATCGCCAGCACCGCAAACTCTGAATGTAGGTTTTTGACCTCTACCCCAGCTGGTGCTTGATCCTGCAGCACCTTCACAACATCTGATGTATTGGAGGCATTGGGAACTAAGAAGACATCACTATCTGAATTACGGTAAGCGATCAGATCATCGACGACTCCACCAGTAGGTGTACATAACAAGGTGTATTGAGCTGAACCGCTTTCGATCTTGTTCAAATCATTGGTGAAGCAATGGTTGAGAAAATCAACAGCTCCGGCGCCCTTCACTGAGGCTTTGCCAAGGTGTGAGACATCAAAAAGGCCCACACGCTCACGAACCGCTGCATGTTCAGCCAGAACTCCCGCTCCTGGATACTCGATAGGCATCAACCAACCACCAAAGTCGGCCATCTTTGCATTGAGGGCGAGGTGCTTGTCATTTAATGGCGATGTCTTCATTGTGCAAACCTACCAAGAGTTCTATTACGCTTCAGGGTATGAGCACATTAAAGATTTCAGATGGCGTCGTTAAAGATGAGGTTCTAGTCCTTGGACTTGCTTCTACTAATTCAAAGGGCGGTCTCGCCATTGAAACCGGCGAAATGGCGATCGATACAAAGACTGTTCTCGCCCAACTTGCCGACATGGGTGCGACTGGAAAAGCAGATGAAGTCATTAAAGTGCCCGGTACACATGTTCGTTTATTAGTCTTCACCGGCCTAGGAAATAAGTCATCACAGTATTCACATGAAACCCTTCGTCGCGCAGCAGGTGCCGCATCCCGCGCACTTGCTGGAAACGCATCAGCTACCTTTTCGCTTCCAGCAAAGACACTCACCGAGGTAGCGGCCGTTGCAGAAGGGGCAGCATTAGGTGCGTACTCATTTACCGAGTTTCGTGGCTCAACAAAGGCTGATTTCAAAGCCCCTCTTAAGACAATCACAGTTCATTCAAAGTTGGCATCAACGGCAGATGCAAAAGCGGCTGTATCCCGAGCAGCGATTATCGCAAAGTACACATACCTTGTACGAGATTTAATCAATACTCCACCAAGTCACTTAACCCCTGATTCATTCACAAAGAAAATGGCTGCGGTTGTAAAGGCTGCAGGTGGTGCGAAAGCTGGATTAAAGGTACAAATTTGGGATGAGAAGCAACTTAAGTCTCAGGGCTTTGGCGGAATTATTGGAGTAGGTCAAGGCTCTGCTAATCCCCCACGTTTGCTACATATCTCGTATACGCCAAAGGGCAAGGCTGCAAAGCGTTATGCATATGTTGGTAAGGGAATCACCTTTGATACCGGCGGTTTAGCTCTCAAGCCTGCAGCTGGTATGGAAGCGATGAAATCAGATATGAGTGGAGCTGCAGCGGTAAGTGCGGCGGTAATCGCGATCGCTGAATTGAAATTAAATGTTGCAATTGATGCTTGGGCACCTTTGGCTGAAAACATGCCAAGTGATACCGCAACACGACCAAGTGACATCATCACAATCTTTGGTGGCAAAACTGTAGAAGTTCTCAATCCCGATGCAGAAGGTCGTTTAGTTCTTGCAGATGCATTGATGAAAGCACAGAGTTCAAAGAATAAGTTGGATGGAATTGTCGATGTCGCGACTTTGACCGGCGCACAAGTTGTTGCGCTGGGCACTCGCACAAGTGCAGTGATGACAAACAATCCCGAATTCAGCGATGCCTTTTTGAAGGTAACCGCGCTCACAGGAGAACAGTTCTGGCCTATGCCATTACCTGAAGAGCTTCGCGCCTCTTTAGATTCACCTGTTGCAGATTTAGCCAATATCGGAGATCGCATGGGTGGAATGCTGGTTGCTGGTCTGTTCTTGAAGGATTTTGTTTCTCCAGAACTGCCATGGCTTCACTTAGATATCGCAGGACCTGCTTACAACGAAGCTAAGCCTCATGGCTACACACCGGTGGGTGGCACAGGAATCTCCCTGCGCTCACTTGTGACATTGGCCGAGCAGGGGTAGCCCTGCCCTGCGCATTGGGAACTTTCCCCCTCTTTGAGGCAAGATAGGCACCTAGCCCGCATGGGCGCATGGAGGGAGCCGTTTAGTGTCTCAATTTGATCTCGTCATCCTTGGTGGAGGAAGTGGTGGTTACGCCGCTGCTCTTCGCGGCGCGCAGCTTGGTTTAAGCGTTGCCTTGATCGAAGCGGACAAGGTCGGCGGAACATGCTTACACCGCGGTTGTATTCCAACCAAGGCGTTGTTGCATTCAGCGGAGATCGCAGATGGCGCACGTGAAGGCTCACACTTTGGCGTTAAATCAACCTTTGATGGCATCGACATGGCTGGGGTTAACGCCTACAAAGATGGAGTCATCAACAAGTTACACAAAGGTTTGTCTGGTTTAGTGAAGTCTCGAAACATTACATACATCGAGGGTTACGGAAAGCTAGTCGCAAAGGACACCGTTGAAGTTAACGGAACCCGTTACACCGGTAAAAATGTAATTCTTGCAACCGGTTCATATGCAAAAACTCTTCCTGGTTTAGAGATCGATGGCGAAAAGATTATTACCTCGGACCACGGCACAAAGATGTCGTACGTTCCAAAGAGTGTGATTGTTCTTGGTGGCGGAGTTATCGGTTGCGAGTTTGCATCTGTGTGGAAATCATTTGGTGCTGAGGTAACGATTATCGAAGGTCTGCCTCACTTGATCGCCCTAGAAGATGAGTCTTCTAGCAAGCAGCTTGAACGAGCATTCCGCAAGCGTGGAATTAACTTTGAATTAGGTGTTCGTTTTCAGTCAGCGGTTAAGACTGCAGATGGTGTAACTGTGACTCTTGAAGATGGAAAGAGTTTCTCTGCAGAAATTTTGATGGTTTCTGTTGGTCGCGGACCGGTATCAGCAAATCTTGGGTACGAAGAGCAAGGCATTGCGATGGACCGCGGATATGTACTCGTAGATGACAAGTGCCGCACTAATGTTCCTGGAATCTGGGCGGTTGGAGATTTGATCCCAACCTTGCAGCTAGCCCACGTAGGTTTTGCAGAAGGAATTTTGGTTGCAGAAGAGATCGCAGGATTAAACCCACGCGCTATTAATTACGACGGTATTCCACGTGTTACCTATTCAGATCCAGAGGTTGCATCTGTTGGTTTAACAACGGCGGAAGCAAAGAAGCGCGGACATGATGTTGTAGAGCTCTCATACGACTTGGCAGGCAATGGCAAGGCGCAAATTCTCAACACCGCTGGTTCGATCAAACTTGTTGCCCAAAAGGATGGCCCAGTTCTTGGTGTCCATATGGTTGGTGCACGTGTTGGTGAACTTCTTGCCGAAGCAGAATTAATTTACAACTGGGAGGCTCGCGCAAGTGATGTCGCACCATTGATCCACGCACACCCAACACTGTCAGAGGCAATGGGCGAAGCTCATATGGCACTTGCAGGCAAACCGCTTCACGCACACGGATAACCAAGGAGAGAAAAAGATGACATTCTCAGTAACGATGCCAGCACTTGGCGAAAGCGTTAGCGAAGGCACAGTCACTCGTTGGTTAAAGGCCGAGGGCGATCATGTAAATGTTGATGAACCACTTCTAGAGGTTTCAACTGACAAGGTTGATACAGAGATCCCTTCACCAGTTTCAGGAACTTTGCAAAAGATTGTTGTTCAGATTGATCAAACCGTTCCAGTTGGAGCAGAGCTAGCAATCATTGCCGACGGTGCTTCTGCATCTGCGCCAGCACCTGCATCTGCGCCAGCTGCTCCTGTTGCACCACCTGTAGCTGCTCCAGTAGTTGAAACACCAGCACCAGTTGCTGCTGCACCTGCTGCTTCAGCACCAACAGGTGCAGGAACTGTTATTACGATGCCAGCACTTGGCGAAAGCGTTTCTGAGGGAACAGTTACACGTTGGCTTAAAAATGTTGGAGATGCAGTTGCAGTTGATGAAGCACTACTAGAGGTTTCAACTGACAAGGTTGATACTGAAATTCCTTCACCAGTTGCTGGAACTCTTCTTGCAATTGATGTTGCAGTTGATACAACTGTTCCAGTCGGTGCTCGTCTTGGATTAATCGGCGCTGTGGGTGGGGCTGTTTCTGCTCCTGCTGCTCCAGTTGCAGCAGCACCAGTTGTTGCAGCTCCCGTGACTCCACCACCTGCACCAGTAGTTGCTGCACCAGTAGTTGCTGCACCGGTTGTTTCAGCACCAGTGACACCACCGCCCGCACCAGTTGCACCAGCGGCGCCGGTTTCACAACCAGCAGATGCGTATGTCACTCCCCTAGTTCGCAAACTTGCATCAGAGCTTGGTGTAAACCTCGCGCAGGTTAAGGGAACAGGAATCGGCGGAAGAATTCGTCGCGAAGATGTTGAAGCACTTGCTCGTCCTGTCGCACCTGTAGCTTCAGTTGCCGCGGCATCAACTCCATCTGCAGCTAAGCCTCCAGTGGTCGCAGTTTCGCCACTACGTGGAACAACAGTGACCATGTCACGACTACGCAAAGTTATTGCAGCCCGCATGGTTGAATCACTTCAGGTTAGCGCGCAGTTAACAACAGTTGTTGAAGTTGATGTAACAAAGATTGCACGTCTGCGTGATCGCGCAAAGGCAAGTTTTGAAGCACGTGAAGGTGTAAAGCTTTCATTCCTTCCATTCTTCGCAGTTGCGGTATGTGAAGCGTTGAAGCAACACCCTGTACTTAACTCATCAGTTGAAGGTGATCAAATTACTTATCACGGTGCAGAACACCTTGGTGTTGCAGTAGATACTGAGCGCGGTTTGCTCGTACCTGTTATCGCTAACGCTGGTGATTTGAACATGGGTGGAATCGCACGAAAGATTTCAGATCTTGCAGCTCGCACCCGCGACAACAAGGTAACTCCAGATGAGCTTGGTGGCGGAACATTCACACTGACAAACACCGGAAGCCGTGGAGCGTTGTTTGATACTCCAATCATCAACCAACCTCAGGTTGCAATCCTTGGTCTTGGCGCAGTTGTTAAGCGTCCAATGGTTGTCCGTGGTGAAGATGGTGGCGAAACAATTGCTATCCGTTCAATGGTTTACCTTGGCTTGTCATATGACCACCGTGTTGTCGATGGAGCAGATGCTGCACGATTCCTAGTCACCTTGAAGGAGCGCCTAGAAGGTGGCGCTTTTGAATCGGATCTAGGTCTCTAACAGTTCATGTCAGTTCCACAACGCATCGCAATCACTGGCGCATCCGGTTTAATCGGAACGGCACTGGTTGGTCATTTAAAGGCAGAAGGCCACACTGTTCAGCGCTTAGTACGTCGCATCCCAGTCGGTGCCGATGAGGTTCAGTGGGATCCACAAACAGGTTTTGTTGATCTAGAACCTTTACGTGGTGTTGATGCGATTATTCACTTAGCTGGCGTTGGTGTCGGTGATAAGCGATGGAACAAGAAGTACAAGAGCGAGATTCTTAATTCGCGACTATTGGGAACTACTGCGATAGCTAACGCCGTTGCAGAGTTAAAGCCACAAGTTTTTATCTCAGCCTCTGCAATTGGTTGGTATGGTGAAAGCGGAAACCGGGCAGTTGTCGAAACAGATCGTGCCGGTGATGATTTCCTAGCCGCTGTGTGTCGCGAGTGGGAAGGTGCTGCTGATCTTGCAGGAGAGGTTCGAACTGTAAAGATCCGTACAGGTTTAGTTTTAGATCCAACTGGTGGCGCACTTGGGAAGATGTTGCCACTTTTCCGTTTAGGCCTTGGTGGAAAGTTAGGAAATGGAAAGCAATGGTGGTCTTGGATTACCTTGCATGATCAAATCAGAGCAATTGTCTTTGCATTGGAAAATCCAATCTCAGGTCCAGTCAATCTGACCGCGCCAAACCCAGTTACTAATCAAGAGTTCACCGCTGCACTTGCCCGCGCTATGCACCGTCCAGCGTTATTTCCGGCACCTGCAATTGCGCTAAAGATCGCCTTAGGTGGATTTTCTTCTGAAGTGCTCGGATCAAAGCGTGTGATTCCACATGTGTTGCAAGAGGCGGGATTTACCTGGGATTACCCTCATATCTCTGAGGCTCTAGCTCAATTAATTGAGGATTAACTCCGCCGCTAGACGACCTGAAAACAAAGCTCCTTGCTGCGAAGGAACCGCTCTGTGATCACCTATAACAAATAAATCATCTGAGATCTTTACCGACTGACTTAATGCACGTCCGATGCTTTGAATAGGTAAGGCTGCTGGTATTTCATACTTTGCAATCAACTGCCAATCATGTGTGCTGGTCCCCCAGATAATCGATAGCTGACGTCGCACATCCGATTCTGTTGCACCTAACACTGTTGTTGTCGAAAGTAAATGAGAACCAGCAGGTGCATAGTCAACCGAGATATCAGAAACAACGATGGTGTTGATGATTGGTCCACGATTCTGGCCATCAACAACTAAACGTCCAGTGCCTGAAGGATTACTGTCAACTGCGTGATACCAGGTGATGCATCCAGCCATCCGTGGAACTTCGGGCAAACCAAGAATTTGCGTCGCTGTTGTTGCATCCGTTGCTATGACTACTTTCTTAGCTGTGAAAGTTCCAGCAGAGGTGTGAACAGTTCCGTTTTCAACTGTATCCACCTGAGTTCGATAGGTGATGTTTTTTACCCGAGCTGCTAACGCATTTGATAGCGCCGCGACACCTTTGCGAGGCAGCCCCGGTGAACCGGTAACAAAGCTCTTGATTATTGATTGACCATAGCGTGCATCAACATTTTTTGGATCGGTAAGAAAAACTCCGTGCAAGAAAGGACGCAGGACTCGATCGTAGGTAGATCCCAAAGATTGAAGGGTGTCTTCTACTGAAAAATGTGATGGCGGTTTGCTCACAAGAAAGCGAAGTAAGGCTAGTTTTTCGGGGATTGTTCCTGTTGCACGATCGAGTGCGGTCCATGGTGCTACACGCGGATCCCCCAATGCATGTCGGTCATTATCAAGGGCCACTTCGATTACGCGAGGTGCTGCTATGAAATCGATTTCTTTAATGACATCTAACTCTTGTAGCGCTGGGTACCGTGAATTAATCAGTTGAAAGCCACGATCGCAGATAAAACCATCAATCACATCTGAGGTAACACGACCACCTGCTCTATCGCTTGCCTCAACTATCTGAACATCAACTCCCGCGTTTTGCAGCGTGATTGCCGCGTTCAAACCCGCTAAACCTGCTCCAACGATCAAAACCTCTGAACTACTAGACATCTGTACCGATCTTTCGAGCTTGATCAATTATCTGCGCTACCAGTAAGGCATCATCATTAGATATCGGCCATGGGGTGCCGTTGCTTATCGCTGAGGCAACCGCTGAGTAAAACAGTGCGTAGTTACCAGGTTCACCAGTAATTTCTTCAACCTGATCACCGCGATGAATGTGAGCAACTGAAGCAGTTGGCTCAGACCAAGACCCGCCTTCTGGGAACTTTCCGGCACGTAGTAATGCTTCTTGTGGATCTAACTCGTTAATAACAAGTGCGCCCTTACTTCCCAAAATTCGAATTCGAGGACCAGGTGCTCCAACAACGGCGCTAGCTGACAAGTATGAGTTCACGCCGCTGTCATGTCGCAAAACAATTACCGCATCATCATCTGCCGCGCCACGAATAGATCGAACAGTTGCAGTGACAAGATGGGCATTGCCAAACCAATCGAGTGCGGTCGAGATCAAGTGAGGTTGAAGATCTAGTAACTGCCCCCCACCATCGTGTGCGCTCATATTCTCACGCCAGGATTGGGTGTTTACCTCTGGACGGAAACGTTCAAATCTAGAATCCATACGGTGAATCTCACCTAGGACGCCACTTGCAAGAACCTTCTTGATAGTCAGAGCGTCGCTATCCCAACGACGATTAAAGAAGGTTGAGACTGGAACTCCAGATTGTGTGGCAACATCAATGATTCTCTTTGTTTCATTGAAATCTCTGCCCATTGGTTTATCTACGACAGTTGGAATACCTGCTTCAAGGGCTGCAATAGCTTGTTCGGCGTGAACAATATTTGCAGATGCCACAACTACAAGATCTAATCGCTGAGAAAGTAACTCTTGCATCGTTGAAACAACTACCGCATGTGGGAAATCCTCAAGCACATGAGCGGCGCGGGTTGCATCTGAGGTAAGAACCGCTGCTATTTCATAGCCGCACCCCTTTAGTAAAGGTGCATGAAAGTAACGACCAGCTAATCCGTACCCTGCAATTCCAACCCGCAAACTCATAGTTATGAGTTCTGCAACTTAGAAGGCCACCACACTTTTCCACCAATGTCATGGACAAGTGCAGGTACCAAAATGGTTCGAACGATCAAGGTGTCTAACAAGACACCAAAAGCGACGGCAAAACCTAATTCAGCCAAGAACACCAAAGGTAGAACGCCTAGAACTGCAAAGGTTGCCGCAAGAACGATTCCGGCTGAAGTGATCACACCACCGGTAACAGTTAGACCCTTAATAACGCCAGCACGCGTGCCGATCTTGGCACTTTCTTCGCGTACACGAGTCATTAAGAAGATGTTGTAATCAATACCAAGTGCAACTAGGAAGATGAAGGCAAACAATGGGAAGGAGGTATCAGCTCCCTTGAACCCAAAGATATTTTCAAATACCAGCTGGCAGGCACCAAGGGTTGCAAAGAATGAGAGAACAACTGTCCCAAGCAATAACGCCGCCGACAGAATGCTTCGAAGCAGTAGACCAAGAATGAGCGTAATGAGCACTAGAACGATTGGGATAATCGTTCTGTTATCTCGGTTAGCTGAGACATCTGTATCAAAGGCAACCGCGGTGCTGCCACCAACCAGAATGCCTGGATCGATGGCATGAACAGCTTTTCTGATATCTGGAATGACATCGCGTGCTTCAACTGAATCAGGATTGAGTGCAAGGGTTGCATTCAAAATCACTTCACCATCTACCTCTTTGATTGCAGGCAATGGTTGACCCGGAATTACTTGCGATACACGGGTTGGTTCAACTGATGAAACCCCTTCAACACCCATAAGCGCTGCAGAGACTGGATCAATTAACTCTTTGCGGACAACAACCTCTGTCGGTTGACCAGAGCCACCCGGGAAGTGCTCCCCAAGAAGTTCAAGTCCAACAACTGAATCTGGTCGTTGTGTGAATGCATCAGCTGTTGATAAACCCTTTGCATTTAATGTGGTTGAAAAACCAGCAAGGATTGCAAGTGCTCCGGCGGTAATAATCCATAACTTGCGTGGTCGCTTTTCAACCGCACTACCGATCTTTGCCCAGGTACCTGTTAACTGTGCATTGACATCATCATTGCGAGGAATTCGAGGCCAAAAAATCCAACGTCCAAAGGCGACGAGCAATGCAGGCAGCAAGGTAAGAATTGTCACCATTGCTGCCGCGATACCGATTGCACCAACTGGACCTAATCCACGGTTTCCAGATAGATCGCTCAGAAGCAAAACTAATAGTGCTGCAATTACCGTGGCACCAGAAGCCAGAATTGGTTCAAATACGCCTTTGTAGGCGGCTTTCATCGCTTGCGCTGGATGATCGTGGTGATGGAGCTCTTCACGATAACGAGAAATTAGCAGCAAGGCATAATCCGTTGCCGCACCTAAAACCAGTACCGACAAAATTCCTTGAGACTGACCATTTAAATCAATGAAATCATTTTTAGTCAGCAGATAAACAAGTCCACCTGCTGTTGACAGTGCGATCACCGCTGCAAATAACGGCAGAATCCAAAGGAAAGGTGAGCGATACACGATGATCAAAATGATTGAAACGACACCTAGAGTTGTGAGCAGAAGTGATGAGTCAATACCTTCAAATGCACCAAACAGATCTCCCAGCAGCGCACCGATTCCAGTTACATTGGAGGTCAGCCCAACACTCTTTGCAAACTCAGCGGAGTCCTCGCGAAGTGTTTCAATTACTTCAGGAAGAGCCGGTTTATTGTTTGGCAGCAGATCTGTTGCGATATCGGATTTAAAGGGAAGGTTTACTAACAACGCCTTTCCATCTTGAGATGGGAATGCATAAATCTTCTCCCCTGGCGTCAAATACTTTGAGATAGGAACATCTGTGCCGATGATCTTCTTTGGGCCCAACTGCGCAAGGTGTTCATTGAGTGCAGCGATTTTTTCTGGATTTACTTCACCCAAGTACAGAACCAAGGTTGGAAGATTTTGATTGGCATCGGCGTTAAATTTCGCAATGATCTTTGCCGCCTGAGTTGATTCAGCGCTATCTGGCAAAAATGCTGAGTTGTCATTTTCTTGAACCGTTGAGAGTTTTCCGAAAAGTGGGCCAAAAACACCGCTGGCACCGATCCATAGGAAAATTACTAGCATGGCGTATGCGAGTGGACGACGACTCTTCTTACTCAATGTGCTGGACACGTAGGTGGACCTTTCAGCCTTCAAATGGCCTCACGGCCCTCAATTGGTTAGGTGGCGATCCTACCTTTAGGCTATGGGTGTGCCCCTATTGGAAACCCCTTCAGACTCGGCGATCGCTCTATCTCGCCATGGGTTAGTCGAGTACCAAAAGGCTTGGGAATCTCAGCGAGCTATTCACCAAGATGTAGTTGATGGAAAACGTCCTAATACATTGTTACTGCTAGAACATCCATCGGTGTTCACCGCTGGCCGCAGAACAGATGATTCTGAAAGACCAACTGATGGAACCCCTGTTATTAATGTAGATCGCGGTGGTCGAATTACCTGGCATGGCCCTGGCCAACTAGTGGGTTATCCGATCGTGAAGTTATTGAAGCCAACGGAGCTGGTTGGATTTGTTCGAGAGATTGAGGCTGCATTAATTGCGGTCTGCTCTGATTTGGGCTTAGAAACTCAACGCATCGATGGACGTTCGGGCGTCTGGGTTCGAGACAATCAAGGCGACCGTAAGATCGCAGCTATCGGAATTCGAGTTGCAAAGGGTGTAACGATGCATGGTTTTGCCCTCAACGTTAATCCCGACCTGTCGGCATTTAAAAGCATTGTCCCCTGCGGCATTTCAGATGCAGATGTCACATCTTTGGAGATCGAATTACAACGATTGATTACGATTGATGAAGTTGCTCCATTAGTTGAACGACACATATTCGAATCATTGAAAAGAGTGAGCGCATGACAATGGCACCAGAAGGACGCAAGCTTCTGCGCATTGAAGCCCGCAACGCCTTGACTCCTATTGAGCGCAAGCCAGAGTGGATCAAAACCCGCGCCAACATGGGCCCTGAATACACTCGATTGAGATCCTTGGTGAAGAGCGAAGGCCTGCACACTGTGTGCCAAGAAGCGGCCTGTCCAAATATTTTTGAATGTTGGGAAGATAAAGAGGCGACCTTCTTAATCGGTGGTGACCGCTGCACACGACGTTGCGATTTCTGCAACATTGATACTGGAAAACCACTTCCTATCGATCGTGAAGAGCCACGCAAAGTCGCTGAGTCTGTTCAATCTATGGGTCTTCGCTATGCAACTATCACGGGAGTAACCCGCGATGATCTTGAGGATGAAGGTTCATGGTTGTACGCCGAAACAATTCGCGTCGTACATGAACTCAACCCTGGGACCGGCGTAGAGATGTTGGCACCTGATTTCAACGCCAAACCAGAGCTTCTGAATCCAATCTTTGAAACCCGTCCTGAGGTTTTTGCGCACAATCTTGAAACTGTTCCACGTATTTTCAAGCAGATCCGCCCTGCATTTACCTATGAAAAATCACTTAAAGTGATTGGTATGGCTCAAGATTTTGGCTTGATTACAAAGTCCAATTTAATTCTCGGTTTGGGCGAAACTCGCGAAGAGATATCTCAAGCGTTGGTCGATTTACATAATGCAGGGTGCGACCTCATTACTATTACTCAATATCTGCGCCCAACAAATAAGCACCACCCAGTAGAGCGTTGGGTAAAGCCAGAAGAGTTCGTTGAGCTAGCCCAAGAAGCAGAACAAGTTGGTTTCCTTGGAGTAATGAGTGGACCTCTAGTGCGTTCTTCTTACCGAGCGGGCCGCCTGTATAAGCAAGCCATGGAAAAGAAATCTGCACGTGGCTGACCTTGTTTACCCTCCTGTAATTACTCTGGTTAAGGGTTTTTGGAAGTACTTAGGATTTCAATTTGATTTTCAAGGTGATGAGAATATTCCTCGTAAAGGTGGAGCAATTCTTGCAATCAACCATGTGAGTTATCTAGATTTTGCAATCGCAGGTACGGGCGCACTACCTGCCAAGAGATATGTTCGATTTATGGCAAAGAAAGAGATCTTTGACAACAAGATCGCCGGTCCGCTTATGCGCGGAATGCACCACATTAATGTTGATCGCAGCAATGGTTCAGCATCTTTTGTCGCCGCCTTGCGCGCTCTGAAAGCGGGAGAAATCATCGGAATCTTTCCGGAAGGAACAATCTCTACGAGTTTTGAAATCAAGGGGTTGAAGTCTGGTGCAGTGCGTCTTGCTGCAGGAGCCGGCGTTCCAATTGTTCCCACCATTGTGTGGGGTGGCCAGCGCGTTTATACAAAGGGTGTGAAGCCAAACTTCAAGCGAGGCAAAACCCCGGTGACGGTGCGTTTTGGCGAAGCGATTAACTATTCAAAAGATGTAGATGTTGAGTCGGCAGAACTTCATTTACGACAGGTGATGACCTCAATGCTCCATGAGGTTCAAGAAAACTACCCTGATAGTCATGTGGGCCAGCGTTGGGCACCAGTTCGTCTTGGTGGAACCGCTCCTGCGCCACTAAACTAAAGCCATGTTTAAGAGAAAAGCTAAAGAAAAGAAGATCAAGACCCCTCGCTTCCAAACCTTCCGCGATGCTTACAAGGTAACCAAGCAAGTAAAGCCTTGGATCACCATCGCGCTCATTGGAATCTTTGCTGTTTCATGGGCGATCGGTATCGGAATTGGTGCAGCTCTTGGCCATCCGTATTACTTTGGATTTATCTTCTTTCCACTAGCTCTCCTTATTACTCTTTTGTTCTTTACACGTCAGGCCGGAACAGCCGCCTACACATCAATTGAAGGTCAGATTGGTGCAGGCGCAAGTGTTTTGATGGCAATTCGTAAAGGTTGGACAACTACTCCCGCTGTAGCGGTTGCTAGAAACCAGGACATGGTTCACCGCAGTGTTGGACGTGCCGGAATTGTTTTAACTGGCGAAGGATCTAACGCTGTTCGCCAAATGCTTGCTGATGAACGCAAGAAAGCAGAACGTTTTGCCCCTGGAGTTCCCATTACTGAGATTCTTGTCGGTAGCGAAGATGGTCGAGTACCAATTCGTAAACTTCAAAAGCAAATGCGACGACTTCCAAAGAAGTTAACACCGCATCAAATGCGTGAGGTTCGTGCACGTCTGAAGGCTGTTGGCGGAATGTCTATGCCAATTCCAAAGGGACCAATGCCAACCCGCGCTCCAAAAATCCGCTAACGCGAGAAGCGTTAAAGCTAAGCCCTCGTTAAAACACTTCCACTGAAGCGCTCATGCATTCCTCTGCCATTTTCATCAAAGGTGATTGCAAAAATCACGGTAACTAAGAGCGCTGATCTGATCAGAGCTTGAACTGGAGTGATCGCTCCCCCGTCTGAGAAACGAATGATCTTGATTCCAAAGATTCGGTGCCCCAGCGATGCGCCTTGTAAGGCTGACAGGATCGCAACCTCGGCAAAGAAGAGCGCTAACACGGTCCAAGATCGATTGGGGGCCATCTTGCCGAGCCCACCAGCTGAGGCGGCAACGATGAAGTAACAGGCGAGCCAATCAACCATCAACGCCGACATCCGACGTCCCAGCGATACACGGGTGAATTGGACGCTCATGTGACAAGCCTAACGCTCAAACCCCTCAGACGTAACATGAATTTAACAAGCGGGTTATGCCATTTTCACCATGTGGACCTAGGGTTCAACTACGTAAAAGCGCCAGAAACTCAATGATGAGGGGTCTGCGCATCACATGTGAAATTGGGAGAAGCATGTTTAAGAACGCAGCAGAAATTTTTGCTTACATTAAGAAAGAGGATGTCAAGTTAGTTGATGTTCGCTTTACAGATTTGCCAGGTATTCAGCATCACTTCAACGTTCCTGTTGAATCATTTGATGAAGCTGTATTTACCGATGGCCTCATGTTTGATGGTTCCTCTATCCGAGGTTTCCAGACAATCAATGAATCAGATATGAAACTGTTACCAGTTCCAGAGTCTGCTTACATCGATCCATACCGTAAAGAAAAAACCCTCATCATTATTTTCTCAGTTCACAATCCAGTTGATAACACGCCATACAGCCGCGATCCTCGTGGAGTAGTTGCGCGTGCAGTTGATTACATGCGCTCACTAGGAATTGCAGACACTGCATTCTTCGCACCAGAGGCTGAGTTCTACGTCTTTGACAGTGTTCGCTTCAAGACAGGAATCAACTCAGCTGTTCACGAGATCGAGTCATACGAAGGCGCTTGGAACACAGGCGTTGAGTACGATGCGGATGGAACACCTAACCGTGGTTACCGCACACGTGTTAAGGGTGGTTACTTCCCTGTTTCACCAACAGATCAGTTTGCAGATCTTCGCGATGAAATGGTGATGCAGCTAGGCAAGGTAGGACTTCTAGTTGAGCGTTCACACCATGAGGTGGGAACAGCTGGTCAGATGGAGATCAACTACCGCTTTACAGACATCCTTTCTGCAGGTGATGATGTAATGAAGTTTAAGTACGTCATTCGTAACACCGCATGGCAAGGTGGAAAGACCGCAACATTTATGCCAAAGCCACTCTTCGGAGATAACGGTTCAGGTATGCACGTTCACCAATCACTATGGAAAGATGGAAAGCCACTGTTCTTCGAAGCAGGCACATATGGCGATCTTTCAGATATGGCACGTTGGTACATCGGTGGTCTTTTGAAGCATGCACCATCACTACTTGCTTTCACTAACCCAACAGTGAACTCATACCGTCGCTTAGTTCCAGGGTACGAAGCACCGGTAAACCTTGTTTACTCAGCTCGTAACCGCTCTGCTTGTATCCGTATCCCAATTACCGGATCCAATCCAAAGGCAAAGCGCATCGAATTCCGTTGCCCAGATCCATCATCAAACCCATACCTAGCTTTCGCAGCGATGTTGATGGCCGGTCTTGATGGAATCATGAACAAGATCGAACCACCTGCCCCAGTTGATAAGGATCTCTACGAACTAGAGGGTGATGAGGCTGCATCAATTCCTCAGGTTCCTGGTTCATTGGATCAAGTTCTTAACAACCTCGAGAAGGATCACGACTTCCTTACACGTGGTGGAGTATTTGCGAAGGATCTTATTGATACATGGATCGCATTCAAGCGCAAGGAAGAGGTCGACTATGTTCGACTACGTCCGCACCCAGCTGAGTTCGAACTGTATTACGACATCTAAGCCTTATGTAATTAAATAACTCCGTTAGGACAAAGCCCGCCCCTTAAAAGGCGGGTTTTGTTTCACCTTTTTGCTAAAACCTTGAAGAGAATTACCGAAACGAGAGCGCTCACTATCGATGCAACGATGACGGCAAGAACTGCAATATCTTGAGTCTGCGCATCATTGAAGGCAAGGTTGGCGATAAATATCGCAACGGTAAATCCAATTCCAGCGGCACTTCCTGTAGCCAACAGGGATGGGTTGGTGGCACCTTCTGGAAAATCCGCCACCTTTAACCGCTTTGCTGCGATCGATGCAAGAAGTACTCCTAGTGGCTTACCAAGAACTAGACCGAAGAAAATACCCCAGGCAACAACTGATTGGGCTGCGCCTTTAATTGAATCAGCGGTAATCACAACACCTGTGTTTGCGAAGGCAAAAATCGGAACCACAAAGAAGGTACTAATTGGATGAAACTTAAGTTCTAACCATTCAATGATCGATACTGATCCATCCTCGACATCTTCCACTCTGGTTCTTGTGCGAACAATATTGGGGGTCATCAACCCAAGAATTACGCCGGCCAAAGTTGGGTGCACACCTGTCTTGTATAAAGAGAACCACAGGGTGAATGCGAAAAGTGAATAAATAAGGGTTGACTCAACCCCCGCTCTCTTCAAGCCAGCGATTACGAGAACGCTAAATACGCCAGCTGCAAGCCATGAAAAATTGACTCCCGTTGAATATACAAAAGCAATAATCAAGATGGCACCGATGTCATCAATAACTGCCAGAGCCAATAGAAATGAACGAAGTGAGGCAGCTACAGAAGGGCCGATCATTGTTAACAACCCAACCGCCAAAGCGATATCGGTTGCAACAGGCACTCCCCAGCCACCTGGGGCGACATCGCCTGCGATAGCTAAATAGATAAGCGCTGGAACAGCCATGCCACCAAGAGCTGCCACAAAGGGCAACATTGCCTTCTTAAAGGAAGCAAGATGGCCGGTGGTTAGCTCGCGCTTGATCTCCAAACCAACAACAAAGAAGAAGATGCTCATCAGTAAGTAGTTGATCACCTTGAGAATTGAGAGATCTAGTAAATACCAGTCAGCGCCGATCGAAAGATGAAAATCTAAGGTTGAGAAGTAATAATCAGAAAATGGAGAGTTAGCAATCAATAAACCTAATGCAGAGGCTGCAATGATGAGAAAGCCGCTGGTTGACTCACGATTAAGAAAATCGCGAAGTGGAGATATCCGACGGCTCATGTTCGTACTCTAACTGAGCAGACTCTCCTGCGCTCTGATTTTTCGAGCTGACAAAACAATGTGGCCAAAAAAGCCGATCAACAAGGCGAAGATTACGCCAATATTGGAGTACGCCCACGCTCCATCTTTTCCGCCGATGGAACGCAATAGATACCCTTGCCACTCGAGCCATGGAGCAAAGGTGTTTGTCACAAAACCCCAACCAATGATCGAGCCAACACCCATCAAAAGGATCGAACCCTTATTAACGGATCCGTATAAACCATTGGAATCAAAGAGATCCTTCTCTGAATAAGACTTCTTGCGCATGACAACATCAGCAACAAATATTGCAGACCACACAGCAACTGGTACTCCAAGGGTAATTAAGAAACCTTGGAAGGGATAAAAGAAATTATCTGCAACCCACACGATGTAAATAGTGCCGGCAAGCATAATGACCGAATCGATAATCGCAGCTTGGTGGCGTTTGATTGGGACACCGATCGAAACTAGCGCGAGGCCTGATGAGTACAGATCTAAAATCGCGCCACCCACTAAGCCCAATATTGCTACTAGCGCAAAGGGAATTAAGTACCAGGTTGGCAGCATCGTAGTTAAAGCACCAATCGGATCCATCGAGATCGCTTCACTGAGCTCTTTGCTACTTCCTGACAAAGCCGCACCATAAATAACTAAAACAATAGGAACAATTGATGCACCTAAAACGGTCCAACCAATAACCGCTTTGCTAGAAACTGTGCGAGGCAAATATCGAGAGTAATCTGCTGCAGCGTTAACCCAACCTAGACCTATACCGGTTACACCGAAAATTACTGCGCCAATGAAACTCTGAAGCGAGCCATCTGGAATAGCGTTGATCGCACTCCAATTTATGTTGTCTACAGTTAGGGCGATATATACCAAGGTCATAACAATTGTGGTGATAGTCAGCAGTTTCTGAAGTTTCATGATTACCGTGAAACCTAAAACGCCTCCAAAAACGGTTAGGGCAACTGCAACTATGAATCCGAGTATTAAAGCTAGATTGTTATCGACTCCCCCGATTCGAGAGAAAACTGTTCCTGTTGCAAGAGTTGCAAGAGAGACCAATACCGTCTCCCAACCCACGAAGATCAAGTAGGAAAGTGCTCCCGGAAGAACGCTGCCTTTAACGCCAAATGAGGCCCGCGACAAAACCATCGTTGGTGCGTTAGATCTTTTCCCGGCAAGTGAGCTAATTCCCACCAATAGAAAAGATCCGATTGTTCCGATAAAGGCTGCAGCTGTTGCCTGCCTAAAAGAGATTCCAAACCCCAAAAAGAAGGCTCCATAGGAAAGGGCAAGCAATGAAACATTTGCACCAGCCCAGGGCCAGAATAAGGATCGGGCCTTTCCTGATCGTTCAGACTCTGCAATTACATTGGGGCCGTTGATCTCAACATCAATAGCCGGCATCTTTACTTTTTATCCTTCTTAAGATTGACAAAGTAACCGATTGCAAAGATCACCAAAAACACGGCTAGAACGATTGCTCCAACTGAAAACTCTGTTTTTTCCGGTTCAGCGCTTATTGGCATTGGAGATTGACCCTCTGAATAATCAGGTGATGCGTTGAAGGTGTACTCACCTTCGATTACATGTCCATCATCGCCAACAACTCGATATTTAACTGTGAAGGCTCCAGGTGCGCTTTGTCCTGAAATCTTGGTGGAGATTCGTCCTCCACTAATGATGACATCCTCATAGTTCACAGCAATACCTGTTGAATCAATAACTTCTAGCGAGTTAACAGCCTGTCCATCAAGGGTTTGCAGATCTCCGCTGAATTCAATCCATACCTGTGTCGGGATTGGGTTCACATTGGAAAATTGTTCAGGGAATGAACTGACAATTTCCACATGTGCAGAAGCTTGAGGTGTAGAAGCAAATGCTAGAAAAGCTATGAACAGGACACTTATGAATTTACGCATAGTGGGGATCTTAATCTAGAAAGAAGTCGAGTAAGAAATCCTTGGTTCCTGGCGTCACTGAGTACTTTTCGAGATCGGTAATGCCCTCGCTTGCAAGCAAGAGATCATCAACAAAGAAATTACCAGTGCACTCTTTCGCATCACGATTGAAGATGATGTATGCAGCATCTGCCAAGATCTCTGGTGTGCGTCCCGCAGATGCATCAATTCCCGGAATCATCTGAAGTGCAGCGGTATCAATCACAGTACGTGGCCACAGAGCATTAACTCCGATTCCATCACGCTTGAACTCTTCAGCCATACCTAGAACACACATACTCATTCCGTACTTTGCCATTGTGTAAGCAACATGGTTTTTAAACCAAACCGGCTTCATAGAAAGAGGTGGAGAAAGGTTGAGAATGTGCGGATTGCGACCTTCGGCTGCTGACTTACGTAAATGAGGTAGCGCAGCCTGGGATGTGAGGAAAGTTCCGCGAACATTGACATCAAACATCAGGTCAAAACGCTTTGCTGGTGTCTGATCGGTGCGAGTTAAGTTGATGGCACTGGCGTTATTGATCACAATATCGATGCCACCAAAGGCTTCTGCCGCTTGTGCCACAGCTGCTTCGATCTGATTTTCATCGCGAAGATCGCATTGGATAGCTAGCGCCTTGCCACCTGCCGCCTCAATTTCCGCTGCTGCGGTGTGGATCGTTCCCGGC
This sequence comes from Candidatus Nanopelagicaceae bacterium, assembly GCA_965267815.1. Taxonomy (GTDB): domain Bacteria; phylum Actinomycetota; class Actinomycetes; order Nanopelagicales; family Nanopelagicaceae; genus Planktophila. The sequence continues at coordinate 785,234 of OZ254139.1, forward strand.
AGCTTTGGGTTGGGATCGGATGTCTTTGCAGCGATAGCGATCGATGCACCATCACGCGCTGCACGAAGTGCGATCGCTAAACCGATTCCACGGGAACCGCCTGTGATAAAAATTCTCTTTCCGGCTAGTGACATCTACTTACCCTTCTTAGACATGAACTTCATGAAGGCTTCCATAGCCTCTTCGGATTGCAAAGCCATTGCAAAGATTTCAAACTCAGCCTTCATGACAGCTGCAACAGAGTCATGGTTACGAGCTTTAAGAAGTGCTTTGGTATTAATGATCGCTTGTGGGGGTTGTTCAGCGATGTGTTCGGCAAGTCTTATTGCGTGTGCCAATGGGTCAGGATCGTTTGCGGTAACCAATCCCATCTCTATTGCAGAGTCGGTATCAAAGCTTTCGCCGGTCATGAAGATTCTGGCCGCTCTTTGGTAACCGACTAGTTGTGGGAACAAGTAGCTAGAACCAGCTTCCGGAACTAAACCAAGGGATGCAAATGGCATTGAAAACTTTGCCGTAGGTCCCGCAATGACAACATCGCAGTGCAACAACATAGTTGTTCCGACACCAACTGCATTTCCTTGTACCGCTCCAATGAGAGGTTTTGGAAAGTTTAAAAGTGCAGCTAAAAATTGAGCTACCTCTGAATCATCAGATGTAGGCGGGTTGTTCATAAAATCCATGATGTCGTTACCCGCGGTGAAGTGATCCCCCGCTGCGGATAACACAACCGCTCTAATACCAAAATCCCCCGCAGCATCATTGAGACCCTTAGACAACCCTGAGTACATGGAACGGGTCAGGGCGTTCATTTTTTCGGGGCGATTGAATGTGAGGGTTAGCACTCTATTCTCTACGTTGCTCAAGATTTCGCTCATTTGCGCATCTTATGGGGTGACCTCCGAAAAAAAGAAGTGCAGAATAGGAACACGCGGAGAGGCGGAAAGACCATGGCACGTGACATCACAATTTCAACAAGAGAGTTGACCCCTTTTGAACAATTAGTTCTAGAGCTGGTCTGCGAGGGCAAATCCAACGCCGCTATCGCAGCTCAAACATCCCACAGCGAAAAGGTTATTGAAAATACCGTTAGTCGAAGCGCACAAGTTTTTGGGATCAAATCTGATGGCGAAACAAATTTACGAGTTCTCTTGGCCCTTGCCTATCGCACACACTATGGCGATTCAGCTTTTGATAAGTTAAATGTTCCATGTTCGCACTATGAGGTTGGCCCAGATGGCACATCAATGTGCAACCGTCACATCGAATAAGAAGATTAATTCGCAGTAATTCATACTCTCTTTACTCACACCTTTTGAGAGCGAACCCTCACAGAGGGTGTGCAGAGTGCTGTCCCTCGCACTTTTTAATATCTGCCTCTAGTACTCGGAGTACACATACCTTGTGTTGATTTTCTATTTCAGCACCTAAGAGGGAGAGAGAAAATTATGAAACGTAGAACCTTTGACAAGTTAGTCTCATTTGTCGGCCTGGGATTAGCTCTACTGCTATTTATCTTTGCTGGATTACTGAACTTCGGTGCGGGATTTGCCAATGACAATGTGCAGAGCCAATTAGAAAATCAAAATATTGCATTCCCTATTGAGGCAGGATTGCCTGCCAATACCAAAGATCAACTTTTGAAATGGGCTGGGATGCAGGTTACAACTGGAGAGATGGCCAAGGATTACTCCGATCTTTACATTCTGGAACATATGAATGCATCGGCATCTGCGGTCATGGGAAAGCCCGCTACATATTCAGAGGTTTCAGCTGAATACATGGCGGCGGTGCGAGGCGGAAGCCAAGATGTTGATCGAGTAGCAAAACTCGAAGAGCTTCGTCAAACTCTTTTTATGGGAAACACTCTCCGCGGAATGCTTCTAGAAGCCTACGCATTTGGAATGTTTGGAGTGATCGCTGGATATGCAGCACTTGCTTCACTTCTGGGTGGTTTGGTTTTTCTAGTTCTAGCGATCGCTGGGTTGGCGCACATTCGTCGCACTCCTGAGGATGCGACGATTTAACCCTCAACTCTCCGTGAGGGGTTAAAAAAGCGCCCCTGGGTTTATCCCAGGGGCGCTTTCTCTTATCTGAATTATTCAGAGCTATATTTGTTTAGCGATCTAACTTTCCTGCGATGAAATCCTCAGTCTTTGTGTGAGCTGCCTCATCTGTGTACTGAGTTGGTGGTGTCTTCATAAAGTAGCTAGATGGTGAGAGCAACGCTCCACCGATCTTGCGATCAAGACCGATCTTTGCGCAGCGAAGCGCATCGATGATGACACCAGCTGAGTTTGGTGAATCCCACACTTCCAACTTGTACTCAAGGTTAAGAGGAACATCGCCAAATGCGCGGCCTTCGAGGCGAACGTAGGCCCACTTGCGATCATCAAGCCATGGAATGTAATCCGATGGTCCAATGTGAACATTCTTCTCACCAAGATCATGGTGTAGCTGAGATGTAACCGAGTTTGTCTTTGAAATCTTCTTGGATTCAAGACGATCACGCTCGAGCATGTTCTTGAAGTCCATGTTTCCACCAACATTGAGCTGGTAGGTGCGGTCTAGGTGAACTCCGCGATCCTGGAACAACTTAGCCATGATGCGGTGAGTGATAGTCGCACCAACCTGGCTCTTAATGTCATCTCCAACGATTGGAAGTCCAGCATCTGCAAACTTCTTCTCCCAGACAGGATCTGAAGCGATGAATACTGGAAGTGCATTTACAAATGCACAACCTGCATCAATTGCACACTGTGCGTAGTACTTTGCAGCTACTTCAGAGCCCACTGGTAGGTAGCAAATCAAAACATCGATCTGCTCATCCTTAAGGACCTGAACTACATCTACTGCTGGTGCATCTGACTCTTTGATTGTCTCGCGGTAATACTTACCGAGACCATCATTTGTAACGCCACGAAGAACTGGAACACCAGTCTTTGGGACATCACTAAATTTAATTGTGTTGTTCTCGCTTGCCCAGATTGCATCTGCAAGATCGAGTCCAACCTTCTTCGCATCCACATCAAAGGCTGCAACAAACTTGATGCTAGAGATGTGGTATCCCCCAACAACAGCGTGCATAAGACCTGGGATCTCTTGATCAACAGCAGCGTTCTTGTAGTACTCAACGCCCTGAACTAATGAGTTAGCGCAGTTTCCAACGCCAACGATTGCAACACGGATGTCGCCTTTACCGGTTGTGATATTCACTCTATTTCCTCTCGGTTTTGATCATGTCTTCCAGCCAAGCGATCTCTCGATCAGCTGTCTCCAGTGAATGACGTCGCCACTCCTCCAGATATTTGTCGATACCAACAGGTGACTTCTCGAGTTCACCACGAAGGATTTCGGCTTTCTCCTTAAGGCGACGATGGCGTCCCTCAAGAATTCTTACTCGGTTGTTAGCTGATGTCGGTGAGAAGAAGGCGAAACGAATCTCAAAGCCCTCGTCCTCCCATGTTTCAGGTGTTACTGATTCTGTTAAATCCCCAAAGCGGCGAGCGCCCTTTTCGGTGATCGCATAGACGATGCGAGATCTGCGCGATGTTGCATCCGCAGCAGACTCTTCAATAAGCCCCGCCTCCATCATGCGACGAAGTTGTGGGTACAAGACTGAAAATGAAAGAGCGCGGAATGGACCGAAGATGGTTCCTATGCGCTTGCGAAGTTCATACCCATGGAGTGGAGCCTGAGAGAGAAGACCAAGGAGTGCGAATTCGAGCGACTCTGAACGTGAACGCATCTGATCCCCTTCCCTCTACCTGTCTGTATTCCGGCTCAATGTTGCTCCGTCGAATGTATCTATTCGATATATCGAGCCGTAATCTAGAGGGATATACCTACTTCGCGCAAGCCGAACACACCCCTAAACTCCCCATGTGGTCATTCCCTCACGCCTGCCCGAGTACCTCATCGCCGCCATGGTGATCATCCTCGCCCCTGGTCCAAGCGTCCTCTTTGTCATCGCCCGCGCCATCGCGTGGGGTCGAGCCACCGCAGTGTTCACAGTTGCCGGCAATGTCACCGGAGCCTTCTCCCTTTCAGTCTTTGTCGCCTTAGGTCTTGGCCCGATCCTGCAACGATCAGAGCTTGCCTATATCGCTGTGCAATGGGGTGGCGGCTTGTACTTGGTGTACCTCGGCGTTGATGCAATTAGAAAACGAAGTGCACATGCCGCTGATATGACCAACCAAGGTGAGATCGCACCATCAATTCGTCGCTCTATTCGCGATGGCTTTTGGGTAGGTGCACTCAATCCCAAGGGTGTGGTTTTCTTTGCCGCGGTTCTGCCTCAATTTATTGATCGTGAACGAGGCAGCGTGACAGCTCAATTAATTTTACTCGGCGCCATCTTTGCGATTCTTGCCTTTGTTTCAGATGGCTCGTGGGGAATGTTGGCTGGAACAGCACGTAATTGGTTGGCAACAGATGCCAAACGGTTAGAGCGATTACGCGCAACCGGTGGAACCATCATGATTATTTTGGGAATATCGGTTTTGATTTCTGCAATTGTCAGTGCCTAAGTACACAATAAGCACATGATTAAACCTGCTAAGCCTGCCCGCGAAAATATCTCTCCATCAGATCTGACCTTTGGTTTATCGACCTGTAAAAGATGTTTGTGGATTAAGTACTGGTTCAAGGTAACGATGCCAGGTGCCTTTCCACTTGTTGGAACCATGGCTGCGTTGCAAGAGGAGCATTTTCAAGGTGCAGATATGCCAACAATTGATCCATCACTTCGTGCCGGCAAGGTCACTAAGTGGGGCGAGTGGGTAAAGAGCAAGCCCCTTGTGGCTAATGGCGTAGAAAGCCGTTGGAGAATTCTCGGAAAGTACGATCTTGTCTCAACAAATGAGGATGGAACAATCGGTTTAATTGATTGCAAAGTCTCTGATAGTCAACGAGATAGCGGCCAGTTCTACTCTCCTCAACTTGAAGCCTATGCCTATGCATTAGAAAATCCCGCAGCAGGTAAGGCTCAATCGGTAGCGTCGATGGGTTTATTGGTGTGGCGACCAACTACAGCGATCGGTAGCAACGCTGATGAGTACGGCTTTGGAGTAATGCAAAAGTATGTTCCAGTTGAAAGAGATCAAGCAAACTTTTTGAAGGTTATCGGTGAGTTCATCGATGTTTTAGAGGGAGAGCTTCCTGATGCTGGCAGTGAGTGCCAAACATGCACCTACTTAACCGCACGTAACGCTTTGGATTAATCCTCTTCCTGAATCTCGCCCAGCTTTGCTTTCTTTGGTGCGTAGATATCGATGTACTCCTGACCTGACATCGCATGAATCGCATTCATGATCTGATCTGTCACATCTCGAAGGTGTTGAAGATCTGTTGAATCTCCATCAAAGTACATCGGTTGACCAAAGTGCATTCCTACACGTTTCACATTGGGAATGACTTTCCCAGTTGGTTGAATCTTGTCGGTGTTAAACATCGCTACCGGAACGACTGGTGCGCCAGATTCAATCGCTAAGCGAGCAATTCCTGTGCGGCCTTTGTACAACCTGCCATCAGGAGAACGTGTTCCTTCTGGATAAATTCCAATGCAATCACCATCTGCAAGAACTTTAAGTCCTGTAATTAAGGCGGCTTCGCTTCGTCGACCACCTGAGCGATCAACTGGAACCTGACCTAAGGCGATGAAGGTTAACTTCTTGAGCAAACCCTTTGGGCCAGGAGATGTGAAGTACTCACTCTTTGCAAGGAAGGTAACTTTGCGGGGAACAACCAAGGGCATAAAGATCGAATCACTAAAAGAGAGGTGATTGGATGCAATGATCACCGGACCCTTTGATGGGACATGACGTAAGCCGCGAACCTTAGGACGGAAGGCGAGCATCAAAATTGGGGTCAGGAATGCTCGCAAGGTTCCGTAGGGCAGGTTGCTCAACACGAGGCTAATTTAGTGGCTATTGACGACTATGACACTATCTGAGGGTGAGTAAAGAGAAAAAAGAGTCAGATGGCTTCGATGAAGAGGAGTTGATCCGCTCAGAGTTTGAGTCGATCGTCTCAGGATTGAACCTGGATCAATCAACGCCTTCGACATATCTGGATGATTTAGATCGAATCGATCGCGAGGGCTTTGTGCAACCCAACCCAGAGCGTCAAACACCACGAGGATTTATTGACTCTGCTCGTAATTCAATTAAGCGATGGTTCCATCGCAACAATCGTGATGATGATGGGGCTGCGCTATGAGTAACTTTTCCTGGGGAATTTTAGGACCGGGTGGAATCGCGCAAGCCTTTGCAAAGGATTTAGCCTTTATTGAGGGCCACACAATCGGTGCGGTTGGGTCGCGATCAATTGCTAACGCACAACAATTTGCCAACACCTTTGGTGGTACCGCATATGGAAGTTATGAAGAGCTAGTTGCAGATTCAAGTATCGATGCAATTTATGTTGCAACTCCTCATCCTGCACACCACGACAATGTGATCTTGGCACTCAACGCTGGTAAGCCGGTTTTATGTGAAAAACCATTTGCGGTAAATGCTCAGCAAGCCCAAGCGATGGTGGATGCTGCCGCAAAAAATAAGGTAGCGCTCATGGAGGCGATGTGGGCACGGTTCTTGCCGCATTATGCAAAGGTGCGTGAAATTGTTGCCAGCGGTGTTTTAGGGCCAATACTTTCGATTCATGCAGATCACGGTCAACGTCTTGCAGATCAAGGAATTGCACGGTTGGTTGATCCACAGTTAGCAGGTGGCGCACTATTGGATCTAGGAATTTATCCGATCTCCTTTGCCCATATGATTTTAGGAAATCCCTCATCAATCACCTCAACCGCTGTTATGACTGACCGAGGTGTCGATGCGCAAACATCGATGATCTTTAGCTATGACAATGGTGCGCAAGCGGTTTTAACAACAACAATGATTGAGCAAACTCCTTGTCGCGCAGTTGTTGCGGGATTACATGGTTGGTTAGAGATTGACCGAACCTTTTATAACCCAGCCAGTATGCGGGTGATTCTTAATGATGGATCTGCCACTGAGTATCCAAGTACCTACACCGGACATGGTTTGCGCGAGCAAGCTGAAAGCTTTAAACAATTGGTTCAATCAGGTTCACTGGAATCAAAGATTCTTACCTGGAAGGACACCGTGGATATTATGAAAAGTATGGATACCGTCCGCAGTCAGATTGGTTTGAAATATCCCTTTGAAGATTAGGCGCGAGCTAAATCTGCAACGCCAACTAAACCTGCCTCATTGCCCAACTGTGCAGCAATAAGTTCAGGGTATGGGTGCTTTCCAGCAAAAGGCATTGTGCGTTCAAGTGCTTCGCGGGTTGGCTTCAATAAAATCTCACCGGCATCGATTACTCCCCCGCCAATAACAACACATGCTGGATCTAGCAGCACTGATAAAGATGCAATTCCGGCACCTAGCCATTGGCCAGTTGTGTTAAATGCAGCAAGTGCAACGGGATCACCTTCACGTGCGGCTTCTGTGATCGCTTGACCGGTAAGCCCTGCAACGGTGCCATCACCACGCGATAAAAGGTTTCGTGCAATTTCAGGGCTTGCATTAATCGCTTCGCGTGCATGGCGCAGTAGTGCATTTCCAGATGCGTATTGCTCAAAACATCCACGAGCTCCACAGCCGCACAAATGGCCATCAGGAACAACACGAAGATGGCCAAACTCAGCTGCAATTCCATATGCACCGCGGTACAAAGATCCGTTGACAACAATTCCACCACCGATACCGGTTCCAACGGTAAGCATCATCATGTGGTTTTGATTTCGTCCCGCGCCAAACTTTGCCTCACCCCATGCTGCAGCGTTGGCATCATTTTCTATAACCACCGGCAAACCAATCAGAGCGGTTAACTCTGAATCGAGGTCAACACCATTCCAATCCGCGATGTTGGGAGTTGCAAGCATTGTCTTTCGATCAGAGGAAACAAATCCTGCCGCTGATACGCCAACAGAGGTAACATCAAACTTTTCCATTAACTCTTTTGCTGTTTCGGCAATTGTGCGAGTTAACTCAGCACCACCTTGACGTGGAGTTTCTTTACGCGCAGTAGCAAGAATTTTTCCATTCTCATCAACAACGCCACCAAGAACCTTGGTGCCTCCAACATCAATTCCGATCGTGTTACCCATTCGGGAGTTACGCCTCTAAATGTGACTTCAGTTGAGCAAGCGCGGCATCAATCGTTGCCTTCTCTGCTTTTTGACGCATCATCGCTGGTATTGGCATTGATAGAGAGACTTCAAGTTCGTATGTGACTTCAGTTGTGTCCTCATCGATACTTGTAATTGTGTAGATGCCATCCATGCTGGTCAGCAGATCTGCATCCTCCATAGAAAATGAAAGCTTGCTGGGAGCTTGGCTCCAGTCGTAATCAAGGGTGAGACGGTCCTTCATCATCCCTGCATCGATGCTCATCTTTACCTTGGTAACACGACCTTGATCATCACGGTCTAGTGCTTCTGAGCTTTTGATTTGGGTGGACCACTCGGGGTATTTATCCAACTCAAAGAGAGTCTTCTGAACCTGCTCGATTGGTGCCTCAATTGTGATTACGGATTTGCTGAAGTTGGCCATGGCGCAAGGCTACCCTCTTCCCCTTTTGTCCGCCCCCACGCTAGCGTTCGCCCATGAATGAAATCTCAATCCCTCCACTAGTTCCCGCCGCAACCGCCGGGAATCTCACAAATCTGATCGCTGAACGCGCCTGGTTTGAACCAGAGCGCATCACTATGTCTCGTCCATTGGGCGAGGGATGGCAACCTGTAACAGCACGCGAAGTTGAAGAAGAGGTTCGCGCAACTGCGAAGGGTTTAATCGCATCAGGAGTTCAGATTGGTGATCGCGTAGCGATCATGGCTCGCACCCGATACGAGTGGACGATTTTAGATTTTGCAACCTGGTTTGCAGGTGCGGTTGTAGTTCCAATTTATGACACATCATCTGCAGAGCAGATCGACTGGATTCTCAATGATTCGCACTCAGTTGCAATTATTGTAGAAACTCCAGCTTTGGCTGATCTTGTCAAGACTGTGCAACCAGCTCACACACGTCACATGTGGACTATGACAGATGATGTTCTGACAGTTTTGCGTGAGGCAGGAAAGCACATTGGTGATGATGAGATTGATCGCCGACGTAATGCATTAACTCCTGCATCTCTTGCAACCCTAATTTACACATCAGGAACAACCGGTAAGCCGAAGGGTGTTCAACTCACACACAGCAACTTCTTATCTGAGTGCGGAAATGTTGTCCAAGGTGCAAGTGAGTTATTCCTCAAGCCAGGTGGATCAACCTTGTTGTTCCTTCCTGTTGCCCACGTCTTCGGTCGTATGGTTCAAATCGGTTCTATCTCTGCAGGATTGCATATGGCACATTGCAGCGATCCAGTTGGTCGCTTGCCGATGGATCTTGCATCATTTAAGCCAACATTTGTGTTGGCAGTTCCTCGCATCTTTGAAAAGATTTACAACGGAGCTGAAGCACGCGCAGAGGCTGCAGGAAAGGGAAAGATCTTCCGTAAAGCTGCAGAGGTTGCTATCGCGTATTCAGAAGCCCTTGATAAAAAGGGAATGTCTCCCATTCTTAAACTCAAGCATGGTCTCTTCGACAAGTTGGTCTACAGCAAGATCCGCGCCGGTATGGGTGGCAATGTTGAGGCTGCGATTTCAGGTGGAGCACCTCTTGGTGTTCGTCTAGGCCACTTCTACCGTGGTGCAGGAGTCACAGTCCTTGAAGGGTATGGATTAACTGAAACTACCGCTGGTGCAACTCTTAACTTGATTGGTGCACACCGTGTTGGTTCAGTGGGCCGACCAATTCCAGGAACATCGGTCAAGATTGCAGAAGATGGTGAAGTTCTACTTCGCGGTCCGATCGTCATGGAAGGGTATTGGCAGAATCAGGCAGCAAATGATGAGGTCTTTGATTCAGAGCGCTGGTTTAAATCTGGCGATCTAGGAAAGTTAGATGATGAAGGTTTCTTGTACATCGTCGGACGTAAGAAGGAACTGATCGTTACTGCAGGTGGAAAGAATGTTGCACCAGCTGTTCTAGAAGATCGCCTTCGCGCTCACCCATTAGTCAGCCAATGCATGGTGGTCGGCGACAATCAACCATTTATCGCAGCGCTTGTGACCCTCGACCCAGATGCTCTTAAGGCGTGGGTTGCAAACAACAAGAAGGATGGCGCATCGATGGCTGATCTAGTTAACGATCCCGATCTGATTGCTGTAGTTCAAACCGCTGTTGATGATGCAAATAAGGCGGTAAGTAAGGCTGAATCAATTCGTAAATTCACTCTTCTGCCAACTGATTTCACAATCGCTGGTGGACACTTAACTGCGAAGTTGTCAGTTAAGCGACATGTGGTTGCGAAGGAGTTCGCTAAAGAAATTGAAGCATTGTTTACAAAATGAACAATGAGCGAGTAACCCTCGCACAAGAGTTGCATGATGGGATTGCCCAGGACCTCGTGGTCCTGGGCTTTTCTATTGATCAAGCTATCTCTGACTGTAACGATCCCGATCTCAAAAACTCCCTTCGCCAGATTCGCTTTACAACCACCGCATTGATTGAAAAGGTACGAGCAGAGATGCATCAACTAAGGGGTGCACAACCACTTCAAGGAGTGGATACCTCCTTGGATACGATGCATGAGACCCTTCGAATTGTTCAGGAGCTTCTGCGCAATATTGAAAAACACTCAGGTGCGAGCAAGGTGCAGATAATGATTCAGGATGATGGAAGCGGCGGAGCAGGCCCTAAGGAAGGATCCTTTGGGTTGCGCGGCATACAAGAGCGAGTTGAAAAACTCAATGGGGAAATCAGTATTGATTCCAATTCACAGGGCACCAAGATTGGAGTAACGATCCCATTGGATAGGTGATGACCCGACTATTGGTAGTAGATGATCATGATGTTGTTCGACAGGGTCTTGTTACTTCACTGAAGACACATGGGTACTCATCCATCGAAACAGCGGCAACCATTAAAGAGTCTCGCTCCAAAGTTGCTGCATTTAATCCTGAAGCGATGATCGTTGACATTAATCTGCCCGATGGATCGGGGTTAGAGTTAGTTCAGTGGATCAGGAAGATCAGCGCCACTGTGGCGATCATTGTCCTTTCCCTTTATGAGCCATCCTTGTTTGCCCACCTTGCACGAAGTGCTGGAGCAAATGCATATATTTCAAAGAGTCGGCCCATAGATGAGATTGTCTCGACCCTTAATTTTGCAGTAGCTAATCCTGGTTCCTTTACCAGCTCGCTAACCACTGCAGAGATGAGTTTGGTAGAGCTGACTCCACGCGAAATTGATCTGCTGCACTTACTGGCACGAGGAGCCAGCAACTTAGAGATTTCATCAACCTTGTATATAAGTGTTTCAACGGTAAAAACTCATATCTCTTCGATTTTAAGAAAGCTTGAATCCACCAATAGAACTATGGCGATAAAGGTAGCTAGAGAAAAAGGATTACTGCCTTAACAGTTCATTAAATCGAGCTGACCAGATTTCCCAGCGCCAGTTGTCAATGATCCATTGACGTCCAGCCATTCCCATAGCCTTAGCTTTTTCTGGATTATTGAGAAGTTCAATCGCAGCCTTAGCAATCTGCTGATTGTCTGTTCCATCTACAACAAATCCAGTAACTCCATCGATAACAGCATCGGGTGCTCCCCCAGATGAACCTGCAATTACAGGTAAGCCGCAACTACTTGCCTCCAGGTACACGATTCCTAATCCTTCAACTTCAAGACCTGCAAAACGCGAACGTGATGGCATCGCAAAAACATCCCCTGCACAGATGAATCGTGGAAGTTCAGCGTATTGAATTCTGCCAATAAAGGAGACATGGTTTTCTAACTTATTGTGCGCAACTAATTTGGCAAGGTGTTCCAAGTAAGGTCCTTTACCGACCATCAACAGGTGAGCATCTGGAACGCTCTCAAGGATTTGCGGCATCGACTCAATTAAATGATCTTGACCCTTTCGATGGACTAAACGTCCAACAGAGACGATCACCTTTTTCCCCTCGAGGTTAAGCTCTTTTCTCAATTGCGTTGAATCAACAGGGGTAAAGTGATCCACATCGATACCTGGTGCGATCTTTACCATCGCCTTAGCTGCCGAAGCGCTTAAAGATTGTGAAATCGCATGTTGAGTGAACTCACCTAAGTATGTAAGGGTGTCAACGGTAGATCCGATGCGGCGTATCGCCAACGTGAATGGAAATACCTTCGCCCACCAGACCTCATGTCCATGTGTAAGTGCAACGGTTTTGATGACCCCTGCACGTTTCATGGAAGCGGACAGCACAGCTAAAGGTGCTGCTGCTCCAAAGGCTGCGACCTTGATATCTCGCTCTTTAATGATTCGAGCAAGGTTGAGGGCAACTCGTGGTGTTGGAAGCAAAATCTTTGCGCGATCACGAATAACAACAACACCGTATTTACTCAACCATTGAGCGTCATAATCAGCTGAGCCCTCTTGTGATGATGTATACACAATTGTTGAACCAAACGGCCTGCGTTCGATTAAACCAATAACAAAGGTTTCAATTCCACCGGCACGTGGACCAAAGTCATTAGTTACAAAGAGAACTGGACTAGAAACGTCGAGCTCCTACCAACGGCTTTCTTCCCAAAGAACCACTTGTTGCAACTTTGACTCGAGAGCCAGATCGCGGAGCGTGCACCATTTTTCCGCCACCTAAGTAAATTCCAACGTGGGATACCGGGCGACCAAAGAACAAAAGATCTCCTGGCTTTAAGGCATTTAGGGAAACCTTTTTACCCAGTCGAGATTGTGCTGCCGATGAGTGTGGCAGGGAGACACCAGCTGCTTGGAAGGCGCGCATCGTTAGACCTGAACAATCCCAGGTAACCATTCCCGCAGCACCAAATACATAACGATCACCGATCTGCTTTAGCGCATACTTAAGCGCTGTTCCGGCACGACCTGAAACCCCGCTTGCACTTTGCGCAGCTTTGAGTGAGGAGGCTTGATCGGCGTTCTCCTCTTCCTCCGCCAAACGGGCCAAACGTTCACGCTCTGCCTTGGTTAACTTTGATAAAAGTTTTTCAGCCTCTGCCAATTTTTTCTGAGCAAGCTCTGATTGCGCCGTCAACTTCTTTTGCGCCGCCGCTACCAACGCCATCTTGTCATTGACCGTCAAGGTGGTTGCATTCAATCGTTGCTGGGCTGTTTCAAACTTTCGCAGTTGGGCCGATTTTCGTCGGGTAATCGCATCTAGCGCGCCAGCAGATGATAAGTACAAAGATGGATCTGCAGAGAAGAGAAGTTCAAAGCTTTGACCAAAGCCGCCGGATTTGTACTGCTCAACGGCGATACTTCCTAAAGATTTTTGAAGTGTTGAGACTGTTTGGCCTTGAATCTCAGCCTTTGCCTTAATTCCATTGAGGGTCTTTGTCAGGGCGGCTAACTTCACCTTTGCCTCTTGGGCACCTTCCGCTGCAGCGGTTGCATCTTCTTCTAACTGGCGAACCTTGGCTTGAACCTGCGCCAAGGTCTGTGCACCAGAGGCTGCAACGGGTGCTAATACCCCGGCAACTACCGCGATAGCGGTAAGGATGCGCATCCACAATGACATAAGGGCAAGGCTAACCGCGCCTATACCCACCGCTCAACCTCAATGAGGCTAATTCGGCTGTGAATTTGCCCCGTCTCACGCTCCGCGAGCGTTGAATTGAAGCGGAGGTGTTAATCCACTCTCAGCCAACACAGAGAGTGCGTCAACGGTTTCATCGCTGATCTGTGAGGTGTTATCGAGGAAAAAGGAGACCACACATGTATTACATGCGATAGCGGCCATGGTGCATGTTGAGCAATCAATGATCATGTTCTCAAATGTACAGAGCGTCACTGACAAGAAATCAGGGCTGTAAGTAATACTTAGAGATGTGAGCGTCGTTGCAACATTGGTAGTTGGCAGCGATGGTTCAACCTCTAAGGAGAGCCGATCAGCTGGAGTGAGCTCACCGGAAGATCGCAAAGCCTTCTTACAACGACGCCGCGAGGTGGATGTCATCATCGTGGGCGGCAATACCGCCCGTCACGAGCCATATAACCGGACCCCAGTTCCCCTCGTTGTCATCTCTCGCTCTTTAGTAAATCCAGTGCAGGGAAATCACTTAGCACTTTTCTGGAACTGCTCCCCCGTGAGCGCAATTGAAAAGGCCCGCACCTTGTTTGGCGAAAAGATTTTGATTGAGGGCGGAGTATCAATGATTAATGAGTTAATCGCTCATTCATTGATTGATCAGTTAGAACTCAGCGTCACGCCCGCTACAGGTGGGCAGGACAGAATAGATATCCAACAACTCTTGTCACATTTTTCTAATATTGAAAAGCGAGAGGAATCGGGAACGGTCTTTTACTCAGCTCGCAATTAGAAAGCTGAGATTATGGATACACCCGTTACCGCTAAAGCAATTCCAACGTATTGAACCTTATGTAATCTTTCATTAAGAAACTTAAAGGCCAGAAGTGCGGTTGCAATTGGATACAAAGATCCGAAGACCATGGCGACGGAGACTAAGCCCTTAGTAGTTGCTACCCCCAACAAGAGATTTGCAATAAAGTCGGCGGCACCGATAAAGATTAAGAGCGGCATATCCTTCTTTGAAAATCCACCCGTTGTCTTAAATCTCATTGCTAGTGCAATCGTCACAAAGAAAGTTGCTCCACGCATTGAAACCATTGTCATCAAAGCACTTTCCTGCGAACCAATTGAGATAAAGGTTAGAGCTAAACCAAAACCAGCTGCCGCGCCTAAGGCTAATAACAATGGCTTGAGCGGTAGACCATTGGAAAGTTCAGGACCGCTTGCACAAAAGACACCCACTAGTGCAATAACAACTCCGATTGAGGTGATGGCGGTTAATGTGTCACCGGTAATCAATGCATATGCAACTGGAATTACAGCGCTCATAGAACTAATTGGCGAAACAACTCCCATGCGTCCCGTTGATAAACCTTCATATAAACAGGCTAAACCGATGTAGCCACATAAACCTGCGAGGGCTCCGTACAAGAGATAACCGTCAAAGCCAAGCGCCTGTCCATGCCAATCACCCGATACAAGAACAATCAATACTCCAGTTATCAGACCGAAGATCTGCGACAAACCAAGAACTGCAAATGGATGGCGGTGCTTACTCATTCGACCGGCGAAGTAATCTGCCGTTCCCCACATCGCACTTGAGATAAGTGCCAACAGTGATGCCATAGGAGCAAGGCTACAGCCCCGCCTCCCAAGAAATGGTGGTACTCATCTTTATCCTAGGCATGTGGATGCGAATGGTTTTGAGCGTTTAATTGATCACCTTCGCACAGTTACACCAAGAGCCGAACTAACCCTTACCGAAGTTCCAGCTCCTCAAAAACTTGCGACCTTTGCCTTTGCATTTTCAGCCGATGTTTCTAATGGATTAGTTGGCGAGCAAGAGGATGAGGTCGCTAATGGTCGCTTTGTACTTTTGCATGAGCCAGGTGGTCAGGCGACCTGGGATGGCGAGTTTCGTTGTGTCACCTTTGTAAGTGCAGATATTGATCCAATCATGCAGGAGGATCCACTACTTCCAGAGGTTGGCTGGAGCTGGTTTCTTGAATCTCTCGAAGTAAACGGCTGCACCTACAACTCACCCAGTGGAACAGTTACTCGTGTAACAAGTGCATCCTTTGGAAAACTTTCGCCTCGCAACAATGAAACTGAAATCGAGATTCGAGCATCGTGGACACCTGTTGTAGAAGACCCCAAAGAGATCATCAACCATATTTTAAGTTGGTGTAATTTGATTTCTGAAGTTGCAGGATTGCCTCCAGTTCCAGAAGGTGTCTCGGCAATCTCTTCTGCACGCAGGCGTTAGAAATGAGTGAAGAGGTAGTTGCTACTCCTTTGCTGCAACCAGCAGCTGGAACACCGCAGGTCATCGATACTGAAGCCGCCTTCAAAGAGGCGCTTGCCGGCTTGTCTCAAGGCTCTGGTCCCTTTGCTGTTGATGCTGAACGTGCATCGGGTTTTCGATATAGCGCCAGGGCGTATTTGATTCAGATAAAGCGAAAAGATGGTGGGCTGCATTTAATTGATCCAATTCCATTTGGCCCTGGACATCAATTGTTTGCTGATCTCAATGCATTGCTTAACACCGATGAAGTGATCCTTCACGCCAGTACCCAAGATTTACCCTGCCTGCGTGAACTTGGGATTAATCCGATCAACCTCTTTGACACTGAATTAGCAGGCAGAATCGCTGGTTTACCGCGGGTTGGTCTAGGTCCATTACTTGAATCATTAATGGGAGTCTTACTTGCAAAGGAGCACAGCGCTGCCGATTGGTCGGCCCGTCCCTTGCCACAAGAGTGGCTTACTTATGCAGCCTTGGATGTTGAATTACTAGTCGAACTTCGCGATCGCATGTATTCCATATTAGAAGATGCAAAAAAACTGCCATGGGCGCTGGAAGAGTTTGCATCCATACTGAAGGCTCCCCCAGCACCGCCTCGTGTAGATCCGTGGCGCAGAACTTCGGGGATGCACAAAATTAAGCGACGTGATCAATTAGCTGTTATTAAAACTTTGTGGATGGCACGTGATGAGGTTGCAGCACAACAAGATATTGCACCAGGAAAGTTGCTCAATGATTCTGCAATTGTAGAACTTGCAATTGCGGTACCAACAAACAAAAAAGAGTTTGAAAAAACTCTGCGCCCGCTAGGGCTTCGTGCGCGCTGGATGGAAAATCTTCAACTGTGGTTGGATGCGATCGCAACAGCTGTTTCCATGCCTGAAGAACAATGGCCAGCAATGCGAACAAACGCTGACACCTTGCCACCCATTAAATTGTGGCGAGATAAATTTCCGGACAAGTACGCACCACTGTCACATGCACGTGCTGCGATTGAATTAATTGCGCAAGAAAATCTCATTCCGGTAGAAAATTTAATTACCCCTGAACATGTTCGACGGATTTGTTGGAAGCCTCCGGTTGGAGCAACAACAACATTGTCGATTTCAGAGGTAGAAAAGGGGCTAGCAGAGCTCGGTGCCCGCCAATGGCAGATCGATTTAGTGGCTCCTGCCCTTGCTGCCGCCCTACTTGAGCGTGAACCCCTACCCGTTGAAGTGGTAGAAAACACCCCAGAAGAGGGCTGAATTACGCAACATAAGAGTTGCGTAATTCCCCAACACCCTCTAGATTTTCTCTCATGCTAAGTACCTTCATTATCGCCTTGCGCGAGGGCCTAGAGGCCTCGTTGATCGTTGGAATTCTCGTCGCGTACATCGTAAAGACAAAGCGCCACGGGTATTTAAAGCCACTATGGAGCGGTGTCGCCATCGCTGTGGTTGCCAGCATCGGATTGGGTGCATTCCTGACCTTGACCTCTGTCTCATTGAGCGAGCGCGGCGAGGAGCTATTTGCCGGCGTTACATCATTTATCGCTGTGGCATTGGTGACCTGGATGGTTTTCTGGATGAAGCGCACAGCGCGTCACTTGAAAGGCGAACTAGAGGGCAAGGTTGAGGCGGCTGCAACAGTTGGTCCCATGGCAATCGCAGCAGCAGCCTTCTTTGCCGTTATCCGCGAAGGATTAGAGACCTCATTGTTTGTGTATACAAACTTCCAAACAGTTCAAGATATCGCTAGTCCAACGGCCGGCCTTGTGTTGGGCTTTGCAGTTTCCATCACCCTTGGCTTCATGATCTACAAGAGCGCAATCAAGCTCAACCTTTCAAAGTTTTTCCAGTACTCAGGTGTTGCATTGATCATCGTTGCGGCTGGAGTGTTGTCCTACGGTGTCCACGAGTTCCAGGAGCTGGGCTACCTTCCAGGTCCTGATGCCTTTGTTTGGGATGTGACCTCATTTATCGCCAAGGATTCAATCCTCGGTGCCTCGCTGTCAGGAACTATTGGCTTTGATACAACAACCTCATGGCTACAACTGGGTGTCTGGGTTCTCTACCTAGGCGCAGTTCTAGTCCCTTACCTTGCTAAGCCAAAGGTCACAGCAAAAGCGTAAGTAGGTACTGTTACAAACCCTTACTGGCGAGTAACATTTGGCTCATACCTAACAAAGGATGAACCATGTCTCGCACCGTCGTTCTCGTTGATGCTGTTCGTACCCCATTTGGAAAGGCCGGCGGCATGTACGCCGGAACCCGCGCAGATGATTTGATGGTCCGCGCAATTCGTGGCCTCTTGGAACGAAACCCAAAGATAGATCCCGCTTCTATTGAAGATGTAGCGATCGCTGCTGCAACACAAACCGGTGATCAGGGAATGAATATTGGTCGTAGTGCAGCTTTGTTATCTGGTTTACCTAACACAGTTCCTGGATACTCAATTGATCGTTGGTGCGCAGGTGCGTTAACCGCTGTCACAACTATTGCAGGTGCGATTGCAATGGGAGCAAATGAGATCGCTATCGCCGGTGGTGTTGAACATATGGGTAACCACCCAATGGGCGAAGGTATGGATCCAAATCCACGGTACCTAGCAGAGCGCATCGTTGAACAGGATGCGCTAGCCATGGGTGCAACAGCTGAGCGTTTGCATGATCGCTTTCCGCAATTAACTAAAGAGCGGGCAGATCGTTATGCGATGAACTCGCAACTTAAAACTGCGCAGGCGTATGCCGATGGAAAGATTCAGAGAGATTTAATTCCAACTGCGGCACGCAGTGCAGAGCTTGGTTGGACAGTTGCAACAGCTGATGAAGCACCTCGCCCACAGACAACGATGGAGGGTCTTGCAGGGCTCAAGACACCATTTCGTCCAGCAGGTCGTGTGACTCCAGGAAACTCATCTGGTCTCAATGATGGTGCAACAGCTGCGTTGCTTGCTAGTGAAGAAAAGGCGCTTGAACTTGGATTAACAATTAAGGCAAAGATGGTTACCTTTGCATTTGCTGGTGTTGAGCCAGAGATCATGGGATATGGACCGGTGCCATCAACCATTAAGGCGCTTAAGCAAGCGGGTCTAAAAATTGAAGATATCGGTGCCTTTGAGATCAATGAGGCCTTTGCTGTTCAAGTAATCGCCTTTTTAGATCACTTTGGAATTGCAGATGATGATCCCCGAGTAAATCCATATGGTGGTGCAATTGCTGTCGGTCACCCTCTTGCATCATCTGGTGTTCGTTTAATGCTCAATCTTGCTCGCACCTTTGAAACACATCCAGAGGTACGTTATGGAGTTACAACAATGTGTATCGGTTTAGGCATGGGCGGAACTGTTATCTGGGAAAACCCACACTTCAAGGGAGCAAAGTAATTATGAGCGCAGATATCACTCTTCCAGCTGGTGCACCTGAAGAGGTTGTCACCAACGCTTTAGTTCGCGATATTGATCTTGCCGCCTTTGGTGGCAAAGGATCGATGGCGCTCATTACTTTAGACAATGGCCATGACCACAACCGTCCCAACACCTTTGGTCCACAATCTGTAAAAGCGCTCGATGCTGCGATTACAGATGCGATCGCTCGCAAACCTGCAGCGATTGCAATTACCGGTAAGCCATTTATCTTTGCAGCTGGCGCTGATCTTTCAGCGCTCTCATTCTTAAGTGAGCGCAGTCAATCATTAGCGATTGGAAAGCTAGGTCATGATGTATTTCGCCGTCTAGGTGAAAGTTCAATTCCTACCTTTGCCTTTATCAATGGTCTTGCACTCGGTGGTGGACTTGAAGTTGGACTTCACTGTCACTACCGCACAGTTGCATCAACAGCTTTTACCGCGCTGCCAGAGGTGTTCCTTGGTCTAGTTCCGGGCTGGGGCGGGGCGACGATCCTGCCGAAGTTGATCGGGCCGGAGCGCGCAGTTCAGGTAATCATGCTTAACGCTTTGAATAACAACACAATGATGAAGGCAAAGGATGCTTTGAAACTTGGTGTTGTCGATGCGATGTTTGAGCCAGCAGATTTCCTAGAGCGCTCAATTGGCTTTGCCGTCAATGTTTTGAATGGAAGTACCAAGATCGAACGCGCTGATTACAGCAACGATCCCGCGTGGGACAGTGCTCTAGCAACTGGAAAGGCAGCTGCGCTTAAGAAGTACGGCGGTGCGCAGATCGCATCTCCTACAAAAGCGCTCGAACTTATTGCAGCGGCTCGAACAAACACATTAGGTGAAGGTTTTGATGCCGAGGATCAGGTACTTGCTGATTTAACAATGTCCGATCCCCTACGTGCTTCTCTGTATGCATTTAATTTAATTCAGAAGAAGCGCAAGAAGGTAGAGGGTGCACCAAAGCCCGCTCTTGCTCGTAAGGTAACCAAGGTTGGTGTTGTTGGTGCGGGATTGATGGCATCACAGTTAGCACTGCTCATGGTCCGCAACCTTAAGTGTCCTGTCGTAATGACAGATATCGATCAAGCCCGTGCTGATAAGGGTGTTGCATGGGTACACAATGAGCTCGCAAAGCTAGTTGAGAAGAAGAGAATGAGTCCAGAATCTGCTGGACGTTTATCACTTCTTGTCTCTGGCTCTGCAGATCAATCAGTGTTTGCCGGATGTGACTTTGTCATTGAAGCGATCTTTGAGGAGTTATCACTTAAGCAAGAGCTATTTAAGAAGCTCGAAAACATTGTTTCTCCAGAATGTGTCCTGGCAACTAACACCTCTTCCCTATCGGTTGAACGTATGACTGAAGGGTTGAAGAATCCAGAGCGCGTAGTTGGCTTCCACTTCTTTAATCCGGTTGCGGTTATGCCGTTGCTAGAAGTTGCACGCACATCAACAACAGATGATGCGACAACTGCTACTGCAATTGCTGTTGGTAAAGAGCTAAAGAAGACAATGATTATTTGTAAGGATGCACCGGGCTTTGTGGTCAATCGTTTGCTCACACGTTTCATGGGTGAGGTCACCGATGCCGTTGATGAAGGAACATCTCCTGCCGTTGCTGATGCTGCGATGATGGAGATCGGCTTCCCGATGTCTCCATTCCAGTTGTTGGATCTTGTAGGTCCTGGTGTTGCGCTGCATGTGTCAGAGACTTTGCACAACAACCTCGGACCCCGTTACCGAATCTCTCCAACTATGCAGCGCATGGTTAAAGAGGGTGTTCGTAACTTCTACATCAAGGGTGAGGATGGCTCAGTTGGTGCAAACCCTGCGGCACTTGCTCTCGTTGAGAAGGGTTCAACTCCATCAACTGCAGAACAGGTGCGTGCGCGAGCACTAAAGGCGTTAGCGGAAGAAGCTCGCATGATGTTGGATGAAGGCGTTGTAACAACAGCGGCAGAGATTGATCTGTGCATGTTGATGGGCGCTGGATGGCCAATGCACTTGGGTGGAATCCTGCCGTACTTGGATCGCGAAGGAATTAGCGAATCAGTAACCGGCAAGCGTTTCCATGAAAAGGGAGTTGCCTCCCTTCCTGCTTAAGAGTTAAAACTCTTACAGAAGTGAACGCAGTACGTACTGCATGATTCCACCGTGGCGGTAGTAATCAGCTTCGCCTGGTGTATCGATGCGAACCTTTGCAGTAAATGTTGTGTTCCCTGCTGTAACGGTGAGCTCCTTTGGAACTCCTCCATTGTTGAGCGCAGTGATTCCGGTGATGGAGAAAACCTCTGTTCCATCTAGACCCAGTGATGCAGCGGTTTGACCATCCTTGAACTGCAATGGGAGTACACCCATTCCAATTAAGTTAGAGCGGTGAATACGTTCAAAGCTTTCAGCGATTACTGCTCGAACTCCAAGTAATGCAGTTCCCTTAGCGGCCCAGTCACGAGAAGATCCTGATCCGTACTCTTTGCCAGCAAGAATAACTAGTGGAACTCCAGCTGCTTGATATGCAACTGATGCATCGTAAATAGTTGTTTGCTCACCATTGGCCAAGAAGTTTCGGGTAAATCCACCCTCAACACCATTGAGCAACATGTTCTTCAACCGGATATTTGCAAATGTTCCACGAATCATTACCTCGTGATTTCCACGACGAGATCCATATGAGTTGAAATCTGCTCTTTCAATACCATGCTCCGCTAAATACTTACCTGCTGGTGAATCCGCTTTGATATTTCCAGCTGGAGAGATGTGGTCAGTCGTAACTGAATCACCAAGAACTGCCAAGACACGTGCACCTGAAATATCTGTTACAGGGGTTGGGTTCTTAGGCATTCCTTCAAAGTATGGAGGTTTGCGAACATATGTTGACTTGGCATCCCATTCAAAGACCTTGCCGGTTGGGGTAGCAAGGGACTTCCAGCGATGATCGCCCTCAAAAACCGTTGCATAATCCTTTGTAAACATCTCAGATGAGATTGATGAATCGATAACAGCCTGAATCTCTTGAGGTGATGGCCAGATGTCCTTGAGGTACACATCATTTCCAGATGTGTCCTTTCCGAGTGAATCTGTTTCAAAATCATGATCCATGGTGCCTGCAATTGCATATGCAACAACGAGCGGTGGTGAAGCAAGGTAATTCATCTTCACATCTGGGCTAATGCGTCCCTCAAAGTTACGGTTTCCAGAAAGGACCGCGGTAACAGCAAGATCTGCCTCATTGACCGCTTTGCTAATCTCAATTGGAAGTGGTCCTGAGTTACCGATACATGTAACGCAGCCATAACCAACGAGGTTAAAGCCCAGCGCTTCCATGTACTTAGTTAGATCTGCGCGATCGTAATAATCGGTAACAACCTTTGATCCTGGTGCCAGCGTTGTCTTTACCCAAGGCTTTGATTTCAGACCCTTTTCAACCGCCTTTTTAGCCAGCAATGCGGCACCGATCATCACAGATGGGTTTGAGGTATTTGTACACGATGTAATTGAAGCGATTACAACATCACCGTTTTTAACACGGGTTGAACCAGCTGCAACCTCACCCTTTTGAGTCTTTTCTCCAAAGTAGGTTGGAACAATCTTTTCAAATGCGCTCTTTGAATCGCTCAATGAGATGCGATCCTGTGGTCGCTTTGGTCCCGAAATAGATGGAACAACAGTTGAAAGATCTAGCTCTACAACTTGTGAGAAACGTGGCTCCACTGATGGGTCATGCCACATTCCTTGAGCCTTTGCATACTTTTCAACCAATGCAACTTGATCATCTGTGCGACCAGTGAGGCGCAGGTAGCGAAGAGTCTCTTCATCGATTGGGAAGATCGCACATGTTGAGCCGTACTCGGGGCTCATGTTTCCGATAGTTGTTCGGTTAGCCATTGGTACAGAGGTAACTCCTGGACCGAAGAATTCAACAAACTTACCGACAACGCCGACCTTGCGCAGAATCTCCGTGATGGTAAGTGCCATATCGGTAGCGGTTGTTCCTAATGGAAGCTCGCCGGTTAATTTGAATCCAACAACACGTGGAATCAACATCGATACAGGCTGTCCAAGTAGCGCAGCCTCGGCCTCAATACCGCCCACACCCCAGCCAAGGACTCCGAGTCCGTTGACCATGGTTGTGTGTGAATCTGTTCCTACAACTGTGTCGGGGTATGCGCGAAGAGTTCCTTCAACTGTTCGTGTCATGACAACTCGAGCCAGGTATTCAATATTTACTTGGTGAACAATTCCTGTTCCAGGTGGAACAACCTTGAACTCATCAAATGCGGTTTGACCCCAACGCAAGAAACGGTAGCGCTCTTGATTGCGCTCGTATTCAATATCTGTGTTCTGCTCAAATGAGTCCTTAGTTCCAAACTTATCTGCGATAACTGAGTGGTCGATGACAAGTTCAGCTGGTGCAAGTGGGTTTACCTTTGAAGGATCTCCCCCAAGATCAACGATCGCTTCGCGCATCGTTGCAAGATCTACAACACATGGGACTCCGGTGAAATCCTGCATGATCACACGAGCAGGCGTAAATTGAATCTCTGTATCTGGCTCAATTGATGGGTCCCACCCAGCAAGAGCCTTAATGTGGTCAGCGGTGATGTTTGCACCATCTTCGGTGCGCAATAGGTTTTCCAGCAGTACCTTCAGGCTATAAGGAAGGTTAGCTGCGCCATCGATCTGCGAGATATCAAATATCTCGAAACTCTTACCCGCAACTTCTAGATTCTTCTTTGCGTTGAAAGAGTTTTTACTCATTATCTGCCTTTCGTCGATGCGCTTGACCAGCGCTCAAGATACCTCAGCACGCTCGTAGAGGGCAACACATTCGATGTGATGTGTCATTGGAAAGAGATCAAAAGCACGTAAAGAGGCGAGTGAATAACTGTGATCTTCAAGATAGGCGGTATCTCTGGCTAGGGCAGCTGGATCGCATGCCACATACACAATTGCTCGAGGATTTAATGCAGTTATTAGCGAGATGACATCCTTGCCCGCACCTTCACGTGGCGGATCAAGCACGACAACATCTGCAGCAGATACACGTGGCAGAAGTTTGGCAACATCACCAGTTGCAATAGTTACATTCTTATATGCAGAGAAATTCCTACGTGCATCCTCCGTTGCAACTTTGCTTCCTTCAATCAGATCGACAAGACCGCTATCACCGACAACATCAATGATGGCGGCGGTAAACAGTCCAACACCACCGTAGAGATCTAATACATGCTCCCCCGGCTGCAATTGTGCAAAATCAAGTACAGCTTCGGTTAGAACTTCAGGAGCTTTGATATGACTTTGCCAAAATGATTCGTGGCTTACTTCAAGGGTTTTTCCAGCAACAACCTCATGCAAAACCGCTGGACCTTCGGTAAGTCTGGCTTTTTCCTCACCACGTGTTGGGGCAAGAGCAATACTTCTTTCACCTGTAGTGGAAGCACTAATCTCGACGCGAACATCTCCCTTAATTTCACGGGATGAAATCTCCGAGAAGTTCATTCCCTCAACACAAATCAAACAGTTATCAACGGGTGCGATGGAGTGAGATCGTGATTTATAGAAACCTAATTTTCCGTTGCGATTGGTTGTGGCAATAGCACGAGTTCTCCACCCTAAAGATTGGCCAACTTCTTCAACCTCAACACTTATTTCCTTCTTTGCAATTCTTGAGAATTGCTCTGTAATCACATGTGACTTAAGGGTTCGTTGATGCGCGCTATCGATATGTTGAAAATCGCAGCCACCGCAGCCCGTGCGATGTGAGTATTTACATGGAGGCTCAACTCTGAATTCAGAAGGCTCAGTTACCGCCACGACATCGGCGCGATTAAAGGATGAACCGGTACTTGTAATTTCAATGGTGCACTTTTCACCCGGAATTGCATGCCGAACGAAAATTACAGCCCCTTCGTGACGGGCGATGAAATGTCCGCCATGTGCCATCTTTTCAATAGTGAGTTCGATCAAATCACCGATTTTTAGGGCCGAACTCTTGTTTGATGCCATGGAAGGAAGTTTATGGGTGTAAGTTACATCCTGTGCACGTAGTCATCATGGGTTGCGGTCGAGTTGGATCATCACTGGCCACAGAGCTCGAAGCCGCAGGACACACAGTTTCCGTCATTGATCAGGCCCGCGAAGCATTTCGTCGCTTAGGTCCAAACTTCAAGGGACGTACAGTTACAGGTGTCGGCTTTGATCGAGACACTCTTCTTGAGGCTGGTATCCAAGAAGCAGATGCGTTTGCAGCGGTAAGTAATGGCGATAACTCAAATATCTTGGCGGCACGTGTTGCTCGCGAAACATATGGCGTACAAAATGTTGTCGCCCGAATTTATGATCCAGGCCGTGCCGAGATTTACCAGCGCTTAGGTATTCCAACAGTTGCAACGGTTTTATGGGCCACTGATCAAATCCTGCGTCGTCTTGTTCCAGAAGGCTCTCGCTCTGAATGGAGAGATGCAACAGGAATGGTTCAGTTGTGTGAAATCCATCCGCACCAGGATTGGTATGGCCGCCCGATTCTTTTGATCGATGATTTAACTCCTGCACGAGTTGCATTTGTTACCCGTCTCGGAGAAGGACTGATCCCCGATGAGCACACCGTTTTGCAGCAAGGTGATCTAGTCCATGTAATGGTCTCTGACACCGATTTGGCACGCACTGAAGAAATCCTTGCAAGTACCCCGGAAGGTGAACGTGCATGAGAATTGCAATCGCAGGAGCCGGAAATGTGGGAAGAGCTATTGCTCGCGAACTTTTAGATAATGGTCATCAAGTTCTATTGATTGATAAGGATCCAAAGGCGCTCAAACTCGAAAGTGTCCCCGATGCAGAGTGGCTCATGGCCGATGCCTGCGAAATTACCTCACTAGATAACGCTCATCTCAATAACTGCCAGGTTTTAGTTGCTGCAACCGGTGATGACAAGGCAAATCTTGTTACCTCACTTCTTGGAAAGACTGAATACGGCGTTCCACGTGTAGTTGCACGTATCAATCATCCAAAGAATGAATGGTTGTTTGACTCTTCATGGGGTGTAGATGTCGCGGTATCAACTCCACGAATCATTGCTGCACTTGTTGAAGAAGCGGTGAGCGTTGGCGATGTTGTGCGACTCTTCTCATTTAGAAAGGGTCAAGCAAATCTTGTTGAACTTACCCTTCCAGATGGCTCTGCTTGTATTGGTAAGACCGTTGAAGAGATTGAACTTCCTGAAAATGCCGCTCTAGCTGCAATTGTTCGAGATGGAAGAGTTATTACCGCCAAGGCTCATGATGTGTTTGCCGCTGGCGATGAACTTCTCTTTGTTGCATCAGCAGATGCTGAAGCGCTGATTAAATCCTGCTTTATCTCTTAATCACTTACTTTCACAGCCGGTGGACCGGATTTAATAACCAACCAGGTTCCATAGGCTGCGGCGAAAAACAACGGGTATCCCATCGCTAAGTTCACAGTTCCAAGCAGATTCACATTGCCACTCTTGTATATCGGATACTGAACTGCGATACGAGAAAAGAACATCGCAACCCAAATCCAACTAGCTTTAACATACATTCGCTTACGAGCAGGATTATTGCGCCACGTAAAGTTTTCTCCGAGCAGTGGTCCTAGCACGACACCTAAAATTGGCCATCCCACTAGGTTTGCGATCAGATAGACGGTTCCGTAACCAAGATTTGTAAGTAACTTTGGAATATAGAAATCAGATGCATTTCCACTCTTATTGGCAAAGTAAGCACAAATCAAAACACCAATTACTCCAGAAACAGAGTGCTGAATAGTGTCCTTCTTGATCAATCTAAAAATTGCGAGAATCAAAGAAAGGGCCAAAGCCGACATGATGGCTGTGTTGACCTCTTTTGAAATGTTGAAGACAACAAGAAAAACGATTGAAGGAACACCGGAATCAATAAGACCCTTTTTTCCACCTAAAGCGTTAACTACCTTGTCACGATCCTCGTTATGTTGACTCATGAACGTCCCGTCGATCCAAAACCACCTGTACCGCGACCAGATCCTGGCAAATCCTTTACTTCAACAAACTCTGCTCGCTCCACCTTCTGAATAACAAGCTGTGCAATTCGATCCCCTTTTTTGAAGGTAATTGACTCAAGTGGATCATGATTAATCATGATGCATTGAAGCTCGCCTCTAAATCCTGCATCTACTGTGCCTGGTGCGTTCACCATCGTTACGCCATGCTTGATCGCTAAACCAGAGCGAGGATGCACAAAAGCGGCGTAACCATCTGGCAATGCAATTGAAATCCCAGTTGGTACTAGCGCTCTCTCCCCCGGCTTTAAGGTGATATCTACACGAGAAACAATATCGGCACCCGCATCGCCTCCCTTTGCATAGGTTGGAAGGGGAATCGATTCATCAAGACGAGTGATTAGTACCTGAAGATTTTTCATGCTCAGGGATTAATCTCAAAGGTTGGATCTACAAAGGCCATGAGCTCTGGA
The DNA here is from genome assembly GCA_965267815.1 of Candidatus Nanopelagicaceae bacterium. Taxonomy (GTDB): domain Bacteria; phylum Actinomycetota; class Actinomycetes; order Nanopelagicales; family Nanopelagicaceae; genus Planktophila. The sequence goes on from OZ254139.1 coordinate 813,016, forward strand.
GATTTTGCGATCTGTTCTAAATACTCCTTGGGAGCGTTGTTCATGAAGTGATCCATAGGAACGACAATATAAAGCGCAGCCGCCTTTACTGCGATTTCTCCATCAGGTGAGTTCAATCGGCCAACGGCAGATGTGTAAACCTTACGATTTACTTGCCCAGTTATTTCTGCGGTGATGTGCAGAGTTGATCCCATCGGAACTGGTTTAATGAAATCTGTTTCTAACCGACCCGTAACAGCAGGTGCGCGAAGTAACCACATCAACTTTCCTAGCGCTTCATCAAATGCTAAAGATAGAAGTCCTCCATGTGCCAGACCTGGTGCACCTTGATGATTTTCAGTAACAGTGAACTCAGCGGTTATCTCTAGACCATCTCCTGCATAAGCAACTAAGTGCAAACCTGTTGGATGTAGATCACCGCAGCCAAAGCAGTGGCCAAAGTGAGATGGGATTTTGCTTCCGGCAACAGGAGCTAAAGGATGGCGCTCCGGAATCGGTGCCCCCTCAGGTGCGGTCGTACTTGGAATACGTGCCATACCTCAACTTTACTCCTTCGATATCCGATACGGTAATCCCATGCCAGAAAAAGGTGTGAGATACAAAGAGGTGATACGTGCACCACTGTGGCTCATCGCCTTTGTGTACTTTTTGATTCTCTCTTTAGTGATGTCGATTTGGGCCGCCCTCGGAAATACACCATCTCTTGTGAGTTTAGGCATACTGAGTATCTGGGTAGTTGTTATGTACTTTAAAACCGCATTAATCATTGAGGTTGATGAAAACGAGTTACGAGTTGGCGCTGCACGAATCGAACACGCCTATATCGGCGATGTGATCGCATTGACACCGGTTGAAATGAAATCCATCAGAACACGAGATGCTGACCCATCTGCATACTTAGCGATTCGTTTTTGGTCCAGTAAAGGGCTGACAGTAAAGATTTCAGATCCAAGAGACCCAACGCCTTACTGGCTCATTACAAGTAATAAAGCTACAGATTTAGTGAAAGCTCTTAAAGCTTAATTACACTCTTTGCAGACAGCTTTAGCGCCCTCACCCTTAGCTAACTGGGTGATGTGGTGAACCAAGAAGCATCGTGAACATGTGAACTCATCAACCTGCTTTGGAACAACACGCACTGCAAGCTCTTCACCTGAAAGATCTGCACCTGGAAGTTCAAGGTTTTCTGCAGCTTCAGCTTCATCAACATCGATTTGTCCGGATTGAGCATCAACACGCTTGGCCTTGAGTTCTTCTAGAGACTCCTCATGAAGTTCCTCATCAGTTTTTCTGGGTGTGTCGTAATCTGTTGCCATTGCTCTCACCGCCTTTTAGTCTCTCGACTTTAACTCTTCAAATTGTGCTTGCGGGCGCATCATGGCGCACTTCAAGCCTTCCATGCTCTATAACACTCGGCGTGTCGGAGTTATTCCCCACTCATTGCTGAGATTTTTCGATTCCTAGGGCCTTTTCAATTCTTTGCGACAAGCCCCCATCTACACGGGCGTGAATTGAGGTTCCCTCTGCGATGTACTGCTCAGAGAAGATCTCACCCCGTTCATGAATCGCGTGGACTAAATCTCCTCTGTCATAAGGGATCACAACATTTATTTCTACAGATGGTCGCGGTAAAGAGTTTTCAATAGCATGTAATAAGCCATCAATTCCAAAACCTGTTCGTACTGAAAATGCGTAACTATTTGGCTCTTTCCGCAAGATCTCCATAATGATGTGGGGATCTGCAATATCAACCTTATTAATAGCAATGATCTCTGGAATATCTTTGCCGCCAATTTCATCAATGACTAAACGCACAGCTCGAATCTGCTCAAAAGGATCTGGATGAGAGCCATCTACAACATGCACAATCAAATCAGATTCAGAGACCTCTTCAAGTGTTGATTTAAAGGCATCGATTAACTGATGAGGTAAGTGCCGTACAAAACCTACAGTGTCGCTGAGTGTATAAATTCTTCCATCGCTGGTCTGCGTCTTTCGTACCGTTGGATCCAAGGTCGCAAAGAGTGCGTTTTCTACCAGTACACCTGCATCAGTTAACTTATTGAGCAGTGAGGACTTTCCGGCATTTGTATATCCTGCGATTGCTACAGATGGAATATTGAATCTGCGTCTTTCCTGACGTTTGGTGTCACGAGAAACCTTCATCTCGGCGATTTCGCGGCGAAGTTTGGCCATCTTGTCTCTAATGCGACGGCGATCGGTTTCTATCTTTGTTTCACCTGGTCCACGGCCACCAATACCCGCACCACCTGCAGCGCGACCACCAACCTGACGTGATAAAGAATCACCCCAACCACGAAGACGCGGAAGTAAGTATGCGATTTGAGCTAACTCAACCTGCGCCTTACCTTCCTTGCTCTTTGCATGCTGAGCAAAGATATCCAAAATCAATGCGGTTCGATCAACGACCTTTACCTTTAACTTATCTTCCAACTGGCGAAGTTGCGACGGTGATAACTCGCCATCGCACACAACTGTGTCAGCTCCGGTAGACATGACAACCTGCTTGAGTTCGATCACCTTTCCGGAACCAATGTATGTTGCTGGGTCTGGTTTATCTCGACGCTGAATCAATCCTTCTAATACTTCAGAGCCTGCGGTCTCTGCCAGCGCTTTGAGTTCTGCTAAAGAGTTTTCCGCATCTTTGATTGTGCCTTCAGTCCAAACGCCAACTAGGACTACTCGCTCTAGTTGAAGCTGGCGGTACTCAGCCTCGGAAATATCTTGAAGCTCGGTAGAAAAACCCTGGACGCGGCGAAGGGCGTGACGTTCTGATAACTCCTGAGATTGATCAATGTGTTGATCTTCTTCGCTATCATCAAACTCTGCTGCAACTCGAGCACTTTCCTTGAGTAATCTTTCAAACTCTAAATCAAAATCCTTACTCAACGAGAAACCCCGAGATATCAACATCTCTAATCAGTACTGCAGGACCAGTTAAGGTCGCATTGGAATGTCCATCTATTGAAACTTCGAGACGACCCCCTGGCGGATTAATTATCCATGTCGCCGGAAGTTTTCCCTTGGTATGAAGAGTTGCAGCAAGTGCAACAGCGCATGTTCCTGTTCCGCAGGAACGGGTCTCGCCGGAACCACGTTCAAAAACCCTCATCTGAATTGAGTTGCTATCAGTTATCTTTACAAACTCTACGTTGACACCCTCAGGGTATGAATCACGTGGGCGAACAACAGGCGGTTCGCTGAGCGCACCGATTTCAGCCATCTCATCGACAAAAACAACTGCGTGGGGGTTTCCAACGCTGATGTTGTACCCATTCCAAATATGTCCATTGGTAGCTGCGGTAATTGCTTCACCCTCATCGGTAACTTGTCCCATGTTGACTGAGATGTCATCGGTTAAAGGAACTCGCAAATGCTTAACACCATCTCGTGTATTGATCGCAAAAATGCCTTCTGGTTGATGTCCGCGTTCGACAAGATAGCGTGCCATCACGCGAATTCCATTGCCGCACATTTCAGCTAAGGAACCATCCGCGTTTCTGTAATCCATAAACCATTTGCCATCTCGTTTGATCATACGAATCAAACCATCAGCGCCAATACCTGATTCCCTGTCGCAAATGGCTGCAGTCTGTGCCGTTGTAATCGAATGCTCATCATTAGGATCGAAAACAAGAACAAAATCGTTTTCGGTACCGTGGCCATAGGTTGCGATCATTATTACTAGTTTATCGATTCAAGGATGCGCTCGAGGGCGTTTTGAGTTGGTGAGATCCAGGTAATGCGCTCATCACGAGAGAACCAGGTTTCTTGACGACGGGCATATTGGCGAGTTGCACGTTTGGTCTCTTCCTGCGCTTCTTCCTGAGAAACCTTTCCTTCAATCTGTGCGATCACTTGGGCATACCCCAAAGCTCGCTGAGCTGTTGTTCCGCGCATGATTCCAGCGGTTAACAATTTTTCAGCCTCTTGCACCAACCCCTTTTCCCACATGCGTTCAACACGTACAGAGATTCGCTCCGACAAGGTGTCGCGGTCCATTACTAATCCAAACTGCTTGGCATGTGGATACCTAGAACTCTCTTCTCGTGGAAGATTTGCGGTAAATGGTTTACCTGTAATTTTGATAACTTCTAATGCGCGGATTACACGTCGAGAGTTAGCTTTATCAATTGCAAGAGCGGCAGCGGGGTCTAACTTTTCAAGTCTTTCAAATAAAGGCGCTATCCCCTTCGTGGCAAACTCCAACTCTAACTCTGCTCGCACTACAGGATCTGTGTCAGGGAAGTTGAGTTCATCCAAAATCGCTTTGATATACAACCCTGTACCACCAACGATGATGGCATCTTTTCCTCGGGCATGAATATCTGAGATCACCGCACGGGCATGTTCCTGATACCAAGCAACGTTGGCATCCTCCGTTACATCAAGTAGATCCATCATGTGATGAGGAATCCCTTGGCGTTCTTCAATACTTGCCTTAGCGGTACCGATATCCATGCCTCTATACAGCTGCATCGAATCAGCGTTGATGATTTCAGCGCCAATCTCTTTAGCAAGTTGAACCGCAAGATCACTTTTTCCAGTTGCGGTTGCACCACAAATGACGATTAACCTCATCGCTTAACCGTTGGGATACCAAGCATTGTTGAAGCAGGCCCTGGGGTTTCAACTCTTACTTGATGAGCTTGGGCTCCCCTAGTTTGGCGAACAGAAAGCGGCTCTCCAATTAAGTAATGTGCAGAGGCTTCAAAGATTTTTACTTCGACTTCATCACCGGGGCGGGCAACAAATTTATTGTCGAAGTGAATTAATCTGAAATCTTCACTGCGGCCGGTCAATCGTTCCTGTACTTCATCGCGGCGACCTTCGTAATCGCCAACTAAGACTTTGTGTGTTGTACCAATCGCCTCTTGATTTACAGACAAAGAGATCGCCTGTTGATGATTGTGTAAACGTGTATAACGCTCACCTACAACATCTGCTGGAACTTGATCTGGCATAGTTGCAGCTGGGGTACCAGGTCTTTTTGAGTATTGATATGTGTAAGCGGCGGTAAAACGAGCAGTGGTGCACAGATCCAAGGTTGCCTGAAAATCCTCTTCTGTTTCGCCCGGAAAGCCAACGATGATGTCTGTTGTAATCGCCGCGTGTGGAATAGCGGTGCGCACACGTTCCAAAATTCCCAAGTATCTATCGGTGCGATATGAACGACGCATCTGTTGCAAAATTCGATCAGAACCTGATTGCAACGGCATGTGTAGGTGTGGCATCACATTATGAGTCTGCGCCATCGCTTCAATCACATCATCGGTGAAATCTCGTGGGTGAGGTGACATAAAGCGAACTCGTTCAAGACCATCAATCTCGCCACATTTGCGAAGCAGTTTTGCAAAAGCCTGGCGATCTCCAAAATCAACACCGTAGGCATTTACATTCTGTCCCAGCAAAGTAATCTCGATAACCCCTTGATCAACAAGGGCTTTAACCTCAGACAAAATATCGGCTTCATTGCGATCTTTTTCGATTCCACGTAAAGCTGGGACGATGCAGAAAGTACATGTGTTATTGCAACCAACTGAAACAGAAACCCACGAAGAAAAAGCTGATAAACGACGGGCTGGCAGAGTGGAAGGGAAATGCTCGAGCGCTTCAAGGATTTCGATCTGCGACTCTTCTTCTACCCGCGCACGTTCTAGTAGTACCGGTAGAGATCCAACGTTGTGAGTGCCGAAAACGACATCTACATATGGTGCTTTCCTTAAAATTGTTGCCTGGTCCTTTTGTGCAAGACAGCCACCAACTGCGATCTGCATATTGGGATTTGCCTTCTTGATTGGTGCTAGAAAACTTAGATTTCCATACAACTTGTTATCTGCATTTTCACGAACTGCGCAGGTATTGAACACAACTATGTCTGCCTGCTCACCTTGTGTTACTGGTATGAAACCAGCCTCATCCAGTAGCCCTGCGATTCTTTCAGAGTCATGGACATTCATTTGGCAGCCGTATGTTTCGACTGTGTAAGTACGACTCATAGAGGCTGTATTGAATACTCTAAAGTTGAACGATCTACTATGAGCATCTGATGGTTATCTAGATGGTTCCAATCTCCATTGCCCCAACCGGTTGATGCAACTACGATGTCATTGCCTCGCTTGGTAAAGCGAAGCTCATAATGATCCTCTGAGCTCCATTCAGATTTATTGGCATCATTAAACTCGCAGACAGCGATCAAGGTTTCGGGGGTTTGAACCATGATGTTGAGGGCTGTGTAATCAGCAATGGCTCGAATTGAATTAACTGTGGTGCGAACACCTTCAACTAAGCCATGCTTGTCAATCGCCGACAAAACAGCGTAGAAGTAACGCTCACTATCTGTTGTGCCCTGAATAAATCCCTTGTACTTCTCATCTATAAACTGTTCGGCGGTGTTTCCTGGGCGAATAGTTCCGTTGTGCATAAATGTTGTCGAACCGTGAGTGAAGGGATGATTATTATCAATATTGATAGTAATTCCCTTAGAGGCAAGGCGAAGGTGAAGAAGTGCTCCATCTGTCATCACATTTGAGGCGGATTGATTGAGCTCTGGGCTATCTATCGCAGCTTTAAGATCCTTGAGAATATTGCCATCGTGGGCCATTCCCCAGCCATCTTTGTGTTCGGCAGAGAGAGCTACAAATTTATCGAAATCAGCGCCAACGACATCGTAAAAACTCTTACGTTCAAGGGATGTAAAGGCTAGCAATCTGCACATGGTGTAACTCTACTTGATGCCTAGAGATTCTTCTTTGCACGCTCTGCCGCTTGAGCCGCACGCCACTTAGCGATTTCGCCATGATTTCCGCTGAGCAAAATGGCGGGCACTTCGAGCTCTCGCCATACAGATGGTTTAGTGAAGTTTGGATACTCAAGATATCCCTCTTCATTGTGTGATTCCTCTGCCAAGGATTCAGGGTTTCCTAAAACACCTGGGATTAATCGTGTAATCGCTTCAATCATGACAAGAGATGCAACTTCTCCCCCGCCCAAGACATAATCTCCGATTGAAACTTCGTGGACTCTGAAACTCTTTGATTCATAATGTTGGCGCACACGATCATCAATACCCTCGTACCGTCCACACGCAAAAACAAGATGCTGTGATTCAGCAAAGCGTGCTGCCATCGGTTGATCAAATCTCTTGCCGGCTGGGGTCAAGATGATGAGATCTGTTTGTGGGGTCATTACTGGATCTAACGCTTTGCCCCATACTTCTGGAAGCATCACCATTCCAGCACCGCCACCATAAGGAGTGTCATCTACTGTGTTGTGGTTATCTGTTGAAAATGCGCGCAGATCATGAATACCAAATTCAACTAACCCTTGTTCCTGAGCTTTGCCGAGTAATGACAACTTCAAGGGTGCAAAGTAATCAGGAAAGATTGTTACCGCATCAATTCTCATTGCATAACTCCCGTGATTGCAGGAGGAATGACAACTAACCTCTTATTTGCAATATCTACCGTTGGAACTAATTGATGTACAAATGGAATTAGCTGCTCACCATTTGCTGTCTTGATCGCCAACAGATCTTGGCCTGGCAGGTTAATGACATCACTTACGTCACCAAATACATCGCCATTTTCTAGAACAGCCTGGCACCCAATTAACTGAAGTACGTGATACTCATCTTCAACATCGCTTGGCTCATCAATATCGACATCGGCGTACAACATCGTGTTTCGCAGCTTCTCGATGCCATTTCGATCTGTAATTCCATCAAAGCCGAGTAACAAAATTCCATTGTGAACGCGTCCAGAGATGATCTTTAGATCTCCATGGGTATCTGTCTGAACAGTTGCACCAATGGCAAAGCGACGATCAGGTTCATCTGTACGAACCTCTATCGTCGCCTCACCAAGAATTCCGTGAGCGCGACCAATTCGCCCCACGAGCAAACGCATTGTTAGCGAACTTCGTCGGTCTCGATGAGATCGACGCGGACTGTGCGTCCTGCGAGCGCACTTACAACTGTGCGAAGTGCCTTTGCAGTACGACCATTACGACCAATGACCTTGCCGATATCTTCAGGGTTAACACGCACCTCTAAAGTTGTCCCGCGACGTCCGCTCTTTTCAGCGACAACGACATCATCAGGGTTATCGACGATTCCCTTGACCAAATGCTCTAGGGCTTCATCCATCATTGTTACTCTGCAGCCGCTTCTTCAGTTGGAGTTTCAGCAGGAGTTTCAACAACCGCTTCAGCTGGAGTTTCTACAACAGCCTCAACTGCTGGAGCTTCCTCAGCCGCTGGAGTTTCAACTACAGCCTCTTCAACAACAGGATTCGCCTTAGCTGCAAGCTTCTCCTGTGCCTTCTTCTTCAATGTTGTTGCGCCTTCTGCAGGTTCTGCAGCGGCAGCCTTCATCGCTGCTTCGTAAGCAACAATCTTTCCTGGCTTAACAGCTGCAACCTTAAGAGTTCCTTCAGTTCCAGGAAGACCCTTGTACTTCTGCCAATCGCCTGTCACCTTCAGCAAAGCCTCTACAGCTTCAGATGGTTGTGCACCAACGCCGAGCCAGTACAGAGCACGCTCTGAGTTGATCTCGATAAGTGATGGCTCTTGTCCTGGTACGTAACGACCAATCTCTTCGATTGATAGACCATTACGTGCCTTGCGTGAGTCTGTAACTACAACGCGGAAAAATGGTGTGCGGATTTTGCCCATGCGCATTAAACGAATTTTTGTAGCCAAGAAAGTTGTACTCCTGTAAATGTGTGTCATGCGTATCGACCGCAGCGGGGTGCGCGATCAATTCATATGACTATCGAATTGTGGATGTTGCTGGGGGTAGAGGGCCCCGTCAACAGGTTCCCAATTCTGCCATTTAAGCCCCCAGATGCGAAATCGAGGGCTACTGCCCCTCTTCCTGGGCTCGCTTGGCGGGGTTTCCAGATTTGGATTTCTTCTTCTTATTGACCGGCGCATTGAGCTTTGGCATGGCTGGCATTCCCATTCCGGGTGGCATACCAGCTGGCATCCCACCATTGCGTACCTGCTTCATCATCTTTTGCGCCGCGGTGAATCGATCTACCAAATTATTAACATCGGAAACCTTGCGACCTGAACCCAGTGCAATGCGTGCTCGTCGAGAGCCATTGAGAACCTTAGGATCGCGACGCTCTGTTGGAGTCATCGATTGAACGATCGCCTTTGTACGAACAATCTCGCCTTCATCAAAGTTTTCAATCTGCTTCTTCATTTGCCCCGCGCCAGGAAGCATTCCAAGCAACTTAGACATGTTGCCCATCTTGGACATTGCCTGAAGTTGTTCCAAGAAGTCTTCCAAAGTGAAATCTTCACCGCTAGCAAACTTTGCTTCAAGTTTTGCAGAGGTATCGGTATCAAAGGCTTTCTTAGCCTGTTCGGCAAGTGTTGCAACATCGCCAAGACCCAAGATGCGAGATGCCATGCGCTCTGGATAGAAGATGTCAAACTCATTAAGTTTTTCACCAGTTGAAGCAAACATGATTGGACGCTTGGTCATCGAAGCGATTGATAGCGCCGCGCCACCACGTGCATCACCATCTAGCTTTGTTAGTACAACGCCATCAAAGCCCACGCCATCCAAAAAGGCTTGCGATGTTCTGACGGCATCTTGTCCGATCATCGCATCGACGACAAATAAAATCTCATCTGGATTAATAGCATCACGGATATCAGATGCTTGCTTCATTAAATCTTCATCAACACCTAAGCGACCTGCAGTATCGACGATGACCATGTTGTACAACTTTGATTTTGCAAACTCGATACCATCTTTAGCTACCTTTACCGGATTTCCTTGGCCGTTACCGGGTTCAGGTGCAAACACGGGAACATTAACTGATTCACCAACTACCTGCAGTTGGGTTACCGCATTAGGGCGTTGTAAATCAGATGCAACTAATAATGGTGTGTTTCCTTGATCTGCGTAAAACTTCGCAAGCTTTCCAGCCAAGGTTGTCTTACCGGCACCTTGCAAACCTGCCAGCATGATCACCGTTGGAGGATTTTTAGAAAAACGAACTCTGCGGGCCTGTCCCCCAAGAATTTCAATCAAGCTTGCATTAACGATCTCAAAAATTGCGTTAGCTTGATTGGTTCCAGATTGCAGGGTTGGAAGCGCATCAAGAGATTTCTGACGAATATCGGCGATGAAATCTTCTACAACGGAAAGTGCTACATCGGATTCAAGTAATGCCTGACGAATCTCTTGGCAGGTAGATTCAATATCTGAGGTAGATATCTTGCCCTTAGAGCGCAGCGAGGAGAAAGCCCCACTAAATCGCGAGGTAAGTGATTCAAACATAAGGAGGGAAGACTACTTCAAGGCCTGCTTAAGATGCGAAGCGACCTCATTGGCACGCTCGGATGAAAGTGGTCCGCCCGTTAATTCTGTGACATACAAGGTGTCAATCGCCTCTGCACCAAGGGTAGTAACAATGGCTGATCGAATATCAATCTTTGATTGTGTGATTGCCGCACCAATTCTAAAGAGCAGTCCAGGTCTGTCATGACTGCGGACTTCGATCACCGTTGCATCGGTGGCAGCATCGGTAAAGATTTCTACCTCAGGGTCTGGAACTGGAATTGTAGGAATTGATGCGTAAGCAGCTGCCCGTGCAAAGAGTTTTTCCTCAACATCTTTCGAGTCAACAAGGGCTGCAGCGATCAATTCATGCAGCTTTGTATCGGTGATCTCTGGTGCATGTGGCTCAGGTGTCACGATCCAATACATCACCGCTGAATTTCCAAGAGTTTTAGTACGAGCGGATTTAACATCCAAGCGAGAAATATTGAATACACCAGCAACTATAGAAAGCAGTCCAGGCTTATCAGGAGAAATAACTTCGACCGCGTATCCACTGGAATGTTCTTCCAAGGTAACCCGCAAGACGCCTTTTTCTGCTTGAGCGATCTGTTCTTGGCTGACTTCTGGTTGTTGAGCAACTTCAGCACCTGCCATCGCCCGCTTAACTCTTTGAACTAAGTCATTAACCAGGGTTGCTTTCCACTCGCTCCATCCGGCACTTCCTGTTGCTTCGCCATCGGCGATACTTAAAGCGTGAAGTAGTTCTAAGGTATTGACATCGGGAATCACTGAAACAACAGATGCAATTGTGGCTGGGTCATCTAGGTCGCGTCGGGTTGCAGTCGATGACAATAAAAGATGGTGCAGCACTAAATTCTTCAGAACCTCAATATCTTTTGCATCAAATCCAATGCGCTGGGCGATGGGTTCAATTAAACGAACTCCACGCTCTGAGTGATCCTCTTGGGTACCTTTGCCGATATCGTGAAAAAGTGCAGCAAACAACAGTAAGTCGGGGCGCTGAACCTTTCGAGTTAAGGCAGCGGCATGAACCGCGGTCTCGACCATGTGTCGATCCACAGTGTGACGGTGTAACGCATTGCGCTGTGGCAGAGATCTAACGCTCATCCATTCGGGAATCCAATGAAAGATGATCTCCTCTTGATCCAAAATCTCAAAGATTCCTACCATCGCTTCGCCTGCGCCAATCAAAGCGATTAACAGTTCACGGGCTTCACGTGGCCACGGATTGCTGAGCACTCCTTCACCTTTTTTAAGGGCTTCTGACAATTCGGTACAGGTATCAAGCGAAAGCGGCAAGCCAAGTTGCGCAGCTGTTGCCGCAGCTCTTAAACCAACTACTGGATCATCATTTAAGGAGGTAAAAGGATCTATAACGATCTCTCGATTTGAGGCGCTCACATTTTTAGCAACTGTTGCAACACGAGGACGTTTAAGAATACGTCCCAGTCCATCTTTTCCCTTATGTTCAAGTGTGTGCCATGTGTAATCCAGCAAATAATCTACAGAACGGGCAGCACGTGCGACATCGCCCATCATTGCATCTGCATCGGCGTACTTCAGAAGCTGCGCAACCTTGTCCTGCTCTTGAAACAACAAGCGATCCTTTCCGCGACCGCTGGCAATATGCAAGGACTCGCGCACATTGTTTAAAGTTGATTCAGCCCAACTGATTTTCTCTAGCGGAACAGTTACCGCTCCAGATAGAGCGATTGCCCGTAGCGCTTGAATATCTCGCAAACCTCCACGAGCCTCTTTTAGATCTGGCTCTAATAAGTACGCTAATTCGCCTGCACGTGTGTGACGCTCCTGCAGACTCTTGTGTAAATCTTGCAAATTCTCTTTAGCATTTTTGCGCCAGAGCTCCAAAGCATCACTTTGAACATTGGCAACAAGATCGGCGTTGCCCGTAATCAATCGAATATCTAATAAACCCGTCGCTACCCGTAAATCAGATGTTGCGGCATCTCTGGTTTCGCTACGGGTTCTTACAGAATGATCCACGCTCTTGGTATCCCACAATGGGTACAGCACCTCGTTGACAAGTGCTTTGAGCTTTTCCGATGAAACTCTTCCGGAGTGAATAAATAAAATATCTAAATCTGAACCGGGAGATAACTCGCCGCGACCGTATCCTCCGACCGCGGCGAGTGCTATCTCCTTACCCAGTTCTGCTTCACCAAGGTCTTGGATAGCTTTGTGAAACAGTTGAGATAGAAATCGATCGCTCTCGTTCGATCGATCTCGTCTCTCACGGGTACTCATAGGAGTAAGTCTAGATGGCGTCTACGCCGCGCTCTCCTGTACGCACGCGAATTACCTGATCAACTGGTGTTGTCCAAACCTTTCCATCACCAATCGAACCTGTTGAAGCAGCCTTAACAATGACATCGACTACAGAATCTGCATCCTTGTCATCGACTAGTACTTCTAGACGAACCTTCGGAATCAAGTCGACTGTGTATTCAGCACCGCGGTAAACCTCAGTGTGACCACCTTGACGACCAAAACCACTTGCTTCAGAAACAGTCATTCCCGTGATGCCTGCGCCTTGAAGGGCGTTCTTTACATCCTCTAACTTGAATGGCTTCAAGATTGCTGTAATGAGTTTCATTATTTATGCCCCCTTCGAGAATCCAAGGACGCTGCCCTGGCTGTTATCTGTTAGCTCGTATGCACGTTCAGCATGAATCGCTACGTCAATGCCTGCAAGCTCTTGATCATTGGTAATTCTGAATCCGATTGTCAGATCCACAATCTTGCCAATGATTAATGTTGCGATAAAGGAGTACGCAAGAACCGCACCCGCACCAATTGCCTGCTTAACAAGCTGCTCTGTTCCGCCACCATTGAATAGACCAACATCTACGCCGACAAAACCGATCATGATTGTTCCGACGATTCCGCCAACAAGGTGAACTGCAACAACATCAAGAGAGTCGTCATATCCAAGCTTGAACTTGAGGCCTACTGAAAGTGCACAGAGCGCACCTGCTACAGCACCAATAATCAAAGCACCGCTTGCATTGACCGCAGCACACGCTGGAGTAATCGCAACTAAACCTGCAACTACACCTGATGCCGCACCAAGGCTTGTTGCGTGGCCATCGCGAATTTTCTCAACAAGCAACCAAGAAAGTAATGCAGCTGTTGTTGCACCGATTGTGTTAAGAAGTGCTAGACCCGCTGTTCCATTTGATGCAACTGCAGAACCAGCGTTGAAGCCAAACCATCCAAACCACAAGAGAGCAGCACCTAGCATCACCAAAGGCAAGCTATGTGGACGCATTGGAATCTTTCCGAAGCCAACACGCTTTCCTAAAATAAGAGCAAGTGCTAAACCTGCTGCACCTGCGTTGATATGTACCGCGGTACCACCTGCAAAGTCGAGCGCACCAAGATCATTTGCAATCCAACCACCTGTCTTTGCGACAAAGTCATCGAAGGCAAATACCCAGTGGGCAACTGGGAAGTACACAAGCGTTGCCCAGATACCTGCAAATACCATCCATGCACCAAACTTCGCACGATCTGCGATCGAACCAGAAATCAATGCAACTGTAATTGCAGCAAAGATTCCTTGGAAAGCGATAAATACTGCAGCCGGAATAGTTCCGATTAATGCAGTTGGGTTATCGAGTCCACTCAAAAATGTAAATTGACTGATGTCTCCAATTAGACCTTTTCCACCCACTGAATCGCCAAAGACCATTGAGAAACCAAATGCAATCCATAGAACAAAAACAATTGCTAGCGCACCAAATGACATCATCATCATATTAAGAACGCTCTTTACGCGAACCATGCCACCATAAAACAGTGCAAGTCCCGGAATCATAAGAACAACGAGACCCGTACTAATTAACATCCAAGCGGTATCGCCTGCATCTAAAACTACTTTCTCCATGAAAGACCACCTAATTTGTGTCGAGAAATTTCTCGCCTTTGAGATGGCCAAACCTTCTCTAACCCCAGTTACAAAGAAGGGCTCACTTGATTTCAGGTTGGTGACAAAAAGAGGTGTTGTGTTACATCTGGGTTACGCCAGCAGCCCCTTGATATAGCTCTGAGCCTCAAAGGGAGCAAAATCCCCCTCGGACTCCCCTGTTCCGACCCATTTGATTGGAATCCCGAGTTCAGCCTCGATCGCTAGAGCTACCCCGCCCTTAGCGCTTCCATCTAACTTGGTTAAGACAATTCCTGTTACTTCAACACTTTCAGTAAAGATCATTGCCTGTTGTAATCCATTTTGACCCGTTGTTGCATCAATTACCAACAGGACTTCATTAATGGGTGAAACCTTTTCAACAACCCGCTTTACCTTTGAAAGCTCAGCCATCAAATCACTCTTATTGTGCAAACGACCTGCTGTATCGATGATGAAAATATCACTTTTAGAATCTTGAGCGCTTTTCGCTCCATCAAATGCAACAGATGCTGGATCTCCATTTTCTTTTCCAGAAACAACCGCAACTCCGATTCGATCTCCCCACGTCTTTAATTGATCAACCGCTGCTGCTCTAAAGGTGTCACCTGCTGCAAGCACTACGCTTTTTCCGCTGCGTTTGTAATACGAAGCTAACTTTGCAACTGAAGTTGTTTTACCGGTGCCATTAACCCCAACAACCATGATCGTTGTTGTGGCTTCACCGAGTATCGGTTCATGAGAGTTAGAGGAAAGGTTCTTTGTCATGATTTCAACGAGCGCTTCTTCAGCGTTCTCGCTCTTTACCTTCTTTGCAGCTTCCAAGAACTCTTGGGTAAGACGTGGTCCTACATCAGATGAAAGCAGCTCCTGCTCAAGTTCAGCCCAGTCAGCTGGAGAAAAATCATTGGTGCCCTTTATCTTGGCGATGAACTTACTAAAAAGACCCATCGTGCAACGCCTTAACTTGCGTCAGATTCGCGCAAGCGTTGTGAAATAACTTCAGTAACACCATCGCCACGCATTGTTACGCCATACAAAGCATCTGCAATCTCCATAGTGCGCTTCTGGTGAGTAATGATGATCAGCTGAGAGCTTTCACGAAGCTCTTCTAGAACACCCAACAAACGGCCAAGGTTTACATCATCAAGTGCAGCCTCGACCTCATCAAGAACATAGAACGGACTTGGACGAGCTTTGAAGATTGCAACAAGCATCGCCACCGCGGTCAAAGACTTTTCTCCACCTGACAGTAAAGAAAGACGCTTTACGCGCTTTCCTGGCGGACGTGCTTCAACATCAACACCAGTTGTTAATGGATTATCTGGATCGGTCAAGATCAAGCGACCATCTCCACCAGGAAATAGTCGAGCAAAAATTTCTTCGAAATGCTTAGCGGTCTCTTCATAAGCTTCCATGAAAATTGATTGAACCCGGTCATCAACCTCTTTAATGATGTCCAAGAGATCCTTCTTTGTATTCTTCAAATCCTCTAACTGTTCAGCAAGGAATTTTAAGCGCTCTTCAAGTGATGTGTACTCTTCAAGTGCAAGAGGGTTGATCTTTCCAAGCAGATTCAATGAGCGCTCAGCAGATGCCAGACGCTTTTCTTGCTGATCGCGACGGTATGGAACCATTTCAGTTGAGATGATTTCGCCATCTTCAGTTTCGTGGAAAGTTGGAACATCCTTATCGGGACCATACTCATTGACCAAAGTTGCGGTATCAATACCAAACTCTTCAACGGTCTTTGCTTCCAAAGTTTCAATGCGTAAACGTTGTTCAGCCCGTGCGATCTCATCCTTATGAACACTTGATGTCAATTGCTCGAGCTGAGAGGCAAGCTCTCGTCCACGTGTACGGACAGTTAAGGTTTCGCCATCGCGGGCTGCACGAGACTCTTCGAGGCGACCACGCTCTGTTGCAGCTTTAGCGATAGAGCGTTCGATATGAATCAAAACCTCATATGCAGCTTCTGCTACCGCTTGAGAAATAACGGCGGCTCGTGCACGTGCGCTACGTCGAACAATTGCTCGCTCTGAAGCATCTCGCTCTGATTGTGCTGATTGCTCTAAAGCAAGTGCACGTGCTGCAACTGAATCTACGCGCTCTTCAATTGTGCGAACTGCAAGTCGTGCCTCAACTTCAGAGGTACGAGCAACTGATACTTGGTTGCGAAGTACTTCGGTACGTGAATGATCTGGCTCTGCTACTTCACCACGTTGCTGAAGTTGAGATTGTGCGATTGCAATTTCGCCTTCATCGCGGGATTTTGCAGCTGTTGCCTCATTGATCGAGGTATTCAAACGCTCAACCTCAGCCATTGCAGATTTCATATTTTGACCAGAAACAGCAAGTTGTTCAGTTAGCGCTGCAATACGGGCATCAGATTCGTTGAGCTTTGAAAGTGCTGCATCAAAATCTGCCTGACGAGATGCAACTTCGGTGCTGGCAGTTGAAATCTCAAACTTAAGGCGATCACAGTTGTGTGTAATCTCTTGCAACTTAGTTTCTAATCCATCAATTAATGCTTTGATCTCGATAAGTGAAGATGAAGATTTTGATCCACCACGTGCGCGATCTCGTGAAACAACATCTCCATCGCGGGTCACAACGGTGACTGAAGGGTGAGATCTTAAAATCGCTTCTGCGGCGTTGGCATTTTCAGCAACAACAGTTGATGACAATAGCGATGTGATCAAATCACCAATTGATGATGAACGAATATGTGCAGATAGTGGATTTAGTCCAGATGGAATTGATGATTGTGAACCTTGTCCCGGTTCAAATACCAAAACATCTGCTTGTCCAAGATTTTCATTGCGCAAAGTAGTCAAGGCGGTAACTGCTGATGAAAGATCCTTCACCACAACCGCATCGGCCAAAGATCCAAGTGCAGCAGCTGCTGCTGCTTCCCATCCATTATCAATTTCAATCAACCCTGCGATGCTTCCAAGGATCGAAACTCCGCGCGAATCACGAAGGAGCGCTGATGCACCATCACGTGTTTGCGAGGTTAACTTCATCGCTTCTAGCTTTGATTCAACAGCGTTTCGCTCACGATCTGTCGCACGTTCTGCTTCAACTAAATCGGAGTACTTGGTTTTTGAACTTTCCAGCGCAGACTTTGAGTTTTCATACTGTGAATCCAGACCTAGCTCGCCTGAATCAGCACTTGCAATTTCGAGTTCATGAGATGAGTACTCACGCTTTGCTTGATCAACACGAGCTTGTGCCTCATCGCGTGCCTTTATAAGTCGAGCAATCTCTTCAGCGATCGCTTCAAGGCGAGCATTAAGGGATTTGATATGTCCCTCTTGGCGCGCAGTTCCTTCTCGCGCATCAGCGATAGCACGCATAGCTGCGGCAATAGTGTCTTCATCGCCCTTGAGCGCAACCTCTGCCTGAGCAAGCGCTGTTGTTGCCTGCGCTAATTGTTGTTGTGCAGAAAGTACATCTGCGCGCAATTGTGTCTCTTCTGAGCGAAGTGTTCGAGCTTCAGCATCCAAGCTTTCGGGATCGCGACCTGAAGTACGCGCTTCCTCTGCTTCTTCATTGAGGAAACGTGAACGCTCTTGCGCCAGGCTTTGGGTTCCGCGGAATTTTTCACGCAATGAGTTTAAGTTGTAGAAAGTTTCTTGTGCAGCAAGTAGCAATGGACCCTCATAGGCAGCTTGAGCATCCAACGCTTCTTCACGACGTCTAACCGCGTCAAGATCATTTTCTACTGAGGTTCTGCGTTCGCGTAATGCGTTCTCATCTGCAACTTCAAGCTCTAAGGTCTTAGACATCGAAATAAAATCATCGGCTAGCAGACGAAGCTTTGCATCGCGAAGATCTGCCTGAATCGTTGCAGCTTTCTTTGCAACCTCTGCCTGCTTACCCAATGGGCGAAGTTGTCTGCGTAGCTCAACTGTTAAATCCTGAACACGTGCAAGGTTTGCTTGCATTGAATCTAATTTGCGAAGCGCCTTCTCTTTACGTTTACGGTGCTTAAGAACTCCGGCAGCTTCTTCAATGAATCCTCTTCGCTCTTCAGGTGTTGCCATCAAGATCGCATCAAGCTGACCCTGTCCGACGATGACGTGCATTTCGCGACCGATACCCGAATCGCTCAGCAGTTCTTGAATATCTAACAGACGTGAAGCTTCACCATTTATTTGGTACTCACTTTGTCCATTGCGAAACAAAATTCTAGAAATTGTGACTTCTGTGTAATCAATTGGTAAAGCACCATCAGAGTTATCGATCGTAAGTGAAACCTCTGCGCGACCAAGTGGTGCACGTCCACTAGTTCCAGCAAAGATGACATCTTCCATCTTGCCGCCACGTAGTGATTTCGCGCCCTGCTCACCCATAACCCAGGTGAGAGCATCAACAACATTGGATTTACCGGAACCGTTGGGACCAACCACGCAGGTGATTCCGGGTTCGAGTCGAAGAGTGGTTGCCGAAGCGAAGGACTTAAAGCCCTTAAGCGTCATACTCTTCAAATACACGCGGTAAACCTATCGCCTATTGAGCGTGATTTTGGCGAATTTAGCCTTGCGGATTGGCGGTTTTTAAAGCCTCATAAGCAGCGCGGGCGGCGACTTGTTCCGCCTCTCGCTTGCTCTTTCCAGTACCGGTGCTCAACGCTTGCCCAGCTAACATCGCAACCGCGGTGAAGTTCTTATCGTGATCAGGACCCTCTTCGCTGACAATGTATTCCGGCGCACCCTTACCTAATGAGGCGGCCAACTCTTGTAGCGCGGTCTTGCCATCAAGTCCGGCGCCACGTGCCACCGCTGAATCCATCGTTGGGGTAATTAAAGTACGTACGATCTCGGTGCATCGTGCAAAACCAAACTGTAAATAAATAGCGCCAATCAATGCTTCGAGAGCATCTGCTAATAAAGAGTTTTTATCGCGACCATTTGTAACCTCTTCACCTTTTCCAAGGCGAATGTGCTGGCCGAGTTGTAATCCACGTGCAATATCTGCCAATGCACGCATGTTGACAACACCAGAACGCAATGGAGATAAACGACTCTCATCAAAATCTGGATATCGTTTGTACAGCTCTTCGGTAACAATTAATCCAAGAACTGAATCACCAAGAAATTCAAGGCGTTCATTTGTTTCTTGACTTCCCGATTCATATGCAAATGAACGGTGAGTAAAGGCCAACTCAAGCAAAGCTGGATCGAGTGTTACTCCCAGCTGCTCACTGAGCATGGAGCTCAGATCAGACCTCTAATACCTGACGACGGTTGTAAGTACCGCATGTTGGGCAAGCGGTGTGCTGCAACTTTGGTTGTTGGCATTGACCACATGTTGAAAGAGCTGCTGCAGTAGTTTTCCACTGGCTACGTCGTGAACGCGTCTTTGAACGCGACATTTTTCGCTTTGGTACTGGCACTGTTCTAACCTCTTCTCAATCATTACGGCAGCAGCGTGGCTGCAGAGGGAAAGTATCCCTCAAAAGGGCTAAATCTTGAAATCGGGATCCTCGAGGTTGAGCCCACCAAGACCGGCCCAGCGGGCGTCCATGGTCTCGTGTGCGTGATCCTCGGGTAGATCAGCCCATTTGCCCCCACATTCAGGACATAGGCCTAGGCAATCCTGTGTGCAGAGCGGGTTAATTGGAAGGGAGAGAACGACCGCATCGCGGATCGGTGTTTCAAGATCCATGATCTCGCCATCCATCATGAGCTCGTCTTCAATCTCTAAATCTTCGAGGGTTTCTTCCTGCTTTTTCTTTCTCTTGCCCCGCTCATTGGTGGGTTCATAGTTATATAGCTCTTGAATCTTACGATCAATGACAATTTCAACTGGGTCCAAACATCTGATGCATTCACCCTTTGCTACCGCATACACATCTGCGCTCAGCAAAATACCTTCAGTAACAGACTCAAGACGAACATCTACTTCGATCAAATCTCCTGCTGGAACTGCGATGAGATCGACGCCAAAATTTTCTTTTACGACAATATCTAGCTCATACTCTTTCATCTCGCCTGCGCGACGAGGAAGCTCATATGTATTGAGCTGAAATGTATCTACTTGTTTACTCATATTGTTCTTCTAGGAATCAATTTTCATCTGCGAGTTGAGATAAAACATCCTTATCATTTGCGCCAGCCAAACGATCACGACCGCGAGAAACTGCATCCATAGTCTTGTTCAGGATTACTTCAAGAGTTGCAAGACGACCATCGATGTACTCCTCAACCTCAGCCTTTTCAATCTCTGCTGTCTCACGAGCATCATCTAGAATTTTACGTGCTTCATCGCGAGCGATCTGAACGATTGATGTTTGCTCGACCATCTGCGCAACATCTTCACGGGCGATTGCAATCATTTGTTCAGCGCTCACACGTGCCTCTTCAATAATGGCATCACGTGTTTCGATAATTTTCTGCGCTGAAGCAAAATCGGTCGGAAGTGCTTCGCGGGCATCATCTAGAACTTCGAGCATCTCAGCGCGATGAACAACGCAACTTGCAGACAAAGGAACTCCACGAGCCTCTTCGACCATCGTGATTGCTGCTGTTAACTTCTCAACTGAATCCATTTTACTTCCCCGCTATTCGTAGCTTGAGTGCTTCGTTAATTGATGGTGGGACCATTGTTGAGACATCGCCGTTGTAATGGGCCAGCTCTTTAACTAATGATGAAGAAAGGAAAGAGTGTGTTGGGGCCGTTGCCATAAACATGGTTTCAACTCCCGATCCTTGCAAATTGACCTGCGCCATTTGAAGCTCATAATCAAAATCTGAAACAGCACGCAATCCCTTTACGATCGCCTGAATCGAATTGCTCTTGCAGTAATCCACCAGCAATCCGCTCCACGAATCAACGGAGACATTTGGAAACTTGGCAACGACCTCGGTGATCATTGAAATACGCTCTTGAACTGTAAAGAGGCTGGATTTAGTTCGGTTTTCAAGAACCGCGACCACGACATGATCAAACTGCTGAGCGGCACGCTCAATGATGTCTAAGTGCCCATATGTGATTGGATCAAAGGATCCTGGGCATACTGCGCGCTTCATGGCGTAAACGCTAGCAAGATGGAGCCAAGTAATCCATTCTTACGGCTGGTAATTAGCGTAATAAATGGTCGCCTGCCCATAATTTCGCTCACGAGCGGGTGCAAAGGCATCAGGCCAAATGAATTGAGCCCCTCTTGCAGTGCGCTCAACTGCAATAAAGGCATCGCTACTTAAGAACTCTCCATCATGTAATGCAGATAAAACATCTTCAACAGCTTGATTGCTGAAATCATATGGAGGATCTATGTAGACAAGGTGATACTTTGTTTTTGGAAGATCTTTTAAGAATCGCTCTGCACTCATTCCAAAGAGTTGCATCTTTCCACTTGGGTTAGATTTTTTGACTAATTCGTAATTAGTTTCAATAGTTCTTTGCGCTTCATCATCTTTTTCAACAACGTGGACCAAGGTTGCACCTCGTGAAAGCGACTCCAATGCAATTGCACCTGATCCTCCGAAGAGATCTAAAATGTGTAAGCCTTCAAAACTTCCAAACTCAGAGGTCAATGATGAGAACAAACCTTCTCGAGCACGATCAGAGGTCGGACGAGTTGCACCTGCGACAGTCCCTAAAGTTCGACCTCGTGCAACACCAGCAATGATTCTCAATGTACTAACCCTTATCCAAATAATCGACCGCTTGATCTCGCTGCAATTGGGCGAGCTCTTTCCTAAGCGCAGGATAGTCTCTTAAATCATTATCTTTAGCGATTAGTTGCTCTGCATCATCGCGGGCTTGTTCAATCAATGATTCATCCCTTAAGACACGCAATAGGCGAAGGTGAGATTGAGTTCCAGATTGATTTCTACCTAAAACATCACCTTCGCGACGTTGTTCTAGGTCGATTCGTGAGAGTTCAAAGCCATCCAGAGTTCCGGCAACGGCGTTTAATCTTTCGCGTGCAGGGGTTAACTCTTCGCACTGTGAGACCAAAAGACACAGTCCAGGTGATGTTCCGCGACCAACACGTCCTCTTAACTGATGTAACTGGGAAACGCCAAACCTATCCGCATCCATAATCACCATGATTGTTGCATTAGCAACATCTACGCCAACTTCAATAACAGTTGTTGAAACCAGCACATCGATATCGCCTTGTGAAAAGGCTTGCATCGTGGCCTCTTTTTCCTCTGCAGGTAGTCGGCCGTGCAGCACCGCAATTTTGAGTCCCTGTAGCGGTCCTGCATGCAGCATGGGTGCAAGTTCTTCTACTGAAGAGATCTCATCTGATTCTTCGCCAAAGAGAAAATCTAAATCTGCATCAGCGCCTGCATCAGGATCTGCCGTGATGCGCGGGGCAACTATATAGGCCTGATGGCCTTGTGAGACCTCTTCACGGATTCTGGCCCAGGCACGATCTAAGAAGTTTGGCTTTTCCTTTACAGGAACTACATGGGTAGTAATTGGCTGTCGACCCAACGGAAGTTCGCGAAGGGTTGAAACATCTAAATCTCCAAACACCGTCATAGCAACTGTGCGAGGAATCGGAGTTGCGGTCATTACTAGTAAGTGAGGAGGAAGCACCGCTTTCTCTTTCAGCGCATCTCTTTGTTCAACACCAAATCTATGTTGTTCATCTACAACTATTAAGCCGAGATCTTTGAATACAACTGATTCGCCCAATAGCGCATGGGTTCCAATAACAATTCCCGCACTTCCATCAGCAGCTTTTGCGAGGGCTTCTCTACGCGCTTGCGCCGATTGCGATCCGGTGATCAAAGTGATTTGTGTACCTTTATCGGATCCACCCAGCATTCCACCTTGTGCCAAAGTACCCAGTTGTCGTTGGATAGTTCGAAGATGCTGCGCGGCAAGAACTTCGGTTGGTGCAAGAAGTGCGGCCTGTCCCCCGCTATCAACAACCGCCAACATTGCGCGTAAGGCAACGATTGTCTTTCCAGATCCAACCTCACCTTGCAGTAATCGATGCATCGGATGTGGTTGCGCTAAATCACTTTCAATCTCTTTGCACACCGCGAGCTGCCCTGCCGTTAATTCAAATGGTAGTGATGAATCAAAAGTGTCTAGAAGACCACCTGCAACCCTTTTTCTGGAAGTCGAGTTGAGCTTCTTTAGCTCAATTCTGCGCATCACCAATAGGGATTGAAGAAGAAATGCCTCATCAAAGGTTAAACGCTCACGTGCAGTCTCTGCATGATCTAAATCAGCAGGTTGATGAAGTTGCACTAGCGCTTGATGCAGCGTTGGGTAATTGTGTTTTTCGCGTATGGATTCAGGCAGGAAATCATCGATCTCATCTAATGCGCCAATTGCAAGTTGTGCGCATTGAGAAATCTTCCATGAAGGAAGTTTGGATGAGGCGGGATACACCGGCAGAAATTTTCCGGCAAAGCCTTCAACAGCAGAATCAACATCGGAGCCATCTGGGATTAATTCATAATCAGGATGTGCCAACTGCTTCTTGTTATTAAAGACCCCGATTTTTCCAGCAAACAAACCTTGTCGCCCTACCTTTAAATCCTTTTCTCGCCAGGCTTGATTGAAAAATGTTAGGGATAACTTGTCGGTTCCATCAGTGACAACGACCTCAAGGATGCTCCCCTTGCGACCTCGCAGCGGTCTATTTGTTGTGGAGTAGATCTGCGCCAAGATGGTGGTCTCATCACCTTCGCGTAATTCAGAGATATCAGATAGCTCACCACGCACCATGTACCGTCGTGGATAGTGACGCATGAGATCCCCGACAGTGGCAATGCCAAAGACCGTTGAAAGAACTTTGGCGGTGCGGTCACCGACAACGGCGGAAACCTTGTTCTCTAATGTGGCCACGCGAGCATTCTCTCTCGCATCTACGCTAAACCAGCCAACCCGCGCATGAGAGTTGCTCGCACACGCTCAAATTGGCATCTCAGCCCGCCTTCACGCTACCCTTACGCCCTGTTCCCATTGGAACTAGTCGATATTTAAAGGAGTACCGCTGTGGCATCAACATGCGATATCTGTGGCAAGGGGCCCAGCTTCGGAAACAATGTTTCTCACTCACAGGTGAAGACCCGTCGTCGTTGGAATCCAAATATCCAGCGCGTCCGCACTCTCGTAGGCGGAACTGCAAAGCGTCAAAACGTGTGTACTTCATGCCTAAAGGCTGGAAAAGTAACTCGTTAATTTAAAGTTTATTGAAAGTGGCGCCAGGTATCTGGCGCTTTTTTCATTTCTACACCAACTACACCTGAGCCTGACTGAACTGAGCCGATACGAAAACCATCTAACTCTTTGCCAGTTGCTAGGAAGACATGATCCTCGCCGCCAGCCAGAATCCATTGCCACACATCGATGCCTTGCGAATCAGCAAGTTCGCTTAAAGTTCCAAACTCAGGGTGCTTACTAATCAAATCCTTTTCAATACTTAACTGAACCTGTGATGCGGAAGCGATTTGCTCTGCCTGAATCACAAGGGCATCGCTGATATCGCACAGCGATGTGGCTTTACCATTTGAAAACTGCACCGCTGCTGAGTAATCAACCGTTGGTGCACAAAACTCTGACACAGCGTGAAGCGCTAGATCTGTTTCCAGATCCTTGTCAATAATTGTTAAGCCCGCAGCAGACCAACCGGGTAGTGAAGAGATGTAAATAGAATCACCCACTTGAGCACCAGAGCGTGTAATCGCAGTATCAATCTGGCCGATTGCAGCGATTGAAATAACTTTGCAGGGGCCCTTTGTAAGATCTCCTCCGACAACATAAGCGCCACAACTGCTGGCCTCATGTGCAATACCTTCGGCAAGATCTTCAATCCATTCCATTGACTCTTCACCTGTAAGAGTTACCGCAGCTACCAAGAATTTTGGTGAGCCACCCATCGCGTAGATATCGGCCAGGTTTGCTGCGGTGATCTTTCGACCAATATCAAAGGCGCTACTCCACTGTGTAGAAAAATGTGTTCCTTCAACAGCGATATCTGTTGTGATTGCCGTTCGCTCAGATGTTTTTACAACAGCTGCATCATCTCCGATACCGATCTCGACTCCGCGCTGCGAGGTGCCAAAGATGCGTGCCAGTGCGGCAATTACCCCAGCCTCATCGAAGTTCATACCGCTTAGCCTAATCGACTACCTCGATGGGGCTCATCTGCGGTAGCGTTTGCCATCGACCAGAAAGGACATCTCATGTCAGTACAGGCTTTTATCTTGATTCAAACAGAAGTTGGCAAGGCAACTGGAGTTGCAGATGCCGTGGCAAAGATTCCTGGCGTTACATTGTCTGAAGGAGTTACTGGTCCTTACGATGTAATCATGCGTGCAGAAGCATCAAGCATGGAAGAGTTTGGTCGCCTAGTTCTCTCTAAGGTTCAAGCAGTTCCTGGAATTACACGTACCTTGACCTGCCCAGTTACACACCTGAGCTAACCTCTTTAAACAGCCTTATTAATTGCAGAGTCGATAAGAGCTGTAATTAAATCTGAGTAGGTAACACCCGTTGCTTGCCATAACTTGGGGTACACACTGGTTCCAGTAAATCCAGGCAAGGTGTTGATCTCATTAATGATGATTTGATTCTCATTGGTATAGAAGAAATCACAGCGGGCTAGCCCGGCACATCCGATCGCATCAAAGGCTTGCATTGCTGCAATTTGAATAGCTTGAGCATCTGCCTCAGAAATATCAGCAGGAATCTTTACCGTTGTTGCATCATCTAAGTACTTAGCCTCGAAATCATAAAACTCAAATTGAGGGTTAACGACAATTTCTCCGACAACGGATGCGTAACTAGTTCCATCTCGTTCCAGAACTGCGCATTCAATTTCCCGTCCATTGATGGCGGTTTCAATCAAGACCTTTGAGTCATACAAGAAAGCATCATCGATGGCAGCAGTTAATTTGTCAGCTGATTTAACCTTGTGTGTGCCACGGCTAGATCCACCACTCGATGGCTTTACAAAGACTGGGTAGGAAAGTGAGTTCGCATCTGGGTGTGGATCTGATTTGTGCACAACAATTCCGGGTGCAACCGTTAATCCCGCTGCAGCAAAGAGCTCTTTGGCCAGTGCTTTATCCATTGCATCGGCTGAAGCCTTTACCCCGCTACCTACATAGGGAATGTGCGCATCCTCTAGTAACTGTTGAATCTTTCCATCTTCACCAAACTCGCCATGAAGAATCGAGAAGATGCAATCAATCTTTACGAAGGAACCATCTATTACTAACCCACCTTGTGCAAGCTCGACCCTAGTTCCGTTATCTTCAATTGTTGGCATGACCTTGTTGTGAATTGCCAGCGGATAGTTTTCATCGAGTGCAACCCAATTGCCCGCTTTGGTAATTCCAATCAAAATCGGCGTAAAGCTCTTTTTATCTAAGCCCTTTAAGACTCCCCCGCCCGATACACATGAAACCTCATGTTCACTGCTTGGGCCTCCACAAATAATTGCAACTGTTAGCTTGCTCATCGAATGAAGTTTTCTGCTTTAGTAGTTATCTCCATAAGACGATCTAGTGCTTGTTCTGGAGTCAATGAGCCTGAAACTACATCTGCCACCGCTTCAATAACTGGAACTTCGATTCCGACGCGGTGTGCAATTTCCAGTACCGCACTTGAAGAGGCAACACCTTCAACAGTTTTTGCCACCTGAGTTTTAGCTACCTCCATAGATCCGCTTTTTCCTAAAACTTCACCGAAGGTACGGTTTCGAGAAAGAGCTGATCCGCAGCTAGCAACGAGATCTCCCATACCCGCAAGACCTGCAGCACTCAGCGGATCTGCGTTATGAGCTGCACATAAACGGGCAACTTCATTAAGTCCACGAGTAATCAGCATCGCTTGGGTGTTTTCTCCGTATCCCATTCCAATTGAAATACCCACCGCCAGTGCAATAACACTTTTAATTGCACCAGCAAGTTCACACCCTAAAACATCGACCGATGTATAGACGCGGTAATAAGGAGTTGTAAACAACTGCTGAACTTTTTCAGCGATTCCAACTGTTGCAGCTGCAGCAACTGCCCCTGCTGGTTGGCGCAAAATCAGCTCATTAGCAAGGTTTGGTCCCGTGATGATTGCAATGTTTTCGGTCTCCATGACCTCAGAGATAATCTCAGTCATACGAGACATTGTGCTTACCTCAATACCTTTGAGCGTACTGACGAACAAGGCGTTGGGCGCAACCATCGATTTCCAGGCGGTGAGATTTTCGCGAAGGGTCTGCGCAGGAACTGCGAGTACGTAAATATTGGAGTATTCAAAAGCCTCGCGTAGATCAGTTGTTGCCTTTAAACCCACCGGCAAAATGTTCTCATCCAAATACTTGGAGTTTGTGTGTTTGTTATTGACTTCATCTACTAACTCTTGGCTTCTGCCCCACATCAAAACATGGTTTCCCGCATCACAAAGAACTTGGGCCATGGTTGTTCCCCATTGGCCCGCACCTAGAACTACAACCTTGCTCACTTCTTTTTGGCCTTCTTAAAGTTACCGGTGCGAGGAAGTGGCGAATTATGTGGATCAAAGATCTCAACTGGACGTTTTTCGCCGCGAAGCTGTTCCAGCAAATTTGTTAGCTCACGCATCACAAAAGCTGTTGCCTCTCGAAGTGCTTCTGGATCATTCTCTTTTCCGTACCACGGTGATAGATCTAACGGATCACCAACCAGGATCTGAATTGGAGTCCGTGGAAAAACCTTCAACTTCTTTTCATAGGTTGGCATAACAATCTGCGAACCCCACTGGGCAATTGGAATGATTGGTGTGTGGGTAGCGATAGCTAATCGAGCTAAGCCAGTTTTTGCGACCATCGGCCAGCCACCAGGATCACGGGTTAATGTTCCTTCGGGATAAACACCAACACAGTGTCCAACCTCTAACAATCTCACCGCATGATCTAATGCTTTGGATGCATCCTTACTTTCTCGAGCAACTGGAACCATGCCAGCGGCCAGAATTATCTTTCCAATTACAGGAACCTTAAAAACGCCTTCTTTTCCAATATAGCGAGGAGCTCTACCGTTGCGGAAGAGAAAGTGGGTAAGGAAGAGAACATCCAAGTAAGAGACATGGTTGCTAGCAACAATAATTTTGCCGGTCTTAGGAAGTTTTTCTCCGCCGCGCCAAACTTTTTTTCCGATTGCATTCATAATTGGGATCATTACCTTGGTGCCTATTTTGAAGGCGAAATTTGTCCCAAGAGGTTTTCCCGTTGGAGGAGCGTATGAAACCTTGTACTCCGTCATAGATGAAATACTAGTGCTGTACATGCAAAAACGGGGCCAGCGTTAGCCGACCCCGTCTTTAAAGTAAAAAGAATTACTTCTTCTTACCCTTCTTTACAACCTTCTTCGCTGCTGGCTTCTTCTTAGCAGGTGACTTCTTAGCCGCCTTCTTTGGAGCAGCCTTCTTAGCTGTCTTCTTTGCAGCCTTCTTTGGAGCAGCCTTCTTAGCTGCTGGCTTAGCAACAACCTTTGGCTCTGGCTTTGGTGCAGGAGCTAGCTTGCGATCTCCTGAGATAACTTCCTTAAGTGCCTTTGCAGGTAGGAAGCGAGCCTTCTTTGATGCCTTGATCTTGATTGTCTCGCCTGTGAATGGGTTACGTCCCATACGTGCCTTGCGATCAACCTTCTTGAACTTACCGAAATCGTTGATCATTACATCTTCGCCCTTTGAAAGGTTGCGAACGATTGTGTCAAAAACGATATCTACAGCGTGAGCTGCTTCCTTCTTGCTGTCGTTGAAGTGTGGTGCTAACGCAGCAATGAATTGGGCCTTATTCATTGAAATCCCCTTATTTACGCGTAAATGTCAAGCAACCGCTTAACGTGTTCATAAACTTACGCGCTTATTAGGGGTGATTACGCTATTGAAATGCGCGTGTCGCAATTTTTTATTACACGCAAAATCCAAAAAACAGTGATTTTTATGCGTAGAAAACTCTAAATCATAGATTGAGAGTTCTACATAACCGGCTTCACCCTATGCAAAAAACAATGAATTACGCTTGTTTTGAACCCTTAAGAACGAATTGGAAGGGTTGCAGGTTTGTAGGCAGGGCGCTTTTTCTCAAATGAGTCAATGAAATCAGTCTGTTTTAAGGTCAGACCGATGTCATCCAGGCCCTCCATCAAACGCCAACGGGTGTAATCATCGATCGCAAAGGGCAGGCTCTTTGAACCGTAAGACACTGTGCGCTCTTCTAGGTTTACCGTGATTGGAGTTGCAGGATCGGCTTCAATCGCCTCCCACATCGCTTCTACCTCTGCTTGATCCAGAATGATTGTGAGCAATCCACCCTTGAGCGAGTTTCCGCGGAAGATATCTGCAAAGCGGCTTGAGATAACTACCTTGAAACCATAGTTTTGAAGCGCCCACACAGCATGCTCACGAGATGATCCCGTTCCAAAATCTGCGCCAGCTACTAGAACAGTCGCGCTCTTAAATTGAGGTTGATTTAAAACAAACTCAGGATCATTGCGCCACGCAGCAAATAGCCCATCCTCAAACCCGCTTCGTGTAACACGCTTTAAGTAAACAGCGGGAATGATCTGATCTGTATCAACATTGCTGCGACGTAGAGGAACACCAGTTCCAACATGTGTGATGAATTTTTCCATAGTCAGTTGCTCCTTACAGATCCGCAGGTGATGAGAGAGTTCCACGCAACGCGGTTGCAGCTGCGACAAGTGGACTAACCAAGTGGGTGCGACCACCCTTACCTTGACGTCCTTCAAAGTTACGGTTTGATGTTGATGCTGATCGCTCTCCAACAGCTAACTGATCTGGGTTCATACCAAGACACATTGAACATCCAGCATTGCGCCATTCAGCTCCTGCATCAAGAAAGACCTTGTCCAAACCTTCAGCCTCTGCTTCAAGACGAACTCGAGCAGATCCTGGAACTACCAACATGCGAAGAGAGGAAGCGATCTTCTTTCCCTTCAAGATATCTGCAGCTGCACGCAAATCTTCAATACGACCATTGGTGCAAGAGCCCAAGAAAACAGTGTCAATCGCTATCTTTTTCAAAGGTGTTCCCGCTTCAAGGCCCATGTAGACAAGTGCACGCTCTGCCGCAGTGCGCTGTTCAGAGTCTGCAAAATCAGCAGGGTTAGGAACAACGGCATTGAGTGGAAGTCCCTGGCCTGGGTTTGTTCCCCATGTAACAAATGGCTCAAGATCATCGGCGTTGAGATCAACTTCGACATCAAACTTCGCATCAGAGTCGGTAAACAATGTCTTCCAGTAAGCAACCGCTGCATCAAAATCTTCTGGTGCGTGTGGCTTGCCCTTGATGTAATCAAAGGTGGTTTGATCTGGAGCGATTAATCCTGCGCGAGCACCAGCTTCAATAGACATGTTGCACACAGTCATGCGTGATTCCATAGACAGTGCACGAATGGCACTTCCGCGGTATTCGATGACATAACCCTGTCCACCACCGGTACCAATCTTTGCGATGATCGCAAGGATGATGTCCTTCGATGTAACACCTGGCTTTAATGAGCCTTCAACATTGATCGCCATAGTCTTTGGGCGCTGTAGCGGCAAGGTTTGAGTTGCAAGAACATGCTCTACCTCTGAGGTTCCAATTCCAAATGCCAGTGCACCAAATGCTCCATGTGTGGATGTATGTGAATCTCCACAAACAATCGTCATACCTGGTTGAGTGATTCCAAGCTGAGGCCCAACTACGTGAACAACTCCTTGGTCCTTGTCACCCAGTGAGTGAATACGAACTCCGAACTCTGCACAGTTTGCGCGCAAGGTATCTACCTGCAGCTTTGAGACAGGATCTGCAATTGGCTTATCAATGTTCATGGTTGGAACGTTGTGATCTTCAGTTGCAATAGTCAGATCTGGGCGACGAACTGGACGGCCGGCAAGGCGCAGACCATCAAAAGCTTGTGGGCTAGTAACTTCGTGAATTAAATGTAGATCGATGTAGATCAGATCTGGTTCACCATCTGCTTGGCGAACTACATGCTCTGCCCAAATCTTCTCGGCTATAGTTTTACCCACGGTGTCGTGCTCCTTTTGTGTACCCAACTTGCTGTATCAGATAATGAGATGCTAATATCACTCTGTGAACAGAAATAATAGCGGAGTTGGCGTATTAGACAAAGCGGTGGCAATTTTGAGCACCCTCGAGGCTGGTCCACACTCACTTGCAGAACTTGTTGCCGCAACCGGTATCGCACGTCCTACCGCGCACCGTTTAGCTGTTGCACTTGAGTTCCATCGCTTAGTTGCCCGCGACTTAACGGGGCGTTTTGTCTTAGGTCCACGTTCTGGCGAATTAGGTGCAGCAGCTGGTGAGGATCGCCTCCTAGCCGCTGCCGCACCTGCCCTATCTGCTCTGCGTGATGCAACTGGAGAAAGTGCGCAGTTGTACCGTCGCCAAGGTGATTTACGTATCTGTGTTGCGGTAGCTGAACGACTTTCTGGTCTGCGCGACTCTGTTCCAGTAGGTGCTGCTTTAACTATGCAGGCAGGATCTGCAGCACAAATTTTGTTGGCCTGGGAGGATTCAGAGAAGATTCATCGCGGTTTAACAAATGCGCGCTTTACCGCCGCTCAACTCTCCGCTGATCGTCGTCGCGGGTGGGCGCAATCTGTTGGTGAACGTGAAGCTGGTGTTGCATCTGTATCTGCACCGGTTCGCGCTCCTAATGGAAAGGTAATCGCCGCTGTAAGCATTAGCGGCCCGATCGAACGTCTAGGACGTCAACCAGGCCGCATTCATGCCGCTGCAGTAGTTGCTACCGCTGCTCGTCTGACTGAATACCTAACTCGCGAATAACCCGCGAAATAGTTGAAAAGGCAAAACCTTTTCGCTGGAGCAGAGATTGAACTCTGCGAATTTGAACCTCTGGCTCGAGACGACTCATGGTGCTGTACTTACGCATCGCTAATGAAAATGCGGTGCGGTACTCAGACTCATCATCAATCTCATCGAGAGCTTCATCAATACTTTGTTGATCTACTCCCCTAGTGCGAAGTTCGCCAGCGATGATTCTCTTCGATAACTTCTTAGAGGTGTGACGGGATTGGGTCCACGCCTTGGCAAACTCTGAGTCGTTGATCAACCCTTTTTCTTGAAGTCTAAAAACAGTTGCATTGGCAACATCATCCTCGACTCCGCGCTTTTTAAGATGCGCCAGTAGCTCACCCTTACTCTTAGCCCGCGCAACCAAAGCATTTAATGCGATGGTGTTTGCGATTGAGTAAGGGTCAGCCTCCTGGTCAACCTTTAGGTACTCCAACATTGGAGCTTAGAAATCCACCTCTGCGGCGGCCTCATCGATCGCAGCAACGAGCGCTGGATCAACCTCAACCGGTACAAAGTGTTCGCGGATCTTGTTCTCAATATCATTTGCTAGATCTGGGTTATCAAGAAGGAATGCACGTGCATTCTCCTTGCCCTGTCCTAGTTGATCGGCCTCGTATGTGTACCAAGCACCAGACTTCTTAACGATTCCGATATCTACGCCCATGTCGATCAATGAGCCTTCACGTGAGATACCTGTGCCGTAGATGATGTCAAACTCTGCCTGCTTGAAAGGTGGAGCCATCTTGTTCTTGACTACCTTTACGCGGGTACGGTTACCAACAGATTCTTGGCCATCCTTTAATGTTTCAATACGACGGATATCTAGACGAACTGATGCGTAGAACTTAAGCGCCTTACCACCAGTTGTTGTCTCAGGAGAACCGAAGAAGACACCGATCTTGTCACGGAGCTGGTTGATAAAGATCGCTGTTGTCTTTGATTGGTGAAGTGCACCAGTAATCTTACGAAGCGCCTGTGACATCAAACGAGCCTGTAGACCCATGTGTGAGTCACCCATCTCGCCTTCAATTTCAGCACGTGGAACAAGTGCTGCAACTGAGTCAACTACAACGAGATCAAGTGCACCTGAACGAACAAGCATGTCCATAATTTCAAGTGCTTGCTCACCTGTGTCAGGTTGTGAAACAAGTAGTGCATCAATATCGACACCAAGCTTCTTTGCATACTCAGAATCAAATGCATGCTCTGCATCGATGAAGGCACAGATTCCACCAGCCTTTTGTGCATTTGCGATTGCGTGCAATGTAAGAGTTGTCTTACCTGATGATTCTGGTCCGTAAATCTCTACAACGCGGCCTCGTGGGAGTCCACCAATTCCAAGTGCGATGTCGAGTGCGATTGATCCTGTTGGGATAACTTCGATAACAGTGTTCTGTCGCTCTGACATCTTCATTACCGCGCCTTTACCAAATTGACGTTCGATCTGGGCTAGGGCTGTGTCCAACGCTTTATTGCGTTCGCTGTTGGCTTTGTCTTGTGCTGCTTCATTGGCTTTGTTGCTTTTTTCAGTAGCCACTTACATTCCTTTCGATAGAACGTCCTGCAGTGTGCAGAGCCGTTTGGTGTCGGCCCAGAAGGTACGGAGACCCAACGACGGCGTACAGAATCTCCACATCGAGTGTGGAGAAGAGCTATACGCGGAGGTTGGAACCGCTCTGGCTTTACGAGATAATTCTATCCGAACATCTGTTCGAAAGGTATCAGGCGCCACTGACAAGAAAGGCTCGTGTCGCCCCCCATACTGAGCCGGTGTTGATCCTGCTGCCGCCCTCCGAGAAGAAAGCCGCGGCGCCCGCCCCTGCCATTGAGCTCTACACGGGGGTCTTATACGCCGCCCTGGGATGGAACACCCTTACTAAGGCGCAGCAGAAGCTGGCCCAGTCATCGATCGTGATTATTTCGGCCAAGTACGGAGCCTTGCGCCCGTTAGATCCCATCGAACCGTACAAAGAAAAGATCGTTAATAAGGAGATGGCTCCAAAGGTTGCAACGGTACTTGATGGGCTCACACCTTCACTGATTATCGATTGTCGCTCATCGACTTATCAAACTGTATGGCAATCCCCTATCGAAAAAACTGTGGAGATCAAAGTCTTCACAACAGTTGCTGGCGACAAGAAAGTAATTACCCATATGTCCAAGAAAACACGTGGAGAAGTTACCAGGTACTTATTGCAGTCAACTGTCGTACCGCAAACACCTCAACAACTTCATGAAATTGTGTCACAAGGATTTACCTGCACATTGATTGAAGCAACAGCTAAAGAGCCCTGGGTTTTAGAGGTGTACTGCTAAGCAACCTTAGCTGTTCGTTTGATGAAATCAACTGTCATGTCTGGGTAGTTCCACATAATCACATGCGCGCAGTTATCAACCACCACCCAATGAGAATGATGCGGTGCTACCTCTTTTTCCTGAGCAATCTCTTCAGGTAACGTTAGATCGTAATCACCGAAGATGATCGATACATCAACTGATTTTGGAACATGGGATTGAAACTTTTTCCCGCGCAAGCCATTCCACAATGGCATATATCCCGTTGACTTTGCCATCGCTAACACAGAATCGCGACAGGCTTCAAAACTTAACTCTCGCCATAAGTGAGTAATCTTTTTGTAACCAATCGCCTTAAGCGGTGGCAGGTGATATGCAATCCGCATAAAGTACTGCGAAATTTTAGCAAGAAAGCGCGCATCTAAACTTGGCGGATACTTGCCCATCGGGAGCTCGTGCCACAATCCAGCTGGGGCAAGGGCTGTAATACTTTTTACCTTATCTGGTGCAACCGCGCCCATTTCAAGTGCAATCCATCCACCTAATGAGTTTCCGGCAACATGCATCTGTTGAACACCATGTGTCTTACGCACTTCATCAACAATGGCAGCTGCAAGTGAGTGTGGATCAACCTTTTCATCGGGTTCAATGGGTGCAACGCCATGGCCCGGAAGATCAACGGCGTAAACAGTAAAGTGTTTAATCAGCTGTGGAATCAAACTTTTCCAGATAGTTCCGGCAGAACCTAAGCCATGTACCAAAACCAAGGCAGGCTTTTTGAGGTCTTCAGTAAATTGGTGAGCAATAATTGGCATTAGTACTTGTACTTTTCAGTCTCTGACGGGTGGGCCTTGCACACCGCTTTCCAAATTACATCGGGCTCAAAGCCCGCCGCTAGCGCTTCATTAACGCTCTTACTTCCTAATTCAGATAGAGCGATATCTGATGAAAATGAGGCGGCCCAAGAATCCCCAAAAGACAGGGTAATTCGTTCGCGAAGATCAGAGATTCGCAATGCCGGTAATTGCTTCTGCTTGTGCGCGAGATTGTTGTGCGTTAATCGGATGGAGAGCCTGTCCTAAAAGCCAACGTAGCGCTAGCGCGCTCTTTCCTTCACCCAGTAGATGATTTAATGCAATTGCAAAAGCTTTCCATAAATGATCATCATGCTTTGTTAAGGCCAATGCCAATTGATCTGGATCTTGAAACCGCATTGCTGCTAACGCTGAATCAGATGAAACCTGAAGTGAAATCTGCTCCAGCGCTGATGTTGCATCTGGTGCGTTCTGTGCAATTTCTACTAATCGAGCTAACTCTGATTCGCATAGAGCGAGCAGAACGCTGTCCTTGTCGCGATAATGGTTATACAAAGTTGCACGAGATACCTGTGAAACATCGGCAATCTCAATCATGGACATTTTTTTCAGCCCAGTAGTTGCAATTAATTCTTTAGTTGCTTCGAGGATTGCGTTTTGTGTACGGCGGTGAGTTGCTACTTGTGGCGCGTACTTATTAAGCGGCATCGACAACAGTGAGAGTGACGCCCTCACGGCTCTTAAGCTCTGATGCAACCTGCGCAAAAACACCTGAGAGTGAAAGACCTAACGCTGTGCAGATCGCATTAAGAAGTTCTGAGGAAGCCTCTTTCTGACCGCGCTCAACCTCAGATAGGTAACCAAGAGAGACACGGGCATCGCGGGCAACATCACGCAAGGTGCGACCTTGAGATGTACGAGCAGCACGAAGGGTTTGCCCAACAGCTTCACGAACTAGAACCATTGTCATTTCCTCCCATCCTGTCGAACTTTCTATCTGATCTTTATGGTCGATGTCTAAGGATACGCGCAAAGGTGGCAATCGCGCTCGATGTAGCTGCGTTTCGTACAGATTCACGTTCACCAGACAAGGAAAGTTCAATGGTCTGGCTTATTGGGCCTTCGATAGCAACCCATACAGCGCCAACTGGGTGTCCATCTAATGGGTTAGGGCCGGCAACTCCCGTTGTTCCGATCGCCCATGTTGTTCCAAAGGATTTAATTGCACCCTTAGCCATTGCGACGGCAACCTCTTCGCTAATTACTGTGTGCTTTTCAATAATGGATGGATCTACACCTAAGTGAGAGGTTTTAATCTCATCGCGGTATGCGGTCACTCCCCCAACAAAAACATCTGAAGCACCGGAGATTGTGACAATCGCTGAACTTACAGCACCGGCGGTTAAGGATTCTGCGGTGCTAATTGTTTCACCACGTTGGCGCAGGTGATCAACGATCTCGGCTGCAAAGCCAAGTATCTCCTTTGGAAGCGCCATTAAACTTCTCTCTTCTAGCCTAAACCTTGTGGGTCATGCTTTATGTGTTAGGGCTGATTTTACATAGTACGCACCAGTAAAGATAGTGAGCGCAATAGCTATGTACATAAACCCATCTCGGAACCAGTACAGGCTTTCATCTAGAGGTAAAACATAGAAACCAACACCAAAGCCTTGCATCATGGCTTTGATCTTGCCGCCACGGTTGGCAGGAATAACTCCACGCTTGATGACAGCTAATCTAAAAATTGTAATTCCAATTTCACGGCTTAAAATCACAATCGTCATCCACCATGGCATGCGTCCCAATATAGAAAGTGAAACCATCGCGGTACCGATCATAAACTTATCAGCGACTGGATCCAGAAACTTTCCAAACTCGGTGATCGTTCCGCGGCTTCTGGCCAACTTGCCATCTAAAACATCTGACATACCCAGTGCAAAGAAAACACACCACGAGATGTACTGCCAGGTGGTGTCATCTCCACCATTTTTGAAAAGTGTGTAAGCACCGACAGGTACAAAAACCAATCGCATGACGGTGATGAAATTAGGAGTTATGAAAGCTGGTAACTTCATAGTGGCTTAGCCACCAAATCCGCACCCATTGAATCAATAACCACGGCGTCAACATACTGCCCAACTTTAAAATCAGTGCCAATAAAGGTTGTTGTTCCATCAACTTCAGGGCCCTGGTGGGCGGCTCGGCCTTCTTGCAACTGTTCATCCTCAATTAATACTCGAACTGTTTCTCCAATTCGAGCCTGGGCGCGTAAGGAAACCATCTCATCTGCCAATGAAGACAGGGTCTCTACACGTTGTGCGATGACATCAGCGTCGACCTTGTCAGTTAAGTTGAGGGCTTCAGTGTTGTCCTCATCGGAATAACCAAAAACTCCAACCGCATCTAATTTGGCTTGTGTAATGAAGTTTGCAAGATCATCAAAATCCTCTTGTGTCTCGCCAGGAAAACCAACAATAAAGTTAGATCGAATTCCTGCCTCAGGTGAGAGTGCACGGATCTGACTGATTAAATGCAGGAACTTTTCAGTGTCTCCAAAGCGGCGCATTCTGCGCAAAACCGTTGGACTTGTGTGCTGGAAAGATAAATCAAAGTACGGTGCAGTTTTGTCGGTAGCGATCATCGCCTGTAACAAAGTTGGTCGCATTTCAGCTGGCTGTAGATATGAAAGACGAACACGTTCAACCCCTGGAAGTGCTGCAATTTCAGGCAGAATCTTCTCCATCAGTTGCAGATCACCAAGATCTTTTCCGTATGAAGTCGTGTTCTCGCTTACAAGGAACATCTCAGAGACGCCATTGTCAGCTAACCAACGAGCTTCAGCGATAATTTCAGTAGGGCGTCTAGAAATAAATGAGCCACGGAAATATGGAATCGCGCAAAATGAACATCGTCTGTCGCAACCAGATGCAATTTTTAAAGGTGCCCATGGAGCGTTACCTAAACGTTTGCGTGAGAACTCTTCTTCCTGTCGAGCATCTGCTCGCTCGGCAGGTGCGATAGGAAGCAGTGCGCGACGATCACGAGGAACATGTGCTTTATGGGATTCACCCGCAACAATTGATTGCAAACGCGCTGAGATATCTTTGTAATCATCAAAGCCCAAGATTGCATCCGCCTCAGGAAGAGCCTCGGCAAGTTCATTTCCATATCGTTCAGCCATGCAACCAACAGCAACTACCGCGCGAGTAGTGCCATGACCTTTAAGTGAGTTAGCCTCTAGCAAGGCATCGACAGAATCTTTTTTCGCTGATTCGATAAAGCCGCAGGTATTTACGAGGGCAACCTCTGCAGATTCAACATCATCGACAAGGGTCCAGCCATCGGCAGCTAAACGGCCGGCAAGTTCCTCGGAATCAACTTCATTTCGTGCGCACCCTAAAGTGACAACTGCAACTGTGCGCTTCATTTGCGCAATCTTACAGTGCAAAGAGGGTTTAAGAATCTACTCCGTACGACACGCTAACAACCTGACCATCGATACCTAGTTGATCCACCTGTGTGCCATTTACCGATAGATCTACTCCACCTGCATTGCCAACTTTGAGATTTAGCTGTTCCCCACTTGTGAAGGTTTTTGTTACCCCTCGTGAAATCTGGCCACTAAACAAGACTCGACCATTTGCATCTGAGACAAAGAGCCAACTCTTGGCACGAGCTGCAGTGATGACTACTTCAACACCTACGCCAGTAGAAATCGTTGCTTCATCTGTTGGCTCTTGCTCAACAACCTCAGTTGGTTCTGGTGTTGCTTCAGCTGATGCAGTTGGTTGCGTTGTCTCTTCAAGCGCTACTGGAATATCTGGGTTTGAATTATTGGAAACGATTATCTGAGCAAGTCCTGCAATAAATAGAGTCGAGATAGAGATTGTTACTAAAACTTTCCACGAGACTTTTCGAGCCTCTCCTGGCTCTCTCATGACGCTGTTTTCAACAAGCAGATCTTGCATGGAGCGATCAACATGCATTTGCTCATCTTCAAAGGCTGTTATAAATATTTGAGGATCTACATTTAATTTAACTGCGATATTTCTTAAGTGTCCACGCGCATATGTTTCGCCACCACATTGTGAGAAATTATCTGACTCCATCTGCCGCAGAAGCGGACCACGAATATTTGTGGCTGCAGAAAGATCATCGATGCTAAGGCCAGCATCCTTACGCGCCTTAGTAATCATTGATCCAAGTGACATGAAATATCCTCAATGCAGCAAATGGGGGAAGCACAAGTGTAAGTCGTGATTGCTCTGGGTGACTAGGTGTGGGAGTGAGAAGATAGGGTGAACCCTCGCACCACCCCGCTTAATTCATCTAAAGTTAATAATCGCGGAGGGTCGCAAGCACTGAATCGAGTTCATCAGGCTTTACCAACACGGTGCGAGCTTTAGAACCTTCAGATGGTCCCACGATTCCACGAGACTCCATCAGATCCATTAAGCGACCAGCTTTTGCAAAACCAACTCGTAACTTTCTTTGCAACATCGAAGTTGATCCAAACTGAGTACCTACAACTAGTTCTACCGCTTGGCACAAGATATCTAAATCATCACCAATCTCTTTATCAACCATCTTCATTTGGTTAACAGGAGCGGTTACATCATCGCGATAGCGCGGCTTGAGCTGCTTCTTCACATGTGTTGTTACCGCTTCAATTTCACGTTCTGAGACATATGCGCCTTGAATTCGAATCGCACGGCTTGCCCCCATGGGAATAAAGAGACCATCTCCTT
The DNA here is from genome assembly GCA_965267815.1 of Candidatus Nanopelagicaceae bacterium. GTDB lineage: Bacteria > Actinomycetota > Actinomycetes > Nanopelagicales > Nanopelagicaceae > Planktophila. The sequence continues at coordinate 852,956 of OZ254139.1, forward strand.
GACCGACAAGCTTTTCTGCACCTGGGCTATCTAAAATAACGCGACTATCTGCAAGGGAGCTTGTTGCAAAGGAAAGACGTGATGGAACATTTGCCTTGATTAATCCCGTAACAACATCAACAGATGGACGCTGTGTTGCCAGCACCAAGTGGATTCCTGCAGAACGAGCAAGCTGAGTAATTCGAACAACTGATTCTTCAACCTCTTTAGCTGCAACCATCATCAGATCTGCAAGCTCATCAATAATTACTAGTAGGTATGGATAAGGCTCTACTGTTCTATCACTACCTTCGGGAACCGTAACCTTTCCTGCGCGAACCGCTTTGTTGAAATCATCAATATGTCTAAATCCAAAGGTGGATAGATCCTCGTAACGAAGATCCATCTCGCGCACTACCCAGGTAAGAGCATCTGCAGCTTTCTTAGGGTTAGTAATAATTGGTGTAATTAAATGCGGAATTCCTTCATAGGCATTGAGTTCAACCCGCTTGGGATCGATCAACACTAATCGCACATCATCTGGGGTTGCTCGCATTAAAATCGAGGTAATCATTGCGTTAATCATTGAGGACTTACCCGCACCGGTTGCTCCCGCAACTAAAAGGTGCGGCATTTTTGCAAGGTTTGCGCAGACAAAGTTACCTTCTACATCCTTACCCAATGCAACAAGCATGGGGTGTAAATCTTGACCAGCAACTGTTGAGCGCAAAACATCACCTAATGCGACGATCTCGCGATCTGTATTGGGGATTTCAATTCCGACCGCAGACTTGCCTGGAATCGGAGAAAGAATTCGAACATCACTACTTGCAACCGCATAGGAAATATTCTTTGCAAGCGCGGTAATTCGCTCCACCTTTACAGCGTTGCCAAGCTCAACCTCGTATCGAGTAACCGTTGGACCACGCATAAAGCCGGTGACTCTTGCATCAATATCAAACTGCAAGAAAACCTCAGTCAGGGCGGCAACAACAAGATCATTGGCCTTGCTCTTTGCCTTTGCTGCAGGTCCTGTTCGCAGCAAATCTGGACCAGGTAATTCATACTTCACATCTGCGGTTAAGAGCATTTGCTCTGGGCGCTTAACCGCCACCGTGCTTTCATTGACATGCGTGATTGCAGGAATTGATTCTTCGACGGGGAATTCATCATCAAAGCTTTCCTCGTCGAGCTCCTCTTCCTCTTCATCAACCGGAGCGTTCCAAGCAGCTACCACTGGTGATTCAAATGGAGGTGTATCTGTTACCTCAAACTCTTCCTCAACCTTTTCGGCACGCTCTGGTCGCTTTGACCATAGCCAACTACTTGCCGATGCAATTCTTGTGAAAACCTCATTAACAGGTGTAGCGGTAATTACTAAAACACCGAAGATGAAGAGAATAAATAAAATTGGATAGGTTAAAACAGATGTCATAAGACCAACTAGTGGGGTTGTTACACCGTAGCCCACCCATCCACCACCATGACGCATCGCAGTTGCTCCAGTTCCAACAGAACCATTGAGCAAATGAGCTAAACCTGTCGTTGAGAGCAAAAGCGCAAGTGTTCCGATAATTATGCGCCCAGTTGCCTTTGAATCCTCTGGAACCCTAAACAATCTGAAAGCAAAGTAGATAAGAACAATCGGAGCAAAGAATCCAACTCGACCAAAACCGCCATATATAACTGAATACACCGCGCGGCCAACAACATTATCTGAGTTAAACCATGTTCCCGCTGTTGCGATGAGCGCCAGAATTAGAATGAGAAATGCGATGCCATCTCGTTGATGCGCAGGATCTAAGTCGCGTGCTCCGCGAGCCAGAAAGCGAACACTGCTTCCTAAAGATTTTGCAATAAAACGCCAAATAGATGCAAGGCCTCGACCTAGAGCACCGCCAACAGCTCCAGTCTTACTTTTCGCCTTTTTTCTTTTAGCCACACGCACGATCGTAAAGGGTGAACAATTTGGAACCTACTAGGCGCGCCGTTCTTTAAACTTCAATAACGACGGGGACAATCATCGGCTTCCTACGATGCTCTCCCCCGACCCATCCACCAATAGTTTTTCTAACAATCTGTGAAAGCTGATGGGTACCGTTATTGCCATCAGCAACAGCGGTAGCAAGCGCCTTTTCAATTCTCATTTTGACCTCATCAAACATCGCTGCATCCTCATTAAATCCACGAGCATGAATATCAGGTCCTGCGACAATTTTTCCGCTTTGTGAATCGATCACGACAACACATGAGATAAAGCCTTCTTCACCAAGAATTCGACGATCCTTTAATGAGCTTTCAGTAATGTCACCGATGCTCTGCCCATCAACAAAGACAAATCCAACTGGAATCGCTCCAACAACCTCTGCCTCGTGGTTTACCAAATCGATTACAACTCCGTTATCGACAATAAAGGTGTTGCCTCGTGGAACTCCTGATTGAATTGCAAGCTCTGCATTTGCTTTCATATGTCGCCATTCACCATGGATGGGCATTACATACTTGGGTTTTACGATGTTGTAGCAGTACAACAACTCGCCCGCTGCAGCGTGGCCAGAAACGTGAACCATCGCATTAGCTTTATGAACGACCTTTGCACCAAATCGTGTTAACTCATTGATTATTCTAAATACTGAGTTTTCATTACCTGGAATCAACGAGGAAGCCAAAATTACAGTGTCACCCTCACCTACTCGGATCTGGTGATCGCCATTGGCCATGCGAGATAAAGCCGCCATTGGTTCGCCCTGTGAGCCAGTACAGATCAAGACAACATTGTCATCGTATTGATCAAGATCCTTTGCATCGAGCACAAGATCAGCGGGAACATGTAGGTATCCCATATCTTCAGCGATCTTCATATTGCGAACCATTGAACGACCAATAAATACTACCTTGCGACCATGTTGAGCTGCAATATCTATGACCTGCTGAACTCGGTGCACATGAGAAGAAAAGGAGGCAACGATCACACGGCGCTTAGTCGATGAGATAACTCTGTTCAGCGCTGGCATGATTTCACGTTCTGATGGCGTGAAACCAGGGATATCAGCGTTGGTTGAATCCACCATAAAAAGATCTACGCCTTGTTCTCCAAGACGGGCAAAGGTGCGCAAATCTGTAATGCGACCATCTAAAGGCATTTGATCCATTTTGAAATCGCCAGTTGCGAGAACACGACCTGCTTCGGTGTTAATGACAACCGCTAATGCATCTGGAATCGAGTGATTGACCGCAACGAACTCCAAGGTGAAAGGTCCAACATCTTCAGTGCCGCCCTCGCGAACCTCACGAGTCAGCGGAGTAATGCGGTGCTCCTTCAACTTAGCTGTTATCAAAGCAAGGGTTAACGCTGATCCGTAAATTGCGATGTCGCCACGCTCGCGCAATAGATATGGAACAGCGCCGATGTGGTCTTCATGTCCATGGGTAAGGAAAATTCCAATGACATCCTGCAAACGATCTCGAATGTATGAAAAATCGGGCAAAATCAGATCAATTCCGGGTTGTGTATCTTCTGGGAAAAGAACTCCACAATCGACAATCAATAGCTTTGATTTGTACTCAAATACCGTCATGTTGCGGCCGATTTCAGTTAAGCCGCCAAGTGCAACGATACGTAAGCCGCCATCGACTAACTTCGGCGGAGTACTTAAGTTGGGATGTGGGTGATTCATTAGTTAACTGCAACGCCACCGGCACGAAGATCTTCACGCAGTTGCGCGATCTGTGCATCGGTTGCATCGACTAGAGGAAGACGAGTATGGCCGCCTGGAAGGCCCATAAGGGTAAGTGCTGCTTTTGTAAGAATCGCACCCTGTGTACGGAATGTTCCGGTGTAAACAGGAAGAAGCTTTTGATGAATCTCTAACGCTCTCGCTGAGTTACCGGCAAACCAGGCATCGAGAAGTTCGCGCAAATCTTTACCAACTGTATGTCCACATACAGATACAAAACCAACCGCACCAACAGATAACAAGGGCAGATTAAGAATGTCATCACCTGAATACACAGGAATTCCACAACGCTTAATAACCCATGAGGTTGATGCGACATCACCCTTTGCATCCTTAAGCGCAACAATCTTTGGATGCTCAGCCAAGCGAACTATTGTGTCAGGTTCGATTGGAACACCGGTGCGTCCCGGAATGTCATAAATCATCATTGGAAGATCTGTTGCATCAGCAACTGCGCGGAAGTGGGCTTCGATTCCAGCTTGTGGTGGCTTGTTGTAATAAGGGGTAACAACTAACAAACCATCAGCGCCCGCTTTTTCAGTTCGCTTTGCTTGATTGATTGAGTACTCGGTTTCATTATCACCAGCACCAGATAAAACTTGAATCTTGGTTCCAACGGTATTTCGAACTACACGAATGATCTCCTCTTTCTCAGAGGATTTTGTAGTTGGAGCCTCACCAGTTGTTCCGTTAACAACAATTCCATCGTGACCGGTGGCCACCAGATGTGCTGCAAGGGTTTCAACTCCAGCCCAGTCGATCGCCCCATCTTTTGTGAACGGGGTGACCATTGCCGTCAGAAGACGTCCAAATGGAGCAGGCGTTGTCATGCGTCGAACTCTACCCGTATTAAGGGGCGATTCGTCCAGACTTTTCAAAGGCTCCGTATGTAAGTGGCATTAATTTCGCAAATTCCGCTTCCATTTTCTCGGCAACCATCTCGATTTCGCGCTGAGGGTAGCTTGGAAAGTGAGAGCCTTCGCGAGCTGTTCGAAGGGATAAAAAGTTCATCAATGCACGAGCATTCATAGTCACATACATCGATGAATAAGTAGCAACAGGCAAAACTGCGCGAGCTACCTCACGCGCAACTCCTGCGTCCAACATCTTCTTGTAACTGTCATAGGCAGCGATGTAGGCAACCTTCATCGATTCAACGGTGACATCAAACTGTTCCTTGGTGCCATCTACAAATGTGTAAGCACCAGTTTTTCCAACTTGAATTAACTTTCGTTCAGCAGATGGAATGTAGAAAACCGGCTTGAGTTCACGATAGCGTCCGCTTTCCTCATTGTATGAAGCGATGCGATGGCGCATGAATTCGCGGAAAACAAAAATTGGTGCAGAGACAAAGAAGGTCATAGATGTGTGCTCAAATGGTGAGCCATGACGTTCACGTGCAAGATAGTTGATCAATCCGGCAGAGCGTGCAGGATCTTCACCAATCTCATCCATTGATTGCTCTCCAGCTGTAGACACACGTGCCGCCCAAATAACATCAGCATCACTTGCACTGGATTTGACCAACTCAACAGTTACATCGTCGCGGTAAATAATCTCTTCACTCATGGTCGCACCCTATCTATGCGCCCCTATCGACTCTCGGATTTATACGGCACAATAGCCGCGTGTCCAAAGTTGCCTCCACCACTTTTAGGGACTCCATGAGTGTTTCCATCACAGTTGGCGCTTATGGGGTGGCTTTTGGGGCGGCAGCGGTCGCCAATGGTTTCACCGTTCTCCAAAGTTGCCTCCTGTCTTTACTGACATTTTCGGGAGCATCTCAATTTGCAGTCATTGGTGTTATCGGTGCAGGAGGTTCTGCACTGAGTGGAATCGCCACCGCATCTTTGCTTGGCGTTCGAAATGCTTTATATGGAGTAATCATGGCTCCGCGTTTGCAAGTAAGAGGTTTGAAGCGAGTTATTGCTGCGCAAGTAACAATTGATGAATCAACAGGTGTTGCACTCGGTCAAGAGCCACGTGGCGTCGATGCGATGCGAAAGGGTTTTTGGTACACAGGTATCGGTGTATTTGTGTTCTGGAATCTCTTCACATTGGCGGGTGCGTTAGGTGCTCAAGCCATGGGAGATATTCGGGCATTTGGTTTAGATTCCGCTGTTCCTGCTGCATTTTTAGGTCTTGTTTGGCCACGATTAACCGGAAACTTTGAACGCGTACTTGCCGTTGGTTGTGCAATCTTTGCAATAGCAATGACCCCGATTCTTCCAGCAGGTTTGCCGATAATTGCCACCGCGTTTATCGCTATCGCAGTTGGGTTGAAGCGATGACCATCTTCTGGATAGCAACAATTGGCACAAGCCTGATGGCTTTTCTACTGAAGTACTCGGGACATTCGGTGCCAGAGCGTTGGCTGACACACCCAAAAATCCAAAAGATCAACGCATTGATACCGATCGCATTGCTCAGCGCTTTAGTTTCCGTACAAAGCTTTTCTGAAAAATCTACGCTCATGATTGATCAACGTTTAGTTGGATTATCGGTCGCAATCATCGCCTTAATTCTCAAGGCGCCATTTCCAGTAGTCGTGCTTTCCGCAGCTGTTTCATCAGCTGCGGTCTACAACTGGCTTTAGATAATTCCTAAAGCTTGAAGCTTTGCCTTCAGGTCATTATCAGATGGCTCAGTTAAGTGAGTTCCGTCTGAGAAAACAATAACAGGAATCGACTTAGCTCCACCATTAATTTCAATTACCTTGTCAGCAGCGGTTACATCCGCATCGGTATCAATTTTTGTATATTCAACATTAAGCTCATTTAAAAGTCGCTCAGATCTGCGGCAATCTCCGCACCAATCGGCACCATACATAGTGATTTGATCTTTAGACATTGGTAGCTCCTTACATGAACTTGTCGAGGCCATGGGTTAGGCCTGGTGTGTTAACAATTTTGCGTACGCCAAGAATAACTCCTGGCATAAATCCTGCACGGTCAATTGAATCGTGACGAATAGTTAAGGTCTCCCCTAAGCCACCAAACAAAACCTCTTGGTGGGCTACCAATCCACGTGCACGAACAGAGTGCACTGGAATGCCTCCAACTAATGCACCACGTGCACCATCTAACGCCGTTGTTGTTGCATCTGGCATTGCACCTAACCCTGCTTCTTTACGAGCAGCAGACATCAATTCAGCTGTGCGCGCTGCAGTTCCAGATGGGGCATCAACCTTTGCAGGGTGATGGAGCTCGATAATTTCAGCAGATTCAAAGTAACGGGCCGCTTTGGCAGCAAACTCCATCATTAACACCGCACCGATAGCAAAGTTAGGAGCGATCAAAACGCCAACTGAAGGGTTTTTGGCAAGCCATCCATTAACAGTTGCTAGTTTTGCATCATCAAATCCTGTTGTACCAACTACGACATTAATTCCATTGTTAATCAAAAACTCTAGATTGGCCATAACGCTATCTGGCGTCGTGAAATCTACGACAACGTGGGCCGCTGATCCCTTGAGTTGATCTAATGAATCCCCCAGATCAAGGGCGGCAACAAGTGCTAAACCATCAGCTGCCTCAACAGCTTTAACAACCTCTGAGCCCATTCGACCACGAGCACCCAAGACGGCAACATTGATCATTTGCTTAACACCTTCTCAAACTTTGACTCTGATTTGAATGGACCAACAAGAGCAAGGGTAGGCGTTTTTGTCAGAAAGGCGCTAGCAATTTCCTTAATGTCTGTGGCGTTTACGCGTGAGATCGCCTTAAGAATCTCATCAAAATCCATGACATGTCCGTAGACAATCTCGTTTTTGCCGATTCGGCTCATACGTGAACCAGAGTCCTCTTGGCTCAGAACTAAGGAGCCACGAACGGCACCCTTTGCTCGCTCAATTTCCTCATGTGACATTCCATTATCTGCAACATCAGCTAAAACCTCACGAATGATTTCGACAACTTCAATCGCCTTCGATGGATTACATCCGGCGTAAAAACCGATCTGTCCGCTTCCTGCAAACTGTTGTGCATATGCATAAACAGAGTAAGCAAGACCGCGCTTTTCACGAATCTCCTGGAATAAACGGGAAGACATTCCACCACCAAGTGCAGATGCCAAAATTCCCATTGCAAAACGGCGATCATCATGTCGGGCAACACCCTCCATGCCGTAAAACATATGTGCCTGTTCAGTTGGACGTGAAATAAGTCCAACGGATTGCTGAGGACTCTTACGAACAGGAGTATTTGGGCGGATTACTGGAGCGCCTTTAACATCAAGGAAACCATCTTGAGAAAGTGCAGCCTCAACCATGGCAACAACTTTTTTGTGCTTAATGTTTCCAGCAACAGCAACCACTAAATCCTGAGGCAGATAGCGCTTCTTGTAGTAGTTAAAAACCGAGTTACGAGACATGTTATTGATTGAATCAATAGTGCCAAGGATCGGACGACCCAATGGAGTATCTCCGTAATAGGTTTCTGCATAAAGATCATGCACTAAATCGCTGGGATCATCATCGCGCATTGCAATCTCTTCAAGCACAACCTTGCGCTCTGCATCCACATCAAGTGCGGTAACAATTGAAGAGGTAATCAAATCTGAGACAACATCGATCGCCATTGGTAAATCGGTATCGATCACACGTGCATAGAAGCAGGTGTACTCCTTGCTGGTAAAAGCATTCATCTCGCCACCAACAGATTCAATGGAAGAAGAAATCTCTAGAGCATTGCGTCGTTTAGTGCCTTTAAACAGTAAATGCTCTAGAAAGTGAGAAGCCCCAGCCACGGCCGGGGTTTCATCACGTGAACCAACATTTACCCAGATACCGATCGCGGCGCTGCGTACCGAAGGAACTTCTTCAGTAACGATACGCAGACCGCTAGGTAAAACTGAACGACGAACGCTCATTTATTCAGCTGAACCAGTTGTTCCATCTTCAAGTACAGGAACCAAAGAAAGCTTGCCCTTTGGATCGATCTCGCCGATTTCTACCTGGATCTTGTCGCCAACCTTCATAACCTCTTCAAGGTTTTCAATGCGCTTTCCACCATGCATCTTGCGAATCTGAGATACGTGGAGCAAGCCATCTTTACCTGGCATCAATGAGATGAATGCACCAAATGCAGCAAGCTTCACAACGGTACCTAGGTAACGCTCGCCAACCTCTGGCATCTGTGGGTTTGCAATTGCATTGATCTGTGCACGTGCAGCTTCAGCTGATGGACCATCAGTTGCACCGATATAAATAGTTCCATCATCTTCGATAGAAATATCTGCGCCGGTCTCATCTTGGATCTGGTTAATAATCTTGCCCTTAGGCCCGATAACCGCACCAATCTGATCAACTGGAATCTTTACAGAGATGATGCGAGGAGCAAATGGGCTCATCTCATCTGGAGCATCGATAGCTTCATTCATGACATCGAGAATCGCAAGACGCGCTTCCTTTGCCTGTAGAAGTGCACCAGCAAGAACTGATGCAGGAATTCCATCAAGCTTTGTATCTAGCTGTAACGCTGTAACAAAGTCCTTGGTTCCAGCAACCTTGAAGTCCATATCTCCGAATGCATCTTCTGCACCCAAGATATCTGTCAAAGCAACGTACTCAACCTTGCCATCGACATCATCTGAGATAAGACCCATTGCAATACCTGCTACTGGAGCGCGTAGTGGAACACCTGCATTAAATAGTGCAAGTGTTGAAGCACAAACAGAGCCCATAGATGTTGAACCATTTGAACCAAGCGCTTCAGAGACCTGACGGATTGCGTAAGGGAACTCTTCGCGAGTTGGTAGAACTGGAATCAATGCGCGCTCAGCAAGTGCACCGTGGCCGATTTCGCGACGCTTAGGTGTACCAACACGACCGGTCTCACCAGTTGAATATGGTGGGAAGTTGTAGTTGTGCATGTAACGCTTGTGATTTTCTGGGTTCAAAGTATCGAGCTGCTGCTCCATCTTCAACATGTTAAGAGTTGTGATTCCAAGAATCTGTGTCTCTCCACGTTCGAAAATTGCTGAACCGTGTACACGAGGAATAACTTCTACCTCTGCAGATAGCGCACGAATATCGCGAAGACCGCGACCATCGATACGGATCTTGTCGCGCAATACACGCTGACGTACAAGCTTCTTAGTTAATGAACGGAACGCTGCAGGAACTTCCTTTTCGCGTCCTTCAAATTGTGCGCTTACTGATTCCTTTACAGAAGCAGAGATCTCATCGATCTTTGTTTCGCGCTCTTGCTTACCAACGATTGTTAGCGCCTTTGCAAGATCATCCTTAGCTGCCTTTTCAACAGCTGCGAAGACATCATCTTGGTAATCCAAGAAGACTGGGAACTCTGCAGTTGGCTTTGCGGCAACCTTTGCAAGCTTTGCCTGTGCATCACAAAGAATCTTGATGAATGGCTTAGCCGCATCAAGTCCTTGTGCAACAACCTCTTCAGTAGGCGTTGGTGCGCCACCCTTGATTAGTTCAATTGTGCGCTCTGTGGCCTCTGCTTCAACCATCATGATTGCAACATCATCTTTATTTACGCGACCTGCAACAACCATGTCAAAGACTGCGTTTGCAACCTGTGAGTGGTTAGGGAATGCAACCCATTGACCATCAATCAAAGCAACGCGAACGCCACCGATTGGACCAGAAAATGGTAGTCCTGCAAGTTGTGTAGACATTGATGCTGCGTTGATAGCGATAACGTCATACATGTGATCTGGATCGAGTGCCATAACTGTCACAACGATCTGAACTTCATTACGAAGTCCCTTTACGAATGATGGACGCAATGGGCGGTCGATCAAACGACAGGTAAGAATTGCATCCTCTGATGGACGACCTTCGCGACGGAAGAATGATCCTGGGATACGACCAACTGCATACATCTTCTCTTCAACATCAACTGTTAAAGGGAAGAAATCAAATTGATCCTTTGGAGTTTTTGATGCTGTTGTCGCTGAGAAGATCATTGTTTGATCATCTAGATAAACAGCTGCAGCTCCAGCTGCTTGGCGCGCTAGGCGACCTGTTTCAAAACGAATCTCTCGTTTTCCGAATTTTCCGTTATCAATAACTGCAACGGCTGACTGAACCTCTTGACCCTCCATGGGTCCTCCTCTTTGTAGATTGAAAACACAACAGAATTGTTGAGTTTTTAATCTGCCGAGAGAATGAATCTTCGATCGAAGTTCACGCGCAAGTATTCAAGCGCGGAAACCACTACCGAGGACCATCGCTCTACGGCAGATTGGTTGTACTTAATTAGCGGCGAATACCGAGTTTTTCGATAATTGCGCGGTAACGGTTGATATCTGTCTTCGCTAGGTATTGAAGGATGCGACGACGACGACCAACTAACAACAAAAGACCACGACGGTTGTGGTGATCATGTGGGTTAGCCTTCAAGTGATCAGTGATCTGATCAATTCTCTTTGAAAGTAGCGCCACCTGTGCTTCAGGTGATCCTGTGTCAGTAGGGGTAGAACCGTACTGAGCAATGATTTCCTTCTTTACTGCTGGTGTTAATGCCATTTCTTGTTCTCCTTATGTACTGAGCACGAGGGCTTCTCGGTTTGACTCACGAGAAACTCGCTAACTCGATTGAAGGGCAAGGGTAACAGTCAGGCGTGGGATACCTGAAATCGGGTCAAAATCCCCGCTTACAACTCGGTCAATCGACGGGCTTCTTGGCAATCCTTAGCCATCTGCTCCAATAGTGGATCTAGACCATCAAATTTCAATGTGTCGCGCAAGCGCCATCCAAACTCAATAGTTGCCGCCTTTGTATAAAGATCTAAACCAACTTGATCTATTGCATATGCCTCAACCTGTCGGCCACGCACACCTTCAAATGTTGGGTTTGTTCCAATCGAGATCGCAGCTGGCCAACGATCAATTCCTACAGTTAGCCAACCAGCGTAAACACCATCTGCTGGAATTGTTTGACCATCAATATTTCCAAGGTTTGCAGTTGGATATCCAATTTCACGCCCTCGCTTTTCGCCATGAACAACGATTCCATCTAGGCGATGTGGGCGGGTCAACATTTCTCGGGCAGCTTCAACATTTCCTTCAACGATTGCTTTTCGAATTCTGGTGGATGAAATGCTTTCATCGTTATCTGCCTGCAAATCTAAAACAACGGTTTCAAACTCTGTGTGCTTGCTCAGTGATTCAACATTGCCCGCAGCCTTAAATCCATACGTGAAGTTGGCCCCCACGATTACGGTCGATGCTTTGAGCTGTTCAACTAAAACCTTGTTAACGAAATCCTCTGGGGCCATCGCTGCAAACTCTTTAGTGAACTTAATAACCGCTACTTGATCTGCGTTGTGGATCTTTAACAACTCAATTTTGTCGCTCAAGATTGTTAAAAGCGAAGGGGCTCTTTCGGGAGCAAAAACTGAAACAGGATGAGGATCAAAGGTCAATGCAACTATCTTCTCATCGCCTGCTAGCGCCTTGGCACGGTTGAGGATCTGCTGGTGTCCCTTATGGACTCCATCAAAATTTCCTATTACAACGATGCTCATGCGCTTATTATCTCAGAATCAATGCGCTGCCGCGAATACAGCGATCGGTTTGGCTTTTCCATCAACATTGCTCAAGAGTGCGATTAGCTCATTCGCAGGTGAAACACCGGCATAAATCCCATCTGCAGGATTTGCTGCAAGAGTTCTACCAAATGAGAGCTCTAGCTTTTCATCCAATGCAATCTCACGTACTGGAAAGGTAGCTCGAGCAACATCTGCTAGATCTAATGTAGAAAACTCGGCACTCTTTAAATCTGCAATAGATGCAGAACCTGATGTAGTAAATCCTGCTACTCGAGTACGGCGCAACGCTGAAAGGTGTCCCCCGACTTTGAGCGTATCTCCGCAATCTCGCGCGATTGCTCGAATATAAGTGCCCGCCGAACAAGTGACTTCGATATCAATTTCTACTCTTTTTTCAATACGACGAATCTCTACAATATCCAATTGAGAAATTGTGACCTCGCGAGATGCCAGAACAACGGTTTCGCCGGATCGCACTCGATCATATGCACGTTCACCATCGACTTTGACAGCTGACACAGAACTTGGACGTTGCATAAATGTTCCACGCATTGTGTCGAGTTCTGCATTGATTTGTTCATCGGTGATTGCTGATGCATCAACAGTGGCGATTACTTCGCCCTCAAAATCATCCGTAATCGTCGAGACACCTAAAACAACTGTTGCTTGATAAGTCTTGTCGCCATCGGTGATGTACTGCAACAAACGGGTTCCATTGTTAAATCCAAGTACTAAAACACCTGTAGCCATGGGATCTAAGGTTCCAGCATGGCCGACTTTTCGTGTACCGAGAGCTCTTCGTGCAATGGCAACCACATCGTGGCTAGTCATACCTGGTTCTTTATCTACAACCAGAAATCCATGCTCGCCGATTTTTTGGGTCACAACTACTCTTCAATAACACGCGGAGCTTTGTAAGGATCTTCTCCCCCGGCGTACTGCGCATTCTTGCGAAGTGCAGCTACTTGGGCATCCTGCTCATGAACCTTTTCCAGCAAAGAATCTAAAGCTTTTGCGCTCTCTGGTAATCCATCCTCAAAAAATTCGATGCTAGGAGTAATACGTAGTCCTAATTCGCGACCCAATGCAGATCTAATCGCACCCTTAGCGCTCTCGAGAGCGGCCGCTGTTGCAGCACGCTCATCGAGATCACCAAGAACGGTATAGAAGATTGAGGCTTGTTGAAGATCGCCAGTCACACGCGCATCGGTAACAGTTACAAACCCAAGACGTGGATCCTTAATCTTTGTCTCAAGTAAGTTTGCAACTACCACTTTGATGCGGTCGGCAACCTTAAGTGTGCGATGTGATTGACCCATTGCTTATGCTCGCTTTTTCTCGCGCATCTCGAAACACTGAACGATGTCGCCTGGTGCGATCTCCTTCATGTTTCCAAGGCCAATACCGCACTCAAATCCTTCACGGACTTCGGTGGCATCATCCTTGAAGCGCTTGAGCGAATCAATAGTGAGGTTATCAACCAAGATAGCGCCATTACGCAAGATTCTTGCCTTAGCGTTACGACGGATAACTCCATCCTTAACGACAGAACCTGCGATGTTTCCAGCCTTAGATGACTTAAAGATCTCGCGAACTTCGGCGGTACCGATGATCGCTTCTTCGTACTCAGGCTTGAGCAAGCCCTTGAGAGACATTTCAATCTCTTCAATTGCGTTGTAAATAACTGAGTAGAAGCGAACTTCGACGCCCTCTTGATCTGCGTAGATCGCAGTTTGTGGTTCTGGCTTAACGTTAAAGCCGATCACAACTGCAGTTGAAGCAGATGCCAAGGTGATATCGCTCTTGGTAATTGCACCAACACCACGGTGAATAACGCGAAGATCAACTTCAGCGCCAACATCTAGCTGCATCAACGCATCTTCGAGCGCTTCAACAGAACCAGATACGTCACCCTTAAGGATCAGATTAAGTGTAGAAATCTTGGATTGCTCCATGAAGTCTTCAAGTGAAACCTTCTTGCGAGCCTTAGCGAGTTGAGCATTTCGCTCAGCTGCCTGACGCTTTTCAGCGATCTGACGCGCGGTACGGTCTTCATCAGCAACTAGGAAGGTATCTCCTGCACTTGGTACAGATGTAAATCCGAGTACCTGAACTGGACGTGATGGTCCAGCGGTTTCAACGCTGTCACCATTCTCATCCAACATCGCACGAACGCGACCAAATGCACTTCCGGCAACGATTGCATCACCGATCTTTAATGTTCCGCGTTGTACGAGAACAGTTGCAACTGGGCCACGACCACGGTCGAGGTGAGCTTCAATAGCAACACCTCGAGCATCATCATTAGCGATTGCGCGAAGATCGATTGCAGCATCTGCCGTTAGAAGAATTGAATCGATCAACTGATCGATACCAATTCCAGACTTTGCTGAAACATCAACAAATATTGTCTCGCCGCCGTACTCTTCAGCGATCAAGTTGTATTCAGTTAATTGCTGGCGAACCTTGTCTGGGTTTGCGCCTTCCTTATCAACCTTGTTAACAGCTACAACGATAGGAACATCAGCGGCTTGAGCGTGGTTTAACGCTTCAATCGTCTGAGGCATGATTCCATCATCTGCAGCAACAACCAGAACAGCGATATCAGTTACCTTCGCACCACGTGCACGCATAGCGGTAAACGCCTCGTGACCAGGTGTATCGATAAATGTGATTGCGCGGTTAGTTCCATCATGATCATGGTGAATTTGGTAAGCACCGATGTGCTGCGTAATTCCGCCAGCCTCACCCTTCATGACCTCTGATTTACGAATCGCATCCAGAAGTGATGTCTTACCGTGATCGACGTGACCCATAACAGTTACAACTGGAGGACGTGCAACAAGTGAATCTTGATCCACATCAGTTAACTCACCTGCAAGATCGATATCGAAATCTTGTAGCAATTCGCGGTCTTCATCTTCTGGGCTAACAATTTGAATGTCATAACCCAGTTGAACACCAAGAATTTCAAAGGTATCGGCATCAACAGATTGTGTTGCAGTAACCATTTCACCTAAGTGGAATAGCGCTGCTACTAATGCTGCTGGATCTGCACCAATCTTGTCTGCGAAATCTGCCAAAGAGGCTCCACGACGCATGCGAACTGGAGTCTTGCCATCACCATGAGGAACAACTGCGCCACCAAGTTGTGGTGCCTGCATATTGTCGAACTCATCACGTAACGCCTTACGAGACTTTTGTTTACGTCCTGACTTCTTACTCGCATTCTTTCCAAATGCTCCACCTGCGCCACCACGTTGTGGTGGACGACCGCCACCTGGACGCTGTGGACCACCACTTGGTGCACCAGCTCCTGGTGTATTTGATTTGTATGGAGATGAGGATGATGGTGCAGATGATCCGCCTGGACGTGGAGTAAATCCACCACCAGCAGGACGCGGTGCACCAGGACGTGCAGCAAAACCTGGACGAACAGAACCTGGACGTGAACCGGCCATTCCTGGTCGCGGTGCGCCACTTCCTTGTCCACCAGCAGGACGTTGTGGTGGACGCGGTACTGCGCCACCAGTTGAAAATGGATTATTACCTGGACGTGGTGGGCGTGGAACTGCGCCACCAGTTGAAAATGGATTGTTGCCAGGTCGTGGTGCGGGTGCAGATGGTGTTGGTGCAGCAGGTGCTGGAGTTCCAGCGTTTTCAGCTGCACGCTCTGCAGCCTCATGCTTTGCAGCCTCTTCCTTATTAGCAATCGACTTAGCTTGCTCAAGTTTGAGCGCTTCAATATCGACACCAAGTTCAGCAGCTAACTCCGCTGCCTGCTCTGCGCTGACCTCGCCCTTTGGCTTTGCAGCTGCTTTCTTAGCTGCAGCCTTTTTGACAGGCTTTTTCTCCTCGACCGGTTTTGCATCGGGATACATTTCGATCAGCTTGCGCACTACTGGCGCTTCTACTGTTGATGATGCGGAGCGAACAAACTCGCCCATTTCTTGGAGTTTTGCAAGGACAACCTTGCTCTCCATACCGAGTTGTTTTGCCAACTCATGTACGCGGACCTTTGACACATTTCTCCTGTCTTGGCCCGCATTTCTCAAATGCAAGCCTTAGTTGAACGACCTCATAGTTCTAACGAGCTCATTTGAGTTTCATAACTTTCATATCCATTCGTTTGTTAGTTAGTACTGCCATTAATCCTCAAGAAATTTCAGAAGTTCCGATACATCGACCGCTTCAGTCTGCGCCTTATTGGTTTTAAAGGCGAAAACAAAAGCTCCTCGACTTATCGCAACTTCTGCACACTTCTTGTGGAGCCAGGCGCCGCGACCTGCTGCGCCACCCTTGAGATCTGGAATTACTTTTCCATCAACCAAGACCACTCGAATTAATGCTGATGGATTTGCCCTCTTGCGGCAGCTAATACAGCTACGAACAGGAAGGGTTAAATCCAACGGCTTAATGGTATCCGAGCCTTGCTTACTTCTCATAATGACGAGTCTGCAGGCGCGCTTTCAACGGTATCTGGATGGATATCAATACGCCATCCAGTTAGACGTGCTGCTAGGCGAGCGTTCTGCCCATCCTTACCAATCGCCAATGAAAGCTGGTAATCAGGAACTGTCACCTTTGCGCTGCGTGTGGCCAGATCTGTGATTTCAACTTTACTTACCTTTGCAGGAGCAAGTGCTGCAGCGACAAACTCTGCAGGATCTTCAGACCAATCAACGATGTCAATCTTTTCACCATGGAGCTCATCCATTACCGCACGTGCACGAGATCCCATTGGACCGATCAATGAACCCTTAGGGCTAACACCTGCGCGATGTGTTTTCACTGCAAGTTTGGTGCGATGACCCGCTTCACGTGCAACCGCCATGATTTCAACGATTCGATCATTAATTTCTGGAACCTCAAAGGCAAAGAGTTGTTTAACCAATGCTGGGTGAGAACGTGACAACATGATTTCTGGGCCCTTAAGCCCTTGCTTTACTTCGACAACAAAACACTTAATGCGATCGCCGTGGTTGTACACCTCGCCAGAAACTTGTTCCTGTGGCGGGATACGTCCTTCTACTCGACCAAGGTTGACGTTAATCATCTTTGGATCGCGACCTTGTTGGACAACTCCAGAGATAACATCTCCGACAGATGCGGTGAACTCGCCAACGATTTCTGCATCATTGGTTTCGCGCATCTTTAACTTAATAATCTGTCGCGCAGTTGATGTGGCAACACGAGAAAATCCGTCAGGTGAATCAACCTCTTCGCTAATGCGAGTTCCATCTTCTCCGAAAATTGGTACCAGGATTTGAATTTCACCGGTCTCGCGATCTAAGTGCGCTCTGGCATGACGCTTTGCGGTATCGGTCTGGTTATAGGCACCTAGTACCGCAACTTCGATTGCATAAATAAGCTCTTCAAGCGGAATGTCTTTTTCTGTGGTTAAGGCGGCAAGCGCTGACATCTCTACATGCATTAGATCTCATCCTTACGATTGAATTCGATCTCGACTTGAGCCTTCTTAATATCTGCAAAATTAACTTCGTGAGTCTTCATGCGACCCTTAATGTTTTCAATGAGTACCGCTCGAACATCATCAAACTCTGTAAGACGACCAGAAACTTCGGTCTCATCCATCAAGGTAACTTTTACAATTCGAGTTAAGTTCTTGGTCCAGTGACGTGGCAGAGTTAATGGGCGTTCAATTCCGGGCGATGTCACTTCTAATGTAAAAGCTTCTGTGAGCAAAGGTGATTCATCTAAAATTGCAGAGATTTCACGGCTTACGACCGTAACCTCATCCAGGCTTAAGGGCTTTAATCCATCCACCATGCAGGTAACGATTCGGTGATTGCCGGGATTACTTGTGAAAACATCCTCTAGAAAGAAGCCTGCGTTTTCAACAGCAGGGCGGATTAAATCGGCGATTGAATCTTTAAGGGCCACAAATCTCTTCTTTCTATTAAGTTGTGGCGTAAGTGTAACCCAAACAATTAGAAGGTATCAATTCCTACCTTGATAATCAGCGCAACTGTGACAATTAAGAAAACTTTACGCACCAAGGTTGAGCCCCCCTTGATGGCAAGACGTGAGCCAAGGATCGCCCCTGAAATATTGGCAACACCCATAATGATTCCAATTTGCCATATAACTGCGCCATTGAATCCAAAGATCATGATGGCGCCAACATTTGTAGCCACATTCACAACCTTTGCGATAGCACTAGCGGTAATGAAGGCGTACCCAAGGGATGCAACCAATATAAGCATCAGGAAGGATCCAGTACCTGGTCCAAAGATGCCATCGTAAAAACCGATCACCGCTCCAGCTAACGCAGCAATTTGAATTCGCTGCTTTGGAAGATGACGAAGATTTTCATACTTACCTAAATCTGGTTTGAACCAGGTATAAATCGCAACAATGATCAGGAGCACCAACACCATTGGTCGCATGCTGCTCGTTGGAATTTTGGAGGCCAGAACCGCACCTGCCGCAGAACCTAAAAAGGCAGGTATACCCATTCCGAGCAAAACCTTAGGATCAGGTTTAATCTGCTTTCGATACAGGGCTGCTGCAGTTGTCGTTCCAAAGACGGCAGATAATTTGTTTGTACCTAAGACTTCAGCGGTTCCAGATTTAGGAAGTCCAATTAAAAGTGCTGGTAACTGAATCAATCCCCCACCACCAGCGATGGAATCAACAAACCCCGCAAAAAATGATGCGGCTAAGAGAAATAGTGCGGTGGCAAGAGTTAATTCGTAAAACACAATTACTTCAGAAGATCAGTAATTGCAGCTACAGCGGAGGAAAGTGCAACTTCCTTCTTTTCTCCACTCTTGCGAACTCGGACTTCAACATTGCCCTCAGCTAATGCTTTACCAACAACGACAATAATTGGGTTACCAATTAATTCGGCATCCTTGAACTTAACGCCTGGGCTTGCATCACGTCGGTCATCCAACATGACTGAGATTCCCTGCGCTTCTAGATCGGTTCCAAGCTTGAGTGCGGTTTCAAAGAGCAGATCATCCTTACCCGCTGCGACGATATGTACCTTTGCTGGTGCAAGCTCTGCTGGCCAGTTAAGTCCGATCTCATCATGTGTTTGCTCTGCGATCGCAGCCACAGCACGAGTTACACCGATTCCATAAGAACCCATGGTGACGATTTGCGACTTTCCATTGTGATCCAACACCGTCAAATTAAGCGCTTCTGCATATTTGCGACCTAATTGGAAGATATGTCCAATCTCAATGGCGCGATCAATAACAACAGGTGTTGCACACTCTGGGCAGGCATCTCCGGCGCGGACTTCGGCAGCTTCAACATATGCATCTGGTGTGAAGTCGCGGCCATTAACAACATTGCGCGCATGACGATCCTTTTGATTTGCACCAGTTACCCAAGAAGAACCTGGAGCAATTCGTGGATCTGCATAAACAGTAATTCCTGATTTCTTTGCATCTTGTGGTCCGATGTAACCCTTTACAAGTGCTGGAAACTTTGCAAAATCTGCATCCTCAAAGACGCGAAGTTCATGAATACCGCCAAGGTTTTCTTGGAAACGCTTAAGATCAACTTCACGATCACCTGGCACCAAGACACAAACCGCCTTGTTATCGGCCATCAACATCACATTTTTCAATGTGTGCGCTCCTGTATGTCCCCCACCGAACTTTGAGTTCAAAAGCTCCACCAATGAATCAATGGTTGGAGTATTAGGTGAGTCAAAGGCTTCAACCGCTGGAACCTTAGAAGAATCTTGTGCATCTACCTTTGTGACCATCGCTTCAACATTTGCCGCAAAGCCACACTTGGGACACAACACATAGGTGTCTTCTCCAGTTGAACATGGTGCTAGGAACTCTTCAGATTTTGATCCACCCATTGCGCCAGAAACCGCTTTAACGATGTTGTACTTCATGCCTAAACGGTCAAAGGTCTTTACATAAGCCTCACGATGGTTTTGGTATGAAACTTCAAGACCTGCATCATCGAGATCAAATGAGTATGAATCCTTCATGACAAATTCGCGTCCGCGGATAATTCCGCTGCGAGGACGTGCTTCATCACGGAACTTTGTTTGGATTTGATAAATACTAAGTGGCAGATCCTTATATGAGGAGTACTCGCCCTTGACCATCAAGGTAAACATCTCTTCATGAGTTGGGCCTAGTAAGTAATCCCCACCCTTTCGATCCTGCAAACGAAACAGCGATGGGCCGTACTCTTCCCAACGATTTGTTGTTTCATACGCTTCACGAGGAAGAAGTGCTGGAAAGTTAACCTCTTGGAATCCTGCATTGTCCATCTCTTCACGAATCACACGCTCTACATTGCGAAGTGTGATGACGCCCAATGGAAGCCATGAGTAAATTCCGGCAGCGATTCGGCGAACATAACCTGCACGTACCAAGAGTTTGTGGCTTGCGACCTCAGCATCTGCAGGGTCATCGCGAAGAGTACGCAAAAATAGCGTAGACATTTTCAACATATGTGAAGCCTATCGAACATCAACTGAAGGTTGCCCTGAAGCAACTCCGGCGGCTTCCATTTCTTCAGCTAAACGCATCGCTTCTTCGATAAGAGTTTCAACAATCTGCGCCTCAGGCACTGTCTTGATGACCTCACCCTTAACAAATATCTGGCCCTTGCCATTTCCTGATGCAACTCCGAGATCTGCCTCGCGTGCCTCGCCTGGTCCATTAACAACGCAACCCATTACAGCAACACGAAGTGGGACGGTCATCCCTTGCAAACCTGCTTGCACCTTTTCAGCCAGCGTGTAGACATCTACTTGTGCACGTCCACATGATGGGCAGGAAACAATTTCTAGTTTACGTTGACGCAGGTTAAGTGATTCAAGAATTGAGATTCCAACCTTTACCTCTTCGACGGGAGGTGCAGAAAGCGAAACTCGAATTGTGTCGCCGATACCTTCTGCTAACAAGATTCCAAATGCGGTGGCAGATTTAATCGTTCCTTGGAAGATTGGTCCAGCCTCTGTGACACCTAAGTGCAATGGGTAATCACACTTGGCTGCAAGAATTCGATAAGCATTAACCATCGTTACAGGATCGTGGTGCTTTACTGAAATTTTGATATCTGAGAAGCCATGCTCTTCAAATAATGATGCCTCCCACAGCGCTGACTCTGCGAGTGCTTCTGGAGTCGCCTTGCCATACTTTGCTAGCAAACGTGGATCTAGAGAACCTGCGTTAACACCAATTCGAATCGGAATTCCAGCATCTCCTGCAGCCTTTGCAACCTCTTTTACCTTGTCATCAAATTGCTTGATGTTTCCAGGATTTACACGAACCGCAGCACACCCTGCATCGATTGCAGCAAAGATGTATTTAGGTTGAAAGTGAATATCTGCGATCACGGGGATCTGAGATTTCTTTGCGATCTGCGCTAATGCATCCGCATCATCCTGGCTAGGAACCGCTACGCGAACAATCTGGCAACCAGATGCTGTTAACTCTGCGATCTGCTGAAGAGTTGCGTTGACATCTGCTGTCAGTGTTGTACACATCGATTGAACAGATACCGGTGACTCACTTCCAACACCAACTGATCCAACCTTGAGCTGACGAGTCTTGCGACGAGGATGCAGCGTTGGAGGTGGTGCGCTTGGAATTCCGAGATCAACCATGGCTTTATTCTGCACTACATGGGCAAATTCTGCCGAATTAGAGCCAATCTAGCTTCCCTAAAGGTTGAGGGTCACCGGATTAATCACATCTGCCACTAAGAGGAGCAGAGTCAGCGTTGCTAAAACAACAAAAACAACCATTGTTATTGGGGTTAGAACTGTCACATCAATAGGTGCTGGTCGTGGACGACCGCGCAAACGTGCAAAGAAGGCGCGGATCTCATCGGCGATAGCAACCGCCATGTGTCCTCCATCAAGAGGAAGAATTGGAAGTAGATTAAAGATTCCAACAAAGATATTAAGGCTTGCAACAATCAAGACAAAGGTTGCTAAGCGCTCCATGGGAGTTAATTTGTCGCTGCCTACCGCTTGACCAGAAACACGGGCGACGCCAACAACACCTACTAATCCATTGGCATCTCGCTCTTCACCGCGAACAGTGGCTCCCCATAGCGCAGGAATTTTCTCAGGCAGTTTGGCAAGTGATTTAACACTTTCAGTCAGGAAGCTCTTTGTAACTATGGCGGAGTTTTTCACTGATAACAGGACACTGGAGCGTTTCAATCCAACATCATTGATAATTCCCAATACATATCTCTTGGTGCCATCAACATCGGTTAAACGTGCATTGGTAACAATGGTTACCAGCTCACCATCTCTGTTGAGATCAAGGGTGAGCTCAGCGCCCTGAGATTGACGAATTACTTCGACATCTTTGTACCACTCTGTGACCTTCTTGCCATTGATTGCGACAATCTCATCGCCTGGTTGAATTCCGGCAGCTTGAGCCGCTGAGTTGGAAACAACCTCGCTAATCACAGGTAGAACTTGATTGGTGCCGATTCCGACAAAGAGTAAGAACAGAAGTAGGAAACCTAAAACAAAGTGAAGAAATGATCCCGCACCTAAAACAATTAACTTCTTTGCGGAAGAGGCTTTATAGAAAGCTCGCCCCTCTTCACCTTCGGGCATCTCATCATTAGGAGCCATTCCTTCAATCTTGCAGTAGCCACCAGCTGGAATCGCCTTCAGGCCAAACTCTGTTTCTCCTCGCTGGAAGGACCAGATTCGCTTACCAAACCCTAAGAAAAACTCAGAGATCCGCATGCCAAATTTACGTGCAGTTATGTAATGGCCAAACTCATGGACCATCACAGAAAAAAGCAGCGCAACAACAAAGGCCAGGATTCCAAGAAGTTCCATTAATTACCTATCGTGAGAAGTTGCATCTGAGTATGCACGATACCGCTGACACCTTAGAAAACTTCACTTATCGATCGAGAAGGTTCTGGGTTGCTGAGTATGGGCTGCCATTGCGGCGCTTAGCGATTGCGCTCAGAGCTTCGAGAACAACACGATTAGCCAAGATCGCTGTGATATCTGCTGAATCAAATGGTGGTGCAACTTCAACTACATCAATTCCGACTACTGGAAGTTCGAGGCAAATTCTTCGAACCGCTTCTAGTAATTCACGGCTTGTCATTCCACCTGGTTCAGGGGTTCCGGTACCTGGAGCCATTCCGGGATCTACAACATCAATATCAACAGATAAGAAAACGCCATCGCAACCATCGGTGAGCGTTGCAAAAGATTCATCGAGAACAGCTTTTAATCCGCGATTGTGAATCTCTGTCATTTCATAGGAACGCATGCCTTGATCGCGCATCCAATTAAGGGTTGCATCCTCTGGCCAATATCCACGCAGACCAAGTTGCAAGAAACGATCACCGCGCACAAAACCATTGTTGATCAAATTTCGCATCGGAGTTCCGTGTCCAACAAGTGCGCCGAATTGATCTTCTCCAGTATCAGCATGTGCATCAAAGTGAATCATCGATACCGAACCCATACCGCGATGGGTTGCAATGCCAGCAACGTCTGCCGATGCAATCGAGTGATCGCCTCCCAAAATGACTGGAATTATTCCGGCTCGTGAAATCTTTTCTGTTGCATCTTTAAGAACAGCAAGGGATGCGACTAGATCTCCGCCCGGCATCATGAGATCGCCTGCATCAAAAACCTTCAGATCCTTTAAGCCGTCGGTACGTAAAGCAAGGTGTGGTCGAGATCCATCATGTGGCAGGTAATCTCCCCCACGAATTGCCTGTGGCCCAAACTTCGCACCAGATCTATGAGATGTTCCACTATCAATAGGTGCGCCAACGATGATGACATCGGCACCTTTGTAAGTGGCTGGATCATCAAGATCGCATGCAGGAATACCTAAAAAGGTAAAGCTAGGTCCATACATATTGCCGTGATTGGTCACTTAGCAACCTTTACTTTTTTACCGACAAACTGTCCTGCAATAACAATGATTAATGCCAGGAAGAACATCGCAGAACCGATCACATTTGCTTGTGCTGGAATACCACGAGCTGCAGATGTGTACACAAACTCTGGGAAGGTTTTCAAAGTTCCAGAGTTGAAGTTGGTGATAATGAAATCATCAAAGGACAAGCTAAATGCCAGCAAAGCAGCTCCTGCGATACCAGGTGCTACCAAAGGTAAGGTCACTTTTCTGAAGGTTTCGAGTTCGTTGGCGTATAGATCCATCGCTGCTTGTTCAAGGCGTGGATCTAATGAGGCGATGCGTGCCTTTACCGTCACCACTACGAAAGAGATACAGAACATGACATGTGCAATAACCGTTGGCCAAAAACCTGGGTTGATGTGGAACACCAGGAATAAGGAGAGCAGAGATGCACCCAAAACAATTTCAGGTGTTGCCATTGGTAAGAAGATTAAAAGGTTTGATGATGAGCGACCCTTGAATGCATATCGGCCAATTGCAAAGGCGATCATTGTTCCCAAAATCGTTGAAAATATAGTTGCCAATAATCCGATCTTGATTGAGTTACCCAGAGCTTCACACACCTCTGGTGCACCACATGGGTTCTTCCAGTTATCTAATGTGAAACCCTTCCACACCAGGTTGGACTTTCCTGAATCATTAAATGAAAATGCAAAGGTGTACGCCACTGGAATAAACAGGTATGTAAAACCAAAAACCGCATAAATACGAATTAAGTTACGACCAAACCAGCGAGAGATACGGGCGTTGAGCGGAATAGTAGGAATTGATGCATCTTTTTGCTTTGCATGGTGCGTCATACCAACTCCTCCGTTCCAGCCTTGCGGATATACACAGTTACCAAGATCAAAATCGCTGCCATCAAGGTGAAGGAAAGTGCTGCTGCAGTTGGGTAATCCACGATCTTGAAGTATCGCGACTCGATCACATTTCCGATCATCTTGGTATTCGGAGATCCCAAAATCGCAGCGTTGACATAATCACCAGCTGCAGGAATAAAGGTCAACAGCGTTCCGGCAACAACTCCTGGCATTGATAAAGGCAGGGTTACCTTTCGGAAGGTGGTTAAACCATTGGCATAAAGATCACCAGATGCCTCCATAGTGCGCGGATCAATGCGCTCTAGAGATGCATATAACGGCAAAGTCATAAATGGTAAGAAGTTATAAGTCATACCCATAATTACCGCAAATGAGGTTGATGTCAGGGTCGTACTTTCACTAATGATCCCCAGGGTACGAAGCCCTGGAACAACAAAACCTTCTTCACCAAGAATCTGCTTCCAGGCAACGGTTCTAAGCAAAAATGAAACAAAGAAAGGTGCAACAACTAGCACCAATAAAAAGTTCTTTAAACGTCCTGCTTTAAAGGCGATTGCATAGGCAAGTGGGTATGCGATCGCTAAAGCTAAAATTGTTGCACACAGCGCGAAGATAAAGGAGCGTGCAAACTGTTCCTTGTTTTCGGTAAAGGCGTTGAGGTAATTTGCAAAGCGCAAAGTCTGCTCGTACTGCCCTGTGTCTCCCCCAGCTATCGGGGTCTGCGTTGATGTTTGCGCAAGATTTACAATGGGCAGGATGAAAAAGGTAAAGAGGAAGAGAAAACCTGGAAGCAAAAGCAGGTAAGGCATCTTCACCTTAGACAAGGTCATTCTCATTCCTCGTCGAGATCCTCAGGAATTACCTCTGTGCCAGCTTCGGCATCCTCATCTCCGCGCAATGCAAAGGTGAAGTTAGGCTCCCAAGAAATTACAACTTCATCGCCCTTATCAAATGGTGCAACGCCATCATCATTTTGTTCAAAGACCATGAGCTCTTGTCCCCATGGCATCAAAACCTGGTACTGAGTTGAAACACCAATGTATGAAACATCTTCGATGTGTCCACCGGTCAAGATATTTCCACGAGTAGGTGTTCCCACCAATGAGATACGGAATTTTTCTGGTCGGATACCTGCGTAAATGGAGTTATCAACGGCGTGTGAGCGCTTCTTAGGCATCGCAATCTTTTGACCAAAGAGATCCACAACTAAGTTATCGCCATCTGAACCTTCGATGCGACCCTTAATGAGGTTGGATTGACCTAAGAAGTTAGCCACAAATGCGGTCTCTGGATTGTCATACAAATCTGCAGGAGATCCCATTTGCTCGATCTCTCCCTCATTCATTACCGCGATGGTGTCAGCCATAGTCATGGCCTCTTCCTGATCATGGGTAACGTGAACGAAGGTAAGACCAACCTCGCGCTGGATCCACTTGAGCTCAATCTGCATCTGACGACGAAGCTTGAGATCAAGTGCACCCAATGGCTCATCCAAAAGCAACAATGCTGGGCGGTTAACAATGGCGCGCGCTAAAGCAATGCGCTGCTGCTGTCCACCTGAAAGTTGTGTTGGTTTGCGTTGCGCAAGATGTGGCAGTTCAACTAGCTCTAGGACTTTGTTTACATCTGCATCAACATCTTTAATTCCACGACGACGAAGACCAAATGCAATGTTCTCAAAGATTGTTAGATGAGGAAACAATGCATAGTTCTGGAAAACAGTATTGATTGGACGCTGATAAGGACGCTTGGTCGTGATATCAGTTGAACCTAAGTGAATACTGCCAACAGTTGGCTCTTCCAACCCTGCGATCATTCGCAGAGTTGTTGTCTTGCCGCATCCTGAAGGTCCAAGTAATGCAAAGAATGAACCTTCAGGAATTGTTAATGACAAATCATTAACTGCGGTGAAATCTCCATATGTCTTTGTAATGCGAGTAAGACGTAAATCTCCTCGTGTTGCAGATGAAACGTCAGCCACTAGTTGCCGGCGGCCTTCTGGAACGCCTCGCCCCATGAAGTTTCTTCAGCTGGGGTTAGTGAACGGAAGACGCTGAGCTTTGCTGATGTTGCTGCATCAGGGAAGATAAATGGACTGCTTGCTAGAGCTGGATCAATCTTTTCCATCTCTGCTTGCGCACCCTTTACTGGACATACGTAGTTAACGTACGCCGCTACTTCAGCAGCGATCGCTGGGTCGTAGTAGAAGTTAATGAGCTTCTCAGCATTTGCCTTACCTTCTGCAGATGCAGTTGATGGAATCATCAAGTTATCACCTGAGATAGTTCCGCCTGAATCTGGAATTGCAAAGTCGAACTTGCCTTCATTTTCAGACTTGAGGATAAACATGTCGCCAGACCAGCCAATAACAGCTGTTGCATCACCTGATGTGAGGTCTTCTGCGTACTCATTACCCTTAACACCACGGATCCAACCATCAGCGATCTTCTTCTCCATGAAGTCAACAGCGTTCATGAATTGATCCTCTGTAACTGTCTGAAGATCTACGCCCTGCGAGCGCAAGATAATTCCGATGGTGTCGCGCATTTCAGAGAGAACAACGATCTTGCCCTTGTTCTGAGGTGCAAAGAGTTCATCTAATGTACGAATTCCCTTTGGATTCTTTTCAGTGTTCCAACCAAATCCAGACATGATGCCTTGCCATGTCAATGACTGCTCACGGTTTGGATCAAATGATGGCGATGCCAATGAATCAAGGATGTTTGACTTGTTTGGAATATTTGCTACATCAAACTTTTGTGTGTAACCAAGACGGATCCAGCGAGCTGCCATCCAGTCTGTAGGTGTTACTAAGTCGTAACCGATATCCTCGCCAAGCTTGAGTTGCGCTTGAACTTTTCCGTAGAACTCATCGTTATCGTTATAATCTTCAAAGTACTCAGCTTTGATTCCTGTTGCTTCTGTAAACTTATCAAGTGTTGGATACTTCTTTGTTTCCTCATCGTAATCAAGGTACAAAGGCCAGTTGCCCCAGCGAACACTGTTCGCACTATCAGCAGAGTCTGAACCTCCGCCGCACGCAGCAAGTAATCCTGCTGCACCTAAACCACCTGCGCCTGCAAGTACTGCACGACGAGAAACCATTGCACCGATAATTGATCGGGCTTCCGGTGAGAGTGAACTTTCTTTTGACATACTGATTTACTCCTTAAGGATTAAGCACAAGCTAGTTGTCGGATTACCGAGCCTCAAGCTTTCTGTGGGTAGTGGGTTGATAGAAATAGTTGGGGCGGTTGCTCCAACAGGGGGAAATACTACGCCCCCAGATTAGTCATCACATGCTTGATTCGCGTGTAATCCTCGAAGCCATACCCTGAGAGATCCTTGCCATAGCCAGAGCGCTTAAAGCCACCATGTGGCATCTCGGCAACTAGAGGAATATGGGTATTGATCCAGACGCAGCCGAAATCAAAGGCCTTTGCCATGCGCATCGCGGTGCCATGGTTTGCGGTCCAGACGCTAGATGCCAATCCATAATCGACACCATTAGCCATGGAAACCGCTTGGGCCTCATCGCTGAACTTCTGAACGGTGATGACAGGCCCGAAGATCTCCTTCTGGATTAGCTCATCATCCTGGCGAAGACCCGCAACAACGGTGGCTGGGAAGAAGAATCCTGGGCGATCAAGGGCAGATCCACCGGTCATGACAGAGGCGTGAGCTGGAACGCGTGAGAGCAGATCGCTCACCCGTGCCAATTGATTGCTGTTATTAACCGGTCCCAAGAAGACATCATCATCATGAGGTGCTCCCAGTGCGATGCCCTTTGCTTGCTCAGTTAATAGCGCAACAAAATCATCATAAACAGATTCTTGAACGATAACGCGAGTTGCTGCGGTGCAATCTTGTCCAGCGTTGAAGTATCCAGCGATCGCAATCGCTTCAGCAGCTGCCGCTAAATCGGCATCGGCAAATACAACAACCGGCGCTTTTCCACCAAGTTCAAGATGTACGCGCTTAACCTGCTTAGCGGCAGATTCTGCAACTTGAATTCCTGCGCCCACTGATCCAGTAATTGAAACCATGTCAGGACGTGTGTGATTAACAAGTGAAGCACCAGTTTCGCGCTCGCCACATACAACGTTGAAAACACCTGCAGGTAAAAACTCTGACATTAAATTTGCCATCCAGACAGTAGATGCTGGAGTTGTATCACTTGGCTTGAGAACAACGGTATTACCGGCGGCAATTGCAGGTGCCCATTTCCAGACCGCCATCATCATTGGGTAGTTCCAAGGAGTTACTTGGCCGATGACACCAACTGGTTCGCGACGAATCATCGATGTCATTCCTGGCATGTATTCGCCAGCAGACTTGCCTTCTAGATTTCGAGCAGCACCTGCAAAGAAACGAATTTGATCAACCATCGGTGGAACCTCTTCCGATGTTGTAAGCGAAGCGGGCTTGCCGGTGTTTTCAACTTCAATAGCAATTACTTCATCAGCTCGCTCTTCAATGGCATCTGCAATTTTCAAGAGTGCGCGTTGGCGTTGCGATGGAGTTGAATCGCGCCAATCTACAAATGCATCACTTGCTGCCTTGAAGGCTGCATCAATATCTGCAGCGTTTGATTTAGGGGCGGTGGCAAAGGGTTGTCCAGTTGCAGGATTGATTAAAGTTGTTGTCTCACCTGAAGTTGAATCAACTGATTTGCCATTGATGAAGTTACTGAGCTTTTTCATGTTCCAGAGCCTAGCAATTAGCCCCGGATCTAACTAGTCACAATTTAAGCGACCGGCTTGCCTTTTTCCGCGGCCGCTAACTGGCCACATGCCCCATCGATTTCGCGACCACGAGTATCACGAACAGTTACAGGGACTCCGTAGCTTTCAAGGATTCGAACAAACTCAGCCTCATCTTCGCGACGAGATGCGGTCCACTTTGAACCTGGGGTTGGGTTGAGTGGAATCAAATTCACATGCGCATTGCGGTTTTTCAGTAGACGGCCCAGTAAATCTGAGCGCCAGGATTGATCATTAATGTCGCGGATCAATGCGTACTCGATTGAATATCGACGCCCTGTCTTTTTCTCATAAGCATCTGCGGCAGCAAGGACTTCTCGGATGTTAAAACGATTGTTAATTGGAACCAAAGTGTCTCGCAGCTCATCATCTGGAGTGTGCAGAGAAACCGCCAAAGTACAGTTGATTCCTTCATCCATGAGCTTTTCAATTCCATTGACTAAACCAACGGTTGAAACGGTCACCGAGCGAGCACTAATTCCTAATCCATCCGGATTGGGATCTGTGATGTTGCGAAGGGTGCGCACAACTGCGTTGTAGTTTGCTAGCGGTTCGCCCATTCCCATAAAGACAATATTTGAAAGTCGAGCAGGACCTCCAGGTAGTTCACCATTGGCGCATGCTCGTGCTGCAGCAACAATTTGATCTGTGATTTCAGCGGCAGACAAGTTGCGAGTTAAGCCGGCTTGTCCCGTTGCACAGAATGGGCAGTTCATTCCACATCCTGCTTGCGATGAAATACACACAGTCACGCGATCGGTGTAGCGCATCAAGACGCTCTCAACAAGAACGCCATCATGCAACTTCCACAAATCTTTACGGGTCATACCGTTATCTGTTGTACGTGTTGTAACAAGTTGAATCATCTTTGGGGTCAATGCATCAGCAATCGCTTGACGCTCTGCCGCCGGAATATCGGTCCACTCTTCAGGGTTGTTTGAAAGGTGTGAGAAGTAATGGTTAGCAACCTGGCTTGCACGGAAAGGTTGGAAGCCAAGCTCTTTTGCAAAAGCCTTTCGATCGGCAGGTGAGAAATCAGCTAGATGCTTAGGAGCTTTCTTGCGTTGAACCGGCTCATCAAAAACAAGGTTAATCTCAGGCACTTTGCCGCTCATAAGAAGTGCTTCACAAGTTCAAGGGCGAGCCACATTGCTGGAGATGACAAAACTACTGAATCCAAGCGATCCAACATTCCGCCATGTCCAGGCAACAAGGTGCCCATATCCTTCAAACTTAAATCGCGCTTCATGGCGCTTTCAATGAGATCCCCACACGTAGCGGTGAAAACAATCATTAATCCAACGATGATGCCGATCCACCAGTGCATATCCATGATGTATTCAAAGGCTAAAGCGCCACCGATCATGGTGAAGATCAATGAACCAGCAAGACCTTCCCATGTTTTCTTCGGAGAAATCTTTGGAACTAGTGGATGTTTTCCTAGTAGAACACCAACGATGTAACCAAAGGTGTCGTTGCATCCAACCAAAACCACAAAGGTCATAACGCGTTGGAAACCTGTACTTGGTCGTGCAAGCAGAATTAAAAAACCAGCTAAGAAAGGTAGATAGAGCAACCCAAAGGTTGTGGCGGTAGCTTTTGCTACAAATCCTTCTGGGCCTTGCAACAGTGCGCGAATAAGTAACAGTGGAAATGCGATCGCTGTAGCAACAGCAAGTCCGGCAACTCCCCCAACCCATGCCGCATATGAGAGACCAATGGCTGCCAAGGTGAGGCCATTAAATGAAATTACGATTCCTCGTGCAGAGAAAGCGCGCACTAATTCGCGCACACCTAAAATCACTGCAACGGCAACAACGATTGCAAAAATCTCGCGCTGATAAGAAAGGGTGAACCACACTAAAGCGATCAGGGACAAGCCAACAACAATAGAAGGAAGTAGCTTTCGCCCAGCCTTTTTATTGATCGCTTCGTTGATCGAGTGCAGATCTGACATAAGAGTGCCCCTATACCTCTAGGAGTTCGACCTCTTTGTGCTTGAGCAGCTCATCAATCTTTGCAACATGATCAGATGTGATTTTTTCTAGCTCTTTTTCACCACGTGCTAGATCATCTTTTCCAATATCGCCATCTTTTTCCAACTTCTCCATCGCCTCTTTTGCAGCACGACGGATGTTGCGCATTGAAATCTTTGAATCCTCAGCCTTGGTCTTCACAACTTTGATGTACTCCTTGCGGCGCTCCTCGGTAAGTTGTGGGAAGTTAACGCGAATAACTGTTCCATCATTGCCAGGATTTACGCCTAAATCTGATTCGCGAATCGCTTTTTCGATAGATGCCATTGCACCCTTATCAAAGGGAGAAATCAAGGCCATGCGTGCTTCTGGGACTTGAATCGTTGCTAATTGTGAAAGCGCTGTATAGGTGCCGTAGTAATCGACCATGACCTTGTTAAACAGAGATGGATGAGCGCGACCTGTGCGGATCGTTGCAAAATCATCCTTTGCAACCTCAACCGCTTTGTTCATCTTGGTTTCAGCGTCCTTTAGGGCGCTTGCTACATCTGCCATTTCTCTGCTCCTCTAACCGCTGTGTACTTCATTCTCACCGCTTATGCGACGAGAGTTCCAATTACTTCGCCACGAACTGCGCGACCGATATTTCCATTTTTCATTAAATCAAAGACAACAATTGGTAACTTGTTTTCGCGACACAAAGCAAAGGCTGCAGCATCTGCAACGGCTAGGGACTTAGACAAAACCTCGTTATAGGTGATGGTGTCGTACTTTGTTGCGCTTGGATCCTTCTTTGGATCTGCGCTGTACACACCATCGACACCGCTCTTTGCAAGAAGCAAAGCTTCTGCGCCAATTTCAAGTGCGCGTTGGGCCGATACTGTGTCTGTTGTGAAGAATGGCATTCCGGCACCTGCGCCGAAAATTACAACGCGACCCTTTTCAAGGTGACGGATTGCGCGTAGAGGAATGTATGGCTCTGCAACCTGACCCATTGTGATGGCGGTTTGGACGCGAGTTCCAACACCCTCTTTTTCTAGAAAATCCTGAAGAGCTAAACAGTTCATGACTGTTCCAAGCATTCCCATGTAGTCAGCGCGCGAGCGATCCATACCGCGCTGTGAAAGCTCTGCTCCGCGGAAGTAATTGCCTCCACCAACAACGATTGCGACCTGAACTCCGGTACGAGCTACATCGGCGATTTGTTTTGCAATATCTTGAACAACATCGGGATCAACACCGATGCCTTTCTCTCCACCAAAAACTTCTCCAGAAAGTTTAAGGAGCACCCTCCGATACGTTCCTCTTGTACCGGGCATGAGTGCTCCTTACCTTCTAATGATTGTTCGTTGTACTAAGTCTAAGCGATCCGACCTACTACTTATTGACCCACGCGGAAGCGATGGAAGGCCTTAACAGCCGTTCCTGCCTCATCGAGGATCTGCTTTACAGTCTTCTTTGCATCCTTAGCGAATGACTGCTCGATCAAGGAAACTTCCTTAACAAAACCTGTCACACGGCCTTCGATGATCTTTGATAGTGAAGCCTCAGGCTTACCCTCTTCGCGCGCTGTCTCTTCTGCGATACGGCGCTCGTTTTCGATCAACTCAGCTGGAACTTCTTCGCGAGTAACAAACTGCGGAGCAAATGCTGCAATGTGCTGTGCGATGTCCTTACCAACATCTGCTGCATCCTTAACAAGTTCAACCAATACACCAACCTGTGGTGGTAGATCTGGGCTTGTACGGTGCAGATAAATTCCAACTGGTGAATCCTTGATTACCGCAATGCGACGAACTTCAATCTTCTCGCCCATAGTTGCATTTGCCTCATCAACTGTTGCCTGAACTGTGTTGCCGTTAGCCATTGTTGATGACAAAAATGCTTCTAGAGAAGCAGACTGTGCATTTTGTAGGTGAGCAAGTAGCTCTTCTGCAAGAGCAACGAAGCGTTCACCCTTTGCAACGAAATCTGTTTCGCAGTTCAGTTCAAGCATTACGCCAAGGTTGCCCTCGACCTTTGCAACAACTGCACCATTTGAAGTCAGACGACCTTCGCGCTTTGTGATGCCCTTAAGGCCCTTTACGCGAATGATGTCTAGCGCCTTGTTGTAGTCGCCATCTGCCTCATCTAAAGCCTTCTTGCAATCGAGCATTCCTGCTGCAGTTGCTTCGCGAAGCTTCTTTACATCTTCAGCTGTGTAGTTAGCCAATTTATGCCTCCGGTGTTGTTGGTGCTGGTGCTGATCCGTCGAGAATTTCCTTCTCCCAGTCAGCCAATGGCTCTCCTGCAGCAACTGCTGCTGGTGCATCTGACTTTGCTTCTTCCTTAACATTTGCAGAACGTGCCTTGAGGCCAGCTGCAATTGCATCGGTGATAACGCGTGTCAGCAAGTCGATTGAACGGATTGCATCATCGTTACCTGGAATCTTGTAATCAACCTCATCTGGATCGCAGTTTGTATCCAAGATTGCGATAACTGGAATACCAAGCTTCTTAGCTTCCTGAACCGCTAGGTGCTCCTTCTTTGTATCTACAACCCAAATTGCTGAAGGCAGCTTGGTCATGTTGCGGATACCGTCAAGGTTCTTAAATAGTTTTTCGCGTTCGCGACGTAGAACTAGAAGCTCCTTCTTTGTTAGAAGTAGATCGTTCTTCTCTTCAAGAGCTTCAAGCTCCTTCAGGCGCTGAATACGCTTGTACACAGTTGGGAAGTTAGTAAGCATTCCGCCCAACCAACGCTCAGTCACTGTTGGCATTCCAACGCGTGCTGCGTGATTGATGATTGGCATATGTGCTTGCTTCTTTGTTCCAACGAACAAAACATGGCCACCCTTAGCAACAGTGTCCTTAACAAACTCATATGCTGAATCGATAAGTGCAAGTGATTGCTGGATGTCGATGATGTAGATGCCATTGCGCTCTGTGAAAATAAAGCGCTTCATCTTTGGGTTCCATCGACGAGTCTGGTGTCCGAAGTGGACTCCGCTGTCGAGGAGCTCTCGCATTGTTACAACTGCCATGACGGCATACTCCTTCTTAGGTTTTCATCACGCGCACGCAGAAGAAAACCCGCTCGGTTTATGGCCAAACAATTTGTTTAGCCCGTCGCACTCGAAATCACCGACCACAATTTCTTGTGGACCGAGGTGGTTATGCCAACCGAAGTTGGTGAGTGCTGAGATGTCACCGATCCGAAGATCGATGCAGAGCAAATCCTACCTGAGCGTGAGCGTGGAAATTACCGCCCAATCAGGCGCAAAGCTCCCCATGCGGTGATCCGAAGCACCGCTTCTAGCGCGATCATGAAGGACATTTTGCTGACCCCATGGGCTCTTTCAATAAAGGTAATTGGAATTTCAGCTACCGATCCCCCGCGGGAGATTGCTCGTCGGGTCATCTCAATCTGGAAGCAGTACCCCTCGCTTCGAATTGTTGAGATCTCCATCTTCTTTACAAGCGCTGATGTATAAATTCGAAATCCCGCTGTTGTGTCTTTGACTCCTAATGAGAGCAAAAGATTTGCATACGCGTTTGCTGACTTAGATAGGTATTCACGGAACTTGCTCCAATTGGCGATGCCGCCATCTTTAACCCACCGTGAACCAATTAATAAATCGGCGCTGCCAATCCACTCCATCATCTTTTCAAGATCACTCACCTGGTGTGAGCCATCTGCATCCATTTGAATGATGTAGGTGTAACCGCGATCCATCGCTACTGAAAAACCCGCACGATATGCGCTGCCCAAACCTTGCTTTCCTGCTCGTTCAATTACTTCGATACCAAGGTTGCGCACAATCTGTGCGGTGCCATCGGGTGATCCATCATCGATTACTAGTACATCGCAATCCAGTGGCTTTAGCGCTGCAAGAATCTCGCCGATATTTTCAGCTTCGTTATAAGTAGGTATAACTACAAGTGCAGATCTCATGCGCGTGGGTGAGCCTGCTTGAAGGCTTTTTGTAAACGTTCAGTTGAAACATGGGTGTAAATCTGAGTTGTGGCAAGTGATGCATGCCCCAAAATTTCCTGGACTGTACGCAAATCTGCACCACCTTCTAAAAGATGAGTTGCGGCTGAATGTCGCAGTGCATGGGGACCCATACGTTCGATTCCTTCAATGGCTTCAAGGGCGTTGTACACAACTGTACGCACTGTACGTTGATCGATGCGTTTTCCGCGTGCTCCAAGGAAAACAGCGTTTTCGGATTGCGAGTTCTTAACTGAATCTCGCCCATCCTTCAACCAAGCATTTAAAGCTTTCATCGCAGGATTTCCCAATGGAATCGTGCGCTCTTTGTTTCCTTTACCCAAAACGCGAATTGTTTGACGGTCATAATCGATATCACTTAGATCTAAGCCACATAGTTCGGCTACACGCGCACCCGTTGCATACAAGAGTTCGACCATCGCAACATCACGCAACGAAATAGGGGTTTCTTCCTCTGCAGCACGGGTAGCAAGTGAATCCATCGCGGTCTTTGCATCGGCAATTTCTAGTACTTCAGGCAGTGTGCGATGTCCCTTAGGCGTTGCCAGGGTTGCTGCTACATCTTTAGCTAAATACTTGTTCTTAACCGCCCACTTTGTAAAAAGTCGAACCGACACCGCTCTGCGAGAAAGGGTTGTCCGCGCTCCCCCTTTAATCTGTTGATTGGCGAGCCAAGAACGCAGATGCACTAGTTCTAACTGTGAAATATCTGCAACACCAATTGTTTCTAAGTGTGTAAGCAATGATTCAAGATCGCCTAAGTAAGCACGGATTGTGTGTACAGATAGTGAGCGTTCAACCTCTAAGTGGCGAGTAAAAGCTGCAATTAGCTTTTCATAATTTTCGCTCACGTAATCAGTTTACTCGGGCTTACGTCCCTGACGCATAAGGCCGAAGGTAACGGCATCTTCAAGGGCCATGGCAGATGCAGCAATAACGTTTTCATGAACACCAACAGTGTTCCACTCGCCCTTGCCATCGCTAGTTTCGACTAATACGCGTGTTACAGCACCTGTTCCTAAACGACCTTCAAGGATACGTACCTTGTAATCAGTTAATTCAAGGGTTGAAAGCTCGGGATACAAAGAGATCAAACCTGTGCGAAGCGCATTATCAAAGGCGTTAACTGGACCATTACCTTCGCCACTGCAGGTGATCTCTTGACCCTTTGCAGTCACTGTTACTTCAGCCTTGGTTGTAATTGTCTGATCAGCTGCGCGTTCTACGGATGTAACCCAGTGATTGATAGTAAAGAATGATGGACGCTTGCCTGACATTTCTTCATGAACCAATAGTTCAAATGAGGCATCGGCTGCTTCAAAGGTAAATCCGCGAGATTCCATTTCCTTGACGCGATCAACGATGCGACCAATGAGCTCTTTATCGCCACCAAGATCTACGCCAAGCTCTTGTGACTTTAATTCAATTGATGCACGGCCAGCCATATCTGACACAAGCATGCGCATATCGTTTCCGACAGATGATGGATCTTCATGCTGATACAAAGAAGGATCTACCTTGATTGCGCTGGCGTGAAGACCGGCCTTGTGAGCAAATGCTGAAACACCAACATATGGTTGGCGACCACTTGGTGCCACATTTGTTACCTCTGCAACTGCATGTGAAATTCTGAAGGCTTCTTGCAGTGCATTTGGAGGAAGCACTAACTGCTTCTTCTTCAATTCTAGGTTTGCAATGATTGTTACTAGATCAGCGTTTCCGGTTCGCTCGCCGTATCCATTTAATGTGCCCTGAACATGTGTGGCACCTGCAGCAACAGCTGCCATTGAGTTTGCAACGGCACACCCTGTGTCATTGTGGCAATGGATACCTAAGCGAGCAGAGCTTGCAGTTAAAACATCATGAACAACTTGTGAAAGCTCATCAGGCAACATTCCGCCGTTGGTATCGCACAAGGCGATTACATCTGCTCCAGCTTCTGCAGCTACCCGTACAACTTCTAGTGCGTAGGCACGGTTGCTGCGGTATCCATCAAAGAAGTGCTCTGCATCAAGGAAAACACGTTGGCCTTCTTGGATTAAGTGAGTAACAGAGTCGCGAATCATCGCAAGGTTCTCATCCAATGTTGTCTTTAGTGCAAGATCAACATGGCGATCAAAGGCCTTTGCAACAAGGGTTACAGCCGG
This sequence comes from Candidatus Nanopelagicaceae bacterium, assembly GCA_965267815.1. Lineage (GTDB taxonomy): Bacteria > Actinomycetota > Actinomycetes > Nanopelagicales > Nanopelagicaceae > Planktophila. The sequence goes on from OZ254139.1 coordinate 890,823, forward strand.
AGCGCCGCTATCGCGAAGTGCTCCAAGCAGTACATCATCTGCAGCTTTTGCATTAGGGCGACGTGTTGCACCAAAGGCAACAAAGGTTGCGTTCTTGAGCTTTAACTCTTTTTTCGCAAGTGCGAAGAATTCAGTGTCCTTTGGGTTTGCTCCAGGCCATCCACCTTCGATAAAGCCAACACCTAATTCATCGAGGTGGCGAGCGATATTGAGCTTGTCATGAACAGAAAGATTTAAGCCCTCTTGCTGTGCACCATCGCGAAGGGTTGTGTCATAAATATGAAATGAATCATTAACTGGCATTACTTAACCGCACTCATCCAGTTGTGCGAATCTGCAATTGTTCCGTGTTGAATTCCTAGTAAGTGATTACGAATCTGCATGGTGATAGTTCCTGGTTGACCATCGCCAGTTACCCATGTGCCCATGGCACTTTTTGCCTGACCAACAGGAGAAACAACGGCAGCGGTTCCACAAGCAAAGATTTCAGTGATCTCTCCCGATGTGACACCATCGCGCCAATCATCAACTGAGAGCATTACCTCATCGACTTTGTACCCAAGATCGCTAGCCACAGACAAAATTGAATCGCGGGTAATTCCTGGCAACAAGGTTCCAGTTAACTTCGGAGTAATGACAGTCGCATCTGCGCCTTTGCCCTTTACGAAGTAAAGGTTCATGCCGCCCATCTCTTCAACCCATTTGCGCTCTTTTGCATCGATCCAGACAACTTGATCGCATCCCTCTTTTGCTGCAGCTTTTTGCGCAACCAGTGATGCTGCGTAATTTCCACCGCACTTTGCTTCACCTGTTCCACCTTGAGCTGCACGAACATACTCAGTTGAAATCCATACTGAGACAGCCTTTGATGGATCAAAGTAAGCACCCGCTGGTGTTGCAATAAGAAGGTATGTGGCTTTGTTAGTTGGGCGTACGCCTAAACCAACCTCAGTTGCGATCATAAATGGGCGGATATACAGCGACTCCCCCACCTTATTTGGAACCCAACCAGCATCTTGGTGAACAAGTGCTTCAACTGTCTCCATAAATAATTCAACCGGCATTTCAGGAAGTGCTAAACGCTTTGCAGAGTTTGCAAAACGCTTTGCATTTGCTGTTGGGCGAAATAATGAAATCGATCCATCTGGTTGGCGATACGCCTTCATGCCCTCAAAGATCTCTTGGCCGTAGTGAAAAACCGCGGTTGCTGGATCTAATGAGATTGGACCGTATGGCATTAAATGTGGTTCGCCCCAACCATCCTTTTCACTCCACTCGCACATCACCATGTGATCGGTGTAGTACTTACCAAAACCACCTTCAGCAACTAGCGCATCACGCGTAGCAGCATCTTTAGCGTTGGGGTTGAGAGTGATCTTCATGATTACAGTGCGCTTGCTAGCGCATCTCCAATTTCAGTTGTGCTGCGCTTCTTATCTCCACGTGCCAAAAGATCTGCAGCTACCGCCTTTTCAACTTCGCGTGCAGCATCGGCAAGTCCTAAGTGATCAAGCATCATGGCAACTGACATCACCGTTGCTGTTGGATCAGCTAAGTTCTTTCCGGCAATATCTGGTGCTGAACCATGAACCGGCTCAAACATTGATGGAAACTTTCCAGTTGGATTGATATTTCCAGAGGCGGCAAGACCAATTCCTCCGCAGATCGCTGCGGCGATATCAGTCAGAATGTCACCAAATAAGTTATCTGTAACAACTACATCAAAACGCTCTGGATTAGTAACAAAGAACATCGATGCGGCATCAACATGTAGGTAATCAGTTGTGATCGCTGGGTACTCCTTAGCAACCTCGTTAAAGGTACGAGTCCACAAACCACCTGCACGTGTTAGAACATTGTTCTTGTGCACCAGAGTTAACTTCTTGCGCTCACGCTTTGAAGCACGCTCAAATGCATCACGAATTACACGCTCTGCACCACGTCGGGTATTGAGGCTTTCTTCAGTTGCAATCTCAGCATCTGTACCTTCTGCAAGTACTCCACCAGCGCCAACATATGGGCCTTCTGTGCCTTCGCGAACTACAACAAAATCAATTGGAGCTTTGGTTGCAAGAGGTCCGGTAACACCAGGCATCAAACGTGCAGGACGCAGATTGATGTAGTGATCAAAGGCAAAGCGAAGCTTTAAAAGAAGTCCACGCTCTAGAACACCACTGGGAACAGTTGGATCTCCAACTGCGCCAAGCAAGATGACATCAGCCTTTGCAAGCTCTGCCAAGGTTGCATCAGGTAGAACCTCGCCTGTGCGATGCCAAAACGCTGCACCAAGATCATAGGAAGTTTTCTTAAACTCCACTGAATACTTCTTAGCAACAACATCTAAAACCTTGAGACCTTCACCTACAACCTCAGGGCCGATTCCATCGCCTGCAATGACAGCTAAATTAATTGTTCTCATTACCCCACCAAAGTTACGGAGCGAACAAGTTCTGCTCCAGTTTCCTTCTTGACTGATGTAATGAGATCATCACTGATTTGTGAATCAACGGTAAGTGCCATCAACGCTTCTCCACCTGCAGCGCTACGCGCTACCTGCATACCTGCGATGTTGATGCCAGCTTTACCAAGTGCATTACCTACAGCGCCAACGACACCTGGCTTATCTGAGTAACGAAGGAACAAGAGATTTTCAGTTGGTGGAAGATCAAGATCAAAACCATCAATTGCAATAATCTTTTCAACCTTGCGAATACCCATCAAAGTTCCATCGACAGTAACAATCTTTCCATCGGCAAGTGCTGCGCGAAGAGAGATCATGCTGCGGTACTCAGGGCTTTCTGGATCAGTTGTTACAGCAGATGTAACTCCACGCTCTGCAGCAAGTGCTGGAGCATTTACGTAGGTAACATCTGAAAGTCCACAACCAAGTAATGCACCCTTCAGTGCACTTGTTGCAAGGATTGATGAATCATGGCCAGAGATATCGCCCTTAACGGTCAGATCCATACTTACTGGAGCTTCTCCTGCGATTGCAGTTGCAATCTGAGCCATCTTTTCAACCAAAGGCAGACTTGGACGAATCTCTTCGTGAATCGCTCCACCCTTTACATTAACCGCATCTGGAACTAACTCGCCAGCAAGTGCTTTACGCACTGAAACGGCAACGGCGATTCCTGCGCGCTCTTGAGCCTCATCAGTTGATGCACCTAGGTGAGGTGTTGCAACTACTTGATCCAAAGTAAATAGTGGTGAGTCTGTGCATGGCTCTGTTGAGAACACATCAAGACCTGCACCTGCTACACGACCTTCGGTGATTGCATCAAACAAAGCCGCCTCATCAAGTACGCCACCACGGGCAGCGTTAATGATTCGCACAGTTGGCTTAACCTTTTTCAGAGCTTCTACGCCGATTAGGTTTGCAGTTTCCTTAGTCTTTGGAAGGTGAATGGTGATGAAATCAGAAACCTTGAGAAGTTCATCAAGTTCAACTAAACGCACGCCAAGTTGTGCCGCGCGTGCTGGCTGTAGATATGGATCGTAAGCAACTACATCCATTCCAAATGCCTGCATGCGATGAGCTACCAGTTGACCGATGCGACCAAAGCCAACAATTCCAAGAGTCTTTTCAAAGATCTCAGCACCTGTGTACTTTGAACGTGCCCACTTTCCATTACGCAAAGCTGCATGAGCTGGTGAAACAAATCGTGCTGATGCCATCAAAAGTGCAATTGCTAATTCAGCTGCTGACACAATGTTTGATGTAGGTGCGTTAACAACCATGACGCCAGCCGCAGTTGCTGCAGGAATATCAACGTTATCAAGCCCAACTCCGGCACGTGCAATAACCTTTAGACCCTTTGCAGCTGCAATCGCTTCTGCATCCATCTTTGTTGCAGAACGGATCAAAACCGCATCTACACCTTTGGCAAGTGCTGCTAGAAGTTCAGCGCGGTTTGCACCGTCGCAGTTCACAACTTCAAAATCAGGACCTAACGCTTCAAGTGTTGCAGGGCTGAGCTCTTCAGCGATTAAAACAATAGGTTTAGCCACGCGCTGCGCTGCCTTCCTTGTAATCGTCACCCTTTGACTGCTTCATCCATGAAAACATCTTGCGAAGTTCGCGACCAACAGCCTCGATTGGATGTGTCTCGCCCTTAGCGCGAAGTGATTTAAATTCAGGTGCTCCAGCCTCTTGGTCATCGATGAAGCGCTTTGCAAATGCTCCGCTTTGGATATCTGCAAGAACTGCCTTCATGTTCTCCTTCACGCGTGGATCAATGACGCGAGGGCCTGAAACATAGTCACCGAATTCAGCTGTGTCAGAAACTGACCAACGCTGCTTAGCAATTCCACCTTCATACATAAGGTCAACGATCAACTTAAGTTCATGCAAGCACTCGAAGTATGCAACCTCTGGCTGGTATCCAGCTTCAGTCAATGTTTCGAATCCGTACATAACTAGCTGTGATGCGCCACCACAAAGAACTGATTGCTCACCAAATAGATCTGTCTCTGTCTCTTCAGTAAATGTTGTGAGGATTCCGCCTGCGCGAAGTCCGCCAATTGCCTTTGCATATGACAATGTCAATGGCCATGCATTTCCTGTTGAATCCTGCTCAACAGCAACAATTACTGGAACTCCACGACCTGCTGCGTACTCGCGACGCACAAGGTGTCCTGGACCCTTTGGTGCAACCATGCACACATCAACAGATGCAGATGGCTTGATGTAACCGAAACGGATGTTGAAGCCATGTCCGAAGAACAATGCGTCGCCATCTTTTAGGTTAGGAAGAATTGAATCTGTGTAGATATGGCGCTGTAGGTGATCAGGCGCCAAGATCATGATGACTGTTGATTCCTTAACCGCTTCAGCAACACTTACAACGCGAAGGCCTTCAGCCTCTGCCTTTGCACGTGATGGTGAGCCGTCCTTTAATCCAACTCGAACATCGACACCACTGTCACGCAAGTTAAGTGCGTGTGCATGTCCTTGTGAGCCGTAACCGATGATCGCGACTTTGCGACCCTGGATGATTGATAGATCAGCATCCTCTTCGTGATACATCGTTGCTGCCACGGTATTTCTCCTCATCGTCCTTTGTTGGTTTTAGTTTTGATAATCAGCCTGACCGCTGTCAGCGGTAGGAATACTTTGAGTGCTAAGGGTACGGTCTGCCAGCGAGCCGCTGCCACGTTCGATCGCGACTAAGCCTGATTGAGCTAATTCACGGATGCCAAAACGCTCAAGAGCGTTAAGTAGATCACTGATTTTGGCAGCATCTCCTGTTGCCTCAATTGTCATGTAATCAGCGCCCTCATCAACAATTGATGCACCGTAGGTCTCGAGAACCGCATCGACATCAAAGCGATTCTTTGATGTTGCAGAGATCTTTACGAGCAAGAGTTCAGCCTGAACTGATTCAGCCAGTTTTAACTCAGCGATATGAATGACATTTACTAACTTATCTAGCTGGCGAATAACTTGTTCCAAAGAATGGCTTTCGACATTGATAACAATTGTCATTCGAGAGATATCAGGATTTTCTGTAGGACCTACCGCCAATGAGTCGATGTTGTAGGCACGACGTGAGAACAAACCTGCAACACGTGCAAGTACACCCGGAGAGTTTTCGACGAGAACGGACAGCGTATGTGTACTCATTAGAGCTCCTGTGAATCCCAGTCGGGCGCAAGTTCTCGCGCGATCATGATGTCATCATTTGATGTTCCCGCTGCAACCATTGGCCACACCATCGCATCTCTGAAAACTCGGAAATCAACAACTACTGGTTGATCATTAATTGCATTTGCTTGCTTGATGATTGCATCCACATCTTCAGGGCGCTCACAACTTAAGCCAACGCATCCCATAGCTTCTGCAAGCTTTACGAAATCTGGAACTCGCTTTGAATCCAAACTTGTATTGGAGTATCGACCCTCGTAGAACAGGGTCTGCCACTGGCGAACCATTCCGAGAGATTCATTGTTAATGATCGCAACCTTGATTGGAATGTTGTTGAGCGCACACGTTACTAACTCTTGGTTAGTCATCTGGAAGCATCCATCACCATCGATTGCCCACACAGTTGCATCAGGTGCGCCGACCTTTGCACCCATTGCAGCAGGGACCGCATATCCCATTGTTCCGAGACCGCCAGAATTCAACCAGGTACGTGGATTTTCATACTTCACAAACTGTGAAGCCCACATCTGGTGCTGACCAACACCTGCAACATAAATACCTTCAGGACCAGTTAACGCACTTATTCTTTCAATTACATATTGAGGAGAAAGTGATCCATCCTTTGGAAGTTCATATCCCAATGGATAGGTTGCACGAAGCTTGTTCATTGATGCGATCCATGGCGTTAAATCAGCCTTATTCTTAGCAAATTCCGCCTTAACCGCAGGGATTAACGCTGCGATGGTGCGCTTCAAATCTCCAACGATTGGTACATCTGCAAATCGGTTCTTACCGATCTCTGCTGGGTCAATATCTGCGTGAATAACCTTTGCATTCACTGCAAATGTCGAAAGCTTTCCGGTTACACGATCATCAAAACGCGCACCTAATGTAATAAGTAGATCCGCCTTTTGAAGTGATGTAACAGCGGCAACTGTTCCATGCATTCCAGGCATGCCTAGGTGTTGTGGGTGGCTGTCTGGGAAGGATCCCAATGCCATCAAAGTTGTAACAACTGGTGCGCCAACGAGTTCAGCTAATTGCATTAACTCCTTAGATGCATTGGACTTGATAACTCCGCCACCGACATAAAAGACAGGCTTTGATGATTGTGCGATGAGCGCTGCTGCATCCTTAATAAATTGATTTTCAGGTTCTAACTGTGGGTGATATCCAGGAAGTGAAAGCTCCTTTGGATACACAAAATCAGTTTCTTTTTGCAGAGCATCCTTTGCGATATCAACTAACACTGGACCTGGTCGACCAGAGCCTGCGATATAAAAGGCTTCAGCGATTGCGCGCGGAATATCCTTAGGATCGGTGATCAAATAATTGTGCTTAGTAAATGGCATCGTGATTCCACGAATATCTGCCTCTTGGAATGCATCCGTTCCAATTGCAACAGATGGAACCTGTCCTGTGATTGCTACTAGTGGAACTGAATCCATCGCAGCATCAGCAAGTGGTGTTACTAAATTTGTAGCGCCAGGTCCTGATGTTGCAATACAGACTCCAACGCGACCAGTAACTTGGGCGTAACCAGTAGCAGCATGACCTGCACCTTGTTCATGGCGAACCAGGATGTGGCGAATCTTGCTATCAAAGATTGGATCGTAGGCAGGAAGGATTGCACCGCCTGGAAGTCCGAACATCACATCGACGCCAGCAGACTCCAAAGATTGCACGAGTGAACTAGCTCCACTCATCTTCTTGCTCATATCCATCTCCTTTCGATTCGCTCTTTAATGTGGCCCAACATTTCTAGGTGTGAAATGAAAAAACCCTCAGATAACTGAGGGTGGCGCATGATCAATTACCGATCACGCGCCTTTAAATCACCACCACAAATGTTGTGCTCATGCGCTTATTCTCCAATGAAGCAGGCTCAACGTCAAGGGTTGAGATGGAGATCTCACAATTTGGGCAGATCTGCTTAATCGCAGACCGCGCCCTTGGATGCAGATCCCACCAACTTTGAATACTTGGCCAGAACTCCACGTGAGTACTTATGTCCCAATGGCTTCCAGCCAACTCTGCGAGCAGCTAATTCAGCGGGATCAACTAAGAGATCAAGGGTGCGATTGGTGATATCGATTCGCACAATATCGCCATCCTTAATAAATGCGATCGGTCCCCCATCAACAGCCTCTGGTGCAACATGGCCAACACATAAACCAGTTGATCCTCCAGAGAAACGTCCATCAGTTAAGAGCAGAGTTGATTTACCTAATCCTGCGCCCTTGATAGCACCGGTAATCATTAACATTTCGCGCATTCCTGGTCCGCCCTTAGGACCTTCATAACGAATGACAACAACATCACCGGCTTGAATGGTTCCATTTTCAAGTGCTTCCATCGCAGCTTGTTCACGTTCAAACACTCGTGCTGGTCCTTCAAAACTTTCAATTCCAATTCCTGCTGTCTTACACACAGCACCTTCTGTTGCAAGGGTTCCGCCAAGAATTGTGATTCCAACATCGGTAGACATTGGTGAGGAAACAGCCTTCAGAATCTGTCCATCTGGATCTGGTGGTGCGATCTCCTTGAGATTTTCCGCCATCGTCTTTCCGGTAACAGTTAATACATCTCCGTGAAGTAAACCGGCATCAAGCAATCCCTTGAGTACAACTGGGATTCCGCCAACCTTATCTACATCGCTCATTACAAACTTTCCAAATGGCTTGAGATCTCCAAGCAATGGAACCTTTGAACCAATGCGATGGAAATCATCGAGTGAAAGATCAACATGAGCTTCATTTGCAATAGCCAATAGGTGAAGAACTGCGTTTGTAGAACCACCGAGCGCCATCAAAATAGTGATTGCATTTTCAAAGGCAGGCTTTGTCAAAATATCGCGTGTGGTGATTCCTTGACGAATAAGTTCAACGACCGCAGCACCTGATGCGATTGCATATGTATCGCGGCGACGGTCAACAGCTGGAGGTGCGGCAGATCCCGGAAGTGAAAGCCCAATAGCCTCACCAATGCTTGCCATTGTGTTTGCGGTGTACATACCGCCACAAGCACCTTCTCCTGGGCAGATCGCACGTTCAATTTGATCGACACGATCTTGAGTAATCAAGCCGCGTGCACAAGCACCAACCGCCTCAAAGGCATCAATGATGGTGACATCTTTTCCATCAACCTGTCCTGGCAATGTTGAACCTGCATAGACAAAAACACTTGCAACATCAATACGAGCTGCTGCCATCATCATTCCTGGAAGTGATTTGTCACACCCTGCAAAGGTGACCATGCCATCTAAACGTTCAGCCTGCATTACGCATTCAACTGAGTCTGCAATCACTTCACGAGATACAAGTGAAAAGTGCATACCTTCATGGCCCATTGAAATTCCATCAGAAACAGAGATGGTTCCGAATTGCATGGGGAATCCACCTGCATCAATGACACCTTGCTTAGATGCTTTAGCTAAACGATCTAATGACAGGTTGCATGGAGTGATTTCATTCCATGAAGATGCAATACCAATTTGTGGCTTGACCCAATCTTGATCACCCATACCAACCGCCCGTAACATGCCACGTGCTGGTGCTCTTTCGAGTCCATCGGTAACTACTCCAGAGCGAGGTTTCATGGTGGGCATGAGAGAATTCTACCCTCTTGATAACGCATTTATCAGTCGAATAATTGGAGTCTTAAGTGTCACAAACCGCCCCTGCCGAAACCTTGGATCCAACCAGATGGCGAACTTTGTTCGTTGTCGCGATTTCACAGTTAATGATCGTGTTGGACAGCTCCATTATGAACATTGCGATTCCAAGCGCAAAGGTAGATCTCGGAATCTCAGATGCTAATCAGCAATGGGTTATCACCGCCTACACCTTGGCCTTTGGGTCACTGCTTCTACTAGGTGGACGTATTGGCGATTACATGGGCCGCAAGAAGATCTTCTTAATTGGATTGATCGGCTTTGCTGCAGCATCCGCCCTTGGAGGCGTTGCATCTACTCAAGGATTACTTTTTGCATCACGTGCGCTACAAGGTGTTTTTGGTGCACTACTAGCACCTGCCGCACTTGCAATTATTTCTGTGACCTTTACCGTTCCGAAAGAGCGCGCAAAGGCCTTCGGTGTCATCGGTGCCATCTCAGGTGGCGGCGCAGCTATCGGCTTAATTCTTGGTGGAACCCTTACTGAGTTCTTCTCATGGCGCTGGTGCCTAGGGGTAAATACTCCTATCGCAATCTTTGCGGCAATCCTTGCAATCAAGTTCGTTAAGGAGTCAAAAGCACAAGGTGACAACACATACGACATTCCAGGTGTAGTTACAGCAACAGCAGGTTTGTTCTCACTCACCTACGGATTCAATGAAGCAGCTACAAAGGGTTGGTCAAGCTCGACAACGATTTCTTTCTTAGTTGCAGCAGTTGTTCTACTTGTTATCTTTGTGATGATTGAAATGCGCGTTAAGAATCCTTTGATGCCACTTCGTGTAGTAACAGAGCGCAACCGTGGAGGTTCATACCTTGGATCACTTGTTGTTGGCGCTGGTTTGTTCTCAATGTTCTTATTCCTAGGTTTATACCTTCAGGTAATTTTGGGTTACAGTCCTTTGAAATCTGGTTTTGCATTCCTACCATTCACCGCAGGCATCATCGTCTTTGCGGGAATTGCATCGACATTGCTTCCAAAGGTTGGACCAAAGCCATTGATGGTTCCGGGATTATTAGCGGCAAGTCTAGGTTTGCTCATGATGACTCGCATTACCCCTGAAACCTCATATACAACACATGTTTTGCCATCACTATTGATTATGTCCAGCGGAATGGCTTTGGTATTTATCCCGCTGACATCAACCTCATTACACGCGGTTTCAAACCATGACACAGGTGTTGCAAGCGCGATGGTGAATACCAGCCAGCAAATTGGTGGATCACTAGGGACAGCGCTCTTGAATACCGTAGCTGCAACTGCAACAACTACCTTTGCTGCTGCAAATACTCAGCTAGGCGAAAAGGTAATGCCATTTGCAATGACACATGGTTTTACCGTTGCATTTAAATTCAGTGCTGCACTGCTCTTTGTTGGAGCAATTGTGTTGTTCTTCTTTATCAATATTGGTAAAGAGTCACTTGTAGAAACTGAAGGCGCAAGCTTTCACTAATTAAAAACTAATTAGCTTGTCCAAGGTGGCCAAGTAGAAGCTCTCGTACGCGAGCAGCATCTGCTTGGCCCTTTGTCTCTTTCATGACCGCACCAATGAGTGCACCAGCTGCAGGTAAATGTCCGTTACGAACCTTTTCTGCAGTCTCAGCTTGTTCTGCGCACACCTTTTCAATCGCTGCCATCAGCGCACCATCATCATTAACAACCTTGATGCCCCGCTTGGCTACAACCTCTGAAGGCTTTCCTTCACCAGCGATAACACCTTCTACAACTTGGCGGGCAAGTTTGTCTGTTAGCTCCCCTGCATTAACAAGGGCCACAATCTCGGCAACATCCTGTGGAGTGATTGTTAAATCTGCAATCGCAACATCTTTATCATTTGCAATTCGTGAGATCTCACCAAGCCACCAACTGCGCGCCTTCGATGGATCTGAACCTAACAAAACCGTTGCTTCAACAATATCGAGAACATCTGCATTGATCATCGCAGACATTTCCTTATCGGGAACAGCCCATGCTTCCTGCAAACGCTTACGACGAATTGATGGTCGTTCTGGCAAAGTCGCACGCAACTCTTCAATCCATGCAGCATCAGGTGCAACTGGCACTAGATCTGGCTCTGGGAAGTAACGGTAATCCTCTGCTTGCTCCTTTGAGCGACCAGAGCGAGTTAACCCTGTGTCCTCTTGGAAGTGACGAGTCTCTTGAACTACTCGTCCCCCAGCATTTAATAGCTCTGCATGGCGAATCATTTCGCCGCGGACTGCGCGTTCAACAGAACGCAAAGAGTTCACATTCTTAGTTTCGCTGCGAGTACCTAGCTTTTCAGCTCCGATCAAACGTAAGGAAACATTCGCATCACAACGCAGTGAGCCTTGCTCCATCTTCACATCACTTACGCCAAGTGCGCGCAAAATGTCGCGCAGTTCTGCAACGTAGGCCTTAGCAACCTCTGGTGCGTACTTTCCTGTGCCTGGAACGATCTTGGTAACGATTTCAACTAAAGGAATTCCGGCACGGTTGTAATCTAGAAGTGAGTATTCAGCCCCATGAATACGTCCCGTCGCACCACCAACGTGCAATGACTTTCCGGTGTCCTCTTCCATGTGCACGCGCTCAACTTCAACGCGGAACTTCTTGGGACCCTCATCAGTTTCAATTTCAACATCTACATATCCATCAACACAGATTGGCTCGTCATACTGCGAGATCTGGAAGTTCTTAGGCATATCTGGGTAGAAGTAGTTCTTACGAGCAAAACGTGAAAATGGCGCGATCGAACAGTTCAGCGCAAGACCGATCTTGATCGTTGACTCAATCGCTTTTTCATTAACTACCGGCAAAGCTCCGGGCAGCGCCAGGCACACTGGACATGTTTGAGTATTTGGTTCAGCACCAAAGACGGTGCTGCAACCACAAAACATCTTTGAGTTTGTATTGAGTTCAACGTGTACTTCAAGACCTAGTACGGGTTCGTACTTTGCGATTACATCATCATAAGAAAGTGTCATCGTGCACCTCCTAGAACAGGAGCTTTGTCCAGCAATGGAGCTCCCCACTTGGAAAGCAGCGCAGCTTCAAGTGCTGCACCTACTGAGTACATGCGCTCATCCTTCATAACAGGAGACATGATCTGGAAACCAACTGGCAATCCATCTTCATCAGCTAAACCTGAAGGCAATGACATTCCGCCAATTCCAGCCATATTTACCGGAATAGTGGCGATGTCATTGAGGTACATAGCAAGTGGATCATTAGCTTTCTCGCCAATTTTAAATGCTGTGGTTGGGCAGGTTGGTGAAACTAATACATCGGCCTTTTCAAATGCCTTTGTGAAATCTTGTGTAATCAGTGTGCGAACCTTTTGAGCACTGCCGTAATAAGCATCGTAGTAACCAGATGACAAGGCGTAAGTTCCCAAGATAATGCGGCGCTTTACCTCTTTGCCAAAACCTACTTCGCGGGTCAAATTCATTACAGATTCAGCAGAAGCACCATCAACATCGCCCACCCGCAACCCGTAACGCATCGCATCAAAACGAGCGAGGTTAGATGAACATTCAGATGGTGCAATTAAGTAGTACGCAGCAAGTGCGTATTCGAAGTTAGGTGCAGAGACTTCAACAATTTCTGCTCCAGCCTTTGCCAATAATTCAAGTGATTCTTCAAAGCGCGCACGAACTCCTGGCTGATAACCATCGCCGTTAAGTTCCTTAACCACACCAATCTTCATTCCCTTAACATCACCAGATTTTGCAGCGGCAACTACTTGAGGAACAGGCGCATTAATACTTGTTGCATCCTTTGGATCATGTCCAGCAATTGCTTCATGCAATAACGCTGTATCTAAAACTGTTCGTGCACATGGACCTGCTTGGTCTAATGAGGAAGAAAAAGCAACCAAACCAAAACGAGAAACGCCGCCGTATGTTGGCTTAACTCCAACCGTTCCGGTTACCGCTGCAGGTTGGCGAATTGATCCACCAGTATCGGTACCAATTGCAAGAGGTGCTTCAAAGGCGGCAAGGGCAGCAGATGAACCGCCACCTGAACCACCAGGAATACGAGTTAAATCCCAAGGGTTATGTGTTGGACCATATGCAGAGTTTTCAGTTGATGAACCCATTGCAAACTCATCCATATTTGTCTTACCCAAGATAACAACATCATTCTTCTTAAGATTTGCAACAACCGTTGAGTCATATGGTGGACGCCAACCTTCAAGAATCTTTGAGCCACAAGTAGTTGGAACTCCCTTTTGCGCCATAACATCCTTGAGCGCAAGAGGAACACCAGCAAGTGGTGACAATTTTTCACCCTTTGCACGCTTTGCATCAACTGCAGCAGCTTGTGCCAATGCACCTTCGGTGTCTACATATAAAAATGCATGAACATCTGCATCAACGGCGGTGATGCGATCAAGGTGTGCTTGAGTTAAAGCAACTGATGTTGTTTCTCCAGCAGCAAGCTTTGCTGCCATCTCGGATGCTGAGTTACGAATCATTCTTCACCCAAAATCTGCGGAACGCGGAAACGTTGTTCTTCTTGAGCTGGTGCACCAGAGAGTGCTTCTTCAGGGGTAAGACTTGGGACAACTACATCTGCACGAAATACATTGCGCAAAGGCAACGGGTGTGAGGTTGGTTCCACATCCGCTCCGGCAACTTCCTGCACGCGAGCGACAGCGTCCAAAATAACTGTGAACTCATTGGAAAGATTGACTAACTCTTCCTCGCTCATTTCGATGCGGGCTAGGCCTGCAAGTTTGGCGACATCATCGCGGGAAAGGCTGCTCATGGGTGCAAGTCTAATTAAATTCAGCGCTAACTGCGAATTTGCCCATTTCCGGTAACGATCCAAGTAGTCGTTGTCATCGCCTCTAGCCCCATTGGACCTCGGGCATGCAATTTTTGATTTGAGATACCGATTTCAGCCCCAAAACCCATCTGCTCACCATCTGTAAATCGCGTCGATGTATTGACCATTACCGCTGCGCAATCAGCCAAAGCTATGAATTTCTTAACTACATCCTTGTTTTCGGAAATGATCGCCTCAGTGTGCTGAGTTCCGTACTTAGCAATATGTGCACTTGCAGCTTCAACTGAATCAACAATTGCCACATTCATCTCGAGCGTTCCGTACTCGGTACAGAAATTTTCATCTGTAGCTTGAGTTGCAGGAACTCCAACCTTGTGTGCAATCGCCAGACTAGCGCTATCGCAGTGCACAATCACTCCAGCTTCATGCAGAGCCTTAAGCGCGGTTGGCATAAATGAATCGGCAATCGCTGAGTGCACCAACAATGTCTCGGCAGCGTTACACACACTTGGTCGCTGCACCTTTGAGTTAATGATGATCGGAACCGCTTTGCTAAGGTCGGCAAACTCATCGATGTACACATGGCAGACGCCTGCACCGGTTTCGATTGTTGGAACTGATGATTCATCGACAACCATGCGAATGAGCGCTGCACTACCACGAGGAATTACTAGATCTACTTTTCCGCGGGCGTTCAGCAGTGCTTTAACAGTTTCGCGATCCTCTGAAGGAACAAGTTGAATTACATCTGGCGAAATTGATGTTGAAGCTAAAGCTTCGCGCATGACGCGCACCAGAATTTCATTGCTATGAGCCGCACTTGATGAGCCGCGAAGTAAAGCTGCATTTCCGGACATCAACAAAATTACCGCAGCATCAACAGTTACATTGGGACGAGCCTCATAAACCATTCCGATGACACCGAATGGGACTGAAATCTGTTCTAACTCAATTCCATTAGGCAAGGTTGATTTGCGCAATGTATTTCCGAGTGGATCTGGAAGTTGGCTTACTTGTCGCGCTCCCCCAGCAATACCCTTAATGCGATCTGGGGTTAATAAGAGTCGATCAAGCAGTGATGAGTTCAACCCAGCTGCGCGACCTGCCTCCATGTCTTTCTCATTAGCAGCAAGGATTTCTGCACTTCTAGCTTCAATCGCATCTGCAATGACATTCAAAGCTGCTTTTCGCTGCGCACCGGTGGAAACACTCAAGGTTCTTCCGGCAATGCGCGCAGAATCTGCGAGGTTAGAAATTAAAAGTTGTGCGCTCATTTAAATCAACACCAAATCATCTCGGTGGACTAGTTCGCGTTCGTACTCTGCGCCTAATGCAGCGGCAAGTTCCTTTGTTGATCTGCCCAACATCTGTGGCAGATCCTCTGAATCAAATGCAACCAGCCCGCGTGCAATAACCACTCCATCTGGACCAACAAGTTCAACCGCATCGCCTGCAATGAAATCTCCCTCAACAGCGGTAACTCCTGCAGGTAGCAATGAAACACCTCTTTCAAGAATCGCTGTGACCGCGCCTTTGTCGAGTATCAACTTTCCTTGTGACTTAGTAGCGTGTGCTAACCACAACAAACGCGACGTTGTCTTACTTGCTTGTGCATGAAAATGAGTACCGAGTTTTTCTCCAGCAAGTGATTTATCTGAATCTTCCAGCGAAGTGAGCAACATCGGAATACCGGCTGAGGTTGCGATGCGTGCAGCTTCAACCTTGGTAACCATTCCCCCGCTACCAACTCCAGCAGAGCCTGCACCACCAAGAGTTACACCCTCGATCTCGGCAACAGTTGAAACCTCATGAATTCTTTGTGCTCCTGCTTGAGTAGGAGGCGCGTCATACAGCGCATCGATATCAGAGACTAAAACTAAAAGATCGGCACCAATCAAAAGTGCAACTAACGCTGCTAAACGATCATTGTCACCGAAGCGAATCTCTTGAGTTCCTACAGAGTCATTTTCATTAATGATTGGCACAACACCTAGTTGAAGCAGTTTGTACAAAGTACGTTGCGCATTTTGATAATGAGAACGACGAACAACATCCTCTGTTGTTAGCAATACCTGAGAAGCGGTAATTGAATGACGTGCAAAGCTTTGGGTGTATTGAGCAACTAGTAATCCTTGGCCTACCGATGCAGCAGCCTGCTGTGTTGCTAGGTCCTTTGGACGGGTTGTTAATCCAAGTGGTGCAAGCCCTGCCGCAATGGCACCTGATGAAACTACGACAACTTCAGCGCCGCGCTTTTTGCAGGCGGCTACAACATCAACAAGTTTGTTTACTGCAGCTGCATCGAGTGCAGATCCGGCTTTACCGGTAAGAGAGGAGGAACCAATCTTGATGACGATGCGTTTTGCAGAGGTGATCTGCTCTCGGCTCACTTGTCATCTCCATCCTCTTGATTTTCCTGTGTGGTGTCTGCATCTGTGATTATCGGTGCTGAAAGTTTAGGCGTGTGAGGGTCAACTACGTTGTATTCCCACTGCTTTGCGATTTCATCATCGGTCAAAACATTCTCTACACGCTCAGGCATGTTCCAAGTTGATTCAAGACGTGAATCCTCGCCTCGACGGTGCAGGTGACCGGCAAGTTGTTCAGCACCAGCCTCAATAGTTGGCTCCCAATCAAATACAACTTCAGTATCACCATCGCCGATACGTACTTCGCTGCCAGCAACGGCACCCTTCTTGTACAACTCTTTTTCAACTCCGAGTTGTGCCAAACGATCAGCAAGGTAACCAATAGCTTCAGCGTTCTTAAAGTTAGTTTGGCGAACCCAACGTTCAACCTTCTTGCCACGAATCGTGAATGATTCATCGGCGTTTGCATGGACTGTGAAGCCTGAGTCATCAACTGCAACTGGTCGCAAGATAATTCGTGTGCGTTCTGGAACTCCAGCCTCGACACGATTCTTATGAACTAACCGACCCATTGCATAGATTAAATCTTGTAGACCTTCACGAGATGCTGCAGAAACTGAGTACACCTCGTACCCCTTATCGCGAAGCTCTTGTTCAACCATTTCGGCCATAGCTTTGCCATCAGGTAAATCGATCTTGTTCAAAGCAACGATACGGACGCGATCTTCAAGACCACCATATAGAGCTAACTCATTTTCAATTGCTTCAAGATCTGCAACAGGGTTGCGATCTGTCTCTAAAGTTCCGCAATCGAGTACATGTACTAATGCAACGCAGCGTTCTACGTGACGCAGAAACTCAAGGCCCAAGCCCTTGCCTTGTGATGCACCCGGAATCAGACCTGGAACATCTGCAACTGTAAATCGAGTCTCGCCTGCCTGCACAACACCAAGGTTTGGAACCAAGGTTGTAAATGGATAATCAGCGATCTTTGGACGAGCAGCAGAAACCGCTGCAATCAAAGAGGATTTTCCAGCACTTGGAAATCCAACAAGAGCGATATCTGCAACGCTTTTTAACTCTAAAATCAAAGTGCGTTCTTCACCTGGTTCGCCAAGCAATGCAAAACCTGGTGCACGACGCTTAGAGGATGACAGTGCAAGGTTTCCTAGACCACCAAATCCACCTTGAGCTGCAATAAATGTTGTTCCATTGCCGATTAAATCGGCGATCTGCTCGCCATCTTTATCGTAAATAACAGTTCCATTAGGAACTCCAAGGATTAAATCCTCACCCTGGTGACCATCTTTGCGATCGCCATACCCTTGATGACCAGATGTTGCTTTGCGATGTGGTGAATGGTGAAAATCTAGAAGTGTTGTCACATTTGGATCAACGATAAGAATGATGTCTCCACCGCGTCCACCGTTTCCACCATCTGGTCCACCCAGTGGCTTGAACTTTTCACGCTTTACAGAAACACAACCATCGCCACCTTTTCCGGCAGCGGCGTAGAGAGTTACACGATCAACAAATGTTGTCACTGATGAACTCCCTTCGCTTCTTACAATGGTGTTGAATGAAAAAAGCGAGCCGCATGATTACGGCTCGCTCTTTTACAAGAAACCTAAAATTAAGCTACCGGAGCCACATTCACTACGCGACGACCGCGAGCGCGACCGAATTCAACAACGCCTGCAGCTAGTGCAAACAGAGTGTCATCCTTACCGCGACCTACGTTCTTGCCTGGGTGAAAATGTGTTCCGCGCTGACGAACTAAAATTTCGCCTGCATTAACTTCTTGTCCGCCGAAACGCTTGATACCAAGGTACTGTGGATTGGAATCGCGACCGTTTCGTGTCGAGGAGACACCCTTCTTACTTGCCATTTACTTCGTCTCCCTTACTTCGCGCCGTTGATGGCGGTAATTTTTACACGAGTCAGTTGCGCACGGAATCCCTGGCGA
Organism: Candidatus Nanopelagicaceae bacterium; assembly: GCA_965267815.1. Lineage (GTDB taxonomy): Bacteria > Actinomycetota > Actinomycetes > Nanopelagicales > Nanopelagicaceae > Planktophila. The sequence continues at coordinate 909,252 of OZ254139.1, forward strand.
CGACGGTGACCTGTCTTGTTCTTGTAACGCAAGATATCGATCTTTGGACCCTTAAGCTCTTCAAGAACTTCGCCAGTTACCTTTACGCCAGACAAAACCTTTGGATCTGTTGTAACCGCTGCACCATCTACTACGAGCAGGGCAGGAAATGAGACAGTTGCACCAGCAGCAGCGTCGATACGATCAACGATTACTGTGTCGCCAACTGCGACCTTCTCCTGGCGTCCGCCAGCTTTAACGATTGCGTACACGTGTTACTCCAGTTCATCTTCTAAGCCGTGGCCTAATTGAGGCTCGTGGGCAGAGGGTAAGCGTACGCAAGCGTGTGCTCAGCGGTCAAATTGCGATGAGACGATCCTGGTCACAGCCTTTTCCAGCGCATAAATAGGGTCGCTGGCCGCACCCTTTACTTCAGCATCTGCCAGGGCGATCGCCCCAACGGCATCGGCGATTTGGGCTGGGCTCCAACGGTTGAGCTGTCTACGAGCCTTCTCAATCTGCCATGGGGCCATTCCTAATTGTCCAGCTAATTCAAATGATTTTTGATTGCGATTTGCTCCTGCAACCTTTGCCAATGAACGCAGTGATGATGCGATTGCGCTTGTGATCATTACTGGGTCGGTTCCAGTTTCAAGTGCGCTGCGTAGAGAAATGAGTGCAGCGGAAAGATTGCCATCAAGGGTTGCATCTGCGACATCAAAACCAGTGGTCTCGACTCGTCCTTGGTGATACTTATCAACCATCGCTTCATCAATTAATCCTGAAGGAGCATCCGCTGCAATCTGTCCAACCGCGCCTTGAAGTTCACGTAGATCATTTCCGAGCGCACCCACTAATGCAGAGACTGCACCAGCTGAGGCTTTGCGTCCAAGATCAAGGAAAAGGGATTTAACAAACTCCTCTTTCTCCGCCTCTTTCTTCAAAGGATCACATGCGATTAATTCAGGCTTAATCTTTTTGATCGCATCTAGAAGTGCTTTGCCTTTTACTCCACCTTTGTGAACAAAAATTACAGTTGTCGAAGAATCTGGTTGATCTAGGTAGCGGGTAATTTCATCCCGGTTATCTTCCGGCAAATCTTGAAGATCGCGAATGATAAGTGCGCGTCTTTCGGAAAATAAGGAAGGCGCAAGCGCGTCAGCAATATCGCCCACAATTGTGTCTGCCGCAAAGAGAGTTGAGATTTCGCAGTTTTCATCTTTTAGCTGTGCGTTGAGTTTTGTTAAGGCACGATCTGCCAACGCCGACTCGGAGCCAAGGATTAAGTAAAACGAGTTCATCCCATCCCCTTCTAGCTCCAGTAAAACAACCTTACTCTGCCCTTGCTTTTTCGAACCCTCAAGTGGTGAGCTGAGGCTGTAATGGCTACCGCACCATCTCTATCTGTCCGAACAACTTGTGTGCCGAGTCTAGTCAAAGAGTCCACGGTTTCTGCAGCGGGGTGACCGTATGGGTTTTTGGCTCCCACGCTAATAAGTGCAATTTGTGCAGACAGGGCTTGCATTAACCCATCATCTTGATACTTAGAGCCGTGGTGGCACACCTTGTATATATCGACCGGACCCACACGATCTATTAATTCATGTTGTGCTGGTGGTTCTAGATCTCCTGCAGAAAACAAACTCCAATCCTTAGTCGATGCAATCACCGCGATGCTGGAGTTGTTGATCTGAGATCCTTCACCAGGTAACTCCTCAAAACTTCTTGTTGTTGCCTCTGGCCACACAACCTTCAGATTTACTTCTCCAATTTGTGCAATTAATCCTCGTTGCACCGTGATGACCTGTGCTCCCCTAAGTGCCTTTAAAGCCATTTCACTTTCTACCTTTGGCTCTAGATTGTTTGTAATCCATACCTGTTGTACCGATCTTCCATCGAGCAAACCAGATAGCCCGCCGACATGATCTGCATGAAAATGAGAAAGGATCAGCAAGGGGATGTGTTTAATACCCAAAGCTTTCAGACATTTATCTTCAGCCGCTGGCTCTGGCCCGGTATCAATTACTACTGCGCGGTGATTTCGGAGATTGATCACAAGTGAATCGCCCTGACCTACATCGCACTGGGCTACCTGCCAATCTCCTGCGGGCCAACGTTGCAACCATCCTAAGGAAATGACAATGATCAAAAGGATGGCGGCACTGTGCTTCCAGTGTTTCTTGAAAAGAATCAGTACCAACAAAATTGCAGCAACTAATACGAAGCCAATCAATCCGTTATGAATCGTTAACACCGGAAAATCTGCAACCCAGTGCGCAACCCATGTAATAAACCCAGCTGGAAAGCGAATACAAAAGGTAATTAACTGGGTTATCCATGGGGCGACGGGAGAAATTAGGGCTGCAATGAATCCCAGTACGGTGATGGGGGCTACGGCAGGTGCTGCTAATAAGTTGGCAACAACGCTCATGGGTGACAAATACCCCGACAGTGCAACAAGAATAGGTGCGCAAAAGACCATGGCAGCTATCGGCGGAGCTAGCGCACCCGCTAACTTTTGATGTGTCGGTAGTTTTTCTTCAATTTTCGGCGCAAGGAGAAGCAAACCCGCAGTTGCTAAGACGGACAGTGCAAAGCCGGCATCTCGAGATTGCCATGGATCTCCAAGAACAACCGCGCAGATTGCAAAACCTAACGCTGGCAAAGAATCTGATGCACGTTTGCCCAGTTGGGCCGATAGCAATACCGCAGCCATCGCGGCTGCTCGCAAAACCGATGGAGATGGCCGAACTAATGCGATAAAGCAGACAAGTGCAATCGCTGTTGCCAATACTCGATAGTTCTTTCGTCGAATCAAAAACTGCATGCACCACAAAACAAAGCTCGAAACAATTGCAAAATTTGCACCACTTACCGCAACTAGGTGGGTCAGACCAGACCGTTTCATCGCCTCTTTAAATTCAGGTGATTGCTTTGATGTATCCCCCAAGACCATTCCAGGAATTAACGCTCCAGCATCACCATCACCTGAGTTGTTACGTAATCCTTCGCGGATAGCACCTAACCCTGATGCCCACGCAGATGGCTCAGTCAAAACGGTGATATCTCCATTAACGATGACAAGAGCGGCAACCCGTGCCTCTTTACTTTTAAGGGCGGTTGCGGTCGCCGCGATCTTTTGTCCTGGCAACGCTGTGATCTGATTTTTACTAATAACACGAATTGGTGTGCGTACGGTGTGACTCTTGCCATCTGCTGTAAAGCTCAACAACCGTGCCGTAAATGAGAAATTGCCGCTACTTGTTTTGGTCGGATCGGTTTTTACCTGAGCGACAAAATCAACTCTTTGATTGAGATAGACATTGATTACAGAGTGCTCTAGCGAAGCTTGTCGCAGCGACATCGCAGTAGCGCCAACCATGATTGTGAGCAGCACCAGCGTTAATCTCTTTTTGCTTTTTGCTACTGCAAACCCCGCAAGAAGTATGGCGGCGGCACATATTCGCCATGGTGCAACCGCGCTTTGAATCAGCGCTCCCGCCCATAAAGCCCCGCCTAAGGCAAGGGCTCGGTAATCAATTAAATTCTGACTTTTGATTTGATCTGAGCGAATTTTGCAGCACCGATTCCACTTACCTTTTGAAGATCATCAACACTTAAAAAGGAGCCATTGATTTTGCGATACTCAACGATCCGCGCAGCGATTACAGGTCCGATTCCATCCAGTGCATCTAGTTGACGAGCAGTAGCTCGGTTGATGTTGATCGGCCCTGATGGGGTTTTCTTGCTAACCCGCTGGCCTGAGCTACTCATAACTAATGAATCAACATAGATTTGTTCACCATCATTGAGTACGCGTGCCAAATTGATAGTGCTCAAATCGGCACCAGGTGCGCTATCTCCCGCCGCTTTAATCGCATCGATTACTCGTGATTTTCCAGGCAAGGTATAAACACCAGGCTTATTCACCGCACCGGTGACATCAACAAATATTTCAGGTTCGGCGAGCGTTACTGGAACAATTTCAGGAACTGCACCGCTCTGTGTGTTTCCACGAATAACTATGAATACAGACAGGACTAAAACAATCGCTGCTACCAGACCGAGCGCTCTTTTTTGATTGTGTGAAAAATGTAAATCAAACCACCACTGTGACAAGGATTCGAAGGCTGTACGAAGTTGTTCCATCTGCCAATTCTGAAGTTGGCTTTAAATCCTGGCAGAAAAAGGTGAATTAGTTGTTGATAACGATATTTACAAGCTTTGGTGCGCGGGTGATGATCTTATTGACTATCGCCCCAGCTAGCGCTTCAACAATGCTTGGTAGCGCAAGAGCCGCAGCCTCAAGATCTGCATCTGAAATTGTTGGTGCTACATCGATGCGATCCTTGATCTTTCCATTAATTTGAATAACAACAGTTACCGCATCTGCAACTAAAAGCTTTTCATCAACTGGAGGCCAGCCAGCAAGTGCTACACATGGCTTATGGCCAAGGCGCTCCCACATTTCCTCTGCGGTAAATGGCGCAACAAGTGACAACATGATCGCGATCGCTTCAACCGCTTCACGGACCGCAGGATCTGCAGCTCCACAACCCGAATCAATCGCTTTACGTGTTGCATTTACTAACTCCATCACGCGGGCTACCGCAACATTGAAACGGAAGGATTCAACTGCAAAGCCAGCATCATGAAGTGCTTTATGGGTTGCTTTGCGCAACGCTAAATCGCCGGAGCTGAAATCGACTCCTGCTGGGCTTGTAACATCCCCTGACAATCTCCATGCACGAGTTAAAAACTTAACTGAACCTGAAGGTGATACATCTGACCAATCCACATCATCTTCTGGCGGACCAGCAAAAACCATAGATAAACGAATCGCATCGACTCCATGATTTTCTAGCTCATCTGATAAACGAACAAGATTTCCACGGCTCTTAGACATTGCAGAGCCATCCATCACAACCATTCCTTGGTTGAGCAAACGGGTAAATGGTTCATTGAAATCAACCATTCCCATATCGTTTAACACCTTGGTAAAGAAGCGGCTGTACAGAAGGTGCAAGATCGCGTGAGTAACTCCACCAACGTATTGATCTACAGGTAACCAGGTATCAACATCTTTCTTAGAGAAAGGTTCATTGGTGTTAGTTGGATCTGCATAACGCAGGTAGTACCAAGAAGAATCAACAAAGGTATCCATCGTGTCTGTGTCGCGCTTTGCATCTGCAGAACACTTAGGGCACTTCACGTTCACCCAATCAGTTGCAGCACCAAGTGGTGATGTTCCCTTTGGCTTAAGGTCCAAACCTTCAGCATTGGGAAGAGTCAACGGAAGCTGATCGGCAGGAACTGGAACCTCGCCACATGATGGGCAGTGAATGATTGGAATTGGTGTGCCCCAGTAACGCTGACGTGAGACTAGCCAATCGCGCAGGCGGTAGTTACGTGCCGCAACACCTTTTCCTTCTGCCTCTAACTTCTTGTTAATTGCAGCGATTGCATCAGCTTTGTTCAGGCCATTCAAAATATCTGAGTTAACTAACTTTCCATCACCAACGGTTGCAACACCTGTTGCATTGGGATCTTCCTCGCCGGTTTCGACAACAACGCGTACAGGTAGCTTCATCGCGCGAGCAAAATCTAAGTCACGCTGATCATGTGCTGGTACCGCCATGATTGCGCCAGTTCCGTAATCAGCTAAAACATAATCACTTGCCCAGATCGGCAATTTCTCGCCATTTACTGGATTTATAGCGAAACGATTAAGGAATACACCGCTCTTTGGACGATCTGTTGCAAGACGATCGATATCACTTGCCGCCTTGATAGTTTCTAAATACTTAGCGAACTCAGCTTCAACACCGGTTCCTTGAACAAGTTCAGCAGCAAGCTCGCTGTCGACTGCAACAACCATAAATGTTGCACCAAACAATGTGTCGGGGCGGGTTGTGTAAATCGTTACAGGCTCAGTGCGACCTTCGATTTCAAACTTTACATTCGCACCGGTTGAACGACCGATCCAGTTGCGCTGCATCGTTAAAACCTTGTCAGGCCACTTACCTTCAAGCTGTGCCATGTCATCAAGCAAGCGATCGGCATAATCAGTAATTTTGAAGTACCACTGGTTCAACTTCTTTTTAGTAACTGTTGAATCACATCGCTCACAGAGTCCCGCAACTACCTGTTCATTAGCCAAAACTGTTTGGCAACCTGGACACCAGTTAACCGCTGAGTCTTTGCGATAGGCCAAGCCACGTTCGTAAAACTTTAAGAACAACCATTGATTCCATTTGTAGTATTCAGGATCGCAGGTGTTAAAGACTCGATCCCAATCAAAGGAACATGCATAACGTCGCATCGATGCCTTTTGCACCGCGATGTTTTCATAGGTCCAAATACGTGGATCTGAGTTTCGCTTAATCGCCGCGTTTTCAGCGGGTAAACCAAAGGCATCCCAACCAATCGGGTGCATAACGTTGAAACCCTTTTGCGCCCAGTAACGAGCAATTACATCGCCAAGTGCGTAAGCCTCGGCATGACCCATGTGAAGATCTCCCGATGGGTACGGGAACATATCCAAGACATACTTCTTTTCACGTGTGTCACCTGCGCGACCTGATTTAAATGGTTGAAGTTCATCCCAAACGGGCAGCCATTTTTCCTGCACGTAGGCAAAGTCATATGCCGCGTGCTCGCGCTCATCATTCACGTTGTTATTCATACGTGGAGCTAAGGGGATTTGAACCCCTGACCCCCTGCATGCCATGCAGGTGCGCTACCAGCTGCGCTATAGCCCCGATTTTTTCTGCGAGTGCAGACCTTACCGCATTTACTGCGGCCAGCCTTAAGCTGAAGTTGCACCGCTTTCTTCGCCATAAACAGGCTCTGGAATAGAGCCCGCATTATGTTCGATCAAATTCCATTGTCGTGGGTTACGTTCGAGAATCGACCACGATGCATTAGATAGTCCACCGATTACACCCCAGTGGGACATCGGAAGTTGTAGCAGAGATCCCAAGATGCAACGCGCTGTTCCACCATGGGTTGTCACAACTAATAATTGATCTGTCTTATCCCCTAATGCTTTTTTTATTGCTCGAACTGCGCGATCTGCAACCTCGCTACGTCGCTCACCAGTTGTACCTGCGGGATTATCTTCGCCATCAATCCAACGAATAAAGTTTTGGAAATCCTCGGCGCGATTTTCTGCACCTGTTTTTCCTTCCCATAATCCACCATTTGTTTCACGAAGATCCTCATCGATTTCGACAGTTAAACCAGTGAGATCAGCAAGTGATTGCGCAGTATCTCGCGCACGTCCTAGATCACTTGAAATAATCATGGTTGGTTTCATGCCTGCAAGAATTTGCGCAGCATGCTGAACTTGAAAACGACCAACCTCGTTGAGATCAATATCTGAGTGACCTTGAAAACGATTTACTACATTCCAATCAGTTTGGCCGTGACGCCATAAAACAATGCGATTACCGGCCATTGACGGCGGCCTCCCTCACTGCTTCTAAATCAATTGTTGGGCAGTCATTCCACAAACGATCCAACATGTAGTACTTGCGAAGCTCAGCACTTTGAACATGCACAACAAGATCTGAATAATCTAACAAGATCCATTCAGCACCATGTTCGCGACGAAGTGGCTTGTCACCAATTGCTGCAAGCTGGCGCTCTACCTCATCTGCAATCGCATCAACCTGCGCCTCATTTTGGCCGGTTGCAATTAAGAAGACCTCGCTCAGAACTAATTGATCGGAAAGATCCAATGCCACTACATCTACCGCAATCTTGTCGATTGCGGCTTTGGCGGCTACTTGGGTGATCTCGAGTGTTCTGCTGCTAATTGTCATAGAGGTTATTCTCTCGTATAAATGCAGCTACCGATGACGAGAGATCTGCGCTCAATCCTTGGCGAATTGTGGTCGCGGCAACATTGAGAGCACCAATATCAACTCCATCGCCTGAATATCCAGGTCGTCCGATAATCAAGAATTCGACCATGCCTCGTAACTCAGCGATGCGATGCCATTGATCCAACTTTTCTGCAGCATCTTGGCCGATTACTAGAACAATGGTGTCATCGGGGTAATTTTGAGCAACTGCTTCAACGGTATCGATTGCATAGCTCGGTCCCATTCGCAGAACCTCGATTGGATTTACCTGCACCTTACTGGCGACAGCTGCCGGTAAATCAGCAACTGCTAACTGACACATTGCTCGTCGTTGTTGAGCCGTTGCAATCGGTGCGTTCTCGCGAAGCAAAGGTTCTCCTGCGGGAACAACCAATAATTGATCTACTAACTTCTTTTCGATTAACTGGGTAATTACATGCAAATGACCCAAATGAATTGGGTCAAATGTTCCTCCGTAAATACCAACTCGGGACAAATTAGTCTCGGTCTAGGCGAAGTACTAAGTACAGAAAGATAGACATCACAACAAAGGTAAAGACTCCAAAAAAGACTGGAGGTGCTGGAAGTTCGCGGGTTATCTCGCTAGCAAGAGTAATCATGGCTGGAATACTACTACTTACCAGCCAATAGCTCTTTAAATCTGGCTTCATCGATTACCGGAACACCTAATTCCTGCGCCTTTGCCAGCTTTGAACCTGGGTCACTTCCGACAAGCACATAGTCGGTCTTTTTCGATACCGAGGATGAGGCTTTGCCTCCATGGGCTGCAATTGTTTCTGAAATTCCATCACGTGAAAATGATTCAAGTCCGCCTGTTACTACAAAGGTGAGCCCTGCCAAAGTTTGCGGAAGTTGTTCTATTTGTTGGACAACCATACAAACACCCGCTTTTTCCCATTGCGAAATAATCTCTTGATGCCACTTCACACCAAACCATTCGACAATTGATTCAGCGATGATCAGCCCCACGCCATCAATATCTGCTAACTCTTGTGCATTTGCTTGTGAAATTGCTTTAATCGAACCAAGGGATGTCGCTAGCGCTTGTGCAGCTGTTGGTCCAACATGGCGAATAGATAAGGCAACGATTGTTCGCCACAATGGACGGCTCTTTGCTTCCTCTAACGCTGCCAATAACTTGTCAACATTGGCAGCCTGAGATCCATCCTTCTTTGTAAAAAACTCTGAAGTTACAAGTTTTTCTGCAGTTAAATCAAAGAGATCTGATTCATCCTCAATAATCTTGGCATCTAATAATGCAGATGCTGCTTCATACCCAAGGACATCAATATCCAGCGCTGCTCGTGAACCAATGTAGTAAATCCGCTCGCGTAGTTGAGCAGGACAGCTTTGAGTATTAGGGCAACGAATATCAACATCGCCTTCACTCATGGCACGTAGTTCGCCGCCACATTCAGGGCAATGGGTTGGCATAACAAAGGCTCGCTCTGTTCCCTTGCGTTTTTCTACAACTGGACCAAGTACTTCTGGAATTACATCTCCGGCTTTACGAATAACAACGGTGTCGCCGATTAAAACCCCTTTACGCACAATCTCTTCAGCGTTATGCAACGTTGCATTTGTAACGGTAGATCCTGCAACCTTTACCGGCTCCATGTATGCAAATGGAGTAACTCTTCCTGTGCGGCCAACGCTGACTTTGATATCCAGTAAAACGGTAGTGACCTCTTCAGGTGGGTACTTGTACGCAATAGCCCACTTAGGTGCCCGCGAAGTAAAGCCCAACTGCTTTTGCTGCGATAAGGAATCTACTTTGATAACAACGCCATCGATCTCGTGTTCAACATCATGGCGATGATCTGCGTAGTACTGAATGAATTTTTCTACCTCTGCACGAGTGCCGCATACTTTAAAGCGATCACTTGTCGGTAGACCCAGCACCTTTAACTGTTGGTAGGCAGCACTCTGGGATTCAAATTCAATGCCTTCTCGTGCGCCGACACCATGCAGCACAACCGACAATGGACGAGACGCGGTTACACGTGGATCCTTTTGTCGCAAAGATCCTGCAGCTCCATTTCGCGGATTAGCAAAGAGTTGTTTACCAGCTTCTTCAAGCGACTCATTGAGTTCATTAAAGGCTTGAATTGGAAAGAAGACTTCTCCGCGAACCTCCATGATTGCAGGTAAGGAGTCTCCCTTCAACTGATGAGGAAGATTTCTAATGGTTTTCACATTTAGCGTGACATCTTCTCCGGTCACGCCATTTCCGCGGGTTAGACCCCGAACCAAAACACCATTTTCATAGGTCAAGTTGATTGCTAAACCATCAACCTTTACCTCGCACAAATACTGTGGCTGCGGGATCTCTTTTTCAACTCGATCAAACCATTGCGCTAACTCATCTGTATCAAAGACATTGTCCAAGCTCATCATCTTTTCAATGTGATCACGTTGCTCAAACTGAGTTGAAAAACCTCCGCCAACATGTTGCGTTGGAGAATCGGGCTCGCATAGCTCTGGATTCTTATCCTCTAAGGTCTGTAGCTCGCGCAAGAGAGCATCAAACTGCGCATCTGTAATTGTTGGTTGATCCAAGACGTAATACTTAAATTGGTGATCGCGAATTTCGTTGATCAGCTCGGTCATGCGATGACGGGCTTTATTGCTCATTGTGTCTCACAGATTGTTGCTGACCCTACGACGCGATCACCATCGTAAATAACCATCGCTTGACCGGTAGCAAGTCCCAATAAAGGCTCATCTAGTGTTGCAACCAGCAGAGTTCCATCGAAGAAATAGGTACATGGCAAAGCCGCTCCATGTGCACGAACTTGAACAAATCCACGCTTGTGCTCTGAAGTAACGGCAGGACCACACCACACTGGACGCTCTCCACGCATTGTTGTGATCGCTAAATCTTCTCGTGCACCAACAACAACTGTGTTTGAAACCGGTTCAATCTTTAAAACAAATCGTGGAGAACCATCTGCCGTTGGAACGGTAAGTCCCAAACCTTTTCGTTGTCCTATTGTGTAGGTGTATGCACCCTTGTGCTCGCCGATTTTATTTCCATCTTGGTCAACAATTGGGCCGACCTCGCTGCCTAATCGATCCCGTAACCATCCCGCGTTGTCTCCTGATGGAACAAAGCAGATGTCATGGCTATCTGGTTTTTGCGCAACCGCTAATCCACGACGCTCTGCCTCTGCGCGAATATCAACCTTGGTTGTATCCCCCAAAGGAAAGATTGCACCATTGATCTGTTCAATAGTCAGTACTGATAAAACATAGGACTGATCCTTTGAATGATCGACGGCGCGGTGCAGCGTTTTTCCATGAGGACCAATTTCAGTTCGTGCATAGTGACCGGTAACAACTCCGTCATATCCCATAGCTCGTGCGCGATCTAAAACAGCTGCAAACTTAATCTTCTCGTTGCAACGCAAACATGGATTAGGTGTTCTACCCGCTGAGTATTCGGCAAGAAAATCTTCAACAACTCCATCGTGAAACTCTTCAGCCATATCCCAGATATAAAAAGGGATTCCAATTACATCAGCGGCGCGTCTGGCATCATGAGAATCTTCGATAGTGCAACAACCGCGTGCACCTGATCGGTACTTCTGGGGATTTGCCGCTAACGCTAAATGAACTCCAATTACTTCATGACCTGCTTCAACTGCGCGGGCAGCAGCTACCGCTGAATCAACTCCGCCGCTCATCGCTGCTATTAACTTCATTTAAGGTGTGCCGCCCGTCCTGTTCTAATTACATCGGGCAACACTGACATTACAAAATCAACATCTGCCTGCGTAGAAGCGGCTCCAAATGAGAAGCGAAGTGAGGATTGAGCGGTCGCTTCGGTATGGCCCATCGCAAGTAGTACATGACTTGCCTCATGAACTCCAGCACTACATGCAGATCCTGTCGAAGCTGACACATGAGCGTTATCGAGAAGAAGCAACAAAGTATCGCTTTGAGTTCCGGGAAAAGTTACATTGACAATGCCAGGCAAGCGTTGGCTTGCTTCGCCATTGACATATGCATCTGGAATTTCCTGATGTAACGCTTTAATAAAATTATCGCGCAGAGTTTGAACCTCATTGCTTGGATACTTTTCAGTTGCAGCGGCCGAAAAAGCGACGATGCTCGGTGCATTTAAAGTGCCGCTTCGAATTTCTCGTTCTTGTCCCCCGCCGTGAAGTAGCGCTGGAATCTCATACGCTCGACGCAAAATTAAGGCACCAATTCCAAGCGGGCCTCCGACTTTGTGTGCACTCAAGGTCAACGCGGTCACACCTAAATCTTTGTATGACAGTGGAACCTTCTTGAAACTCTGAACCGCATCGGTATGCACCGGAATTTTTCCAGCCATTGCAACAACCTCTTGAATTGGTTGAATGACACCGGTTTCATTGTTGGAGTGCATGATTGAGATAACTGCAATTTCTTCAGATCGCTTCGATATCAAATCTTTGAGAAAATCTAAATTGATAACCCCATGAACATCTACCGGAACTTGGATTACCTCAGCACCTTCATGGGTTTCTAGCCAATGTGCAGGATCCAAAATCGCATGATGTTCAACTGCGGAAATAACTACAACTTTTTTGCCTTGGGCTTTTCCATTCCACCACAAACCCTTAAGCGCGATGTTATTTGCCTCTGTTCCAGAAGCTGTGAAAATTACTTCAGAGGGCAGGCATGAAACTTGTTGTGCGATCGCTTCACGAGCATCCTCTAACGCTTTACGGGTTGCGCGTCCATGGGTGTGCAGACTCGAAGGATTACCTAGCTCTTGAAGTTGAGAGGTAATCGCCTTAAATGCGGCAGGCGACAGTGGTGTCGTTGCAGCATGGTCTACATAGATTGAAGGCACGGGCCTAAGTCTATGACTTGTGGGCTTTAACGCCTTCCGTTGCCTTAGGTAGAACGGCAAACAAGTCTCCTACAACGCCGAAATCTGCGATTTCAAAGAGCGGTGCTTCAGGATCTTTATTGATTACAACGATCGTCTTACTTGTCTGCATTCCTGCACGATGCTGGATCGCTCCTGAAATTCCACATGCAACGTAGAGCTGTGGGCTAACTGTTTTGCCGGTTTGTCCGACTTGATAAGAGTGCGGGTACCAACCCGCATCAGTTGCTGCACGTGATGCACCAACAGCTGCACCCAATGAGTCAGCAAAACCTTCGACAGCAGAGAAATCTCCATTTGTTCCACGTCCACCAGAAACAACAATGTTCGCTTCCGTTAACTCTGGACGACCGCCCTGAATTGGAGGTTGTGATGAGGTAACAGTTGCCTTCTTCGATGAATCTGAAACTTGTAGTGAAAGAGTTTCAACGGCAGGTGTTGCAGCAGCTGTCTGCGCATCAACTGAGTTTGGGCGAACGGTAATGATTGGTGTTCCATGAGAAACCTTGGAGTGAACCGTTGTCGATCCACCGAAAACAAGTTGGGTCGCTGTTACATCTGCAGAGACATCAACCGCATCTGTGATGATTCCTGAACCGCTCTTAACCGCTGTGCGAGCAGCAACCTCTTTGCCAAATGCATGTGATGCGATCAAGACCGCAGCAGGTGATTGCGCAGCGATAATTTGTGCAAGGACATCAGCAACGGCAGCAACGCCATTGCTAACAAAGGCATCTGATTCAACAATCACAACTTTAGTAACCGGACCCTTGTTAATCTCGGCAGCCATCGCTGCACCTTTTCCTGCAGGAGCAAGAACTACTGCGGTGACTTCGCCAATACGAGCACCAGCTGTTGCTAATTCAGCATTCGTCTTCGTGGCCTTACCGCTTACAAAGTCAGCCAAAATCAATACATTGCTCATATCAACTTCTTTTCTGCTAGGAATGAAACCATCTGATCAGCTGAATTATCATCGCTGACCTTGATTCCGGCTGCACGTGGTGGACGTGGTGATGAATCTGCAACTAGTGACCATGCTGAATCAACAGTCACACCAACTGCAGCTAAATCTCTACTTTCAATACTCTTTTTCTTCGCCGCCATGATTCCCTTAAATGATGGGTAACGAGGCTCATTAATCTTTTCAACAACTGAGATCACACATGGAAAAGCAGCGTTCATTTCATCAACGCCAGCTTCGGTAACACGTGTAATTGAAACCTTCTTTGCTGCAGGATCTACTTCAACCTTTGAGGCAAAGGTTAACTGTGCAACACTTAAACGCTCAGCCAACATCGCTGGAACAACGCTCATACGCGCATCGGTTGACTCTGTTCCACAAATAACTAAATCAAATCCGCCCTTTTCAATAACTGCTGCAAGAACTGCAGATGTTGCGAGCGCATCTGCACCTGCCAGCTTTGCATCGCTCACCAAGATCGCATCATTGGCACCCATTGATAACGCTTTGCGAACCGCTTCAGTTGCACGCTCTGGTCCCATTGAAATGACGGTAACTGTGTGTGGGCCACCCTCTTCATTTCCACCATGAGCTTCTGCGATACGCAGCGCTTCTTCAACTGCGTACTCATCAAGATCATTTAAAACCGCATCAACATTCTCGCGATCAAGAATTCCATTGACCATCTTCTTTTCAGCCCATGAATCTGGGACCTGCTTTACGCAAACGGCGATTTTCATAGCCACAGGTTACTGGTGAGTAACCCTAATTGGCTACCTCAATCACACTCAAAAACCCCTCCTTTTGCCCTCATCCACGGCAAGATACCGACATGCTTCCTGCAGATCCCCGCACCCTTGGCTCCACCGTGACAGATGGTGGAACCAACTTTGCGATCTGGAGCAACGCCGCCGATGCCGTGGAGCTGTGCCTCTTTAATGAGGTCAATGGCAAGTTGGTAGAAACCCGCTTTGCAATGTCTCATCGCAATGGACCTATCTGGCATGGCTACCTTGCCGGGGTTCGTCCAGGTCAACGGTACGGGTACCGCGTTTATGGTCCTTGGATTCCTGAATACGGTGTTCGCTTTAACGCCGCAAAGTTACTGCTCGATCCCTACGCCCATGTCATTGATGGCGAGGTCATTTACTGTCCTGAAATTTACGGTCATGTTGCTCATGATGGTTTAGGTACGGGTGATTTAAATGAACGAGATCCACGTGACAGTGCAGGAAAGGTTCCGTATTCAGTAGTTACTGATCATGCCGTTCGTGAAGTTAATCGCCCACTAGTTCCATGGGCAAAGACAATTATTTATGAAGCACATGTGAAGGGTCTTACCGCTTTCAATCAAGAGATCCCGGAAAATGAACGCGGAAGTTATAAAGCCCTAGGTCATCCCAGCACCATCGCTCATTTGAAATCAATTGGTGTCACCGCACTTGAGCTGCTTCCGATTGCGCAATCAATTACCGAGCCAACGATTCATGGTCGAGGACGCAAAAACCATTGGGGCTATAACTCTTTGCTGTTTACCGCACCTCACAAGGAGTATGCGGCAACATCAGATCCGATCTCGGAACTTCAATGGTCGGTAGATCAACTGCATGCTGCAGGGATCGAAGTCATTTTGGATGTTGTTTATAACCACACCGCCGAAGGTGGCGTTGGCGGTCCAACCCTTTCTTACAAGGGTATTGATGGGCATGCTTATTACCGGCAGGATGCCAATGGAAATTATGTAGATGTAACGGGTTGTGGCAATACCTTTGCAGCAAGTAAGCCACACTCCGTGCGACAAATCATTGACTCATTGCGTTGGTGGATCGAAGTCGTCGGCGTTGATGGTTTCCGTTTTGATCTAACAACCGCTTTGTACACCAGTAACAGCGCATTTAACTCTTCTCTCATGGCAGCGATTGGCGCCGATTCAGTGCTGCGTAACTTCAAGATGATTGCTGAGCCTTGGGACATCTCTCGGTACTCACTAGGAGATTTTCCGCATCCATGGCGCGAATGGAATGATGCGTACCGAGACTCTGTGCGCCAATTCTGGCTTGGCGATTTAGCACGAGGATACGGCGAAGGCGTATCAGATATCGCAGCGAGCATCAGCGGATCAAGCAATATCTTCCATTATCGCGGTCCAACTTCATCAATTAACTTTGTTGCCGCACACGATGGATTCACTGTTCATGACATGGTGAGCTACAACGAAAAGCACAATCAACCTAACCTGGAAAACAACGCCGATGGCAATGATTCAAACCGCTCATGGAACGTTGGACATGAGGGTGAAAGTAACGATCCACAAATTCAAGAGATCCGTCATCGACTTAAGAAATCACTACTTGCAACTTTGATGTTGTCATCAGGAGTTCCGATGCTCAATATGGGCGATGAGGTCAGCCGGACTCAAAATGGTTCTAACAATGCTTACTCGTTACCGATTAATGATTCAGAGTTAAGCGATGGTGCATTCAATGGTGGGTGGGCGCTACCCTGGAATCTCAATGACAATCAGACAGATATTCTCAATGCTGTTAAGTCACTAGCTCAGATTCGTGAAACCTATTTAGCAGATGTTGCTTCCGAGTTTTTTACTGGCGCTGTTGATAAGGGCACAAATAGAAAAGATATCGCTTGGTTTTCATTGGGCGGCAACGAGATGAGCGATGACCATTGGCGGGATGAAGAAAAGCGAAGCATCACAGTCTTTGTTGAAGCAGATCCAAATAAGGGTTTACTGCTGATGCTCAACTCTTCCAGTGAAGAAACAACTTTTACTTTGCCTGATTCAAGTTGGGGTGAAACATTTAGATGTATTTTTGATGCATCTAAAAAGGTTGAAACCTACGAACCAGTAATTGCTGCACCAGCTGCAAAGGTTCAAGTTCCAGAACACAGCGTGCTTGTGTGGTTGGTGTCGCGTACTAGATAGTAAGTAAGAAGCACCACTAACATTTGGCTGTGCTCGCAATCATCGCTCCAGGTCAAGGTTCACAAACACCTGGAATGCTCAATACGTGGATAGAAAACCCAGAGCTCAAGGCGCTGATCGAAAGCTGGTCGCAAGCCATTGATTTAGACCTGTTGCATTTAGGAACCACAGCCGATGCCGATGAAATCAAGGACACCGCAAACGCTCAACCTTTAATTGTTGCAACCTCTCTATTAGGTGCGCATGCACTTGGTCTTACAAACTTTGCCGTGACTTCGGGACATTCCGTTGGCGAGTTAGCAGCTGCAGCGCTTTCAGGAGCAATCAGTAATAGCGATGCTCTTTCCTTAGTGCGCTCACGTGGCGTAGAAATGGCCAAGGCCGCTGCAGCATCACCTGCTGGAATGTCAGCTGTTCTTGGCGGAGATCGAAATGAAGTTTTAGCTGCGATCGCTGCGTTGAACCTTGTCGCTGCAAATGACAATGGTGCTGGACAGATCGTTGCCGCGGGAGATTTAAGCGCACTTGCTCAACTATCTGAAAATCCACCAGCATCAGCGCGAGTTCGCGCACTTGCTGTTGCTGGCGCATTTCACACCTCTTATATGCAACCTGCTGTTGAACCATTGCGCGCACAAGCGGCAACGATTGCAACTCACCCAGTTCAGATTAATGTGATTTCAAATAAGGATGGCGACGTTGTTTCGGATGGCGCTGAAGTCTTAACACGCATCGTTAATCAAATTGCAAACCCTGTGCGTTGGGATCTATGCATGGAGACATTGAAATCACTTGGCGTTACGGGTGTCATTGAGCTTCCACCCGCCGGAACTCTGGTTGGCTTACTCAAGCGTGCTGCAAGTGAGATAGAAACCTTTGCATTAAAGAGTGCAGATGATTTACCGGCGGCGCGAGAGTTTGCAGAGAGGCACTTATGAGTATCAAGGTTGCACCAGTAGGTAACAGTCGCATCCTGTCGGTCGGAACATATCGTCCAAAGCGATTAGTGCCTAACTCTGAAATTGTGGATCGCATTGATTCAACTGATGAGTGGATTCAGCAGCGCACCGGAATTGAAAGCCGTCGCTTTGCCGGAGATGATGAAACCGTTATTTCCATGGCTAAGGCTGCCTGCGAAATAGCGCTCAAGCGTGCGAAGTTAACTATTGCTGATATCGATACAGTGATCCTTTCTACTATCTCATACCCTTTTCAGGCCCCAAGTGCTGCCACAGAGTTGATCAACGAGTTAGGAAATCCAAAGGCTGCAGCATTTGATATCAGCGCAGCATGTGCCGGTTTTTGCTACGGCGTAGGCATGGGTAGTGATTTAGTTCGATCTGGCACCTCAAAAAATGTATTAGTTGTAGGTGTGGAGAAGTTATCTGATTACACAGATCCTGATGACCGAGCGACAGCTTTTATCTTTGCAGATGGTGCAGGCGCGGTGGTTATTGGGCAAAGCGATGAACCGCGAATTGCCCAAACAATTTGGGGATCAGATGCAGATTCTCGTGATGCCATCTCCCTGACACCATCATTTTTGGATTTTAAGAAGAACCCAACTAAAGGTGTTGCAGATTTAGGATGGCCAAATATTTCACAGCAAGGTCAAACCGTATTTCGTTGGGCTGTGTACCAAATGAGTAAAGCTGGAATTAAAGCACTTGATGCGGCCGGAATAACCGTTGATGAACTTGGAGCATTTATTCCACACCAAGCTAACATTCGAATCATCGAAACCATGGCGAAGGAAATGAAGATTCCTGATTCTGTGTTAATTGCCGATGACATAAGAACAAATGGAAACACTTCGGCAGCGTCGATTCCCCTTGCGATGGATCGAATTTTAGAAGAGCATCCAGAATTGCATGGAAAATTAGCTTTGCTGATTGGTTATGGCGCAGGACTTGTATACGCCGCTCAAGTAGTAGAGCTACCACCTCGACCATAATGTACGCGTGAGCCTTGAGATTTATGCCACTTACGGCGTGCAATACTCGTAAGTAAGCCAGAAGTTGATACACAATAAACACCTTGCACAGCCCGATCGAGATAGAAGAGGATGAAATCACCATGGCACTTGCACAAGCAGATGTACTTGCAGGACTAAAGGAAATCGTTGAAGAAGTAGCTGGTATTCCTGCTGCAACAGTTGAAATGGATAAGAACTTCACAGATGATCTAGATGTTGATTCACTCAGCATGGTTGAAGTTGTTGTCGCTGCTGAAGAGCGCTTCGGAGTAAAGATTCCTGATGACAGCGTTACAGATCTAGTAACTGTCGGAGATGCAGTTAATTTCATCGTCAACGCATCAAAGTAAGTTTTTAAGTACATGACCCGTCGTCGCGTTGTAGTCACTGGACTCGGTGCAACCACTCCTTTAGGTGGAGATGTCACATCTACATGGGCAGGCCTTTTGGCAGGCACAAGTGGAGTGCGTTCTCTGACTGAGGATTGGGCACAGACAATTCCAGTGACCTTCGCAGCGAGGGTCGCAGTAGAACCAAGCGAGCAGATGGAGCGAGTTGAGCTACGTCGCCTTGACCGTTCGGAACAGTTTGGATTAATCGCATCTCGCGAAGCGTGGAAAGATGCCGGCTCACCTGAGGTTGATAAAGAGCGCCTCGGTGTTGTTGTTGCATCAGGCATCGGTGGAGTTACAACTCTTCTTGAGCAGTATGACATTTTGAACAGCAAGGGCTCTCGTTTAGTAAGCCCTCATACCGTTCCAATGTTGATGCCTAATGGCCCGGCAGCAAATATTGGCCTAGAGCTTCATGCGCAAGCAGGAGTCCACACACCTGTAAGCGCATGTGCATCTGGTGCAGAAGCTATTGGTTATGCATTCGACATGATTCGCAATAACCGCGCAGATATTGTTGTTAGTGGTGGCGTTGAAGCTGCATGTCACGCACTTCCGATGGCAGCTTTTGCTGCGATGAAAGCACTTTCTACCCGCAATGATGAGCCAGCACGCGCATCACGACCTTACGATCTCAATCGTGATGGATTTGTTTTGGGTGAAGGTGGCGGAATCTTGGTTTTAGAAGAGTATGAGCATGCAAAGGCGCGCGGCGCCAAGATTTACTGCGAGATTGCAGGACAAGGTTTGTCATCTGATGGGTATCACATCGCAGCACCAGATCCATCTGGAGCTGGAGTTCAGCGCGCTGTTAAGTTTGCGCTACGAGATGCTGAGTTAACAACGGCAGATATCGTGCACTTAAATGCCCATGCAACATCAACTCCCGCAGGAGATGTTGCTGAAGCTAACGCTTTGCGCGCTGCATTGGGCAAGGATGCTGATCACGTCGCCGTATCTGCGACAAAATCAATGACCGGCCACTTATTGGGTGGAGCTGGCGCAATTGAATCTGTATTTATCGTTAAGACTTTGCAGGATCGCATGGCTCCCCCAACAATTAATATTGAAAATCTCGACCCTGCTGTGACGGTAGATGTTGTACGGGATAAGCCACGCGCACTTCCTGCCGGAGATATCGCAGCGCTTAATGATTCATTTGGTTTTGGTGGACACAACGTTGTATTGGTCTTTAAGAGCATATAAATGTCCCCCACCTCGCATGACCCACGCGATCCAATTGCACGAATTGAACGCCTGGTTGATGATGGAAAGTTTGAATTCTTAGTCCCTCGTACTGAATGCGGAATGCTTGCTGTAACCGGCAGCGTAAAGGGTTGCAAAGTTGTCATCTTTGCATCAGATGCAACGATCAAAAGCGGTGCACTAGGTATCGATGGTTCAAAGGTAATTGTCACCGCATACAAGGCAGCGATGGGTGCGCAGCTTCCGATTATTGGAATCTGGCACTCAGGTGGAGCCCGTTTATCTGATGGTGTTGCATCCCTAGATGCCTTTGGTGAAGTTTTTCAATCAATGATTTCAGCAAGCGGTCGTATTCCGCAGTTGTCATTGGTGTTAGGCCCAACAGCAGGTGGTGGTGCATATGGACCTGCATTAACCGATGTTGTTGTACTTGCACCTGAAGGTCGAATATTTGTAACTGGACCTGATGTTGTAAAAAGTGTTACCGGTGAAGATATTGACATGGCATTGCTTGGCGGGCCAGAAGCACACAAGAAAAATAGCGGTCTGGCACATGTAATCGCTGCAAGCGAAGAAGAGGCTTTTGAGGATATTCGAGATCTCACCGCGCTCTTTGCAAACCAAGGCTTCATGAATCCGGATGTTGATGATGTAGATCTTGCGCAGTTTGTTCCACCTTCAAAGGTGCGTACATACGAGGTTCATCCACTTGTTGATGCAATTTTAGATAAGGATGCAGAACACATTGAACTTCTTTCGATGTGGGCACCTAATATGACAACGATCGTTGGTCGCTTAGGCGGCGCAACCGTTGGAGTGCTTGCAAACAACCCAGCGCATTTAGCTGGTGTTCTGGATGCCGCAGCTGGAGAAAAAGCTGCTCGCTTTGTTCGCACCTGTGATGCCTTTGGAATTCCGCTCATTGTTATTGCAGATGTGCAGGGCTTCCTGCCAGGTGCAGGGCAAGAATGGGAAGGCGCAGTACGTCGCGGTGCAAAGTTGTTGCACGCCTTCGGTGAAGCGGTTGTCCCGCGAGTAACGCTGATTACGCGACGTGCATATGGCGGTGCCTACGTCGCAATGAACTCAAAATCATTAGGTGCTACACGAGTTTTTGCCTGGCCTGATGCTGAAGTTTCAGTAATGGGAGCAGTTGCAGCGGTAAGAGTGCTACACCGTCGAATTCTGGCTGATATTCCTGTTGAGCAACGTGAAGCTATGGAGCTTGAATTAGCGGCAGAGCATGAAAAGGTTTCGGGTGGAGTTGCAAAGGCAATTGAAATCGGCGCAGTTGATGAAATGATTACACCTGCACAAACACGAAGTGCGCTAGCAAAATCGATTGCTAACGCACCTCATCGCCGTGGATCACACGGCAACATCCCTCTTTAGCTTTTGAAAGTTACCGAAACGGTAGCTGTTACTGTCTTTTCGATAGTTGATGTGTCATAGGCACCGTAATCAGCTGTCATTGTTGAATCAGGTGTCGTGATCTGAATTGGGCCAGCCTTTACATTGACAAGTGATCCAATATTTCCGCCAACAGCCTTAGTAAGTGCTTCTGCGCGAACCTTTGCATCCTTCATTGCCTCTGCCATTAACTGTGGGCGAAGCTCTGGAAGGTTTGAGATGTAGTACTGAGGTCCGTAGTTGTTGGCATTAATTCCTGTTGCAAGCAAGGTACCGATTCCTTGGCTCAGCTTTGAAACAAGCTGTACATCCTTTGAACGAACAGTTACTTCACGAGTTGCACGGTAGGAAAGAATTCTTCCTGTTGCATTGCCGTTGATGTACTCCTCATTTGCAAAGGTGGCAACCGCACCTAGGGTTAATCCCTCTGCAGCAATTCCACCCTCAGTTAAGTACTGAGATAACGCTGCAACATCTGCATCTACCTTTTTAACGGCGGTTGCAACTGTTGGTGATGAAAGACTGACATTGAGAACCCAGACCGCGTTATCTGCTGTCGCTGTAGTTTTTGCAGAACCGGTAACGGTGATTCCATCGCTGCTTCGCGAAGCAAAACCAGAACCAACCTTCATCAATCCGCCACCAATAGCAAGTGACATGATGACAGCTGCAATAATAATTGTGACAGCTTTGCGACGTTCTACGGTGATAATTGGGCTTTCATTAAGTTGAGTCATATTTATATCTTACTCACTAAATCGCGCGAAGCTGTGCAACTTCTTGAAGGTCAACACTCCTGAATCGATCTAGCTCTAACTCCCATGGAGTTCCTAGTTGTCCAGCAATTGCTTCCCGAATACTTTCTTCATCAAAGGCTTTTTTTAATACTGCGCTCAGTTGATTTTCAGTAAGGATGACCGCACCTGTCTGATCAACGATTGCACGATGTATTCCAAGCTCTGGAGTGCATCTAAATAATTCGCCACCATTGTCACTGTTTTCAATAACCTCAAAGTTTAAGTAATGCCAACTACGAAGTGAGCTTGCAAGTTCGGCAGCCGCTCCTTGGCGATCACGAAATTCAATCTGTGTGCGATAAGAGCCAGGAATTAATGGTTGTGGAGTCCACGAAGGTTTTACCCAGGTTCCAAGAACAGCTTGAACCGCCCAATCAATATGATGGCGCAAAGCAGATGGCGTTGAGTGAATAGTTAAAAAGCCTCGCACCTGCTGACGGTTTGAAGGCGTGGTTAAACGTTCCATGGTTCTCCTTGCAAGGTTGCCCAAATGCGACCTTCCCCAGCAGCATTTTCGGCTCAAACTTGCGGAGCGAACACCTCAATTAGACACCAATGAGCCTGAAACTGTCTACTCCCCCTTTAGGCATACGGAGCGGTAGGCGGTACAGTTGGGCTCAGTCGGACGCTTAATCAGTACCCGTTTCATGTTTTGCATAATCGGTATCGCTGGAGCAAGAGGAAGACCGTGAACCGAGGATTTCTCGGATCACCCACATATCGAAGGAAAATAAATACATGGCAACAGGCACAGTTAAGTGGTTCAACTCTGAAAAGGGTTTCGGTTTCATTGCAGTTGATGGTGGCGGACAAGATGTATTCGTTCACTACTCAGCTATTCAAGGAAACGGTTACAAGTCCCTTGAAGAGGGTCAGGCAGTTTCATTTGAGGTCGTACAGGGTCCAAAGGGTCCTCAGGCTGATGCAGTAAACCCTGCCTAATCAACACTAACTATTAAAAAACCCCGCCGGGTAACTGGCGGGGTTTTTTTATTTACTTCTTTGGTTCTGGTGGAAGCTCTCCCACCTTTAATTTGCGAGCATTAACTTCTTTAACTGGAGATAAATCCTTTCCAGCTTTCCATGCATCTAGATACTTCCACGGCAATACTTCACCGCGACGAACCCACCAAATATTTGCAGCTGTTGGCCAGGAAATTCCAAAATGAAGATGGGGCGCTGTGCCTCGCGCACTTCCGGTTGAACCGACAGCACCTAACAGACGACCTGCCTTAACAGATACTCCTGGTTGAATACTTGCTGGAATTGAACGCAGATGTGAACCGTAATAGCGAACTCCATCAACGCCGATGATCGATACATACAAACCACCACGATCGATACCTAGATTTGTCTTACCTTTCCAAAGATCTGTTCGATTAACCTCATCTACAACACCATCTATTGGCGCAACAAACTTGCACCCGGCTTTTGTCAAAATATCTGTCGCAGCATAATCATGGTGTGCGCGTGCATAGTTAGCTTCGCAATTGGCGATTGGGAATACATAAATCGGAGCGGCCTGTGCCGGAGTCAATGTCGTTGCCACAATAAAGGCAGCAATCACACTTGCTTTTAACTTCATGAGCTTAGGCTAGTGCTGCACGATCCAATTTAGCGGTAACTACCATGTGAGGCACAGTGAGCGCCCACACAACTACTAACGCCATCCAGAAAAACTCATCGGAAAAACTCTGGCCACTTAACGCTAAAACCGCAGCAACTACAAAGGTTCCAACCAGAGCAGGTAATCCTGGAATAACGGCGCTGGAAAAGGCTTTTCCATTCAAGCCTAGATTCAAACTCTCAATACATTTCGGCAGAGAAAGGGTCAAGCGAGCTGTGTGTCGCATTGCATGCCAACATCCAAAGTAGACCGCAAATGCAATTAATGGAGGTGCAAGATGGGCCAAGAGCAGAAGCAAAGTTAGATCTACACCTTCTCGTTTTCTCTTTCCCACAAACATCACAGCAATGGAAAGTACGGCAAAGGCAGAGACAAGTATCAAGATTTCAGAATCAAATCCCTGGTGCCAATTAATCAATGCAGGATTCACGGATGCCAGCGCTTCGGTGCTTGCAGAGTTCACTAAAGGTATAAACACCGGAGTAAATCCGGCTGCAGGAATATAGAACCAGCGATTGAGTTTTCTCTCAGGATTGGTGCGCTTATCTATCTCGCTAATAAAGGCGGCATCACCAATTCCAAAGTGGATTGCACTCATAAACAAGACGAGAATAAATCCAATGGTGTTGAACTTCAGAATTCCAACAACGGCTACAACCGCGACGGCAACATAAATAACAATAAAGAGCGCCATCTTTGCTGGCTGCGACTTTGGAAGAGTTACTAAGTGATCCAAGGCTCCATGAGGAATACCTATTGCTAAAGCAACAACTGCGACAACAACCTGCCACCCCATAGAGCTTGTTTGAAGTAACCCAGAGAAAATTAAGGAAAGCAGGATTCCGATCGCTGCAGCCACCGATGAAAAGAGCCGTACCTGTTTAAAGAGCGCAACCACGTTTTCCTGCATGTCTGCCCCCTTTTTGATAACCCTATCAAAGGTGGATGTGAGAAGATCTGACGTGGAAAAATTCGGTTACATGGCGATGCTCGCCTTTACCGTTTGTGGCTCTTTTTGGTTAGAGATCGTTTTGAAAACCAGCGTCCTTCGTCGTTGGAAGCGCGCACTTTTGAGCATTCTTCCGATCAGCACCCTCTTCTTAATTTGGGATGCCTATGCAATTGCCCAAGGTCATTGGTTCTTTAATCGCGATCGCATGCTTGGTATTTATGGACCTTTTGATATTCCGCTCGAAGAGTTTCTCTTTTTTATCATTGTGCCAATGGCAGCGATCTTGACCATTGAAGGAGTAACAACTGTTAAGCCTCATCTGCGCGAAAAAGAGTTTGGAAAGGATGAGGAGAAATGAGCTATAGCGATATCGCGGTAGCGGCGGTATTTGTCGCGGTTGTTGTTGATCTCTTTCTTTTCAAGAACTCTTTGCTTACACGCCTAGCCTTTTGGCTTTCCTACATGATCATTCTTCCCTTCCAGTTATTAACTAACTGGTGGCTTACTCATCTGCGCGGTGATGGAAAAGCGATTGTTATGTATAACCCTGATTCAATTACCGGATATCGAATTGCAGCAGCGCCCATAGAGGATCTGCTCTTTGGTTTTGCCCTTGTTCTCTCCGTTATGGGGCTGTGGGAGTTCTGGGGTCGCAGAGGATTCCAGCGCGAGAAAAAATCAAGGTAAAGTTCACACTCGTTAGGGGCGGTAGCTCAGTTGGTTAGAGCCCGGAACTCATAATTCCGTCGTCGTCGGTTCGAGCCCGACCCGCCCCACTCGATCAATACTTAATTCTTGAGTGAAGCAATATCCAATAGCTCGCCATTGATGGGAGTATCTGTTGGGCAACTTGCATTCAACTGAGCGATTTCATCTTCGGTCAGCTTGATATCAACACCGGTGAGTGAATCCAAAATCGATGATGCTGTAGAGGCACCAGGGATTGGAATTGAGGTTGGAAATTGATTCAGGTGCCAAGCAATGGTTAATGCATAAGGGGAAACGCCTTTGTTATCAGCCATCTCCTTGAATCCACCAATTTCTCCAGTAGCAATTTTTTGGAAAGCTCTGTTACCGGCTAGAGGTGACCATGGAAGATACGCAATTCCATATTCATTACAAATATCGATTACTTCAGGCCAGTGGCGATAATTAGGACTAAATTCATTTTGAACAGAGACAATTCCACCTTGTTGCGGTGTTCCACCAGCCTTGATTGCATGGCGCAACATTTGGGCGTTGACATTACTTAAGCCAATCTCGGCAACGTACCCATGCTCTTTCAAGGACATTACATTGTCGAACTGTTCCTCATATGAAATTGCTGGATCGGTTCGGTGGTGCTGCCACAGTGGAATCTTGCTCAAACCTAGCTTGTAAGCCGAAGCCTCAACCGCACGATATAAATAATGCTTAGTTGCATTTCGACCAGAGATTCCAAACATCGTGCCATCTTTTTCACGGGTGATGCCCGCTTTAGTCGTGATGACTACTTTGCTCTTTTGTTCAGGCGTTCCACTCCAGCTCGCAAAGGCTTTTCCGACCAATAGCTCGTTGTGACCCATTGTGTTCCAGCTCGGCGCGTAGATATCAGCGGTATCCAAAAGAGTAATACCCGCATCTAATGCTGCATGGATTGCTGCAATTGCAGCATTTGGTTGGTTGAGCAAATCCGGGTGCCGTTCATTCGGAAATGACAAATGCATGCAACCCATTCCAATCGCTGAAACAGAGTACGGGCCAAGCATGCGTTGAGGAATCATGTGATTATCGTATAACTACCCGAGAAGATCGAAGCGATCTGCGTTCATCACCTTGGTCCATGCAGCAACAAAATCTCTAACAAACTTTTCCTTGTTATCATTTTGTGCATAAACCTCAGAGTACGAACGAAGAATTGAGTTAGATCCAAAGACTAGATCCACACGAGTAGCGGTCCAATCAACAGATCCGGTCTTGCGATCACGGATGTTGTAGAGGTTCTCCCCTGCTGGCTCCCAGACATATTTCATGTCAGTTAAGTTCACAAAGAAATCAGTTGTAAGTGCGCCAACATTCTTTGTAAATACACCGTGTGAAGTTCCTGCATGGTTTGTTCCAAGCACGCGCATTCCACCCATAAGAACCGTCATTTCAGGAGCTGTTAAGCCCATCAACTGTGCGCGATCGAGAAGTAGTTCTTCAGGAGAAACTGCGTAACTCTTTTGAACCCAGTTACGGAAACCATCGTGAATTGGTTCTAGGACCTTGTAGCTGTTTACATCGGTCTGCTCTTGCGTTGCATCACCGCGACCGGGTGCAAATGGAACAGAGATCTTTACTCCAGCTGCAGCTGCAGCCTTTTCGACTCCAATATTTCCGGCCAAAACAATGACATCCGCGATGCTTGCGTCAGATTCCTTTGCGATTGGTTCAAGAACGGCCAGAACCTTACTTAAACGTGCAGGTTCATTGCCCTCCCAATTGCGAGCAGGCTCTAGACGAATGCGAGCTCCATTTGCTCCTCCGCGAAGATCGGATCCACGGAATGTGCGAGCACTATCCCAAGCGGTTGCAACTAGCTCTGATACAGATAGACCAGTTGCTTCAATCTTTGCCTTAACAGCTGCAACATCGTACGAAGTTGTGCCTGCAGGAATTGGATCCTGCCAAATCAAATCTTCTTGTGGAACATCTGGTCCGATGTAACGAACCTTTGGACCCATGTCGCGGTGGGTTAACTTGAACCAAGCGCGAGCAAATGCATCATCAAGAAGTGCTGGATTTTCATGGTACTTCTTTGAAATTTCAAGGTAAATCGGATCCTTGATCATCGCCATGTCTGCATCAGTCATCATTGGGTTGTAGCGAATTGATGAATCTTCAACATCTACTGGCTTATCTGCCTCTTGAATATTTGTTGGCTCCCATTGATGAGCACCTGCTGGAGATTTCACGAGAGCCCACTCATGCTTAAACAACATCTCAAAGTATCCAGCATCCCACTTGGTTGGCTCTGTAGTCCAAGCGCCTTCCATTCCACTTGTAACAGTGTTGCGACCAACGCCGCGCTTTGTGTGGTTGTTCCAGCCTAAGCCTTGCTCAAAAATATCTGCAGCCTCTGGTGCTGGTCCTAGCAACGCTGCATTTCCATTTCCATGTGCTTTACCAACCGTGTGACCACCAGCGGTTAATGCAACAGTCTCTTCATCATTCATCGCCATACGCGCAAAGGTTTCGCGAACATGTTGAGCGGTCAACAGTGGATTTGAAACTCCGTTGATTCCTTCAGGGTTAACGTAGATCAGACCCATTTGAACAGCTGCTAATGGATTTTCAAGAGTTGAAGCATCAGTGGTGTCTGCATAGCGCTCATCACTTGGCTTCATGAGTTCAGATTCTGATCCCCAGTAAATATCCTTTTCTGGATGCCAGACATCTTCACGTCCGAATGCAAAGCCAAATGTCTTTAGCCCCATGCTTTCGTAGGCGATAGTTCCCGCCAAAATGAATAGATCAGCCCAACTTAATTTGTTTCCGTACTTCTGCTTAATCGGCCACAGCAAACGGCGGGCCTTATCAAGGTTGCCGTTATCTGGCCATGAGTTAAGAGGTGCGAATCTAAAACTTCCGGTACCTGCTCCACCGCGTCCATCAGCTACACGATATGTACCTGCTGAGTGCCATGCCATACGAATCATTAATCCACCGTAATGACCCCAATCTGCTGGCCACCACTCTTGTGTCTGTGTCATGAATTGGTGCAAATCTTTTTTCAATGAGGCGACATCAAGTGTCTTAACCTCTTCGCGATAATCAAAATCTTCACCGAGGGGATTTGTCTTGCGATCATGTTGGTGCAAAATGTCTAGATTCAGAGCGTTTGGATACAAGTAAGTATTTGTCTCAGCTCCGTGAGTGATTGCACCATGTGCAACTGGGCACTTTCCATCCATGATTTCCTCCTATGAATACAGTGAAGTGACCTAAGTATGGGTTGAGTTGTGTTTGCCTGCAAATTATGAGAGATAGGCTTTGATCATGACTAGAACAGTGAAAAAGTGGAGCGCAAGAGATGCTGCGAAATGCGTTATCACCCCATCAGATTTAGACCATAAATACAGTCGCGGTGTTTTGGGTCTTATAACTGGTTCTGCGCAATTTCCAGGAGCCGCTGTATTAACAACAGCTGCAGCATCTGCAACCGGTGTTGGCATGGTGCGTTTTCATAGTTCTTCAGGTTTAGCCCATCTTGTTTTGCATACAACTCCATCTGCAGTTGTTCAACCAGGAAAGGTTGCAGCTTGGTTGGTAGGAAGCGGAATTAGTGCCAAGAAGTACTCAGATTTCACAAACTGGTTGCGTCATCGCTGGTTCAAATTAATTCGTTTGCAATCTGTTCCGACAATTTTGGATGCTGGAGCATTGTCCTTAGCTGGATCATTGGAACAGCCAACGGTAATTACTCCTCATAGCGGCGAGCTTGCGACCTTGCTTTCAGCACGTGGTGTGCAGGTATCAGCAGAGGCGATTGAAGGAGATCCTAAGAAATGGGTGCAGAATGCAGCTGATACTTTGGGAGTAACCGTTTTACTCAAGGGTGCAACTACATATGTTGCCAATGACGAGGTTTTAATTCAGTTACCTGTGGCAACACCGTGGCTTGCAACTGCAGGTAGCGGCGATGTTTTGGCGGGAATCATGGGAGCGTTGGTTGCAACTAATGCAATTGAGATTCTCAATGATTACAACCAACTTGCATACGTTGCTGCATCAGCGGCCTTCATTCACAACCAAGCGGCGGAGAAAGCATCTGCTGGCGGACCAATAAATGCTGAGGCAATCATTGTGGCAATCCCTGAAACGGTAGCCAAACTTCTTAAGCGGTAATGATGTAGGGGAAGCCCTATCTGGCGCTAACTCTCATAGTTAGTACTCCATGCTTCACTATCAAGATTACTCAGCGTAACTTTAGAGGTATGAGTGATCGTGTTTTGGTGATCATTGATGATCCCTTTGAGTTATCTAGTGTTGGTGCAGCGTTAAAGCTGCATAGCGTCGATGTTGTTGGCGAGGCGCGAAAAAAGAGTGCAGCGATCAATCTATTCAGAAGTATGCAACCCAATGTTTTACTCATAGATATGCATAAAACCAACGAAAGCTCTATCGATATCGCCATTGCGATTCGAAAAGAGGCACCAACTATTGGTGTGGTTATCTTGGTGGCTTGTGCAGATGTCAGATTATTTGGAGAAGATGTATCGCATTTACCCAGTGGTTCATTGCTAGTTTTGAAAAGCACAATAAATACGGTCAATGCTTTGTGTGATGCGATTTCAGCTTCACGGTCATTTGAGCCAGATACTCCTGTTTCATGGATCAATGGCGGTGTTACTTTGCATGACAAGGAGTCTCGATCACTGATGTCAAAGCTTTCAGATCTTCAGATTGAAACCCTTCGCCATGTTGCTAATGGATTAACCAACGCCGAAATAGGACGTTTACGATTTGTGAGCGAAAAGGCGATTGAGCAGATCCTTTCTCGGGTTGCTATTACTTTGAATATTCAGCCAGATCACAGAAAAAACATGAGGGTTCAATTAATTAATGAGTATCTCAAGTGGATTGGCGCGCCGACTCACTAAGAAAAGAATGTAATGGGGTTGAAAGGTAAAGTTCTGCCCTATGGAGATAGAGCAGATTCGCAGCCGCTGGAACGATGTTCTAGATAACCTCGAATCTCACAATCGCGTTGCATGGATCGCGTACTTTGATGCGCGATTAATCTCAATCCAGGATGGGGTCATAACCCTAGATTTTTCCGACAGCCGTAAATTTGCAACATCTCATGAGTACTCAGAGACACGTCCCAATCTCAAGGCAGCGTTAATCGCTTCTATCGATCAAATCCTTGGTTTAAAGGTGGAGATCCGGGAACAATGAAAATTAAGGTATTTCTGCTGGCGGTAGCGCTGGTACTTGGCGTTGCAGGTGCACCGCAATCGCTAGCTGCTGCATCGACCTTGAGTATGCAGATCCGACAAACCCCCAGCGCATCTGAATCTCTACTAACGATGTATGGAAATTTGAAGCCCAACAAATCAGGCACAACGGTAAAGATTCAAGTTGATATGGGTGGCAAGTGGACGACAACACGGTTTACAACAAAGGTAACCAAGGTTGGAACCTGGAAAGTCACCGCACTTGCAACGGCACTTGATGCACAGGTTCGCTATCGCGCAGTTTCAGTAATTGCTGGAAAGAGTTTGTACTCCCCTATTCGGGCAATCACCGTTAAGCAGCAACCCGAGATTTCAAATGCAGACCCTGCACAATTTATTGATTTGCTCGGACCAGGTGGTCGAATTCATGGCGCAGATGTCAGTAGATGGCAACACCCCAATGACAAGCCCATTGATTTTGTAAAGATGTATGAAGCGGGAATGCGTTTTGTATTTATTAAGGCATCCGATACCCGTGAATCTGCCGATCTGCTGGCGGTTAAGTATGCAGCGATGGATCATCATGCTGCGCAAGCTGCAGGAATCTATACAGGTTTTTATCACTACGCGGTTTTGCCAGATGTAACTGATCCCGAAGATATTAAGAAGGATGCTCTGGCACAAGCGCAAAAAGTGGTGTGGCGATTGGCTTCTATGGGTGGGTATTCAGATCGTGATTTGCCCTATGCATTAGATCTAGAAAATAAGTGTGTTCGGTACTCATCTTCGGGTGCTTGCCAAAAGTATGCAACACGTAGCGCGGTAACTTTATGGGCAACAACTTTCTTGGCTTCGCTCAAGGAAAAAACGGGTCGCACACCGATCCTTTATTCATATGCAAGCTTTCTTGAAGGATCAATGACTCGCACAGCCGAGTTAGCGCAATATCCATTGTGGCTTGCTCAGTATGCGATTGAT
Organism: Candidatus Nanopelagicaceae bacterium; assembly: GCA_965267815.1. Taxonomy (GTDB): domain Bacteria; phylum Actinomycetota; class Actinomycetes; order Nanopelagicales; family Nanopelagicaceae; genus Planktophila. The sequence goes on from OZ254139.1 coordinate 941,165, forward strand.
CCAGCAAATCCAATTAACCAACCAGGTTTGAAAAATGGCGGTTGCTATGTTCATTCATGGACTGGCGCTAACTGTGATTCGCAATGGACTGTTTGGCAATACTCTTCCTGCGGTATCGCCCCTAAGTACGGTGTCCCTGGCAATCGATTAGATCTCAATGTTTTCAGAGGAACGCCTTCTTCTTTCCTAGCGTTAGCAAAGGGAAGCTGGACACCTTCTCTAGTTGATTTAATGCCACAACAAGAGCCAACGGTATTAACAGTCGTGAATCAATCGGCAAGTACGACCAACAAATTAGTTACCTTCAAGGTCAATGTTGTGCGACCAAGCGGATCACCTGTTGTAACTGGAAATGTGAAGCTGGTTTTTGATAAAACTACATTGCCTGCAGTAAAACCAACTCAAACAATTTTGCGTGAGACAAGTGGAGTGTGGACCTTAGCTCTCAAGGGAGTTCCTGCTGGAAGTTACATCGGTAAGGTTTTATTCCAAGATATTTCCGGAACACATGCAGAATCTACTTTTCCAGTTACCTTTGAAGTGCTTCAGGGGCCAACACCAACTGCGAAGCCAACACCATCACCTACTGCGACTAAAAAGCCAACAACTGATGGATGCAGAGGACAGATTAAGAATTAGCCTCAAGCAACTCATCTAACGCTGCTAGTTCTCGATCTACAAGCTCTTCGTACGCTGCGATTGATTCTTTACGCTCCTTCGCACTCCATCCAAGAACGGGTGCAATCAATGCGCCGACCTCATCTGCAAGATGTACGCCATGACCTTCAGCTTCAAAAGCCAACCGTGTACGGCGAGAAATAACATCATCAACGGTGCGCGCACCTTCATGGGTTGCTGCGTAAACAATCTCGGCTTTGATGTATGGAAGATCTGCATCTAACTTCTTAGCAAGTTTTGGCTCTTGCGCAATGAGCTCAAGAATTTCGCTAATCAGCGAGCCAAAGCGATTAAGTAGGTGGGTAACGGTCTCGACATCTAGACCAGATTCCTGGGCGATGCGCTCTTTTTGTTGTTCCAAAGCAAAGTAACCATCTGCTCCAACAAGTGGAAGTTTTTCAGTAACAGAGTCTTGAGTAATACGACGAAGTTCAATTACTGCGCGATCTACCGCATCCTTACCCATGACTCGATAGGTTGTGTACTTTCCTCCGGCGATGGAAACAAAACCTGGCGCTGGACGATCAACTGTGTGCTCACGAGAAAGCTTTGTTGTTGTTGCACTCTTTATATTTGCTACCAAAGGACGCAAACCTGCGTAAACACCAATAATCTCTTCAGCCATTAACTTTGGCTCTAGAACGCGGTTTGCTTGATCCAAGATGTACTGAACATCCTCACGTGAAGCGTACGGTTCAGCGCGATCTCCATCGTATGGAGTATCTGTTGTTCCAACAATCCACTTGTCTCCCCAAGGAATTAAGAACAGCACAGAAACTGCTGTCTTTAAGATGATTCCTGCATCAGATTTAATCGCAGAACCTGGCAGCACAATGTGCACGCCCTTGCTCATGGTTACGCCATAACCGGCTTTTAACTCAAACTTTTCATGAAGCTCATCACTCCAGATACCTGCACACATAATTGTGGCTCCGGCCTTAATTGCAATCTTCTTTCCGGTTTCAAGGTCACGGGCGTTAACACCAACAACACGCTTGCCTTCACGAATCAAAGACTCTGCAGCTACACGTGTAGCGATAATTGCACCGTGACGGGCAGCGGTGCGCGCAACTGACATTGTGTGCCTTGCATCATCAACTTGTGCATCAAAGTACTTAATCGCACCGGTGACAATGTCATGGCGCAGTGATGGTGCGATCTCATTAATCTGCTTTTGGCTTAGGTGTTTGTGCCATGGCAATGCTCGTTGGAATCCGCGAAGAGCATCGTACAGAGCAAGACCTGCGCCAACATATGTGCGCTCTTTAAACTTTTCAGTTAAAGGAAATAGAAAACCAACAGGCTTTACAAGATGAGGACACAAGGTTGAAACCATGAGCTCGCGTTCATGCAACGCTTCGCGAACAAGTTTGAAGTCATACTGTTCTAGATAACGAAGACCGCCATGGATTAACTTGCTGGAGCGACTCGATGTTCCAGATGCAATATCTTGAGAATCAATCAAGGCAACTTTCAGTCCTCGAGATGCCGCATCAAGGGCGGCACCAACACCGGTAACTCCCCCGCCAATGACCACAATGTCGAAATTATCTGTGGCTAATTGGGAGATCGCAGAGTCACGCTGGTCTGGGCCAAGTTGCGACAAGAACATATGCGTTGAATCTCCGTTACGACTGAGTACTCTAAGACTAACTTACAGCGAGAGGTTTTGTGCATCGTGGCTTATATCGGCAGCTTGGATCAAGGAACCAGTAGTACTCGTTTTATGATCTTTGATCACTCGGGTCAAGTGGTTGGACAACACCAACTAGAACATCGCCAGATCCTGCCTCAGGCTGGTTGGGTGGAACATGATGCCGCTGAAATTTGGGAGCGGGTGCAAGAGGTCATCGCTGGAGCGTTAAAGCAAGCCAATATCTTGGGCTCAGATTTAGCGGCAATCGGTTTAACCAATCAACGTGAAACTACCGTTGTCTGGGATGTAACGACAGGCCAGCCCCTGAGCAATGCAATTGTGTGGCAGGACACTCGTACAACTGATTTCCTTTCAACTTTGACGCATGAACAACAGAGCGCAATTCGACACAAAACCGGTTTAACAATCGCGCCGTACTTTGCCGGAAGCAAGATGAACTGGTTTCTCTCCAATGTTCCAGCAGCAAAGGGCGAGAACGCCCGCTTCGGAACTATTGATTCCTGGTTGCTCTGGAATCTATCTGGTGGAGTTCGCGGCGGAGTTCATGCAACTGATGTCACTAATGCAAGCCGCACCCTCTTGATGAACCTAGAAACCCTTGATTGGGATGAAGAGTTGCTAACGATCTTTGGAGTTTCTCGTTCTGCTCTACCTGACATCAAATCCTCATCGGAAATTTATGCAATGACCGATCCACATGGGCCATTTGGAACAGCAATTCCAATTGCCGGAATTTTGGGAGATCAGCAATCTGCAATGGTTGGCCAGGTCTGTTTTGAACGTGGTGAATCTAAAACCACATATGGCACCGGAAACTTTGCACTGCTCAATACCGGTACCGAGATCGTTAGATCAAAAAATGGTTTGTTAACAACGGTGTGTTTCAAGTTAGGTGATCAACCTGCACATTACGCCTTAGAAGGTTCAGTTGCTGTAACGGGCTCTGCGATTCAGTGGTTGCGCGATCAATTAGGAATCATCTCAAACGCGGCTGAAACTGAAGCGCTTGCTTCATCTGTGGCAGATACCGCTGGTGTCTACTTTGTTCCAGCCTTTTCAGGATTATTTGCACCGTACTGGCGAAGTGATGCGCGTGGAGTAATCGTTGGTTTAACACGGGCTGCAACCAAAGCCCACCTTGCACGAGCAGCACTTGAGGCGATCTGTTACCAAACCCGCGATGTTATGGATGCGATGGTTGCAGATAGTGGAGTGCCCATGAAGGAAATGCGTGTAGATGGTGGAATTACCGCTAACTCTTTATGTATGCAGATGCAGGCCGATGTAATGGGAATTGATATCACCCGCCCATTAATTGGTGAAACAACAGCTCTTGGTGCTGCCTATGCTGCAGGTCTTGCAGTTGGATTCTGGTCATCAACTGATGAGGTTAGAAAACAGTGGCAACAATCCAGACGTTGGAGCGCTACTAGTACTGAGCAGCAACGAACAGTTGGTTACGCCGGCTGGAAGAAAGCTGTCGAGCGAACCTTGAACTGGATTGATTAAGCTTTCGTAATCTCAATCAAGAAGGCATTTGCTGGCGCAAGTATTGGTGCAGTCACACCAATAGATGCAAGTGCAGATCCTGAAAGAGTAATTCCGCTCATCCATTCAGGCGGAGTAATCAACATGAATCGTGGTTTGCCCGCCGGAAATACCGCTTTAACTGTGTAGCTTGCTGATTGATCTAAACCAGGAAACTTCAGTGGTGATGGATGAATCGCAACATTTGGTGTTAATTGAACATAAGCAAAGATTGCACGTGAACGATCATGAGCTGTTACTCCATGAAGATAGGTATGTGCTTCAGGGTAATCAACACGAACCATCTTGCCGGAATGCAACAGTCCTCTATTTTCCTTGTAGTACTTAGCCCAAGTTGCTAGGTGTTTACGCTCTTGCTCAGTTGCTTCGGTGATATTCCATTCAATACCGGCGTGACCAAATAGTGCAGTAGTAGCACGCATTGATAATTCAAGGGTGCGCCCCGTTTGATGCCCATGGGTTGGACCAATGTGGGTACCAAGTAGTTCCGGTGGAATTACTTGCGCTGTCCAACGTTGAATAGTTTGGCGCTCTAGTGCATCGTTGTTATCACTAGTCCAGAAACGATCTACTAAATCAATTACTCCAAGATCAATACGTGCACCACCTGATGCACAGGATTCAATCTCTAAACCGGCGTGACGCTTCTTTAGTTCGGCAAACAAACGATAAATCGCTTGTGTCTGGCGATGGACTCCTGCTTTACCAAGATGGCCAGCATCGACAAGTACACGGTTGTGATCCCACTTAATGTAAGCGATGTTATGAGCTGAAAGCACGGCTGATGTTTGCTCCAAGACATGATTAAAGGCGCTCTCATGTCCTAAATCCAAAACTAATTGATGTCTCCAAAGCGGAGGAACTCGATCTCCTTCATGCAGAATCCATTCAGGATTAGCGCGGTAAAGATCTGAATCAGGATTAACCATCTCTCCTTCAAACCACAAACCAAACTCAATTCCTTTGTCATTGATGTACTTAATGATGGGTGACAAACCATTAGGCCATACCGCAGGATCGATAACCCAGTCACCAAGACCGGCTCGATCATCTCGGCGTGAGTGGAACCAACCATCATCAAGAACTACTCGTTCGATGCCAATTTCAGCTGCAACATCGATCAGCGCTTTGATCTTTTCTTCATTGTGATCGAAGTACAGCGCCTCCCACATATTGAGGGTTAATGGACGTGGGCGTTGTGGATGCATTGGACGTGCACGAAGATGTGAGTGATACGCGGCGCTAACGCCATCTAAACCTTCAGATGAGAAAACAGAAATAAGTGCAGGTGCTTCATAACTTTCTCCTGCAGCAAGGGTTAATTCGCCAGGAAGTAACAACTCTCCTGCACCAATAGAGACTGAACCATCAAAGAGTTTTTCAACTAAGTAATGTGAATTTCCGCTCCAGGCAATACTTGTCGCCCAAGCATTTCCGGATTGGAATGATGTTTGCGGAGTTAATGCAATATCTGCAATTGAGAAGTTGTGTCCGCTGCGTCCTTCGCGAGATTCACGAACCCAGGTACCGGTAGCGATATCTTTTCTCTGAGGGTTTCGCTCATTTGACCAACGACCTGCAAAATCTAAGGTTTGTGATGCTTCCTTTGGAAGTGGAAGCCAGTGGATGTATTCGTTGAGGGTGTAATCAGTTGAACCAATGTTCTTCACTGAACTCTTTTGGGTCAAGACTCCATATGCATCGAGATCAAAGGAAATGACAACCTCTAATTCGGCATGAAAATCTCGCAAGGTAACTGCGACATGATTAGTGTTGTGATGAAAATCTGTTACCTCAAACTTTGTTGACCACGCTTTTCCGTGGCGATGTCCTGACAAAGTTGGACGTCCTAAAAATCCCCGAGAGCTTTCACGCATAATTCCTGGAAATTGAGGAACATCCCACGAGCTGTTTGCAATTGATGGGCGAATCGCTGTTTGCACCGATGCGAGCTCTCCCTGCAGAGGTGCTCCCCAGTGTTGAATGATGAGCGCTCCATCTACTACTTCAAGTAACAAGGCAGATGTAGGGGCGCTCAATAGTGCAGATTGCTTGCTCACAAAGGTAGAGTAACGACACTATGAGCGAGAGTAAAAAACTTAACGCCGGCGTCACCAGAAATGATCGCCAGATGGCAGATGGCCGAACAATTCGTTATTACGACACCGCTGGCCAAGCGCGTACCGCTCTCGATGCTCGTCCTCAAGAGGAACAACCTGGAATTGGTGAACTTCGCTTAGATCCATTGGTCAATGAGTGGATTGCTATGGCTGCTCACCGACAGGGGCGAATCTTTTTGCCACCTAAAGAGTTGTGTCCCCTGTGCCCAACAACGGGTGAGCTTTTAACTGAGATTCCTGAATCAGATTTTGAAGTTGTTGTCTTTGATAACCGCTCCCCTTCGTTGCGACCACCAGTTGGAGATTGGGCACTTCCTGACATTGTCGGCCCAGATACCGATTTAGGAACTGCAGCAGGTAAGTGTGAAGTAATTTGTTTTACCGCAGAACATGGAAATGCATTTAAGGATTTGTCTGCCCAGCGTGTTCGAGTATTGCTTGAGGCGTGGATTGATAGAACCGCTGAGTTATCAAAGGAAAGCTTTATTCAGCACATCGCACCATTTGAAAATCGTGGCGAAGAAATCGGCGTAACCCTTTCTCATCCTCATGGACAGATTTATGCGTACTCGTACCTACCTCCACGTGTAGAGAAAATGCTGGCAGCGGCAAGTAAGTACCACGAGGAAACCGGCAAGGTTCTCTTTGACGAAGTCGTTGCACGCGAGCTTTTGGATGAGGAAAGAATCGTTGCGCGCAATGATCGTTGGGTTGCCTATGTTCCTTACGCCGCCCGCTACCCATTTGAAATTCATGTCACGCCTCTGAACCCGGTTGCAGATTTAACTGAACTTACCGATTTAGATCGGGATGCATTCCCTGAAATCGCACTTGAAGTTACTCGACGCTTAGATGGTGTATTTGGAATTGAAATGGCATACATCGCCGCTTGGCATCAAGCACCGGTTCGTGTCGGAAGAGATCTACTGCGCCTGCATTGGCAGATTACAAGTGTTCGACGCGCACCAGGGAAGTTAAAGTACTTAGCAGGATCTGAGTCAGCAATGGGTGCTTTCATTATGGATATGCGCCCAGAGCAATCTGCTGCACAACTTCGCGAAGTGGTTTTGTAATGCGAGTACTAGTCACTGGTGGAACTGGTTACATTGGATCTACCGCTGTTGAGATTTTGCTTGGCCAAGGCTTTGAGATTTCAATTCTTGACGATTGCAGCATGGGTCATGCTGACACTGTGCCAGCGGGTGTGCGTTTCATACAAGGATCACTGCTCAATGCCGCTGAGGTTGCCGATGCCCTAACTGGATGTAACGCGGTCATGCACTTTGCCGGTAAATCCCTTGTTGGTGAATCAGTTGAAAAGCCAGATTTGTATCACTCAGTCAATGTTGATGGAACCCGAATTTTGCTAGATGAAATGCGCAAGCAATCAATTACGAAGATCGTCTTTTCATCATCTGCTGCAACTTACGGTGAACCAAAGGTTGTTCCAATCCTTGAAACCTCAGAAACCAACCCAACAAACCCCTATGGTGCAACAAAGTTGGCCATTGATCACATGATTACTGAGGAAGCAACAGAGCACGGAATCTCTGCGGCCTCGTTGCGCTACTTCAATGTAGCTGGTGCTCTGAAAGCAGATCGTGGCTGGCTTGCCGAACGCCACAACCCCGAGACACATTTGATTCCAAATGTTTTGCGCAGCACACAAGCAAACCCAGTAAAGATTTTTGGTACTGATTGGCCCACGGCTGACGGCACCTGCATTCGAGATTATGTTCATGTGATTGATTTAATTGATGCGCATATAAAGGCGCTGAATTCTTTAGGTGCGGCAGGACATGAAATTTATAACTTAGGTAGTGGTTCTGGTTACTCGGTTCGTGAGGTTGTAAAAGCAGCCAGCGATGCAATCGGTCATCAGATTCCATTTGTTGATTCACCACGTCGAGCAGGAGATCCAGCGGTACTCATCGCAGATATTTCAAAGGCTAAGAGAATGCTTGCGTGGGAACCAACCCGAGATATGACAACAATGGTCGCCGATACCCTTGATTCAATGGCTTAATCATGAGCAGGATTGAAGAAAAGTTTTTAGAGACCTTTGGTGAAGAGCCTGATTTAGTGGCCGCAGCACCTGGTCGAGTAAATCTGATTGGTGAACACATCGATTACAGCGATGGTTTTGTTCTGCCCTTTGCCATTAAAGATCGAACCCTAGTTGCTGCCAGAAAACGCAATGACTCAACGGTTCGTATCGCATCTGCTCAACGCAGAAACAAGGTGGTAACGGTTGATATCAATCAGGTTAAGCCTGGTCTCAAGGGTGAATGGGAGCGTTACGCCCTCGGTGTCTTGTGGTCTATGGGTGTTAAAGATGGTGTGGATCTCATGATCGATGGCCATGTTCCTCTAGGTGCTGGCTTGTCATCATCTGCCGCCCTTGAATGCTCAGTTGCAACTGCGATGAATCACCTCTTTGATTTGGGATTTAATCTTGAAGAGTTAGCCCGTTTAACTCAAAAAGCTGAGAATCAATATGTGGGAGTTCCATGCGGAATCATGGATCAATCCGTTTCATTAATGGCTACACAAGGATCAGCGTTACTTCTAGATTGCCGGGATCTTTCTACCAAGAACATTCCATTTGATGTTGCATCCAGCGGTTTAGAGCTGTTAATCATTGATACCCAAGCCCATCACGCTTTAACTGATGGTGGATATGCAGAACGTCGTGCATCTTGCGAATCAGCGGTTGCAAAGTTGGGTATTACCTCGCTGCGCGAATTAACTTTAGAAAAGCTACAAGAATCTGGTGCCTTACTTACTGAAACAGAGTTCATCCGTGTACGTCACGCTGTTACTGAAATGAAGCGGGTATTGGATTGTGTCGACGCGTTGAGTGCCTCCGATTTTGAAAAGGTAGGTCAGTTAATCAACCAATCACACATCTCTTTGCGTGATGATTACACCGTTTCTTGCCCCGAATTAGATACCGCGGTCGATGCAGCACTTGCTGCAGGTGCGTTAGGTTCGCGAATGGTAGGCGGAGGCTTTGGTGGAAGTGCAATCGCATTGATTCAGGCATCAAAAACAACCGAAACAATTAAGGCGATTGAAAAAGCATTTTCACAAAAAGGATTTAAAAATCCACGATTCTTTACCTCTTTGCCAAGTCAAGGCGCAGAGCTTCTTTCGCGGCGCTGATTACAAAGGGGTAATTGAAAGAACTTCTACCCCACCGATTGCACCTAATACATTGAGCAAATCAGTTGGATCGCTTCCTGGCACAGCAACAGTGATGTCATCGTAACCACGACCATCCTCAGATTTCACAACCGCGAGCGCACGAATATCTCCACCAGCAGCTCCAATTGCAGAAGCTAATAATCCAAGTGAACCCGGGCGATCTGGGATTGCTACGTTAAGTTGAAATAGTGCCATGGCTTAACAATACCCTGACACTATTTCAACCACGCATTTTTAATTAGGCGGCTGGATTAATTAGAAGGCGCGGTTCCAAGAGTGACTTTGAAGCTCTTAGAGCCACCGGTCGGAAGTTCCACTGTCACGGAAATAGTTGCTCCTGGAGCGTATGAGCGAATCTTCACAATCGCGCCCACCTGATCAGCGATCTTTACTCCATCGATAGAGGTAATGACAGAACCTGCTGGGATCCCAGCCTTCTCTGCACCCTCATTAGGACTTAAGCGACCTATCTTTGCACCAGTTCCGGTATAGGTAGTATCAAAGAAAACTCCAAGCACAGGTCGGGTTGATTTACCGTTAGCGATTAACTCATCGATAACTCGCTTAGCCTCATTAATTGGAATTGAGAAGCCCAATCCGATGCTTCCGCTGGTTCCCCCAGAAGACAAAGTCGCAATCGCGGAGTTAACACCGATGATTCTTCCCTGAGAATCAAGCAGCGCTCCCCCTGAGTTTCCAGGGTTAATTGCCGCATCTGTCTGAATCGCATTTACATAGGACTCTGCCCCGATAGTTCCTGTTGTAACAGGACGGTTAAGCGCTGAAATTATGCCGCTTGTTACTGTGCTGGCTAACCCCAATGGAGATCCAATTGCAACAACTGATTCACCAACACTAATTTTTGAAGAGTCTCCGACAGTTACAGTTGGAAGGTTGCCACGATTGATTTTGATAACCGCTAGATCGTAGGCGATATCCCGACCAACAATTTGTGCAGGAACCACATCACCATTGAGAAGTTCAACGGTGATTGTGCCGCTTGTTGCCGCCGCTTCAATTACATGGTTATTGGTAATAATAAATGAGCTGGTCTTATCTGTCTTATAGATAGATCCGCTACCTGTGCCGGTACCAGCAGCAGCTACAACTTTGATGGATACAACTGAAGGTGTAACAACAGCTGCAATGCTTTTCACATCAATGGTTGGTGCACCTAAAGTCAGTGCAGTTCTCGTTGTTGAGCAGCCATTTGAACCAGCAAGATAAATCGCTTGCGTCTTCTTATCCACACATACTTTAACGCCCAGCGGCTCAGATGTAGCCGCGGTTGCGACACCGCCAGCCAATGTTGCTCCTAAAAGGAATCCCGCAATGACCTTTGTGGATGTTCTCTTCATCTCAACCTCTTTCATAGTTAACAACAACCTGTCACTACTACCTGAGAGAAAGTTTAGAAACGCCTTACTTATTGGTGCAACTTATAGGAGTACAACCCAGCCGCTCTTTACCGCAACCTTCACAGTTGGAAGTGGATCTACCGCAGGACCTGTCACAACTGCGCCCTTTTTAAATGGATTAAAGCTTGCATTGTGCACTGAGCACACCAATAACTTTTTTGGGCTGAAGTACTTGGTTAATCCGCCTTGGTGGGTGCAAATAGTTTGATATGCAAAGACACCTGTCTTTGTACGAAACAAGAGCGCAGGAGCTCCATTGGGTAATTGGAATTGATAGGTTCCGCCGACCTTGATTTTGGTGAGTCGGATGATTTGAGCGCTGGCAGCCTGTGCTCTGCTTCCAACAAGTGATGTTGCAACGCCGGCCAAAGCCATGCGAAGTGCGGATCGACGTGTGAGTTTCATATGCTCCCTGACTTGGATTCGAACCAAGAACCTGTCGATTAACAGTCGACTGCTCTGCCGTTGAGCTATCAGGGATTACGCGTGCAAGCGCAAACTCTAGCGCACACACGCTGAAGGGCAAAAATTAGAGGGTTGCTTAAAGGCTTCCGAGCGCCAGATCATGCAGCGAGCGACGGGCACTTTCTAGGGCCACTAACTGGGCAAAAGCGGCGTTGTACTCAATCTCATTTTCTACAGGATTGAGGCGCTGCAGTGATGATTTGAGATCGGCGATAGAACGTGAAATTGCTACCTCACGCAGCCGAGCAACGATGCTTGCAACATAGAGCTGGGTTGGCTTTCCATCGGCGCGAATTGGTTCAACAGTTAATTCAGTAAACAATGCTCGTAAGTTTTCATCGGTGATTACCTCTGGTGAAATTTTTTCGTGCGCATCAATCGCAGTGCGCATTGCGCTATAGGCGGGATGCGTAAATGCACCGGGCTCGATTGAGCTCCACAGATCACCATCAAAGAGCTGTGGTTCTTGCAAACGAGACTTCAGGACTTCACGTTCTAAAATCAATCGAGCCTCGTTGGGATCTGGTCTGAAGTTTTGTTGCGCCGGTACTTCTTCAACTTGTTGGCGAGATTGTTGTGGAGCGGCTTTGGCACCTTGTGCAACGGCTCGGGTAACGATCTCAACCTCAACGCCTAGCCACCCTGCTAGCAAACGCGTGTACTCAGGTCGCAATGATTTATCTCGAATTTGCGCAACCAATGGTGCTGCAGCATTTAATGCATTGACACGACCTTCGGCGGTATCTAATTTGTGATGTGCAAGCTCTGCACGGATGGCAAACTCAAAAAGAGGAACTCGACGAGCAATCAAATCACGAAGTGCCAGATCGCCCTTTTCTTGACGTAGTTCGCATGGATCTAAACCATCTGGTTCAACGGCAACAAAGGTTTGGGTTACAAATTTTTGATCCTCACTAAAAGCACGAAGCGCAGCCTTTTGACCTGCCGCATCACCATCAAAGGTAAAGATAACTTCGCCTCGGAATGAATCATCATCCATCAAGAGACGACGCAAAATTCTGATGTGGTCTGCACCAAAGGCGGTTCCACATGTTGCAACCGCGGTTGTTATTCCTGCAAGGTGCGCAGCCATGACATCGGTGTATCCCTCAACAATGACCGCCTGGCGCTTCTTGGCAATCTCTTTTTTAGCTACATCTAGGCCGTAAAGAACCTGACTCTTCTTATAAATCGGGGTTTCCGAGGTATTTAAATACTTTGGTCCTTGATCCTCTTCATCACTTGCTAACTTGCGAGCACCAAATCCGACGATGTCACCAGAAATATCTTTAATCGGCCACATTAAACGATTGCGGAACTTATCAATTGGTCCGCGTTGACCCATCTTGGACAAACCAGCAAGTTCTAGCTCGTCTATTGAGTAGCCCAGCGCACGCAGGTGCTTTGTTAATCCATCCCATTCATCGGGTGAGTAGCCAACGCCAAACTGTTGGCAGGCGGCTTTATCAAAGCCACGTTTAGTTAATAGATCCCGACCATGTGCTGCATTAGGAGAAGTGTTGAGCTGCTCTTGATAAAACTTTGCAGCCTCTGCATGGGCAGCGATTAAACGGTTACGAGTACCTGATGTGACAACCGGGCCAGAGGATGCAGAGTTTCCTTCTTCATACCGCAAGGTATAGCCGATGCGATCTGCTAAACGTTCAATGGTTTCGGTGAAAGTTAAATGATCGATCTTCATTAAAAATGCGATGACATCGCCACCAGTTTGGCAACCGAAGCAATGAAAGTATCCCTTGCTTGGTGTTACATGAAATGAGGGTGATTTTTCATCATGAAATGGACACAGACCCTTTTTCTGACCGCCACCAGCATTTTTTAATTGAACGTAATCTGCAACAACCTCATCAATGGGAGCACGGTCGCGAATGTATGCAACATCCTCTTCCTTAATGCGACCGCTCATACCCTCACCTTACCGATTCGCTAGTAAGCGTGCATGAAGGGCGTATGCGCCAGGGTCAGTTAGCGCGGCAACTTGATCGATAATCACGCGCATTTTGGCGGTTTCATCGGATGCCTCATTCCAAGGCTTTTGGAAAAAGGAGTCCATCTCGTGTGGGTTCTTGAGCAACATCTCAACAAGCTCTTTGATAATGACATGTTGCTTTGCATAGCGATCTTGCGAGTGCGCAGCGTTGATTAAGTAATGCCCAGCAATCGCCTTGAGGAAATCTACTTCGATCTTTTGTTCGCGTGGAATCACTAAGTCAGCGCTGTAACGAGAAAGGGGTCCATCTCCATGAACCTTGCGTGTTTCAAGCTCGGCAGCTAAAACAAAGCGTCCGATTAACTGGCTCGTTGAATCCTTAAGTCGGGCAAGGCTTCTGTGGCTTCCATCGTAGTAATGCGGCCAAGCAGACAATGATGACAAACGAGCATGAGCATCAATGGCCTCTTGCTCAGTTGCATCGCTCTTGTAATCCTTCGTCATTACTGAATACAACTGTGAAAAATCATTACTGAAGTTCTTTACAGAAACCTGTCCTGCAAAGATTGCATCCTCTAGATCGTGAACAGAGTAAGCGCAATCATCAGACCAATCCATGATTTGGGCTTCAATACACTTCTTGCCAACTGGTGCACCTTTTCTCATCCATGTGAAGATCTCAACATCATCATCATAGACACCAAACTTGCGAGGATTTTCAGATCTAGGCCATGGGTACTTGGTTGCTCCATCTAAAGATGCGCGCGTTAAATTCAGGCCAACGCTCTTTCCATCAGCATCGACCGTCTTTGCTTCAAGTCGAACCAACAATCTAAAACTTTGAGCGTTACCTTCAAAGCCACCAAAATCTTTAGCGATCTCGGCAAGTGCTTCTTCGCCATTATGACCAAACGGTGGATGACCTAAGTCATGTGACAGACATGCGGTGTCTTGCAGATCAGGATCTGCTCCCAGCGATTCTCCAAGTTCACGACCGATTTGAGCGCACTCCAAAGAGTGTGAAAGTCGTGTGCGTTGAAAATCATTTTCCCAAGGGACTGCAACCTGTGTTTTTGCAGCAAGACGTCGCAATGAAGCTGAGTGAATTACTCGCGCACGATCACGCATGAACTCGGTTCTACCTGCACGCTTGGCAGGTTCATCGAGAAACCGTTCTTGATCATGGTTGGTGTAGCTCACGGAAGTACCTTAGTAACTATGTCTGCACCTGGTAAGTGATCACTTACATGAATGCCTCGTCGTCCAACGGTGATGTAGGCCAAATACGCTGCCGCTTCACGGAGAAGATAGCGATATCCACTGTTATCAAGGGTATTTGGCCCTGTTTGAACTGGTGAACAGGTTCCAAGAACTCCTTGATCGTTCGCCATCTTTATTGCACGTGCACAGTGAAAAGGATCGGTAACAATAATGACATCGCTGACATAACGCTTTTTCATGACCGCTGCATAGGCTTTAGTACTTGCTAATGTGTCACGACCTTCCGCAACTGCAGTGATTTTCTTAGAAGAAACGCCGTTGTTTCGTAGCCAATACTTTCCGGATGCCGCTTCAGTAGTGCGATCTCCAGGAGCACCTGCACCAACGGTAATGATTGATGGCGCATATCCAAGTTTGTAAATTCGTTGCGCTTCAACTAAACGAGCTTCAAGTGCATCACCAGGTTTTCCATTGAGCTGCGCAGTTCCTAAAACAACAATCACATCTGCTTGTCGAACTACTGGGTTATTAGCAGCTCGCCATACCTGCGAAATTCCGTAGGCAGGACCGATTAAGGCAAGAATCACAATGACGGTAATTGTGCGACGAATCCATCTAAGGAGAAACATTTATCCGCCTGAAAACGCATCCTCTAGTTCAACATGAACTAGTTCATCTGGATCATTGAGCCAACCATCAGGCAATGTTGGTGGGCGACCATGACTTGTACGTCCACGTGGTTTTTCACCAACCTCAGTTGGGTATGGCTGATCCTCTAACTGATTTAAAAGATTACGCATCTCTTGTAGTGAAGAAACCATTCCTAAATCATGTCGAATCTCGCGTGGAACACGGAAGCCCTTGAGATACCAGGCCATGTGCTTTCGCATATCGCGCATTCCGCGATCTTCAGATTCTAAGTACTCAACGATTAAATTAGCGTGACGGAACATCACCTCGCGTACCTCGTGCAAAGTTGGTGTTATTTGCTTTCCTTCGCCCTTAAGCGCTGAGACAAGATCGGTAAATAACCACGGACGTCCTAAACAGCCACGACCAACTACAACTCCTGCACATCCACTTTGCTCCACCATCGATACCGCATCGCTGCCAGACCAAATATCGCCATTTCCTAAAACAGGTACTCCTGTTGGCTTTAAGTGCTCTACTAAACGTGCGATCGCAGACCAATCCGCTTTTCCTTCATACATCTGTGCTGCTGTTCGGGCATGCAGCGCAACCCAGGCAACTCCTAAATCAGCTGCAGACTGCGCCGCCTCTAGATAAGTTTCATGATCACTATCGATACCAATGCGCATCTTTACAGTTACTGGAATTCCAAAAGGTTTTGCAGCCTCAACAGCGGCACCCACGATATTTGTAAAGAGTTTGCGCTTAAATGGCAGCGCTGCTCCCCCGCCCTTACGAGTCACCTTAGGTACTGGGCAACCAAAGTTCATATCAATGTGGTCAGCAAGGTTTTCCTTACCAATCATTGTTACCGCAGCTCTCATCGTTGTTGGATCAACGCTGTACAACTGAACTGAACGTGGCCACTCATCTTTACCAGGAACAATCATTCGCAATGTCTCTGGTCGTCTCTCAATTAATGCTCGTGCAGTAACCATTTCGGAAACAAATAAACCTGCACCTTGTTCGCGGCAGAGCGTGCGAAATGGTGCGTTGGTAATTCCGGCCATGGGTGCGAGAACAACCGGCGGATCAATGTAATGATCACCGCTTGCTAGTGGAAGTAAGAGTGGCTTTAGCAACCTAGTAAACGAGGTGCTAACCATGCCTCGACCTGATCCAGGCCGATGCGCTCTTGCGCCATTGTGTCGCGATCGCGAATTGTTACCGCATTATCTTCAAGAGTCTCGAAGTCAACGGTGATGCAATATGGAGTACCGATCTCATCTTGGCGACGGTAACGACGTCCGATAGCGCCTGCATCATCAAAATCAATGTTCCAGTTTTTGCGAAGTTGTGTCGCAAGATCGCGGGCCTTTGGTGAAAGATCAGCGTTACGTGACAACGGCAAAACCGCTGCCTTAATAGGTGCCAAGCGATGATCAAGCTTTAGCACTGCACGCTTTTCCATCTCGCCCTTGCTATTTGGTGCTTCATCTTCGGTGAAAGCATCCATCAAGAAGGTCAGGGTGCAACGATCTACACCTGCCGCAGGCTCAATTACATAAGGAGTCCAACGCTCACCCTTTTCTTGATCAAAGTAAGAAAGATCCTTACCTGATGCATCTGAGTGGGCCTTTAGATCGAAATCTGTACGGTTTGCAATACCTTCGAGCTCGCCCCATTCAGTTCCGGCGAATTCAAACTTATATTCAATATCTGCGGTGCGCTTTGAATAGTGTGACAACTTCTCTTTTGGATGATCGTAAATACGTAAGCGATCTGGGTTGATACCAAGATCTACATACCAAGCAAGACGTGTGTCGATCCAGTACTGGTGCCATTCCTCATCGCTTCCAGGAACTACGAAGAACTCCATCTCCATCTGCTCAAACTCACGTGTGCGGAAGATGAAGTTTCCAGGTGTAATTTCATTACGGAAAGACTTACCAATTTGGCCGATACCAAATGGTGGCTTCTTGCGAGATGTCGTCATTACCTGATCAAAGTTAATAAAGATTCCTTGCGCTGTTTCCGGACGCAAATAAGCAAGACCTGATTCATCTTCAACAGGTCCTAGAAAAGTCTTAAGCAATCCGCTGAACTGCTTTGGTGTTGTGAACTGTCCCTTGTTTCCGCATGCAGGGCAGTTAATATCTGTAAGGGCTTCAGGCTTTTTCTTATGCTTTGCCTCGTACGCCTCTTCTAGGTGATCTGCGCGGTAACGCTTGTGACAAGCGGTGCATTCAGTAAGTGGATCACTAAATGTTGCAACGTGTCCCGATGCTTCCCACACTTCCTTTGCCAAGATCACACATGAATCAAGACCGACAACATCTTCGCGGCCCATAACCATGGACTTCCACCATTGGCGCTTTACATTGTTCTTGAGCTCGACACCGAGTGGGCCGTAATCCCATGATGCGCGAAGTCCGCCATAAATTTCAGATGATGGGTAAACAAACCCGCGACGCTTTGCTAGCCCTACGATATTTTCTAAACGGTCCGTTGCCATCACTACCTCATCCGGCGAATTCAAGAGCCGGTGAAATATGGGCTTGCCCATCCGGCTGGCTGTCGGCGAAAAGCAACGTGTGTTACTTCCGTACGAGAATTTTACTCTGTGTAAGGCCTTTCATATGCACCTGGCTCATCGATAGCTTGTGCCAGCAGCGGGATCGCATTCATCTTTACATTGAGATTGCTGAGTGCTCTGCGATATGAACCCACATTTTCCCAATGGGTAACAAGTGACCACAACGTTGTGTCATCCAGGTTTTGCCCAAACTCACCGCTGACAAAACCTGCGCACCCGGAAAAGGCCTCTAGCGCCGTCGAAAGCTGTGCCTCGAATTGGGAGGCCTCGGCCAATGGGGTTGAAAATCGAGCGATTGCGAGCATGGGCTGAGCGTATCGGCTCAGATGTGGAAATGATAATCATTTCCATTTTATGATACTGTCCAGATATGAATACAGCCATCATTCTCGCTGCGTTAACCGCTATCTCAACCTTTGCCGGTGGAGCTCTCGCCCTTAAAGCAAAAAATCGCCTCCATCTCGTCCTTGGTTTATCAGCGGGACTTCTCCTAGGTCTTGTTGCATTTGATCTGCTGCCAGAAGTCTTTGAATTGGGAACGCAGGAGTTTCTCCATGCACCTGTTGTTTCAATAGCGCTAATCGCCGGTTTCTTGCTTCTTCACTTCTATGAGCGAATCTTTGGTTCACATGAACCAGCTGGATCTGATTACAGTCATGATCACGAGCACTCACACAACTTCACTGGTGCTTTTGGCGCGATCGCAATGGGTGGCCATGTTTTTCTCGATGGCTTAGCACTTGGCGTTGCATTCAAGGTCAGCTCTGATTTAGGTCTTGCAGTATTTATCGCACTTCTTGTTCACGCATTCAGCGATGGACTCAACACAGTTTCTTTCATGATCAAATCTGGTTTGTGGGGAAAGAAGAGCATCGGTTTGCTCGGAGTTGATGCATTAGCTCGAGTTTCTGGTGCAGCACTTGGTAGCACCCTTGTGTTGAGCAATAATCTGATCGCTGCCTACCTTGCAGCATTTTCTGGAATTGTCATTTATCTTGCGACATCACACATTTTGCCTGAAGCGCATTCACGTCACTCATCACGATGGACGATGGTTGCCACAATTACAGGTGTATTAATCATGTGGGGCTTAGTTGCATACCTACATTCAGGCGATACTCATTCACATTCAACTGGACAGGATGTCCATGCTGAAGAGGTTCATGATGATCACGCCGAAGAAGGTCATGCTGAAGAGGATCACGCACACACCGACAATGAATAAATCTGATCTCAAATTGATTGCGGTTCTTGAGCGAACTGGTGGTTTTGCCAGCGCTCAAGAGCTGCATCAAATCCTGCGCAGAGAAGGCGATGGCATAGGTTTAACAACGGTTTATCGCGCTCTGCAATCACTTGTAGATGACAAGATCGTGGATCTGCTGCGACGTGAAGATGGAGAAGCTATTTATCGTTTGTGCGGCGATACCCATCATCACCATTTAGTGTGCAAGAGCTGCGGTGACACCGTTGAAATTGAAGGCGGAGCAATTGAAAAGTGGGCCAAAAGCATGGCTGAGGAACATGGCTTTAGGGATGTTGGGCATACGGCGGAGATCTTCGGTATCTGTTCGAAGTGCTAGTTTTTACGCCCGTCCGAATCTTCGATCTCGGGATGAGTACTCCTCTATCGCTTTCCACAAAGTCTTACGTGTGACATCTGGCCACAGCACATCCATAAATACGAATTCAGCGTAAACACTTTGCCATGGCAGGAAGTTGCTGGTGCGCTGCTCCCCTGATGAACGCAGGAAAAGATCTACATCGCTCATTTGTGGGGAATCAAGGTATTTAGCAAATACCTTTTCAGTAATTGCATCGGCTTTGATTTTGCCCCGCTTAACATCGCGAGCAAGTTCAGCTGCAGCATCAACTATTTCTGAACGTCCTCCGTAATTTACGCACATATTTAAAGTTAGCACTTTGTTTTTCTTAGTCAGCTCTTCTGCTTCTTCGAGCTCTTTAATCACGGTGCTCCATAAACGCTTTGGGCGACCTACCCAGCGAATGCGAACACCCATCTCATTCATCTGATCTCGGCGTCTGCGAATAACATCGCGATTAAAGCCCATTAAGAACTTCACCTCATCTGGTGAACGTCGCCAATTTTCAGTAGAAAAGGCGTACGCACTAATCTCTTTAACGCCGTATTCAATGGCACCTTCTACAACATCAAAGAGTGCTGCTTCGCCCGCTTCATGTCCTGCGGTGCGTGGCAGACCTCTTTGCTGCGCCCAACGTCCATTGCCATCCATAACGATTGCAACGTGATGAGGAATCTTGATCGTCATACCCGCTCCACCATTGGTAGGGAACGCAAGCCGCGCTCTAGGTGCCATTGTAAATAAGCTGCAATCAATCCACTAGCCTCTCGGCGATGCTTTCCTTCGCTGGCCGTTGCACTATCCCAGTCACTACTGAGTAGCGCACCCATAAGTTCAAGGGTTTCAGGTGCTGGTGTCGCACATGCTGATGGTCGGCAATCAGCACACACTGATCCACCGCCTACTAATGAAAAGTAGCGATGTGGTCCAGGTTTTTCACATCGAGAACAGATAGTCATCGATGGTGCATACCCTGCAACAGCAAGTGACCGCAATAAAAATGCATCCAGAATTAACAATGGTTCGTAACGATTTTCAGCCAGAGCTTTCATCCCGCCCACAACTAATTGAAACTCTTGTAAGGCGGGTTCATTTTCTTGACTAGTAAATCTCTCGGCAGCTTCCAGGATTGCTGCAGCAATTGTCCAGCGCTGATAATCCTCAGTTAACGCTTCTCCATAATTCATCAACGCTTCAACTTGGGTAACGGTGTCAAAGGTTTTTCCGGTGTACAGCTGAATATCAACATGGCTGCCGGGTTCAAGTCGCGCGCCAAACTTAGATTTTGTACGACGCACACCTTTTGCGACACCACGGATTCGCCCATGATCACGAGTAAGCATGGTGATGATGCGATCGGCTTCACCTAATTTTTGGGTGCGCAGGACGATTGCCTCATCCCGGTACAAACTCATACGGGTAAAGGTAGTGTGTGAATTAACGAATTGCGCGGTTTATCGCAGACACGACAGCCTTTAATGAGGCGGTTGTGGTGTTTGGATCGATTCCGACGCCCCAGAAGACATCGCCATCGATTGCGCACTCAAGATATGCCGCAGCGGATGCATCTCCACCTGCAGAAAGTGCATGCTCGAAGTAATCAAGTACTCGAACATCAACTCCGTATGCCTGCAAGATATTACAGAAAGCTGCGATTGGTCCATTGCCCTGGCCTTTGAGTTCATGCAATTGACCGCGATCTGTCAAAGAAACTGTTAGGTAAACATCTTCACCAAGAACAGAGCTTTGTGACAACCCCTTCAGACGGAAACGTCCCCACGGTGCACCTTCAGTTGGTAGGTACTCATCCTCAAAGATATTCCAAAGATCTTCAGCACTTACCTCGCCACCTTCGGCATCTGTCTTTGCTTGAACATTCTTGGAAAATTCAATTTGCAAGCGTCGAGGTAAATCAAGATGGTGCTCGTTCTTCATTAAGTAAGCAACGCCACCCTTACCTGATTGCGAGTTCACACGAATCACCGCTTCATATGAACGGCCAATATCTAATGGATCGATAGGCAAGTAAGGGATAGCCCAAGTGTGATCACGCACCTCTTTACCTGCAGCCTTTGCATCACGTTCTAAATGATCAAAGCCCTTCTTAATTGCATCCTGGTGTGAACCAGAGAAAGCGGTAAATACAAGATCTCCACCGTAAGGGTGGCGTTCAGGTACACGTAATTGATTTGCGTATTCAACGGTGCGACGAACCTCATCGATATTTGAAAAATCAATATGTGGGTCAATGCCATGTGTAACCATGTTAAGACCAAGGGTTACTAGGCACACATTTCCGGTGCGCTCACCATTTCCAAAAAGCGTTCCTTCAATGCGATCAGCACCTGCTAAATAGCCAAGCTCTGCCGCTGCAACTCCGGTGCCTCGATCATTATGAGGGTGAAGCGAAACTATTACGCTGTCGCGATTATTTAAGTTACGACACATCCACTCGATTGAATCGGCGTACACATTTGGCATCGCTAATTCAACGGTTGCCGGAAGGTTCATAATCGTCTTCCACTGCGGGGTTGGCTTCCAGACATCATTAACGGCGTTACAAACTTCGACCGCAAACTCAAGCTCTGTGCCTGTATATGACTCAGGTGAGTACTCAAATGACACCTTCGTCTCAGGGACGGTAGCCATCAGATCTAAACAGATCTGAGCTGCATCTGTTGCAATCTTTTTGATGCCCTCTTTATCAAGACCAAACACAACTCGGCGCTGCAAAGTAGAAGTCGAGTTATATAGGTGAACGATCGCTTGCTTTGAACCCTTGATAGCTTCAAAGGTGCGGACAATTAACGCCTCGCGAGCCTGCGTTAAAACCTGGATTACAACATCATCAGGAATTAAATTCTCTTCGATGATCTTGCGAACAAAATCAAAATCTGTCTGACTAGCACTTGGGAAACCAACTTCGATCTCTTTGTAACCCATTTCAACAAGAAGTTTGAACATCGCTAACTTGCGAGGTGTATCCATTGGATCGATAAGGGCTTGATTTCCATCGCGAAGATCTACTGAACACCACTTAGGTGCTTTTGTGATCTTCTTGTTTGGCCAGGTGCGATCGGCAAGATCCACCGGATGAAATGGCGCATAACGATGCACAGGCATCTGTGACGGTACTTGGTGAGGAAAGTTCATGTAATGCTCCTTGGTAATTTAATGGGCGGGCTTTGTCATGGGTGAACCGGTACGACAAACCCCGCGGCGAGGGGACCGGTTATTTGGCCCCGCCACGGCAGCTAAGGAGGAGGCTGCGGTTGATCATGGGTTAAGGGTAACGCGTGTATTAAAGGACTGGCAAGTAACGATCGAGTTCGAAAGCACTTACCTGACGACTGTAATCAAGCCACTCTGCACGCTTATTGCGTAATACATACTCAAATACATGCTCGCCCAAGGTTTCGCGAACTAATTGGCTCTTCTCCATTTCAATGATCGCTTCATTGAGATTTGAAGGTAGCGCTACCGGATTCTTTGAATCCTCAAGAATGTACTTTTCTTCAACGCCCTTGAGTCCTGCAGCAAGCATCACCGCATATGCAAGGTATGGATTACACGCTGTATCGGGAGAACGGAACTCAATACGTGTTGAGTTTTCCTTCTTTGGCTTGTACATCGGTACTCGTACCAATGCGCCACGATCGCTTTGTCCCCAGTTAGCAAAAGCTGGAGCTTCTCCTCCACCATGTAAACGCTTGTAAGAGTTAACCCATTGATTTGTGATCGCAGTAATTTCTGGTGCGTGCTTAATTAGACCCGCAATAAAACTACGACCAACCGCTGAAAGATTGAACTCTGCTGTTGGATCATAGAAAGCGTTGTCTTCGCCCTTAAACAATGAAACGTGGGTGTGCATTCCACTACCTGGATGATCGGTAAAAGGCTTTGGCATAAAGGATGCATGGAAGCCTTGATCCATCGCAACCTCTTTAATGACATGACGGAAGGTCATGATGTTGTCTGCAGTTGTTAATGCATCTGCGTAACGAAGATCAATTTCCTGTTGCCCGGGTGCACCTTCATGGTGTGAGAACTCAACGCTGATTCCCATAGCTTCTAGCAAAGTAATAGCTTGGCGACGGAAGTCATGTCCCACCGCTGCTGGCGTGTGATCAAAGTAGCCGCCTTGATCGACGGGAACTGGTGCAACACCTGCTTCAGGAGGATTCTTAAATAAGAAGAACTCAATTTCAGGGTGGGTGTAACACGTGTACCCCATCTTTGCCGCTTTATCTAAGGTGCGACGTAAAACATTTCGTGGGTCTGCTGGAGATGAAGCTCCATCTGGCATTGCGATATCGCAAAACATACGAGCAGCACCCGGTGCTTCGGTGCGCCACGGCAGGATCGAAAATGTTGCAGGATCTGGCTTGGCCAACATATCTGACTCTGTAACGCGAGCAAATCCTTCAATCGCTGAACCATCAAAACCGATACCTTCAGCAAAAGCATTTTCTAACTCAGCTGGTGCGATTGCAACAGATTTTAGAAAGCCCAATACATCCGTAAACCACAAACGGATGAAGCGGATGTTGCGCTCTTCCAATGTACGAAGGACGAACTCCTGCTGCTTATTAGTATCTGCTGACATGGCTGCATTCTTACAAATGCAGGTTACGGCTATGTTAACTAGCCATAGTTAGCTTAAATGACGAAGAAATCAGCCTTATCCAGCAGGGTCTTAGGGGCTAAATCACTCGTAATCACAGCGTTAGCGCTGATGCGTGAGCCAGATCCAACTGTCACATTTCCAAGAACTCGAGCACCGGCTCCGATAATTACATCGTTACCAATAGTTGGGTGGCGCTTTCCTTGTTCAATGCCGCGAGCTCCCAAAGTTACATCGTGATACAGCATCACATCGTCGCCGATAATTGATGTTGCACCGATGACAACCCCCATGCCATGGTCGATAAAAAAACGTCGACCAATTGTTGCCGCTGGGTGGATCTCAATTCCAGTTGTTGACCGAACAAGGTTTGAGTGAATTCGTGCAATTAACTTCAAACCACGCTTCCACAAGAAGTGCGAAATTCGATGTCCCCACACCGCATGCACACCTGGGTATGCCAAAGCGACCTCTAAACGATTACGTGCAGCCGGATCATGGCTTAACGCGTTGTCGAGATCTTCGAGTATGCGGCTAAAGATTGGCACTAATTAATCAACCAAATCCTCGTAAAGAACTGTTGATAGGTAACGCTCGCCAGCAGATGCGCAAATAACTGCGATGTTCTTGCCTGCAAACTCAGGACGCTTTGCAACTTGGATCGCTGCCCACAATGTTGCACCTGATGAAATTCCAGCAAGGATTCCTTCTTCAGCAGCTGCACGACGTGCATACTTCATAGCATCCTCTGCCGTTGCATCCAAGATCTCGTCATACACAGTGCGATCCAAAATGTTAGGAATAAAGTTTGGTCCAATTCCTTGTAGTGGGTGTGGTCCTGGAGCTCCACCATTTAAAATTGGCGATGCAGCAGGTTCAACACCAAATACCTTGATTGCAGGGTTCTTTTCCTTCAAGAAGCGACCTGTTCCTGTAATTGTTCCGCCAGTTCCAATACCTGACACAAATGCATCCACCTTGCCATCTAGATCGCGCCAGATTTCAGGACCAGTTGTCTTGTAGTGAATTGCAGGGCCCGCCTCATTTTCAAATTGACGAACAAGAACAGCACCTGACTCGCCTAACTTTTCAGCTGCAGCAACTGCACCCTTCATACCTTCGCCCGCTGGAGTTAAAACTAGCTCTGCACCAAAGGCGCGGATGAGCTTGCGACGCTCCTTTGATACCGACTCTGGCATTGTAAAAATTGATTTGTATCCGCGGGCAGCTGCAACCATCGCGACAGCGATTCCAGTATTTCCTGATGTTGCTTCAACAATTGTGCCGCCCGGCTTTAATGCGCCACTTGCTTCGGCGGCATCGATCATTGCAATACCGAGGCGGTCCTTTACTGATGAGCTTGGGTTGTAGAACTCCAGCTTTGCGTACACATTTCCGGCCGCACCATCATTGATTGCGTTAATGCGAACAAGAGGTGTATTTCCAAAAGCTTCGGTGATGTTATTGAAAGTTGTCATGATGCTCCCTAGTTAAACTCTAAATTTTGTGAATGAGATGAATTTATTAAATTGGCGGCTGAGGTGAATCTAAAATCAGCAGCTGCAGGATGTAGATAGGCAGAAATCAACAACACGGTTTCGTGTAAATAACCAGTTGATGATTGAACGCATGCCTAAATTCTACTGAAATACATTATTAATGCGAGTTGCCAATCGTTTGCAACTAGCTCTCATTCCAGCGTGAGGTCATTGGCAAACGACGATCTTTTCCAAAGGCACGCGCCGAAACCTTGGTGCCTGGTGGATATTGGCGGCGTTTGTACTCAGCCTTATCGACAAGGGAAATAACTCGACGAACTAATTCGGGATCAAAGCCATCAGCCAACAGCGCTTCGTAACCATGGTCTTCATCAACGTAGGCACGCAATACCTGATCCAACAACGGATAGTCCGGCAATGAATCAGAGTCCTTTTGATCTGGACGAAGTTCTGCACTTGGCTCTTTGGTGATTGAGCGCTCAGGAATTGGTGGCGTTTCACCACGTTCAACAGCTAATGCATTTCGATAGCGAGACAAGGCCCAGACATCTGTTTTGTAGATATCTTTAATCGGAGCAAAGCCACCAACAGCATCGCCATACAAGGTTGAGTACCCAACAGCTAACTCGCTCTTGTTGCCCGTTGCCAAAACTAGGTGACCCTCTTGGTTTGAAATTCCCATCAAGGTTGTTCCGCGAACACGTGCCTGAAGATTTTCTTCAGCTAAACCCTTTAAAACAACATTGTTCATAAAGGCATCCACCATGGGTGCAATCGGTGTAATTCTGAAATGAATACCTGTGGCATCTGCCAGGGCCTGGGCATCTTCTACTGAATGGCCAGATGAATACTTACTGGGCATCGCAACACCATTGACCCGCTTGGCTCCCAGCGCATCAATTGCAATAGCTGCAACTAACGCAGAATCAATGCCACCTGATAAGCCCAGGACAACTGATCTAAAACCATTTTTGCCTACGTAGTCACGCAGACCCATAACAAGTGCGTGCCACATTTCAGCCTCATCAGAAAGTGGTGTGGCAATTGTTGAATTGGTTGGTGAGGCATGAGAAGTCGGCTCTTCGGAAATAACAACATCAGGTCGTGAACTTCCTTCAGCACATTCAATATCTACAACTATGAGTTGATCATCAAATTGCGCGGTACGAGCAAGAACCGTTCCATCCTTACCCACCACAATGCTGTCGCCATCAAAGACCAGATCATCCTGGCCACCTGTCATATTGACGTAGGCAACTGGGGCGCTAATTTCCTTAGCCCGCTTTTGTACAAGCGCCAAGCGCACATCATCCTTATTGCGTTCAAAAGGTGAACCGTTAGGAACAACCAATAACCCTGGGGTGCGTAATGCAATGGAATCTAATGAGTGCCAAATATCTTCACAGATTGCAACGGCAACATCGACTCCGTGAATACGTACGACCAAGCTTTGATCCCCTGCCACAAAGTTTCGGAACTCATCAAAGACTCCGTAATTTGGCAGGTGGCGCTTTACATATGTGGCTCTGATTTTTCCATCATGAATTACAGCAACCGCGTTTTTTGGACCTTGGTCCAAGTAACCAACAACGGCCACTATGTCACCGGTAATGCTGGCTGCAATTTCTTGGATAGATCGGATGCTGGCTGCTTGGAAAGATGGTCGAAGTGCTAAATCTTCAACTGGGTATCCCGTCACAATCATTTCGGGAAAAACGATCAGGTTGGCGTTAGCTTCTTGTGCCGCTGTAACCGCCGCTGCGATCAGCCCAGCATTGCCCGCAAGATCTCCAACCGTTGGGTTGATTTGGGCCAGCGCCACGCGCAACTTCATTTTTCAAGTGTAACGGGGGTACCCTTTTCCATGTACCCGGGGACTGCTCAGGCGGCTTCGAGGAGAGGAAGCAATGACACCTATTAATGGGGAATCTTTATACGGCGGCGCCGTGCACCGACGCGTCACAATCGTTGATCTTGCAGCAGCAAAAAAGCGTGGCGAAAAGTGGGCGATGCTCACCGCTTATGAATCAATGACCGCCGAGATCTTTGATGAGGCAGGCATTCCTGTTCTGCTGGTTGGCGACAGCGCCGGCAACAATTTCTTAGGTGAAGAGAACACGATCCCTGTCACCGTTGATGAGTTAATTCCATTGGCCCGCGCCGTTGTTCGCGGCTCCAAGCGAGCATTGGTTGTGGCAGATCTGCCCTTTGGTTCGTACGAGGCTTCTGCAGATTTAGCCCTTGCTACATCGATTCGTTTTTTCAAAGAGTCTGGAGTGATGGCGGTAAAGCTAGAAGGTGCACATATTGAAACCGTTGAAAAGTTAGTTGCCAGCGGCATTCCGGTGATGGGCCACTTAGGTCTGACCCCACAATCGATGCATCAACTAGGTGGGTACCGAGTCCAGGGTCGTACCGATGGAGATGCAATTGTTGAAGCAGCCCTTGCCCTTGAAGCAGCTGGTGCCTTTGCGATTGTCCTTGAATTAGTACCAGCAGAATTAGCAGCCAGAATTACCGCCGCACTTTCAATTCCAACAGTTGGCATTGGTGCAGGAGTTAATTGCGATGCCCAGGTTTTGGTGTGGACCGATCTGATGGGTATTACAAAGAAAGCCCCCAAATTGGCAAAGGCCTATCGCAACCTGCGTGCTGAAATGTTGGCGGCGACAACTGAGTTTGCCGATGATGTACGTGCAGGCAACTTCCCCACCGAGGCGCAGACCTTCAACTAGTGCCATATAGAACTAGAGTTGGTGTGTGGCCAATTTTGCAATTGATCTAGCCCCCTTAAGAAAGTCCAAGGACTTTTCACTGTTGTGGGCTGCCGGTTTGATCTCGTACTTCGGCTCGATGATCACCTACGTTGCAGTGCCCTTTCAGATCAAAGAGTTAACTGATTCCTACGTCGCTGTTGCTATCAGCGGCTTAGTTGAGATCGTCCCGCTAGTTATCTTCGGCTTATATGGCGGGGTCTTGGCCGATGCTCTAGATCGTAAGAAATTGATCTGGGTAACCGAAGCGCTCAGCCTTTTATTCACCGGAATGCTGCTGATTAATTCGATGATGGATTCGCCCAATTTGTTATTGATTTACATAGTCTCTGGCCTCTTTGCCGCCACTAGTGGATTGCGACAACCTGCGATGCAGGCCGCCTTGCCCCGGCTAGTTGATCATGAAGATATGACTGCGGCTGCAGCTTTAATGAGTCTTCGTTGGCAGGTCGGTGTCATCGTGGGTCCAGCAATCGGTGGAATTTTAATTTCGACATATTCAGTAGCTGTTGGCTACGCCGCAGATATCGCAACCTTTGTAATCTCAATCGCCTTAATCGCCTTTATGAAAAAGATCCCTCCCTCCCACGAGGCCGAAGCCCCATCTCTGTCAGCGTTAATCGATGGGGTCAAATATGCCTTCAGTAGAAAGGATTTACTGGGCACTTACCTGATTGATTTAGCGGCGATGTTTTTTGCAATGCCAACAGCGTTGATTCCATTTTGGGCAGATCAACTTGGCGCCCCATGGGCTCTGGGTTTGTTGTATGCCGCCGGAACAATTGGGTCGATCGCAATTACCTTGACAAGTGGTTGGACGAAAAATGTTCACTTCTATGGTCGGGCAATAATGTGGGCGGCCATTGGATGGGGCGTAGCGATCGCGTTATCCGGAGCTACTAATTACCTATGGCTGGTGCTGCTATTTCTAACCTTGGCCGGGGCCTCCGACATGATCAGCGCCCTCTTTAGATCGGCGATGTGGAACCAAACAATCCCCGACAATCTTCGCGGACGGTTAGCAGGAATCGAATTACTGTCATATTCATTGGGGCCATTGGCCGGTCAGATGCGAGCTGCATCAATGGCGGCGGTTACTACATTAAGTATTTCGGTAACTAGTGGCGGAATTATTTGTGTGATTGTCGTCGTATTACTGGCCAGTTTTCTGCCAGATTTTAGAAAATTCGACATCAGAACCAACAAATTTGCCCTCGAAAATCAGAAAATGGCGGAAAAATTACGCTCAAACCCTCATTCAGAGGACGAGAATTCATAACTTGACACCGATTTGCGGGATTTTCGGCGATTTTCACAATTTCAAATGATGTGCGAAATAAAAATTGATGAAATTTTCGCAAATGCATAAACAAATATAAAAATTAATTTGCGACACGCACTAAATTTTTTCTCACAAAATGTTGGCATTTTTGCCCAATTGATGTCACGCTTATCCACGAACAGGTTTGGGTGACGGATCCGAACCATTCCGATAGGAGAAGTACGTGGCCGCAGCAAAGAAAGCAGCACCAAAGAAGCGCAAGAAGGCAGCAGCACCAGCTGCACCAAAGAAGCGCCGTAAGAAGGCAGCTGCAGTAGCAGCAGCACCAAAGAAGCGCCGCAAGAAGGCAGCAGCAAAGAAGGCTGCTCCAAAGCGCAAGAAGGCAGCTAAGAAGACAGCTGCAAAGAAGGCAGCTCCAAAGCGTCGCAAGAAGGCAGCAGCTAAGAAGGCTGCTCCAAAGAAGCGCAAGAAGGCAGCAGCTAAGAAGGCTGCTCCAAAGAAGCGCAAGAAGGCAGCAGCTAAGAAGGCTGCTCCAAAGCGTCGCAAGAAGGCAGCTAAGAAGGTTGCAGCTCCAGCAGCAGCACCAAAGAAGCGCCGTAAGAAGGCAGCAAAGAAGGCTAAGTAAAGCCCTTCAGCTTATTAAAAAAACCCGCCACTTTATGTGGCGGGTTTTTTTATGCAGTTTTTTTGTTGAGTGATTACTTTTCCTCAAGGGTTTCTTTACGCAAAGACTCCTCAATCCGTTCAAAAATTTCAGCCAGGGTTTGTTGATCACTCTTTGATAAGTGATCCATAAATCGATTCCGAACACTTTCAACATGATCAGGTGCTGCAGCAACGATCGCCTTCCACCCCTTTGGGGTCATCACCGCGAAGTACCCTCTTTTGTCACCTGGGCATGGCTCTCGGCGAACCCAGCCCTCTTTCTCCATCACCTTCATTCGGTGGGATAAACGGGAACGGGATAACAAGGCGTTAGCTGCTAGTTCACTCATTCTCATACTGCGATCAGGGGCATCGCTGAGTTGAACCAGGATTTCATAATCTGGCATCGATAAATCATGGGCATCTAGATCGGTATCGAGCGCCTCAAGAAGGCGGCGGCTAGCGATGATGTAGCGACGCCAAGCCTTCATTTCAGTGGGGTTGAGCCACCTAGGTGCGGTAGCGTTTTCACGTGCCATGAGTGCAGTCTACGGCAAAGGTTGAAGCTTCAACTACTTTTATAACCATTTAAAAAGGAGCACTTCGTGAGTTTGAGTAAAGCTGGTTTGGATTTCACACACAAGGATTCATCTGTTCGACCACAGGATGATCTCTACCGTCACTTCAACGGCCAGTGGCTCAAGACCGCGGTTATCCCCGCCGACCGAGCAACCGATGGCGCCTTCATCACCCTTCGAATCCAATCAGAATCACGTGTTCGCGAAATCATCGAAAGTGCAACGGGTTCAGATGAGGCGACAAAGATCAGCAATATCTACGCCTCCTTTATGGCAGCAGATGCGGTCAATGCAAAGGGCTGCTCCCCTATCGCTAGCGAGTTAGCTGAGGTTGATTCCATTACCTCGCTGAAGGATTTCACATCAACTCTTTCAAAGCTGGAAGCTCGTGGCTTGTCAGGAATTTTTGGAACCTTTATTTACGCCGATATGAAGGATGCATCAACCAACATCATGTATCTGCAGCAGGGTGGAATTTCATTGCCCGACGAGGCGTACTACCGCGATGAAAAGTATGCAGATATTCGCACCGCTTATGTGGCCCATGTTGCAAAGATGTTTGAGTTGGCAGGTGTTGCCAATGGTGCAGATTTAGCAGCCAAGGTCATGGCCCTTGAAACCAGCATCGCTAGCCATCATTGGGACCAGGTCAAGGATCGCGATGCGACCCTGACCTACAACAAGATGACCCGAGCTGAAGTAACCACTTTGATGTCAGCCTTTGATTGGAAGCTGTACTTAACTGATGGTGAAATCCCGGCCGTTGTTTTGGGCTCTGTCATCGTCCAGCAGCCATCATTTTTTGAAGGGCTCAATTCAATCCTGGCCGCCTTTGATCCTGAAGCCTGGAAGGCATGGATGAAGTGGCACATCATCAGCGGTGCTGCTCCTTATCTTTCAGATGAGCTAGTCAATGAAAACTTTGCCTTCTTTGGAAAGACCTTGTCTGGAACACCAGAACTTCGCGAGCGCTGGAAGCGTGCTGTTTCCATGATCGAAGGATCACTGGGCGAAGCTGTTGGAAAGGTCTATGTCCAGAAGTACTTTCCGGCAGAGGCCAAGGCCCGCATGGAAAAGCTTGTTGCTAACTTGATCGAGGCTTACCGCGTCAGCATTAATGAGCTTGCCTGGATGAGCCCTGACACCAAGGTGAAGGCGTTAGAAAAGTTGGGCAAGTTCCGCCCCAAGATTGGCTACCCAGATAAGTGGCGTGATTACAGCGCATTGCAGACAACCCCTGATGATCTGTACGGCAATGTGGGTCGGGTTATTAAGTTCCAACGAGATCATGAACTTTCTAAAATCGGAAAGCCTGTTGATCGCGATGAATGGCATATGGCTCCTCAGACCGTTAACGCCTATTACAACCCGGTCATGAATGAGATCGTTTTCCCGGCGGCAATTTTGCAGCCACCATTTTTCGGTTTAGATCATGATGACGCGGTTAACTACGGCGGAATCGGCGCGGTCATTGGCCATGAAATCGGCCATGGCTTTGATGATCAAGGCTCTAAGTATGACGGTGATGGCGCGCTCAATAACTGGTGGACAGATTCAGATCGCGCAGCATTTGAAGAGCGCACTAAGGCGTTAATCGCTCAATACGATGCTTTGAAGCCAGAGGAAGCACCGGATGTAAATGTGAACGGTGCTCTTACTATCGGTGAAAACATCGGTGATCTTGGCGGCCTCACAATCGCTTACAAGGCGTATCAAATTTCATTGGGTGGAAAGCCATCCCCTGTCATTGAAGGCCTTTCTGGCGAACAGCGTTTGATGTTGTCATGGGCACAGGTGTGGCGCGCCAAGGTTCGCCCAGAAGAGATGCGCCGTCGTATCGCAACTGATCCGCACTCCCCTGCAGAATTCCGTTGCAATCAAATCGTTAAGAACTTCACTCCGTTCTATGAAGCCTTTGGTGTCACCGAAAATGATGCCCTATGGCTTGATGAACAAGCTCGAG
The DNA here is from genome assembly GCA_965267815.1 of Candidatus Nanopelagicaceae bacterium. Lineage (GTDB taxonomy): Bacteria > Actinomycetota > Actinomycetes > Nanopelagicales > Nanopelagicaceae > Planktophila. The sequence goes on from OZ254139.1 coordinate 973,625, forward strand.
TTCAGATTTGGTAATACTTTGAGTTTTTCATTTGATATCCAGCACGCCGACAGTAATTCGCTGGCACGTGTTGGAACTATCAATACCCCACATGGGCCGATTCAAACCCCAGCCTTTATTCCGGTAGGAACAAAGGCAACGGTTAAATCAGTGCTGCCAGAATCCATGAAGGATTTAGGTGCGCAAGCTTTGCTATCCAATGCGTATCACCTGTATTTACAACCAGGCTCTGATGTACTGGATGAGGCTGGTGGGCTGGCGAAATTCATGAATTGGCCCGGGCCTACATTTACCGACTCTGGTGGCTTTCAGGTTTTGTCATTAGGTGTTGGATTTAAAAAAGTTTTGGCGATGGATGCGCAGACAACGCGACATGATGATGTGATCGCTGGCAACAAGGATCGCTTAGCCCATGTCGATGATGAGGGCGTGACTTTCAAGAGCCATCTTGATGGATCGATGCATCGATTTACACCCGAAGTTTCTATGCAGGTACAACATCAAATCGGTGCCGACATCATGTTCGCCTTTGATGAGTGCACCACCTTGCACAACACCCGTCCCTATCAAGAGCTTGCAATGGATCGCACCTACGCCTGGGCGATCCGATGCCTGGATGAACATAAGCGACTGACGCAAGAGCGAGTGGGCAAGCCCTACCAAGCATTGTTCGGCGTTATCCAGGGTGCTCAATATGAGGATCTGCGAAAAAAAGCGGCAACAGATCTGGGTTCCATGGAATCCAATGGCCAATCCTTTGATGGCTTTGGAATCGGCGGGGCTTTGGACAAGGGGCAGCTGGGAACAATTGTTTCGTGGGTCAATGAAACCTTGCCGGAAAACAAACCCCGACACCTCTTAGGAATTGGGGCGCCGGAAGATCTCTTTGTTGGCGTTGAAAATGGTTGTGACACCTTTGATTGCGTATTAGCGAGCAGAATTGCACGAACTAGCGCTGTGTACACGATGGAGGGGCGTTTTAACCTGTCTAACAGCCGTTTTAAGAGGGATTTCACCCCCATAGATAGCGAATGTGACTGTTATACCTGTACGCACTACACACGGGCTTATATGCACCATGTATTCCGCGGAAAAGAAATCCTTTCTGCGACCTTGGCAACGATTCACAATGAAAGATTTATTGTTCGATTGGTTGATCAGATGCGTCAGGCACTTCTTGATGGAAACTTTGCCGACATGAAGGCGGATTTCTTGGGGAGATACCTGCACCGCAGCGGACAAGCCAGAGATTAAGGGTTCTTTACAACCTTAGGCAGATTCCAGTTGTACTTAATTGATAGCTCGCGGACCAGCACCACCACAAGGCCCGCAATCGCCACAACAACAGCTTCATTGAGGTCAAGGGCATCAAGGGCTAAGTAGACAACCGCACCTGATAAACACGCGGTTCCAATAGTTTCACGGTGAAGTAGCACGGGCTCTGTCTGGCACATGATGTCGCGGAACAAACCGCCCGATACCGCACCGACTAATCCAAGAACAGCCGCTGCAACTAATGGCGCATTGTTCGATAGTGCGAATTGAACACTTGAAACCGTTGCAACCGCTAGCCCTAAAGTATCCAGAGACAAAGCAAAGCGGCCAACCTCTTGGGTCTTACCCATTGCTACGGTAATTAAAAATGCAGCAATGATGGGCAGGAATAGCCAGGGGTATTGAATCCATGGTGGTTGCTCGCCCATAAACAGGTTGCGCAAAGTTCCACCAGAAATTGATGCGATCGCTGCGATGAAAAGAATTCCACCAAAATCTAAACCCTTGCTTGCAGCCACTCGTGCTCCCACCAATGCAAAGGCAAAGGTTGAAACAAGGTCAAGGCCGAAGACCAGTAGGTCTAGATCCATCGAAATTACTTCTTAAGAGCTAAACGAGCCTCGCGACGAATCTTCTGCTCCTTTGGATCTGGCACAGGGACAGCTGAAATAAGGCGCTTGGTGTAATCGTTTTTTGGGTTCTTCAAGATCTGGTCACGATCGCCAACCTCAACAATCAAACCATTTTGCATCACTGCAATTCGGTGAGAAAGGATGTCAACAACAGCCAAGTCATGAGAGATAAACAAACATGCAAAGTTCAACTTGCCCTGAAGCTCTTGCAAAAGCTCGAGGAAGCGAGCTTGAACAGAAACATCCAAAGCAGATGTTGGTTCATCGGCGATCAAAAGATCTGGAGTAAGGGCAAGTGCACGTGCAATACCTACGCGCTGACGCTGTCCACCTGAAAGCTCATGTGGGTAACGGTTGCGGTAGCTACGTGGAAGCTCTACTTGATCCAAGAGATCCTCAACCTTGTGTGCAAGATCGGCACCCTTTGCTAGACCTGCCAAGAACAATGGCTCACCGATTGATTCACCGATTGGAAGGCGTGGGTTGAGTGAAGATGCTGGATCTTGGAAAACAATTCCGGTGTGACGACGGATTGCAAAGAGCTCCTTCTGAGTTGCATGGCTAATGTCCTTGCCAACAATCTCGAGCGAACCTTCCTTGATTGGAAGCAATCCAATTGATGCACGACCAACAGTTGTCTTACCTGACCCTGATTCACCTACGAGTCCCAAGATTTCACCTGGGTAGATCTCGAGATTGATGTTCTTAGCTGCAACAAATGCTGGGATTCGTCCACGCTTTGGATATTCAATGGTGACATTTTCCAACTTCAATACAGGTGCTGGCTTTGCACTTTCCTTGTATGGAAGTTCGCGCTTCTTTGATGATCCAAGCTTTGGCACAGATCCCAAAAGTTGTTGGGTGTAAGGATGCGTTGGCTTGTTAAAGATTTGATCCGCTGTTCCAGTCTCAACTGTGATTCCATCCTTCATAACAAGGATCTGGTCAGCCATATCTGCAACAACGCCCATGTCGTGGGTAATCAAAAGAATCGCTGAGTTGAGTTTGTCCTTTAATCCACGCATTAAATCGAGGATTTCAGCTTGAACAGTTACATCCAGCGCTGTTGTTGGCTCATCTGCGACAAGCAAACCTGGATCGCATGCAAGTGCTTGCGCGATCATTGCGCGTTGACGCTGTCCACCTGAGAGTTGGTGTGGGTACTTTTCAATTGATTTTTCGGGATCTGGAATATCCACCATGGTGATGAGCTCTAATGCACGTGCATGTGCCTCTTTTGGACCCATATCAAAGTGATTACGAAGGGTTTCCATAATCTGGAATCCGATTGTGTAGATAGGGTTCAGAGCGGTCATTGGCTCCTGGAAAATATACGCAACCTCTTTACCGCGGAACTTGCGAAGAGTAATCGCCTTAGCGTTAAGCATCTCTTGATCCTTAACCTTTACAGATCCAGACATGCGAGCATTTGATGCCAATAGCGACATCAAGCCAAGAGCTGTTGTTGACTTACCTGAACCGGATTCACCAACAATCGCGGTTACCTTTCCTGGCTCTAGCGAAAGGTTCATGCCGATAACAGCTGGGTACCAAACTCCATCTACCCAGAAATCAACATTAAAATCCTTGATCTCTAAGACTGGCTTACTCATTTGGTTGACCCCATCTGTGAGAAACTTGTTGAATGACTAATAGTGAAAAGTTCAGACCCGGAAGCGCAATCGCTAGCGGCTGGATTCTTATCGCCTTCTTTGTCGGCTTTATTGTTCAAACCCTTTTCTTCGGTGGCGATGTTCTGCTCACCATAGGTATTTGCGGCGCAGGTGCTTTCGGTTCTTACCTGCTCTTCCTTAAGCCCTATGTTCTTCTCTTCGATGAGGGCATCAAGATTATTAACCCAACCAAAGAGATCACCGCTACGTGGGATCTGGTTGAGGAGATCGAAACCAAGTACAGCATGTCCATCCAGATTAGAGGCGAGAGTTTCTACGCTTGGGCCGCTCCAGCTCCGAGTGGTCGACACAGTCGAAGAATGCACAGTACTGATCTTCTTCCCGGTGCTGATGCTCCGCGTCGTGTGGGTGACTCGCTTAAAAGTGATTCGGGAGTCTGCGCTTACATGGCCAAGATCAGAAAGAAGAACTTCATTCCCGGTGCTGCCAGCGAGTTTGAAATCATTACCGATAACATCGGCTTCTACATTCTCGCAGCACTGATCCTGCTCGGGGCAGCAGCTGTTTTTATCTAGAGAATTAATCATTAGCCTGTGCCAACTTCTTAGCTGTTGCAGAATCTTGGCGCTCTTTCTTTGAGATTCGACGGCGTTGACGTGGGTCAAAGGCATCGCGCAAACCATCGCCAATAAAGTTAATGCTCAAAGCGATAGAGATAATAAATAGACCTGGGTACCAGAATAGCCATGGACGAGTTGTAAAGGAGTCCTGGTACTGGCTAATCAAAAGTCCCAATGAAACATCTGGTGGGACAACACCAAAGCCGATGTAGCTAAGGGCAGTTTCAAGCAGGATCGCACCTGAAAGCAACAGGGTCACTGAAACGATAATGACACCCACTGCGTTAGGCAGGATGTGCTTAAAGATAATGCGCTTGTTTGTTGCACCAGCAACACGGGCTGCATCGACAAACTCGCGCTCACGAAGAGATAAGAACTCTCCGCGTACTAAACGTGAAAGACCGGTCCATGCAAATAAACCAAGCAATAACGCTAGGAATGTAGCTCCAAGGTTTCCGTAGCGGTATCCGATAACTGAACCGATGATGATTACAGGAATTGTGATCATGAAATCTACAAAGCGCATCAGGATTGCATCCACGCGGCCACGATAGAAACCAGCGATGGAACCAACGATCACACCAAGGGTGGCACCGATTCCGCCGATGATCACCATCACGGAGATTGAACGCTGAGTTCCCTTCATCACGAGTGCGAAGAAGTCGCGTCCAATGTCATCCTGACCAAATGGGTGTGTGCCCATTCCAATTCCTTGTCCACCTAAGAACTTAGGCAACAGCGAAATTGTTGGACATCCAACAGTGTCATTTGGACAATCGCCAAAACGTAGCTCTGGTAGATCTTCAGGTGTCCAGCGCCACCAACCCGGCACACGCCAGACTCCGAATAATCTGAAATCTAAAGCGGTAAATGCCATAACAACAATTGCAATCAAAGTGACAAGTGAAATCACCGCGGCACGGTGACGGAAGAAACGCTTACGAACAATTTGACCCTGGCTTAAGCCTTCGATCTCTTTGTTTTGGATTGCGTTTTCACCGGATAGAACCTCAGTTGATTCGACGCTAGCTTTTGATTTGCGTGCCATCGTTATGCACCACTTCCTACTCGAATACGAGGGTCTAAAGCTGAGTACAGTAAATCTGCGGCGAAGTTAGCTAAGACCGCCATGGTTGCTGTAATAAAGAAGACGCCCATCAAGAGATTAAGGTCTTGGCCGCGAATACCTTGCAGCGCCAAAGTTCCCATACCTGACCATGCAAAGACGCTCTCGGTAATAAATGCGCCACCAACAACACCGGCAAAATCTGCTACCAAGATAGTAGCCATCGGAATCATTGTGTTTCGGAATGCGTGGCGCATAATCACTGTGCGCTCTGATAAACCTTTAGCGCGTGCGGTGCGGATGTAATCCTGATTGAGAACCTCAAGCAGCGTTCCACGAGCGAAACGGATGTATCCAGCAAAGCCGATCAAGGTCAGAGCTAAAGTTGGCAAGAATAAGTGGGTAACAACATCCAGGCTTGAAATCCAGAAATCGCTGGTATCGAGCAGGTCATTTCGCTGGCCAACGGTTGGGACTGGGCGATAGTTAATCGCATCTGTCTCCATGTATGGCTTCCAGGTCTGCATGTACTTATCAACTATGACAAGGCTTGCTGAAAGGATTGCGGTAATGATGGTTGTACGAACAATTGGAGCGCGATCAACCTTTGAAAATGCTAATCCAATAAACACCGCTGATGTGATCAAAACACATGCCATCAAGAAGACGCTGAGTGATCCTGGGTGGTTATCAAAGACCCAGTTAACTGGGTAGTAAGCCACAACAGACAGACCTGCCATCGTTAACGATGCACGAAGCGCTGCCTTATTAATAAGTCCAACTGAGAGTTGGGTGACACCAAAAGCAATTCCAATTGATAGAAGCAGGACAACGATTGGTCCTAATGAAGGGTTTAGCAACCAACCAGTAGCGCCTAAAATTGCAACTAATGAGCTGGAGCCAACAAAGGCAACTGCGTAAGAGGTCCAGAAGGTCTTTCTGGAGCCACCAATGACAGAGGCCCAGAACAAACCGCTAATCAGGCCAATACCGATAATCCAATTCATTGGGATTTGTGGTTCACGTAAAAAGTTATTGAATGAGATCGCTAGGTACTCCTTCAGAAGTACAGCAACCCAGAACACTGGAAGTGAGAATAAAAGGAAAGCGATAAAAGTCATTGAGTAGTCAAAGCGGCTGTACTGACGAAGCGCTGTAACGATACCGATCATGATTCCGAGAATCGCTGCAAGTAATGTAGCCGCTGCAACAAGGCGCAATGTGACTGGCAGAGCTAGTGCAAGCGAATCAACAACCGCTGATCCATCGCGGCCCATTCCAAAGTTTGGATTTCCAACAAAAACTCCAAGTACGCCTTTAAGCCAGAGGAAGTAACGAAGTGGCGGTGGAACATCTAATTGAAGTTCGCGGGTTAAAGATGCAATGAGAAAGTCGCGGTTGGGATCAGTGCTCAGGCGAAGATCTGCCGTTGGATCACCAGAGATTGCAGCTATGTTGTAAAGAATGAAACTTGAACCAAAGAGGATGACACCTAAGACACCAAGCCGTCTAAGAATAAAGGCTGCCATTGTTTTTGTGTTCCCCTCGATTTAAATCACAATTGAAATTATTGCCCGACTATACAGCCAAAGGACGCTCGGAGAGTGATCTCCGAGCGTCCAATGGACTGATTAAGTAATGCTTACTAAGGGTTTAAATCCTTAGTATGACCACTCCCAGTAGTTCCAAACGATTGTTGGAGATAGTGGGCCTGGCTTTACATTCTTTAGATCCTTATTAACTGCAACAACACCTGGGTGAATGAACACACCAGTTGTGATTGCGTCAGCGTTAGTTAGACGCTCGATCTGAATGTACTTAGCAATCAACTGTGACTCTGGAAGTGGTGAATCCAAAGTTGCGATGATTGCGTCAACTGCCTTGTTGCTGTAACCAAGGATGTTGTTACCACCATTTGTATCAAATACTTCAGCTGACTGACGCTGTGTTACAGATGATGCAACCCAAGCGAAGAAGTAAACGTCGTAGTTTGAGTTACCTAGAAGTGATGGCCAGTCTGTACGGACATCTCCAACTAGATCGAATCCAACCTTTGCCATGTTTGCCTTCGCAAGAGCGAACTCTGATGCACGACGTGGGTTGTTTCCTGGAACAAGTACGCGAACCTTTAGTGGGCTCTTCAATGCATTTGGATAGTACTTCTGTACCAATGCAAGTGCTGACTTGTTGCGTGACTCTTGAGTTCCACGTGAGTAGAAAGCAGAACCGTTAGCTGCAATGAGCTTGTCGTATGCAGCTGATCCTGGTGCTAACCATGTTGAACGGATTGGCTCTGTTACACCGTTAATTGGTGCAATCAACTTCTCCATGATTTCGTTGCGTGGAAGAGCAAGCAAGAATGCTTGACGTAGTGCCTTTGACTTAGCGCCATCCTTCACAGAGAACAAACCTGTGTATGGAGCCTCATCTGGAACTGTGTCGTAGTGAAGATCCCAGTGCTCGTAAGCAACTTCATCCTTACCAACAACGTTAACGTTCTTGATCGCCTTGAGCTTTGCTACACCGTCAGCAGTTGCCTGACCTGCGTAAACATCTAGCTCACCGTTAGCAAGTGCCTGTGCAGCAGCTGTTCCATCACCGATGAACTTGAATACAACTGTATCTACTGAACCGCTTAGAGCTGGTCCTGAGTTGTACTTAGGGTTCTTCTTGAGTGTTACAGATGTCTTTGCAACTGCGCTATCGATCTGGAATCCACCGTTACCTACTAGAAGCAATGGGTTTGTCTTGTCGTTAACAGTTGTAATTGTGTAATCCTCTGACCAGATCTTTCCCATCTTCTTTAGAAGAGTGGTGTCCTTGTCACGGAATGCCTTGACGAAGCGATCACGAGCTGCCTCGTTCTCTGCAACAGTTCCAAGCTTGTCCTTGCCTTCAGCCATCAATACAAGTGTGTGTACTGGTGATGGTCCTGGGCCGTAAAGATCCCAGTTAGCAATCTTCTTCTTGAACTGAAGAGTTACTGTCATCTTGTCAGCAGAAAGAACTGGCTCTCCAACAATGTTGTTTGCATAAACGCCTGAGTATCCAAGACCGTTGAATGCTGGAGCTGTCTTCTTATCTGTTGGATCTCCAAGTCCTGCAGCCTTTGAGTATGCATCGCTGTTTAGGATGTGTGAAAGAAGTAGATCTTCACCTGTGATTGGAGTTCCATCTGACCATACACGGCCAGGGTTAACTGTCCACTGTGTACGGAAATCTGTAGCTGTGTTCTTAACGATCTTGTATGAACCAAATACTGAGTTCTTTACAAGCTCCTTCTTGTTGTTGTAATAGTTAAAGCCAGCACCTTGTAGGTATGAAACCGCAGAACAAGTTGTTGAGTTTGTAGCCGAAAGGCTGCAGTTCAAACCTGTAATTGAGTTTGTCTCATGCAAGATAACCGTTGAACGAGTTGCAGCCTGTGCAGGTGTTAGCAATGTAAATGCCAACGCCGCTGATGCTGCAGTTGCGAGCGCAAACTTTGCGCTACGTGTGAACTTCATAGTTCCTCCTTGAGGGTTAAAGAAAAGCGTCTGTGGAGAGTCGACCACCCCATAGGCGCTTTCGGTGGATGAAGTTTGCCTTAGCAAGCCCATCGAGGCAACAGGCGAACCATTTGCATGAGCGTGGATTTATAACGCCTAGATAACCATTGGCTTAGAAAGGGGTGAGGCCGGGGCTACTTTTCGGCTGGGGCTGGGGCTGTCCCGGCAACGCTTAAGAAGAATTTGATTGAGCTAATTGCGATGACAGAAGCAATGACTCCCCCAACATACATCGGAAGTCTCAGGCTGAAATGGGCAAGGACTCCACCAATCAGCGAACCTATAGGCATCATTCCCCACACCAAAGTCCGTCGAGTTCCATGGATGCGTCCATATAGTTCATTAGGAATAACTGTTTGATAGGTGGCCATTAGCAAGATATTCCACTGGGCAATCGCAAAGCCTCCGAAAGTTGCAAGGGCCACGAAGATGTAAATATTTGGTGCAAAGCCTTGAAGTAACAAGACCACTGAACTCAGGGTAATTCCTAAGGTCATCATGATGCTGCGACCAAACTTCTTTGAAGCTTTAGGGGCAACGATCGCACCCAACAAAGCGCCAACACCTTGAATCGTCAGAATAACTCCGAAGTACTTCGGTGCTAATTCAAGCTCTTTGATGATGAACAAAACCATGGTTGCTGTACCCATTGAGTAACACACACCAATAGTTGCTGTTGTTATCACTAAACGTCGCAAAACCTTGTGGTTATACAAGTAGGCAATTCCAAATTTAATGTCTTCAATGAAGTGAGGTTTTTTCTCCGTTGAACTTTCAGTTCGAACATCTTGCAAGTATTGAATAGGAATAGACAGCGCCAACAATGTTGCTACTGCGTATCCAATGCTGTTGATGAAAAAGGGCAACCAGATCGCGAGCGCATACAAGAAACCGCTCAGTGGTGAGCCGATAAAGCCCTGGATGACAGTCTCTGAGATCTGGAGCCGTGAGTTTCCTTTTTCATAATGCTCTTTATCCAGAATTTGAGGAATCAGCGATTGAGCTGTCGTGTCGGTTGCAACCTCACACACGCCAATAATGAAGGCGGAAAAAATCAACCAATAAATGTTCACATGTCCCGTTGCGATACCCAGCGCCATGATGCCTATAACCGCGCTACGGATTGCATTTGACCCGGCCAAAATGAAGCGACGGTCTACACGATCGACCATTACTCCGATTGGCATGGCAAAGAGCAACCATGGCAACATCACCATTGCTCCAATGATGGAGATCAAAACGGTGCTATCGGTCAAGGTAATTGCAAGAAGTGGGGCTGCGGCGATAAGAACACCATCAGCTAGGTTTGAAATGATGCTGCCGGCCCATAAACGATTAAATGCCGGACCCATAACGTAAACCCTAGTCCATGTAATAAAAGAGCAACTGCATTTATTTAGATTAAGAGCAGTTTTCTCGCCTTTTCCACCGCAGTATGACGGCCATCTACCCCCAGTTTTCGATACACATTTCGCAGATGCGTCTTCATCGTGTTTTGAGAGATGTGAAGTTGTTTTGCAATAGCGCTGAGCGGAATGCCAGTTGTTAAATGCTTAAGAATTTCCAGCTCTCGTGAAGTCAATTTTTCTTCAAGTGAGCCAGTATCACTGTTCATCGCTTGAATGCGCTCAGTCATTTCATGAACCACACTTTCTCTAAAGACGGTGGGTTGCGCGGCTGCTGCTTTCACCATGATTGGATACAAACGGTGTTGACGGACGAAATACTCGTGATAACCAACTTCAGCGCCAATCTCTAGGGCTTTATTCAGATGGGCTAAAGCTAAGTTTTCATGATCGATGTTGATTGTGGCTTGATACAAATACTTATTAACTCGCTCTCGCGGAGTGTTTTCTGGAAAAGCATCAACAATCGCTGGTATTTTTTTAGGGTCTGCCTGGAAGCGTGCATTTAAATCAATTTGCCGAACCATTTCAGTCTTAGGCATTCGGCGCAAAAGCTCTTCCGCTCGCTCCCAATCATCAAGGGTAAAGCGCAGAAAAACTTCAGTCATATCAATCAACCAACTAAGTTCATTGGGAGATTTCAACTTAGCTACGCGATCTCTTTGCTGCTTAATGATCTCCATCATTTGTGGGACCTGTCCCTTGGTGATGTTAATTCGAGCTCGAGTTCCTTCAGCCATAAAGAACCAGGGCCACATTTGTGAATCCCCTGCTTTTTCCATTATTAATGTCAAAGTTTCAGTCGCATCTTCTAACTGTGAAAGCTCTAACTGGCAGCGCGCAAGAACCATGTAAGCATCTAGTGGGGCGCTGATCGATGAATACCCAATCAGCAACGCTTGATTAATTGCAATGTCTGCATGCTCTGCAGCTTCAAAGAATCTACCCTCGCTCCACAACGCAAGAGCTGTCATACAGGTGAGGTGATACGGAGCGTTGATGGGGTTGCCTTCACTCATCAGGGCACGGGCAGATTTGAGCGCAGAGGTAACTTCATCGGGTTGGTCGTATAAAAAGTTGATTGAGGCTTTTAGGCGAAGTAACGCGATCCGATCGGTGTTCTCAAGTGATGGTGTTGGTGATTGATGGTTCAGCGCTTTCTCGATCATCTCAAGGGAACGGGTGAATTCTCCGCGTGCAAAGTACACATGCGCGAAAACCATAGAGGTCAGTTGAGTTAAGAATTCAAGTTCCTTGCTCTGAGTCGAAATTAACTCGAGCTCTGTTGCCATAGCCTCGGCTTTAGAAAAATCTAAATTAACTAAATGGCCTACGACTTTGATTGTCTTCTTCATTACCTCACCGTGCATAGAAGAATCACCAGAAAAATCCGCCCACTTGATTAGTAAATCCCCGCGACCAATAGCGGCCATCTCGCGGATACTGGTTTCTAGGACAGTCTGTGCGCGTTGGTAATTTTCTGATTTAAAGATGAATTCAAGGGCTTTATTGGAATTACCTTTGAGCAAGAAATGATCAGATAGTTTCTCGTAAATCCGCTTTCTTTCAGCCTGATCGCTTAACTTAACTCCAGCCAACCCTTCATAGACGATTTCGTTAAACCTAAAGACACGGCTGGTTCCCGATGAAACAGAGACAAATATTCCATCTGTTGCCAATTTGTTGACATAACTTTCGGAAAAATCCTCACCCAAAATAATTGCTGCAATTTCTAAATCAAACTCTTCAATTAACAGTAATCGTGAAATCTTCGACTTATTCTCTTCATTGAGCGAATTAAAGGTTTCTAGAGCCAGAATTGATAATGGGTTGGATGCACTGCTCATTTCAAACTGTGAATGTTGTTGTCCCCGAGCTATTGATCGAGTCATCATTTGAACCGCGGCTGGCCAACCCTCACACCGTTCAATCAATCGTGAAGAGTTTGGTTCAACCTCATCGACACCATTGAGCTCTGCAACTCTTGAAACTTCATCCTCTGAAAACTTAAGATCTTGGCTTGTGATTAAACTGAGATTTCCAAGGCTTGCATATCGAGCAAGAGATGTTGCTGGAGTTACCCTGCGAACGATAACTAGGTGAACATTGTTCGGTAAGAAATCAATCATGGCTTGTGCAACTGTTGATACTTCGAGACTGTCAGTTGGTCCGTTATCAATAACAAAGTTAAAGGGCTCCTTTACCTCGCCCGCAGCCTCAGTTAGCTTCTTTACATTTAACATCGGATTTGCGCTTGGTTCATTTTCAAAATCTGAACCAAATTCGGGAAATTGCACTCTGATTGCGGCAAGAACATGTTCAAAAAAAGTTTGTGTCGAATCAGCTGAGTTAATATTGAGCCAAACTGTTGGAATGGCTGAATTCTCCGCCCACTGAGAAACCAGTGAGCTCTTTCCATATCCAGCAGGTGCGGCTACAACTGTGACACCCGGTAGCCCTGTCTCAAAGAGGTGAAAAAGATGTTTTCTAGAGATGAAGTTGGCAGGAACTGCGGGTGCAACGATACGTGAGCGATCAATGGATGGGGTGATAACTTCCTTTGGGCTCATTCCTTAAGGGTGAGGCCTGCCTAGCTGAGAATCAAGCAAATATCACCCTATTAGGGGTGATCTGTAGAGGCTATTTCATTGAGCCGAGTTTGGGCAAAGAGAATGGCGGCCAGGTCTCCCCAGCCGCCATCCATACCCTCGTTAAAAAGTATTAACCGATCTTTGCAATCAGGTCCTGGGCCTTCTTGAGGAAAGCTCCATCCAAGACTGAGAAACCAAGATCTGCGCCTGCATCTTTAGCGCACTTTGCACTCAAGATATAAGTAGCTAGCTCCTTTACAGCCTTACCCTTTGCGGCATCTGGATTCTTTGTATCGGCAAGTAGGTAGGAAACGATTCCAAGTGGATACGCTCCCTTTTCCTTTGTTGCGTAATCAAAGGTAACGATTCCATTTGCATCCATTGCAGCTTCAGCTAAGAAGGCTGAAACTCCAGCTGAATCTGGTGCAACTGATGCGCCAGCTGGATTGATGAGATTTGCAACCTTTAGTCTATTTGCAGTTGCGTAGTTAACCTCGGCAAAAGTAATTGAGTAAGGAGTCTTACCTGCAAGTTGTGAGACACCATTTGATGAAGATGCGCCAACAATACGACCAAGGTTTGCAGGGTCATTGATGTTGCCTGGGAATGATGATGTAAATACTGCAGCCTTTGGCTTGGTCCAGATCGTTGGTGCTGACTTGTTTAAGTAGTTAGTGAAGTTCTCAGTTGTACCTGAAGAGTCCAAACGATAAACAACCTTGATTGGTTGATTTGGAAGTGTGTAACGTGAAGTTACATTCTGTGTACGAAGAACAACAGGATTTCCCTTTGCATCCTTCTTTACATTTCCATTTGCATCGAGACGATATACAACCTTTGCAGATGTGCGGTTGTTGTCAGCTGTAATTGCTGGATCGTTCCAACGCGTGATTTTTCCAGAGAAGATTCCAGCGACTGTTGCAGCAGAAAGTTGCAGTGTTGTCTTCGCTGGAAGGTTGTGCAAAATCGCAATTGGTGCTGCAACTGCCGGCACGTGAATGATTGAAGCACGCTTTGTGGCTGCAGTGTGAGCTGCATCTGAGAACCAGAAATCTCCGATTGAACGATCTGAGTTTGTGCGTCCAGCGCCTGAACCAGAGGATGCATAAACATATGTATGTGAAGATTCTTTTGCAAAACCTGCCTTACAAGCATCAATTAACAAAGCAGGAAAAGATGCTCCTGAACCTTGTAAATCAACTGCGTGTGCTGGAACTCCTGTTACCAAACCGAACGCGAGTGCAAGTGATGCAACCTTCGCGAGCTTTGAAATTCTCATGTACTTCCCCTCATAGATGTTTGAACTACGGGGTAAACCTATGCACGGCAAATGAACGAAGAGCGCTCGGAATCCGAACGCTCTTCGACTTTTAGGTGAACAGTAAGTAAACGATTTAGCCGAATCGACCCGTTACATAGTTCTCGGTGCGCTCATCCTTTGGACGAGAGAAGATCTCGCTAGTTGCTGCATATTCGATCATCTGACCAGGGCCACCGTCAGATAAGAAGAAGGCGGTGTAATCAGATACTCGAGCAGCTTGCTGCATGTTGTGAGTAACGATGACGATTGTCATGGTCTCTGATAGTTCACGGATTGTGTCTTCAATTCTTAGGGTTGAACCAGGGTCAAGTGCTGAACATGGCTCATCCATCAATAGCACTTGTGGGCTTACAGCAAGTGAACGTGCGATACATAATCTCTGCTGCTGACCACCAGAAAGTGAACCTCCATGTGCAGAAAGGCGATCTTTAACCTCATTCCAAAGACCTGCTCGGACCAAACACTCTTCAAGAAGTTCTTCTTTATTGCTTACCTTCGTTTGTGAAAGCTTTAAACCGGAAAGCACATTCTCACCAATACTCATTGATGGGAATGGATTTGGCTTTTGGAAAACCATTCCGATTTGCAAACGAATCTTTGTTACATCGGTGCCTGGTTGGTATACATCTTTTCCATCAAGCAAAACTTGACCCGCCATTGCTGCACCAGGAATGAACTCGTGCATTCTGTTAATTGTTCGAATAAAGGTTGATTTACCGCAACCAGAAGGACCGATGAGAGCGGTGACCGTTCCTGCGCCAAAGTTCAAGTTGATATCTGAAAGTACATGGTTCTTTCCAAACCACGCATGCACACCACGAGTTTCAAGACCTGTTCCGAGAGAGGTGTTAGCAGGTGATTTCACCTTTGCTGCCGCTACCTCTGCCAGTGATGATGGGCGAACGCCTGCATCCATTTTTTTCTCTCTTTCTGATGTGTTGATCACTTCGAGCTTTTCTTGGAACCTAAATAACGTGCGAGTGTAAAGAGAACTAAAACCAAGCCAACCAATACGAGTAACCCTGCCCAAGCACGTGTAATCGCTTCAGGTGAGCCAGCGTTAAATGACTTCCAGATGTAGTACGGCAAAGAACCTAGTGGGCCATTAAATGCATTTGGATTTACCTTGTCTCCGCCGCCCGTCAGCAATAGCAAAGGTGCTGTCTCGCCAGCAATACGGGCAACGCCCAAAATCACTGCAGTGATCAAACCGCTCTTGGCTGCAGGTAGAACGATCATGGCTACGGTTCGCCACTGAGTTCCACCTAATGCGACTCCAGCTTCACGCAAATCATTAGGAATCAAGTTCAAAACTTCCTCTGATGTTCTTGCGATGGTTGGGATCATCAGAATTGTTAAAGCCAGGGCACCCATAAATCCAGAAAAGGATTTAGTAATCGGATACAAAATCGCCGAGAGAATAAACAAACCAGCAACGATAGATGGAACACCACTCATTGCTTGGACGAGAAAGCGAATAGGGGCAGTGAATCTACCTTTGATCTCTGTTAAGTACAGAGCGGTCAAGATTCCAATAGGAACACTCATAATCAATGCGAGTGTCACGAGGGCAAGAGTTCCGGTGATGGCATGAAGCAATCCACCGTTATTAAGCGGATCTGTTGGTGTTGCCATGGACATATCCGAGATGAACAGATTGAGGGAAATACCAGGTAATCCCTTTTGCACCACAGTAAACAAAATACTTGCGATGGGAATAACAGTAACGATCGCCCCAAAGGCCACAAGTGAGTTAACTAAAGCATCTTTTGCCGCTGCGCTACCTAACTGAATCCCCCTGATAGAGGATGTCAGCAACATGTAGACCAAGAAGAAAACTACAAACAGGGCTAGTTTTCCCTTCATCGCTGTTGCTGCAACGATTAAGTAAGAAGAAAGCAAAGACAAAACAAAAATGCCGATATCTTTTGCGCGCTCTTTTTTAGTAGCTTTCCAGGGCTTAATCGGGGTGGGAATAGTTGTCATCGTCCTGATTTTCCAGTCTTCTTCACAATAACATTTGCAATTGCGTTAACCAGCAAAGTAAGCATAAAGAGAACTAAGCCTGCAGCCATCAACGCCTTAATCTCGTAAGGATTTGCTTCGCCAAACTTCAAAATAATAAGTGAGGCAACATTTCCACCTGCTCCAAGAAGTACTTGCCAGTTCACTTGGAATACGATGTTCAAAACGGTAAAGACCGCGACAGTTTCTCCCATTGCTCGACCTAGGCCAAGCATTGCTCCACCGATAACACCATTTCTTCCATGTGGGATGACAACAGCTTTAATCATCGCCCAACGGGTCGCACCTAAGGCATAGGCAGCTTGAATACGATCAAGTGGTGCTTGTGAAAAAACTTCGCGAGATACCGAGGTGATAATTGGAATAATCATGATCGCAAGAACAACACCAGCCACAAATGGAGAGCGTGTGTAAACGGGAACCTGTAGATCAAAGATTGGGATCCAGCCCAAGTATTTGTGAATCAACTTGGCCCAGTATTCAGCACTCGGCATAAGCACTAAGAATCCCCAAATACCAAACAAAATAGATGGAAATGCCGCCATCATGTCGATAATTGCTACCAAGAACTTCTTTAACTTATCTGGTGCGTAAAAATTCAAAAAAAGTGCTGAGAAAACCGAGATTGGAAGTGCAATAACTACCGCTACAAGTGCGCATAGGATTGTTCCAACAAGCATCGCTGCTAAGCCAAAATTGCTCTCCACAACATTTGCATTCTCATCAACGGTGACTGACCAATCCGAGTTGGTGATGAAACCTAAGCCTTCTTTAACAATTACTTCGAAACCACGGTAACCGAGAAAAACTGCAATGAGTCCTAGGATCACTAGAGACGATAAGCCACCGGCGGTGACTAATCCACGGAAAACCTTGTCTGAACGCCTTGGTTCAGTTGTGATCTCGCGTGGTGCTGGTGGAACAAGTGTGGTCAATTTACTTACGCAAACTTTCCTGTTACCAAGTAATACACGCGACGTGAAACAGAAACTGCGTGATCTGCAAAACGCTCGTAGTAACGGCCAAGAAGTGTTAAATCGATTGCGCTTTCAACGCCATGCTTCCAATTTGGATCAACCAAAGTTCCAATGAGCTGGCGGTGCAGCTTGTCCATTTCATCATCATCTTTTTCAACTTGCAGAGCAACCTCGGTATCGCGTGATGCAATAACTGATCCGGTCTTGCGTGCAATCTTTTCTGCTGCTTCACCCATTTGTTTGAAGCTTGCAATTAACTCGGCAGGAATCGCAGCATCTGGATGGCGAAGGCGAGTAATTTTCGCAACGTGATGGGACATATCTCCCATGCGCTCAAGATCTGCGCTCATTCGCAAAGCGGTTACAAGTGCACGCAAATCAGAAGCCACTGGTTGCTGTCGCGCGATGATGTCGATGATGCGCGCATCTAAGGCATGTTGAAACTCGTCGATTGTGTCATCGGATGCAATTACCTCTTCGGCAAGTTTCAAATCGCAATTGAGAATTGACTCAGTTGCCTTTGCAATTGAAACCGCCACCATGTCGGTAAGGTCCACCAAGGACTGTGAGACGCCATCGAGTTCATCTTGAAATACTGATCTAATAAGAGCCATGGCCCGAACCTAGGGCGCATGCATGAATGGACTCTGTCGTGAAAGTGAACGCAGGGTTAACTGGGGTAGGCAGGCGATAGAGTTAGGAGCGTGAAGTTCCTTCGCAAGGATGTCGAGGCTCAAGACCAGCGTCTCCTGCCTGCGATGTTGATAGACACCCTCTCCCAGATAGATGGTGAGGCCATTGTTTTAGCCCACGGCGAAGTTCCCATCTTTGCAACGCCTGGAATTGAGCAGGTTGGTCTTCTCAAGGATGGCAAGGTTCAGAGTGCTGAGCTCTTAGCTACGGTTCGAGTAGTTCGCCGTACTCATTCACGACAGATGGGTCAGATTGAAATTCCACGCGGCCCCATTGGTGAAGGTCGTCACGAGTTAACTGTCAACGTCATCCCCCTTACAGAAGATGATCTTGTTCTTGTTCTCTTAAGTGATGAGAGTGAAGCACAACGAGTCCATGAAGTTCGACGAGATTTTGTTGCAAACATTTCTCACGAGTTAAAAACTCCAATTGGTGCGCTATCACTTTTGAGTGAAGCGGTTCTCGGTGCGAAAAATGATCCTGAAGCTGTAGAAAAATTCGCTACACGTATGCAAACCGAATCAAAACGTCTAACCGATCTAGTTCAAGAGATCATTAATCTTTCACGTCTTCAGGATTCAGATCCTTTATCTGTTCCAAGCGAATTACATGTCCAAGATCTGATCAGTGAAGCGATTGATCAAACCCAAGTAACTGCAGATAGCCGTCAAATTTGGGTCTCAAACTCAAACTCGGTTGATGGCCTAATTCTGGGAGACCGTGAACAGTTGATTATGGCGATTCAAAATTTGATTGAAAACGCCATCAACTACTCCCCTGATGGAACTAAGGTGACCGTTACCTCAAAGGTTGAGAATGGAATTGTTGATATCTCCGTTACCGATCAAGGAATTGGTATTCCTGATGCAGATCTCGATCGTATTTTTGAAAGGTTCTATCGTGTAGATCCAGCTCGTTCACGATTAACTGGCGGTACCGGCCTAGGGCTATCTATCGTTAAACACGTGGCGTTAAAGCATGGTGGTGAGGTCAAGGTGTGGAGCTCGGAAAATGTTGGTAGTACCTTCTCGTTAAGACTTCCTATTTATGCAGCTAATGAAGAGAGTGTTCAATGACAAAGATTCTGATTGTTGAAGATGAAGCATCCTTTTCTGAAGCCCTGGAGTTCCTGCTTGGTAAAGAGGGTTTTGAAGTATCTGTTGCTGAAGATGGACAACAGGCAGTTGATAAGTTCACCAAAGAAGGCGCTGACTTAGTCCTTTTGGATCTAATGATTCCCGTTATTTCAGGGATCGAAGTGTGCAGAATTATCAGAGCTACATCACAAGTTCCGATCATCATGTTGACCGCCAAGGATGCCGAGATTGACAAGGTGGTTGGGCTTGAACTCGGAGCTGATGATTACGTAACTAAGCCGTACTCATCTCGAGAGTTAATTGCCAGAATTAAAGCGGTTCTACGTCGAGGTACTGGTGAGGATTCACTTGATGGGGAAAGTGGTGTGCACACTGTTGCTGGAATTAAATTGGATATCGGCAAGCACCAGGTAACCATTAATGGCGAAGTCGTTGCTTTACCTCTGAAGGAGTTTGAACTTCTTGAGTTTTTGATGCGTAACGCTGGTCGCGTCTTAACCCGTTCTCAACTGATTGATCGTGTGTGGGGCGGCGACTACTACGGCGATACCAAAACTTTAGATGTTCACATTAAGCGGTTGCGCGCAAAGATCGAGGCAGATCCGGCAAACCCTGTATTGATTCAAACAATTCGTGGTCTCGGTTACAAGCTAGAAAACGCTTAAATCTCACTCTTTCTAATCATTCGCTGATAAAACATTCCGGGTTTACGGGTGCTTTCTGTATCCTCGCCCATCTTTACAAAACCCAACTTTTCGTAGGCGGCGATCGCACTGTAATTATCGGTCCACACGCCTAGACCTTGAATCTTCCAGTCCTTGTTTTGCTGATCGATAAAGGTAAACATTGCTCGCATTAAACCTTTTCCGCGAAAACGTGGGTCACTCCAGCAGCCGCCCACCCAGCACGTTGCTCCAAAATCTCCATTAAGAACTTCTATATACATCATCGCTCCATCAACACCATCAACTGATGCGATCAGGAAATCATTCTTTTCAAACTTGGCACGCCACGCGGTTTCATCCTCGGCACTTTCTACTTCAAAAGTTCCACCGAAAGCATGCCCACTTTCAGTAAGTGCTTGTAGGCGAATTGTGCGTAGGCGCTGCCACTCATTTGGAGCGATTAGCTCAACTACTACCCCGTTATTCATGTCCTAATCATGCCATCTGCATTTCGAATTTGGTTCAAAGAATAGAATGCGCAAATGCTTTCACGGTGTGCAAACTTTTCTATAAAGGCTCAACGCCTCGTGATCGCGGTGTGGTTGCTAATTAGTTGTGCGGGCATTCTGGGGGCAATTAACTTAGATAAGCACCTAACAACCTCGCTAGAGATCCCTGGTTCTCCTTCTGCACAAGCAAGTCAGCTTCTGGCAGATCGATTTTCTGAGAACACTGAAGGAACCTTCACCATTTTGTATAAGTACAAGCAAGCAACACCAGATCAAATTGCACAGTTCAAGAGCTCTTTAGCAAAGGCAAGCGCTGTGATTCCGGGTTCACAGATAATTCAGGACAAAGCCTTTGGCGGAACTCTGTACGCAAACATTGGAACCTCCTTTGATCTCAATGATGCATCCAAATACTCAGATGACTTAAGAGCGGCGTTAATAGCCAACGGATTGCAGGGTGCATTAGTTACAGGTCCCCCAGCGATTAAATCCGATGTTGTACCGATTCTGGCTTCAGATCTGCAACGGGGTCAATTGATTGCCATCGTATTGGCGATGGGTTTATTGATTGCAACTTTAGGTTTTACTTGGGCGGTTTTAATCCCCTTGCTCTTTGGTTTTGCAACCATAACGACCTCACTTGGAGTCATTTACCTGTTGGCGCAGAAATTCCTAATGGTTTTATATGTTCCTAATATTGTCGAACTTATTGGCTTGGGCCTTGCTATTGATTACTCATTGCTTATGGTTCATAGGTACCGACAAAACCGTGAATTAACATCGGATCGACTAGAAGCAACTATGAATACAGCGGGCAGAACAGCGGTTATCTCAGGAATGACAGTTGCGTTGGGGTTGGCAACTTTATTGTTAGTTCCAATTCCCTTTGTTCGTTCTCTCGGTCTTGCCTGTTTAGTTGTTCCACTCGTTTCAATTGCAGCTGCCGCAACCCTGCAACCGGTTTTGCTCACACATTTAGGAAAAGACTCTTCTAGCCCCTTTAAGGGGCTCATTGGTTATAACTTAGATTTCCTCACCAAAGTTGCAATTGCTAAGCCGAAGCGAACCTTTGGAGTAACTCTGGTTGCGATTTTGCTGTCACTTTCCTCATTGCTGTGGTTACAAGTAACACCGAGCTCGATTTCTGCAATCCCCTCACAATTAGAGTCTGCGCAAGGGCTCAATTCAGTTACCTCAAGGGTCGGCGTTGGTGTCATTACCCCACACGAGATTGTGATCGATCTGGGAAGTGCCACAGATGCATCACGGGTGTCACAGATAAGTTTTGATTTTGCTAAGAATCTTGCTGATGATCCAGAGGTTTTCACCGTTGCTAGTGGCCAGATGTGGCCCTATGTAGACCCAAGTGCTCGCTTTATTCGACTATATGTCTTTGGTCAGCATGATTTAGGTGCGCCTGAAACCATTGATCTAGTTGATCGTTTAAGAAATCAATACATACCGCAAGCAGGTTTTCCAAATGGCAGCCGCATCTACTTGGGAGGCGCTCCGGCGCAAGGTGTCGACTTACTGAATGCGTTAGCAAACTCTTTTCCAGTTGTAGCGGTCATCATCCTTGTATTCACCTTTGTCATGTTGATGCGCATATTTAGATCAGTAGTGCTTTCTATCAAGGCCATCATTCTTGATTTGATTTCCATTGGTTTGTCATTTTCAGCGCTCGTTATTGTCTTCAAATTTGGAATTGGAACTTATCAACTGCAGCAAATCGAAGCCTGGGTTCTCATTCTTCTTTTTGCGATCCTTTTTGGGCTTTCTATGGATTATGAGATCTTCATTGTTTCCAGAATGCGTGAAGCACGTGACCGCGGAGCAGGCAATGTTGATGCGATTCGTGAAGGTATGCAAGCATCTGGAACCGTAGTGACCGCCGCCGCCCTAATCTTTATTACCGCACTAACTGGATTGATCACCGGACACTTTGCAGGGTTGCAACAACTAGGTGTTGGTTTAGCTATTGGCGTCATAGTTGATGCCACAATCATTCGTGGATTGCTGCTTCCAAGTGCGATGGTGCTGCTGGGTCGATGGAATTGGTGGATGCCCACACAACGGAAAACCCCAACCCTCAAGTAAATGAGGATCGGGGTCCTGTCCCGTAATGAACTTACTTTACGATTTTGATTGCAAAGTAAACAGTTGGAATCTGATATCCCAATGCAAGACCAGGTAGATCGCGCTCTGATGTCAGAATTGGAACCATTCCATAAGGAGTATTTGCAAAGGATGGTTGCTGTGTGTACAGCAGCGGTCTCATAGAAATGATGTGAGTACCAACGCCGCCCAGTGCCTTAAGGTGGACTACAAGATAACCATTTGAGTTAAAGCCGCAGCCATAACCCACGTAGCTATTGTCATAGGCAACGGCAAGAGTGTTATCCATCTGAGTCCAACCAACACCTTTCATGCTAAGTGTGAACTCTTCTCCCTCTTTGAATGTGTAGGTAGGTATTCCTTGACCACCACGAGCAAAGGCAGCAACTGATCCTGAAAGATCAGCCTTTGCAACGCCCAGGGTTATTACTTTTCCATTCTTATCAGTTAAAGGTTGGATGCTCTCTTTTACATAAAAGACTTGCTGAGCTTCAATAACATCACCTAACTTGATTTGAATTACGTGGTATCCACCAAGGTGATCTGGAATTGTGACCTCTTTGTTGACCGTTCCATCGGTGATATCAACTGTTCCAAGTGGAATTGGGTTATAGACCCAGCATGTTCCAGTTGTGCAGTTGACTCGATTGCCAGTAACTGTTGACCACACGATTGTGTGAACACCCTTTGTAGGAATACCGCTCACTTTGATTGTTGTCTTGCTTCCGACGATTCCGCGATCTGGAGTCAATGTCATTACTGACTTTGTTGCGGGATCTAGGCCTGCATCAGACAAGGTTGTCCGTTGATCAACTGTTGCAGTCATAAGTGGTGGATAAATCAAGTATGGCTTGAAAATACCTGCATCCTTAGTGACGGTAAAGGTGCCCATCTCACTATTGGCAAATGGAACTGGAGATTGCATGGCGTTCAGATAAGAGAAGCTGATCGCTTCATTTGCCTGAATGTAATGCTTCCCGACAGGACCAGTTGCAAGAATTGTTGTTGTCGCTGTTCCACGAGTCCAACGAGCCTGCATGGATCCTGTGTACTTTCCATCGTAATAAAGAGCTGAACCTGCTGCATACAGAGAAGGTCCAAGACCTGTGTAGGTAATTGTTATTGGAGTACCTATTGGTCCGCTCTTTGGGCTAATAGTTAAGGTACGTGCAACTTGTAATCCACCATGTGCCACAGCAACATTGTTGTTAACGGCATAGATATCGTGAACGCCACCAAAATCTGATGGCACCTTTGTCTTATACACAAAACCGCCTAATGCATCAGTTGAAATTGTTGCAATAACGACGTTGTACTTTGAGTATGAAGTTCCCATGTAGTTAACGGTGTTTGGTTGAACATCAGCGATCCATGTTGCATCGCTTGTTGACCAGGTCAGAGTGACTGGAATGTTTCCCGGAAGTCCCTTTCCAGTGATCGTGAGTGCATCACCAATGACAACCTGAGATGGTGAGACCTCAAGATTGACCATATTTGATGGTGTTGAAAAAGCTTGCGCCTTTAACCCTGTAAATGGAATCGCAGGTATTCCAACGATCTCCTTTGGTGCTACTAGCTTTACAGGATTATCTGCTGCATAGGCAGGTGCGTTAAAGCTTGCAAGCAATACAACTACCGCGCCTGCCCCTACGAAACGTGACTTACTTTTCATTGTTCTCTCCGATTCTCTAATTACTTAGTTGTTGGAACAGCAAACAGACTGAGTTGAGATGTCTGAGTGAAGTTAGATGCCCATGTGCCTGTTGCACCCTTGAGTGGAACTGAGAGCTTGACTGTGCGGTAGTAGCTGACGCGCTCGTAGACTGTGCGTCCATCGCTACCAATAAGGCGCTTACCGTTTTCAAGCTTTGGAACTAGCTTTGTTGAAAGCACCTTCATTGTTGTTGAATCTTTAGCAACTAAAGTCACCTTAAAGTTGATAACACCTAGGGTGCTGTACAAAGGCGCTGCGCCTGTCTTTAGGATTCCAGTCCAGAAAGCAACTCCGCTGTGATTTCCATAGGACAGTTGAATTGGAGTACTTACTCCGGCTACCTCAATAAATGCCTTTGAGGTGTTGGTTGTATCCATAACTGCGCCACCTTGGTCAGCGTTATTGGCATACACACGGAAAACAATTGTTTGTCCGATCAAGTACTCATTTTGGATCGCACAGCCATTGAATCGAGGCGCTAGTGCACCAGTAGATCCACTTGCAAGCACTGTATCGACATAGATGTGAACAGGAGATACAACGCCTTGGACTGGAACACCGATCTTCACATTCAATGTATTTGAGTTAGCTGGTGCAAAAGCAGCAGCATCTGTTGGTGTAAATACTCCAGTAATTACTGTTAACCCTGCAGCAGCTGGAAGCCATGAGCACTTAGCAACAAAAGGAGTAACGGTGGTTGTAGCTACAGCCTCACAACCAGTAACAGCCTTTCCGTTAACTGTAAATGCAACCGCACCAGGTGCACTTGCTGTTCCGTTAATGACGATTGGGCCAAGGTCATACACACCATTGCCGCCCGACATAATGAGCGTTGATGCTGCTGGTGCTGCGTACGCTGAGCCACCAGTTACGGCAAGTCCTAAGGTCGCCATACCTACGACAACTATTGATGAAATCAATCTTTTCACGTGAATCTCCTTAGTTTGTTGTAAAGCTGTTATTTAGTTTTAATGTTTCCGCTGACATCCATAGTGAATGCAGCATCTTCCTTTGAACCGCCCTTAACACTGAAGGTTCCAGTTACCTTCAAAACACCTGTGGCTCCCGCGTACTTTCCGGTTCCACCTGTGATGGTTGCGGTTCCAGTTATTTTGATTGTTGTTGGTGCTGATTCATCCTCTGCGCAACCCTTTGCGCTGGAGTCAAAGCTCACGTTAAGAGAACTTCCTCCACCTGCAATCGATCCCTTCGCATCAAATGTGTCGCACAATCCAGCAGGTGCAGCAGATGCGGTTCCAGACATATCTGTTAGTCCCAGAACATTTCCTGAACCAGTTCCGTTAACACCTGTTACTTGTAGGTATGTATCGCCCCACACAATCGAAAGTTTTCCCTTATATGTTCCAGAGAATGCAACGGTTGCACCAGCCACAGGCTTTGTTGTTGCAGCTGGCTTAGTTGTCGCCTTTGGTTTAGTGGTTGTGTAGCCAGTTGGGCACTTCGGATTTGTAGCGGTTACCTTTTTAACTGTTGTTCCCTTGTAACAGGTAATCGTTTTATTAGCTGCGTTCGCTGGTACACCTTGTGCAAGCAAGAATGTAAATGCTGTAAAAAGAACAAGCGCCTTTGCTTTTCTTGAGCAATTTTGTTTCATCGTGAACTCCTTCTCTCCTTGAGTTACTGCTGTTCTTACAAGGAAAAGAGTGTCACTTTGAAAAAGTTATTAAAGGGTTTTGCTGAGGGGTACCTCTTTACAAGGTATTACATGCATCACCAGATGAACATGAACAACCGATTGATTTAAATGATGAGTGCTAGCACTTTACGAACGTGTAATACGTTCGCGTGCAACCTGCATCGCTGGTGGCTCTGGCCCCAAGATTGCAAGGAAAATATCGAGACTAACTCGTGAAATTCGAAGCCACATCTTTGATCGTGGAGTCAATCCCAGTAAATCCAATTCGCTTTGATCAAGCGTTGCAATCGCAGCATTTGCAAT
Organism: Candidatus Nanopelagicaceae bacterium; assembly: GCA_965267815.1. Classification (GTDB taxonomy): domain Bacteria; phylum Actinomycetota; class Actinomycetes; order Nanopelagicales; family Nanopelagicaceae; genus Planktophila. Next base: position 999,473 of record OZ254139.1, read on the forward strand.
CACCTTATAAAAGAACTTACCCGCTCCCCCAAATGGCGGATTTAAAATAAATCGAACTACATCATCTGTTCGTTCAACATGTGCCAAATCATTGGCTCTGAAATCATCCAGAGTCGCTTCGAGCTCTGCAACTGACATTGGAGCATTGGTTAACCCGAGAGGAATCGCACTCTTGCTCCATTCGGCAACATAAGCATCAGCACCTTTATCAATCGGATAACCAAGAGCCAGATGTGCCTTTAAAAATGAATCTGTGAAGGCGCAATGCACCCACAACAAAAAGCGAGGATCTTTCGCTTTGTAACTTTGCTCATGACCTTGCTTGTCAGTGAAATTACCTTTCACATGATCATGCATGGCGTTAACGCGCGCTGCTTCGCGTGCAATTACCTCTTCTGCAGCAAAGGTTGTGACCGTTAACCAACGTGTTGTGCCCGCTAGGCGTCCTAAAGGATCTGTTTCATATCGAGAGTGCTCAGCAACTCCAGAAAGTGGTGCAGGATGCGCAGCCTGCAAAAGCAAAGCTCGAACTCCCCCAACTAATGTTGCGATGGTTCCATGCACCTGCCACACAGCGCTGTTCGGACCAAATAATCCTTCTCCGGAGCCTTGACCGATTGTCATTACCCAATCAGGGCGGCCATCACGTGAACCGGAAACATTTTCGCGAAACTTGTCCGCTAAAGGTTTAGTCAGTGGAAATTTATGAAGAGCGAACACGTGGCAATGCTATGCAATAGATAAATGCTTCGCCAATCGAAAAGGAGTTTAGGAGCCGAAGTTGGTTTTCTTGTAGGGCTTACCTTTTTGGTCGTATGTGATCCATACGCCTACTTGCTTTCCATTCTTAAATGATCCTGAGCGCATAATCACGCCATCTTTTCGAAACCATTTCCAATCACCGTGGAGTTTGTCGGCCTTCAACTTTCCAACAGCTTTTAGTACACCATTTCCATAAAACTCTAAATACTCACCTTTGCGCTTTGGATAGCTCGCATTTATCTGACTAATGCGCGCCTTAATAATCTTCTTGAGTAGAGGCTTCGGAAATCTCTTGTCTACAGCAAAGTGAATAGAGCCTTTGGTTTGTTCATATCCAGCCAGCTCCTTTTCAAGCAACATATTTGTAGCGCCGCTATAGGGAAACAAACTGTTGTGATTTTTGTATCCATCAAAACCAAGAATGGCTACCCCTTCGATCAGAAAAGTGGGTATCCCGTACTTGATCACCTGGGAAGCTGTCGGAAGTTCTTCTGCGATCATTTCCCGCAGATTATTTAGAATCTGACGTTGACCGATTTCAAAGCCTTTCAAATGCTTATCAACTAAAACCTTGCTCATGCTGAAATAACTCCCGTTGCTAAGAGAATAAGAATCACTGTGCCTAGTGTGACTCTATAGATGATGAAGGGCATAAAGCTCTTGGTGGAAACAAATTTAAGCAACCATGCGATAACTAAATAGCCAACGATAAATGCAATTCCTGTTGCCACCGCGGTCTCGCCGAGTGAAAAGAGATTTGAGCCATCAGATGATGAGAGTGCGCTTTGAAGTTGATAGAAGCCGCTTCCGAAGACCGCAGGCAGAGCTAACAAGAATGAGTAGCGAAGCGCTGCTTCACGTGTGTACCCAAGGAAGCGACCCATAGCGATCGTTGCACCTGAACGAGAAACTCCTGGCATAAGCGCTAAGGCTTGAGCCGCGCCATACAAAATGCCGTGACGAGTTGATAGCTGATCTAATGTGCGAACTTTCTTTCCATATGTATCTGCTAATCCAAGAATCACACCAAAGACAATCAAAGTTGTTGCGATCAACCACAGTGAGCGAAGGTTGTTTTCAATGATGTCACTACCGAAATACCCAAGAACGACAATTGGAATTGTGCCGATGACAATTAGCCAACCCATTCGAGCCTGTGATTTAGCTTCACCTACAAGCTCTTTGCGCTGAATCGTTTGCCCAAACCACGAGCGAAGAATGGCTGCAATGTCTTTTCTGAAATACAAAAGCACCGCTAGCTCAGTTCCTATTTGGGTTATTGCGGTGAATCGAGCACCTGGATCATTTGCACCATCGAGAAACTCACCCACAAATCGAATGTGGGCACTTGAAGAGATTGGTAGAAATTCGGTGAGGCCTTGAATAATTCCCAGAATTATCGCTTCGAACATCTCACCCTCCGATCAATCTCTAGAGGGCAATAGTAGCGAGAAGGGGTATGTGAACTCAGTGTTCAGCCGAACAAAGGACGAAGTTCGACCTTTCGGTTACAAGCCTTTGATCCTTCTGCAGCCAACTGTTGCGCGGTCGCTAAAGAATCAACCTTGACGATCCAAAAACCACTGAAGTATTCGGCAGATGACTGATGCGGGCCAGGGATTGATATCTCGGCACCATTGCGTGAGTCAAAAACTATTGCCTTTTCAGGCGAATCTATTCCGCATGCGAATAAGCGTTGCCCGGCATCCTCGATCTTGTCGTTGAAATCATCAATCGCCTTCATCTCTTCGGGGGTATGAGGTGCACGAGTTTGAGTGTCAATTACAGATAATAAGAAGCGCATGGGAAAAGATTACAGAAGGTCGTAGAATATTTCCATGCACACATACGAAGATGAAGTCGGTAAGCGTTGGGGAGATACCGAGGCTTACCGACAATCTCAGACAAAGACATCGAAGTACTCAAAGGATGATTTTGAGGCCGCAAAAGTAGATCAAGAAGCGGCTACTGAGTTATTTGTCTATGCCTTTGGCAACTCACTCCCAATCGACTCCCCTAAGGCTCAGGAAGCTGTACTTGCACACAGAGATGCAATCACCAAATGGTTTTACGACTGCTCTGTAGAAATGCAAAAGAATCTAGCTGTTATGTATATCGAAGATCCGCGATTTAAAGAGTATTACGATGGACGCGTGCGTGGATTAGCTCAATATGTCCATGATGCAATTGTTAATCAGTAATTAAGAAGCTCTCCAGCAATACCAAGCAACAACACTTCGCATTCCTGTAAATGGCTCTCCTAGTAAATTCAGCGCCTTGGGCTTAATGTGCTCTGCATTTCCATGAAGGTTGTCCCAACCTCGACGCACAGCAAGATCATCAATAGGCCACACATCAAGGCGACCTAAGTGGAAGATCAAGAACATTTCTACGGTCCATCGACCAATTCCAAACAGCGGAACTAATTCTTTGATGATCTCTTCATCTGACATATGAGTAAATTTCCGGAAGTTGATTTCTCCCGACAGTGAAGCCTCTGTGAGCTCACTAATTGTTCGAACCTTTGCCCCTGTAAGTCCTACAGATTGAAGCTCCTTCAAGGAAAGCGCACCAACCTTTGCCGCGGTAATCGAGCCCCCACACTTTTCCTGTAAGCGTCCAGATATCGTGCGTGCGGCTGCCGTACTTACTTGCTGGGCGATTACCGATCTAATGAGTGACTGATAATGAGTAACAGTCGGCTTTTCTAGACCGAATGTGCACGGGGCAAGGTTTTTAATCGCGGGTAAGAAGGCGTTATCGATTTTTACGATCTTGCGATTAATTGCTGCTAACTCTTTTGCGCGATCTTGTTCTTGCTTCACCTTTTGACAATCTTATATATTGAAAAGAAAACTGTCATTAAGAGAAGCATTCCTATTCCTTGAAGGCCGGGTGAATCATCGGCTTCTCCAAAGGCCACAGCAAAAACTCCGAGGCAAACTCCTATCACTCGAAGAACTGAAATAATCACTCTTTACTTCGCGTTCTTACTTCGGAAATAGGCAACCAATGCATTTGCGTGGCCATGGCCCATTTCAAACTTTTCCTTCAGGTGGGCTACTTGTTCCATATGAGCGAGCTTCGAAACCTTTTTAAGCTCTTTCATCCAATGTTCAATTGGTTTCCCGTACTTCTTTTCAATTGATGGAAAGTAGGAAGCAGGACCCGTAACCTTTTTCTCAGCCATTATTTGTAACCATTTCTTTCAGTGAGCGAACTGCTAACTCACTTAGTAAGGCTGTTCCGCGATATAAAACGGAATCATCAAACATCGCTCGAGGTGAGTGATTGACCTCCGATTTGGTGACATCTTTATCAACAGATGCACCTAAGAATATGTACGAGCCTGGAACTGCTTCAAGTACACGTGAGTAATCTTCAGCTCCTGCAATTGCGTGTGGCATTTCCATGTATCCCTCATTGCCAAAGAGTTCAGCTGCAACTTTGCCCACAAATTGAGCATGTGCATCGTTATTAACTGTAACTGGATACTGCTCAACAACCTTTACTTCAGCCTTCAGTCCATAGCCCGCTGCAATTGATTCACACAAACGAACTGCTTCGGTCTTGATTCGACTTCTATTTTCGGGTGAGAAAGTGCGAATGGTGGCTTGGAACTCTGCAGTATCAGGAATGATGTTTGCTTTGGTGCCAGCGTGGAATTGGCCAACAGTTATAACTACAGGATCAAAGGCATCAAATGATCGAGTAATCATCAACTGCAGTGCGCTCACCATTTCAGCAGCAACAGGAATCGGATCTTTAGCGGTATGAGGTTGTGAACCATGTCCACCCATACCAACAACGGTTACATGTATTTCATCCGCAGATGCCATCATGGTTCCACCTTTTGTGGTGAATGTTCCTGTTGGGACTGAGGATGACATCACGTGAATTCCGTAAGTTGTATCGGCTTTTCGTCCGCTTGCAGTTAAGACACCTTCTTTGATCATATGTCCAGCACCATCGAAGCCTTCTTCACCTGGTTGAAACATAAAGACCACATCGCCGTTTAATTCAGCTTTATTCTTAACAAGTAGCTTTGCTGCACCAATCAACATTGCAACATGCAAATCATGACCACATGCATGCATAGCCCCATCTATCTGACTCTTGTAGGGAAGATCCGCTAGCTCTGATACAGGAAGTGCATCCATATCGGCACGCAACAGCACTGTCTTGTCAGATTTCCCAGCTCTGAGCACAGCGGTTACCGAACTCAATGATTTACCTGTCGATATCTCAAGACCTAGACCTTCTAGCGCTGCAACAATCTTGGCTTGGGTTTTTGGTAGGTCTAAACCAATCTCTGGCTCTTGATGAATGTGTCGACGAATGTCGGCTAAATCATTCTGAATTTCTCTTGCTTCACTCAGAAAATTAGCCACTTTCAATCCCCCGTCGATTCAATTAGATGGTGATCATACTTAGCCCAATTAACTAATGTCTAGGTTCTCAATCGCAGTTAAATTCAACCTGATAAAGTTCTTCTATGACCCAGTCTTTCCTCTATTCTGTAGAACGTGAATATCCCGTCTCCATTGATCGTCTTTGGAAAGCCTGGACTGATGGATCTGAACTAGAAGCTTGGTACTTTCCTACAGATCTGAGTTCAACTAAAGGTGCAACTGTCTCTGACCTCAAAGTAGATGGCTTATGGACTTGCGGTGTCGAAGTTCCCGCACATGGTTTTACTGCTTACTTCTTTGGTAAATACACAAAGATTGTTAACAAGGAATTGTTAGAGCACACGCTGCATTACACAACCTCAGCAGAAGAGTTCGCAAAAAAAGATTTTTCTACAGAATCGCACTTGATTCGAATCGAATTTGAAGATCGTGGTTCCTCTTCTTGGTCCAAGTTCTCTCAATTCGGCGAGCTTCCTGAAGGTCAAGCTGAACAAGCACAAGCAGGAATGAACAGTTATTTAGAGTCGTTAGCTAACTTTTTAGCGAAATAATCTAAATCGCTTCGAATTCCGCCTTGCGAGCCGCCATCCAAGAATCCATTTCACCAGACTTCATGAGTTCCATCATGGCGTTCATGGCCACCATGTGTGGTCCATCGTTTGCTCCGAACATTTCTTTACCGTGTTGCTGGCTTTGGGCTGCAAGCTCGTCAAATGTTTCACCTGAGAAAACGAGATCGCAAGCTCCGCCAAGTTGATTACATGTCATTAATTTCATAGGACAATTATTGCGGATTAGAGGTTCGTAAAAGAAGAGTCGCCCTATAAGCCGGATTCGGTTGAAGAGTTTCGACGGGTTGATACCCTTATCTTATGGTTACGGAAAATCAGATTCGAAAAGTTGCTAGGGATTGCTCATTAGTTTTTAATGCCCTTGGCGACCCCAATAGGCAAGATATTTTGATCATGCTTGAAACGGAAGGGCCGCTCAATGTCCTGCAGATTACTGAACGACTGAACTTAGCTCGTCCGACTATCTCCCACCACCTAAAGATTCTGAGCAATGCTGGCCTGCTCAGATCCACTAAAAAGTCTCGGGAAATCTTCTATGAGTCTGAGTGGTCAGATGCCTCTAAGAATCTCAAAAAATTTATGAAACTTCTGTGGGATTGCTAGTTGACGGCGCTCTAATAGGTTGATAAGTTTCGACTCATCAACGCATCAAGAATCTTCGGAGGCCACTAATGTCATTTTCAATAGCTAAAACCCCGTCACTTAAAGGCAAGACTGCGCTAGTTACTGGTGGCAATATCGGTCTAGGTTTTGAAACGGTTAAGGCTTTAGCCTCTAAAGGTGCTCATGTACTTCTCGCCGCTAGAAATGAAGAAAAGGGCAAGGCAGCAGTTGCGGAAGTTCAAAAGCTCATACCAAAAGCCCAAGTAGAACTACTTCACTTGGATCTTGCCTCTCAGCGCAGTATCAGAGCCGCAGCTGCAGAATTTGGCAACAAGTTCAGCCAATTAGATCTCTTGATAAATAACGCTGGAATTATGGCAATGCCAGAAATGAAAACTGAAGATGGCTTTGAAAGTCAGTTTGGCGTTAACCATTTAGGCCATTGGAGTCTTACTGGACTTCTAATGGATAACTTATTGGCAGCAGAACAAGCCCGAGTTGTTACTGTGACCAGCACTGCGCACCACTTGGTGTGGAACATCGACTTTGATGATCCACATTTGCGCAAGAAGTACGCCCCATGGAAGGCATATGCCCAATCAAAATTAGCCAACTATTTCTTTGCTCTTGGATTAGATAACGAGTTCAAAAATGCAGGAAAAAAAGCCATGAGCCTTTTGGCGCACCCAGGGTTGTCTCACACAAACTTACAGGTTGAGACTTTCGACAAGGGCGCTGCAGGTTGGACTGGAACCCTTTCAAAGTACCTAGCTGCTCACGTGGGAATGGAGCCTGGTGAAGGTGCTCGGCCGCAAATTAGAGCTGCTCTTGATCCCGAAGCTAAAGGTGGTCAGTTCTACAGTCCAAGATTTGGAAATAACGGCGCCCCGGTAAAACACCCCATATTGCGAACTCGGAATAAGACGAACATTCGCAAGCTCTGGGAACTTTCCGAACGAGAGACTGGCATTTCTATTAAGCCTTAAGTTATTTATAAAGAAGAGTCGCCCTATAAGCCGGATCCTGTCCTCTTGCGAGGGATCACCATCCATCTAGATCTGTAATTGCTTACAGATTCAAGCAACCTACCCGTTGACTCGAGCGAGCAGCTCTCAAACGCCAACTGCGTGGTCTTGCTTCAGGCGGGGTTTACATAGCTAACTGCATTACTGCAATTACTGGTGGTCTCTTACACCACCGTTTCACCCTTACCAACTTTCGTTGGCGGTTTACTTTCTGTTGCACTGTTCCCGCGGATTGCTCCGGGTGGGAGTTACCCACCGCCTTGCTCTGCGAAGTCCGGACTTTCCTCGGTGTATTGCTACAACGCGGTGATCCGGGCGACTCTTCTAGTTATAAGGATAGAGCGAATAAGTACGAGAGGGAAATTATTTTTCCTCTGGCGCAGCTGTTATACGCCCAGCGTGTGCAATCGCTGTTGGATCCTTCTTGGATTTGAGCAGGCTTGCCACCGTTGAAACCACAAGAATTAAACCGATGACAGACAAGCTTCCGACTGTAGGGATCTTTGGAACTTCATACCAAACCTCGTGTAAGTAGGTCAGAATCAACTTAACTCCGATAAACATCAAGATGATTGAAAGTCCTAGAGATAGGTAAATCAGCTTATCCAGCAAGCCCTTAAGCAAGAAGTACAGAGCGCGCAAACCAAGCAGTGCAAAGGCGTTGGCGGCAAAGACAAGGAATGGTTCTTGAGTAACTCCAAATGTTGCTGGAATTGAGTCAAGTGCAAACAACAGATCTGTTGATGCGATTGCAATCATCACTGTAAACATCGGAGTTGCAAGACGCTTTCCGTCGATCTTGATAAATGTCTTTGAGCCATGGAACTCATCGGTCATCGCGATGCGCTTGCGCATAGCCTTTACCAAACGGTTATCTTCAGGGTTTGGATCTTCATCCCAATGCTTGAACAGACCCACACCGGTCCAGATCAAGATTGCACCGAAGATAACAAATGTGAAGCTAAAGGCTGCTAGCGCTGCTGCACCGACTGCGATAAAGATTCCGCGTAAAACAAGTGCGAGCAGCACACCAAACATTAAGACGCGTTGGTGGTAAATCGAGGGCACTGCAAACTGCGCCAAGATGATGATGAAGACAAAGAGGTTATCTACCGACAAAGATTTTTCTACTAGGTAGGCGGCAAAGTATTCGGTTCCAAATTGTGAACCGGCGGTCTGCCAAACCCACACACCAAATGCGATTGCAACACCGATATAAAAGATTGACCAACCAGCTGCTTCTTTGAATTTAACTTCATGGGGCTTGCGACTAACAGTTAAAAGATCCACAACGATCAGCGCCAAAATCGCGCCGATTACAACAAACCATGTGGTTAATGAGACATCCATGTACTTCACCTATTTCGTTAAAGGGGCCAGGTGCCAAGGTCTCCCTCAACCGCTAGCTACTTAGTAGCTTGTGGTCGCAGCTCCGGGATATTTCTATCCGTATTGACGAAGATGCCGAACGAGGTACTCCCCTTAACGTAGGTAAATAGTAGGTTGGGAGAAATCTGGGTGCAAATTGAAAGCAAACATAACCCTGATTTCATCTTGTGCTCAGCGTGCAGATAGGCCACAGTTCACGAATGCAAACAGGTAGAAGCGTTGTTTATGCGCGAAATGGTGGAGCCGCGGCAAGCCAGCCCCTGGCGGTAAGTGCCGCGATCAGTGTTCTGAAGCAAGGTGGTTCATTTATCGATGCTGCGATCGCATTAAGTGCGGTCATCTGTGTTGTCGAACCTGGGGCTTCTCATTTAGGTGGCGATGCATTTCTGGTTACACACCACAAAGCAAGCAAAAGCAATTTAGCTTTTAATGGCAGTGGAGAAGGTTCACACGCAGCGACTCCTGAAAACTACAAAGATGGAATTCCATTGCATGGATACAAATCAGGAACGGTTCCGGGATTAGTCTCAACCTGGTTTGAAGCTCATAAGCGTTACGGAAAGTTGCCGATGGGAACTTTGTTGGCACAAGCAATTGATTATGCAGAAAATGGCTTTCCAGCAAATACAGGTTTTGTGCGCAGAATAGCGGGCCACCTAGCGATTGCTCCAGATACTCAGGTTTTCAAAAACATGGGTGTCGATGTGAATGTAAAGATCGGTGATTTGGTTGTTCAAAAAGATTTGGCGCGTTCACTTCGCGAGATCGCAGAAGGCGGACGAGCAGCATTTTATGAAGGTCGAATCGCACAGCAATTGATTAAGGGATCTGATGGTTGGTTCAATGAAGAGGATTTGAAGAACCACACAACACGCGTTCTGGATCCATTGTCAGTTAAGTATCGTGACATCACGATTTATGGTCAGCCTCCTCCAACTCAGGGAATGATCTTGATGGAGGAGCTTTTGCTCAATGAGCGTTTTGATATCGACTCACTTTCGGAGGCGGATCGAATTCATGTTGGTGTTGAATCTAAGAAGATTGGTTTTGCCGATCGCAATGCGATTTTGGGTGATCCAGAGTTCATCGCTGTAAACACCGATCGAATCTTGTCTAAGGCCCATATTGATAAGCGGGCAGCCGATATTTCTATGGCCTCGGCGGGCAGAGATATTGCACCTGTTGGTGAAGGCAGCGATACAACCTACTTTTTAGTGGCAGATTCAGATGGAAATGCGGTTTCATGGATTCAATCTGTATTCCATGGTTTTGGTAGTTCATGGGTTATCCCTGAAACTGGAATCATTTTGAACAATCGTTTAACTGGTTTTTCATTAGATCCGCAATCCCCCAACATCATCGCGCCGGGTAAGAGACCTGCGCATACTTTGAACGCCTTTACCGCTGTCCGTGCAGATGGATCGTTATATCTAGTCGGTGGAACACCGGGTGCAAATATTCAAGTTCAAACTAATTTGCAGCTGCTTGTAAATGTCATTGATCTAAAGATGAATGTGCAGGAAGCAACTGAAGCTCCGCGTTGGCAACACTTAAACGCACCAGGTCAAAGCTCTGATGAAGAAAAGGGTCTTGGCGTGCTCGAGGTAGAAAATAGAGTTGCAACCGCGGTACTTGATGAGTTGCGCGCAAAGGGACATGAGGTTCGTCCATTGGCGGTATGGGGACATGGATCATCAGTTCAGATGATGGAGGTTCTAGCTAATGGCACCTTCGCATTTGGATCAGACCCTCGTTGCGAAGGCCACGCTTCAGGAGTTTAAGTTCTTAGAGAGAAGCGAGTGCTTCATCAAGAACGCTCAGTGCATCCTTCAAAAGCTCATCGGTAATAACAATTGGCGGCAAGAAACGAACAACATTTGAGTATGTTCCAGCGGTAAGAACCAAAACGCCCTTGCTCTGGCAATACTTTGTAATCGCATTCATCGCAGCTGTATTAGGTGTCTTTGTCCCTGGTACAACTAATTCGATAGCTTGCATTGCACCGCGACCACGAACTTCACCGATCACTGGGTACTTAGCCTGCATTGCGCGAAGTGAATCACCAAGAATCTGGCCGATGTGGTTTGCGCGTGCGACAAGATTTTCTTCCTCAATCGTTTCAATAGCGCCAAGTGCTGCAGCACATGCGATTGGGTTTCCACCGTATGTTCCGCCAAGACCTGAAACGTGAACTGAGTCCATGATCTCAGCGCGGCCAGTTACACCTGCAAGTGGAAGTCCGCCTGCAATGCCCTTAGCGGTAACGATCATGTCGGGAACAACGTTCTCGTTTTCAACGGCAAACATATTGCCTGTACGAGCAAAACCAGTTTGGACCTCATCAGCAATAAAGATAATTCCATTATCAGTTGAGTACTTTGAAAGTGCTGGTAGGAATCCCTTAGGTGGAACGATAAATCCACCCTCGCCCTGAATTGGTTCGATCAAAATCGCTGCAACATTGTGTGCACCGATTTCCTTATCAATCTTATGTGTGACCATTTCGATTGCATCTTCAGTAATTGTTGCCTGATCACCTACCCAGTGGAATGAGTACGGCATTGGCACGCGATAAATTTCAGGTGCAAAGGGACCAAAGCCTTCTTTGTATGGCATGTTCTTTGCAGTCAACGCCATAGTTAAGTTTGTACGTCCGTGGTAGCTATGTTCGAAAACTACAATCGCCTGACGCTTTGTGTAGTGACGTGCAATCTTGATTGCATTTTCTACAGCTTCAGCACCCGAGTTGACAAGCAAAGACTTCTTCTTAAATGTTCCAGGTGTAAGTGCATTGAGTTTTTCGCAGACTTCGATGTAACCCATGTATGGGGCAACGGTGAAACATGTATGAGTGAAAGCCTGAACCTGATCAATTACGCGATCAACTACACGTTGTGCTGAGTTTCCAACATTTGTCACACCGATACCTGAGCCAAGATCAATGATCTGGTTGCCATCGATATCTAAAAGAATCGCATCACTAGCCCGCTCAATGACGACTGGGAATGCAAGCCCTAGTCCCCCGGATGTCGCCTCACTGCGGCGCTGTAGCGCCTCGAGAGATTTTGGTCCCGGAATAGCGGTAACCAACCGACGCTCTTGAGTCAATGCGGTAGTTGTAGTCATGGGTAAAGTCTAAGCCATCATTTCCTACTCGCGAGTCCATTAGTTAGGCTTAGAAGATGAATTCACGGTTACGAGATAGCGCACCTTTGCTTGATGCATATCTGTCCTACTTCGAAACCCAGCGCACAGCATTTACAATTCCAGGTCACAAGCAAAAAGCACACCGCTTAGATGAGGGACTTGGTGCGGTAGTTGATTCAGATACTCCGCTTTACGGTGGGCTTGATGAGATCAAACTTACTGAAGGAACGCTGAAGAAAGCAGAAGAGTTAGCCGCATCACTATGGGGAGCAGATTACGCACGCTTTTCAACTGGTGGTTCAACCCATGCAAATCAAGCGATCATTTTGGCGTTGGGAAAACCTGGAGACAAGGTTGCTATCACCCGCACAGCTCATCGTTCGGTTCTGAGTGCTTTAGTACTTACTGGGTTAGAACCAATCTGGTTAACCCCCGATATTGATGCAGCAACTGGTGTACCAACTGGAATTCCGGTTTCAGAGCTTGAACGAGTGTTGGATCAAAAACCAATCGCGTTGCTGTTAACAGAGCCTGGTTACCTTGGAACGATCTCCGAACTTCCGGCTTTGATTTCTAAGGCACATGAAAACTCGATTCCGGTAATTGTTGATGCTGCTTGGGGCGGACACTTTGGATTTAATTCACACATTCCTGCACATGTCATGCAGCTTGGTGCAGATGCGTTGATTACAAGTGTTCACAAGGCACTTCCGGGTTACAGTGCATCGGCGCTGTTATTGGCACAAGGAAAGTTTCTAAACCTTGCACGAATTGAACAGAGCTTTGAAACAACTCATACAACTTCACCTGCAGGTGCTCCACTTGCATCCATTGATGGCTGCCGTGCTTTGCTGCAAACCCGCGGAGAACAATTAACAGGCGCGCTTCTAAAGTACGTTCAAGATTTCAAGAACGCTGTTCAATCTCATTTTGATACACCTATTTTTCTCAATCCCAGCGACTTTTTCGCAGGACGATTTGATCCAGTCAAGATTGTTTTGCGAGCAAATCTCTTGGGACTTTCAGGTGTAGATGTTGAAAAGCAACTACAAAAGGCCAATATCCGAGTCGAGATGGCAGATCGCGACACCATCGTTTTCTTGGCAACACTTGCCGATGATGCGAATGATTTCGCAGTCCTTGCTGATGCACTCATTCCAATATTGAAATCATTGCAAGGAACACCTCGTGCTACTCAAACATCGCTGAGCTGGTCGATTGTTCCAACTGTTGCGGTATCTATGCGCGATGCCTACTTTGCCGATACGGAATATGTTTCAGCTCAAAAGGCTATTGGTCGTGTAAGTGCTGACTTGATCGCACCGTATCCCCCAGGTGTTGCAGTAGTTGCACCTGGTGAAGTTCTGACAGAGACAATTGTTTCTGGATTGTCAGCTACACAAAAAGCAGGAGTCCGAATCGCATACGCCAGTGATCCAACCCTTGCGACTTACAGAGTTATTAAGTAAGTAAGTATTTATTCTGGGAAGTGGCAAGCAACTTGCTGCTTACCTAGTGTGATCAATGCAGGCTCAGTTGTTGTACAGGCCTCTTGAGCTTTCCAGCAACGTGTGCGGAAGCGACACCCTGATGGTGGGTTTGCTGGGCTTGGAACATCTCCGGTTAGAACAATTCGTGAAGTCTTGCGAATGCGCTCTTGCTTTGGATTAGCTAAAGGAACCGCAGAGATAAGCGCCTTTGTGTAAGGGTGCTTTGGATGATTGAAGATCTCTTCACGAGTTCCGATTTCAACAATCTTTCCTAAGTACATAACCGCTACGCGAGCTGAAATATGTGAAACCACAGATAAATCGTGCGCCACAAAGAGGTAGCTAAAACCAAACTTTTCGCGAAGATCATCAAGTAAGTTAAGAATCTGGGCCTGAACTGAAACATCTAGTGCAGATACTGGCTCATCTAAAACAACAAGCTTTGGGCGTGTAACCAAAGCGCGAGCGATACCAACGCGCTGGCGCTGACCGCCTGAAAACTCATGCGGGTAGCGGTTTCCGAACTCACGTGAAAGCCCACAGAGTTCGATCATTTCATCAACACGTGGATCTGAATCATCCTTTGCCATGCCATGAACAATCAGTGGCTCGGCAACGATCTGACGAACTGTCATACGTGGGTTCAACGATGCATAAGGATCCTGGAAAACTATCTGCATATCTTTGCGGACTGCGCGAATCTCTTCGCGGGTCATCGCATGGATTTCCTTGCCATCAAAGAAGATTTCTCCTGATGTTGGGTCAAGCAAACGTAAAATCAAACGAGCGGTGGTTGATTTACCGCAACCAGACTCGCCGACAAGACCTAGGGTTTCACCAGGTGCGATCTCAAATGAAATGCCATCAACTGCGTGAATCTGCCCAACAGTTCTCTTGAACATACCGCGCTGAATTGGGAACTTCTTTTCAAGGTTAGAAACTCTTAGTAATGGCTCTGTCATTTGAGCACCTTCACAAAGTTAGGCTCGTTAACACGGTGGCAACGAACCAATCGGCCAGCAGCATACGTTTCTAGCTCTGGTACTTCTGTTTGGCACTTATCAATTGCAAACTCACAACGTGCAGCAAAAGCACAACCCTTAGGTGGGCGTGACATAACTGGAGGTGATCCAGGAATCGTGTACAAACGTTCAGATGAGAACTCATCCATCTGTGGAATCGACTTCATCAAACCCCATGTGTATGGCATCAATGGACGCTCAAATAGATCATCCACCGGTGCTTCTTCAACAATACGACCGCCGTACATAACCGCTACGCGATCACAGATACCGGCAACCACACCCAGATCGTGAGTGATCAGCAGTACCGCAACATTGAGTTCCCGAGCAGATTTTTCAAGGATTTCTAGGATCTGTGCCTGAATCGTTACATCCAGTGCCGTTGTTGGTTCATCGGCAATCAATAGCTCGGGGTTACATGACAAAGCCATTGCAATCATTGCTCTTTGGCGCATTCCACCCGAGAACTGGTGAGGGTAATCATCTACTCGCTGCTGTGGATTTGGAACGCCAACAAGATCCAACATCTCAATAGAACGAACCTTCGCAGCCTTTGCAGAAATCTTTTCATGCACACGGATCATTTCAGAGATCTGGTGACCGATTGTGTACACAGGGTTCAAAGATGTCATTGGATCTTGGAAGATCATAGAAATCTCGCCACCGCGGATTTCGCGTAGTTCGCGATCTGGTGTTGTAAGAAGATCGATGCCCTTCCAAAGAATTCTGCCCTTTGGATAAATCGCTGGTGGCTTTGGAACTAATCCCAAGATACTCATTGCGGTTACTGATTTACCAGAACCTGATTCACCAACGAGACCTACGATCTCGCCAGGATTTAAAGTTAATGAAGCACCATTGATCGCTTGGACAACGCCATCGCTAGTGTTGAAGTGAACATGAAGATCATCAATGTGCAGAAGTGGCTGATTGCTCACTTAACACCTCGCAACTTAGGATCAAGCGCATCACGTAATCCATCGCCGATCAAAACAATTGAAAGTGTCAGTAGTACCAAGACAGAGCCTGGAATGAAGAATACAAATGGCTTGTCAGTGAGGTAGTTACGAGAGCTAGAGATCATTACACCTAGTGAAGGAGTTGGTTCGCGGAAGCCCACACCGAGGAATGCATAAACAGACTCGCTCAAGATTGCGCCTGCAACTGAGAAAGCAAGAACAACGATGATCGGTGGAATCGCATTTGGTCCGATGTGGCGAAGAATGATGCGCTTTGTCGTTGCACCAGTTGCACGGGCAGCTTCAATGTATTCAAGTGATTTCACCTGCATAACGGAGGCGCGGAACAAACGGGTTGTTGAGTACCACCCTGTAAAGACCAGAGCGGCAACGATTACCCAGAAAGATGAGCCAAATACAGTGATAATTGCAAAGCCGATCAATACGAATGGGATTACCTGCCAGGTATCAATGAAACGGCTAATGAGTGTGTCTACCCATCCGCCAAAGTAACCAGCGATACCGCCAAGAGTCACACCAACTAAGACAGAGATTGTTGTAACGACAATTGCCACAGTTAGCGACAGGCGAATACCAAAGGTAACGCGAGTAAAGATATCGCGACCAAGATCATCAGTACCTAACCAGTGACCATTGCTTCCTGGACCAACCAAAATATCTGGACCGAGCTCGTCATACTTCCAACCACTGATGAAGGGTCCGACAATTCCGGCAATGATGAGTGCAACCAAGATTACAAGGCCAACAATCGAGATCTTGTTTCCGAAGAAACGCTTACGCACATCTTGCCAATATGACAAGGAAACAGGAACTTGTTCCTCCATAGACATTAGTGCACCGCCTTTGCATCAATCTTGATTCGAGGATCTATCAGCGCGTAGCTCAGATCCACCACTAGGTTTACAAAGGCACCAAAGGCGATAACAACAATTGCTAATCCGAGAACTACTGGAGCATCTTGTGAGAGCGCAGAGTCTGCAATGGTTGAACCCATTCCTGGCAATGAGAAAACTTTTTCTGTCTGAACAGCGACACCAAAGATTGCAATCAATGATGTTCCGTAAACGGTTACTACAGGAATTAAAGCGTTACGTAATGCGTGATGTAACCACACTCGACGAGCAGACAATCCCTTTGCAAATGCGGTACGAATGTAATCTGCACGTAAAACTTCAAGTAAAGAAGAGCGCAGCATTCGCGCAATAAATGCGGCATCAACAACTGCAACTACAAGTGCGGGCAAAATCATGCCCTTCCAACTATCGGTTGGAATCACACCTAATGTCCAGGTCTGTGGCCACGGTTTAAAGAAGTTGAGCCAATCCCATCCCAGCTGGAATGGAAGAACTCCGAATAGGTATTGAGCAAGCAGGCCAGATACGAATACTGGAATGCCCTGAATGCCTACGGAAAACACTGTTCCTAGGCGATCGCCCAGAGATCCACGCTTGATTGCGCTGGTTAAACCGACCGCAAGGGCGATGATGAGCTGGAACAAAGCTCCCCAGAAAAGCAGTCGTGCACTTGTTGATAGACCATCTTGCAAAATTGTGTTGACGGATTTGTCATTCTTATATGAGTAGCCAAGATCTCCGCGGAACAAGTTGCCCCAGAAGCGGAAATACTGAACATAGGTTGGCTTATCTAATCCGTACTTTCTTTCGATGTTATCCAGAATCTCGGGCGGTAATGATTTCTCACCGCTCTTTAGCGAGATTGGATCTCCAGGAATAATGAAGAAAAGAGCAAACATCAAGGTAACTGCAGCCCAAACTACTAAGAGGCTTTGTAGCAGACGCTTGATTGTGTAGGTAAACATGACTCTCAATCTTAGTGGTGTTGCGGTACTAAAAGAAAATTTCGAGGGGTAAATCGAAGTGAGGGGCTCCCTTTCGAGAGCCCCTCACTTAAGGAACTATTTAATTAGCCCTTTACGATTTGATCGTAAACAATCATTCCAAGTGGAGTGATTGGGAATGTTGATGTGCTTGCAGCAAGCACAACAGCAACTCCGCGGTTTACGGTTGGAACCATAACAATGTCAGTCTTTAGAGCTTGTACCTCAGCACGACGGTACTGGCTCTGTGCGAATGACTTGTTAGTTGAAGAACGTGCTGAATCAACAAGAGCATCAAATGCCTTGCTGTTGTAACGCTCTAGGTTGTCTCCATCAATAGTCTTTGAGTGGAGCAATGGGTACAAGAAGTTGTCAGCGATTGGGTAGTCAGCGAACCAACCACCACGAATGATCTGACCCTTACCTGAACGCATCTTTGAGAAGTATGTTCCGTCAGCTGCGAATGGATCTAGCTTTGCAGGAATACCAACATCCTTAAGGTTTGCAACGATGATTGATGCAACCTTGTCCCAGCCAGCGCCGTCGTTGTATGACAAGCGGATTGCTGAAGGAGTCTTGTTTCCAAGTGCTAGCCACTTCTTGTAATCAGCCTTAGCTCCATCTAGATCGCGACCTGATGTAAGTCCCTGTCCAGCCTTGAAACCAGGAATTCCTGGTGGCAATAGGCCTGATGCAGGCTTACGAACGCCCTGATAGATAACTTCTGAGATCTGGTTCTTATCAATTGCCTTAGCAATTGCTGAGCGGAGCAACTTGTTCTTTGTTCCGCCAACTGTTGGATCTTCCCAGTTGAAGCCCCAGTAGTCAGTTCCAAGAACAGTCTTTACACCCTTAGTTCCCCACTTAGTGAGAAGCTCTGTGTAACGACCTGCTGGAATTGGACCGTTGTCGCACTGACCTGATGCAAATGCGTTGTATGCAGCGTTTACATCAGAGAAAATCTTGAATGTGACCTTTGAAAGCAAAGGTGTCTTTCCACCGTAGTTAGGGTTTGGAACGATTACAACTTCGCCACCTGCACGCTTTGTAATTGCCTTATCCAACATGAATGGACCGTTACCAACAAGCTTGGTGCCATCTTCTTCTACCTTCTCAGAAGCGCCAACCATTGAAGTAGGAATTGGTGAGAAAACTGAGTGGCTAACAATTGCTGGCCAGTCTGCAGTTGGGTTATCCATCTTCACAGTAAGTGTCATTGCCTTGTCATCTGCAACTACAGATGAAGCAGGGAATGCGCCCTTACCTGTTGAGTATGCGTTCATACCTGCGATGAAGTCACCGTGGTATGCAACCTCAGAAGCTAGCTTTGAATCAAGCGCGCGCTTCCAACCGTTAACGAATGATGATGGAAGAACCGCTTCACCATTTGAGAACTTTAGGTTCTTCTTAAGTGTAAAGACCCAAGTCTTTGCACCATCTTTAGTAGTCCACTTTGAAGCAACTTCACCGTATAGGTTTCCGTTTGCATCTGTGTCTGTAAGACCATCAAACAACATTGTTGCTGTGTTTGCACCAACAAGTGTTGAAGTCAGAGCTGGATCGATGTGATCAGGCTCGCCTGCTGAGAAGTTCTGGCAATCGATGTATGCAGGAGCTGCAGCGTGAGCTGAAACAACTGTTCCACCGACAGCAAGGGTTAGAGCTGCGAGAACCGCAACGCTCTTTCCTAGTGTCTGTACCTTCATGTAAACCATCCTTTAAATAATCTGCTCCGACGAGGGTCTTTGCATGGATTGAAGAGCTCTGTGCTCTTCGAGGGTGGCCCTACTCTAGGCGAAAATTAAGTATTTCCCAAGATTCAGGCGTAGAGATCATGCCAAAAGCGGTCAAAAATTAGAGTAAATGCCCCTGCTCATTGAGAGTGCGTAATGCACGCAATCCATCACTTGGCCAGATGCTCACCGTTGTGATTGAACATGGTGAAACATCGATGTGAAAGATGGATTCAGCTGGTGCACCAACAACGACCTTGGCTGCGGATTTAATAGTTCCGTTGTGGGTAACAACAGCTACACGCTGACCTGGATATTCAGCGGCAATCTGACTTAACGCTGCATCAACTCGTAAAG
Source organism: Candidatus Nanopelagicaceae bacterium (assembly GCA_965267815.1). GTDB lineage: Bacteria > Actinomycetota > Actinomycetes > Nanopelagicales > Nanopelagicaceae > Planktophila. The sequence continues at coordinate 1,018,802 of OZ254139.1, forward strand.
CAACGTTGTCATATGACTCGCCACCAGGTGGGGCAAACCCGGTTGAAGAAATCCATGCTTGGTAATCAGCTGGATGTTGTTCCTTTACCTCGTCGATTGAAAGTCCATCCCAGATACCAAATGAACACTCAATCCATGCTTCTTCAAACACAATTGGCAATCCAGTTTTTCTAGAGAGCGCTTCAGCGGTTTGTGTTGTTCGCTTTAGCGGAGAAGCAATAATCACCTCAGGATTTAAATTAGCAACAGCTGCGGCAACTTTTTCTGCTTGCTCTAGTCCAGTCTTAGTTAACTCAGGGTTTAATGGACCATCACCTGAAAACTTCTTGTACGGCGTCAAAATAGTTTCACCGTGACGAATCAAAAAGATTGTTGTTGCTTTTTCACCTGAAAGAAGTCGCTCTGTTAAGTAATTTTGTTGGGTTTGTATTACTTCCCCGCCACCTGCTTGTTGATCAAGTGCCTTATTTGCAAGGCGATCTGCGTGTGAATTTTCATCTCGAGGAATCCATGTATATGTAACAAGTGAAGGATTGTGTGCAGAACGAGCAGATTGGGCTAAAACCCTCATATCTGCATGCTTAATCTGCCAACGGCCTGACATCTGTTCAACAACAAGTTTGCTATCCATCTTTACATCAACGGTTGCATTTGCATCAATCTCGTTAATTGCTGTTAAACCTGCAATTAAACCGCTGTATTCAGCCACATTGTTTGTGGCTACTCCGATGAAGTCATATAACTCGGCAACTATCTTTCCATTTTCGGTGATGACAGTTCCGTAACCTGCTGGACCTGGATTACCGCGAGATCCACCATCGGCGGTTAATAAGAAATGACGTGCCATTTAAACTCCACGCACCAAGATGCAGCGGCACTCTTCGCAACGCACAACCTCATCTTCGGCTAAATCTGCCATGCGCTTTATCTCTACAGCGTTGATTGAAAGGTTGCATCCGGTGCACGATCCCGCTGAAAGAGCAGCGGCACCTGCTCCGCCTGTTGTTTCTCTAATTTTTTCGTATAGATCAACTAAGGCTTTATCAATTCCATTAACAGTCTCGGAACGATCCTTTGCAATTGCATCAAGATCATTATGAAGAATGGTCAAAGCGTTCTCTTTACGAATCTCAAGGTCTGCAATAACAGCAGCATGCTCTGCTTCTTCTGCCTTGAGTGTTGTGATCCGCTCGTTGATGGCATCAACGCGCATCATGATTTCTAGTTCAATCTCTTCAAGTTCAGCTCGGCGAGAACCAAGTGTGCCAACTTCGTGCTGCAGTTGTTCTAACTCTTTAGGTGATGCACTTCCACCAATTAGTCGTGCTTCGTCGCGAGTAATGCGAGAAACAATTTGTTCAACATCGCCTTCAGCACGCAGTAATTCGCGCTTTACATCGTTGAGCTCTGTTTCAGCTGCAATGCGAAGATCGCGGGCATTATTAGCTTTAATAGTTGTGCTTGCTAACTCTGCTAGCTCTGGAAGGTTTGCGGCCTTGTGGCGCAAAGAATTTGTCTGTTGATCAAAACGTGCAATATCTAAAATCGAACGCTGGTCGCTTGGAGATGCCTTCATCGATTGTCCCCCGACCGCTTATGTAAGTGTGGCTTAAGTTTAGGTCAGCGGGTAGTGATTGCCAAATAGAGATTAGGAGCCTGATAGCGTTTTCACGTGGCAACTCTTAAAGCACTTCTGGAATCACCAGATAAATCTGTGCGTTTGCAGGCGGCATTGGCCGCTGGTACTTACCCAAAACCTGAATTCATAGATGTCCTAGTTTCTCAGTGTGCCTCTGAACCTGATTTCTTTGTCAGAGACACGCTTTCATGGGCTTTGATTCGAAATGAAATTCCTAAGGTTGTTGAAAGACTTAAATCTGAATTGATCTCGGACAATATTCAAGCAAAGAGCCAGGCTCTACATACCCTTACCAAAATTGGTGACAAACAGTTTTATTCACTCATCACACATGAACATCTCTTTGATGCACATGACAAGGTTGCTGTAACCGCTTGGCGCGCTGCATCTGTGTTGGTACCAGAAAACGAAAGTTCAGCTTTAGCAAAAATCTTGGTGACTCAGCTGGGGCGCGGGGATTCTGATGTTCAGTTTGATCTCACCAGATTCCTGTGCGCATTGGGTGATGTAATCGTTGAGCCACTTCAACGGGCTTCAGATTCGGATAAAGAAGAGATACGGCTACACGCAGCATTCACGCTTATGCGATTTAATGAAATGAGCTTGGAAAGTTCAAAGAAAACTATTGTGGGCGGTGAGGGTTTCGAACCCCCGACATTCTCGGTGTAAACGAGACGCTCTACCACTGAGCTAACCACCCGGTATTGCAGACCCAAATCTTAACTTACGAGCCCACAATCTCCTAAATCACGCTTATAGAGCAGCAATCGCCGCCTTGTAATCAGCGTTTTCACGCGCTGCCCAGCCATTCTTAACTTCCCAACGAAGAATTCCTTCTTTATCTACAAGGAAGCTTCCGCGTAATGCGCATCCCTTTGACTCTTCAAAAACCCCGTACGCCTTTGCAACTGCGCCATGTGGCCAGAAATCAGAAAGTACTGGGAACTGATAATTCTCTTGCTCTGCAAAAACACGTTGTGTAAATGGTGAATCGCATGAGATTGCAAGTAGTTGAAGATCATCATTTTGGAATGATGAAAGGTCATCGCGCAATGCGCATAGTTCGCCAGTGCAAGTTCCTGTAAATGAGAATGGATAGAACATCAGCAAGACATTCTTCTGTCCCTTGAATGAAGAGAGTGAAACCTTTTCTCCATGCTGGTTTGCAATTTCAAAATCTGGTGCGGCTTGTCCAATAGTTAAAGTCATGCCGCAAACTTACCTCTTGCCCGCTTTACGTGCCACTAATCGAGTTGCGGTCCAATCCTTTGCGAGCGCAATGGTGGATGTAACGCTTAGGCCAGCAATGGGAGCTGCATCTTGAATATCGCTGGGTTCAACATGTCCTTCACGACCAACCTTTGGTGTTAAAACCCAAATAGGTCCTGTTTCAGATAAATATGTAAGTCCATCCATTAACTCATCCACTAAATCTCCATCGCCATCGCGCCACCAAATAATCACCGCATCGACAACTTCAGATGTTGATCCCTCTAAAAACTTGGTCCCTGTAATTGCCATGAGCTGATCTCGAAGTGTGGAATCACAGTCACTATCGCGGCCAACCTCCAAAACGAGGTCATCCTTGGCCAATCCCATACGTGTAGGCACGGGCTAAGTCCACACTTTGGCGGGGCTGAGCGCAAGAGGAAGACTGGCTCTATTTCACACCCTCTCAATTTCCACTTACGGGGCAGTAAGGGCGAGAATAACCCCATGAGCGAAAACTTCGAGGCGCCAGATCTCAATATTGAGCAGCTAGTAGATACAGACCCATCTGAGTCAGCTGAATGGAGAGCCTCCTTTGATGCCGCTCTCAAGGCCGCTGGTCCAGTTCGCGCTCGCTACTTAATGCTCAACCTGCTGCAACATGCACGTGAGAAAAATGTTGGAATTTCAGCGCTTCGTGCAACTGATTACATCAACACGATCGCTCCAGAGCATGAAGCGAAGTTTCCTGGCGATGAAGATTTAGAAAGAAAGATTCGTCGTATCAACCGCTGGAACGCAGCGATGTTGGTGCACCGTGCGCAGCGTCCAGGTGTTGGCGTTGGTGGACACATCTCTACCTACGCATCATCTGCTGCGCTGTATGAAGTTGGTTTCAACCACTTCTTCCGCGGACAGGATCACCCAGGTGGCGGAGATCAGATTTTCTTCCAGGGACATGCAAGCCCCGGAATGTATGCACGTGCATTTCTTGAAGGTCGTTTAACTGAGAACCAACTCGATGGTTTCCGTCAGGAGCTTTCACATGAAGGTGGCGGACTTTCTTCTTATCCTCACCCACGTTTGATGCCAGATTTCTGGCAGTTCCCAACTGTGTCGATGGGTATCGGACCGCTTAATGCAATTTACCAAGCACGTTACAACCGTTACTTACACAACCGTGGAATCAAAGATACAAGCGATCAAAATGTTTGGGCATTCCTTGGTGATGGTGAAGTTGATGAAGTAGATACCTTGGGTGCAATTGGTCTTGCAACTCGCGAAAAGTTAGACAACCTAACATTTGTTATTAACTGTAATTTGCAGCGCCTTGATGGTCCTGTTCGCGGAAATGGAAAGATCATTCAAGAGCTTGAGTCGATCTTTGGTGGCGCAGGTTGGAATGTAATCAAGGTTGTTTGGGGTCGTGGCTGGGATCCACTATTGGCGCAGGATCGTGAAGGCGCACTTGTAAAGATTATGAATGAAACCCTTGATGGTGATTATCAAACATTCAAGGCGGAATCAGGAAAGTTTGTTCGCGATAACTTCTTTGGTCGCGATCCACGTACCGCTGCAATGGTTGCTAACTGGTCTGATGATCAAATTTGGAACCTCAAGCGCGGCGGACATGATTATCAAAAGCTATTTGCTGCATACACAGCGGCAACACAAAAGAATGGCCGACCAACAGTTATTTTGGCTAAGACTGTTAAGGGTTGGACTCTTGGTTCTCACTTCGAGGGTCGAAACTCGACTCACCAAATGAAGAAGATGACGCTGGAAGATATTCAGAAGTTCCGCGACACATTGCACTTGGATATTCCAGATGAGAAGTTAGATAAGTATCTACCTCCTTATTACAAGCCTGCCGCAGATTCACCTGAGGCTAAGTACTTAGCTGAACGCCGTGCAGAGCTTGGTGGATCAATACCTCGTCGTCGTGCAATTTCTCGTCCATTAACAATGCCGGCAGATTCAGTGTACGAATCTGTTAAGCGCGGTTCAGGACAACAAGAGATCGCAACAACAATGGCATTTGTTCGTATGTTGAAGGATCTCGTTAAGGATCCAGGTTTGGGTAATCGCATTGTTCCGATCATTCCTGATGAAGCTCGTACCTTTGGTATGGACTCCTTGTTCCCAACAATGAAGATTTACTCACCACACGGTCAGCAGTACACAGCTGTAGACCGTGAATTGATGTTGTCATATAAGGAATCAACTTCGGGTGTAATTCTTCACGAAGGTATTAATGAGGCTGGATCTGTTGCTTCATTCACAGCGGTTGGGTCTTCATATTCAACACATGATGAACCAATGATTCCTATGTACATTTTCTACTCCATGTTCGGCTTCCAACGTACCGGAGATGCTTTTTGGGCAGCTGCCGACCAAATGGTTCGTGGCTTTGTTGTCGGAGCTACAGCGGGACGAACAACACTCAATGGTGAAGGTTTGCAACATGAGGATGGTCATTCACATCTGCTTGCAGCAACCAATCCAGCGGTTGTTTCTTATGACCCAGCATTTGCTTACGAGCTTGGCCATATCGTTAAAGATGGTCTACGTCGTATGTATGGTGAAAACAGCGAGAACATTTTCTACTACCTCACCGTTTATAACGAGCCATATGTACATCCTGCAGAGCCAGAGAATCTAGATGTTGATGGATTGCTTAAGGGAATATACTTGTACTCACCTGCGAAGAGTTCACGTAAAAAGAGCGCGCAGATCTTGGCATCTGGTGTGGGAGTTAACTGGGCGATGAAGGCTCAGCAACTTCTTGCAGATGACTGGGGTGTTAACGCATCTGTTTGGTCAGTTACTTCGTGGAATGAGCTTCGTCGCGATGGTCTAGAAACAGATCGTCACAACCTTCTTAATCCAACAGATCGTCGTAGCGCTTACATCACCAAGAAGTTGGCGCATACAAAGGGTCCAGTAATTGCGGTCAGCGATTTCATGCGTGCTGTGCAAGATCAAATAGCTCCTTGGGTTGATCAACCTTTCTACTCTCTTGGAACTGATGGCTTTGGTCTTTCAGATACACGTGGCGCTTTACGCCGTCACTTCAAGGTTGATGGAGAATCAATCGCAATCGCCGTGTTGCAGCAACTTTGTAACCAAGGTGAAATCAAGCAAAGCATTGTCACCAAGGCAATGGATAAGTATCGTATCCATGATGTCTCAGCTGCAGATGCTGGCAATACAGAAGGATCGGGTTGATCTCTAGAATTCCAATCACAGATATCTCCCCCGCGGTTTTCTTCGGGGGAGAATTTGTTGCGGTAAAGGCGATCGCAAAAGAGAGTATCTCGGTCTCGGCAACGATCATTATTGAAGGTCACGAAACACTGACTGCAGAAGTTTGTTTATATAACGCAAAAGAGAAGATGGTTGATTGTCAGCCATTGATTCAGCGTTGGCCAGGTACAGATCGATATGAAGGTCAGTTCACAGTTCCCGCTGAAGGTGATTTCTACTTTGTTATCAAGGCATCAAGCACATCTACCTACCGAACTGTCACAGGCGAATCTGAAAAGTATCCGGTGCGCGCCGATCGAGATCGCGCTTTAGTTGGATCTTGGTATGAGTTTTTTCCACGCAGCGAAGGCGCAATTAGAAATCCAGATGGCTCAGTAGTAAGTGGAACATTTGCAACAGCTACAAAGCGATTAGCTGGCGTTGCAGCCATGGGTTTTGATGTTTTATATCTTCCACCAGTTCATCCAATCGGAATTGCACACCGCAAAGGTAAGAACAACACCTTGGATGCAAAGCCGGATGATTGCGGTGTTCCATGGGCGATTGGAAACGCCGATGGTGGACATGATGCGATCAATCCTGCACTTGGAACGATGAAGGATTTTGAGGATTTTGTTAAAGCTGCAGGAAAGCAAGGCCTTGAAGTTGCGATGGATTTAGCGCTACAGACTTCTCCTGATCATCCGTGGGTAAAGAGCAATCCAGAATGGTTTAACAAGCGCGCTGATGGAACCATCGCCTACGCGGAAAATCCTCCAAAGAAGTATCAAGATATTTATCCGATCAACTTTGATGATGATTACGAAGGAATTCGCAACGAGGTTTTGCGCGTTATTCGTTTATGGGTCTCAAAGGGCGTCAAAATCTTCAGAGTTGATAACCCACACACCAAGCCGGTTCACTTCTGGCAGGACTTATTGGCGATTGTGTACAAAGAAAGCCCAGAGGTCGTTTTCTTGGCTGAAGCATTTACCCGTCCTGCGATGATGCACGCGTTAGGCAAAGCTGGATTCCACCAGTCCTATACCTACTTTACCTGGCGTACTAGCAAGTGGGAGTTAATTGAATACGGTCGCGAGGTTGCACAAGGAACTAGCGCATTCTTCCGACCAAATTTCTGGGTCAATACTCCAGATATCAATCCATTCCATTTGCAAGATGGAAACCCTGCCATGTTTGCACTACGAGCCGTTCTTGCTTCAACACTTACTCCTTCATGGGGAATGTATGCCGGCTATGAACTGTATGAACACCGCGCCTTCAAAGAAGGTGGCGAGGAGTACATGGATTCTGAAAAGTACGAGATCAAGGTTCGCGACTGGGAAGGTGCCGGTAAGAAAGGTTTAACACTTGCTCCATTTGTTGCACAACTTAATGCAATTCGTAAAGCACACCCTGCTCTGCAACGTCTACGTAATCTAACTTTCCATGACACCGATTCTGATGCGATCATCGCGTACTCAAAGCGCGAAGGAAAAGATCTAGTTTTGGTTGTTGTGAATCTTGATCCAAGTTTTGCCCAAGGAACTACGGTTCATTGGAATATGGAGGCTCTTGGTTTTAGCGCTAATGAGTTCGAGGTTAAGGATTTACTGGATAACTCCACGATGACCTGGAGTCCCCACACATATGTTTCTCTCAATCCAACTCGTCCGGTTGGAAAAGTTGCTCATATTGTTTCGGTAAAGATCTAACGTGGGCGTATTCTCTAAGTTCTTTAAGGGTCAGGGCGAGAACAATCATCAGCCCGCCTCATTTCTTAACCCACATTCATCCTTAGGCGAGCTAGATCTGTACTTAATCGCTGAAGGACGCCATGAACAGCTCTGGAAAGCACTTGGAGCACAGGTAAAACGAGATGCTTCGGGAGCATTGCTAGGTACAGCTTTTTCAGTATGGGCACCTAACGCACAAGCTGTTTCCTTAATTGGTGATCACAACTACTGGGATCGCAACTCACATCAAATGCACCGTATTGGATCTTCAGGTATCTGGGAGATCTTTGTCGCCGATATCTGCGCCGGAACTAAATATAAGTTTGCAATATGTGGAGTTGATGGTCGTTGGGTAGATCACGCCGATCCCATGGCACGCGCAACTGAGATCCCACCACTTACTGCATCTGTTGTCGAAGAGTCGCAATACCAATGGAATGATGGTTCCTGGATTGAACAACGATCACAATTTCAATCGTGGCGCTCAGCGGTATCGGTGTATGAAGTTCACCTAGGTTCTTGGAAGATCGGTCTAAGTTACAAAGAGCTTGCTACCGAATTAGTTGATTACATTCAGCAACAAGGATTTACACATGTTGAGTTCTTGCCTGTAACAGAGCACCCTTATGGGCCTTCGTGGGGATATCAAGTTACTTCTTTCTTTGCTCCAACATCTCGCTTTGGTTCACCCGATGAGTTCAAGTTCTTAGTTGATGCACTCCACAACGCTGCCATCGGAGTTATCTTGGATTGGGTACCAGCCCACTTTCCAAAGGATGAATGGGCCTTGGCAAAGTTTGATGGAACCGCGTTGTATGAACATGCAGATCCACGTTTAGGAGAACACCCTGATTGGGGAACCCTAATCTTTAACTTTGGTCGCAATGAGGTTCGAAACTTTCTTGTTGCTAGCGCTTTGTACTGGTTAACAGAGTTTCATATCGATGGTTTACGTGTGGATGCCGTGGCATCGATGCTGTACTTGGATTACTCACGCGAAGAAGGCGAATGGTTGCCCAATAAGCATGGTGGTCGTGAAAACTTAGAAGCGGTTCAGCTGCTTCAAGAAGCCACATCTACAGCCTATAAAACCCATCCCGGAATCATGATGATCGCTGAAGAATCAACCGCTTGGTCTGGCGTAACCGGTGACACTTCCGGTGGTGGTCTTGGCTTTGGCTTTAAATGGAATATGGGTTGGATGCATGACACTTTGCAGTACTTGTCGCATGAACCAATCCATCGCGTGTATCACCACAATGAAATTACCTTCTCGATTTTGTATGCCTGGAGTGAGAACTTCATGCTTCCGCTCTCCCATGATGAGGTTGTGCATGGAAAAGGCCAATTAGTAAATAAGTTTCCGGGAGATCGCTGGCAAAAGCTTGCAACCCTAAGAGCGCTCTATGGATTTATGTGGGCGCATCCAGGTAAGAAGTTGCTGTTTATGGGTAGCGAGTTTGCACAAAATGATGAATGGAATGAAAGCGCTGGTTTGCAGTGGTACTTAACTGAGTACGCAGAACACCAAGGCGTTCAAAAAACTGTTGCTGAACTCAACGCTGTTTATAAAGCAACCGCTGCATTGTGGGAGAAAGATACAAACCCTGAAGGTTTTACCTGGTTAGTGGGAAATGATGGAGCGGCAAATGTTGTTGCCTTTGCTCGATGGGATGAGAACGCTTCCTCAATTGTCTCTGTCACCAACTTTTCACCGGTCCCCCACGAGAATTACCAGCTTCCATTTCCAAATGCAGGAATATGGACAGAGATTCTGAATACTGATGATCTTAGCTTTGGCGGAAGCGGCGTAAGCAATGAGCCGGTAATTGTTGGAGCTTCTCAAATTGCATCTGTGCGGATTCCGCCACTAGCAACGATCTGGTTTAAGCGTTCTTAAAGATCTTTGCAAAGTAAGGAACGGTTAACAACATAACCGCTGGAATAAGTAGTGCAAAGGTCAATGAGGTTGCTTGCGCGGTCCAGGCAATGACCCAGCGGACAACAAATACCAATGAAATATTGATGACACCAATCTGGCCAATAACGACGCTAGATGGAAATTTGGAGCGTGTATTTGCAGCATTCATGACAGACGGGCCCAAGAATGAGGAGCCAAGCCCTGCGATTGTGAAGCTAATTGAAAGGATCACAATGACAAGGGTTTTGTTTGAGGTTCCCACCAAACTGACGGCAAGAATGCCAGCGATGAATGAAGCTCCGGAAAGTAATGATGCTTTTACAACAAGATTTTCTATGGAGTACCGTGGCAAGAGATTGTGTAGGTTCAGACGACCAATAATCATTGCCAAAGTGAAGAGAATGTAGGGCAGGGTATGTATACCTCCTACAATTTTCATATCCTCCTTAACAAAAATTGCCGCCCAATCACCAACCGCATACTCAAGCATAATGACCAATAACAATGCAGCTGATACCTGTCGATCGATTGTAAAACCTTTAAACATATCTCGTGCGCGGTGTTCAGAATCTGGGTTTTGGTCGGCCTGAACCAAGTTGGGAGAAATGCGATTGATGATGAAGGTCATAAGTAGAAAACAGAAAAGTGAGAGAAAGTTTGAATAAGTTCCTAAGGCCACTCGGTCCACAAGTAAGCCTGCGATCATTGATGTAATTAGAGCACCACTGCTCCAGAACCCGCTAAGTAGAGTAATGATTTGCTTCTTTGTTCTATCTTGGAAATAGAAACCTTGTGAGTTGATAGAAATGTGAAAGGCGGAAATAGCACCACCCTGAATAATGATAAAAACTAGAAATACTAAACTTGAGGTGCTGTGAGTTAAAAACACCAAGCTAATGGCGAGTAGAAAAGCTCCAATATGAAGCATCCAGCGCGCACCATACTTATGGACAAGATGGCCAACTGTTAATAACGCTACAAGGTTTCCGATAGCTCCCATGCTGAGCAATGAGCCAAACTCGCCATTGGTGAGTTGAAGATTTGCCTTAACCTCGGGGAAGCGAGGCACCCAGGACATTATGAGCAGGCCGAAGAGGAAGAACAGCGCCTTTATAAGGTTTAGTTCATGCTCAACGCTTATAGTTTTTTTCAAAATAGCGCACTGGCTAGCTCTTTACGAGCTGCCACCAAACGTGGGTCACCTTGGTCAACTAAAGCAAAGAGGTTGAGCAAATGATCCTTTACCTTTGCGCGATCATCCCCCGATGTTGCACGAACCGCATGCAGCAAACGGGTAAAGGCTGCCTCTACACCACCATTAACAATTTCTACATCTGCCGCTTTCAACTGTAGATCGATATCAGTTGGGTTCTTAGTGGACTCATCAATAACTGCGTTGAGTTCTAAACCTTCGGTACGCATTAACAACTGTGTCTGCGCCAAACCTAACTTTGCAAGGTTTTCAGCTGGTTTACGAGACAGCCACTTCTTGTACGCAGCCTCGGCCGCGATGTAATTGCCAGACTCGAGCGCTTCCATGGCTTCGATCTCTTCTGCTTCCATCTGCTCTACGGGAGCTTCGCCAACACCTTGTTCAGCTGCTAGAGCGATGACCTTATCGATAACCATCTTTACTTGTGCTTCAGGGTAGGCCTGTTCAAATAACGGAACCATTTGTTCAGAAATAATTGCTACCGCATAAGGAATTGATTTGGTTTGAAATGCTTGTGCCACTTGAGGATGGGCTTCAATATCAACTCGCGCAAGTGAAAAGGCTGCTTTGTAATCTACTTCGAGTTTTCCGAGAACCTTGACCATCTCTACAGATTCTGGAGATCGTGGAGACCACATCAAAACAATTACGGGACGTACAAGAGATAAGGGAAGGATGTCGCTACTTAAGTTTTCGACAGATACTTCAATTCCAGGCATTGGAATCGATGGATCTACCTTTGGCTTAGTTAATGAACTTAAATCAAAGGCTTGACCGAAGTTAGGTGGCAAGCTCATGTTGCCATCCTATCTATTCAACAACTATGTCGACGCCCGAGTCGCGGCGAAGCGGCAGGATTTCGGCACAGTAATTATCTGTAGCCTCATCTAATCCAACGTCGTAGCCTGCTTTTTCACTCAAATACCAGCGATTTTCAAGGATTTCATGGAACATCTGTGCGCGTTCCACACGACCTCTCATGTGATCAGGCACTCTACTAATTACCGGCTCAAAGACCTCTGAGATCCACTTCTTTGCCATCTCTTGAAGACTTATTCCCAATTTGTTTTCGCGTGCGTTGTATCGATCAAAGGATGCAAGCAAACGTTTGGCTTGTAACTCTTCAGCATCAAGGCCAGTTAGATCCCGCAGACGTTGGGTGTGATATCCAGCTGCAACTAACTTTGGTTGGAATGAGATCATTTGTGTATCACCATCGATAGTGATCGCTACCTCTTCTACAGCAAATCCAAGATCATGTAGCTGGCGCATCGCACGCTCAACTGCGTGACGATCCTTTGGATCTAATAACTGTCTTTCCTTTAATGCAGCCCAAATGCGTCGGTAGCGACGGATAACCGCTTCCGATGCACGCACCGGCTCCATGCCTGGATACAAAACTCCTGACAGTGCAAGATCCTCAAGTTCAGCGGCAACGTTAAAGTGCACAATATCTAAATCATGTTCACGTTGACCATCACTGAGGGTTTTCTGAAACTCACCTGTTTCAGCATCGACAAGGTAAGCAGCAAAGCCCTCTGCATCTCGGCGGAACAGGGTGTTAGACAGAGAACAATCTCCCCACCAGAAACCCAAAAGGTGCAATCTGACCAATAGCAGCGCTAACGCACTTGCCATAGTTGTGATCTCATGGGCGGTAACCGCTCCCGATAAAAGCACTCGATAAGGCAGTGAGTATGGCAAGAATCGAGTAACGATCGCACATGGAAGCTCTTCACCATTTGCATCGGTGCGTCCTTCAACCACCGCTACTTGTTCAACACATGGAGCATTGAGATGAGTTAATTCGCGCAAAATCTTGTACTCGCGATTTGCAAACTCTGACACCGTCTCTTTAACCGCATAAACCTCGGCATCGGGATCATTGCTCGCACGCACTAAGCGCACAACATGTCGAGAAATACCGCGTTTTTCCGCAAGGGCTGGATCCTCCGGCCACTCTTCCAAAGGCAGATGCCAAGGCAGGCCAGTAACAGCTGCGATCTCCTCGCCTAAGCCTGTAATACGCAACGCCATGGTCGGTATTCTCTCGTATAAATGTGTCGGGAACATGAACACCACGTCTCAATAAGAGTGATCTATTCACTTTAGAATGTCCCTATGGCTATTACAGCGCGCATTAAGAAGGCAACAACTCGATCACCGAAGGCAGAGAAGGTCACTGCCGATTATGGAACCTTGGGCGCTCCCATCAACCGATCTCATCCCTTCTACTTTGGGTTTATTGCAACCTTGGGTGCTCTGACCGCCATTGTGTTAATGCGTGCACTTGCCAGCGTAAGCCAAATTTTTGTCTTGATTTTGATTGCATTGTTTCTTGCTACTGGTTTAAATCCAGCGGTCGAAGCACTGAGAAAACGTAATCTGTCTCGTAGCGCAGCTGTAACTGTAATTTTCTCATCAGTTATTCTCTTTGTGATTTTCTTTTCTTTAGTAGTTATTCCACCAGTGATTAGTCAGGGAACTAATCTGATCGAAGCTGGACCGCAATTACTTCAGGATTTAATGAAAAATGAAACGATTAATAAGCTCAATACTCAATATGGACTTATTGACACATTACAGACACGATTGAAGTCGATCACGTCAGATGGAACCCTTTTAATTTCCACATTTGGCGGCGTCATCGGTGTTGGTAAATCTGTTCTTTCAGGGTTCTTCACTGCCCTAACAATTTTGGTTTTAACGCTGTACTTCATTACCTCATTGCCACAAGCGGTAAACCTTGGACTCTCACTGGTACCTGCTAGCCGTCGGGATCGCGTCGGTTTGCTTACAAACGCGATAATCGCTCGGGTTGGCTCATTTGTGGGTAGTCAAATAGTAATCGCTGCAATGGCGGCGGTGTTTGTCACGATTCTTTCAACGATTCTGGGGCTTCCTTCACCAATCGCAATCGGAATGTTTGTCCTGGTTGCTGCCTTGATTCCACTTATTGGCCACTTTATTGGCGCGGGAGTCTTCACCTTAATTGCCTTGTCGCAATCATTATTGATTGGCATCGTTGCTTTCGTGGCTTATGTTGTTTATGTCCAAATTGAAAACTATGTCGTTACTCCACGCATTATGAAGCGCACCCTTTCCGTTCCAGGTGCGGTCACAATCATCGCAGCACTGATCGGTTCATCTCTTCTAGGTTTAGTTGGAGGATTACTAGCTGTGCCTGTTGCAGCATCGATTATTCTGATTCTCGATGAAGTTGTGATTCCTCGGGCAAATAACGCTTAAAACTCAAGCGGAAGGCTAGTAGGTACGCCAGTAACGATTGATGTGATCTCAGAGAGAACTCTGTGGACCGATGGTTCTCCTAGCCACAAGTGCTTTGCCTCATCGACAGCGATAATTTTTAGCTTTGGAACAATTGCAAATCTTTCATGTGCAGCCTCTGGCTGTAGGTAATCATCAAACTCTGGAACTAAAGCGGTTATTGGTCGAGGGTCTGTATTCCAATACTCAAGTTGCTCATTTGTTGTTGTGCGTAATGGTGGACTTAAGAGAATGAGACCTTTGTGACGAGAATCCTTTGCATGCTGTAAAGCAAGATCGGTGCCGAAAGACCATCCAGTGACCCAGACATTTTCCAATTTCAAATCATCAAAGCAGTACCGCAACATGGCTTCAACATCAAACCGTTCAGATTTTCCATTATCAAACTCGCCGGTGCTGCTTCCGGCTTCACTTGTTGTTCCACGGGTATTAAAACGAACAACAGTTATTCCAGCCATTGCAGGTAATCGGTTTGCTGCTTTTTTATACACATGACTATCCATCATTCCGCCCGCAGTTGGCAGTGGATGTAAGCATAAAATCCCACCTTTTGAACCGCCAATAGGTGCGGCAACTTCACCAATTAAATCGATGCCATCTTCAGTACGAAGATGAAAAGGGGTTCGCACCGCTTCAAAGACACAGCTTGGGCGAACCGTCTGACTCATACTTCAAATCCTATCGATACACGACTAGGCTTTATGACATGGCAAAAACCTTTAACTCCTTCAATCCGGCTACCGGCGAGGTTGTTGGTCGCTATCCGATCATGACTCCTAAAGAGGTTGCCGCGGTCGTTGAACAAGCGCGTGAGGCATCTGATGGGTGGGCAAAACTAGGGTTTAGCGGACGAAAGAGAACGTTGCTTGCTTGGAGCACATACATTGTTAACAATGTTGAACAAATTTCACAATTAATCTCGCTGGAAACAGGAAAACCCTTAAGTGATTCGCGATTAGAAGTTGCAAACACTGTTAATCACATCGGTTGGGCTGCGCGTCATGCAGAAGAGATCATGCGCACTTCTCATCGTGCACCAGGTGCTTTGATGGCCAATATGTCTGCCACTGTAGAGCGCTCTCCTGTAGGAGTAGTTGGCGTTATCGGACCGTGGAACTATCCGATCTTTACCCCAATGGGTTCAATCGCATATGCATTAGCTGCTGGAAACACCGTTGTTTTCAAGCCAAGTGAGTACACGCCTGGTGTTGGAATGTGGATCAATGAAAGCTTTAACGCCATCGCACCATTTTCTGGAATTTTCACAACCATCACTGGATTAGGCGAGACTGGAAATGCACTGTGTACTTCGGCAATCAACAAGCTTTCCTTTACAGGTTCGACTCGTACTGCAAAGTTGGTAGCTGCTGCCTGTGCAACACAAATGACCCCTGTTGTCCTTGAATGTGGCGGAAAAGATCCAGTAATCGTTGCAGCTGATGCACATATCGATCGAGCGGTGGATGCAACTATCTGGTCCGCTATGGCAAATGCCGGTCAATCTTGCATTGGTGCAGAACGTGTATATGTTGATGAAAAGGTCGCAGATACCTTTATTGAAAAGGCGATCGCACTTGCCTCAACCCTTACAGCTGGTGCGCCAGGTGAAGGCAACTATGGTGCTTCAACCATGCCTTCGCAGATTGGTGTTATCACCTCGCATATTAAAGCTGCGATTAAAGATGGTGGAAAATTCGCGTACGGAAGTATGAAATCAATTCATGAACCATTTGTGCAACCAGTTATTTTGGTGGATGTACCTGAGAGCTCTACCGCTGTTCGTGAGGAAACCTTTGGTCCGATAATCATTATTAACCGAGTTAAATCAATGAAGGAAGCGATTGAACTGTCCAATAACTCTCGCTATGGCTTAGGTGCAAATATTTGGTCTAAACGTCAAGGTAAGAAGATCGCATCCCAATTGCACTGCGGAATGGTTGCGATTAACTCGACATTTTCTTTTGCTGCGATCTCATCTGTGCCATTTGGTGGCGTTAAGGACAGTGGTTACGGTCGAATTCATGGTCCTGAAGGATTACTTGAATATACCTACGCACGAACCGTTGTACGTACGCGAGTCAATCTGCCATTGAAGATTTTGAGTTTCAAGCGCACCGCTGGAACCGATCGATTGATTATTCGTGCTTCGCGATTGTTAAAAGGTCGCCTAGGCTAAAAAGATATAGTGCGCTGATTTAAAAGCGGGGTGCGTTTCTTGTTCGTTCTGTATTTGGGCGACGCTTATCTTTCTTAGCCCAACACGCTGTGTGCCAATGGCGACGACCATCCTCGTCATACTCTTTCCATGCAACAACATGTGGAGTTGCTAGTGGAATCAATTGATCGCACCCTGGACATCTATAGGGTTTTGTTGAGCCAGAACCTGTTAAACGTCGAACGATGTACACACCATCATTATGTTCTTCCACGCTCTCACCCGTTGAGGCGATGTTGATCTCCCGAGGTTCTTCGGGCTTTTGTCGCTTCTTTGGGTAGTTTCTACGCGGGCTCACAGGTGTATTTTCGCATAGTAAAGTAGCCACATGAGCCTCATCGAAGTAAAAGGCCTGAAGAAAAGCTATGGCGATGTCCATGCTGTGCGCGGAGTAGATCTTGAAATCGCACAAGGAGAGATATTTTCACTTCTTGGGCCAAACGGTGCAGGAAAAACAACCACTGTAGAAATCCTCGAAGGTTTTCGAACTCGTGATGCAGGTTCTGTTTCCGTCCTTGGTTTTGATCCACAAACTCGTGGCCATGAATCACGTATCTGGCGCAATCGCATCGGAGTCGTTTTACAAAGCTCCTCGGATGCTGGTGATTTAACTGTGATTGAAACCATCAAACACTTCAGTGGTTACTACTCAAATCCTCGTAATGTTGATGAGGTTATCCACTCCGTTGGTTTAAAGGAAAAAGAGAGTGCGCTGATTCGCAATCTTTCAGGTGGCCAACGTCGTCGCTTAGATGTGGCTTTAGGAATTATTGGTAATCCCGAACTGTTATTCCTTGATGAGCCAACAACCGGCTTTGATCCTGAAGCTCGTCGAGCATTCTGGGCTCTGATTCAACAGCTTCGCACCGATGGAACTTCGATTCTGCTAACAACCCATTACCTGGATGAGGCTGAGGCGCTAGCCGATCGGGTCGCAGTAATTAATCATGGAGTAATTATTGAGGTTTCAACCCCTACCGACCTTGGTGGAAGAGCTACCGCACAAGCAACTGTGCAGTGGCGTGATGGGGATTCGATCAGATCTGAAAAGACAGATAACCCAACCACATTGGTTTCGAGCTTATCGTCGACCTTCAATGGAGAAGTTCCAGAACTCATTGTGACTCGTCCTTCGCTAGAAGATATCTATCTAGAGATGATTGGAGGCGTTAATGAATAAAATCCCTAGCGCTCTTCAATTAGGTTTCCGACGTGGTGGTCTAGAGATTCGACAGTTTTCACGCCAACGTGAATCCGTTGTTTTCACGCTGTTATTTCCAGTTATCTTGCTTGCAATCTTTGGTTCCGTTTTTAAGGACACAATTGCACCAGGTGTTACTTTTTCTCAGTACTTTGTAGCTGGAATGATCGCATCGGGTCTAGTAAACACAGGCTTTCAAGCATTAGCAATCACAATTCCGATGGAGCGTGATTTTGGTGCACTGAAGCGTTTGCGTGGTACCCCGATGCCGGCATCGAGTTACTTCATTGGAAAAGCAATCCTTATTTTTGTCAGTATGGTTATTCAGATTCTCTTGCTATTGGGCTTTGGTGTGCTTTTCTTTGGCCTAGAGATGCCAACAGATCCGGGTAAGTGGCTAACCTTCACATGGTTAGTTTTATTAGGAAGTGCTTGTTCAACTGCTCTAGGAATCGCTTTTTCAATTGTTCCTAAGAGTGGACGTGGTGCATCCGCCGTTGTCTCCCCGATCGTGATTATTCTTCAGTTCTTTAGCGGCGTCTTCTTTGTCTTCACTCAACTTCCTTCATGGATGCAACAAGTAGCTGCGATCTTCCCGCTGAAATGGCTTACGCAAGGTATGCGATCTGTCTTCTTACCTGAATCATTTGCGGCCCAAGAGGTTGCAAAGAGTTGGGAAACTGAAAGAACGGTTGCCATTTTGCTGCTGTGGCTAGCAATTGGTATTTTCTTCAGCGTCCGTAAGTTCAAGTGGGATCGCGATTAAGAAGGTAATCGCACTCATTCTGGCGCTTATTGTGTTGGCACCAGCGGCTCACTCTGCGCCAACGATGTTAGTTGCAAAGGCTAAGGCGAAGATAACCCCGTCACCATCTCCTGTATGGCCACCTAAAGGTTTTATCAAAAGCAAAGATGGAAATACCTACGCCAAGATTCCCACAGCTAAAGAGTTAGTCGGCCTGGCTTCTAATGACAAGGTTTTAACCCGTGCCTTGGCCAAAAAGATTGATGATGTTCCTGTCTGTGAGAAGTTTTCTTGTGGCGCGGTACAGGTTGCATCAACGACCGGCTGTACCTGGTGGGTCGTAACCTCAACAGTTAAAGGTGTTGTCTCAGCTGAAGACAAAACACAAAAAACCTTTGGAACGGTGCGCACAACCTACGGAGAAACAGGTGCAAAAAAGTACGCGACTATTTTGATCATTAGCCAAGAGCCGATCGAACTTGAGCACTCAATCTCAAATATAAAGGCTTCTTGCCGCAAAGATGTTCCGCAAGAAAAGGTCCCGGGAACTACCTACACAGTAAATCCTTAGCGGTTAGCTCCAGGTACCCACAACTGATCGCCGATCTCTTTATTGGCAAAACGTGCAAGCACAAAGAGAAGATCAGAGCAACGATTTAAATACTTCGCGGTTAATGGATTAACTCCCCCACCAAATGCATGGATGGCAGCCCAAGTGCATCGCTCTGCGCGACGAACAACTGTGCGTGCAACATGAAGGTGGGCCGCGGATGCAGTTCCAGATGGCAAGACAAATGAACGCAATGACTCAAGGTTTGCGTTGTACTTATCGATTTGTTCCTCTAAATAAGTAATCTGTGATTCAAGTACGCGCAATGGTTCAAATGCTGGTGAATCTACAACTGGTGTACAAAGATCTGCGCCGACATCAAAAAGATCATTTTGGATTCGTACAAGCAGAGCGCGAACATCTTCGGTTAACTGATCAGTTGCAAGAACAACACCAATAGTTGAGTTGGCCTCATCGACCGTTGCATACGCTTCAAGACGTGGGTCATTTTTTGAGGTACGGGACATGTCTCCAAGGGATGTAGTTCCGTCATCGCCGGTCTTTGTGTAAATGCGCGTTAAATTAACCATGTGCTTACCTTATAAGTAGACTGCGGCTATGGCATCCCACGATCGCTTCCGCATTCAAGGCGGCACCTCATTACGTGGCGAGGTCTCTGTTACAGGGGCTAAAAACTCTGTTCTCAAGCTTATGGCCGCCTCATTATTGGCGGCCGGAAGCACCACAATTCGAAATGTTCCAGATATCGCCGATGTAGACATCATGGCGGATTTATTAACTCGTCTTGGATGCACAGTTGTACGTGGTGCAGATACCGTCACAATCGATGTTCCTCAAGAGCCTGCACATCGTGCTGATTACGATCTTGTCAGAAAGATGCGCGCATCCATCAATGTCTTAGGTCCACTTGTTGCACGAGTGGGACAGGCAGATGTCGCCCTACCTGGTGGAGATGCAATTGGATCTCGCGGTTTAGATTTTCACATAAAGGGTTTGGAGGCACTTGGTGCCAAGGCCCATATTGAACATGGTTATGTAATTGCAGAAGCGCCTAATGGCCTAACTGGAGCACCAGTTGAGTTGGATTTCCCAAGTGTTGGCGCAACTGAAAACATCATGACCGCCGCAGTATTAGCAAAGGGTGTTACAACAATTGACAACGCTGCCCGCGAACCTGACATCGTGGACCTTGGCGAGTTCTTGATTTCAATGGGTGCAAAGATTGAAGGTTTAGGAACACCTGTCATCACAATTACAGGTGTGCAGAAGTTATCGCCAACGGATCACACAACCATTACCGATCGCATCATTACCGGCACTTGGGCCTTTGCTGCAGCGATGACTCGTGGAGATATCACTATTCATGGCGCGGTTGCCGAGCACTTGGAACTTCCATTAGAAAAATTGGCCTCTGCAGGTGCAATCATCACAACAACTGCAGATGGAATTCGGGTCAAGATGGATGTGCGACCACAAGCAATTGATGTTGCGACACTTCCCTATCCAGGATTCCCAACAGATTTACTTCCAATGGTGATCGCACTCAACGCGATTGCTGAAGGCCATTCATTAGTTACTGAAAATGTCTTTGAATCTCGCTTCATGTTTGTTAACGAACTCAGCCGCCTCGGGGCTCAAGTCAGCGTCGATGGCCACCACGCTTCAATTACAGGCGTACAGGAGCTATCTGGAGCACCGGTGGAAGCCCATGACATCCGTGCAGGTGCAGGTTTAATCCTCGCAGCACTAGTTGCAGAGGGTGAAACAACGGTCGATCAGGCTTTCCACGTTGATCGCGGATATCCGAACTTTGCCGAGCAGCTACAAAGCCTCGGTGCAAAGGTAACCCGCGAATAGTTTTAATGCATAAAAAAAGTAATTCTTAGCGGAGAAAAGTGTGTAGTTGCTTCTTCATCTTTTCGCAGCTGAGAATTACTTTTTTCTAATTAGTTAACTGACTCCGTAAGGATTGATACGCGGTTGTTTGCGACCGATAGGAATCCACCGCTGACTTTGAACTCAGTTGCTTCTCCGTTGGTTCCGTGGATTACAACCTGGCCGTCAACTAGAACTCCAAAGAGCGGGGAGTGATCGGTGAGAACACCGATATCACCTTCGACTGTGCGGGCAGAAACAGATGTTGCTTCGCCCGACCAGACGCGCTGCGTTGGAGATACTAGTTCGACTTTAAGTGTCATGATCGATTACTTCGCCAAGCTTGCTGCAAGTTCAGCTGCATTGCGCTCAACATCAGCAAGACCACCGCACATGAAGAATGCCTGCTCTGGAATGTGATCGTACTTTCCATCTGCAAGTGCTTCAAATGCTTCGATTGTCTCAGATAGCGGAACGAATGAACCGTCGATTCCTGTAAACACCTTCGCTACGAATGTGTTCTGTGACAAGAAGCGCTGGATACGACGTGCACGGCCTACGAGTACGCGGTCATCTTCTGACAATTCATCGATACCGAGAATTGCAATGATGTCCTGTAGATCCTTGTAACGCTGCAGAATCTGCTTGATGCGGTTAGCAACACGGAAGTGGTGCTCTCCGATGTAGCGTGGATCCAAGATGCGTGATGTTGAGTCAAGTGGATCCACAGCTGGGTAGATACCAAGCTCTGAAATCGGACGAGACAATACTGTTGTTGCATCTAAGTGCGCGAAAGTAGTGTGTGGCGCTGGGTCTGTAATATCGTCAGCAGGAACGTAAATCGCCTGCATAGATGTAATTGAGTGACCACGTGTTGATGTGATGCGCTCCTGTAGCTGACCCATTTCATCTGCAAGTGTTGGCTGGTAACCCACAGCAGATGGCATACGGCCTAGAAGTGTTGAAACCTCAGAGCCTGCCTGTGTGAAACGGAAGATGTTATCGATGAACAGAAGAACGTCCTGCTTTTGAACATCGCGGAAGTACTCAGCCATTGTTAACGCTGACAAAGCAACACGTAGACGCGTGCCAGGTGGCTCATCCATCTGACCGAACACTAACGCGGTCTTGTTAATAACACCGGTCTCGGTCATTTCGAGGAACAAGTCATTACCTTCACGAGTACGCTCACCAACACCGGCGAATACAGACACACCACCGAAGTTTTCAGCTACACGGTAAATCATTTCCTGAATCAAAACTGTCTTACCTACACCTGCACCACCGAATAGACCGATTTTTCCACCCTTTACGTAAGGTGTTAGAAGATCGATAACCTTAATACCGGTTTCAAACATCTCAGTCTTAGATTCCAACTGATCAAATGCTGGTGCATCGCGGTGAATTGGCCAACGCTCTTTGATGTCGAGTGATGAGGTTGGAACATCTAGTGACTCGCCAAGTGTGTTGAACACATGGCCCTTTGTCACATCACCAACAGGAACTGAGATCGGTGTCCCTGTATCGGATACTTCTGCGCCACGGACCATACCGTCGGTTGGCTGCATTGAGATTGCGCGCACGAGGTTATCGCCAATGTGTTGAGCAACCTCGAGTGTCAAGGTACGAGTAGTACCTGACATGGTTGTCTCTACATGTAGCGCATTAAAGATCGCTGGCATTGAATCGGCTGGGAATTCAATATCCACAACCGGTCCGATAACGCGAGCTACGCGGCCCTTTTTTGAGTTCGACATCATTCACTCCCTGCACTAGCTGAGGCCAACGCGTCTGCGCCGCCAACAATTTCACTGATCTCTTGAGTAATTTCGGCCTGACGAGCCGCGTTCGCAAGTCGTGTTAACGACTTGATTAAATCATCAGCATTGTCAGTTGCTGACTTCATAGCGCGACGACGAGCTGCATGCTCTGAAGCTGCAGATTGCAACATCGCGTTAAATACTCGAGCCTCAATGTAACGAGGTAGAAGTGCATCAAGCACTACACCCGCATTAGGTTCGAATTCATACATAGGTAGTAATCCAGCTGGTGCTGGTGCATCGCTTTCAACAACTTCCAGAGGAAGCATGCGCTTTGCCATTGCATTTTGGATAAGCATTGACTTGAACTCTGTAAAGACGATGTGGATCTCATCTACGCCCGCTGCATCTGTTTGTGCATCTGCAATAAATGCCTTAATCAACGCATCAGCAACTTCCTTAGCGTTTTCATAGGTTGGGTTATCTGAGAAACCTGTCCACTGTCCTGCAATCTGACGATCACGGAACTTGTAGTAACCAACCGCTTTACGTCCAACTAGGTATGGCTTAACTTCAAGACCGCGTTCACGAAGAAGGGCTGCAAGCTGCTCCCCTTCCTTGATTGCGTTGTTTGAGTACGCGCCAGCCATTCCGCGGTCTGCAGAGATAATCAAAATCGCTGCGCGGATTGGTCGTTCAGAAGCTGTTGTTAAAGGGTGGTTTGTTGAAGAGTAAGTGGCAACTGCAGATACCGCACGGGTCAACTCATTGGCATAAGGAGTTGAAGCTGCGACTCGTTGCTGCGCCTTAACGATACGAGAAGCAGAGATTAACTCCATAGCTTTCGTAATCTTTTTAGTCGCTTTAACGGATCGCATCCGTCGGCGATATATGCGAAGTTGGGCACCCATGGGTTACTTCTTCACCGCCGGAGGAACAAACTTAGTGATCTGCTCTGCATCTTCCCCATCTAGGGCTTCAGCTGGAGCTTCATTAAGAGCCTGTGATGCTGATGATTTGAACTGCTTCTTGAAGGAAGCAACCGCTTCCTCCATCTTTGCAATGGTGTCATCATCTAGCTGCTTAGTTTCAGAGATAACTGCGTTGATCTCCTTGCGTTCGCGAGCGATAAAGTCGAGAAGCTCTGCTTCAAAGCGGCGAATATCTGCAACTGCAACATCATCAAGCTTTCCAGTAGTACCTGCCCAGATTGAAACGATCTGACGCTCCAATGAATATGGTGAGTACTGACCCTGCTTAAGAAGTTCAACCATGCGTGCACCGCGCTCAAGCTGAGCCTTTGATGCAGCATCAAGATCTGAACCGAAAGCAGCGAATGCTTCAAGTTCACGGTACTGAGCAAGGTCAAGACGTAGACGACCAGCGATCTTCTTCATCGCCTTTGTCTGCGCAGAGCTACCTACACGAGAAACAGAAACACCTACGTTGATCGCTGGGCGAACACCGGCGTTGAAAAGATCTGTTTCGAAGAAGCACTGACCATCAGTAATCGAAATTACGTTTGTAGGAATAAACGCTGAAACGTCATTTCCCTTTGTTTCGATGATTGGCAAACCGGTCATTGAACCGCCACCTAATTCATCGGAAAGCTTTGCGCAACGCTCTAGCAAACGTGAGTGTAAGTAGAAAACATCGCCTGGGTACGCTTCACGGCCTGGTGGACGACGAAGTAGAAGTGAGACTGAACGGTACGCCTCAGCTTGCTTTGATAAATCATCAAACACGATAAGAACATGCTCGCCCTTGTACATCCAGTGCTGACCAATTGCTGAACCGGTGTAAGGAGCTAAGTACTTGAAACCTGCTGGATCTGATGCAGGTGAAGCAACGATTGTTGTGTACTCCATTGCGCCAGCTTCTTCGAGTGCGCCCTTAACAGCTGCAATCGTTGAACCCTTCTGACCAATAGCTACATAAATACACTTAACCTGCTTCTTCTTATCGCCAGATTTCCAGTTTTCCTTCTGGTTAATAATTGTGTCTACAGCAACCGCTGTCTTACCTGTCTGACGGTCACCGATGATCAACTGGCGCTGTCCGCGACCAATCGCTGTCATCGCATCGATCGCCTTGATACCAGTTGCGAGTGGCTCCTTAACAGGTTGGCGCTGAACTACAGAGGGAGCCTGTAGTTCAAGTGCACGACGTGCTTCAGATTTGATCTCGCCCTTGCCATCAATTGGATTTCCAAGTGCATCAACGACGCGACCTAGGAAACCATCGCCAACTGGTACAGAGAGAATCTCACCAGTACGACGAACAGATGTTCCTTCTTCAATTCCTGTTGTGCTACCCAAAATAACGGTACCGATTTCACGGACGTCTAGGTTGAGTGCGAGGCCGAGTGTGCCGTTTGCAAACTGCAACAACTCATTCGCCATTGTTGATGGCAACCCTTCAACACGTGCGATTCCGTCACCTGCCTGGCTAACGGTTCCCACTTCGTCGCGAGCTGCAACGCCTGGATCGTATGACTTAACGAAGTTCGCTAAGGCACCCTGAATCTCTTCAGGATTGATCTTTAGGTCTGCCATGTGTTTCTCCCTTTATTTGCTTCCAGCAAGAGCGCGTGCGGCTCCAGCCAAACGATTTGAAACTGATCCATCAACGATTTCATCTGCAAACTTCACTGAAACTCCACCCAACACTGTTGGATCGATCTCAATATTGATACGAACTGGTTGTCCAACCTTGCTAGTTAAAGTTGTAGCTAGACGATCTTGCTGTGCTTGGCTTAATGGAGCGGCAACGCGAACCAAAGCAATAACTCGGTTACGACGTGCTGCTAGCGCTGCTTGGTAATCAGCAAATGCTGACTCAATGCTGCGCCCTCTCCATGCATTCACCATCTGTGAAACCAGCTTTACAGTTGAACCAGATGCGCCCTTGAGAATGTCAGCAACTAAGGTCGCCTTGGCATTCGTAGCATCTGATGTCAGCGCTTTACGTAGCTCTGTTGAGCTAGCAAAGGCTGCTGCTGCTGTGAAAATTTCATCTTCTACACGGTCTAGTTCGCCTGCAATATTGGCAGCTGATGCTTCCGCCTCGATCGCTAGCTGTTCTAGAACAAGTACAAGATCCTTTGGTGCTGACCAGCGCAAAGCTGATAACTCGGTAACTAAACCAAGTGCAACTGCGCCAACCTTCTTGCCAAATAGTTCAGAGATAAATGCTGCCTTTGCCTTTCCATCGCGAGATGGATCGGTAAGTGCGCGACGTACAGCAATGTTTGTGCTGAGTACATCTGCAACAAAGAAAAGCTCAGAGCTCAGAGCAGATGCACTGTTTGCATCTACGCCTTTGACGGCAGCATCAAGTGACACACGTGAAGCCACGAGTGACTTACGGCTGCTGCCTCCGAAGTGAGCTCTCATTGTTTCTTTACCTATTCTCTACTTAGATTTTTCTAGATCTTCAAGGAAGCGATCAACAATTCGTGATTGACGAGCTTGATCATCCAAAGCTTCTCCAACAATCTTTGAAGCAAGTTCAACTGCAAGTGCACCAACTTCATTACGAAGTGAGGTAACCGCTTGTTGACGTTCTGCTTCGATTGAAGCGTGAGCAGTTGCTGTAATGCGAGCTGCTTCTTCTTGTGCCTTGGCACGAAGATCTTCAATGATTGCTGCACCTTGAACACGAGCTTCTTCACGAAGTGTCTGTGCCTCTGATTGTGCCTTTGATAGCTGCTCCGTGTATTGAGCCAATGCGCGTTGAGCTTCTGCCTGTGCCTTTTCAGCACGTTCGATTCCACCTTGAATTGCATGGGTTCGGGCTTCGAAAGCCTTCTCAAACATTGGAACTACAAACTTACGAAGCGTTAAGAAAAGAAGGGTGAAGGCGATCGCACCAACCACAAGCTCAGCTGTGTGAGGTACGAGCGGATTCAACTTCTCTCCCGCTGCTAAGTTAACAAATTGCATCAGTTGTCCTTAATTTTTCTTAAAAATAATGAATTAGAGAACGAATGCTAGAACGAGACCGAAGAGTGCGAGAGCTTCAGCAAGCGCGAATCCAAGGAACGCGATTGGCTGTAGAACGCTACGTGCTTCTGGCTGACGTGCAACGCCATTGATGTATGCGGCGAAGATAAGTCCAGTTGCTACACCGGGACCAATTGCTGCGAGGCCGAAACCAACCAGGTTGAGTGTGCCTTCCATTTATTTCTCCTTATTTTCCTATTAGTGCTCGTCGGCAAGGGCGCCGGCGATGTATAGAGCTGCGAGCAGAGTAAAGATGTACGCCTGCAAGCATTGGACCATGAATTCAAAGAAGGTCAGCACAATGCCAATTGCGAAGGCAAATGGGCTGATCAACTTCAAACCAATAACACCTTGAAGTAGATGTTCTCCACCCAAGATAAACACGAGCAACAACAAGTGGCCCGCAAACATATTTGCAAAGAGACGAAGTGAAAGCGTTAGTGGGCGAACTACAAAGAAGGTAAGGATTTCAAGTGGAGTGATCAAGATGTATGCAGCCTTTGGAACGCCAGGCATAAACATGATTTCCTTGAAGTACTTAAATGCGCCTTGCTTTCGAACTCCAACGTAGTGGAATACCAAGTAAGTAGAGATTGCCAATACATACGGGAATGAAACTCGGGACATCGTTGGGAATTGAATAAAAGGAATAATTCCAAAAATATTGTTTACAAGAATAAATGTGAAGAGCGAGAACAGGTATGGAACAAAGCGCAGGAAGTCATGCCCGATAACCTCTTTAGCTAGATTCTCGCGAACAAATGAATAGACAGATTCGCCTGCAAATTGGAACTTGCTAGGAATAATCGAAGCCTTACGTGAAGACAAAATGAAAAATGTTGAAATCAAAATTACTGAAAGTAAAACCAGAAAAATTGGCTTAGTTGTGTATGGGTTGTCGCCGAAAATTGGAGGAAGTTCGAAGTCATTGCTGCTAGGTGGGACGAAACCCTCACCCTCAGCGGCAGAACGCAATTGAACGCGCACGCATACTCCTCAAAATTGATGGGGCGGGAAGACGGGGCAACTCTATGCGAGAGGGGTTATTTATGAGAAATCGAAATAGGCCTAGGGGCTGTGATGTTGAGCGTGGCTGAGGGGGTTATTCGCGGCCGAATCGGAGCCAGATCAGGTAGATCGCTCCGCTAATTCCCACAAGCAAGCCGGTCAAAGTGAAGTATCCGGTGTTGAGCCACTTATCCAGGGCGATTCCGACGCCTCCCCAGAAGATCAACCCAGATAGGAGGTAGCCAAAGATGGACCACATTGCATTCTCTTCGCGGTTAGCCATGGGAGCTCCTTGCCTCGGGGTGGTAAATCTACTGCTGCTTGCTGGACTCAGGAAGGGGCAAATGTAGGCGAAGTTTCATGTAACTGGCAATTTCGCCCCATAGCCATGCGATGGTCAGCGCCACAGCGGTAATCCCAAAAGCTGTGCGGTTGATGGTTTCTCGCTCGGTGAATTTGGAGATCGCCCACAGCAGTAAACCCAAACCAAACAACTTGGCGAAGTAAGAAAAGAGCGCCATCGCCATTGTCGAAATGGGATCTAAATTTCGAGTCATTCGTGAAACGGCGATATGGATAACAAAGAAGATCACTACAACAAACTGCGCCAGTAAAGCTCCCCAAAAACCACTCAAGCCCTGAATAAATGCAGAGATGGCGATCGCTACCAATCCAACAATTAATGTCGGAAGAAATGCGCCACGTAGCAACTGCGATTCATTGCTTTTTTCCGTCATGCTGAAACCTTGTTCTTGCTTTTCATGACAATCACACTAATTCCAATTAAGACAACAACGGTAATCAATGCAACCCACCATGGCGCAAATGCAAGCACTGTTACTGGAAATGCGATTGTTGCTGTCCAGAGATACAAAATCACCGCGGTCTTGTTTGTTGAGTTACCCGCACTGAGCAAGCGGTGATGTAAATGTTGATTGTCAGGTGCAAACGGAGAACGTCCCGCTTTAACTCGTCGACCAACTGCAAGCAGCAAATCCAAGAATGGAATCGCAAGCACTGCAAATGGAAGTAACAGAGGAAGCAATGTTGGTCCAAGGGATTCAGCTGAAATCGCGTTGGGATCTACTTGGCCGGTCAAAGTAATTGCTGCTGCTGAAAGCAGTAGGCCCAGCAACATCGAACCACTATCGCCCATAAATATCTTGGCGGGGTTGATGTTATGAGGCAAGAAACCAAGGCAAATACCCACTAAAACCGCGGTCGTCAGCGATGGAGCACCTGCGCGGCTAAAGCCGTAATCAACCGCTAATAAGTAAGCAAAAGCGAAGAATGCAATCCCTGAAATCGCAACGATTCCAGCTGCTAATCCATCCATTCCATCAATAAAGTTAACTGCGTTAATTACTACTAAGACGATCAATACCGTTACTAATTGACCAATGGCCGGTGGCAAGGTGATCACACCGTTGATAGGTAGCCACAAAATCTGAATTCCGTAGATAAGCAGAATTCCTGCAACGAAAACTTGGCCCGCAAGTTTTGTTAAAGCATCCAGCTGGAAACGATCATCAGCCATTCCGAGCAACACGATTGCAGTTGATGCTAAGAAAATTCCTTGCGCTTCATGGCCAAAGGATTTTCCAACGAGCGGCAGATGGTTAACGATGGCAAAGGTAAGTGCCATCGAAGCCCACATCGCAACTCCACCCCACCGTGCAGTGGGAACGCTGTGAATATCTCGATCGCGGATCGCGGCAACTGCACCAAATCGAATCGCTTGGGTGCGCACTAGCGGAGTAATGAGGTAACACAAAGCTGCTGAAATCAGCAGCGTGATCATGTACTCGCGCATCGAAGCTAATTACGCCTGGTAAATAGGAAAACGCGCCGTTAAAGCATGAACTTCAGATTTAATCGCAGCATGTGCTGATGCATCATCGGTTTTAATCGCTCGCGCAATCAAAGTTGCGATCTGCTTCATCTCTTCAACACCCATTCCTTGGGTAGTTGTTGCAGGTGAACCAACACGAATACCACTTGTGATTCCTGGCTTTTCTGGATCGTAAGGAATTGAGTTCTTGTTCATCACAATTCCTGCAGCTCCACAACGCTCATCTGCAACCTTGCCAGTAACACCGGTGCTTCGAATATCCATCAATGCGAGGTGGGTTTCAGTGCCACCAGATACTGCGCGCATACCCTCTGCTTCAAGTGCTGCAGCTAGGGCCTTTGCATTAACAATGACATCCTTTGCATACTTTTGATACGCAGGTGTTGCGCACTCGGCCAAAGCGATCGCCTTGCCCGCTACCGCAGACATAATCGGCCCACCCTGCATTCCAGGGAATACCGCCTTATCGATCGCTGCCGCATGTTGTGCCTTTGCCAAAATCATTCCGCCACGTGGGCCACGCAAAACTTTATGTGTCGTAAAGGAAACAACATCTGCATAAGGAACTGGTGATGGAATCGCCTTACCGGCCACAAGACCGATGAAGTGCGCTGCATCTACCCACATGATTGCGCCGACTTCATCGCAGATTTCGCGAATCTTTGCAAAATCAACAAGTGATGGATACGCGGTTGCACCAGAACAAATCATCTTTGGCTTTGTGCGTATCGCTTGTTCACGTAGTTGGTCATAATCAATTAATTCATTGTCTTGGCGAACACCGTAAGACTCGATGTTGAACCACTTTCCAGAAAAGTTAACTGGAGATCCATGGGTTAAGTGACCACCATGTGCCAAATCCATCGCAAGAACAGTATCGCCAGGCTTTGTGAATGCTTGATACACCGCAACATTTGCAGATGCACCTGAGTGCGGTTGAACATTTGCATGCTCTGCACCAAATAAAGATTTTGCGCGATCAATTGCAAGGTATTCAGCCTTGTCTACCTCTTCGCAACCACCGTAGTAACGCTTACCTGGATAACCTTCGGCGTACTTGTTGGAAAGGGTTGACCCTAAAGCTGCCAGAACCGCACGTGATGTGAAGTTTTCTGAGGCGATTAACTGCAGATTGGTCTGTTGACGCTTGAGTTCAGATAAGAGAACCGCCGCGATCTCAGGATCCTGCGAGGTTAAAAGGTTGAAATCTGGGCCATAAAAGGTTTCGGACATGTCCAAACCCTATAGGGCGAAGGGGTTACGCGCTCGTAGCACCAGGAACGATTGCCTGAATTTCCTCGAGCGAGACCGCTCCAATGCGCAGTACCCGCACGCCGGTTTCATCCGCCTCAATCACAGTCGAGATCGGGCCCTTGCGAAGCTTTCCATTATCAAATTTGAGGGCAACATCTGAATCCAAAACCAAGACATCGCTTAATGATTGTGGGGCGGGCATCGACTTTCGAGCCGCACTAGCAATAGCAAGTGGTCCTGTTTGTGAGACTAAGGCTTTTGCAAACTTTGCTTTCGGAAGTCGAACACTGACACGATCGAGTTGATTGTTATCTCCAAGATCCCAGCTAAGACCTAGTTGTGGTCGCAAGTTTAAGGAAACCATTCCGGGCCAAAACTTTTTCATTAAACCTTTTATCTCAGGAGTTACTTCACGAATAATTCCTTCAGTAGTTTTTACACTTCCAACAATCACTTGTGCTGCCGTGAACAATGGATCTCCACGCAAAACATGCATTGCTCGTACCGCATCCTGTCTAAAGGCATCGCATGCAAATGCGTAACTGTGCTCCATCGGAATGACGATGATGAAACCATCGGCGATTGCTTTAGCAGCCTTGTTAACATGACGAGAAAGTTCGCCCTTTTTAAGATCAATATCCTTTGCCATGGCTACCTCCTCACCGCACTTGTCCATCGTGGTCGTCCTACTAGGTCATCATGCAGGGCAACCTCTGAAAAATCTACTGACAGCGCGGATGCGATTGCAGCGCCCTGTTCTTCAGTGTGTTCAATAACTAAAACGCCCCCAGGCTTTAAGAGGCGAGCTGCAGCGGTAATAAATAGCTGCGGAATCTCCATACCTGTTGGGCCACCAAATAATGCGATGTGAGGCTCAAAACCTGCAACATCTCTGGGCAACACTTGTGAATCAGGAACATAGGGCGGGTTAGCAATTACTACATCGCATTTAATACCCGGAAGAACATCTACGACATCGCCTTCTACAACACGTACATTTTCAGCAATAACTGAGACATTTTTCTTTAACCAAAACAAGGCTTCCGGACTTTTTTCAACAGCGATCACACGTGTAGTAGGTGCCTCTGTTGCAATAGCCAATGACAACGCACCCGAACCTGCACCTAAATCAATAACGCTAACTGGGGCAGGAAGATTCTCGATGTGTTGCAAAACAGCCTCTACCAATAATTCAGATTCTGGACGTGGCACCAATACTCCTGGGCCAACTTCGATATTTAAATATCTAAAACCAGCAACACCTGTTAGGTATTGCAAGGGTTCAAAACTAAGTCTTCGATCTAACAGATCGTAAAACTGTTCCTCTAAAACTTCTTTATCCTCAAAGGCGAGCAATGTTGATTCAACTAAAACAGGGTTATGAAGATCCATGCGTGACAGGCCCAATACATGTGCCAAGAGATGTTCTGCATCAACCTCAGAAATACCAGATTCAGCTAATTGGGACTTAGCATCCCGCAGAATCTCTTTAATTTTCATTTAAGCAACACAGCTCATCTTAGTTAGCGTTAGCCAAACGTGCCGCTTTGTCAGCATCCAGCAAAGTTTGGATCATGTCATCTAAATCGCCATTTAATACCGCGTCTAAGTTGTTTGCCTTGTAGTTAACGCGGTGATCGCTAATGCGGTTTTCTGGAAAGTTGTACGTGCGGATTCGTTCTGAACGATCCACTGTACGAACCTGGCTCTTACGTTCTGCAGATGCAGCAGCTTCAGCCTTTTCTTGTGCATCTGCCAATAGGCGTGCACGCAAAATACGAAGCGCGGATTCCTTGTTCTGTAACTGGCTCTTTTCGTTCTGGCATGAAACAACAATTCCAGTTGGCACGTGAGTTAAACGCACAGCAGAGTCGGTTGTATTAACTGACTGTCCACCAGGACCTGATGAGCGGTACACATCTACGCGTACATCATTCATATTCAATTCCACATCGATTTCTTCTGCTTCAGGAAGGATCAAAACACCAGCTGCTGATGTGTGAATGCGCCCCTGACTTTCAGTTTCCGGAACGCGCTGCACACGGTGAACTCCGCCTTCAAACTTCAAACGTGCATACGGTGATTCTCCAGGTGCTGCAGTTCCCTTTGATTTAACCGCTACAGAAATATCTTTGTATCCACCCATTTCACTTTCGGTGGCATCAATGATTTCAACTTTCCAGTTGTGCTTTTCTGCATAACGCATGTACATGCGCAGTAGATCGCCAGCAAATAACGCTGACTCATCTCCACCTGCACCGGCTTTGACTTCCAAAATAACATCGCGATCATCATTGGGATCACGTGGTAGCAATAGCTCTTCAAGACGCTCTGCAGCAGCATCACGTGCCGCCTCTAACGCTGGAATCTCGGCAGCAAAATCAGGATCAACATCGGCAAGTTCTGCTGCAGCTAATAAATCATCCTCTGATGATTTCCAGGCTTTGAACCCTGCAACAACTGGACCAAGCTGGGCATATCGTCGTCCAAGTTTGCGAGCATTTGCTTGATCCTCGTGAATAGAAGGATCAGCCATCTTCTCTTCAAGTTCTGCATACTCGCGCACCATTTCATGTGCTGATGCAAAGCGATCATTGCTCATCGACTGCTCCTTTCTATTAGTTATCTACTGCGGGAAATAAAAAAACCGCGACCGCAACCCGACAAGGGCTGCGATGCGGTTTCTTTAGAAAGCTAGTTCTTCTTACCGAAGCGCTCTTCAAACTTAGCCACGCGACCACCAGTATCAAGGATGCGCTGCTTACCTGTGTAGAACGGGTGGCAGACTGAGCAAACTTCAACGTAGATCGATCCGCTAGCAACTGTTGAGCGAGTTACGAACTTCTCACCGCAACCACACGTTACTTGGGTCTCTTTGTACTCTGGGTGGATCTCTGGCTTCATGGTTATTCCTTATATTCGTGTTTGGGTCTCAATACTGAGTGAACCAAACGGACGGTTAACAGACCCCAAGGGTAGGCGATAAGCCCACAATTGAGAAATTTACGCTTACTTTGAGTCGTCTGGACCCGAAGTTGTC
Organism: Candidatus Nanopelagicaceae bacterium; assembly: GCA_965267815.1. Lineage (GTDB taxonomy): Bacteria > Actinomycetota > Actinomycetes > Nanopelagicales > Nanopelagicaceae > Planktophila. The sequence continues at coordinate 1,052,579 of OZ254139.1, forward strand.
TTCTGAATCTGCATCAAGAACTCGACGTTGGACTTAGTGCCCTTCATCTTCTCAAGCAACAGTTCCAAAGCAGCCTGTGGCTCTAGTGCGTGCAATACGCGACGTAGCTTCCAGACAATGTTGAGCTCTTCTGAACCCATAAGGATTTCTTCCTTACGTGTACCTGAAGCAACAACGTTAACCGCAGGGAAGATGCGCTTATCAGCCATCTTGCGATCAAGGATGAGCTCCATGTTTCCAGTTCCCTTGAACTCTTCGAAGATAACTTCATCCATACGAGAACCTGTATCAACAAGTGCTGTTGCAAGAATCGTTAGTGATCCGCCATCTTCAATGTTTCGAGCAGCTCCGAAGAACTTCTTTGGTGGATACAGCGCAGCTGAATCGACACCACCAGAAAGGATGCGGCCTGATGCAGGTGCTGCAATGTTGTACGCGCGACCAAGACGAGTAATTGAGTCGAGAAGAACAACTACATCGTGACCAAGTTCAACTAAACGCTTTGCACGCTCGATTGCAAGCTCTGCGATTGTTGTGTGGTCATCAGCTGGGCGATCGAAGGTTGAAGCAATAACTTCACCCTTAACGCTGCGCTGCATATCTGTAACTTCTTCTGGACGCTCATCAACAAGAACAACCATCAAGTGACACTCTGGGTTGTTAGTTGTAATCGCGTTAGCGATTGATTGCAGAACCATTGTCTTACCAGCCTTTGGAGGCGAAACGATAAGACCACGTTGACCCTTACCAATTGGTGCGATCAAATCGATAACGCGTGTTGTAAGAATGTTTGGCTCAGTCTCAAGGCGCAAACGCTCCTGAGGATAAAGCGGAGTTAACTTTCCGAACTCAACACGGTTACGTGCCTCTTCCGGTGTCATTCCGTTAACGGTTTCTAGGGTGATCAAAGCGTTGAACTTCTGCTTTGTTTCACCTTCGCGAGGCTGACGAACCTGACCTGTAACAACATCTCCCTTGCGCAGACCGTTCTTGCGAACCTGCTGCAGTGAAACGTAAACATCGTTAGGGCCTGGCAGGTATCCACCTGTGCGGATAAATGCATAACTTTCGAGAATATCGAGAAGTCCGCCTACGGGAACGAGAACATCATCTTCGCTAATGACTGGCTCACGCTCTTCGCGAGGCCCACGGTCACGGTTGCGATCGCGATTGCGGTCACGTCCACGCCCACGGTCGTTGCGATCAAAGCGACCACCACGGTCGTTGCGATCATTGCCGCCGCGGTCGTTGTTTGCCCGATCGTTGTTGCTGAGCGGCGCTGAATCATCATCGCCATCATCATCTGAATCTTGAGTGTTGTTTGAAGGCTTTGACTCCTTCTTGCGGTTGTTGCGCGCCTCGCGACGTGCCTCGCGTTCAGCCTTTGCAGCTTCGCGGTTCTTCGCCTGTAAATCAGCGATCGCTTCTACTAACGCGTCCTTCTTCATCTTTGCTGCGCCATCAACACCAAGTTGTGTAGCTACTGTCTTCAACTTTGGAAGGGTCATTGCAGCAAGCTCTGGACTGTTGGAGCGAACTGGTTCAATTTCTGTTGTCATGTATATCTTTTCGCTATTGGCTCCGGATTTTTAACTTGGTTTTTAAACTAAGTGTTTAAACCCGAAAGAGCCTGGATTTTTGGAATTTACCTGATGTGTTACTGGCTACTAGATGAGCCGTTCAGATGAGTAAAGGTTAGCAGGATTGAGCGGGAATCCGCAAAATCAGGCTGTGACGACGCTGACTCCTGTGCGTGAAACACCCAAAGGAATCATCTGGAACTTCTCCCCTGCGGCACGCTCTAACTCAGCCGCTTCAGCATCTCCACCTGTGTGAAGAACCAAAACTGTTGGACCGGCCCCAGAAATAAATGCAGCAACGCCTGCTTTGCGAAGCTTTGTCATTAAAGCAAAGCTCTGTGGCATCGCATCTTTTCTGTAGCTCTGGTGCAGGTAATCCTCAGTTGCTCCCAGCAAAAGATCTGGACGGTGTTGCAACGCCTGAATTAAAACCGCTGTATTTATTGAGTTACGAACCGCATCCTCGTGTGGGATTGATTCAGGCAGCATCTTGCGTGCCTTTGATGTTGAAAGCTCAGTGGATGGAACAAAGGCAAGAACACCGATACGTGGATCTACTTCGATATTCAGAGATTGCGCAACAACATGATTGCGTTGGCTCTCTTGCCAGGCAACATTTGCGCTGCCATAAATCGCAGCGGCAACATTGTCAGGATGGCCTTCCATCTCATTTGCAATGTTCAACATATCTTCATGTGTCATGCGCTCATTGCCGCCAAGAACTAATGCGCGAGCAAGTGCTAACCCGCCAACAATGGCTGCTGCAGATGAACCTAGTCCGCGACCATGTGGAATGACATTGAGTTGACGAAGTGAAATACCGCGAGGACGTCCACCTAAGAAATCAAAACCTTTGTACATCGCTTTGATTACTAAGTTTTTGTCATTAGTTGGAACCGCATCTGCACCTTCGCCGGTGACATCAATATCTACACCAGATTCATCCATAACCTGAGCCATGTAACGATCATGCATATTCAACGCTAAACCAAGGCAGTCAAAGCCAGGACCCAAGTTTGCACTTGTTGCAGGAACTTGCACCTGCATGGGCTGAGCTTTAAATGTTGGCTTCATTTTTTATGCAAGTCCCAATGCTTTTGCTGCAACCTTTGCATTGACAGGAACTACAACAGGCTTCTTCGCAGCTTCAAGTGCGTAAGGAATGTCCTTTAATCCATGTCCTGTCACAGTAATAACAATGGTCTTGTCCTTAGGCAGTTTGCCCGCCTTCTTGTACTTAATTAGACCTGCAAGACCTGCTGCAGATGATGGCTCAACAAAGATGCCTTCTTTAGCTGCAATTAAACGGTATGCCGCCAAAATTTCGCGGTCAGTTACAGAATCAATGACTCCACCTGATGTATCGCGTGCTTCAACTGCTTGCTGCCACGACGCTGGATTTCCAATACGAATCGCTGTTGCGATCGTCTCTGGATTCTTAACAACCTTGCCCTTAACGATTGGGGCAGCTCCTGCTGCTTGGAATCCGTACATCATTGGTAGCTTTGTCGTGAGCCCATCCTTGTTGTACTCCTTATAGCCCTTCCAGTACGCAGTGATATTTCCTGCGTTACCAACTGGAAGTGCGTGAATATCTGGCGCATCACCCAACATGTCAACAACTTCAAAGCTTGCAGTCTTCTGTCCTTCGATTCGGAATGGGTTAACGGAGTTAACAAGAGCAACTGGGTAATTTTCAGAAAGTTCACGGGCAAGGGTTAAGCAATCATCAAAGTTTCCGTTGACCTGCAAAATTGTTGAGTCGTGGATAACCGCTTGAGCAAGTTTTCCCATTGCGATCTTTCCCTTAGGAATAAGAACCGCAGGACGCATTCCAGCTTTGACAGCATATGCAGCAGCAGATGCTGATGTGTTTCCAGTTGATGCACAAATAACAGCTTTTGCGCCATCTTCTGCAGCCTTTGAAATCGCCATGGTCATTCCGCGATCTTTAAAGGAACCGGTTGGGTTCAAACCTTCATACTTAATCCACACATTGTTGCCAAGAAGTTCGGAAAGGTTGCATGCATAGATAAGTGGTGTTCCACCTTCGCGCAATGAAACGATCGGTGTCTTTGCACTTACTGGAAGGCGATCGCGATACTCCTCGATAACTCCGCGCCACTGATGTGCCCCGGTTGTTTTCTTCTTTGGAAAGATCGCCATTAGTTCTGTGCCCCTTCAACGCGAATCACACTTTCAACCTTGCTCACAATATCCATCTTCTTTAACTTTTCTACACACGCATCTAGAGCATCTTCAGATGCTGCGTGCGTTACAACGATCAATTCAGCATCTTCACCTAAACCTGCTTGGCGAACTGTTTGGATAGATACATTTTCACTGGCAAAGGTCTGTGCGATAGATGCCAAAACACCTGATTTATCAGCTACATGCAAGCGTACAAAGAACTGTGATTTAACTGCGCCGATAGGTGCGATATCTAAATCTGCGTAATCTGATTCGCCATACCCAACAGTTGAATATGCGGCATGACGTGCAACGGCGACTAGATCACCCAAAATTGCAGATGCGGTTGGAGCACCACCTGCACCGCGGCCGTAGAACATCAACTGTCCTGCAGCTTCAGCTTCTACGTAAACTGCGTTGAAGGCGTTACGAACAGAGGCCAGTGGGTGTGAAAGCGGCAAAATTACTGGGTGAACTCGAACTGAGATCTCATCCTTAACAGTTAGCTCTGCAATCGCGAGCAACTTAATAACGCTGTTCATTGATTTGGCTGCAGCAACATCATCTGATGAAATCTTTGAAATACCTTCGCAGTAGACCTCATCGATAACTACCGTGCTGTGGAAGGCAAGGCTTGCAAGAAGTGCGGCCTTTGCTGCTGCATCATGTCCTTCAACATCTGCAGTTGGATCTGCTTCTGCGTAACCAAGTGCCTGTGCTTCCTTTAGAACTTCATCAAAGGCGCGACCTTCTTCATGCATCTTTGTCAGAATGTAATTTGTTGTGCCGTTAACAATTCCCATGACACGAGTGATTTGATCGCCCGCTAAAGATTCACGCATTGAACGAATAATTGGAATCGCACCGGCAACGGCAGCCTCGTAATACAGATCAACCTTGGCAGCATCTGCTGCGTTAAATAGTTCGTGGCCATGAGTTGCAAGCAATGCTTTGTTGGCAGTGATAACTGATTTGCCATTTTTAATCGCTTCAAGGATTAAGGTTTTTGCAGGTTCAATTCCACCCATAACTTCAATAACGATATTGATGGTGGGATCAGTGACGATTGAATGAAGATCTGTTGTGATCAGTGATGGGTCGACACCTTCACGTGGGCCAGCCTTGCGTACGCCAACCTTTGAGAGTTTTAGGACCGCACCTGAACGCTCTGAGAGCTCTTGCTCATCATCTTGAAGCAGGCGAGCGACCTGGCTGCCGACAACACCGCAGCCGAGCATGCCAATTGAGAGTTGCTTAGCGCCCGAGTTCATGGGCTTATTCTTTCACAGATGGGTTGAACGGCGTTAAATATCCAACGCTAAAAGATCTTCAATACTCTCTCGGCGAACAATTACGCGAGCTTTTCCATCTTTTACTGCAACAACTGATGGACGAGGCACATGGTTGTAGTTACTTGCCATGCTGCGTCCATAAGCACCCGTTGCTGGAACAGCTAGCAAATCCCCCGGAACAATGTCTTCGGGTAAATCAATTTCGCGAATGATGATGTCGCCGGTTTCGCAATGCTTTCCGACCAAGCGGCTTGATGTGTTAGCCGCGGTACTGGTGCGATTAGCAAGAATTGTTGTGTATTCAGCGCCATACAGAGATGGACGAATGTTGTCGCTCATTCCGCCATCTACTGAAATGTAACGACGATGCGTGCCATTTTCTAAGGTCACATCTTTAACAGTGCCAACTTCGTACAAGGTAAACATTGTTGGTCCAACAATCGCGCGACCTGGTTCGATTGAGACTGTTGGAACCTCAAGCTTAAATGCTGCGCAGTGCTTCTTGACCGCGTTAGCAAGTGCCTGCATCGCATCGCGTGGAACAACGGTTACATCACCTTCAACATATGCGATTCCATAGCCGCCACCTAGATCTAACTCTGGCAACTCTTTCTTAAACTCATCACGATACTTGGCAAGAAATGTCACAAAGCATTCTGCCAAGATCTCAAAGGATTCAAAACCAAAGATCTGAGAACCGATGTGTGCATGGAAACCACGAAGTTCTAGCAATGACTGCTTGTGAACCGCAGTAATTGCGCTCCATGCCGCACCGCTTGCAATGGAAAATCCAAACTTCACATCTTCATGGGCGGTTGCAATTGATTCGTGGGTATGTGCTTCGATGCCAGGAGTTAGGCGAAGCAGAACCCGCTGAACCTTTCCGGCCTTGGCTGCAGCTGTTGCAACACGATCGATTTCATACATAGAGTCAATGACAATTGTTTCGACGCCAACGCTGATTGCCTTCTCGATCTCGGCAATCGATTTGTTATTGCCATGTACTTCGATCTTCTTGGGATCAATACCACCAGCAAGTGCAACCGCCATCTCGCCGCCTGTACTCACATCGATTCCGATGCCTAAATCCTTAATCCAGCGAGCAACTTCGGTGCAGGAGAAAGCTTTTGATGCGTAATACACAGTGCCAGCTTTATCGCCAAAGGCCTCTTTCAGCGCATCATTCCACGCTAAAGCACGTGCACGAAAATCAGCTTCATCAATAAAAAATGTAGGTGTTCCAAAATCTTTGGCTAATTGCTTTGCAGAAATTCCGGCGATAGAAAGTTCTGAACCTGTCTTAACAGAAGAGGACCACATGGGTTACATCCTCTCCGGTGAACTAACACCCAACAGATCAAGTCCATTGTGAACTACTTGCTTTGTTGCGGTACACAGTAATAGACGTGCGGTGTGGAGCGCAGATAATTTCTCATCCCCCATCGGCAGTACACGACAGTCGTTGTAGAAGCCGTGATAAGTGCCAGCTAATTCTTCAAGGTAGCGCGCAATACGGTGTGGTTCGCGGAATTCAGCCGCACTTGCTACAACACGAGGAAACTCTGCCAAGGCTCCGAGCAACTCATTCTCTCGATCATGAGAAAGTTGTGATGGGTCAAAATCCTTAAGTTCTAGTGAAGCGCCAAGTTCTTGGGCGTTACGCAAAACCGCAGCGATTCGTGCATGTGCGTACTGCACGTAATACACAGGATTCTCATTTGTGTTTCGCTTCAAAATATCTAGATCCATCACCATCGGTGTATCCACTGGATAGCGGATCAATGTGTAACGGGCTGCATCTACGCCAACCTTTTCAACTAACTCTTCAAGAGTAATGATTGTTCCGGCGCGCTTGGAAAGCTTTACCTCTTCGCCACCTTCCATGATCTTTACTAGCTGGCCGATTAATACATGGATGTTGTATTCGGGATCATCGCCAGCACATGCTGCCGTTGCCTTTAAGCGACCTATGTATCCATGGTGATCAGCACCCAACATGTAAATGCAGATATCAAAGCCACGTTCACGCTTATTGATGTAATAAGCGGTATCTGAAGCAAAGTATGTGAGCGAGCCGTCGCTCTTTGTCATGACGCGATCCTTGTCATCACCAAAATCTGTGGTGCGAAGCCAAACAGCGCCATCTACCTCAAATACATGGCCCTGAGCGCGAAGTTTTTCCATGCCATGTTCAACTGCGCCTTGTTCATGCAAAGAACGTTCCGAGAACCACACATCAAAGTGGGTATTAAAGGTATCTAGAACTCGCTGTTGATCCTTGAGTTGTAATTGATATGCAGCTTCGCGGAATGCAACAACACGATCTGCTTCTGGTAAATCTTTAATACCTGCATTATGTGCAACAACTTGCGCAGCTAAATCTTTGATGTACTCGCCTTGATAACCATTTTCCGGAACTGGATTACCAAGTGCCACAGCTTCAACTGATTGGCCGAAGTAATCCATTTGATTTCCGCGGTCATTAATATAAAACTCACGAGTTACGTGAGCACCTGCAGCGGTTAGAACACGACCTAGCGCATCACCAACTGCTGCCCAACGAGTGTGACCAAGGTGCAATGGCCCAGTTGGGTTTGCACTAATAAATTCGAGGTTAATCTTTACGCCAGCGAGCGCATTACCTTTTCCGTAATCCTTTGTAGCCTTCAGAATCGTTTCAACGAGTGCGGCTTGGCTTGCACGGTTCAAAGTAATGTTGATGAATCCAGGTCCTGCGATATCAACCTTTGAAATTCCTTCAACCCCATGTAACTGCTCTGCAATTATTTGTGCGACTTCACGAGGGTTCTTGCCTGCAGGCTTGGCCAACTGCAACGCAATAGAAGATGCATAATCTCCATGAGTGCGATCCTTCGGGCGTTCCAGCTTGATCACATCAGGGGCTGTTCCAGTGAGGGCCCCAGAGTCCAGGGCACGGCCGATCGCAGCCTTCAGCGCAATCTCTAGCTGCTCTACCTGTGTGGACATTGGGCAAGGTTATCGCGCAGCCGTGTGGGCGTTACCGAATCGTTAGATAAAGGGGTGAGATTTCTGAGCAAATCTAGTGACCTTTTGCGGGTATCGGACTACTTTTTACACACGTTGTGCCCTCCACATCTGGTCGAAATAGCTCGACCAGGGGCAAGACACCTTTGAAAGGTTCGATATATGAAGAAGCTTCGCTACGCGCTCACAGCACTAGTTGCTGTTTTCGCACTCGTACTTACAGGTTGCTCAAGCTCATCAGATGAATCAGCTGACGGTTTCGTCGGTGTAATTCTTCCAGATGCAGCATCATCAAACCGTTGGGAAACTGCTGACCGCGGATTCCTACAAGCAGCATTTGATGCAGCCGGAGTTAAGGTTGATATTCAAAACGCAAACGGCGACAAGGAACAATTCGCAACAATTGCAGACCAGATGCTTACAGCTGGCGCAAAGGTTCTTATCCTTGTAAACCTAGATTCAGATTCAGCTAAGGCTGTTCAGGACAAGGCTGCAGCACAGGGTGTAAAGACAATCGACTACGACCGTCTAACACTTAATGGTTCAGCTTCATACTACGTTTCATTCGACAACGAAGCAGTTGGTCGTCTTCAGGGTGAAGGTATCAAGGCATGTCTTGATGCAGCAGGAAAGACAAATGCACGTATCGTTTACTTGAACGGTTCACCAACAGATAACAACGCAACACTATTCAAGGCTGGTTACGATTCAGTACTACGTCCTTTGATCGATTCAAAGAACTACACACTTGTTGATGACCAAGCTGTCCCAGACTGGGATAACGCAAAGGGTGGAGTAATTTTCGAACAGCAGCTTTCAAAGGCTGGCGGAAAGCTCGATGCAGTTGTTTCAGCTAACGAAGGTCTTGGACTTGCAGCTGTAGCAGTTCTCAAGAAGAACAAGCTAAACGGCAAGGTCTGTGTATCTGGTCAGGATGCAACTGTTGATGGATTGCGCGCAATCCTTACAGGAGATCTTTCAAACACTGTTTACAAGGCAATCAAGGCTGAAGCAGAAGGCGCAGCAACACTTGCTATCGCACTTCTACGCGGCGAAGAGGCAACAACAGCTACAGGATCAGTTAACAACGGTTCAGTAGATGTTCCTTCTGTTCTATTGGTTCCAGTCGGTATCACAAAGGCAAACGTCAAGGACGTTATTGCTGATGGATTCCAGACACGCGAAGCAGTTTGCGAAGGAATCGAAGACCTCTGCACAGCTAACGGAATCTAATTTCCGCTAACTAAGCAGTAACAGATATAGGTTGCGGCTCGGGGTATTTACTCCGAGCCGCAACTTCTTTACTCAGAGAATCAATAGTTACTCAAAAAATTGGAGTGTTCATGACAACACCGCTACTGTCCTTAAGAGGAGTTAACAAATCCTTTGGACCAGTTCATGTACTTAAGGATGTTAACTTCGATGTTCATGCTGGCCAGGTAACCGCACTTGTTGGTGACAATGGCGCAGGTAAGAGCACGCTCATCAAGTGCATCGCAGGTATCTACACACCTGAAGCTGGTGAATTCCTATTTGAAGGTAACAAGGTTTCAATCGGTGGTCCACGTGATGCGACCGCGCTAGGAATTGAAATTGTGTATCAGGATCTCGCACTCTGCGATAACTTGGACATTGTCCACAACATGTTTTTAGGTCGCGAGCAAAAGCGCGGACCTGTTTTAAATGAAACCTCTATGGAAGCACTCGCCCGCAAGACTCTAGATGGCTTGAGTGTCCGTACCGTTAAATCTATTCGCCAAACAGTTTCATCTCTATCTGGTGGACAGCGCCAGACAGTTGCAATCGCACGTGCAGTTCTGTGGAACAGCAAGGTGGTAATCCTTGATGAGCCAACTGCAGCACTGGGTGTTGCCCAGACAGAACAGGTTCTCAACCTGGTTCGTCGTCTTGCAGATAATGGTTTAGCCGTTGTTTTGATCAGCCACAACCTCAACGATGTCTTTGAGGTTGCAGACAATATTGCAGCTTTGTACTTAGGAAATATGGCGGCTCAAGTCAATAAGAACGAGGTAATTCCTCGCCAGGTCATTGAGCTAATCACGACTGGAAAATCCGCTGGAGTCGAAGCTCCAACTGCAAACACAGGAGCCAAAAAATGAGCATGACTAATGATGTAGAGGTTCCAACACTCAAGGGCGCTGCAGCAAATTACTGGGCACGTGTAAAGGCTGGAGATATCGGCTCACTACCAGCAATCCTTGGCTTGATCGTTCTCTGCTTGGTCTTTGGATCAATGTCTAGCGTCTTCTTAACACCTGGAAACTTTGCAAACCTGATCACACAGGCCGCTGCGGTCATTGTTATCGCTATGGGACTTGTCTTTGTTCTCTTGCTTGGCGAGATCGATCTTTCAGCTGGATACACAGCTGGTGTTACTGGAGCTGTATTAGTTATTTTGATTACCAATGAAGGTCAACCTTGGTATGTAGCACTTATTGCAAGCATTGCAGTTGGTGCGCTCCTAGGTTTTGTTCTTGGTTCATTAGTTGCACGTCTTGGAATTCCATCCTTCGTTGTAACTTTGGCAGCCTTCTTGGCTTTCCAAGGAATCCTGCTTCTACTTGCAGGTGAAGGCGGAACTATCCGTGTTGAGGATCCAACAATCTTGGCTGTTGAAAACTCCAACATGTCTCCAACAGTTAGCTGGATCTTCTTCTTAGTTGTTGCAGCTGCTTATGTTCTTTCAGGACTTTCTGCGATGAACTCTCGTCGCAAAGCTGGTTTAAAGACCGAGCTGAAGAAGTTATGGATCATCAAGACTGCAGGGCTTTTGTTAATTACAGGACTTGCTGTCTTTGCCCTTAACCTAGAGCGAAGCAATAACCCAGATTTGGTAAGCCTCAAGGGAATTCCTTATGTAGTTCCAGTTATCTTGTTGCTACTTGTGATCGGAACCTTTGTTCTCGGTCGTACCGCCTTTGGTCGTCACATCTACGCTGTCGGTGGAAATGCAGAGGCTGCACGTCGTGCTGGTATCAATGTGAAGCGAATTCGCATCGCAGCCTTCATGATCTGTTCCTCATTGGCAGCGATCGCTGGAATGATCTTTGCATCCCGTCAAAACTCTGTTTCTCCTACAACTGGTGGAAGTTCAACACTTCTTTACGCAGTAGGTGCAGCGGTTATTGGTGGAACCTCACTCTTTGGCGGAAAAGGAAAGATGCGCGATGCAATCCTTGGCGGACTTGTAGTTGCAGTTATTGATAACGGCATGGGTCTTTTGGGATATGCAGCAGGAATCAAGTTCATCGTTACCGGACTTGTATTGCTGATCTCTGCAGGTGTCGATGCGATCTCACGCCGTGGCGCAAGTACAACGTAAAACTCACGAGCAAAAAACTCTGAGATTTAGCTACCTTCTAGAGACCCATGAGGTGCTCTAGAGCGAGTTGATCTACCGCTTCATAGCCGTATCCGCGCTTGCCTGCAGCCTCTACATCGAAGGAATCCTTTGCAAGATCCTTCCAAGTTTCACCTGCTGCAAGTGTTGGCTCTGCAAGACCAGGAATATTTGATTCCTTCATCGCTGCTACAACACGAGGATCGGCACGGAAAGCTGCTGCGCGCTCTTTGAGTGCAAGGTAGGTGCGCATATTTGCAGTTGCTGACTCCCACACACCCTTGTCACTTTCAGTACGAGCAGGCTTGTAATCAAAGTGCTTTGGACCGCTGTAGTTGTAACGTTCTAGAAGATCAACCAAGAAGAAGGCTGATTTCAAATCTCCATGACCAAAGACTAGATCTTGATCAAACTTTGGACCGTGCTGGCCGTTAAGGTCGATGTGGAACAACTTCTTGTGCCACAACGCCTGCGCGATTCCGTGAACAAAGTTAAGTCCAGCCATTTGTTCATGGCCAACCTCTGGGTTCAAGCCAACTAGCTCTGGACGATCCAATGAGTTAATGAATGCAAGTGCGTGACCAATTGTTGGCAAGAAGATATCGCCGCGTGGCTCATTTGGCTTTGGTTCAATTGCAAACTTAATGTCATAACCGTTGTCAGTTACAAACTCTCCTAAGGTGTTGAAGGCTTCACGGAAGCGATCTAAAGCGATGTAGGCATCCTTTGCACCATCTGATTCAGCACCTTCGCGGCCGCCCCAACACACATATGTGGTTGCGCCAAGTTCAACTGCAAGTTCGATGTTTTTCATAACCTTGCGAATTGCATAACGACGAATGTCTTTGTCATTAGATGTAAATGCGCCATCCTTGAAAACTGGATGGGTAAACAAATTTGTTGTCGCCATCGGCACCTTCATGCCTGTTTCAGCAAGTGCTTTCTTGAAACGATCAATGTGTCCGCGTCGAGCGTTCTCATCGCTTCCAAATGGAATCAGATCATCATCATGGAAGGTCACACCATAAGCGCCACGAGCTGCGAGTTCATTGACGGTACGAACTGGATCCAAAGCATCACGTGTGGCATCTCCAAAGGGATCTCTCGCCTGCCATCCCACGGTCCAAAGGCCGAAGGTGAACTTGTCTGCTGGGGTTGGATTCAATGTCATTGCGCTCGTGCCTCTCGCTCTGGTGTTGCCCCATGCGGGGGCCGTTTTGGAACATTGGTAACTTACCTCTAATCTTGTCCCCTATCCATACTTAGGCGGTAACGCTTTGGTAAGGGTTTGCGGGAGTGGTGAAATGGCAGACACGCAGGTCTTAGGAACCTGTGTCTTCGGACGTGCGGGTTCAAGTCCCGCCTCCCGCACACTAGTTTTTCTTCAAAAATTAACAAATCAAAGTTAGAGTCAACACATGGCAAAGAAATCTGCAGCCAAAATCAAAATGGAAGCCGCTGAAATTAAGCGCGCCGCAGCTGCACGCCGAGAAGAAAAGAAATCGCAAAAACTTAGCGCGCAATCACAATGCGCTGTTACTAATGGAGAAGTAGATCTGGAGTATTACGCATCAGTCGATGGTGCATGGGTAGAGCTTGGCCTAGCCGCACCTGCCCGCCGTGCATTAATCGATGATGGTTTATTCAAGCTCTCTGATCTGCGAAAGACATCATTGGCCGCTGTAAAGGATTTACATGGCATGGGGCCCAATGCAATCCGTATCTTGATTAGCGAGATGAAGAAGGCCGATCTTTCCTTTAGAAAGTAGTTACTTAATGCGAGGTGTTTGCGAAAACGCGGCAGAACACGCAAATCATTTGCAACTTTTCATTTGAGTGTCAATGTGGTTGAGTTTGCCTCGTTCACGAGTCCTACGTAATAGCCCCGGCTTAGTAGGCGGCAACCCTCCAACGCGGTGGGGTGCTCCGGGTGACGAACTGGTCAGGAAACTGACAAGCGCGGTATCCATTACTTTGTAATTGTTTACCATCGTTTGCAGATGAATGACACCTACTGCGATGGAGAGATAACAATGTCTAACAACTGGTCCTTTGAAACACTACAGATTCATGCGGGACAAGCACCCGATCCAACTACTGGTGCACGTGCTTTGCCGCTGTATCAAACTACTGCCTATCAATTCCGCGATACAAAGCATGCAGCTGATCTTTTCTCATTAGCTGAACTCGGAAATATTTACACCCGAATCATGAACCCAACACAAGATGCTGTTGAACAGCGAATTGCAGCTCTTGAAGGCGGCGTTGCTGCTCTTCTATTGGCATCTGGTTCGGCGGCAACAACTTTTGCAATTTTGAATGTTGCCGAAGCCGGCGACCACATCGTTTCAAGTCCAAGTCTCTATGGTGGAACCTACAACTTATTCCACTACACGCTTCCTAAGTTTGGTATCGAAGTAACATTTGTCGAAGATCCAAGCGATCCTGAGAGCTGGCGCAAAGCTGTTAAACCAAACACTAAGGCGTTTTTTGGCGAGACAATTGCTAATCCAAAGAATGAAATCTTGGATATCAAGACAGTTGCTGACATCGCCCATGAAGTGGGAGTTCCATTAATCGTGGACAACACAGTGGCCACACCTTATTTGATTAAGCCGATCGACTTCGGTGCAGATGTTGTAGTGCACTCAGCAACTAAGTTTCTGTCAGGTCATGGAAACGCGGTTGTTGGCGCGATCGTTGATGCTGGAAAGTTCGACTATGCGCAGTATCCGGAAAAGTTCAAGGGGTTCAATGAACCAGACCCAAGCTACAACAATATTGTTTATGCACAGGCACTAGGCGTGGGATCTGTCTTTGGTGCCAATCTTTCTTACATCTTCAAAATTCGCTTACAACTGCTTCGCGATGTTGGAGCTGCGGTTGCTCCATTTAATGCCTGGTTACTTGCTCAAGGTCTTGAGACATTGTCATTGCGCATTGAACGCCACATTGAAAATGCTAAGGCGATCGCAACTTGGCTAGAGGCACATCCAAGTGTTTCAAAGGTTAATTACGCATCCCTTGCCTCATCACCTTGGAACAAGTTGGCAGCTAAGTACGCGCCAAAGGGATCAGGAGCGGTGCTGTCCTTCGAACTTAAGGGTGGCGTAGAAGCTGGTAAGAAGTTTGTGGAGTCGCTGGAACTATTTAGTCACGTGGCAAATATCGGAGATGTTCGTTCACTTGTGATTCATCCGGCAACAACCACTCACTCGCAGCTTTCTGCTGATGAGCAGTTAGCGGCAGGTGTAACACCGGGCTTGGTTCGATTAAGCCTAGGCTTGGAAAACATCGACGATCTAAAGGCAGATCTTGAGATTGGTTTTGCGGCTGCCAAATAGAAAGTGCTCGATAAATCCTCAATAGGACATTTCACAAAAGCAATAGCCTCGATGCATCGGTGTCGAGGCTATTGCTCATTTAGTCAGTTGTTTGCGGGATTAATTGCTAAATGCGAAGGCGATTAAAGCTACGCCAGCAATTGCCAACAGCGCTTTAACCTCACGTCGAGCAAGCACTGTGACAAGCGCTGGAACATAAGTTGAGGCAAGTACGGCGGCACCTGGTCCAAAGATCAATGCACTGCGAGAAATAATGTCGGGCTCACCCCATTGGTATCGAAGATTAATCAAGCCACATGCAAAGAGCAGGTAGCCACCCATTCGATAATTGTTAACCCAGTACATATCTAATTTCGCTGATTTATCTTTTTCATCTGGACTCATGTGATAAGTCTATGAAAGCAAACAGGAGTGCCGCTTTCGCGACACTCCTGTTTTTAGGATTCTTAACTAAAAGAGATCCACTAATCAATGATTAGTGATCGTCCTTCATTCCTTCTGCAACTGACTTCATACGTGCAATCTTCAGAATTGTTAGACCGAATACACACTTAGCCAAAACGTCTGCCAATGTGTAACCAACCTGAACAGTTACGAATGATGATGATGAAGCATCTCCCACGATGTTGAAGATGTACGCGATTGGGTAAACGCCCCATGTCGCGATAAGAAGCAGGCGCAAACGGCCAACAGTCTCTGCAACACCTGCAGGCTGACGGTCAAGTGACTTGCTGAGCTCTACGAATAGTACGTAAAGGATGTATAGGAAAGGAATTGTTGAAAGAACACCGTATAGAACCTGTGTGTTCTGATCGTTTGAAATTTCACCTGGGTAACCAAGCGCGATCATCGCAGCTGAAGCTGGGACCAAACGCATGATCAATGAGCGTGAAACTTCGCGTGTTAGAGCAAGTACAGCAATTACCTCTACTAGTAGTAGTGGCACAGTTAGTAGCCAGTCTACGTAGCGGTATGCCTCGTTGAATGCATCCTGTGATGCATCAAGCTTGACCATTCCACCAGTTGATGCATGCTTGAATGAATCAAAGATGCGTAGGTAGTGGTAGCCAGCAATGAATGTAACCATTGATGACATTACGAGAGCGTTGCGGTACTTAGGCAAAACACGATGCTGTGAAACTAGTGTGTAAATCGTGCAAGCGAGCATAGAAATCAGGCCAAACGAGAATGTGTTATAGACCAGATTCCATTGGTTGCTATCTAGTTGCATTTAATTAGCCTCCGTGAGGATAAATGGAGGAATCCTTTTGATCCCTCTCAACCGTAGACCCTGGGAGACCTCGAGGAGCTCCCTTGACCTTCGATACCCATAGTGTGACCCTCTTGCGAACCTTTTGCACTACTAAATGAGGGATTTTGTGCAGATATTTTTTATCCTATGAGCGTAATATGAATGAAAAATGAGGCGGCACCGGTGAAATCACCCGTACCGCCCCACCTATGTAAATTACTTATTAGTAGCTTATTGACCCGCCCATAACTTCATTTCAGCGGCAAATGGATCTAGACCCATTGGTCCTAACTTCAATGCATAGCTGTGGAACTTCTTCATATTGAACTTATCGCCAAGTCGCGCCTTTGCATCCTCGCGAGAGTTCATCCAAACCCGCTCTCCCACCTTGTATGAAATCGCCTGTCCTGGCCATCCCAGGTAACGGTCGGTTTCGCTGCGTGAATGATCCTCATCCAACAAAGCCTGCTCATTAAGCAGTTTGCGAGAGCTTTCTGCGTTCCACACATTGCCATCGAAATCCTTGTATCCAAGGTGCATTCCGATATCAACAACGATACGTGCAGCACGTAACGCTTGAGCCGATAGGTAACCCATTTCAATTCCTGGCTCATCAAATGCACCAAGTTCATTCATGAAACGCTCTGCATACAACGCCCAACCCTCGCCATATCCACTGATCCATGCAGCTTGTCGCTGGAATCGACTTAAGCGATCTGCTTCAACCGTTGCTGTTCCGATTTGTAAATGGTGACCTGGAACAGCCTCGTGATACCAGGTTGAAACAAGGTGCCAATTACTTACCTCATTCTTCCCCAACATTGGAATCCATGTCGTGCCTGGGCGAGATAGATCCTCAGAAGGTGGGTTGTAATACGGCGCAGATGCGCTGCCTTCTGGTGCAAGTCGCGCTTCGCAAATTGCAATGCGTGGATCGATTTCAAAGAACTCACCATTCATGCGCTTCATAGCGGCATCGGTGAAATCCTGCAGGTACTTCACTACATTTTCAGGACCAACGACCTTGTACTTAGGATCATTATCCAAAGTATCTGCAACCTCGCGAAGCGTCTTTGCAGATGGGTTAATCAACTTTGCAAGCTCCCACATACGATCATTGATCGCCTTGAGCTCTTGCTTTCCCCATTCATATGTTGCTGGAAGATCTAGTTGTGCACCTGTGAAGTAACGGGCCCACACCGCATAACGTTCTGCACCAACTGCGTCATTAGGTGTTGCAATTGGAAGGTACTTGGTGCGCAAGAAATCTGCGGCTTCGGCTGAAGCTTTCTCTGCAAGCTTTGCCGCTTCATGAATCGCTGGATACTTTCCATCAGCATCAAAGTTTTTGCACATTGCGCTGTAGCCACCCTTTGCGTAGCTATCAAGCTGCTCAATAACACCCTTAACTTGGCGCTGCGCAGTTGTCTTACCCTCTTGTGCAATCGTCAAAATGGTTTCACACCAAGACTTATACGCACCATCTACCGCTGCTAGGCGCTTTGCGATGTTGTCAAAATCTTGTGCGGTGTTCTTAGGCATTAATTCAAAGATTGAACGCACATTTGAAGGTGGAGATGTCAAAACATTCCAGAGTACAAATGACTCTTTGCTGTCGTGAAGAGCAAGACCTGATTCAAGACGTTCCTTCATAACCGCTTTAGCTATGCGATCGATCTCATCAATTGGCTCGAGTGAATCCAACTTCTTCAAGGTTTCGCGGGTTAGTTTCGCGCTTACTTCGGCGGCTGCAATTGAGAAGTCATCTAACTTGTCCTGGTTTAAACCATTTCCAAGGTAGGTGCAGCTCATTGGGCTTAAGGCCGCTTCTTGATCGATGTATACATCGCTGATTTCAAATATGGGTGATCTATGTGTCATGGCGCAAGTTTGGCAGTGGCTCCTGCCTTTGTCCACGGGTAAACAACGGTAATTACCCTAGGCTTGCATGTATGAGCCAGCTTCCAATAATTCCCCCAAAGTTAAGAGGCTGGTTTCACTTAGGTGCAACCCCTGCGGTGATCATCGCATCCCTGGTGCTTTTCATATTAAGTAAAGAATCTTTAAAGTTTGCCGTTGCAATCTATTCGATAACGGCGATCATGCTCTTTAGTGTTTCTGCCATTTACCATCGTGTTCCATGGGTGCCAGCAAAGAAAAAAATATGGCGACGTTGGGACCATGCAAATATCAACTTGCTTATCGCAGGTTCTTACACACCATTTGCCGTTGCCTTACTTGAAGGACGAGATCGAACAATTCTGCTGGCCGTTGTTTGGATTGGCGCAGCGATGGGTGTTGGGTTGCGAATCTTCTGGATCAACGCACCACGTTGGTTATACGTAGCAAATTATTTGTTACTGGGGTGGGTCGCAGTTTTCTACACACCGGCGCTCTATCGAGCGGGTGGTTTATGGGTGTTACTACCGATTGCAATTGGTGGACTCTTTTATTCAGTGGGTGCCATTTTCTATGCGCTCAAGCGCCCTGGCCGCGAAGCCAAGTACTTCGGCTTCCACGAGCTCTTCCATATCTTTGTTTTAGCCGCGTGGATCTCGCAGTACATAGCCATTTCGGTGGCGATTTACAGTAAATAGGCCCTTGCTCTAACCTAAGCCCACATCTATTTCATTGAGCAGCGGGGTACATGATGGCGGAAAAGAAGAGCTTCCTTAACTGGGTGGGCTTTACCGGCGAGGAAGAAAAATCCAACCAACCTTCATCTGTTGACCGAATCCGTGAACTTGAAGCACAGATCGCAGATCTAAAGTCTCGTCGCGACATTACGGGATTAACTAAAGAAGAGTTTGAAATTCTCGCAACTGAAACTGCGATGTCAATGATCAAATCTGCGCAGGCACGCGAAAGTAAGGCACAAGCCGCTGCATCACGTTTGGTTGCCGAAACAACTCGCGCAACAAAGGAAGAGTTAGAAGCAGCCGATGCAAAGGCCCGCTCAATTCTTTCTGGAGCTGAAACTCGTGGCCGCAAATACATTCAGGCCGCTGAATCTGAGGCTGAAGACAAGATTGCACAAGCTGAGGCTGAAGCGGAAAGTTTGATGGAGAGCAAGAAGCGAGAGATTTCAGTTCTTGCAACCGCTGCCCGTCGCGAAGGCGAAAGAATCATTACTGAAGCAACAACTGAGGTTTCTGGTTACCGCCAATGGTTAGCTGGTGTTATCTCTGAAGCAGAGCGCCTCTACAGAATTCAAAAGCAATCATTGGATGCTGCAGAATCTGCAATTCAACAATCACGGAACCGTTTAGATGGTGCGTTCCAGCGATTAGAAGAGCTACAAAAGAGCGTGCTGGATAATCTCAACGCAGATGACACCTTGATCAATCCTGGTCCACTTAAGGTTTCAAGTCAGCGCACACGTCCGGCACTTGATGCTCCACGAAAGAGTGTTAAGAAAACCGCCAAGAAGGCAGCGAAGAAAGCTCCTGCAAAGAAGAGCGCGGCCAAGAAAACCGCTAAGCGCTAATTTCAATTAGCTCATAACAGCCATGTCCACTCCCCGCGGCATCCGCTACATACCTGCCATCGATGGGTTGCGTGCTGTCGCAGTTATTGCGGTGATGTTGTATCACCTTGGATTTAACTGGATTCCAGGTGGTTTCTTAGGTGTAGATCTCTTCTTTGTTATCTCTGGCTATGTCATCACCCGTTTATTGTTGGATTCGATACAGCGAAGTGGCGGATTAGATCTGCGTGCTTTTTATGTCGCACGTATTCGTCGCTTGTTACCGCCATTGCTATTCATGATCATTGTTACAACGGTTTTTGTTGGAGCATGGGCACCGGACACGATGCGCCGATTCTTAGCTGACACACCATTTGCACTACTGGGCGGAATGAATTGGTGGTTAGTTTTTCGCCATACCGATTACTTTGAAGCCATTGGGCGTCCACCACTATTGCAACACACATGGTCTCTGGGGGTTGAAGCTCAGTTTTACCTAGTGTGGCCTCTGATTCTTCTGCTCGTCCTGCGTTACTTTGGTAAGAACAAGATTCCAGGTGCAGCGCTATTAATCGCTGCTTTCTCCGGCATTGCACTGCTCCTTGTTTCTCTACAAGTAGATGCTGCTAGCGCTTCTCAAGTAAGCCATGTGTACTTCGGAACCGATACCCACAGCATTGGTTTGTTCTTGGGAGCAGCACTTGCTGTCCGATGGATTCCACAAAACTTAAATGAAACTGTCTCCAAAAAAGCTCAGGATTTTATTGATGGAATTGGTGTCTTTGGATTACTTGGCATCATTGCAGCCTTCTTATTTGTTGATGAGAATGATCCAACCCTTTACAAAATTGCTTTTCCTTTAGCAGGTCTCTTTGGATGCGCCATCATTACTTCGATTGTGCATCCCGCTTCTCGTTTTGCACCAATCCTGAGCAGCAAGCCATTTGTGTGGATTGGCGAACGTTCCTATGCAATTTATTTATGGCATTGGGTTGTTTTTCAAGTAACTCGTCCTGATTACGACCTCGAGGGCTCACCATGGGCACTTTATGCATTGAGACTCTTAATCGTCTTTGCATTAGCTGATATCTCGCTGCGGCTCGTTGAATTACCGGTTAGAACTGGACTTATTGATTACTGGTTCAAGGGAATGAAGTATCGAACCAAGCGAGTTCAACTTCGACAAAAATTTGCTGTTTTCTTAATTGTTATCTCAACACTTGGTTTAACCGCCACCTCTGCGCTCAGTGCTATCGCAGAAGGTGATCGTCAATTAAATGAACTAAAGCAACAACTCGAACCACCAGCTGTTACACCAACGGTTACAGAGGGCGGACTGTGGGTAACAGGAGACTCAGTTATTTTGGGTATTCGATTTGAGTTAGATGCACGTGAAAATATTGGATTGATCAATGCTCGAGTTGGTCGTCAAGCACCTGAACTACTTGAGGTAATCAAGAATGACAAGGCAAATATGGTTGGTTCTACAATAATCATGAACCTTGGAAACAATAATCGCCTCACAGAAGAACAGGTTGCTGCAATCTTTGCTGAAGTTAAGGATCAGCCACGAATTATTGTGGTGAACACCGCGGTGCCTCGTGGGTGGAGAGATGAAAATAATGCGTTAATCGCGCAATACGCAGCTTTGTACGGAGCTCGACTCATTGATTGGGCAACGATTTCAGCTGGCCATCCTGAGTACTTTGGCCCAGATGGTGTCCACCTTGTTCCCGCAGGTGTTCGAGCGTATGTAGATGCAATCTCAGCTGAACTTTCAGTTACAACAGAAATAACAACTGAGCAAAAAAAAATCCCCCACCGTTAAGTGAGGGATTTTTTAGTAAGAGTTGTTTTTACTTAAACTCTCCAGGAATTCCAAAAGCTGTAGCTGATGCAGTTTGTCCATCAGAGTAAACAGATGAAACGCGGAACTGAGTCCATCCTGAATCACTTGCCTTTGTAACGTTCTGAGTAAGTTGGTCAGCTGGAACTGTTGCAATTACTGTCCACTCGCCTGCTCCGTTTGCACGGATTTCAACGTTATATCCAGTTAATCCTTCAACAGCTGTTGGTGCGATCCAACGTAGCTTCAAACCATCTTCGCTCTTCAGAGCAACAAACTTTGTTGGTGCCTCAACAGCTGTAACTGTTGCAGTTGGCTCTTCACTCTCAGATGGAGTTGCAGATGCTGATGGCTCTGCACTTTGTGACATCGAAGGCGCAGGTGCTGCATCATCGCTGTCCTTATCTGAAGATTGTGACCATACGATCGCAGCAAGAATTGCAATTCCGATTACAACAAACCACGCGGTGCGTGTCGATGTTGATTGCTTTGGTGCAGCTACCGGCTTAGCTGGCGCTGGGGCAGCAACTGGACGAGCAACCGCTGCAGCTGGTGCAGAAGTAACTGCAACTGCAGCCTTCTTTACAACGCGCTTTGCAGGTGCCTTCTTTGCGACCTTCTTCTTTGCAGCTGACTTCTTAGCAACCGCCTTCTTCGCGGTCTTCTTAACCGCAGACTTCTTTGCTGTCTTCTTTGCTACAGCTTTCTTAGCAACAGCCTTCTTCGCGGTCTTCTTCTTCGCTACAGCTTTTTTAGCGACAGGCTTTCGTGCAGCTGTCTTCTTAGCTGGTGACTTCTTCTTTGCAACAGCTTTTTTAGCTGGTGACTTTTTCGCAGCTGACTTCTTAGCTGCTTTCTTTGCGGTCTTCTTAACGGCCACGTGGAACTCCTTGGGTTGCGGTACGCACGTTATTAACGCACTTGTATGGGTTAAGGCTACCCCAGGCTCGCTAGCATTTGGATGACATGAGGTGCGATAGCGCGAAGTGATTTTCCCCGGTGACTCATCGCATCCTTTTCCTGCGCGCTCATTTGTGCGGAGGAAATACTCAACCCCAGTGGCTGAAAAATCGGGTCATACCCAAATCCATTATCACCGACCGGTGCGTGCAGGATGTGGCCCTCAAACCGTCCCTCTGCAACCTGATGACGGCCATCGGGCAGAACCAATGAGGCGACACACATGAAACGTGCCGTGCGCTTCTCATCGGGAACATCTGCAAGCTGTTGCAAAACCTTTTCAACATTGGCTCGATCATCTCCGTGAACACCAGCCCACCGCGCTGAATAAATACCAGGATCTCCATTTAACGCATCAACACAGAGCCCTGAATCATCGGCGATCGCAGGCAATCCCGTTGCTTCACAGGTGTAGCGGGCTTTGAGTAAAGAGTTCTCCTCAAAGGTAGATCCTGTCTCATCAACATCAACAAGATGTGGAAATTGATCAGCACCTATTAATTCGATCTGACCAGGAGCTAGCTCTTCAAGGATTCTTCGAAACTCTGTGATCTTTCCTTGATTACGTGTTGCAAGAACAAGTTTGTGGGACATTACTTAGCAAGCACATCTTTCTGTAACTGACTGAGTGTTGAACATCCCGCAACGGCTAGGTCAAGAAGTTGGTTAAGAAGGTCACGATCAAATGGTTCACCTTCTGCGGTTCCCTGGACTTCAATAAAACGACCATCGCCTGCAACGACAACATTCATATCGGTTCCTGCACGAACATCCTCTTCGTAGCAAAGATCAAGCATCGGAACACCATCGATGATTCCAACGCTTACTGCAGCAACTGAATCATTCAGAGGCTTTGCACTTTCCTTGATGTGACCTTGTGCCTTCGCCCATGCAATTGCATCAGCTAAAGCAACATAAGCACCAGTAATTGCAGCGGTACGTGTTCCACCATCGGCTTGAAGAACATCGCAATCGATCACGATGGTGTTCTCGCCAAGTTCTTTCATATTTACAACTGCACGTAATGAACGTCCCACAAGGCGTGAAATCTCTTGTGTGCGACCACCTAATTTCCCTTTAACGCTTTCACGATCTGAACGTGTATGCGTTGCACGAGGAAGCATTGAATACTCTGATGTAACCCAGCCATTGCCGGTGTCCTTTAACCAGCGAGGAACGCCAGGAGTAAATGAGGCGACACAGAGAACGCGGGTCTTTCCAAACTCAACTAACACTGAGCCTTCTGCATGATCTAACCAGCCACGAGAGAACTTGATTTCGCGTAGATCTTTCTCAGAACGTCCATCATTGCGTGGCATTTTTACTCCTATGTAGTGAGTTATTGATGTGGTGAGCTACAGAACTTGGTGTTCGACTTTAGTTACCTCTGGACCTAGAAAACGTCGAGCTAAGGTTTCAAAGGCCTTTGCATCACCGGTTGCTAAGAATCTATGTGTTGCTGGTGTTGAGCTGTGGGCTCTTAATGAACCATTTTCGACAAGTGTTCGATACAAATCCTTAGCGGTTTCTTCGGCGCTAGAAACTAAGGTCACACCCTCGCCCATTACATACGAGATAACACCTGTTAATAATGGATAGTGGGTGCAACCAAGAACCAAGGTATCAACTTTCGCAGCCATCACCGGCGCTAAGTAATCACGTGCAATCTTTGTTATCTCTGGCCCTGAAGTTTCGCCACGTTCTACATACTCAACAAACAACGGGCATGCAATCGAAGTAATTTTCAATTGTGGGGCTGCTGCGAATGCATCCAAATAAGCTTGTGAATCAATTGTTGCTCTTGTTCCAATTACTCCGACATTTCCACTGCGAGTAGCTGCAACCGCTCTACGAACCGCTGGTTGAATTACTTCGATGACCGGGACTGAATAACGTTCACGAGCATCACGAAGCATCGCAGCCGATGCGGTATTACAAGCAATGACAATTGCTTTAACGCCTTGATCAACCAGGTAATCCATTGTTTCTAAAGCAAACTCGCGAACTTCGGCTAAAGGTCGAGGGCCATATGGACCACGCGCGGTATCGCCTATATATAGGGTGGATTCATTAGGAAGCTGATCAAGGATTGCACGTGCAACGGTTAATCCGCCTACACCTGAATCAAAGATTCCAATTGGGGCATCACTCACAGGGCTAGCCTACCTTGCACTTATGGTTTAACAGGTTGGCTAACTATTGAGATTCATCCATCAGAGCATCGATCAAACTCTCTTGCAGCCAACCTAGCCAGCTATAAACAGCGTAAACGCCTCGCATTGGGTCATCGGGAGCCAAGAGCTCCAACTCTTGATGTGTGTTTTCTTCAACCTTTAAACGAACTCCCAAAGCAAGTCGCACATCATTCATCGCACCAAGCCAAGCATTTGCTGAATCATGATCCAACTCAATAACTCCATCAACAGCAGCCTTGATGTGCATTCGCATCGCCATTGCATGTGCTTGCTTCTTTTGGCGCAGCGTTGATTCTGTGTAACGTCGAAACTCAGATGCATCTACTTGATCTGCATATGCATTAGGAAGAAGTCGCAACAACACCTCATCTTCAGGAGGTGTGTCATGCACTGTGATTCCAACCATCGCAGCTAATGGATCATCGCTGTGGTGATCTACACGTTCTGCTAGTAACTCGATGATTTGTTCAGCAAGATTTAATGAGACTTCGCGTTCGGCCTCGGTGAAGTTTGCTAAATAAGCGTTATCACCGTGGCGGAAAAATCCATGTTGCACCTCGCTCATAGCGCTTGATCACCGCGCTGAAGAGTTGCCCACAAACCATATTCATGCAGACGAGCAACATCATGCTCCATCTCTTCACGGCTTCCAGTTGAGACAACCGCTTTACCTTCAGTATGCACCTTCATCATGAGCTCATGAGCTTTTTCCTTGTTGTAACCAAAGAGCTCCATCAGTACATAAGTCACATAGGTCATCAAATTAACAGGATCATCCCAAACAATAGTTACCCAAGGAATATCACCGCTAAAGATCGCTTTTAACTCTTCCTCGATCTTCTCGCTTACGCCAATCTTCTCTTTTATTTTGCCCATGATTAACGAATAACAATCGCGAATTGTTCTGAGGCGATGTCGCCAACAAGCTGAACTCGCATTGTTATTACTCCTCGTTTTGTTTCTACAGTTGTAAAGGTGAATAACCCACTGGCATCAGAAATAACCGCTGCTCCTACATTTTGCCACTTACCGTTAACGTTTTTCTGCAATTGAGCGGATTTTCCAGCTACACGCGGTAACAATTGCGCCTTTATTACTATCGGTGTTCCCTTGGATACCGATACTGGGTGATCAAGTTGAATGCTGTTCTTCACTTTAATTGTGGACTCTGAAGAAACAGATTCGGCCTGATCCCATGTTCCAACAGTTGTAAGACGCAATGTTGCATCCGCTCCCAAGGTCATTGGGGTAGAAATAGTTCCATCAACTCCAGTAACAAGTTCGGTGACCTTGCTCCAACTAGATTCATTGGCTCGCTTAATCTCAAGTGAAACAGTTAGCCCTGCAATTGGAGTTTTATCCTTTAAGGTCAAGAGACCTTTAACAGCAAATAGCCCTGCATAGTTAATTGTGTTTTGAGGTGCACCTTCAATACTTAAGGTACTTACAACTGGATCTGGTGCGATCGCAAGTGCAGCGTTGCGCAGCTCTGTTGTTGCGGCGGGATCCTCCATAGCTAATGTCCATAACGCTGCTCCGCCCAATCGATACTTAGCAACTAATGCCATACGTTCTGCGTAGCTGCGCGCATTTTGATACCAGACAGTTCGATTAACCGAACACTCTGTTGATGCACCTGTTGCCGATAATCCGTTATAAATTTGAGTATAGGAATAAGTCGCTTCACTAAATTTCTCATCAAAGATCGGTGTTGCTTTATCGATAGCCGCTTTTGTGGTTGCATAACTAGTTTTGAAGGTTGCAGCTTTTGCTCCACCCTTTAATCCCGGTGGTGCATTTACTGGACATTTTCCATTGACAGAAGTGATCCAATCGCGACCATAGCCAGGTAAACCTATGTAAACCTTTGAAGGAGACATGATGCTGATCGCATACTTCACCGTCTTTTCGGTCCAAGACAGTGGACCAATTGGACCAGGTTTTGCAACCGAATAGTCATAGGTCATGATGCGTAAACGATCGATGTAGTTTGCAACATCAGCCCAGGCATAGACAAAGTAACCCTTTTGCTTCTCCTTTGGGTCATAAACATATGGTGTTGAAATAGATAGAAGCTTGTTGTGTGATCGCATTGCAGCGCTGAGTTCCTTTATAAATGCAACCCAACGTGGAGCGGTCTTGGTCCATGTGGTGTTTCCATCTACAAAGGCAAAGCCTTCGTAATCCAAATCAATTCCATCGAAATCATTGGTAAGCACTAGATCCACAATGGTTTTGACGATCGTCGTACGTGTGGCTGCATTAGCTAAGTAACCTGATAAAACTAACTTATCTGTGCCATCTGTCATCGTTGGAATAACTTGCAGCCCTGCACGTCGAATTAAGCAGACGGTGTCTGCCATCGGCCATGAAGGGTTACCTGTTACATAATCATTGCGAATTACCGTTGGCGATTTAATTGAAAACCAGAAGGGCATTACCTCTTTCATTAAATCTTTATTGGTGAATAAGTAAGAGGTCTCAATTGCTTGATTTTCTGCGGAGCCGTACTGCGTGGCATCACAAACCGCAGGCTTTCCGGCAACTGTTGGTTGTGCAGTTGGCAGTTTGCGTACCAGAGGCATGATGGTGCGCACTGAATAATATGGAAGCCAACCCGTTACAACTTTTCGTGGAGGCTTATCTGCAGCTGATGCTATTTGTGCGGTTGTGATGTGGGTCGTCAGTGTTGCGATTGTGAATAATGAAAGTGCGAAGGCGATGATGCGCTTCATTATTACTTTTCTTCGGTATCTGGCTTCAACCCTGCGTGAATCTCTTTGCAGGTTGGACAGATTGGATACTTCTCGGGATCACGAGATGGAATCCACTTCTTTCCACAGAGAGCTTTCACCGCTTTTCCTGTTACAGCTGATTCGACGATCTTCTCTTTCTTTACATAATGAGCAAAACGATCGTGCCCACCATCATCTTCTTGAAGATTTTCATCTAGGGAGGGGCGGGTTAAGAGATCGGTGTCAGACTCCGATTCATTTCCGATTTTTCGAAAGATACCCATGAGGTGGATAAGAATACCTATGAGCACCCCAAAACTACGGGTAGAATTCGCAAATGAAGGACTTACTGCGTACCGAGCATTTGAGCCGTGCCGATGTCGAATTATTGCTATCGACCGCCGCTGAATTTGCTGAGAATCCACTGCGATCAAACACCGCTTTGGCCAATAAGACGGTGGCTATTTATATGACTAAGCCTTCAACCCGTACCCGTCTTTCATCTGAAACCGCAGTTGCCCACTTAGGTGGCACGCCAATCTTTATTCGTGGCGATGAGTTGCAGCTAGGGCGCGGTGAAACTATTGAGGACACCGCAAAGATCATTAGCGGATATTGCAGCGCATTAATTATTAGAACCTTTGCACAAGCAGATGTTGATCAGTTAGGTGCATATGCATCTATTCCTGTAATCAACGCATTAACCGATGTTGATCATCCAACACAATTGCTTGCCGACTGGTTAACGATTCGCGAAAACTTTGGAACTGATATATCTGGTCGCAAATTTGTTTATCTTGGCGATGGAAACAATATGTCTCATGCCTGGTTAATTATGGGTGCGATTATGGGAGCACATGTAGTTGCAGCAACTCCAAATGGTAAGTGGGCACCAGATCCTGTTGTTGTTGCTGTTGCAAAAAATATTGCAGCTAACAGTGGTGGAAAAGTAGAAGTGACTAATGATCCTGAAGCTGCTGCAAAGGATGCATCTGTTTTGTATACAGATGTGTGGATGTCTATGGGTGATTCAGAGAGTGATCGAGCCGAAAAAATGAAGGCGCTATCTCCATATGCTGTTACAGAAAATTTGATGAAGATGAGTAGCAAAGATTCTTTGTTCATGCATTGTTTACCTGCTCACCGTGGTGAAGAGGTTGAGGCCTCAGTCATCGATGGTCCCCGCTCAGTTATCTGGCGCGAGGCGTATCACCGGAGAACTACCATTCAATCCATCCTGTACCACCTAGTTCGTGGTGACTTAAAGGGCTATACGCACTAACATTTCAGGTATGCGCGTAGTCGTCCCACGGGAAATCAAAGATGGTGAAAAGCGCGTTGCGCTTGTCCCAGATGTCATCAATAAGTTAACACGCTTAGGCCTCGATGTTGTTATCGAAGCTGGTGCCGGTGTTCATTCACAAGCAACAGATGCTGATTTCACAGCAGCTGGTGCAACGGTGAAATCAGGCGATGTTTTAGCTGATGCCGATGTTGTCCTGTCGGTGCAACCATTAACTCCACAACAGATGGCTACCCTGAAAAAAGGCGCAATTACTATTTCTTTCTTGTCCCCTGTTACGGCGGTTGATTCAATCGATGCGGCGGCATCAGCGGGAGTAACGGCGTTCTCACTTGAATTAGTTCCACGTATTTCTCGCGCACAATCTATGGATGCATTAACTTCGCAAGCGCTGTGTGCAGGTTATCGCGCAGCGGTTGTTGGAGCAGAGCTTTCACCTCGCTTCTTCCCGATGTTAATGACAGCGGCAGGAACAGTTACACCGGCACAGGTTTTGGTTCTTGGTGCTGGAGTTGCCGGTCTGCAAGCGATCGCAACTGCGCGACGTTTAGGTGCGGTTGTTTCTGCATACGATGTTCGTCCAGCATCTGCGGATGAGGTTCGTTCAATGGGTGCAGCATTTATCGAATTAGAACTTGAGGCACTTGAAGGTGCTGGTGGTTATGCACGCGAGATGACTGAAGAGCGCGCTGCTAAGCAACGCGAACTGTTAACGCCATACATCGCAAAATCTCATGTAGTTATTACAACCGCTGCGGTTCCAGGTCGTCAGGCACCACGATTGATGACACAAGCGATGGTGGATTCAATGGCGCCAGGAACAATCATCGTTGACTTAGCCGCAGAAACTGGTGGCAATGTTGAGGGATCAAAGCCTGGCGAGATCGTTGAAACATCAGGCGGAGTTCGTATTTGGGGTGGCAAAGATGTGCCAAGCCAACTGCCTTTCCACGCATCTTTCTTGTACTCACGTAACGTTGTAAATCTCTTGTCACTCTTTACGACCCCTGCAAAGGATGATCAAAAGGTGGCCCTTAACCTTGATTTTGAGGATGAAATTATTAATGGCGCTGCGGTAACGCACGCTGGTGCACGAAGAGGAGCTAAGTAATGGAACCGATGGCGATTGTTTCAATCTTCGTGCTTTCTGTCTTTGTTGGTTTTGAGGTTGTCTCAAAGGTCTCATCTACATTGCACACACCATTGATGTCTGGCGCAAATGCGATTCACGGTGTGATCCTCGTTGGAGCAATCATCGTGGCAGATCACAGCACAACTAATCTGGAACTTGGGCTTTCAGTAGCCGCAATAATCTTGGCAACTATCAACATGGTGGGTGGCTTTGTTGTTACCGACCGAATGCTTGAGATGTTCAAAGGAAATAAGAAATGAGCCGCACTCTGTATGACCTCATCGGTTTAGCTGCAGGTGTTGCCTTCATTCTTGCTTTGAAGGGACTTTCACATCCAAAGACAGCTCGTCGCGGAAATCTCATTGGTGCCTTTGGCGCAGCGCTTGCGACCTTGGTTGTCTTCTTCCATACCAATGAAGGTTCATCACTTCCTCTCAATAACTTGGGGTGGATCCTTGGTGCGATCGCAATTGGTTTGGTAATTGGTGTACCAGCTGCTCGCAAGGTTCAGATGACTCAAATGCCACAACTAGTTGCACTATTTAATGGTGTTGGTGGTGGCGCTGCAGCCCTAGTTGCAATTGTTGAGTACTTAAACCTTGGTGATACAGCCACAACCGCTGAAGTTATCTTCACCGTGTTTACTGTAATCGTTGGCTGTGTTTCATTCAGCGGTTCGGTCATCACCTTTATGAAGTTGCAAGAGTTAATGACTACCCGCCCTGTGATTTTCCCAGCGGGCCGCTTTATTATCGCCGCTACCTTGGTATCTGTACTAGGCGTCGGTGGCTGGGTTGTTAACTCACTGGGAACAACACCACTGTTGATTCTTGCTGGTCTTTCACTTCTATTTGGCATTTTGTTTGTGCTTCCAGTTGGTGGCGCAGATGTGCCGATCGTTATCTCATTGCTCAACGCCTTTACAGGTCTAACAGTTGCAGCAAGCGGGTATGTTCTTGATTCAACGCTGTTGATTATCGCCGGAACTCTTGTTGGTGCCTCAGGAACAATTCTGACCCGCTTGATGGCGGAGGCGATGGGCCGTTCATTGTTTGGAACTTTGTTTGGTGCATTTACCGCAAAACCACAAGATATTGCAGCAGCTGGCGAAGAACGTCCAGTGCGTTCCGGTTCTCCAGATGATGTTGCGATCTTGCTCAACTATGCACGTCGCGTTGTTATCGTTCCGGGATTTGGTCTAGCAGTTGCACAGGCGCAACACACAGTTCGCGAATTAGCAGACCTGATGATTTCAAAGGGCATCGATGTTGCTTATGGAATCCACCCAGTTGCAGGTCGTATGCCAGGACATATGAACGTTCTGCTTGCAGAAGCAAATGTTCCTTACGACCAATTAGCTGAGATGGATGAAGTTAACCCAACATTTGGTCAGACAGATGTTGCAATCGTTATTGGTGCAAACGATGTTGTGAACCCTGCAGCGCAGACAACTCCTGGTTGCCCAATCTACGGAATGCCAATTCTTGAAGTTAACCATGCAGCCAACATCATCTTCTTGAAGCGTTCTATGCGCCCAGGTTTTGCTGGCATCGAAAATGAGCTTTTGTACGATCCAAAGACGATGTTGCTCTTCGGTGATGCGAAGGCTTCATTAACCAAGGTTGTATCAGCGCTCAAAGCGCTGTAATTCTTGAGTTGCAGGTAGTTGAAAGTTCAATTAACCTTGGTTTCTGAACTAAGGAGTGTTAAATGCCTGCAGTAACCGTCAGCGACATCACCGTATTGCCTCGCGTCAGCGAACTTCCTGGTGCACGTGCACGCAAGGTAAAGAGCATTACAACTGCGCCACAAGGTTTCGAGGGTGAAGGCTTTCCGGTTCGTCGTGCATTTGCAGGTGTTGATCTTGCAGAGCTTGATCCATTTATTCACTTAGATGAAATGGGCGAGGTTGAGTACGCACCAGGTGAGCCAAAGGGAACTCCATGGCACCCACACCGCGGTTTTGAAACCGTTACTTACATTATTGATGGAATCTTTGATCACCAAGATAACAATGGTGGTGGCGGAACGATTTCAAATGGCGATACACAATGGATGACAGCAGGTGCGGGAATTCTGCATATTGAAACTCCTCCAGAGCATTTAGTGATGTCAGGCGGTTTGTTCCACGGATTCCAGTTGTGGGTTAACTTGCCTGCTGCAAAGAAGTGGT
The DNA here is from genome assembly GCA_965267815.1 of Candidatus Nanopelagicaceae bacterium. Classification (GTDB taxonomy): domain Bacteria; phylum Actinomycetota; class Actinomycetes; order Nanopelagicales; family Nanopelagicaceae; genus Planktophila. Next base: position 1,084,414 of record OZ254139.1, read on the forward strand.
CACCTCCTGCGTATCAAGATGTTCGCGCAAAGGATGTTGCGCTGTTAACAACAACAGATGGTGGATCTTTGTTGCGTGTTATCGCCGGTGAAGTTGATGGACACTTTGGTCCAGGATCAACACAGACTCCAATTACTTTGTTGCATGCAACTGTTACAGCAGGTGCAGAGCTTCGTCTTCCATGGCGTAAGGATTACAACGCACTTGTGTACACAATGAGTGGATTTGGTTTTGTCGGCGATGAAGCACGACCTGTGCAAGCAGGACAGTTAGCAGTCTTTGCAGATGGCGACACCATTGTTGTGCGCGCTGCAAATCAGCAAGAGTCACGTTCTCCAGAGTTAGAGCTATTTATTCTCGGTGGCGCTCCAATCAAGGAGCCTGTTGCATGGATGGGGCCCTTTGTTATGAATACAAAGCGCGAAGTTCTGCAGGCATTCGAGGATTTTCAAAAGGGTTTGTTGGGCTCAATTCCTGCGATTTACAAGGAGGATGCCAAGCCAAAGGCTCCACTGAATCGCAGTGGCGAGGGTGCGAAGTTGGGCGGGGATTCCAAGCCTGCTGCACAGGAAATTCTTGATGTGCATGGTGCGCCTACGGAGATGCAAGAGGGTTAATCGCGCTTTTCCCTTCAGATCGAAGCTCAATCGAAGTAAAGAGTTCTAAGAAATCGTATCTTTGTCTTAAGCGTCCACCTTTGCCAGCGTGAATTGAATACAAAAAGGCCCTGGATTTCGAGGAACTGCTTTACAAGATTGAGCGGTACAAGATGGGTGTGAATAACTTTTTAAACTGTCGGTGGGTGGATCAATAGTTCGGTGCATGACAACCGCGCTACGTATTCCGCGAGAGATCCTCGATATTGAGGTCGCTGAGTTACTGCGCGCTACTCCCGGTTACAAGATTTTGGGTGAGTTGATTGAGATTAATCCCCACTCACTAGGTGAGGCGGGAAAGTTGGATTATTTGGCGGCGTTGGATCGTCAAGAATCCTGGATATGTGCGTTGAAGCAAGAGGCGTTAGTTGCGATTGCGGGTGAGGTTGCTGATGAAACTGGCGGAATCTTCGGAGCGGTTGATGATGAAGAGCGCGAGGATGTTGCTACAGCTTTAAGACTCTCCCCTACCGCTGCACAAAATCGAATTGATGTTGCCCGTGTTTTGGTCGGACATCTGCCCAACACAATTTCGGCGCTGGCAACTGGTGAAATTTCAGCGGCACATGCAACGGTGATTGCAAAGGAAACAGCGACTGCTATTCGAAATGGGTTAAGCGAAGATGCGGTTTTTCGCGTAGAGCAAACCGCGTTGGCACATGCTGAGTTTCATACACCAGGACAGGTGGCGACTAAGGTCAAAACAACTATTGCAAAGCTTGCACCTGAAGAGTTTGAAGAGATCGTTGATCGTGCGCGTGATTCACGTCGAGTTTCCTGTTATGCAGAGGCTGATGGAATGGCAACGGTTGTTGCGATTTTGCCTGCCGAGGATGCGCAAACTGTAATGAAATCTATCGAGGCTTACATTCTCAAGAGAAATCAGGAAGATGAGGTCGATGCGGAGTGGTCAATGCTTTCTGCAGACATGAAGCGCGCTGATGCGCTTACAGCGATTGCGTCTGAAGCATTAGGTGCGATGGCAGAAGATGTTCGTCCTCATCGTCGTCCAATTTCAATTAGTGTTGCAGTTGATCTTCCTACCTTGTTGGGATTGGCGGAAAATCCAGGGCAACTTGCTGGATATGGTGCGATTCCAGCATCGGTTGCACGAAAGTTAGCGGCAGATGGTACGTGGCAAAGATTTGTCAGTGATCCAACCACTGGAAACCTTTTAGATTTTGGTCGAGAAAAATACATTCCTCCTCAAGAACTAGTTGATTACTTACTTGCTCGAGATCGAACCTGTCGATTCCCTGGGTGCCGAAGGTCGGGACAACTTGCAGACATTGATCATGCCCACAGTTGGGAAAGTGGCGGAGAGACAAATCCAGCAAATCTTGGATTGCTATGTCGTCGGCACCATCGAATGAAAACACACGGTGGTTGGAAGCTGATGAGCAATGCAGATGGGTCATGCACATGGGAATCTCCAGTTGGAAAGCAATTCTTCGTGCCAGCGCGGCCAATACTTGATGCGGTGTGAGAATTTAATTGATGGCCTGAGTGTTCTCTTTGCGCTCTGAATTAGGCCTGAACTCAATTCAAATGAATGATTAAGTGAGATACTTCAGCAATGATCTGGTGGCCAACGGAAATACCAACCTTGCAGTACGGGTTGATCACTATTCGCAAGCCTGAAGAGCGGGACATCATTCCTTTGTATGAGGGTGTTCAGGATCCAATAATTCCTAAGTTCACTCGCATTCCTGCCAACTATCAGATGGCCAATGCTGAACATTATGTTCGTGAGCGTTCACCTAATGGCTTCACTATGCGCACAGAGCTGCAGCTGGTTCTTGAATACGATGGAAAGTTTGCAGGAGCTTTGTCTTTTCACACTTTAGATCTTGATGATGCTAAGGCTGAAATCGGATATTGGATTACCGCAGATGTACGCGGTAAAGGTGTTGCAACTGCTGCAACCCGATTAATGACTGAGTATGGTTTTGAAACGATCGGCTTTCACCGAATTGAAGCTTTAGTTGTTGAATCCAATGTTCCATCACTTAAGGTGTTAAAGAATGCTGGATACATGCAAGAAGGAATCATGCGCGATAAATGCCTTCAAGATGATGGAACCCGCGAAGATATGATCTTGTTTGCTGCGATTAGAACTGATTGGGGCCGGTAAGTGGAGTCACTAGCGATCGTTGTCGTAATTCTCTTTCTCATTGCCCTATTAGCAGGACCGCTTTCGATCGCTCTATCTTCTCGCTTTTTTCACACGCGACTCAATACAGGCTCATCGATCTGGATCTCTATCCTCAATGTGTTGCGCAGAATTATCCACTTACTACTTGTGGCTTTTGGAACCTTGATCGGCGTGCAGTTCTTGTTGATTGCTGGCTTACCACTTATTCCAAGAGTTATCGGGCTCTTCTCAATCGTCACCTGTTACATCGGTTTACGTCGTGAGTACTTCCCAGAGTTCTTCTTCGCTAAGGATTTAATCGCAAAGCTTGGATTTGCACGCAAGAACGGTCGCTCCTCCGGAAATGATGGGAACGGGCCAGCGGGTCAGCATTAAGTAATTCGTTGTGGAGGTTTTGCGCTAAAGCGCTCAACCACCACGCCTCATTCGGATGTATGAAAATGCAAGCACTTTCATACTCCTCATTCGTTGTGGAGGTGCCGGGAATCGAACCCGGGTCCTTCGGTATTAAAACAGGGCTTCTACGGGCGTAGTGTGATTAACGCTTTCTCAGCCCCGAGGTTTTTACACACATTTCCTCGACAAGCTCAGTTGCAAAAATGTTCTCCTTCATCGTCTGCAACACCAACGAAGTGAAAAGCCCCCTAGTCGACGCTAGATTCCAGGTCGAGAGCGGCACCTGGGCTAACGGATTTGAACTGCTTATGCAGCGAGTTCGAAATCAGACGATTTAACGTCTGCAGTTATTTTTTTGCACGGATTATTGGTTAACGAGATCATTCCGGCTTCCTCGGCCCGCTTCCCCTGCCTCAACATCCAAAGTCGAGACCGTTCACCCCCAAGATTTAAAGTGCTTTCACACTTACAACTTGGAGAAAAAGAAACGTATTTCTTATCCCCTATTTAATTGTCAATTACTAAAACAAGAAGTAAGAGTAGTTAATTCCCGCTTCTTGCGCCGTCGCCAGTGTGCCTCAAAAATTGAGGTAACGAAGCGGCGGTGGAGCAAGTGTAAGACATCCGCCTCGCACTTCATAATTGCTTCGAATCACGCTCAACCTTCAAGCGTGAGCGGGAATTTGAAGGTAAGAACTCTTTGAAATCGTATCTTTGTCTCAAGTACTTGATAATCAAAAGTGGGGCAATAACCTGCTGCCCTGGATTTCAAAGAGTTGCTTAGTGAAAATGCCTGCGAACTAATCCTCGTATTTTGAGGCAGCGCGTGAGGCTTTACCGCTCAAAGTGCGTGAGACAACACGTGAAACTTCACGATTAGCCTCGCGCTCCTTGATCGCTTCACGCTTGTCATGGGCCTTCTTACCCTTGGCAACTGCGATTTCGACCTTGGCTTTTCCATCCTTGAAATACAACTGCAAAGGAACCAAGGTTGTTCCAGAGTCCTTGAGCTTTCCAATTAACTTGTTCAGCTCTTGTTTGTGAACAAGAAGTTTGCGATCACGACGAGGTGTGTGGTTTGTCCACGTTCCCTCTGTGTATTCAGGAATATGAACACCCATCAACCACAGCTCACCATTGTTAACCATGGCAAAACCATCGATTAGGGATGCTCTTCCTGCGCGAAGTGATTTAACCTCTGTACCGGTCAACACCAAACCGCACTCAATCACATCTGCGATTGAGTAATCATGACGAGCCTTCTTGTTTTGAGCAATGACCTTGCGGCCTATCTCTTTAACCATGCCGCATCACCGCCCCTAAGTAGGTTAATTAAACCTTAAGGTAGCGGCGCAGCGTAATCACTGAGGCCAGGATTGAAACAACCAAGCCTGTGGCTAGCAAGTACGCCGATGAAACCCAGACTTCACGCCACCCAAAGAAGTTGGTGAATGAGAGAAGGGGTGCAACATTTGAATCAACCACGCTCTTCAATCCCGCAAGCAAACCTGTTGCTATTCCCCAACCAATAACAGCGGAGATAACACCTTCGAGCAAGAATGGAAGTTGGATTGACCATGATGATGCGCCAACGAGTTTCATCACACCTGTTTCACGGCGACGGTTAAATGCCGCAATACGTAAGGTGTTTGAAATCAAGAGCGCTGCGGTTAATACAGAAGCTAAACCAACAGCTAATGCACCATTGCGAAGAACCGCCAATAACTTAAAGAACTTTTCAAGAATCGCACGTTGATCCTGAACCACATCAACACCTGGGCGGCCGCTAAATGCGCTAACAATTACCGAGAACTGCTCTGGATCCTTGAGCTTCACACGGAATGACTCTGGAAGCTGATCTGCTGTCACATTTTGTGCAATCGCTGAATCCTTGAAACGTTCCTGGAAGCGAACAAATGCTTGTGATTGTGATTCATAGAAAATGCTATCGACCACAGTCATCTCTTGTAGATCTTGCTGAATCGCTAAACGCTGATCGGCGGTTACCGCACCTGCTGCACATGATGATGAATCAGAGAGATTTCCACACAAAAATACTGATACTTCGATCTTGTCATACCAATAATCCTTCATCGCTCCCACTTGAGCATTTGAAAGAAGGCCTATACCAAGCAGTGACAGTGAAATCGCTGTTGTCACAACAACAGCAAAGGTCATAGTTAAGTTACGGCGAAGTCCAATTCGGACCTCACTTAGAAGAAACCGTGCGCGCATGTTCTCTCTCCCCGCCCTTAACCCGTGTACCCGTAAACACCACGAACCTGATCGCGGATTACATGTCCACCATCGAGCTCGATAACGCGCTTGCGCATCTGATCCACGATGCCTGCATCGTGTGTAGCCATCAAAACTGTTGTGCCCTCGCGGTTAATGCGATCAAGCAACTTCATGATTCCCACAGATGTTGCTGGGTCAAGGTTTCCGGTTGGCTCATCAGCGATAAGAATTGGTGGGCGGCTTACATATGCACGAGCAATCGCTACACGTTGCTGCTCTCCACCTGAAATCTCAGAAGGCAAACGATCGCCCTTATCTTCCAAACCAACTAGTTCAAGAACCTCTGGAACTTCACGGTTAATCTCTTTTTGCGAGTACCCCAAAACATGCAAGGTAAATGCAACGTTTTCAGAAATTGTTTTGTTTGGTAGCAAACGGAAATCCTGGAAAACAGTTCCTACTGAACGACGAAGCTCAGGAACCTTGTGCTTTGACAGCGTTCCAAGATCTTTTCCAGCAACATGGATAGCACCAGAGGTTGGACGCTCTTCGCGAAGAACTAGACGCAAGAAGGTTGACTTACCTGAACCTGAAAGACCGACAAGGAAGACAAACTCGCCCTTTACGATTTCAAGATTTACAGAATCAAGAGCTGGGCGCTCCTGACCTGGATAAATCTTGGTGACATTCTCGAAGCGAATCATTAAATCTCCCATTGCATCTGCGGGGTGGAGTTCGGGGAACCACCTTCGACCTGCGCTTAGTTTAAGGAAGTCAGGCGGAATTCCTTGGATGTCGTGGGGTCGTGAGCGTAAGAAAAGTGTGAGATTGCTCGAAAATCGCGCTGCACGTTAATTTTCGAAGGTAAGAGTTGCAAGAAATCGTATCTTTGTCTCAACTGTTCGATTCCTTTATCAACTCTGACAATGGTCAGACCCAGGATTTCGAGCAATTACTTACCTAGAAAATTACTCCAGCCGATTCTCAGGAATTACGAACTGCGGCGCCAGCGAATACCGGCTTCGATAAATTCATCGATTTCGCCGTTCAACACAGCAGATGTATTTCCTGTTTCATAATCTGTGCGCAGATCCTTCACCATTTGATACGGCGCCAATACATAAGAGCGCATCTGATTTCCCCACGAACCTGAGTTATCACCCTTGAGGGCATTGATCTTTGCCTGCTCTTCTTGGCGGCGACGTTCCAAAAGCTTTGATTGCAGTACAGCCATAGCTGTTGCCTTGTTTTGAATCTGAGAACGTTCATTCTGGCAGGAGACCACAATTCCAGTTGGAATATGGGTTAATCGCACGGCGGAGTCGGTTGTATTAACTCCCTGGCCACCAGGACCTGAAGAACGATACACATCAACGCGAATCTCTTTTTCATCAATCTCAATGTGATCACTTTGTTCAACAACAGGAACTACTTCAACACCAGCAAATGATGTGTGGCGTCGGCTCTGGCTATCAAATGGAGAGATTCGTACCAAACGGTGTGTTCCTTGTTCAACTGACAATGTTCCATAGGCGTAAGGCGCAGAAACTTTAAAGGTTGTTGATTTGATTCCAGCTTCTTCTGCATACGATGTTTCAAGTACATCAACCTTGAATGAGTGACGTTCGCAGTAGCGCAAATACATTCGCATAATCATTTCAGCCCAGTCAGCGGCCTCTACTCCACCAGCTTCGGAGCGAATAGTGATCAACGCATCGCGATCGTCATACTCGCCATTCAATAGAGTTTGAACCTCTAACTCGCTGACAGATTTCTTAACCGCATCCAACTCTTTCTCAGCGTCATCAATTCCGCCTGGCTCCCCTGCGGCTAATTCAAAAAGAATCGGAAGCTCTTCTACACGTTGGCGCAGTCCGGATAACTTTGCAATCTCTGATTGCACGCGAGACAAACGGCTCGTGATCTTTTGTGCCGCCTCCGGGTCATCCCAAAGATTAGGAACCCCTGCCTCTACCTCAAGCTCCTCTGCTTGCTTACGCAGCTTTGGTAAATCTAAAACCTTTTCAATTGAAACAAGGGTCGCATCAATCGCATCTATCTCTAATTGATACTCGCGTGCGGCCATGGGATAAGGATAGCCAACTCAGCAAGGGCAGGCGAACACATGATTACTTAGGCGTTGGGCGACGAGAATTAATTGAAGGCACTTTCAATTGCTGATTTATAGGAGTTGCCTGCCATTGAATGAGAGTCTGAACTAACAGACAACAAATAAAACTCTAATGAAGCCTGAAACCAAATAAATAGAAACCCTCTTGAACCTTGTTTGTGGTGCCAGCGGTTGCTGTCAGGAAAACTGAATCTGTAGTCGTAAATGGAACTTTGAAGGGAAGTTTCATCTCGGAACGTGTACTAATTTCTAACGAAGCACCATCGCAGGAAAAGCTGGTGAGTTGTATTCCTTTTAATTGCTGCCACTTCAAGTCGCTTTCATCATTGCTCCAAGAGTTAAGTTCCAAGAGAACCTCAAAACCTCCCCGAGCACAATCAATTGGAATTACCGGGTGAGCTCTATGTGTTGCAACCGCCATCGGGGCTGTGAACATATTTCCTTTACCTTGGTAGTACTCGCTCTTATCAAGGGTGTGAACACCGCGTTGTGCCGCCGCCTCAGTTGCTTGAACCAATGAGCGCTTTGCAACAATGAGCGCGGAAACATCTGTCATCACCATAAGGGAAGCCACGGTGATCACGAAGAGACCGATTACTACGACAGAGATTGATCCCCGTTCAGAATTCAATCTCTTCCTTAGCATTATTCCCATTTGTCCATGTGATTTACAGCCACGGACTGAGATGCTCTTGTGCACTTGCCGAAACCTTTCGTTGTGTTTCATCATCAATAAAAGAAAGGGTTAACTTGATTCGACCATTCGCTGTCAAACATGGAAAGTGAGAGCAATCCATTGATGTTCGCAACGATGCAACCTCTGTATCGCTTAGCTGCCATTGCCTTGCTAATAACTGTGCTGCTCTGCCCGAAATCTCTTGTGCTGCGCCGTCATTTTCGCTGATTACATACACTCTTAACACTTCACGAGCCATGGAGCGCGCTATCTGCTCATTAGCGCTCATCGATGAGAAGCTATTCAAATAGATAAAGATCGGAATAAATAGCGGTATTGCTAGGGCAACAAACTCAACTATTGCTCCACCATCTTCTTGAGAAAAACATGCTCTCAGGCGAGAGCCCAACTTTGTAACTGTCCAATTCATTTCAATTGACCTCTAGATTCTTGGCTTTCATTTATTAATGGGCTCAACAACAGCAACGCCAACTACATCGGTGACAGGTGCCCCTCCCATTAGTTCAATCAATCCTGGAACTAATTGCGGAACTGTGTGAGAGCGATGAGTTACCAAAACGCGGATCTTCTCAACTCTCCCACCTATCTCAACGATTTCATCGTTAGGGTGAAACTCTTGAGAGATCGCACGTGCTGCTGCATCGCCTTGAGCCATTGCTAAATCTGCATTTCGCATGTTTGTGGCAGCAATGATCTGGGCACCAATTAAAAAGAGAATCATCAAAGGAATGATGACTAATGCGCTTTCAACATTGCCATCCTCCCGCTTTAAGTGTTTTCGAAGGCGGGCAAACATCTAGCGAATTCCATTCATTGAATCCAGAGAGTTCTTGAGAATTGCAGTTAGTCGAGGTGCAGCAATAGTCCAAATAGCTGTTACTAAGCCGGTCGTCATCAATACAACAAGTACCCAACCAGGCACATCTCCGCGATCATCCTTAAGACGAGCAAAAAATGTGTCTTGCATCGTGATTAGTTTTTGTCGAAGAGCGATCTCAGCTGAAAATGCTCGTTCTATTACTTTTTTCATATTATCTCCTTCTGTGATTGTGGATAAAACTTGATCAATTTGTAAAAACCACTTCCATCAAATGAAGTTGGTACATCAGTTATTTTTGTTGCTTGTTAACTTCACTTGATGTGAAAAGTAATCTCCTACCTTTCAATTAATTGCACCCATTGCGGCATTGTGGATATTGCACATTCACATCCATTGGCATGAACACTTGGGGTGGCGCGCATAACGAGTGACTCCCCCTCGAACCGGAGATTGATAATCAAATGTCAGTTGTGACCCGATGAACTCGCTTGTTCCTGTATCAATAAATTGCAGGACGGCATGGGTAGCAACACCAGCAACTTGAAACCCGACAGAAACTGGAAGTTCATCGCAATGTCCAAGAAGAGGTTGCAGCTGATCGATTCCAAAACGCTCAGAGGTTCCTAGTTCCACACAACTCTTGCACGGTGATTTCGCCGGTACAACGAGCGGCCCGCACAGCGCAGCCCCGCCAACTATCTGCCCAACAAATAGATGATCAATTCCATCACGCATTAACTGATCAACAAGTTCGGATGGATATCGACCAACAACTATGCGTAAATTCCGTTCGGGAATTACAGCCTTAATGCTGCCCTTCACATTCTTTGATGGAGTTGGAAATAGCGACCATTCTCGCGAAAGCTCCTCCAAACGTGAGACATAGTTCAATCCATAATCAGTTGTGCGTAAAACACCTGTGCCTAAATCCGGATCGCCAATTGGAGTATTTCCTCTGCGAGAGGTCAGCGAAAATCTGGTGTTAGTCACACCGCTTGCCAATAAAGCGTTGTAAATAAGGGTTGCTACGCGGTTGCTGCCGTAGATCTCGACTCCAAAATTCTGACGAGATGACAGTAGTTCCACGCCACCATCGACAACTCCGTCGACCCACGTAGTCTGACTTAACTCGGAAACCATTCGCTGCTGTAGTTGGCGATATGAAGCATCATTACTTTGATCCTCTGTGTGTGCAGCTCTTTCCGCAATCGGCGAATGAAAGCGATTGTGTAAACGAACCTTTGACTTGGTTACATCAAGCAACTGGGCATTCAATAATTGTGTGATGACATTTTCGACAACTTCTAATGGTGCATTGATCTCATCACTAATCTCATCTGCGCAATGATCGCCATCAAACTTTGCAATGATCGCTCGTGCACCGGGATGATGAATTGTGATCGCACGATGTGCTGTTGCGATTATGAGTGAGCTCTCGACTTCTGCAATTGGCGCACTCAAGTGAACTCCATTTTTCAGCCGAGGCTTTAATGGTGTGGCTGACTCAAGGTGTGATTGTTCAATGGAGATTCGTGTTACCCGTGCAGGTCGAGAGCCTCGAACATATTTGCGTCTTGCTTTTTGAGATTGTGTTTCTGATTCAACTAAGGGTGTTTCATCTTTATTCTCGGTATATGTGCTCATCCCTGAAGAATGGAGTTGGCGAGCGCAGCTCAGATAAAGGGTGTCCAAATCTGTGGAGCGGTTCGGTGTTTAGTTACCGAGAGAGTTGTTCCAAACACCCAAAGGATTGTTCTGCTTCGCATTCACTGAATGCTTGCTCTCAAGTCGCCGAAGCCAGTGGGCAGAATAAAACCATCAGGGATAGAGGATGGATAAAATGAAGCAGTGTGAGAAATTCAGCGTGGAGCTGCCTACCTACTGCATCTGAAAGCTCGGTCTTCTTTTAATTCTCACAGCAAAAGACCCCCGCACCGGATAGTGCGAGGGTCTTTTGTAACGCTAGACGTTCGCAAGTGAACGAGAGCTCACTTACGCGGAACGAAATTTAATTACTGTGCTTTGCCAAGGATGCGATTGACCTTGGTGCCACACACTGGGCAGATGCCTTGTGCCATGCGACGACCAGAGTCAGAAACCTTTACAGTTCCTTCGAATTCACGCTTCTCTTTGCACTTAACGCAGTAAGCGTCACCTTTGTATGTCTCTGCAGTCATTCTTTTCCTCCTATCGACGCTTGCGATCCCGTCGGGATGCTCCCCGTGTGGGGCAGGCGTTCGTGTATGAGGTTACTCGTCAACACGCTCAAATGAGCCTAACTACGCACCTTTATTTAGGAGTTTTTTTAGAGCCTCTGGGGCGGTCAAAGCGTTCTCGGCCGCCTCATACCCGCTCAAATACGCCTCAGCCTGCGCCTCAAGGGGGAATCTGGACAGGAGCGCCTTGAACTCGGCGCCATGGTCAAAGAATTGGAGGTGGATCGCCTCATGGAAGAGGACATAATCCAGAACATAGTCGGGTGCCCCCTTCAGCCGGTCTGAGATCCGGATCGTTCGATCGGTGCTGGTGCAGGAGCCCCAGCGCTCGCGCATTCCTCTCCAATTAATAGAGGAAGGACGCAGAGAGATTTCAGGGGCGAGCTCGGTCAACAGCTCATCAACCCTGCTGGAAAGCCGTTCCTCGCTCATCGTGGCCGCTGCCTCCTGCGCACGGATCTTGGCAACCATCTCGGGGACCATCGCTCGCTCATCAGCCTTGCTCATACGGGCGGGGATTGAGACAACGATCCGTCCACCTTGGCGATATGCGGAGATATTTTTCTTTCTGCGGGTGGATCTAATGACGATGATCTCGCCCTCTGAGATTCCAGGCAGAGTTTCGCCATCCAAGGTCGGCTCAACAAAAGCGCGAGAGCTTTCCCGTCCTGGAAAATTCTTCTGGTGGATGGTCATTGAAAAATAGTAGGACATCTCTCAACTAAACCTTGAGAGATTGAGGGAACGATGACGCGATTTCTTTTTCTCACAGAAGAAAACACAGTATCCAGATGAGATGGCAAAGATTACGGGTAAATGTTTGCCCAAATATGGACCCTAAAAAATCTCCACTATCGGAGAAAAACACCTTCTGTCAACGTCGCGCTCATTTGATAAACCGTCCCGAAAGACTTACTTTACGACTACGAACTCCTCGGATAACAGTTCTACGTCAGCAAGGGGAAGGCTGACTTAGAGCAAGTGACCGGGGAGTTCGCTTTTCTATTTCTAGAGCAGCGCAACGGATTTCTAGAGCAGCCCAGATAGATCATCAGGGACTTCAAGGCTCTTCATGAAACTCTCAGGTGTTAGTAAATCATCTGCAGTTGGAAGAATTCCACTCCACACACGATCACGAGATTCAACATCCTTTAACTCGCGTACCTGCTTCCAAAAAGCTGTTGCTTCACGCGCAAGTCGTGGTGAAACCTGTAAACCTAAGAGTGAAGAGAACAACTGTTGTGCCGGCGCAGATGTTGCACGACGACGACGCAATGTTTCTTGAAGCGCTGCAATATTTGGAAGACGATCACCTGCAGCAAGTGCCACAACCTCTTCGCTCCATCCATCAATTAATGCAAGAACAGTCTCTAACTTAGTTAACGCAGCACGCTGTGCTGGTGATTCTTGTGGTGTGAAAATTCCATCATTGAGCGCGATTGTGAAACTTTCTGGGTTTGAAGGATCAAAACCTTCTCCAGATTCAAGTGCGCGTTGTGCTTGTTCTTGAATCGCATCCATATCAATGTTGATGCCCTTGCCATATTCGGTAATCGCTGTGCGAATGTAAGACACTAACCAAGGGTTATGTGCAAACAATCGTGCAATCGCTGCTTCGCGCAAGGCATGGAAGATACGAATCTCATCCATAGGAATATCAAGATCGGTTGCCCATTCCTTAATGTTTTGAGGAACAAGGGTCGGATAAGCAGCATCAATCAGCGGTAAGCCCACATCATGTGCGCCAGTCACCTTGCCAGCTAACCCCCCGATTGCTTGTCCAAGCTGCGTTGCAATCAATGAACCAATAAAAGAGTTGAGAAGAGCCGAGATCATTCCAATGGGAAGCTGCATGTTCTCCTGACGAGATGGATCATCTCCGCCAAGAGGGGTTCCATCGCCAGCGCCTGCTTGGTTAAGTAGTTCGCCAATTGCAGATGACAATCCAATAGCTAACGGTTCAACAGTTGTTTGCCATCCCGCCAAGGTTGTATCGACCCAATCGGTGCGAGCTAGCGCAGCATTTCCGGTGTTAGGAGATTGTGGGAAAAATGTTGCATCGTTGAGCCATAGCTCCGCAATAGAAAATGCTTGTTCCACATCAGAAACATCATTTGCGCCAATTGGAGCCGAGCCTTGTGCGGTCGCAAACTTCTTGGCGGTATCGCGAACAAGGTTTTTAGGAAGCGCTTCAGTTGAACCACCAAAACCTGATGCATTAATTCCCAGCTTTGAGAACTGCTCTTGAATCTGTTGCTGCATCTGTTGCATCATGGCAGCAAAATCAACTGGCTCATTAGAGTCATCTGAGTTTCCTGGTGTGAAGCCAAAAGGTGTCATGGATCAATCCTCCCAGTGTTGGAACAACTTCGCATGCCAATTCATTCCCGAGATTGCATTCCCGACACCGCACTTCCAACTGGTCTGCGCTGCGCAGCACTAACTAGTAGGCTGGGCTCATGTCCAACGCTTTCGCAGCTTTAATCTGGTGGGTAGTTCCCGCAGTTGGACTCATTGGCGCCCTGGGGTATGTCGTATGGGTGACAAAGTTTGAAGGAAAGTTCCAACAAGAAACTCAGCGATCTGTCGGAAAGTTCCAACGTTTTCAGGATTCACTCCGTGATTCACAAGCACGGGATGTAGCAAGTGGTGCAACGGTTATTGCTGCAACTGCAGGCGGTGCTGATGTAGCTAAGGGTTCACTTGGAGCCGATGATGCTGGTGCTGCCGATGCTGGATCTTTTGATTCTGGGTCTGCCGACTAAGGCACGGCTTAACTTTTCCGCCCATGTTTATTTCGCCAGTGTTCCATTCAAAGATCACTGAGTTCCATTTAAAGAGTATTAATCTCAATATTGTTGAAGATACAGAATGCCAATATTTAAATTGATGAGATTCTCACGCCTTCCGCGATTAGTCACCTGGACTCTAGGAATCTTCTTTGGTTTAGCAACTATCGCTCCCCTTCCCTATGCAATTGTTTTACCTGGAGAAGCACAAAACATTTTCAAAGGCGTCATTACCTTTAAGGATCTTGCAAACTATCCAGCAACAGGTCGTATCGATTTAATGTCGATCAGAGTTACTAACCCAGATACCTGGATCTTTGGTCCAGAGCTTGTGTACTCATGGATTAGCGGTGATCGTGCGGTGTATCCAAAATCTGCGATCTATCCTGCTGGCACAACTGCAGAAGAGGAAAGTAAGCAAGCCAAAGAAGATATGGTCGCATCGCAAGATAAAGCAATTGTTGCTGCTGTTAACTATCTTCAATCACATCCCGAGATTATGGCGAGTACCAAAGCTGCTGGAGAAGAGCGCGCGCAACTATTGGATACCAGGAAGATTAAGTTCAAGGTTGGCGAAACCGGTGGCCCAAGTGGTGGACTAGTTTTTTCAATTGGACTTGTTGAATTACTGACAGAGCAGGATCTGCTGGATGGTCGCCACATTGCAGGAACTGGAACTATTACAGAGCGCGGAGTCGTTGGTCCTATCGGTGGCATCAATGAAAAGATCATGTCCGCCAAAAAGGTCGGTGCCACACTTTTCTTCGCACCGGTTGATAACGCAGATGAGATCAGCAATGTTCCCGAAGGTATAAAGGTCATTTCCGTTGCCACATTGGCCCAAGCGATTAACTATTTAGAGCGTTCCGGCAAGTAGTTTGCACCTTAGAGCCTGCTTAGAGGCTTTGAATTGGTGAGGCAATTGCCCTTGCAGTAACTTTGCCCCATGACGAATAACCCCCAGTTTCAACGCCCATCCTTCCAAATCAAAGGCCGCAAGAGCCCTCTCGCATTAACGATAGGAATTCTTGTAATCGCAGGTGCGATCTTCACAGCGCTAAGCGGTTTCTATGCAGATTGGTTGTGGTTCAAATCAGTTAACTTCACAAGCACCTGGTCAACAATTCTCACAACAAAGGCAACATTGTTTGTTGTTGGTGGATTAGTCACTGCGCTGATTGTGATGTTCAACGTTTTGTTGGCGTACAAGCGTCGTCCGCTCTATGTGCCAATGACAGTTGAGGCAGATAATCTCGAGCGTTACCGTTCACAAGTTGAACCAATTCGTCGTCCACTATTTATCGGTTTATCAGTTGCACTGTTTTACTTTGCAGGCTCTGCCGGTTCACAAATGTGGAGCACCTGGTTGTTGTTTAAGAACTCAACCCCTTTTGGTGTTAAAGATCCACAGTTCAACATGGATATTTCCTTCTTTGCATTCCGTCTACCGTTCTGGCAGACATTAATTTCATGGGCGATCTCAACTGCGATCCTTGCGATTTTGGCATCGGTTGCCGTGCACTATCTCTATGGAGGTATTCGCCTGCAGGTTCAGGAAGATCGCACAACAGTTGCAGCACGTGTTCAGCTATCAGTCCTATTGGGATTAGTGGTTCTACTCAAGGCTGTTGCCTACTGGTTTGACCGTTACGCACTAGCTCTCAAGGAGAGCAAGTTGATTACTGGACTTACCTATACAGATGTAAACGCGGTGCTTCCAGCGAAGGCAATCCTTGCCGGTATTGCACTTGTCTGTGCGCTTCTATTCTTTGCAAACATTGTTCGTCGCTCATGGGTACTTCCTGCTGCGGGCACAGTGCTATTAGTTCTTTCATCAGTGCTTATTGCCGGCCTATACCCAGGTGCGATTCAGCAGTTCCAGGTAAAGCCAAGCGAGTCATCAAAGGAAGCGCCATACATTCAGCGCAACATTGATGCGACCCGTGCAGCTTATGGAATCGACAATGTAACTGTTAACGATTACCAGGCAACTGATTCAACAAACACTGGCCAGCTTGCAGATGATGCAGCGACAATTGCCAATATTCGTTTGATGGATCCAAATGTTTTGTCTCCAACCTTTAGACAGCTACAGCAGATTCGTCCCTACTACAGCTTCCCAGAGTCACTGGATATCGATCGATACACCGTAAACGGCGTAAAGCGCGATGTTGTTGTTGCTGTTCGCGAATTGAACATTGCTGGTAACCCTTCACGTAACTGGATTAACGACCACCTTGTATACACACATGGTTTTGGTTTTGTTGCCGCTTACGGAAATGAGCGCGATGCTGATGGAAAGCCTTCCTTTACAGTCGGAAACCTTCCACCAACAGGTGCACTTGGAAAGTTTGAACCACGTGTTTACTTTGGTGAGAATGTTCCTGATTACTCAATCATTGGTGGCGTAAAGACCGATACCCCAGTTGAGTTTGACTACCCAGATGACACCTCTGCAAATGGTCAGCGCAACTACACCTATTCAGGTACTGGTGGAGTTCCTGTTGGATCCCTTCTCAACAAGGTTGTCTTTGCTCTGAAGTATCAGGAGCAGAGAATTCTTCTCTCAAACTTGATCAACAAGGATTCAAAGATTCTCTTTGAGCGCAACCCTCGTGAACGTGTTTCAAAGGTTGCACCATGGTTGACCCTTGATGGAGATCCATACCCAGCTTTGGTTGATGGAAAGATCATGTGGATTATCGATGGCTACACAACAAGTGCTGGCTATCCATATGCACGTCAAACAACCCTTTCGAATGCAACTGCAGATGCGCTAACAGCAAACTCTGCATCAATTGCTGCGCAAGGAAATCAGAGCGTTAACTACATCCGTAACTCAGTTAAGGCAACTGTTGATGCATATAACGGCACAGTGACCTTGTATCAGTGGGATGAACAGGATCCAGTTCTCAAGACTTGGTCAAAGGCATTCCCAAATACGATTAAGCCAAAGAGTGAGATCTCTGCACAGCTTCTAGAGCACATCCGTTACCCAGAAGATCTCTTCCGAGTTCAGCGTGACATTCTCAGCTCGTACCATGTGAAGACAGCTGAAGCTTTCTACGGTGGTCAGGATTTCTGGCGCGTACCTCGTGATCCATCAACATTTGGAGCTAACGCATCTGCGCAACCTCCTTACTACTTAACACTTCAGATGCCAGGTTCAAAGAAGCCATCCTTCTCATTGACCACACCATTTGTTCCACGTGGTGGTCGTGAAAACCTTTCAGCATTCGCAGTTGTTAACTCAGATCCAGGTCCAGATTACGGAAAGATGACTGTTCTGCAGTTACCTCGTAACACCAACGTTGCAGGTCCATCGCAGGTAGCTTCTAACTTCGAAGCAAAACCTGAAGTTGCAAACTCATTGTCACTACTTCGTCGTGGTGGTTCTGATGTTGTACTTGGCAATCTGCTCACACTTCCAGTTGGTGGAGGTCTCTTGTATGTACAACCTGTATACGTAAAGGCGACATCAAACACCGCTGCATATCCATTGCTCCAGAAGGTTCTTGTTTCCTTCGGAGATCAAATTGGTTATGACGACACATTGAAGGGTGCACTTGATCAGGTATTCGGTGGAAACTCCGGAACAGCTGCAGGTGGCACAACTGGTGGTACAACTACTAACTCTTCACTTGCAAACTCATTAGCTAGTGCAAAGCAGGCTTATGCAGATGGTCTTGCCGCACTTGCAAAGGGAGATTTTGCAGCGTATGACAGAGCACAAAAGCGATTGAAGTCTGCACTTGATGCAGCGATCAACGCCCAAAGTAACAAGTAGTAAGAACAAGAAGTAGAACCAGTAATTAATCTTCATAGTAATTGTGAAGATTGAGTTATTGATTGTTTGAGATAAGGGCCAGATTCATGCGAGCAATTGCATGGATTTGGTCTTTATCTATGTGTGGACATAAGATTACGTCTACCGACGCGGGGTGGAGCAGCTCGGTAGCTCGCTGGGCTCATAACCCAGAGGTCGTAGGTTCAAATCCTGCCCCCGCTACTAGATAGATAAGCACAAAAGGGTCCTCATAGAGGGCCCTTTTTGCATTACTCGAGAGCTTTACTTGATGCGAAGTGAGTTGGTAACAACCAGCACGCTGCTCGCGGCCATGGCAGCTGCTGCATACAACGGAGATAACAAACCAGCCGCTGCTATTGGCAAACCAATCACGTTATAGATCAAAGCCCATCCCATATTGATACGGATGATCTTTAAGGTCTTTGTAGAAAGTTTCAGTGCAGAAACAACGCTTCCAAGACCGTTATTCATCAAGGTGATATCAGCGCTATTGATAGCAGTATCTGTACCTGTTCCCATCGCCATTGAAAGATTTGCAGCGGTTAGCGCAGCGGCATCATTAATGCCATCACCAATCATCAAGACTGTGTGACCCTCACTCTTTAACCGCTCAACAATCTCTAACTTGGTTTCAGGTAATGCATGAGAAATAACATGAGCTGCATCAATTCCAACTGTGTGTGCAACTGTTGCTGCAACCTCAGAGCTATCGCCGGTGACAAGCCATGGGGTAATTCCCATATCAACAAGAGCGGAAACTGTTTGTGCTGCGTCGCTCTTGAGTTGATCTCCCACTGCAAAGACAGCCAATGCAACGCCATCCCAGGCAAGAACCGCCAGTGTTAATCCTGCTGCTTGTCCGCGATCAACCGCAGATTTAATCTCTGGGTGAAACTCTGTTGAGCTATGTGCAACAGCTGCTGGAGAACCAATCAGGACAACTGGTGATTGCGAAAGAATAGATACGCGGCCTGCTGCACCCGAACCTGGAGTCACAGAGAAATCTGAAACTGCATAGGTGGGACGAGAAGAGCTCGGAATAGATGGTGCGGAGGCATTGTGCGCTAGTGCATACCGTGTAATTGATTGCGCAACAGGATGGTTGTTCAAGGATTCAATCGCTTGAGCTGAGGCAATGATGTTCTCTGGGGTAACAATTTCGGCAAATGAACGGCCAAGAACAGCACCGGCTGCCGTTGAAACAGTTGCATCCTGAACCAACATCACACCTTCAGTAAGGGTGCCCGTCTTATCAAATACAACAACATCTACTTCGCGGGCAACTTCGAGAACTCTAGGCTCGCGCAAAACAATTCCACGGGTTGCACCACGGCCGGATGCGACCAATAGCGCTACAGGAGTAGCTAAACCAAGTGCACATGGGCATGCGATCACAAGAACTGCGATTGCATGCGAAATAGAAACTGTCAGAGTTGAACCAGTTGCAAACCAAACTGCAAAGGTAGCGATCGCACCTGCGGTAACGATAGGAACAAAGACAGCGCTAATTCGATCTGCAAGGCGTTGAATTGGGGCTTTGGTTCCTTGCGCGCTGATAACCATTGAGGTAATTCGTGCAAGCTCTGTGTCACTTCCAACTCGTGTGGTTCGAACAATTAAACGGCCGTTGTGGTTAACAGCAGCACCAATCACAGATGATCCTGGACGAACATCTACCGGCTTTGTTTCACCGGTAAGCATCGAGTTATCAACGGCACTTTCACCCTTAACCACGATGCCATCTGTTGCGATGCGATCTCCTGGACGTACCTCAAACTCATCACCAATTTGTAGTTGTTCGATTGGAACTATCAGTGGGAATCCTCCACGAACGATTGTTACCTCTTTACTTCCGAGTGCAAGCAAAGATGAAAGTGCGCTGCTGGCCTTTGCCTTAGCTCGGGTTTCAAGGTAACGACCCAAAATCACAAAGAAAACAACTCCTGCTGCAACTTCGGTGTACACATCGCCCGCACCAGTTGAGTTGGCGTAGATAGACCAGCCAAATGCGGCAAGAGTTCCCATAGAAATTAAGTTATCCATTGTTGGATGCTTAAGATTTCTTATCGCTGCTTTATGAATTGGATATGCGATTAATAAAACAACTGGAGCGCTGAGTGCAATAACCACCCATGCAGTTGGTGAGTACAAAGGATGAGGCAGACCTGCTGCATCTAATGCATCATGAACCCACATATCGATTTGATGGTGCCAGCTCATGACCATAGAGATAGTTACTGCAGGCACGGCAAAGATAAATGCAAAGAACAGTGCTCGGGCTGACTTCTTGCTGTGCAAGGTAATTGACTGGCCATCAGCTAAAACAGATGCTGAATACCCTGCTTTTTCTACAATCTTTATTAACTCTTTTGCGCTCATTTCAGCTGGGGCCAAAATGTGTGCTGTTTCTGTTGCAAAGTTAATTGTTGCGCTTACGCCATCAACGCTATTGAGCGCCTTTTCAACTGAGTTCACACAAGAAGAACATGTCATTCCTTGAACTGAAAGGGTTGTTGGTTCCAGTAGCTGGCTCATGGATTTAACCCCTTTATAACTTGGTTATGAAGTACGCCATTGGTTGAAACTCCGCTTCCACCAAATGGACCACTCTGGCCAGCTGTATTTGAAAAACTTCCACCTGCTTCGCGAACAATGATGTCCAACGCCGCCATATCCCACAGCGCAAGAGATGGCTCAATCGCAACATCAACCGCACCTTCAGCCACCAACATGTGTGACCAGAAATCTCCGATACCGCGGGTTCTCCACGCACCTGCAAGCATCTTTTGGAAAGGCTCTAGGCGATCTCCCCAACCAACAAAATCAGAGTAAGAGATCGATGCATCAGCAAGTGTTGAAACCTTTGACACTGAAATTCGCTTCTCGTTAACAGTTGCATCAGGTACGAATTCACCATCTAATTCTGAATCCACAAAATCACTAACACCGCTGTTGAAGCGAACCGTTGCGCCATGACCTTTAGCTGCAGCCCAGCGTCGAGCCAATGCAGGTGCACTTGCAATTCCAACGACAACCTCTTCAGTGCCAGCTGCATCAACGTGAACTAGTGCGATCAAGGTTGCCCAGGTTGGAACACCCCGCATAAAGTTTTTTGTGCCATCGATAGGATCAATAACCCAGTAACGACCAGAACTTCCCTTATCGCTTCCAAACTCTTCTCCCACTAAACCATCAGCTGTGCGATGAGTTGCTAGCGCTTCACGAATTGCGGTTTCAACTGCGCGATCTGCATCGGTGACAGGAGTGTTATCTGGCTTGTTTGTAATGACTAAATCTTGAGCTTGGTAGCGATCTAAGGTAATTGCATCTGCAAGATCGGCTAATGCGTGGGCTAGGGCAAGATCATCAAGAATCTGCGCTGAACCATTAGCTGTGCTCATAATGGTGTGAGTCTATTCCACAGGAGTTACAGGTGCGTCCTTAACGGCTAGTAGCGATCGAAGGCTAGCCAAACGTGCTGTTCTATGAGGATTTGGAACACCGTCTGGTGCGGCCCATGCATCTAATTTGCAGGTGCTTTCACTATGTGAGCAATTAGATAGGCAATTAGCAGCAACTTCAGATAAATCGCTGAACGCATCAACTATTCGCTGATTATCAATGTGAGACAAACCAAAGGCACGGATACCTGGAGTATCAATAATCCAACCATCGCTATCAATTAATGGCAATGCGATAGCGCTCGAAGAAGTATGACGTCCACGCCCAGTTGCAAGGTTCACATCACCAGTTGCACGATTGCTTTCAGGAATCAATGCGTTAATCAAGGTTGATTTTCCAACACCAGAATGGCCAACCAGTACCGAGATCTTGCCTTCTAGTACCTGGTGCAGTTTCTCTAAGTCTTTATCTCGTGATTCGCTTTTAATCGCGGTATGAATTATTTCGACATCTAGCTCGGCGTACTCAGCAAGAAATGGTGGTACCTGGCTGATATCTGTTTTTGTCACGACAATTTTAGGAACAATGCCTTCGGTAAATGCTGACACCAAAAAGCGATCAATTAATCCACGACGAGGCTCTGGGTTTGCAGCAGCTACAACAATTACTAGTTGATCAATATTGGCAACGATGGTGCGCTCTACTTGTGCTGCATCATCGACGGTTCTGCTTAAAGAGTTGCGACGTTCTTGAACCGCAACAATTCGGGCAAGAGTGCCTTCAACTCCAGAAACATCTCCGACCAAAGAAACATTGTCACCGGTTACAACTGATTTTGGACCTAGTTCGCGGGCACGCATCGCGGTAACGATGGTTCCATCTTCGGTAATGCAGGTCTGACGACCCCGATCTACCGTTGTTACAAGAGCTGAGATTGCATCGTTGTGTGATGGACGATCTTTACTTCGCGGACGGGTGCTACGAGATGGGCGAATGCGCACATCTGATTCATCGTATTCGCGTGGACTCATACTAAAAGTGAGCTCCACAGCCCTGGAAAATCAGGAAGGGTTTTACGAGTTGTTGCGATGTTTTCTACTTCTATTCCCTTAACAACTAACCCAAGCACTGCGCCAGCTGTTGCTAAGCGATGATCTTCATAAGTATGGAAAACACCTGCGTGCAACGGGGCTGGAGTGATATGCAGCGCGGTCTCTTCTTCAACAACATTGCCACCTAGTGCGTTAATTTCGCGGGTTAGTGCGGCAAGGCGATCGGTTTCATGTAAACGTAGGTGACCGATCCCGCGCAAATGCGATGGAGAATCTGCCAAAGCGGCCAAGGCAGCAATAGATGGGGTTAATTCGCCAACATCATGTAGATCAATATCGATGCCATGAATTGTTCCGCTGCCCTTGAGTGTCAAACCAGCATCGCTCATTGAAACAGTTGCACCCATAGCTGTAAGAATTGAACGGAGTTGATCACCAGGTTGTGTTGTTACCTTGGGCCAATCTGCAATTGTCACGCTGCCGCCACACACCATTGCCAGTGATAGGAATGGTGCAGCGTTTGATAAATCTGGCTCAATCACTAAATCTTTTCCATGCAACGCACCAGGCTTTACGCTCCAACTTTGGTTTGCTGAATTAACCTCAACTGTTGCACCAAAATCACGCAACATATCTACCGTCATTTCAATATGTGGCATTGAAGGAAGTGAGCCACCTTGATGCTTTGCCACAATGCCATTATCAAAACTTGGCGCAACCAATAGCAAAGCAGATAAGAACTGACTTGATGCACTTGCATCGATGGTTAGATTTCCTCCAGGAATTGAACCTGTGCCATGTAACTTAAGCGGCAAGCTGTAACGATTGTCGTGATCAACAGCGACTCCTAGCTCTTCTAGCGCCTTAATAACCGGGCCAAGTGGTCTTTCATAGGAACGAGGATCTCCATCAAATGCGACCTCACCAGTTGCAAGGGCTGCAAGTGGTGGCAAGAAACGCATAACGGTTCCGGCGTTGCCAACATCAATCTTTACTCCACCGCGCAAAGCAGCGGGTGTAACAATCCATTGCAGCTCTTCAAGAGCATTGACAGTTACTGTCTTTTCTTCAATACCGATGCCAAGTGCTTTTAATCCAGCCATCATTAATTCGCTATCTCGCGAAACTAATGGGCGACGTAAAACAGATGGGCTCTTTGCTTGAGCCGCCAAAATAAGGGCACGGTTGGTGACAGATTTTGATCCGGGAATGACAACGCTGATATCAACTGGTGTTGCGCCGCGGTAAATCGCGGGCCAGTGGGCGTTGTTTGTCATCGCCTAAGTCTAACCGCTGAAGGTACCTGCGATACCCTTGAATTATGTGTGGACGTTATGCGCAGACCGCGGATATGCGCGAGCTTATGGAGCAGTTCTCAGTAACTGGCACCTCTCCTGAAAGTTCGCTGCCACTCAATTGGAATATCGCACCAACTAATCCCATTTACATCATCAGAGCCAATGATCAATCGGGCAATGATGCGGAAGCGAAAAAAGCGTTAGCAGTAGTTTCCTGGGGATTAATCGGTCCTTGGCTGACAGATTTCCAAGAGGCACGTGCTTCGCAATCACGTGCGATCAATGCACGCAGTGAATCAATTCATGAAAAGCCAACCTTTAGAAATGCGTTTCGCGCAACCCGCTGTTTGATTCCAGCAACTGGTTACTACGAATGGGCAACGGCACTAGGCAAGTACTCCCCTAAGCAACCCTTTTATATTTCTGCGCAAGATGACAAACAACTTCCGATCGCCGGGATCTGGAGCAGTTGGCGAGCACCTAATGGTGAAGTTATTGAAACCGCATCAATCATTACTCAGGAAGCTCAAGGCGATTTAGCGACGATTCACAGTCGCATGCCGGTCTTCATGCCACAGGATCGCTGGAATACCTGGCTCAATCCCCGCAATACCGATGTGAATGAGTTGAAATCCTTAATGGTGGTTGAGCATCCAGAATCAATTGTGAAAGCCCATCCCGTATCCAGCGCGGTCAATAGTGTGGCAAATAATGGGAAAGGTTTAATCGTCGAACTGCCTTTGGGAGAGCCAGAAACCCTCTTTTAGCGATAGTGTTTTAGGCGATGTCAACGGATCTAGTTAAAGAGAGCTCGGCGGATCGTGCTGTCCGCTTCGAGCGCGATGCCCTTGCCTTCACCGATCAGTTGTATGCAGCTGCGTTGCGTTACACAAAAAATCCACATGATGCAAAGGATTTAGTTCAAGATACATATTTGAAAGCTTTTGCTTCCTTTCATCAATTTGAACCAGGAACAAATCTGCGTGCGTGGTTGTATCGTGTCTTAACAACAACTTTTATTAATACTTACCGCAAAGATCAACGCCGACCACAGCTAAGCGCGGGCGAGATCGAGGATTGGCAGCTGGCAAACGCTGCATCGCACACAAGTGATCAAGGAAAATCCGCTGAAGTTGAGGCGCTAGAGAACTTGCCAGATAGTGATATCAAGCGGGCGTTGCAGGAAATACCTGAAGAGTTTCGAATCGCCGTGTACTTGGCCGATGTTGAAGGGTTTTCCTACAAGGAGATCGCTGAAATCGTTGGCGTTCCAGCGGGAACTGTGATGTCACGTCTGCACCGGGGAAGAAAACAGCTGCGAGAGCGGTTAACAGAGTATGCAAAGGAACTGGGTTACTCCACCGAGAAGAGTTCGGGGGCTAAACCATGAGTTTCAATCAATTCTTCAACGATAAGAGCACCTTGGCTTGTAACGAGGTTCTTAACTCCTTTGTTCTATTAATTGAAGGAAGCATCGAGCAACCACAAATTGGATTGATCGAAGTTCACATCTCTACCTGTCCGGCATGTGAGGCAGAGCTCGCACATGAACAAGCGGTCCGTCAGTTGATGCAGGAAACTTTGCGCCGTAGTTGCAATGAGAAAGCTCCGCAAGATCTTCATGATTCAATTTATCGACAGATTCATGGACAAATGGCTGGAACATTTACTGAAGTCGTTACCCAGTACAGCATGACTGAGATTTCAATTGAAATAGATGAGTTTGGCCAGATAGAGCACCGCGAGGTAACTATTGAGCACACTGAAGAGATTAGATTCCTTAATGATTCTTCAGATCCTGATGATCCATTAAATGGTGGAAGCAATGGTCGGGGTTAATCATGTTGCCAGAGGATGAGGTACTAGGTGCGGTTGGAATTACCGAAATGGTGGTTCGCCCGGGAGACACCTCAGTTGCAATTGGTATTGGCGATCTTCCAATCATCGCTCCATCGTTGCTTATTAATTTAATGGAGCATGCAGCGATACTTTCTTTAGATCTTTACCTAGAGCCAGGTGAGACAACTATTCCAATTAGCGTTGAGTTTATTTCACTTTCTCCCGCGGGTATTGGTGCGTCTCTACGCGCAACTTCACGAGTTATTGAGATTTCAGGAAAAGAGTTGACCTTTGAATGCGAGGTCTATGAAAATGAACGCCAGATTGCAGCGGCTTTGGTAAAAAGATCAGCGGTGGAGCGAGTATCTTTCCTCGCCCGCACCGCTGCTCTTCACTTAATTCAAAACGATAAGTCTTAATTTTTTAGACAAACTAATTGCTTGCAATTAGCTCTGTATTAATCAGAGTTGTTGTTATTACGCCTTCTTTGTTGCCCAGAAGATCTCTGCGATCTCATCGATCTTCTTGATCAATGAATCTGCAACTGCAACATCTTGAGTTCCCTTTGTTCCTGCAGCGCCTGCAAGCTTTGTTGCCTCATTGAACAATGAGTGCAGCTGTGGGTACGCCTCGAAGTGTGGAGCCTTGAAGTAGTCGGTCCAAAGCACCCATAGGTGCTCCTTAACCTGGTGTGAGCGCTCTTCCTTGATCGCCACTGAACGTGAACGGAAATCTGGATCTGTGTTAGCCGCGTACTTTTCCATGCATGCCTTTACAGAAAGTGCTTCGATCTTTGCCTGTGCTGGATCGTAAACACCACATGGAAGATCGCAGTGTGCGTAGACAGTTGTCTTTGGTGCAAACATTTTCTCTCCTTCTCGACTCAAGGCGAGTAATGGGCCTTGTAGTTTTACTGACTTAGTAGTGCGAGACTACCGCCCGTGAGCAAATTTGGCACAGTCAGGGTCTCAGGATCATCAATGGCCCCCACCTTTATGGATGGCGATTGGCTGCTGGTTTCTTGGCTTGATGGTGGGCTTGCTCCACTGGTTGGAGATCGCATTCTGGGCAAGGTTGTCGTTGTAGAACGTGAAGAGCGACCAGGAATCTTCTTGATTAAGCGGTTGCAGAAATCTCATGGTGGAATTTATTGGGTTCAAGGCGACAATGATGAAAGCACTGATTCACGCACCTGGGGATGGATTCCAGGTAATGAAGTTGTCGGCGTAGTTCTTTTCCGATATCGCAAGAACCGAAAGAGAAAATAAAAATGCCCCCGTATTCACGAGGGCATCTTTAGTAAGTTGTTTAGCGAGTAAAGGCTTCGAGCAATAATGCTTTTTGCTCATCCTCATGCAGGTGATGACTTCCAGTTGCAGGAGAAGCTGTTGCACGACGAGAAATGCGACGCAAGATGCGATTACCAAATCCATGTCCGCCATGTGCATCAGATGTGCGCAATGCGATGTGTGACCAAGGACCTTGGTTTGCAGGTTCATCCTGTACCCAGAGCAAGTTTGCATTTGGATGCTTGTTTGCTTCTGCAACCATTTCATCAATTGGCAATGGATACAAAAGTTCAACGCGAACAATTGCAGTTCCTGTTTCACCAAGCTTGGTGCGCTCTGCAACTAGATCGTGATAAATCTTTCCTGAGCAGAAGATCACACGTGATGCATTCTGAACGGAATCATCACCGATAACTGGACGGAAGTGACCAGTAGTGAAATCTGACAGTGCAGATGCTGCAGCCTTCAGGCGAAGCATTGACTTAGGTGTAAAGACGATCAGTGGACGTCGCGCAGGGTTCTTTGCATGCCAACGTAGCAAGTGGAAGTAGTTTGCAGGGCTGGCAGGTTGTGCAACGGTCATGTTCTGCTCTGCACATAGCTGCAAGTAACGCTCAATACGTGCTGATGAGTGATCTGGTCCTTGTCCTTCGTAGCCATGTGGAAGAAGGAGAACTACTGACGAACGCTCGCCCCACTTCTGCAATGCAGAAGAGATGAACTCATCGACAACGGTTTGAGCACCGTTAGCGAAATCGCCGAACTGGCCTTCCCACAGAACTAGCGCTTCTTCACGCTCAAGGCTGTAGCCGTATTCAAAGCCCATCGCTGCATATTCGCTGAGCAATGAGTCGATAACGAAGAATTGGTTCTCATCCTTGATAAGTGCACGAAGTGGAGTCCACTCGTTTCCATTTTCCTTATCAACGATAACCGCGTGACGGTTTGAGAAGGTTCCGCGGCGTGCATCTTGACCTGCAAGACGGATTGGGTGACCTTCTTGTAGCAATGATCCAAATGCCAACATTTCTCCTGTTGACCAATCGATTGTTGCATCGTTGAGCGACTCAACACGCTTTGCTAGCTGTGGAGTCAACTTAGGATGAACAGTAAATCCTTCTGGCACAGCAAGCTGTGTAGCCGCAATTTCACGTGCGATGTTTTCAGAGATTGCCGTGTTGATCTCTTCTGCTTCAGGTGCAACTGGTGCCTTGAAGTTTGCATCATGCTCTGGCTCAATGTTGTTCACTGCAGCAAAGATTGATTCAAGCTGCTCTTGGTAATCGCGTGCGATTCCCTCAGCCTCTTCAGGAGTGATATCTCCACGACCAACAAGTGCTTCTGTGTACAAAGTACGTGTTGAGCGCTTTGCATCAATCAACTTGTACATCAGTGGCTGTGTGAAGCTTGGCTCATCACCTTCGTTGTGACCGCGACGGCGGTAACAAATCATGTCGATGACAACATCCTTGTTGAACTCTTGGCGGTATTCAAAAGCCAAACGTGCAACGCGAACACATGCTTCTGGATCATCTCCATTTACATGGAATACAGGTGCCTGAATGATCTTTGCGTAATCTGTTGAGTACTGAGATGTGCGTGATGCATGAGGCGAGGTTGTGAAACCAACCTGGTTGTTAATAACGATGTGAATAGTTCCACCCGTGCGGTATCCAGCTAATTGTGAAAGCTGCAGAACTTCAGCGTTAACGCCCTGGCCTGCAAAGGATGCATCTCCGTGAAGCAAAATTGGCATTACAGAGTAAGCATTTTTCACGTTCAGGCGATCCTGCTTTGCGCGCACAATTCCTTCTAGAACTGGGTTAACAGCCTCAAGGTGTGATGGGTTTGCAGCTAAGTAAATCTTTGTTTGTGCGCCGGTCTCAGAGGTAAAGACTCCTGAAGTTCCCAAGTGGTACTTCACATCGCCTGAACCTTGTACTTGGTTCTCTGCGTAATGTCCTTGGAACTCTTGGAAAATCTGTCCTGCTGATTTTCCAGCAACATTTGCAAGCACATTCAAACGTCCGCGGTGAGGCATACCGATGCAAACCTCATCCAGTCCGGTTTCGGCAGCTGCAGATACAACGGCATCAAGAAGTGGGATTACTGATTCGCCTCCTTCAAGAGAGAAGCGCTTTTGTCCAACAAACTTTGTGTGCAGGAATGATTCAAATGATTCAGCGCTGTTGAGCTTGCGCAAAACACGCAACTGCTCTTCACGAGGAAGTTTGGCGTAGCCAACTTCAACCTTGTCTTGAATCCACTTACGCTCAACTGGATCCTGGATATACATGTACTCAACACCAACTGAACGGCAGTATGAGTCACGAAGAATTCCAAGAATCTTACGAAGTGGCATGAACTTCTTGCCACCAAAACCACCAGTTGCAAATTCGCGATCGAGATCCCACAGAGTTAATCCATGTGTCACAACATCAAGATCTGGATGTGAGCGTTGGATGTATTCCAGTGGATCAACATCTGCCATCAAGTGACCAAATGTGCGGTAGGCCTGAATTAACTGCTGAACACGTGCTGTCTTATTGATCTCTTCATCGCGTGTAAATGCAAAGTCGCTCGCCCAACGAATTGGCTCGTATGGAATACGAAGCGCAGAGAAAATTTCATCGTAGAAACCTTCAGCACCTAACAAGTACTCGTGCATGCGACGTAGGAAATCTCCTGATTGCGCCCCTTGAATAATGCGGTGGTCGTATGTGCTTGTAAGGGTAATTACCTTGCTAACAGCCATGTTTACGAGGGTTTCTTCACTTGCACCCTGGAACTCGGCTGGGTAATCCATCGCGCCAACACCAAGAATCAAACCCTGTCCCTGAACAAGACGTGGAACTGAGTGAACAGTTCCAAGTGTTCCTGGGTTTGTGATCGACATTGTTGTGCCGGCAAAATCTTCAACGGTTAATGCGCCAGAGCGAGCCTTCTTAATAACAGCTTCATACGCTGCCCAGAACTGACCGAAATCTAAATCTTCGCAGCCCTTAACAGATGGAACAAGAAGTTGACGAGAACCATCAGGTTTTGCCAAGTCGATCGCAACACCAAGGTTGATGTGCTCTGGCTTTCCAATTGCTGGCTTGCCATCGAGTTCACCAAAGAATGCGTTCATCTCTGGCATCGCACGTACTGCCTTGATCATTGCGTAAGCGATGATGTGGGTGAAAGAAACCTTTCCACCGCGACCACGTGCAAGGTGGTTGTTAATAACAATTCGATTATCAATCATCAACTTAGCAGGAATTGCGCGAACCGATGTTGCAGTTGGAACTGACAGGGATGCTTCCATTGATTGAACTACGCGAGCGCTAACTCCGCGGATTGGTTCAAGTGATGATGCACCTGGTGTAATCAAAACTGGAGCAGGCTTTACAACGGGATCTGCAGGAGTTGGTTGTGTTGCAGTTGTTTCACGAACAATTGGTTGTGAGACTGGAGCTGCAGGTGCTGCTTGAGCAACTGGTGGTGCGACAGGTGCAGGTGTAACAGGTGCGGCAACTGGTGCTACTGGAGCCGGTGCAGGTGCTGCTGCTTTTTGTTGCGCCTTAGGAATTGGTGGAACACCCTTAGATGCAGAAGATTGCGGAGCAGGAGAACCTGGCTTATTAGTTTTGAAGTACTCAACCCATGCAGGGTCTACGGAAGAAGGATCCTGTAGATAATGCTCGTACATCTCATCGACGAGCCAATCATTTGCACCAAAATCCTGTGCCGACACTGGCAAACTCCTTCTGCATTGGTTACATCGCCTAGCCTATCGGCCAAAGCCCGCATGAATAAACCCGTTTAGGCGCAGATAGGGCGAGATTGGCCACATCTGTTTCGCCCTGCAAATCCATCGCACTTAGTCCACCCTTAACCCATGCCAACAGCGATAGTTACAGGGGCCAGTAGAGGCCTGGGATTTGAAAATGCCAAGGGGTTAGCTGCTCTCGGATATGACATCGTCATGGTGGCAAAGGATCAGAGCCGACTACCGATGGCGCAGCAATTACTTCAACGAGATAACCCAGATGGTCACTTTTCAACATATGCCGTTGATCTCGAAGATTTAACAGCTACCCGCGCAACCGTTGCCCAGATTGCGACAGAGCACTCTGCTCCTGATGTTCTCATTCTTGCTCACGGTGTCATGAGCGAAAAGATGTCAAAGACTTTGCGCACTACAGATGAAGAGTGGCGCAGAGTTATGGCGATCAACCTTGACTCTGTTTTCATTCTTGTTAATGGCTTAGTTCCATCGATGGCCGATGCTCGTAAGGGTCGCGTCATTATTTACTCAGCATGCCTTGGAAGAATGTCAGGACCTGGAAATGCTGGAGGTCTTGCCCCCTACAGAATTAGTAAAGCTGGAGTAAATGCAATGGTTCGCAACCTTGCCCATGAAACTGGTTTAGGTGCTCGCGGATTGTTAGTTGATGCGGTCTGTCCTAATCATTCACAAACAGATATGGGTGGTCCTGATGCACCTCGCACCGCTGAAGAAGGTGCAGCTTGTGCGTTGTGGTTAGCAACCCGTGAATTTAATCCAGGAGATACCACTGGAGTTTTGTGGGAAGACAATCAGATTGTTGAGTGGTAGTTCACGTTTTTGAATTGATCTAAAAGTAAAAGATCAGAAGTAATTAAATATCAGTTGGGATAGCACGCAGTGCAGCGATAAGAGTTGCACCCGCTAACGCTGCTAGTGGTCCAGCAACCCACCACAAGTGTGCTTCCACTTGATATGAGACAACACCTAGTGCAATTAAGTTAGCTAAAACCGCTGGAGATCTGCCGTAATACTTGCCACGGCGATAGCCAATAGCAGCTGCTGCAAGGCCACCTGCCCCAAGAAGTGCGAAGAGAAGCACCCCTAGAAGAGGCAGAAACTCAAAGGAATCAGATGCAAAGGTTAAGCCGATTAACCAAAGCGCCAATGCAACTATTACCCCGGTCTCAACAAAGAGTAGGGATGCCACTAGTGCGCGAGCTTTAGCCGCTTTGGCAGGATCCTGATTCATAGAGGCAAGATTAACTCAAAGAAGGTAACAATGCTCTTTTCTCACGATGGTATTCATGACTCTCAAACTCATCTGGCCTCGCCTTCATATTTCTACGAGCAGTTGCGACGTGAACTCTCTTTAGCGGCGCGGACCCATAAACCTGTTGCTTTAGTGAAAATTCTTTTTGATAACCCTGAAACAGATCAAGTGCGGGCACATGACATCTTGCACTTTTCCTATGAACTCACTCAATTAACTCGTAAGGAAGAGTGCGTTGGGCGATTAGGCGTCAACGAGGTGGTAATAATTCTTCGAGATGGCCACAGCAATGCCGAGAAGTTTGTTCAACGGCTTCTGGATTCAACATCACTGACAGTTGATCACTCATTACAGATTAAGGTTTCACAGGTATATGGCCAAGAGAATGAGGATTCTTTGCACCTGTTAAGCAGGCTTGATCGAGCTGAGCTAATCTCTCGATAAGGGTTCTATCCACAGGGCAATTGTTTTTGTCGGTTGCCAATCTACCTTTCCCGCATGGAACTAGATGTAAATGTGACCTTTGGCCCGATCGCCCCATTTATGAATGATGTAACTGTTGAAGAGATTTGGATTAACTCACCTGAAAGAGTTTTCATCGCTCGTAATGGACGCAGCGAGTTAACAAACCTCTTGCTCACTCAAGAAGAGGTTCGCAATATTGTGGAACGCTCTTTGATGTGGAGCGGAAGAAGGCTGGATTTATCCCATCCATTTGTGGATGCACGTTTACCTGATGGAAGCCGCTTGCATGTTGCAATCCCTGAAATCACCGCCGCACATTGGGCGGTCAATATCCGCAAACACTTGTTGAAAAGCTTGTCAGTTAATGACCTAGTCAATCGTTCTGTAATGAGCCAAGAGATAGGCATCGCACTCATTCATAGCGTGCAAGCAGGGCTGAACATATTGGTATGCGGCGGAACCCAGGCTGGAAAAACAACTGTTCTAAACGCCTTAGCAGGAGCAGTACCTCGTAGTGAAAGAGTGATCACCATTGAAGAGGTCTTTGAACTTACTCCACAACTTCCGGATGTAGTTCAGATGCAAACAAGAAGTGCCAACCTTCAAGGAGAAGGTGCTATTCCACTTCGCAGATTAATCAAAGAATCCCTTCGCATGCGCCCTTCCAGAATTATCGTTGGAGAGGTACGTGAGGCTGAAGCGTTAGATCTTTTGATCGCATTAAATTCAGGGTTACCGGGAATGGGAACCCTTCACGCTAATTCACCCCGAGATGCAATTATTAAGTTACAAACACTGCCTTTGCTTGCTGGTGAGAATATTTCACATAAATTCATCGCTCCAACAGTTGCCTCTGCGATCGATTTGATAGTTCATGCAACCTTGGATTCATCAGGAGTTCGCCGTATTAATGAGGTTGCAGCGGTTACTGGCCGCTATGAAAATGATCGGGCAGAGATTGAGATGCTGTGGAAGTGGGATGGTGCTCAATACATCCGTGGCGTTGGAGCCTTGCCGCATCCTGAAAGATTCGTAAATGTTGGTGCGCCTTTGGGTTCATGGTGGCATAAGTGAAACTATCGATTCGCATAACTGTTTCAGCACTTATAGCGACAGCTGTTGTGCTGCTTATGACCCGTTCTTTAGTTATTGCAGCCGCCTTTGGAACTTTGGCAGCAGGGATTTCCTTTGTAACAGTGAAAGCTAAATCATCGCTGAATGAAGCAGCACTCGTTGCCGCCTGGCCTGAAGTAATTGATCACTTGATGTCAGGAATTCAATCAGGATTGTCTTTATCGGAATCACTTGCCGGGCTAGCAACTCGAGGACCCGAAGCGTTAAGACCCTCATTTGTTCGGTTTAAGGCAACATTGTTTAGCAGCGGTGATTTAACAGAAGCGATCGAAGAGTTAAAGGCCAGCTTTGCCCACCATGGAAGTGATCAAATCTTCGAGGCGCTACTGATTGCTAAAACCTTGGGCGGAAGTGAGCTTTTACAGATTCTGCGCACTCTTGGTGATTTTCTGCGCCAGGATTTAGCACTTCGTCGTGAGATTGATGTGAAGCATGGCTGGATTAAAAACTCCGCACATATCTCAGCTGCTGCCCCCTGGATTCTCTTACTCCTTCTCTCAACACAACCAAGTACCGCGATCGCATACTCAACTCCGACCGGTGCGATGATCTTAATTGCTGGATTGTTTATGACAGCGGTTGCATATATCTGGATGAATCACTTGGGGCGATTGCCGCAGACCCCACGAGTTTTCATAAAAGGCAATGATTCATTTCATTCAGTTCGGGGGAATTTGCAATGATCATTACATTTGTAATTACCGCCTTGCTCATTGTTCCTGCAGCAATATTGATCCTTGTCGGAGATCAGGTTGATCCATTGTCAGAGGCAAAAAGAATCTCTCGAAAGAGCGCTCGAGCAAGTGATGACAGAACCCAGTTACGAATACGGCTTGAAGAGTTAGGTAAAGCTAGCGACAAGGATTACGAAGAGTTTCGAATTAGACAGTATGGATACTGCGCAGGCGCCGCCGCTATTACTTTGGCTTTCTTACTGGCAATTTCTGGATCATTCATTCTTGCTGTGATTGGCTCAATTACGACGTCAGCAACTATTTACTTACTGATAGATCGTCAGTTAACACAAGATGTTAAGAAGCGCCGAGAGTTGATTGAAGCGGAGTTTCCTGCGGTAGTTGAGATGTTAACTCTTGCGATTGCTGCTGGTGAAACACCGATGAGCGCGATGCTTCGAATTGCTAATAGTGCTGATGGGGCAATCTCTAGAGAGTTTCAAATAGTTGTTGCTGGCGTGCGTTCTGGTGCCCCTCTACATGAATCCTTGGATGCAATGGGACGCCGTGTGAAATCAGTGATGATTAGAAGATTTGTTGATGCGCTGGTAACTGCAACTCTGCGTGGTGCACCGCTTGTAGAGGTGCTTTCTCGTCACGCAGTTGAAGCGCGTGGCAATCAGAGAAATCGAGTAATGGGAGCGGCGGGAAAGGCTGAAATATCAATGATGATTCCAGTTGTATTCCTTATCCTGCCGATCTCCATCCTCTTTGCACTGTGGCCTTCACTAGCAAATTTAAATCTCTTTGCATCTTAAGCAGCGCTCTCCTCGCGCTCATCCTTAGAAACATTGAGTTCAATCAATTCACCTTCTGTATTGCGTGCAGCAACCTCTTTCAAAGAAGGTCGTCCAGCTTTGCGCTTCTTTGCGATGATGCGACCATCCTCAAATAGTTCGCCGCCCCACACACCTGCTGGCTCTTGGCGCGATAACGCACCTTCTAAGCACTGTGCACGCACGGGGCATCCACCGCAGAGCGACTTCGCTTCTGCAACCTGCATCTCATCTTCAGAGAAGTAGAGCTCAGGATCTGCTGTGTGGCATGGCAAATTAAATGATGAGCCATCGCTGTAGGTCCCTGTTACGGCATCCAAACCGATCTTCTCATCTGCCCAGCCTGGTACTAGTAGTTCGCTGAAGAGAACGCTCATGTTCTCACCTCTTCTTTCTGTTTGATATTGCTTCGGTCTCTTGTGGTTGTCGTTGGTTTTCTGGAGTGAAGTTTGTTTTTGGAAAACAAAAAGGGCTCCGAATCCTTGTGGATTCGAGGCCCTTGGCTTCAGTTCTAAATCGAATTATTCGATTGAACCACCATTGGCCTCGTATCCGGCATAAAAAGCTGCGTAAAACGCTGGCTTTGTCGCATGCCAAGTAGAAGGCTTATTGGTTGTATGAGCAGAAGGAATCACAGCAGAACGCAAAGCGTTTGCTGATACGAATGATGCATTAGACATATTCGTTCCTTCCATCATTTACATCCCCGCCATGAGGATGAAGGCTTAAGGATAAAGCATGGGTTGAGGTACTGGCAAGGTAATTAATTCCCCGCGTAAATGAGCGTAAATAGGGTATTTGTGAAGGGGTGAGGCGAGCTATTTCAAAGCATTGGTGAGCGGCCAGACTGGATTAACTAGTTAAACCGGCCTCGGCTAAGAAGCGTGATGCTTTACCTCGATAGCTCAAGCGAAGATCTGATTTTGCGCGAGTGATACCAACATAGAACAAACGTCGTTCTTCATCGATGGATGCTTGATCACCAGTTGTGCTGTTGTTTTCAAGAGGTAGAACACCATCGCTTACGCCCATAAGGAATACGCGCTCCCATTCAAGTCCCTTTGCTGCGTGCAAAGTGGCAAGGGTTGTTACAGGCATTGTGGGCGGATTGTTTTGTTGAACCCGATCTTCAACTTCGCGTAAGTACGCGCGCAAGTTCTTTGGAGTAAATCCGCTGTCAGCATCTAATTCACGTGCAAGGTGAAGTAGCGCTGCGATTCCATCGATCGCTCCACCAGATAAAAATGGTTGAGCAAGAGTGCGAAGTTCATCTAGCCAGGAAACACCTTCGGTTGGAATGACAGATGCGGTGCGAACTTGCTTTAAGAAATCGCGAACCTCTTTGCGTTCAAAGAAACGCTCTGTGTTTCGAACTTGGTAAGGCAGGCCGGCAGAGTTAAGCGCTTTCTCTAAACCATTAAGTTGATTATTGGTTCGGGCTAAAACCGCGATCTCTTGTGCTGGAGTTCCCTCTGAAATCAATTGTGAAATATCCCGAACAATTCCGGCGATCTCTGCCTGCTCATCGGTGTATGCGGTAATTGTTGGCTTGCTGCCATGTTCGTTGATCGCAACAAGTTCATTACCCATCGCACCTTTTCGCAAAATGCTGTTGGCGGTAAAGATGATTTCTGGGGTTGAGCGGTAACCAGTTGTTAAGCGGACAACCTCTGCATCTGGAAAGCGCTGGGTAAAGGAGTTAAGAAAAACTGGAGTTGCACCAGCAAATGAGTAAATAGTCTGGGCAGGATCGCCAACAACACAGAGCTCCTGTCTAGAACCTAGCCAGGCGTTGATTAATCGCTGCTGCAGGGGAGAAATATCCTGGTACTCATCAACGGTAAAGAATCGGTACTGATCTTGCACACGTTCGCGAACTTCGCGCTCTTCCTCAATCATCGCTGTCGTTAGCAGCAGCACATCTTCAAAGTCGATGGCACGTTCTTGGTGCTTCACGCTTTCATATGCGGTGTACACCTTGGCAAGTTGTTCTGGATTAATGCGGGGCTTAACGGTGCGCTTCAGGGATTCACTCAAGTAATCCGATGGAGCGATCTGTGAAACCTTGGCCCATTCGATCTCAGTTGCGATATCGCGCAGTAAATCGCGTGAGGTAATGGAAAGCTCGCCCTGTAATTGAGCGCGTTTGATTGCTTCAGTTAGGAATCCACTCTTGGTGGTCAGCAGATCAGGTGTGCGACCACCAAATACTTGTGGCCAGAAGAAGGTCAACTGCTTGAGCGCTGCTGCGTGAATCGTGCGAGCAGCAACAGATGGAACTCCAAGAGAACGAAGACGCGTCCGCATTTCTCCGGCAGCACGCGCGGTAAATGTCAGCGCTAATACCTTGTGCGGATCCATGGTTCCGATCGCTGCTGCATACGCGATGCGGTGGGTAATTGCGCGGGTCTTACCGGTACCCGCTCCTGCGATTACACAAACGGGACCACGTGTTGCAAGTGCTACTGCGCGTTGCTCATTATCTAAAGCTTCCAGAATCTCTTCTGCGCGTACGTTTCCTACGGTCTCCAAGACTCACCACCACGTAACTGCTCACGGGTGTATCCATCAACAGCTGTGTACCAAGCCTGAATCATGCGACGTGCAACAGACATTGTTGGTGGCAACAAAATATCTTCAGCAGCTACAGCTTTTTTCATCTCATCCCGTGAAAACCAGCGTACTTCAGTGATTTCAGTTCCATCAGGGCGGGCTTCTTCTGGGCGATGAGTAATCGCTTCAAATGCGATCATGATTGATGCAGGAAATGGCCATGGTTGTGAAGTTAGATATTTGATCTCAGATGCGTAGACACCTGCCTCTTCAAATACTTCGCGCGACACACACTCTTCAAATGATTCGCCTGTTTCAACAAATCCTGCAAAGGTTGAGAAACGCTTGTCAGGCCAGATTGGTTGATGTCCTAAGAGAATTCGATCATCTTTGTCTTTAACTAAAACAATAACCGCTGGATCGGTACGTGGATGGTGTTGTGTTGCATCAACAGGACACACACGAACGCTGCCACCAAGATCGCTAACAGTTGGAGCTCCGCATCGTGCGCAGTGTGTATGGGTTGCATGCCAGTTAGCTAAACCAACTGCGTGCATCGCAAGGGCTAACTCGTCAGCATCTAAAGTGCCACCAAGTTCGCGCAACGATTTAAAACCTTCATACTTACGCTTTTCAAACTCTTCAGTTCCATCATCTTCTGGTGGGTTGATCCAAGTTGTATGCCACGCAAAGTAGGGCTGATTGTCATCGCGGCCGATTCCTAAGAAGAAGCGATCTCCTGCAACAAACACATCTGAAAGGGCGGTAACGGCGGCGGCATCAATAAATGTTAAGGAGTCATCAGCTGCGCTTAAACGATTGTCGACCATGTGAATGATCTGAGCAGTTGTCCAGAGCGAGGCTAACTTCGCCGGATCCGTTCGTAACTCGCTTTCGCGGTTGATAGGCGAGAGCGAGGCGGGACTGGAATCTGGATTGCGCGCGCTCATAAGGGTGAACGCTACTAGCCTTATCCAATGCGCGTAACCTCGTGGAATCTCCTGCATGGAATGGCTATTCCCCCTACCAACGACCTTGCCGCAGACCAGCAAAAGCTAGGTGAGGCGATAGAAGCCATCGGCGCTGATGTCATTGGAATTCAAGAGGTTGATGAGCAATTAGCGCGGTCAGGTGGAGCTTCTCAAACCGCCGTTGTCGCTGATGCGATGAGAACGCAGCATTGGGGTTTTGCACCCGTCATGGTTGGTGCACCCGGAGAAAAGTGGAGAAAATTAAATTCACTAGATCCTCGTCTAATTACCGCTGAAAATTGTGCAAGCAACCGCGAATCAAATGTAGATGGGAACTATGGAATTGGAATTGTTTCAAAGATTCCTGTTGTGCACTGGAACCGCTTGGAGTTAGGAAACTCTGTTGTTGGAATGCCTTTGGTTATCCCTGCTGAAAACAAAAAGGGCAAGCAATCGGTTCGCATGATCTATGTTGCCGATGAACCTCGCGTTGCTATGGCTGCAACCTTAGATAATGGCTGGACAGTGATTAATACCCACCTGTCATTTGTTCCATTTGTAAATTATCGACAGCTACGAAAGATTAAAAAGTGGGCGGCTGGATTATCTGCACAGTACTCAACCCAGGTTTTGATCATTGGAGATATGAACCTTCCCAAAGGTTTACCCGCTGTTGCATCAAAGTGGAATTCACTAGTGGAACAAAACTCTTACCCATCGTGGGGAGCCAAAATTCAATTTGATTACATCCTCAGCGATTCCTTGAAGTCCGATCAATACGAATCATTGCCAACGGTTGTTACCGGAGTCAGTGATCACCTACCGGTGCGAGTCAAAATTCTTTAAAGCTTGTTTACTGCTTGTCCTCGACAGAGGTAATCAACGCAATCAGTGCTGCCTCATCCAATAGGTCAGATGGCGAATCGGTGATTCCTGTTGGAACGTAGTGGAATACCGCGGAGATCTTAGAAATATCGCAGCCTGAAAGCTTCGCCCACGCCAAGCGATACATCGCTAACTGAACCTGAGCCGACTTACCTAACTGCTTCGAACCGGTCTTCCAATCCACTACCTGGAAGCCATCTCCATCACTGTAAATAGCGTCGATTCGGCCTCTAATCAACACCCCACCAATCGTTGTTTCAAAGGGAACTTCAACCCGAGCTGGTGTGCGATGAGCGAACTCGCTCTTAAGCCAAGCAGCTTTGAGATCCTCTAACTTTGAATCATCATCGAGTGGATCTAAGTAATCCAAGTACTCATCGCCAAACAAAGTCGCTGCATCGGTAAATTGACGTTCAACCCATAAGTGAAAAGCGGTTCCACGACGTGAGTACTGATCTTGGCCACGTGGCATTGGGCGACGAATGTTCAGCGCAAGCTCTTGAGGGTTTTCATGTAGGGCAACCAAGGTTGATGTAGATAAACGTGAAGGCAATGGAACTTCGACAACATCTAATGCTCGGTTGCGGACTTCGGTAATCAAACTGTGAGCATCCATGATCCAGGAATTAACTTCGGGATCTTGCGAATCAATAAGTGGGTGGACATCAGATGCATTAACTAATTCAATCGCTGCATCAAACTGTGCCCGCTTGTCCCCTAAGTAATCTCGTGGCCATACCGCAGTCAATGGATTTTCCAGCGTTGGGTTTTCTGCTTCATCATCAGGTGCTGCAACATCTGAAATCAATCGTCCACCATGTGTCGATGCGGCAGCTGCGATCAAATTAAAGATCTGCGACGGTGAAACAGAGTTTGCTCCGTCTCGCCACCATGCAGTTGTACAGATTAAATGTGTGCGGGCGCGGGTTACTGCAACATATGCCAATCGCATTTCCTCACGCATTTTGATTGTATCCACGCATTCAGACGCAAAAGCCTTAATCGCCTTACTTGCATCACTGTTCTTAGTAATGCCATCTAGAGTGAAATATGGAAGCTCATGGGCATCACCACGCAGTGCAAATGGCACATGCTTTTCATTCTTTAACCAGTTATCTGGGTCGCTGCGGTTAACACCAGGGAAGGTTCCTTCAGATAACCCAGGGACTGCAACCACATCCCATTCAGCACCCTTTGCCATGTGAACTGTAAGGATTTGGACCACATCTGTGCGTACTTCAGGGGCTCCAACCTTTAATCCGCCCTCTTCATCAGATGCGACATCCAGCCAATCCAAGAATGCTGACACTGATCCACCGCTGCGTTCAAACTTTGATGCCTCATCTAAGAAACGATCTAGGTGGCGACGACCGGTCTGAGTTCCTTCTCGCAATGTGATCTCTGATTCCAGAGTTAAGTAATTTTCAATCTCTGAAACTAAGTCGGTGATCTGTCCACCTGCTCGTGAACGCAAACGACGAAGATCCTGCGCAAAGGTAACTAGACGTTGATAGCCAAGATCACTAAAGCCGCTCTTTTTGGCAGATGTGATCTCATCAAGTGCATCAATAATCGATCCCGCAAATTGATCATCTGCTTCTAGTTGATCAGGGTTTCCGGCAGCGATCTTTTTGATGAAGCTCTTGGAATCTGCATGCATCGCTTTTGCTCGTTCACGGCTAAATGCACCAAGTGCTGCAATATCTCGTGGTCCCAAATTAATCCGTGGTCCAGTCAAATGTCTCATCAACGCTGATCCTGCATCGGGATCTGTAATGATTCTCATCAAGGTCACAACATCTGCAACCTCTGGAATATGAATCAATCCGCCGATTCCAATTACTTCAACTGGCAAGCCTTGCTCGCGTAATGCGTTTTCAATGGAGGCGATCTGACTGCGCTTGCGAACTAAAACAGCAAATGATTTGTTGTTCTCGGGACTCCATAAAGCTTTAAAGTATTCAGCGATTGCTTGAGACTCTGTTTCTACGGTTTCATAGATTCCGTATGCAAGTTCACCGTCACCTGCACCATTTCGTGCCTCAAGTTCTACAACTTGCTGACCACCTGCTGCTTTGATCTCGGCGCTAATGGTGTTTGCTGCAGCCAAGATGATTTTGTCATTACGGAAAGTTGTTGGAAGTGAGAACTGTTCTGTTCCAGTTTGTCCTGCCGCCTTTGGGAAGTACTTATGGAAGGAAGCCATCGTGCCGGCAGATGCTCCGCGCCAGGTATAAATAGCCTGCGACGGGTCTCCCACCGCCATAACTGGGTGGCCGGTTTCAGATACAAAGTTGCCGTACAAGGCAGACAACATGCGCACCTGTGATTGCGAAGTATCTTGGTACTCATCCAATAGAACGACCTTGTACTTGCCGCGCTCTAAAGTGCCAACATCTTCAAAGTTCTGCGCAATGTCTGCCGCAAGTGACATCTGATCATCAAAGGACAGTTCACCTGTTGCTTTACGGCGTTCCATAAAAGCTTCAACCATTGGCAGTAATGAATTACGTTGACGCATCGCACGGGCTACTGCGCGGGTATCTTCATTGGTGCTGCCTGCCAATAACTGCAACTTTTCAAGCATCTCGTTACCGATGGCTTCAATGTCAGAGGCTTTAACTTGGTGCTCCAACATCAACTTTGAAAGTCCCAGCAAATCTTTGATGACGGTGCTCACCGCGCTGTCATTGCGATAAGAGACATCAGACCAGTTGCGCACAACATCGGATGCGATCTGCCAAATAGCGGCCTCTCCCAACGGTTCAGCATCGGCATCAATTCCGTAACGGATTGCATGTTCGCTGAGCAACTTGCCGGCATAAGAGTGATAAGTAGTCACTGCGGTGCTGGTTGATGTGATGTGTTTGAATTCAGGTAATTGCGACAATTGACGTAAACGTTTGCGGATACGAACAGATAGTTCACCAGCGGCTTTACGGGTAAAGGTAAGACCCAAGATTTGATCAGGTGTAGCAAAACCGTTGGCAACTAAGTACAGAACACGGTTGCTCATGGTTTCTGTCTTGCCAGAGCCAGCACCTGCAATAACAACGGCAGGTTCTAAACCGCTGCTGATGATCGCTGATTGATGCTTAGTAATCGGCTTGATCTGAGAACCAAACTTTGGATGTGCCTGAAGCTTGGCGATGATCTCTTCGGGTGTGTATTTAGGTTGGATTGATTCAGGGGTCATTGCTCAATCACCGCCCGACCATCACTTTGAACTGGGCAAGATTTCCTGACTGGGCAGCCTTTACAGCGCTTATTCACGGTGGCAAAGAAGGTTGCAGCTCCCATGCCCTCGCCAATGGTTTCAATAGTTTGCTTGGTCTCTTCAAGGTCAATCGCATACTGCTGACGGATCGATGCACCGGCGCTACTAGTTCCTAGATACACAAGTTCAGCACCTGCACTCTTATCACCATCGGTAAATCCACCCTCA
The DNA here is from genome assembly GCA_965267815.1 of Candidatus Nanopelagicaceae bacterium. GTDB lineage: Bacteria > Actinomycetota > Actinomycetes > Nanopelagicales > Nanopelagicaceae > Planktophila. The sequence goes on from OZ254139.1 coordinate 1,127,205, forward strand.
TGGACACCCAACTGATAACTAGCAAGTTGCAGATTCTTCTTGGCATCATCTTTGCTAATTGCGGTGTTACCTGTTTTAAAATCAATGATGAACAGTGATCCATCTGCTTCAACCTCAAGACGGTCTACGGTTCCAATAATTCGAGCACGACCGAGCTTTACATCAAAGCGAAGTTCGGCTCCCTTAACTTCGCGTGTTGTCTCTTTGTGGTACTCCACAAACTTTTCAAGCATGGTGACCGCTGACTCAAGATGTGATGCACTGACCCAACCACTATCTGGATCAATCAACTTCCATGAGCTTTGTAGATTCTCAATTAACTGTTCGCGGGTTGTGCCTGGCTCTTGAACCATCTTTGCCGCAAATGCGTGAATCGCAGAACCCAAAACCTGTGCGGTGCTATCACCATCTGATCCACCATTGTTTTGCAGGAACCATTTAACTCCACACTCCACAAAACTTTCAGCTCCAGATGGCGAAACAATTACTTCCTTGTCGCCATCAATCACTGGCGCATCGGTACTGAGCGGAACTGATCCAATCCAACTATCAGGGTTTGCTAGATAAATACCCTCTTGACTCATCGCCTTTAACAAGGCTGCAGCCTCTTTTGCCTTTGGTCCAGCTAACTGCGCACGAAGTTCGGCAACTAAAGCAGGTGCCGTAATTGGGCGAGGAACATCAGTGATTACATGTTCATCCTCGTCACTTTTGTTGACCATAACTTCAACAGCCTCAAAGAACTGTGATGGCTCTTCATCCTCACGCTGAACCGCGGTCACGAAAAGTGATTGCTGGGCGCGGGTTAGCGCCACATGAAACAAGCGTTGTTCATCCTGCATTAGACCATTGGCTGCGATGACATCTAATTGATCACGTGGAATATCGGGGTTGCGCTTTCGTTCTACTAAACGCTCTGCGCCTAGCAAGGATGAACGTTGCTTCAAGTTAGGCCATGTGCCCTCTTGTAATCCAGCGATTGCAACAACCTGCCATTGTCGACCCTTGGCGCTGTGCACAGTGAGGATCTCTACGAAATCTGGACGGACACCTTTAGCGGTAATCACATCGCCCGCAATATCTTCAGTTGCGATCTCGTTAATAAAGGCAGCTGGTCCTGACAAAGGAAAGCGCTCCGAGAAACGTTGAGCTGACTCAAACAACTGCATCATCGCATCAAGATCACGATCAGCTGCAGCTCCCCGAACTCCTGGTCGCAGCGCTTGATTGCGCCAAGCCACGGACAACTTCTGACCATCACTTGTTACTGCGTTATCCCAAATAAACCACAACAGGTCATCGGCTAAGGCTGTCTTGTTACGTGCAATCGCCTTCGCGCCTTTTAGTAATGCATGAACACGAAGAACACTCTCTGCTCCTTCAATAAATAATTCGCCATCATTGATTGCATCCAACAACAGCTGAGTGCCTGAACGCTCATCACCATCCGGACGAGCGGTAATCATCGCTCGGCGAATACGACGCAACGAGATTGAATCTGCGCCACCGAATTCGCTCATTAACAAACGCTCTGCGGTATCTAAGTTCAACGGTTGAGCACCGATTGCAACACGTGCGAGCAACAAAAATGGAGCAATTGCAGGATTGCCAGCTAGCGCTTGAAGCTCAGATGCAACTGGGATTCCAACTTGTGAAAATGCACGACGTAACGCAGCTGCTTGAACTCCTGGGGAGCGCAGGATCACCGCCATATCGCTATAAGAAACTCTTTGACGAAGATGGGCACTGCGGAATTGATGAGCGATAAATGCTGCTTCCTCTGCCCCGCTCCTAAAGCGATGAACCCCAACAAAACCGCCCTTTTCTGAGGCACATGAGCGCTTGCGGGTTACTGGCGATCCACGGAAAGCTTGAACATATTCATGTCCAACTTCAAAGATCTCTGGTGCGCTGCGATACACACTAGAAAGTACAACTTCCTTTGCACGGTATGGATCTAACGCTGCTGCTAATCCATCTGGGTCTGCACCGCGGAAACGACCAACTGCGCTGTCCTCATCTGCACAGATGATTACATCGTTGCCTGCAAGCAAAGCCAATAGTTCGCGTTGCGCTGGATCGCTTTCCTGGAACTCATCCACCATGATCGTCGTAAAGCGATTTCGTAGTTGATCCAATAAATCAGGGTTGTTACGCAAATGAATTGATGCACGCGATACTAATTCAGATGGATCGATACGTAGCTTTGCATCCTGTGCGCTGAACTCGCGCATCACCATGGAATTTGTATATCGCTTCCAGAAAGCAGCTGACGCTTCCCAATACTTTTCGCCCTCTTGCTTACCAAGTGCGGCTAACTCATCTGCATCAATGCCACGTTCAGATGCACGCAAAATCAAATCGCGAAGTTCGCGAGCAAAACCATTTGTTGTTAGCGCCTTGTGTAAATCTTCTGGCCACTCTTTAAAGCCATCTTCGATATCGCCTTTTAGTAATTCGCGGATGTAACTTTCCTGTTCTGGACCGCTGAGTAAAATCGGATCAGGGTCTGCCTTTGCCTTCATCTTCAAGATTGAAAAAGCTAGAGAGTGAAAAGTTCGAGCCAATGGTTCAAACATCGTCTTGGTAGTACGCAGCGCGATCGCATCACGTAACTCTGATGCTCGCTCGCGACCATAGGTCAGCAGCAAGATTGAATCGGGGTTTTGTCCCTCTTGAATTCGAGCAAGTGCTGCTTCAACTAAAACAGTTGTCTTTCCAGTTCCTGGTCCACCTTGAACAACAATCGGTGAACCTATGTGTGCAACAACAGCTTGCTGATCCGCATCCAGGGCAAGCGGGGCAGCCTGAAGTACTTGTCGTACAAGGCTGAAGGGCTGCTTACTCACAGTGAGCATCTTGCCCGACGGGTGCGACAAATGAGCCCCTTTACGCGTACGGCGCTAGGAACTCTTTACTTCACGAGAAATTTGTTGCTAACTCTTTCTTGGCTTTTCAATCAATGACGCGATCAACAAAAAAGCTAGAACATAGAGGGAAGCCCCGTTAAGGCTTTCACCCGGTGGTGTTCCCTCAGCAGTTACAGGCATGATCTTGCCTGCAATTAAGCGAAATATTGGCTCAATCACAAGTGTTAAAGCGATCAGTGGAGTCATTCCGGGATATCTGAAGAATAAAACATAGAGCAGAAGCACTAGCAACAATTGCATCGCGCCCCATTGATGGAAAATTGCGACAATGTTGTCTCCGCCTTCAACAGTTATATCAATCCCTGCGATGCTATTTGCACCTCCATCTGCGGCGAAGAAGTGGATGCAGCTACGAACTACTATGACAAACATGTAGATCGCTAAGAAAATGCGCACTGCGCGATATCCACTAAAAACTGATGGATTCTTTGGAAGAATCTTCTTCACATCGATTTTCATAAATCTCCTAGAAGGTTGAGCCAAGATTAGTAGGTCGGAAGTTCTTGCCGTGCATGGTTAAAGCAAGACCTTCAGCACTTAATGAAATAGATTTTACGCTCATTCCCTGTGGTGCCTTTAAGGTGCGAACGCTTTTGCTTTTGATTTGATCCTTGATATCGGCAGGTAATGAATCTGCAGGTATTTCATTACCGAAGAGAGATACGCCTTGCAGTTCAAAATAAATCTGATTACCTGAATACTTCGGAACAAGAATTGCTGTGCCAAGACCACCGGAGCCAACTGAAACCTGCAGAGTGTTTCCAACGATCTGCGCATCACTGAAATCAGTTAATTGAGTAATTGTGGCTGCAGAAATCGTTGCTGTGACATCCAAAGTTCCAATGAGATTTGGTTTTGACTTTGAAATATCGCGAGCATCAATTGCTAGAGATGGTTTAAAGGTTGACTCCTTTAATTGATACTCACCAATATCGATATGAACTGACTTTATGGAGTCCCCAACTACATTTCTGGGCAAATCAAATAAAGGTACGGAGGCGGTGACATCTGTAGCTCGAGGCATTACTTCATAAACTCGCGTTGTTATGCGGGAGGAGATGGATTTTTCAACGGTGATCGCTCCGATAGACACTAGTGCAAGTAAAGCAATAGGCAATACGCGGCTCTTCTTCATTGACTCAAACACCCCTTAAATATCGATGTGGCAGTGTATTGGTGGAGTCTGTGAAAGTTTCATAAAAATGCTCAGGAAATAAAAACTCCCGCACCGAATTAACTGTGCGGGAGTTTTCCTGAGAATTATCTGTTAAGCGTTGAGGTTTGCCTTCTTCTGACGAGAAGTCGCACGTGCGCGCTCATTTTGATCTAGAACAACCTTGCGGATACGAACAACCGCAGGAGTTACCTCGACGCACTCATCTTCGCGACAGAATTCAAGTGCACCTTCCATGTTGAGCTTCTTAGGCGGAATCAAACGCTCTGATTCATCAGTACCTGAAGCACGCATGTTTGTAAGCTTCTTTTCGCGAACACAGTTCACATCCATGTCATCTGAACGAGAGTTCTCGCCGATAACCATACCTTCGTAAACCTCATCGCCTGGCTCTACGAAAATAGTTCCGCGATCTTGTGTTCCGTAAAGCGCGTATGAAGTAACTGTTCCCATACGGTCTGAAACAAGTGATCCAGTTGCACGAGTACGAATATCTCCGTACCAAGGCTCGTAACCATCAAATACGTGGTGTAGCAAACCAGTTCCGCGAGTTTCAGTTAAGAACTCAGTACGGAAACCAATAAGTCCACGTGATGGAACCTTGTAATCAAGACGGATCCAACCGGTTCCGTGATTAACCATCTGCTCCATGCGACCCTTACGAAGCGCCATCAACTGAGTAAGAACACCTAAGTACTCTTCCGGTGCATCAATTGTTAAACGCTCCATTGGCTCGTGAACCTTGCCATCAATCTTCTTGATAACTACCTGTGGCTTACCAACAGTTAGCTCGAAACCTTCGCGCTTCATGATTTCAACGAGAACAGCAAGCTGTAACTCTCCACGTCCCTGAACTTCCCAGGTATCTGGGCGATCAGTATTGAGAACGCGCAAAGAAACGTTACCGACGAGCTCTGCATCAAGACGGCCCTTAACCTGGCGTGCAGTAAGCAGTTTTCCGCTCTTGCCCGCTAGAGGTGATGTATTGATACCGATTGTCATCGAAATCGATGGCTCATCAACGATGATGAGTGGCAGTGCGTGTGGGTTTTCAAGATCTGCAAGGGTTTCACCCAATGTGATTGTCTCGATACCAGCAACCGCGATGATGTCTCCTGGGTGAGCTTCAAGTGCTGGAACGCGCTCGAGCGCTTCAGTAATAAGTAGCTCTGAAATCTTTACACGCTCAATAGTTCCATCGGTCTTAATCCAGCTAACGTTCTGACCCTTTTTGATAACACCTTCGCGTACGCGACATAGTGCAAGACGACCCAAGAATGGAGATGAGTCAAGGTTTGTAACGTGTGCTTGCAATGGTGCACCCTCGTGATACACAGGTGCAGGAATTGCAGAGAAGATAGTGTCAAACAAAACATCCAGGTTTTCTTCTTCTGGCATTCCACCATCTGAAGGACGCTTCAATGATGCACGACCAGCTTTAGCTGATGCGTAGACAACTGGGAATTCAATCTGCTCTTCATTTGCTCCAAGATCTAGGAAGAGTTCATACGCTTCATCAACAACTTCAGCGATACGTGAATCGGGACGGTCAACCTTGTTGATCAACAAAATAACTGGCAGGTTCTTTTCAAGTGCTTTACGCAAAACGAAACGTGTCTGAGGCAGTGGACCTTCTGAAGCATCTACCAACAAAATAACGCCATCAACCATTTCAAGTCCGCGCTCTACCTCGCCACCGAAGTCGGCGTGGCCCGGAGTATCAATGATGTTAACGATGGTGTCGCCGCGCTTAACAGCGGTGTTCTTGGCAAGGATCGTAATTCCCTTTTCGCGTTCTAGATCCATTGAATCCATCATGCGGTCTTGGCCTTCGCCCTGAACCTTGTGTGCTGCGAATGCGCCGGATTGCCACAACATGGCATCAACCAGTGTTGTCTTTCCGTGGTCAACGTGGGCAATGATCGCTACGTTACGCAGATTATCGCGCTTCTTTTCAGGTAGTCCTGCTAGGTGTGCTTGCTTCTTAGACATTGAATCGGAACTCCACTACATCTCCATCGGCCATTACATATTCCTTGCCTTCCATACGAACCTTGCCCTTAGCTTTCGCTTCAGCCATAGATCCTGCGGCAATGAGATCTTCAAAGCTGACGATTTCAGCCTTAATAAATCCCTTTTGGAAATCTGTATGAATAACACCAGCGGCCATGGGTGCGGTGTCACCTTTGTGAATCGTCCACGCTCGAGCTTCCTTTGGACCTGCAGTCAAATATGTCTGCAATCCCAAAGTATCGAAACCAACACGTGCCAAGGTTGCAAGACCTGGTTCTTTCAAACCAATTGATTGCAACAATTCCAATGCATCCTCATCGCTGAGTTCTGCTAGTTCTGCTTCTGTTTTTGCATCCAAGAAGATCGCCTCTGCTGGCGTTACTAACGCCTGCAACTTTGCCTTGAGCTCTGGATCGTTCAGCTCGGCGGCATCAACGTTAAATACATACAAAAATGGTTTTGCGGTGAGCAAATGAAGTTCAGCTAAAAGTTCGCGATCAATTGAACTTTGTGACAACGGCTTTCCAGATTGCAACCATTCGTTGGCCGCCTTTACCGCTTCAAGAACCGGTGCCTTTTCCTTTGCAACGCGTGCTTCCTTTTCAAGACGAGGAATCGCCTTTTCAATTGTCTGTAAATCTGCGAGCGCTAATTCGGTGTTGATCGTTTCCATATCCGATGCTGGATCGACTCGACCATCGACGTGAACAACATCGCCATCATTGAATACACGGATGACTTGGCAGATCGCATCGGTGTCACGAATATTTGTCAGGAACTTGTTGCCAAGACCGGCACCTTCTGATGCGCCCTTTACGATTCCGGCGATATCAACGAAGGAGACCACAGCTGGAAGAAGTTTTTCTGAGCCAAAGACCGTTGCTAACTTGGCGATGCGCTCATCTGGCACTCCCACGATTCCCACATTGGGCTCGATGGTGGCGAAGGGGTAGTTAGCGGCTAAAACATTGTTCTTAGTCAGAGCATTAAAAAGGGTCGACTTTCCGACATTGGGCAGTCCGACGATTCCGATAGAGAGGCTCACTGGGGTAAGCCTACGCGGGATTGTCGGTGCTCCCTGCCACGATAGGCCCATGCCCGCATACGTAGTGACCCTATTAATAGGACTAATCGCAGGATCTGCGATCGGATACCTATTGTCAGCCCTGAAATCCAAGGATTCAGCGGGCAATCAAGCCCTGCTCGATGATTACAAGGCTCAACTCGATGCTGAACGTGGAAAGACTGAATCGGCAATTAAGTTAAATGCCGAGCTAATGGCGGTGAAGGAATCGGTTGCGAAGTTAAGTACGCAATCAAATGAGGCAAACCGCATCCGTACCGAGGCTGAGGCAAAGCTCAATACAACAATTCTAGAAATGCGTCGTGCATCTGAATCCATCTTTGATGAGACCAAGAAGATCGCTGGTGCACTTTCCAATTCTCAGACCCGCGGAAAGTTTGGCGAGGCACAGTTAGAGCTACTGCTGCAAGGTGCAGGACTTCGTGAAGGACATGAGTACACCGCGCAACGTTCTACAACTGATTCTGATTCATCGGGAATTCCAGATATCACCGTTTCCATGCCAGGTGGATCGCTTTTGTTTATCGATTCCAAGTTTCCCTTTGAACGTTTCCTTGAAGCATTTGGAACTGAGGATCAGGCCCAACGTGATGAGTATCTGCAGCTGCACACTAAGGATTTAATGAAGCATGTTGAAGCGCTCGCAAAGCGTGGGTATCACAAATCCCAAGGATCACCTGATTTTGTTGTGCTCTTTGTTCCCTTTGAAACCTTGTTATCTGAGGCTTTGCGCTTGGATCCGATGTTCCTTGAAAAGGCTTTCAAAGTTGGCGTTACCGTTGCAACTCCAACATCGATGATGGCGCTACTGCGCACTATTGGATACATCTTTACCCGCAATAAGTTGGCGGAGAATGCTGATGAGATTCAAAAAGTTGCCAGCACCTTCTTAAAGAACATCACCTTGCTGCACACCAAGATCGTTGCAGTTGGAAAGGCGATCTCATCAACCTCTAAGGCGTATGAGGATCTTGTGCCAACAGCGGAAAAGACTGTTTTGGCACCTGCTCGAAGAATTCATAACTTAGGTGTCACAGGGGATAAAGATAAGTTGGCGATTGAGTATCCTGAAGCCCCTGATGCGGTTCGCGATCTGAAAAGCGCAGAGCTAGAAGCTGGCGATGATTACATTGATGCAGAAGAGGTAGATGAGCGATGAGCACAGTTCAAAAGTTGCAGATCCAGGGTCCTGGATTAAAGAAGCAGGGCATCGTTGTTTTGCAATTTCTCTTTATTGGCTTCTTTGTCTTTGTTGAGATGACGATCCGTACCGGTGTTGGAATCCTGACAGGTATCGCTATTTGTGCGGCAACCTTTGCCTCTATCCGCATTGGCCGCCCAGGAACTACCTATGTTTCAGTGGTAACTCCCCCATTGGCCTTTGCTGGCTCTGCCTTGTTGTTAACAATTCTGCTTGATGGATTTAGACCATCACGTGTTGGTATTGATTTCATCGCAGCCCTTGCATCAGAGGCGCCATTTTTAATCATTTCAGCGTTGTATGGCTGGTTTGTGTATTTGAATGAAAAGGCGAAGGCAAAGCCTTCTAAGAAAAGAGCTGCGCAACAAGCAGATTAAGCCTGGCCCGCCGCCTTCATATCCTTACGAAGCTCAGGTGGCAAAGCAAAAAGCAATGACTCTTCAGCTGCGGTGACCTCTTGAACATCGCGGTAGCCATGTTCGGCAAGGGTTGCTAGAACATCCTTCACCAAAATTTCGGGAACAGATGCACCACTTGTGACACCAATAGTTTCAACATTTGTAAACCAGTGATCTTGAATCTCTTCGGCGTAATCAATTAGATGTGAAGCCTTGGCACCATACTCAAGTGCAACCTCTGCGAGGCGTACTGAGTTTGATGAATTTTGTGAGCCGACAACAATTACTAAATCAGCTTGCGGTGCAATCACCTTGATCGCTTCTTGGCGATTTTGTGTTGCGTAACAAATGTCGTCACTGGGAGGTGCTTGAATATCTGGAAAACGTTCCTTCAAGATCGCAACGGTTTCCATAGTTTCATCAACAGATAAAGTTGTTTGAGAAAGCCAGATCAGATTCTTTCCTGGAGTTGGCACGATGGTGCGAGCACCCTCTAGGCCATCGACGATGCGGACCTTATCTGGTGCTTCTCCCGCAGTTCCTTCAACCTCTTCATGGCCATGGTGACCAATTAATAAAATCTCTGCATCCTCTGTCGCAAAACGACGAACCTCGTGGTGCACCTTGGTAACCAAAGGGCAGGTTGCATCAATTGTCTTAAGGTTTCGCGCAGCTGCTTCTTCATGCACCATTGGTGAAACTCCGTGGGCTGAGAAAACTACGGTCTGACCCTCTGGAACCTCATCTGTTTCATCAACAAAGATCGCACCCTTTGCCTCTAGCGAGGTAACGACGTGAACGTTGTGCACAATCTGCTTGCGAACATAGACCGGTGCGCCGTAGAGAGCGAGTGCTTTTTCAACGGTGATCACAGCGCGATCTACCCCTGCGCAATATCCGCGAGGCGCTGCCAGCAGAACTCTCTTAGCCATGGGGGCAGTCTATTAGGCTCATCCCATGTTCGAAACTTCAAGTGAGGCGCCAGCGACGGTTCGTACCGTTTCAGAGGCGATCAAGGAGTATGTCGATCGCTTAGGCCCTATTTGGATTGAGGGCGAAATCAGCGAACTCAATGAACGCAGCGGAATGATGGCATTTATGCGGCTGCGCGATCCCAGCGTTGATATGTCTATTTCGGTGATGTGTCATAAATCAGTTATCGCCGCTGTTAAACCTTTGCCTGATAACGCTCGCATCGTTATGTATGCAAAACCTTCTTGGTACACAAAAAATGGATCGCTCTCCTTTTCAGCCCGTGAAATCCGTCAGGTCGGAGTCGGTGAATTACTTGCACGTTTAGAGGCGTTGAAAAATCTATTGGCTGGCGAGGGGTTGTTTAACTCAGATCGCAAGGTTGCACTTCCATTGCTGCCCAAGGTTATTGGTTTGATCTGTGGCCGCAATACCGACGCAGAAAAAGATGTTGTTGAAAATGCAAAACGTCGCTGGCCCAGTGTTCAATTTGAAATCCGCGAGGTAACTGTTCAAGGCGCAGCTGCCGTGAGCGAGGTTTCCGAGGCGCTTCGTGAATTAGAGGCAAACAAAGATGTTGAGGTCATCATCATTACCCGTGGTGGTGGATCCTTCGAAGATCTGCTGCCATTTAGCGATGAGGGTCTGGTGCGATTGGCTGCATCATGCGCAACGCCAATTGTTTCTGCGATCGGCCATGAAAAGGATTCACCGTTGTTGGATCTAGTTGCTGATTACCGAGCATCGACTCCGACAGATGCTGCAAAGAGAGTTGTTCCAGATATCAGCGAAGAGATCGCGATGATCGGTGCGATGCGAGATCGTGCCCGTCGCACACTGGTCAATCGTTTAGATCTAGAAGCTACGCGAATTACTAACTTTAGAAACCGCCCTGTTATGAAGGACCCGCATGTATTAATCACGACAAGGGCTGAAGTTATTGCTGGGCTGCGGGATAGATCTAACCGCTCCTTTGGGGCTTCAATAAAATTGGCGAAAGAGGAGCTCAAGCAGATCAAGGCACGTGTGCGGGCTTTGTCACCGCAATCAACATTGGATCGCGGGTACTCAGTTGTTCAGTTAGCTGATGGCCAGATCGTGACAGATCCAAAGAAGTTGAAGGCGGGCGATGAATTACGACTACGTCTTGCAAAGGGCGAGACCAAAGCCACAGCACAAGGTAACTAAGAGAGAGTAGATTTAACCCATGGCCGAAGCAAAGAAGATCTCCTATGAAGCAGCCCGTGATGAGCTCGCTGAAGTTGTTGAATCCCTTGAAGCTGGCAGCGCAACCCTCGAAGAGTCATTGAAGTTGTGGGAGCGCGGCGAAGAGTTAGCCAAGATCTGCCAGGAATGGTTGGACGGAGCTAAGAAAAAACTTGACGCGGTAAAGCCTGAATAAGAAGACCGATGCCAAACTTTTCCTACTCAGATCTACTGCCCCTTGGCGAGGACACAACTAAGTACCGCCTTGTAAGCCGCGAGGGCGTATCGGTTGTAAAGCTTGGCGATAAAGAGTTTTTGCAGGTCGAACCATCGGCGCTTGAAAAGCTGACCTCAGAGGCGATTCATGACATCAACCATTACCTTCGAGCAGAACATCTGCAGCAGTTAACAAATATTGTTAATGATCCGGAAGGCTCACCTAATGATCGCTTTGTTGCGATCGATCTCTTGAAAAATGCCAATATCGCAGCAGGCGGAGTTCTGCCAATGTGCCAGGACACCGGAACCGCTTTAGTAATGGGCAAGAAGGGCCAGTTTGTTTTAACAACTGGCAAGGATGAAGTGGCTATTTCACAAGGTATTTACGATGCCTACACAACTTTAAATCTTCGTTATTCCCAGATGGCCCCTGTTACAACCTGGGAGGAAAAGAACACCGGCAACAACCTGCCAGCCCAGATCGAGATCCATGCAGATAGCGATCATCAGGATGAGTACAACTTTATGTTTATCGCCAAAGGTGGCGGCAGCGCAAACAAATCATTTTTGTACCAAGAGACAAAGGCTGTTTTAAACCCAACCTCCTTTATGAACTGGTTGGATGAAAAACTCCGTTCCATTGGAACTGCGGCCTGTCCTCCGTACCACCTTGCAATTGTTATCGGTGGAACAAGTGCGGAAGCGACAGTAAAGACTGCAAAGCTTGCCAGCACCAAGTACTTGGATTCTTTGCCAACGACAGGTGATGCAGCAACCGGCCATGGCTTCAGAGATATCGAACTAGAGCAAAAGGTTCTTGAACTCACCCGCACCTTAGGAATTGGCGCGCAGTTTGGTGGCAAGTACTTCTGCCACGATGTGCGCGTTGTTCGCCTTCCACGACATGGTGCATCGCTACCTATTGCAATCGCGGTTTCCTGTTCGGCAGATCGTCAAGCAAAGGCAAAGATCACCAAGGATGGAATCTTCCTCGAAGAGTTAGAGCGCGATCCTGCACACTTCTTGCCAGAGACAACTGATGAACATTTGAATGACAATGTTGTGGCGATTGATTTGAACCAGCCAATGGCAGCTGTCTTAGCGGAGCTATCCAAGCACCCAGTTAAGACCCGACTTTCCTTGACCGGAACTTTGGTTGTAGCCCGCGACTTGGCCCACGCCACAATCAAAGCGATGATGGATGAGGGCAAGCCAATGCCTGAATACATGAAGAAATACGCTGTTTATTACGCAGGTCCGGCCAAAACCCCTGAAGGGTATGCCTCAGGATCCTTTGGACCAACAACTGCAGGTCGCATGGATTCCTATGTTGATTACTTCCAGGCCAATGGCGGATCAATGGTGATGTTGGCTAAAGGCAATCGATCAAAGGCTGTTACCGATGCCTGCAAATCACATGGTGGTTTTTATCTTGGATCAATTGGAGGACCGGCGGCTCGCCTGGCTTTGGATTGCATTACCAAGGTTGAGGTCTTGGATTTTGAAGAGCTTGGAATGGAAGCGGTCTGGAAGATCGATGTCGTGGATTTCCCGGCCTTTACTGTTGTCGATGACAAGGGCAATGACTTTTTTGCTGAGACTTCGAAGCCGATGACAATTGGAAAACGTTCCGAGGTTTAAAACTGGGTTTTAGAAAAGCAGGGAAAGTGGCTTAGTACCAGTTGCTGCGCTTGTGCTTTGCCCACGCCTTGCATGGAGTCTCATAGCGAATGCTGATGTAGCGAAGTCCCCAACGGATCTGAGTTACAGGGTTGGTGCGCCAATCAGTTGAGACAACATTCATCTTGGTGGCTGGCAGCGCTTGAGGAATTCCATGGGCGCCAGATTTCTTGTTACGAGATTTGTAGTTCCAATTACTTTCCTGGGTCCATAACTGGTTCAAACATTTGTACTCTTTTTCAGCAAAGCCGTACTCATCCATCAGGATGCTCTTGGCAACCTTCTTGGCACCTATCGGTGTTCGGGCTAGCTCGACCTGGCGGCTAACGGCCGAGACCAAAGCCAGCTGAGTTGAGAAGATCGCACCTGATGCTGTCGCTGAAAGATCATCCTCGCCAAACAATGCGGCAACGGTTTCTGGCTCAACGATCGAGGCGCTCTTAGGTGCTTCAACTTCAACGGTTGAGGTTAGTGAAAGCTCCAGGGCGTTGGCCGCTGGAAGCAGGGTCGCGATCAAAAGCAGGGAGGATGAGATGCCAAGGATGGCGATCGACTTAGCTGACTTCGAGTTCATACCCTGACTCCTTTCCTTCTCTCATCACCCGCCGGCACTCACCCGCGGTTTAATCCCATGGCCAATCAGCCTCAAATGAGGCTCAATAACCTAAGGGGAATGCCTTTATGGTGCGGTAGTTGAGGCGCATCGGCAAATCAAAGTACGCGGGAGTCGGAAATTCTCAGGAAATCACAAAGGTGTGGATAGGTAAAACCGCAGGTCAGAAAGGGGAATGTCCGATATGTCCGAAATGTGACTGTGAGATTGTTTTAGGGGTGTTTTGCTCCCCTGTTTAAAGGCTAGCTTGCCGCCGGGCCTTCCAACATTTCAGTCACTAGTGCTGCGATCGGCGAGCGCTCGCTTCGGGTCAGGGTGACATGGGCAAAGAGCGGATGGCCTTTCAAAGTTTCGACCACGGCGACAACTCCATCATGGCGGCCCACCCGGAGGTTGTCTCGCTGAGCAACATCGTGGGTCAGGACGACCCGAGAGGCGGTTCCAATTCTGGAAAGCACCGTCAGCAGGACACCACGTTCTAGGGATTGGGCCTCATCGACGATGACAAAGGAGTCGTGAAGGGAGCGACCACGGATATGGGTCAGGGGTAGGACCTCGATAAGTCCGCGATCGATGATCTCGTCGATCACCGGTTGGCTGACCAAAGCGCCTAAGGTGTCAAAAACCGCTTGGGCCCAGGGCGACATCTTTTCGCCTTCCGAGCCGGGTAGGTATCCCAGCTCTTGGCCACCAACTGGATAGAGCGGACGGAAGATGACAACCTTTTTGTGAAGTCGTTTTTCCATGACCGCTTCTAATCCGGCGCATAGTGCGAGAGCGGATTTTCCTGTTCCGGCCCGGCCACCCAAAGAAACGATGCCAATGTTTTCATCCAACAAAATATCGAGAGCGATTCGCTGTTCTGCACTTCGACCATGAAGACCAAAGGCTTGGCGATCTCCCCGAACCAACTTCAACTGTTTGTCGGCGGTGACTCGGGCAAGGGCCGATCCTTTTTCAGAGTGCAGCACTACCCCGGTGTGAACCGGCAGTTGGTGGGCGGCCTCATGGTCAGCAAATTCACCGGAGTACAAATCATCGATAACACTGTGGCTGACATCTAACTCTTCAATTCCGGTCCAGCCACTATTGGAAACAAGTTCGGCCAAATACTCCTGGGCCTCGACACCAACTGATGAGGCTTTAACGCGAAGTGGCAGATCCTTGGTTACAAGAACAACCTCCTTGCCATCTGACATTAAGTTCTTTGAGATCGCCAGGATTCTTGAATCATTGGTGCCATCGCGAAGGAAGCCATGAGGCAGTGTTGAAAGATCGGTGTGATTGAGTTCGACGGAAAGGGTTCCGCCTTCAGGGGTAATTGTTAGCGCTTTATCAAGCCGGCCATGGCTGACCCGCAGATCATCAAGGGCGCGCAAAGCGGCGCGGGCAAAGTAGCCCAATTCAGGGTGATCGCGCTTGGTTTCTAGCTCTCCGATAACTGCGATCGGAATGATGACTTCATGTTCGGCAAATCTGTAGAGCGCCCCGGGGTCTGCGAGCAAAACACTGGTATCTAAAACAAAGGTTTTCTTAGCTTTTTGACCCTTAGCAGCCAATGCTTGCTCCTAGATTTAATTGTTCTCGCCGGAAATGCTTCGGACAAGTTAAAAGGTAGAACTGGTGGCGGGCAATTGTGCGCAGACACGCGAGATTGAAAAGTTAATTCTTGATATCGATTTATGAACCGAAGCGGCGTTGTCTCACAGAGTAAGAACGAAGGGCGCGGAGGAAATCAACGCGACGGAAATCTGGCCAATAGGCTTCGCAGAAGTAGAACTCCGATAACGCGCTTTGCCATAACAAGAAGCCACCAAGGCGTTGCTCGCCAGAGGTGCGGATCAAGAGCTCGGGATCTGGTTGGCCTGCGGTGTATAAAAACTTTGAAATATCTTCAGTTGTTAACTTCTCTTTAGCCTCTTTGATGGAGTGGCCAACAGACTCTTCCTCATTGAGGTAACTCTTGACCGCATCAACGATTTCGCGGCGACCGCCATAACTGATGGCGACATTTACTTCGACCCCATCATTGCGAATCGGCTTGAGCGAGCTGAGCTTTTCTTCTAACCATGGTGGAAGTAAATCGAGGGCACCTACCGCTTTGATATTCCAACGACCGGTGGCAGCTAACTCATCAACGGTGTTTCCAATAATTTTTAGCAGCTCATCAATCTCTTCCTGCGAGCGCTTGAAGTTATCGGTTGATAGCAACCACAAAGTTACAACCTTGACCTGGGCATCATCACACCACCCCAAGAAATCAATGATCTTGTTAGCGCCAGCTTTATGGCCATGGGGATCATTATTTGTTGGATTGGATTTTGCCCAGCGACGATTGCCATCAAGGATGACGCCAACATGGTGCGGGGTTTTTGAAAAATCTAAGGCTCGAACCAATCGCCACTCATACAGTGGGTAGATCAGAGATTTAATTACCTTACGAATATTGGCGAACAACTCTGCGCTCCGCAGCAATAGATGCAATCGGAAGGGTTCCGGCCAAGATCAACCAGATCATCTTTTTCATCGACCAACGGGCTTTGACTGAAAATTGAATTGCGACAAGTACATAGACCGCATAAACCCAGCCATGGACAAAGGGAATCCAGGCAACGGCGGCTTTCCAATCTTCATTATTGAATAAATAGGCCACTGGCAGATCAACAAACCACAGTAGAAGTGACATAACTCCGGCTACTAGCGCCATAAATCGGTACCGCTTGATTGCTCCGCTCATGGGGTAACTCTACGGCGATAGAAGGGTAGGTACAGCACCACAGCTGCCATGAGCCACCAAATGACCACATACGAGATGTGCTGCCAGTAGTAGCCAGGGATTTTCGGGTTGATCTTTTCCTCGGTCACGCGGGTGCGCTGTAACTCCTGACCATCGCTGGCTTCAGAACGGGCCAAGATATAGCCATCGTATAAATCCAAATCGGTAAGCCCCACAACAACTGCGCTATCTAATCGTGAAATTACACCGGGGGAATTGTCGGTGCGATCAGTTGATTGGCTTGCGACTAAGACCCCTTGAATATCAATGTTCATAGATTGTTGAATCTCTGGGTTATTCATGCGCTCAGACCACAAACCTCGAACAACCAAGATTGCAGATCGTTCATCAACTTGGGCTAGGGCAACCTCCCAATCTGAAACAACACCTGCTCCATCATCTTGATTGGGTGCCTTGAAATTTGCAATGTACTTTCCTGTTAACGAAACGGTTTTATTAAATGCATCGGCACCAAGTGCCACGCGAGGTTGTGCAACTGATTGCAAGGGAACCACATTTGTATCAACTGTTCGGGCAACCTTTAAACTTGCTTTTAAATCCGCAGCACGTTGTAGCTGCCAAAAACCTAATCCAACAAACAGAGCTGCTATTGCAACTACCGCAACGCCTTGGAAAAGTTTGGTAAGAAAATTACTCGGTTGAGTCATCGCTTCGATCTATGCCCATGAAGCGCTTGTAAAAACTGCGCATCAAGAAGGCAACTGCAATCACTAAAAGACCAACAGTCACGGAGCCAGCAGCTCCCATAAAGATTTCTTCTCTTTCCATGTCATAATCATGTCATGCAATCTCCAGAGCCGTTCAACTACGAAGCTCGATACGGCGCTGCCAAAGCCACACGTTGGCCTGTAGTAGCCCTTGTTGTTGCGATTCTGGGAATTGGTTGGCTGCTGTGGTCGGCGTTGTATCACTCCAATCCTCCGCTTCGATCCCAGTTGGTCTCCTTTACTATTGAAAGTGATCGCGAAGCGTCGGTGCGATACTTCATTGAAAGAAGCGATAGTCAGCAAGTCGTGATCTGTACCCTGATCGCCCGTGACTTTGATAAAAATATTGTTGGGCAGATCGACCAAGAGATCGCTGCGGGTAAAGCAAAGGTTGAACTGGTCACCGCCGTTCCTACGCGTAGCGAAGCGGTTAATGCCGATGTATCCAGTTGTCGCGCTGCGTAAATAGCCAGTACCGTTACGCCTTATGACACAGACATGGTTAACCCAGGAAGCGGCAGATCGTTTGCGCGCTGAGCTGACTCAGCTCGAAGGCCCAGGTCGCAAAGATGTCACCGCAAAGATTGAAGCTGCACGTGCCGAAGGTGACCTTAAGGAAAATGGTGGTTACCACGCAGCTCGTGATGAGCAAGGAAAGATGGAAGCTCGCATCCGTCAGTTAAAGCAGATGTTAGAAAACGCACACATCGGGACACCACCAGCAAGTGCCGATGGCAAGGTTGGTGCAGGAATGGTTGTTACTGCAATTATCGCTGGCGATGAGATGAAGTTCTTACTTGGTTCTCGCGAAATCTCTTCCGGTGATCTCGATGTTTACAGCGAGAAGTCACCACTAGGTTCAGCGGTGCTTGGTCAAGATATCGGTGCAAAGGTTTCATACACAGCACCGAATGGTCGCGAAATCTCGGTAGAGATTGTTGCCGCCGAGTTTTACGCCTAACTAGTTTGAGTAGTTTTTGTACTTACGAATACTCAGCGGAATAAAGATAACCATCAACACAACCATATAGAGCAGTGATGTCTCTAGTGGGTGCTGGCTTGGCCACGAGTTAGCGGTTGCTCCAAATTCGTTCTTCAGACCAAACAATTGGCGGCATGCCGCGACCATCGTCGAAACCGGGTTCCATTCAGCAAAGTACTGCAGTGCTTTTGGCATTCCAGTTGTTGGTGCAAAGGCATTGGATAAGAAGGTCAATGGGAAGGTAACCAAGAAACCAACGCTTTGAACTGTGCGTGCCTCTTTAACTGACAGACCAACCAAAATTCCAATCCAAGAAAGTGCGTAACCAAACATAAAGAGGAATAAGAAACCAAGTGAGATCTGCACAAAACCAGAGGTTGGACGCCAGCCCACTGCAAATCCAGCAAGTGCCATAACAACTAGTACCAAGATATTGAGCAGCGCATCACCAAAGGTACGGCCAAAGATCACAGCGCCACGTGAGATTGGAAGTGATCTAAAGCGATCAATTAAACCCTTCTTCATATCTTCAGCTAGGCCAATTGCAGTCGATGCCAAGGTAAAGGCAACTGTCTGCACAAAGATTCCTGGCATCAATAGCTGTACATATCCACCAGGTTGGCCTGAATCAATAGAACCGCCAAATACATAGCGGAATAAAAGTACAAACATGACGGGCTGAATTGTTGAGAAAACCAGAAGCTCTGGAACGCGAGCAAGTTGAAGCAGTTGGCGCTTGGTAATTACTACTGCATCACCGATTGCATGTTTCATTTCTTGCCGCCTCTCTTCTTCTTAGCCGCTGGTTCTTCTACCGTTTCCTCGGCCACATGTCCCGTTAGTGACAGGAACACATCATCAAGAGATGGGCGCTTTAAACCAATATCAAGTGGGTGGATCTTTGCATCATCCATTGCACGCAACGCATCCATCAAATCCTTAGATCCATGGAGCACGGGTGCACTAACGGTGCGGTGATCCACATGTGTTGCATGACCACTGATTTTTGCAACGATCTCATTGGTTTTTTCAAGATCTGCCGGTTCAACTGTAATTTCTAGACGTTCGCCACCGACCTGCTTTTTCAAAGCATCCGATGTGCCACGAGCGATAACTGTTCCGCGATCAATAACAGCAATCTCATCAGCTAGCTGATCTGCTTCTTCTAGGTACTGAGTTGTTAAAAGCAAGGTAACTCCGCCCTTTACAAGCTCCTGAATAACCTGCCACATATCTTGGCGTCCACGTGGATCTAAACCAGTTGTTGGCTCATCTAAGAAGAGAATTCTTGGCTTAACAATTAAGGATGCTGCTAAATCTAGGCGACGACGCATTCCACCTGAGTATGTCTTGATGGGGCGCTTTGCAGCCTCTGTTAAATCAAAACGCTCTAGTAATTCATTAGCACGATCAATCGAACTTTGACGACCTAGGTGATACAAACGTCCAAACATCACCAAGTTATCCCAGCCGGTTAATGTCTCATCAACAGCTGCATATTGACCAGATAATCCAATTTGCTCGCGAACTTTGTCAGGATGCTTAATGACATCAATACCTGCAACAGTTGCTGATCCAGAATCTGGTTTTAGCAAGGTTGCGAGAATTCTCACAGTTGTTGTCTTTCCTGCACCGTTAGGTCCAAGCACGCCTAAAACAGTGCCTTCTTCGACATCTAATGACAAATCATTGAGTGCTTTGACCTCGCCATTGCGATAGGTCTTTACTAAGTGTTCGGCTATTACTGATTTCACAGAGTAACCTTATCTTTATGTCTAATGAGAAGCCAGTAACTGAAGGTACAAATCAACTCACTCACAAAGAAATTATGGTGATCTTGGGTGGTTTGATGATGGGAATGTTCCTAGCAGCCCTTGATCAAACCATCGTTTCGACAGCTCTTAAAAGCATTGTTGAAGAGTTTGATGGATTAAATCACTACACCTGGGTTGTGACCGCTTACTTGTTAACGTCAACGGCATCTACTCCGTTGTACGGAAAGATTTCAGATATTTATGGGCGACGTGTTGTATTTCAATTCGCAATCGTTGTTTTCTTAATTGGATCATTTCTTGCAGGTGCTTCACAAAACATGGAACAACTGATTGCAACTCGCGCACTGCAGGGCTTAGGCGCTGGTGGATTAATGGCGCTGACCTTTGTAATCATCGGAGACATCGTGTCTCCACGTGAACGTGGCCGTTATCAGGGTTACTTCGGCGCAGTGTGGGGCTTGTCCTCTGTAGCCGGTCCACTTCTAGGTGGTTTTTTCTCAGACAATGCGCAGATCCTTGGCGTAGCTGGGTGGCGCTGGATTTTCTACATCAATATTCCATTTGGAATTGCTGCTTTAGTTATTACCTCAGCGGTACTTCATCTTCCAAAGGTAAAGCGTGAGCACAGCATTGATTACTTGGGTGCATTCTTGATGGTTTCTGCGGTGACCTTGGTTCTGTTGTCACTAGCTGTTTACGGCCCACAAGATGGGTGGGGCGATTCACGCACAATCTCTTACCTAATCATTGGAATTATTCTGACTGTTTTATTCCTAATCTGGGAAAAGCGTGCAACAGAGCCAATCCTTCCGCTACATCTATTTAAGAACCATACCTTTTCCCTTACCTCTCTATTAGGAGCGGTAATCGGTGCTGGTATGTTTGGCGCAATTGTTATGTTGCCGCTCTATCTTCAGGTTGTAAAGGGCGATACCGCAACTTCAGCTGGCCTTAAGTTGATTCCATTAATGCTCGGAATAGTTTCTACTTCAATCATTTCAGGAAAACTAATTTCTAAGCATGGCCATTACAAGCGCTTCCCAATCATGGGAACAGCGTTGATGACCGTCGGTATCTTGATGATGACCCGTTTGCAGATCGATACGCCGTTTTGGCAGATCGCAATTTATGCGATCTTTGTTGGTGCAGGTCTTGGACTTTCAATGCAGACCATTGTTATTGCCCTACAAAACTCAGTTGATTTCAAGGACATGGGTGTTGCAACAAGCTCAAACACATTCTTCCGCTCACTGGGTTCTGTCTTTGGCACCGCAATCTTCGGAAGTATCTTGACCAATCGTGTGGGACATTACTTGCAGAGCAACTTTGCTGAATTAGCAACCACTAATCCAGCTGCTTTGAAGGGCTTTGATATGGCAAAGCTTGAAGGTATCAGCGAAAACACTGCGGTGCTTAAGTCACTTCCACCTGAGATTCAGGCAACTGCACTGAGCGCATTTGTGGACTCTTTCCACATTGTTTTCTTTGCAGCAGCGCCAGTTACTGCAATTGGATTCTTACTAGCGCTCAAACTTCGCGAAACTCCACTTCGCTCTAACAAGGAGTACGCAGCCGCACGTGATGAAGCTGCAGGAGAGTCCCTGGGTTGATCCGCTCACCATTTAGAGATCTTCCTCGTGAAGTTTCCATTCTTATTGCGGCATCCTTTTTTGTAGCGGTTGGCTTTGGCATTGTCATGCCAGCGATTCCGGTCTTTGCAAAATCCTTTGGGGTAAACAACGCTGCGATCGGATTGATGGTTTCAGCCTTTGCGATTACCCGCTTTGCATCCGGGTTAATCTCTGGAACCTTGGTCGATAAGTTTGGCGAGCGAAAAGTCTTTTCAACCGGTGTCTTTATGGTTTCTCTCTTCACCTTTCTTGCGGGAGTTGCTCAAAACTACGAACAACTACTCTTCTTCAGAGCAGCTGGTGGCTTAGGCTCATCAATGTTTTCTGTTGCAGCAAGTTCGGTAATTTTGCGATCTGTCAGTGATGATCAACGGGGCCAAGCACAATCTGTCTACCAAGGTTCTTTCATTGTGGGTGGAATGGCAGGACCTGCAATTGGTGGCTTGCTATCAGTTATCTCTTTGCGTGCACCATTTTTTGTTTACTCTATTTTATTATTTTTCTCTGGCCTAGTTGCACTCTTTTTTCTCAAGGGAGATTCCATCGGTGCAAAGGTAAAGAACGGCTCTGCAGAACCTGCAACAACAATTCGTGAAGCTTTAGCGATGCCTCCTTACCGAATCGCACTAGTTTTAGCCTTTATCGGTACCTGGGTGTTCTTCGGAATGCGCGCATCAATCTTGCCGGTATTCGTCACTGAAGAGCTGAACTCAACTACCGCAGTTGTTGGTTACGGCTTTGCTATTTCGGCCATAGTTCAAGGTGCAATCTTGCTCAAGGCTGGACGTTTCTCAGATGCAAAGGGGCGCCGTGCAGCTTCAATCATTGGGGCAAATATCGTCTTTCTCGGTGTTCTAGTTTTAACCTTTGCAGTCAATGCTTGGATGTTCATTCTTTCAATGATCATTCTCGGCTTTGGTGGTGCTTTTCTCTCTACAACTCCAGCCAGCATTGTTGGAGACATCATCAAGGGCAAGGGCGGCAAGGTAATCGCTATCTTCCAGATGGCCGGTGATGCCGGAATGATCTTTGGGCCAATCATCATTGGTTGGATCTCTGATGTGTACTCATATAGAACCGCATTTGGCTTCTCTGCGGTGATTTTTACCGTTGTTCTCTTTCTGGTCTACCGAATTCCTGAGACGAGAAATGTCGAAGGGCCCCAGGTAAATAACCTGAAGCCCCTCGATGAAGATCTCTAATTAGATCAATTAGTCATTGCCACGCAGGATTGAAAGAACGCGTAGCACCTCTAGGTACAACCAAACGATTGTGACCATGAGGCCAAAGGCTGCTCTCCATGACTCCGACTCTGGAGCTCCCGCTGCAATTCCCTTTTGAATTGAATCAAAATCAAGAATTAAGAAGAAGGCTGCAAGAACCATTCCGCCTGTTGCGATGATCAAGCCAAGTCCACCAATACTGTAAATGCTTGTTCCTGTAATCAGTGAAGATACTAGTGAAACAACAGCTAGTACTAGGTAACCGATCATTGCGGTCATAAGTACCTTTGTGAACTTTGGAGTTACACGAATGCGTCCGCTCTTGAATGCAAAAAGCATTCCGGCAAATGCGCTCAGTGTCACCAAGATTGCTTGGCTAACAATTCCGTCGTAAACGGTGTTGTAAAGGTTTGAGATTGTTCCAAGTGCAAGACCTTGGAAAGCTGCGTAAGCAATCGCCATCGCAGGCTTTACCGTCTTGCTAAATGAGTTAACCAATCCAAGGACAAGTCCACCCATGAAGCCGAGCATTAGCGCTCCGCCACCGAGGTTAAGTGTCCAAGCAACTGCACCAACAGTTACTAATACTGCAAACATGATTGCTGTACGTGCGACAACATCATCAATTGTCATACGTCCTGTACGCAATGATGATGCGGCAGGTGTGTTGTATAAATCTTCTAGCGCTGCTGGGTCTGAGTTAATTGTGCTCGGATCGAATGCAGCGTATCCACGCTGATTAAACGCCCGTCCAAGAACAGGGTTTGAACTGCGCATATCTTTGTTCTCCTTTTGTAGGGCCACCAGAGCTTCTGGTGGTTGTGGTGCAGTGCAATCGTACGGTTTGTGAAGGGTTACGGCTAAGTAAGCGCACGCTCAGATGCTTAAAAACCGCTTAGAGATGGTGCCCCCGGTCGGACTCGAACCGACACTGGAAGGATTTTAAGTCCTCTGTCTCTGCCATTGGACTACGGGGGCCACGAGCAAGTTCTGCGGAAGTTTACTTGATGAGGGGCTTTTGCAGAAACTGAGCCTTAAAAATCGTAATTATCAGGGTTACGATTGCGGCATGGATAATCATGAACTTCTCAAAAAGTATCGATCAACATCATTGGCTTTTATTCAAGCCGCTGGTGAAATTAAGCCTTCATCCTTTAATACAGCTAAAGAAGGTGAATGGTCTCCCGCATTTGTCATTCATCACGTTGCAGATGCTGAAGTTCAATTTGGTGTCCGATACGCAAACGCCCTTGCCGAAGACAATCCTCAAGTAATTCCATTTGATGAGGAGAAGTTTCCGACCGCACTGCAGTATCAAAACCGAAGTGTTGAAGCGTCACTTAATGCAATGACCGCACTTCATGCGATGAACTATGAAATTCTGAAGAATGCAACAGATGCGGATTGGCAACGTGTTTCTACCCATCCTCAACGTGGAACCGTTACCTTGTTTGATCTAGTTTCCCTAGGGACCGATCACACAGCAGGCCACGTAACGCAGTTGAAGAACTCGGTTATTTAAAACTCTTTGCTTTTTTAAACACTGAGTTAAGCATTGGCTCAGTTAATTTGCCGGTGAAAGTGTTTTGCTGACTTGGGTGGTAACTGCCCAGAACCAGACGTTTCACACCATCGGCGCCTACATAGGTAAAGCTTTCGCCATGGCCGAACTTTGGTGTCGGGGTTGGTATCTGATGATCTAGTGCGCGAAGACTCTTAATGATCGCACTCCATGCAAAGCTTCCAAGCGCTACAAAGGTGCGAGCAGTTGGCATTAAAAGTTCTATCTCGTTGATTAAGTAATCTGAACATTGGCTTTTTTCTTCAGTTGAAGGTTTGTTATCGGGTGGAGCGCACCGAACTGCGCAGGTGATTCGCGTATCAATAAGTTTTTGCCCATCATCTGCCGATGTACTTGTGGGGATGGTTGCTAAACCATTCTTATGCAGCGCTTTATAGAGCCAATCCCCTGATGAATCGCCGGTAAAGATTCGTCCAGTTCGGTTTGCACCATGGGCACCTGGTGCCAATCCAACGATCACAATTCGTGCATTGTCAGGACCAAAGCCCGGAACTGGTTTACCCCAGTATTTTTCATTTTCATATGCCTTACGTTTTACAACAGCGACCTCTTCACGCCATTGAACTAAACGTGGGCACTTGGTGCAGGCGACAATCTTTTGATCTAGAAGCTTTATAGATTTAATTGCGGGCAAGAGAAAATGCCATTCCATCCAAAATATCTGATTCAGAGGCTACAAATTCAGTTGCCCCGGTTGCTTTCATGATCTCTGAAAGAACAAGTGAGCCCGCTGCGATTACATCAACGCGACCTGGATGCATATATCCCAATGAAATGCGTTGCTCGCGGGTTTTGGTAGCAAACATCGTGGCTGAATCATGGGTCTGTTGCGCCGAAATTCGAGATAAGTGAATTGCATAGCGATCGTATTCAGGTAAATCTAGAGCTGCAGCCGCCACTGTTGTTGCTGTACCTGCAACTGCAACCAATGTCTTTGCCTTAGTAATTGGAACAACCGCTGCAGCTTGTGCGATTGCTGCTTGAATATCTGTACGAGCAGCTTCAATTTGTTCAGGTGTTGCTGGATCTGAAGCAAAGTGGCGTTCCGACATTCGCACACAGCCAATATTGACACTGCGAGCAGTTTCTACAATTGACGTGCCAAAGACAAACTCAGTTGAGCCTCCCCCGATGTCAACAACAAGGAATGGTCCATCACTTGGATCTAGATCCTTGATTGCGCCAGCAAAGGAAAGTGCGGCCTCTTCATCACCGGAGATAACCTCTAGTTCGATTCCTAAACGTTCGCGAACACCATCGACAAATAAGTGACGATTGGTTGCATCACGTGTGGCACTTGTTGCACAAAAACGAATCTTTTCAACTCCGCGCTTTGCAATCTCAGCTGCAAACTTATCAACCGCTGCAAGTGTTCGGGCGATTGCATCTGGGTGGAATTGCCCGGTTTGATCAACGCCTTGCCCTAGACGAACAATCTCCATATCGCGCACGATTTCGCGAAAGTTGTTTCCATCAATATCTGCAATAAGTAAACGAATTGAGTTAGTTCCGCAATCAATCGCCGCTACTCGCATGGGTTGTTCTTCCACCAATCAGGAAGCTTTGCTAGCGCTTCATCGCCCAAAGGATTAACGCCAGGTCCTGCTGATAGTGAGTGGGCTACAAGTGAATGTAAGCACTTCACGCGGGTAGGCATGCCACCTGCAGAAACATCATCAACTTCTGGAACATCAATGCCCAGCGCTGAACGCGAGGCAATGTAATCATCATGTGCTGCGTGATAGGCACCAGCTAATTCAGCATCTGTTTCTAAACGCTCATTCATCTCACCCATAAGGCCAGTTGTTTCAAGGGTTGAAATAACAGCTGTTAAACGAGGACATGTTGCATAGTAAAAAGTTGGAAATGGGGTGCCATCTTCGAGTCGAGGCGGGGTTTCAACAACAGCTGGTTTGCCGCAGGGGCAGCGATAGGCAATTGCGTGAACATCACGAGGTGTGCGACCTAGTTGCGTTTCAATGCACTGTAGATCTGCTTGTGTAACTTCACGCATTAATTGCCGGTTTCGCTAATTGATGCAATTAAACGTGAGTACCACGGTTGTCCATCAGCTAAAGAGCTAGCGATCTTGGTGGTTCCGTTTTGCCCAGCTTCTGTTTCGCCTTCAGTAACGATGTATTGACGTTCTCCTGGCATAACAAAGTGCAAACGCTCACGTGCTTGAGACTTTACGTATTCAGGGTCTTGCCACAAAGTTAACTCTTCACGAGCCTTTTGTAGCGCGGTGTTATCTGCAGATAGCTGTGACTTCAGCGCACTAATTTGCGCACGTTGCGTGAAGTAATGCTTCACCGGTGGCGCAATTGTTAATGCAAGAATAAAAAAGATTGCAGATAACGCTAGAACGCGATTAGAGGTACGACGACGACCAAAGCGCAGTTGTCGACGTGCCATAGCTAATTCTTACGCCTTGAATCGTGGGAATGCTGCGCGACCCGCGTAGACCCCACCTTCAGCTAGCTCTTCTTCAATGCGAAGAAGTTGGTTGTACTTAGCTACGCGCTCAGTACGTGCAGGTGCACCTGTCTTGATCTGTCCACAGTTAAGTGCAACAGCAAGATCAGCAATAGTTGTGTCCTCTGTTTCACCTGAACGGTGGCTCATCATGCTGCGGTAGTTAGCACGGTGTGCCATTTCCACTGCATCGATTGTCTCTGTAAGAGTTCCAATCTGATTTACCTTAACAAGTAGAGCATTTGCAGTGTTTCCTGCGATTCCCTTAGCTAAACGCTCTGGGTTAGTAACAAATAGATCATCTCCAACGATCTGGATACGTGAACCAAGGACCTTAGTCATCTCAGTCCAACCAGCCCAGTCCTCTTCATTCAAAGGATCTTCGATTGAAACGATTGGGTAGGCATCTACCAAAGAGGTGTAATACGCGATCATTTCATCAGATGTCTTAAGAGCGCCTTCGAACTTGTACTTGCCGTTCTCGTGGAACTCAGTTGCAGCAACATCCATTGCAAGGGCGATTTCACTACCTGGCTTGAATCCTGCAGCTGTGATCGCCTCGAGGATTAGATCAAGTGCAGCACGGTTGCTATCAAGGTTTGGTGCAAAGCCACCTTCATCGCCAACTGATGTTGCAAGACCACGCTTCTTTAAAACAGCCTTGAGTGCGTGATAGATCTCGGCACCCCAGCGAACTGATTCGCGGAATGTTGGTGCACCAATTGGCGCGATCATGAACTCTTGAATATCAACATTTGTATCAGCGTGTGCGCCGCCGTTAAGGATGTTCATCATTGGAACTGGAAGAACATGTGCATTTGGTCCACCTAAGTAGCGGAACAATGAAAGATCAGAGCTTTCAGCAGATGCCTTAGCAACTGCTAATGAAGCACCAAGAATTGCATTTGCACCCAGACGTGACTTGTTCTTAGTTCCATCAAGTTCGATCATGGCTGCATCGATAAGACGCTGATCCTGTGAATCAAAACCAATAATTTCGGGAGCGATTTCATCATTAACGAATGCGATCGCCTTTTCAACACCCTTACCTAGGTAGCGCTTGCCACCATCACGAAGCTCTGCGGCTTCAAAAGCACCAGTAGATGCACCGCTTGGAACAGCTGCGCGAGCTTGTGTTCCATCTTCTAATTGGATTTCAACTTCAACCGTTGGATTTCCACGGGAGTCCAGAATTTCACGGGCTCCGAGAGCTTCGATAATTGCCATTGCATTACTCCTTCAATACAGGTCTGGGTTCTTAATCTGTTGCCGACCTCAACGCTGAAATGGCAGGTACTTCAATAATCGAAGTCTACCGCGTACCCACCAGAGACTATGCGGGGCCGATCTCTCGACTAATACGCATGGCCTCCTTGCGAAGAGCCGCTTCAGCATCGATTCCATTGGCATGGGCCCATGCGATGACCGCTACTAGGGCCTGCCCCACAGCGCTTTCATCAGCTGGCCCATCAATTGATACTGAGTCAGGAGTTGTGAGTTCAACATTGTATTTTTCAGCGCGATATAACAGCTTTTCAATTAATGGCAGCGCTGGTTGTGACATCGCAACACCATCTAATGGCGAGGTACGACCCTTTTCCTTTTTCTTAATCTCTTCCCAATTTTCAAGAACCTCTTGTGAATCGCGAACTTCGACACCTTCAAAAACATGTGGGTGTCTGCGAATCAACTTATCAGCGATTCCTTGAGCGACATCTTCAATAGAAAATGGATCTGTTGGGTGCTCCTGCGCCATACGGGCATGGAAGTACACCTGCAAAAGAACATCGCCAAGTTCTTCCCGCATATCGACACGGTTATCTGATTGAACCGCATCCACAAACTCGTATGACTCTTCGAGCAAATACTTCAGAAGCGATTCATGGGTTTGCTCTGCATCCCAAGGACAACCACCGGGTGAACGCAAGGTATCCATGACTTCAACGAGACGTTGAAGTTGTGACTCTTGCACGTGAGTTGCTCTTACTTTTCTGCGGGAGTAACTGCAGATTCAGCAGAGTCTGCAGCAACTACATCTGCAGTTGTTGCATCCCACTTGCCGTAGCGAGGATTAACAGTTACGCCAATCTCCTTCGCCTTTGCAACGACAAGCTTTTGAATCTCTTGTCCTAGTTGATCTTCAGTAACTCCTGCAGCGGTTAGCTTCTGGCTGATCTTGTCAGAGTAAGCAATCGCTTCGATGTAACGATCCAAATCTTGAGGTGCGATACCTGCATTAACTAAAGCATTTGGTAGGGCTGCTTCGCCACCAACTTGTTCAAGAATGCTGGCACGACGTGAATCAATCTCTGCCTTTGTAACGTTGAGCTTTAGCTCTTGGCCAAGCTCGCGAAGCAAAGTTCCTAATAGGTGAAAACGAAGTTGTGAAACATTAAGAGTTGAACCTGTTTCGAGCTGCATCTGAGTTGTATCAACCTTTGCGCGCTCTGAAAGGATCGCATCAACACTTGCCTGAACAGTTGCTTGGGTGATCTTTGTGTCGCCCACTGTTGCTGCTGCGCCTACCTGCGAGCATCCCGCCAATAGAAATGTTGCTACTGCCGCGGTGATTGCCAGGATCTTCTTCATTCTGTACTCGCTTTCGGTGCATCGCTTAATTGATGTAGGGCCTCGACGACCCAGGCCAGAAGAGAAGTATCCACTATTTCAGGCGCATTCTGTGACGGATTCCAAGAGGTAGCCTTCGGGAGAGCGACCAAAACGGTGCTTGCTGCACCTTTATAGAGCGAGCCTGGGTATAAACGTGTCAAACGTAACTGACGAGATTCAGGAAGAACCAATGGTGCAAGGCGAAGGAACTTTCCTTGCACAACAACTTCAGTCAACTTTGCCGCCTTTGCTTGTGCACGTAATGCAGCAACACCTAATAACGCTTTCGCTTCTTCAGGAAGATCACCGAATCGATCAATTAACTCAGCTTCAATTGAAGCAACATCACTAGGGGCTTTCACATCTGCCAAGCGACGATAGAGATCAAGGCGCAAACGCTCGCCCGGAACATAGTCAGAGGAAAGGTGTGCGTTGATCGGAAGTTCAACTTTGCACTCTGAAACCTTTTCTTCTGTTTCGATGATTCCAGATTTGTACTCTTGAACCGCTTCTCCGACCATTCGCATGTACAAATCAAATCCGACATCTGCGATATGACCAGATTGTTCTCCGCCCAGCAAGTTTCCTGCGCCACGAATTTCTAAATCCTTAAGTGCTACCCGCATTCCTGAACCTAAATCAGTATTAGTTGCAATTGTCTTTAAACGTTCGTGCGCTAACTCAGATAGCGGCTCATCATTTGAATATAAGAAGTAGGCGTAGGCACGTTCGCGACCACGACCTACACGACCACGTAACTGGTGAAGTTGTGACAAACCAAAGCGATCTGCGCGTTCGACTATCAAAGTATTTGCATTTTGAATATCTAAGCCACTTTCAACAATTGTTGTACACACGAGAACATCAAAATCGCGGTTCCAGAACGCCAAAATGACATCTTCTAACTCGCCCTCTGACATTTGACCGTGTGCAATTCGAATGCGTGCTTCGGGGACCATTTCCTTAAGACGCATTGCCGTCTTATCAATGGTGTCTACACGGTTATGTAAGTAGAAGATTTGGCCATCTCGCAGAAGTTCGCGGTGAATCGCTGCGGTTATTTGCGCCTCTTCTGCTGGCCCAACATAAGTAAGGATCGGGTGACGCTCTTCTGGTGGAGTTGTGATGGTGGACATCTCGCGGATTCCGGTAACCGCCATCTCAAGTGTGCGTGGAATAGGCGTTGCAGACATAGCTAAGACATCAACAGTTGTACGAAGCTTCTTTAAGGATTCTTTCTGTTCAACACCAAAGCGCTGTTCCTCATCAACCACGACTAAACCTAGATCTTTGAATTGAACATCATTAGACAAAATTCTGTGGGTACCGACAACTACATCAACGGTGCCTGCAGCTAATTGCTGCAGGATCTCTTTGCTCTCTTTAGCGGTGTTAAATCGAGATAAACCTGCAACCTTCAGAGGAAAGCCTGCATATCTTTCAGCAAAGGTTTTTGTATGTTGCTGTACCAACAAGGTTGTTGGTACGAGAACCGCTACCTGCTTGCCATCCTGAACCGCTTTAAATGCAGCACGAATTGCGATCTCGGTCTTTCCGTAACCAACATCGCCGCAAATGATGCGGTCCATTGGGTATGGGCGTTCCATATCTTGTTTGACTTCGTTAATCGTTGAAAGTTGATCTGGTGTTTCGATGTATGAAAAAGAGTCCTCAAGTTCGCGTTGCCATGGGGTATCTGGCGAGAAAGCAAAGCCCGGCGAACTTGTACGGGCTGCGTACAAACGAATGAGCTCTCCTGCAATTTGGCGCACCGCTTTACGTGCACGACCCTTTGCTTTTTGCCATTCGCCGCTACCAATGCGGTGAACAGTTGGGGTTTCTCCACCAACATACTTAGAAACCTGTTCTAGCGCATCAGTAGGAACAAAGATTCTGTCTCCGGGTTGTCCACGTTTTGCAGGTGCGTATTCGATAATCAAATATTCGCGAGTAACACCTGCAACTGTGCGCTCGAGTAATTCAACATATCGACCGATTCCATGTTGTTCATGAACAACGTAATCACCAGCTGTCAGTTCTAAAGGATCAATTGCTTGCTTGCGCTTTGATGGCAAACGCTCTGCATCTTTAACGCTTCCTTTGCTGCCTGTTAAATCTCGCTCAGTCATAAAGAAGATGTGATCAGCTGCGCTTTCAAAGCCATGAGCCAGAACAGATGTTGTTAAGTGGATGCTTCCCTTAGTAGGAGTTGCAGCTAGCTTTTCGATGATCTGAACTGGAAGATCTGCTCCACGGAGGATTCCTGCATACCGTTCCAACATTCCATGTCCATGTGTTGCAAAGACAACGGTGCGATGATCGGTAAGGGCTTGGCGTAAAGCATCAACTGCGCGATCTACATCTCCACGCATGGGATCAATCGCTGCATAATCTAAAAATGTTGTCTCGGGATCAAGATCTGTTCCAAATGGGCTGAGCTCTTTAGCGCTCATTCCCGCCTTTGAAATTTCAGCAAAGAGCTCATCCCACGCCATGTACGTACCGGCGCCATCATGAAGTGGTGCAACTCCACCTAGGGCGGCGTTGGACCATGACGCGTTGAGAAACTCTTCATTTGTTGCAAGCAGATCTGCTGCACGAGATTTGATACGTTGTTCATCAATAAAGATAAGTTGAGTGTTTGCTGGCATTCGAGATAACAAACTTTCAGTTTCATCAATTAACAATGGAATCAAAGACTCCATTCCTTCAAAGCTCATGCCTTCTGCGATTTTGCCCAGCATCTCGGCTGCAGCTGGATAATCCTCAGCGATCTCGATAGCGCGGTGCTTGATTGCAGTATCAAGCAATAGTTCGCGACATGGGTAGATCTCTACCGCACCCACCACTGGTTTAAAGGTTCGCTGATCTGCAACCTCGAAGTAACTCAAATCTTCAATTTCATCCCCAAAGAAATCGATGCGAATTGGGTGATGGCTTAACGGCAAAAAGAGATCAACAATTCCACCACGGACAGCAAACTCTCCACGGCGTTCTACTAAATCTGTTCTTGAATATGCAAGGGAAGATAAGTGACGTACTAATTCGTCAAGTGATTGCTCTTTGCCAATTTCCAATTGCAGCAAAGGTGATTTACCCAGCTGCGAAATAATGCGGTGAATCGCTCCACGCACCGGTGTAACAACAATGGGATTGATGCTCTGTTTGTGTTGCAATGCGTAAAGGGTCTGAATTCTTTTCGCGACAGTGTCGCTGCGTGGACTCAAACGCTCGTGGGGCAGGGTCTCCCAGGCAGGAAACTCCAACACATTGTCATGGAGCTCTCGTAACTCATTCACAAGATCTTCCGAGCTGCGACTAGAACTAGTAACAACTAGTAGTGGATGTGAGGATGCACGAGCCGCTAAAAGAAAGGGGTAGAGCGATTGCGGTGCCACGATATGAGATGCATCGGAATTAAGTGGCAAGGCTGGAATTAACCCGCGCATAATTACTCTCCAATGCCGTTAGGCCCCGACTCCTAAGGGAGGGGGGCTTGATTGGGGTTAAGTCTAATTTAGTTTTGCAATGCGCAGTTACCTGAGAGGATTGCCCAATGAGCCAGAGCCCGATCGCTGCAGATGATGCAGCTCTTCGTAGCGATGTGCGTCGTCTTGGCGATTTATTAGGCCAAACCCTTGTTCGACAAGAAGGTCCAGAACTTTTGGCCCTCGTTGAAGAGGTTCGTAAAGCGGTCCGCGAAGGAAGCGGCGCAGAGATCCTTGCCCAACTGTCAGTTGAAGATTCAGTGCAACTTGTACGTGCATTTAGTACATATTTTCACTTAGCAAATGTTGCAGAACAAGTTCACCGTGCACGTGTACTTGCAGAAGCGCGAGTAACTGGTGGTTCTTGGTTAGCACGTGCCGTTGATCGAATCGATACCGCACTGAAAGCGCAAACACCTGGACATGAGTTAACTAAAGAAGAGATCGCCGAGTGGGTTGGCGCGATGTCTGTGCGTCCAGTATTTACCGCTCACCCAACTGAGGCTGCGCGTAGATCTGTTCTTAATAAGTTAGGAAGCATCGCTGATTTGCTTGATGATCCACGTAACCCTTCTCAGCAGGAACGACTTGCTGAAACCGTTGATCTTTTATGGCAGACCGATGAACTTCGATTAGGTCGACCAGAGCCATTAGATGAAGCGCTCAACGCTTTGTACTACTTGGATGATTTGTTTACTCAAACCGTTCCAGAGGTTCTCAATGACTTTGCAAAAGAGATGAAGCGAATCGATGTTGAGGTTCCTATCACCGCTCGCCCACTGTCATTTGGTAACTGGATCGGTGGAGACCGTGACGGAAACCCAAACATCACCGCTGAGGTAACCACCGATGCGATGGAGCTTCAGGTTTCACATGCCATCCGTGTAACTATCGCTGCGATGAACGCTCTACGCCAGATGCTCTCTGTTTCAACCAAGATCGTTGGGGCAACACCTGAACTATCTGCTTCCGTTGAAAAGGATTTAAAGCACATTCCAGAGTTTGAACAACGGTTTTTACGTCTAAACGCTGAAGAGCCATATCGTTTAAAGGCAACAGCGATTGTTCACCGTTTAGCATTTACACGTGATCGCCATGCAAAGGGTGCACCACATGTTCCCAACCGTGATTATGCAAATACCGCAGAGCTTTTGGCGGATTTAGTGTTGATGCGTGATTCACTCTTGGCACACCGCGGCGAACTGATTGCTACCGGCTTACTTGAGCGCACAATTCGCACCATTGCCGCCTTTGGAATCAACCATGCAACGATGGATGTACGCGAGCACTCAGATGCTCACCACAATGTGTTGAAGCAGATTACCGGCATCGATGGTTACATCGAAAAATCACATGATGAAAAGTTTGAAATCCTGACTAAGTTCCTTGCAGATGATGCGCGCTTTGATTCCTCACAGCTCGAAGCCTTGGGTAAGAAAACAGTAGATACCTTTGTCGCTATTAATAGTTTGATAGATCGATTTGGTCCAGAGGCGATCGAGACCTACATCGTTTCGATGACAAAGGGTGCTGATGATTTGATCGCAGCTGTTGTTATCGCACAGCAAGCAGGGCTTGTTTCACTGAAAGAGAAAAAGGCGCGAATTGGATTTGCGCCATTGCTAGAAACCGTTGCCGAGCTTCGTGCAGCTGGAGAAATTCTCGAAAAGCTTTTAAGTAATTCCGCCTACCGTTCAATCGTTGCTCTTCGCGGTGATGTACAAGAGGTCATGCTGGGTTACTCAGATTCCAATAAGGATGCTGGAATCGCAACCAGCCAGTGGGAGATTCACAGAGCGCAGCGTTCTTTGCGCGATGTTGCAATGAAGCACGGCGTGAAGTTGTGCTTGTTCCATGGTCGTGGTGGATCGGTCGGCCGCGGTGGCGGACCAACATATGAAGCTTTGATCGCATTGCCATGGGGCTCAGTTGATGGACAGATCAAGATGACTGAACAAGGTGAGGTAATCAGTGACAAGTACGCACTGGCTTCCCTTGCCCGCGAAAATGTTGAGTTAACCCTTGCAGCATCTCTTGAAGCAACAATTCTTAATCGTGGACCACGTCAAAGCAAAGAAGAGCTTGCTGCGTGGGGCGATTGCATGCAGTTAGTAAGTGACTCATCTTTTAAACGTTATCGCGCATTGATTCAGCAACCAGATCTGCCGGCTTACTTTTACTCTTCAACACCAGTTGAGCAATTAGGTGAGCTCTTCTTGGGTTCACGTCCATCACGTCGACCAGATGCTGCAGGTGGTTTGGATTCACTACGTGCGATTCCGTGGGTATTTGGTTGGACCCAATCACGTCAGATTGTTCCTGGCTGGTTTGGCGTTGGTTCAGGGCTTAAAGCAGCACGCGAGGCGGGACATTCAGCGCTGTTGGGACAGATGCTCAAAGAGTGGCACTTCTTTACAACATTTATTAGCAATGTTGAGATGACATTGGCTAAGACTGATTTGGCGCTAGCAAAGCGTTACGTTGAAACCTTGGTGCCTGCAGAGCTGCATCACTTCTTAGATGAGATTCAAACGGAGTTTGATCTAACAGTCTCTGAAATTCTGACACTGACAAAGAAGACAAGTTTGTTGGGCGACCAAGAGATTTTGGCCCGCACCTTGCAGGTACGTGATGCATATCTTTCACCGATTCACTTACTGCAGGTGAACTTGTTGAAGCGGGTGCGTGATGCAGGAGATTCAGCAGATCCTGTTTTGCGCCGTGCGCTACTACTGACAATTAACGGTGTGGCTGCAGGACTACGTAATACCGGTTGATTTAACTAGTTAGTATTTTTAGCTATTAAAAGCTGATTGGGTTGCTTCTAATCCCTTTGTAATTAAAGATTCAACAACATCTGCTCCACGCACAACAAACTCTGCTAAATCCTTTTGCTCTACCTTTGAAAATGCTTTCAAAACAAAATCCGCGGGATCTTGTTGACCCATCGGACGGCCGATACCTAAACGAACACGATAGTAATCAGGGCCATCAAAAGCTGAGGTCATTGATTTCAAGCCGTTATGGCCGTTGTCTCCCCCTGCAAACTTTGTTCTAATCGCCGCAAAAGGAATATCCAGCTCATCATGCAAAGCAATAATCTTTGCTGGCTCTACGGAGTAAAAGTTTGCAAGAGCTTTGATGGGCCCACCAGTTTCATTCATGTAGCTCTTTGATTTAGCAAGAATTACAGAGTGTGTGCCGGCATCTAACTTAAAGGCGGCAATGTCATTGCGGGATTTGTGTGTTGAGAATTTAACTGAATGGCGACGAGCTAACTCATCGATCACCATCTGGCCGATGTTATGACGGGTGGCAGCGTATTTTTCCCCTGGATTACCCAGGCCAACTACCAACCACGTCATAACAACAAAGCCTAAGGGTTAAGCGTCCTTCTTCTCTGCATCTGCTGCTGGAGCTGCTGCATCAGTTGCAGCTGGTGCTGCTACCTCTTCAGCTGCTGCAGTTGACTTCTCTGACAAGTGAACAACGATCATCTTTGGATCAGACTCGAGTTCAACACCTGCTGGAAGGACAACATCTGCTGCGTACTTTGACGTACCTGAAGCAAGACCTTGAATATCTAGCTCTAAGAAGCTTGGAATAGCTGAAGCATCAACCTTAACTTCGATTGAGTTGTGAACATGCTCAAGAATTCCATCACGATCATGCTCACCAACTGTGTGAACAGGAACTGAAACAACAACCTTCTCACCACGACGAACCAAAACTAAGTCTACGTGTTCAAGAATCTGCTTAAGGAAGTCGCGAACGATTACCTTTGGAAGTGTTAGCTCATTCTTTCCATCGATTGTGATGTCGAGAAGAACGTTTGACTGCTTAAGGGCTACGCCGAGCTCCTTTGCAGGAAGAGTGATGTGTAACGGCTTCTCACCGTGACCATAGATAACTGCAGGAACTAATCCATCGCGACGTGCACGACGTGATGCGCCCTTACCAAATTCAGTACGAGTGGTTCCGACGATCTTTACTTCTGCCATGAAAAAACTCCTGTCGATTAGATCTGACAGGAGTTAGACACCTTGCCGTCGATAACGGTTCCGAATGAAACCCTCGCCAGAATGGTTGGAGTCTATGAGATTAAGGAGAAAGCTCCAAATCCCCGCTTAGGAGTGACCATCAAAGAGGCTGGTAACCGATCCATCTTCAAAGACCTCGCGGATTGCACGGCCAAGAAGTGGAGCGATTGAAAGCACAGTCAGATTGTCAAACTTTTGATCCTCGGTAATTGGCAAGGTATTAGTAATAACAACCTCTGATGCACGGCAGTTCTTTAAACGATCAACAGCTGGACCGCTAAATACCGCGTGGGTTGCAGCGATAATTACATCTGCAGCACCTGCATCAAACAAAGCATCTACAGCCTTTGTAATGGTGCCTGCGGTATCGATCATGTCATCGATAACTACACATGTTTGTCCAACAACATCACCAACAACGCGGCCGGTGATTGATTCATTAGGAATACGTGGATCACGAGTCTTGTGAATAAAGGCGATTGGGCATCCACCCAATAGATCTGACCAGCGCTCAGCAACACGTACTCGACCAGAGTCTGGTGAAACGATTGTTAAACGTGTGCGATCTACCTTGCTGCCAACGTAATTAGCAAGCATTGGAAGTGCAAAGAGATGATCTACGGGACCATCAAAGAAACCTTGAATTTGTGAGGTGTGAAGATCAACAGCCATCAAACGATCTGCGCCAGCTGTTTTGAATAGATCTGCCATCAAACGTGCGGTGATTGGCTCGCGACCACGGCTCTTTTTATCTTGACGTGCGTAACCATAAAAAGGTGTAACAACGGTGATGCGCTTTGCTGACGCGCGCTTCAAAGCATCAACCATGATCAACTGTTCCATGATCTGCTTATTGACTGGGGTTGTATGGCTTTGAATTACGAAGGCATCGCAACCACGAACTGATTCTTCAAAACGAACAAAGATTTCGCCATTAGCAAAGTCGTATGCAGATGTTGGAGTCAGAGGAATGCCGAGTTCTGTTGCGACCTCTTCAGCTAGCTCAGGAAATCCGCGGCCTGCAAATAGGCGCAATCTCTTTTCAGAAGATAAACGGATCTCGCTCATGTTTTAGCCCTTCTTTTCTGCCGCGATTGCTGACTTGCTGCCCGCGCGCTTGCGCAGGACCCAACCTATTACATTTCTCTGCTTTGCTCGGCCAACACCAATCGCGCCTGCCGGAACATCTTCAGTAATTACCGATCCAGCAGCTGTATATGCGCCATCTCCGATAGTTACAGGGGCTACGAGCATTGTGTCGCTACCAATGCGCACCTGATCACCCACTGTTGTGTGGTGCTTTTCAACACCATCATAATTAACAAAGATTGTTGCAGCGCCAATATTGCTGCCTTCTCCGATAGTTGCATCGCCAACATATGACAGATGTGGAACCTTTGAACCTGTTCCAACCGTTGCATTCTTCATCTCAACAAATGCTCCAGCCTTTGTTGCATCACCTAATTGAGTTCCAGCGCGCAAATATGTAAA
Organism: Candidatus Nanopelagicaceae bacterium; assembly: GCA_965267815.1. Lineage (GTDB taxonomy): Bacteria > Actinomycetota > Actinomycetes > Nanopelagicales > Nanopelagicaceae > Planktophila. Next base: position 1,165,496 of record OZ254139.1, read on the forward strand.
TGGACCAACGGTTGCGCCTTCTCCGATAACGGTCTGGGTTGCAATCGATTCCAGGACTGATGCGCCTTCTTTAACGAGGCAATCGGTCAAGGTTGTTCGTGGCCCAATAACAGCGCCAGTTGCCACCTTTGTTGAACCAAATAGCGCAGTACCTGGGTGAATCGTTACATCATTTGATAATTCCACTGTTGCATCAATCCACGTTGTTGTTGGATCGATGATTGTTACACCCGCACGCATCCACTGATCATTAATACGATCGCGAAGCATCGCTGCACTTTCTGCCAACTGAACCCGGTCATTGACTCCAAGGGTTTCAGTGAAATCATCAATCATGATTGCCGCTACTGATTCGCCAGCAGACTTTAAAATTCCAATGACATCGGTTAGATACAACTCGCCTTGGGCGTTTGCATTAGTTAACTTTCCGATTGAGGCTGCAAGCTTTTCGCCATCAAATGCGTACACACCACTGTTAATTTCAAAGATGAACTTTTCATCATCTGTTGCATCTTTTTCTTCAACAATGCGAAGTAGCTCATCGCTGTCATCGCGAATGATTCGGCCATAGCCAGTTGGCTCTGGGTGTTCTGCTGTTAAAACCGATGCCGCAAAGTTGCCTGCCGCATGTGCTTTCACAAACTGTGCCAATGAATCACCGGTAAGCATCGGCGTATCGCCGGCCAAAATTAAGACTGTTCCGCGTGGCGCATTATCTGCGAGCGCTAACTGGGTTGCATGGCCTGTGCCATTGCGTTGTTCCTGAACAACTGTTGTTGCAGAAGGTGCGATCTGTGAAATGTGCGCTTCAACCGCTTCACGTCCAGAACCGACAACGATGCGAACCTCTGCGGGATTTACATGTGAGACCGCGTGCAGTACATGTCCAAGTAGAGAACGACCTGCGACGCTGTGAAGAACCTTAGGAGTTGCCGACTTCATACGTGTGCCTTCACCAGCGGCGAGGAGGATCACGGTTTGTACGGTCACGAGTGAAGTCTATCGGTGGCTCCGCCACCAGGTATCGATCCTGGACCCTGGGCTTCAAAGGCCCATGTGCTAGCCACTACACAATGGCGGAACGCATATTCTCCCTCATAAATGGTGGTGCTGACGACCATCGCCCAGCAAAAGGCGATCAATTGAGAGAAATTACGAGATTACCTTCGCTCCCGCCACAGGCCCATACGCACGTGCAACGCTGCCAACTACCCCGCTTGAGGTTAAAGCAACCGCTAAATCAAGCCCTGCCTCTTCATCTGAGACTAAAAATGCAACTGTTGGACCTGATCCTGAAACTATCGCTCCAAGTGCTCCGTACTCCTGACCTACATCTAAAACTAATCGCAGTGCAGGACGCAATGAACATGCAGCTGCCTGCAAATCATTGACCAAGGAAGCACCTACTGCAGGGGCATCTGCTGCAAGCAAGGCCTGCATTAATCCCTCATGTGTTTGTGGCTCCACAATTTCAAGCTCTGCACGTAAGCGATCACATTCGGCATAAACAGCTGGAGTTGATAAACCAACTGTCGATAATGCAAGTACCCAGTAATAAGTGCCACGAGATAGCGCTGCTGTTAATTGATCACCATGTCCACGACCAATTGCTGTTCCGCCACTGAGCATGAATGGAACATCGCTTCCCAATTGCGCCGCGATCTCAACCATCTCTTCGCGGGTCATTCCTAATGAATATAAATAATCAATACCAACGATTGTTGCAGCTGCATCTGCACTGCCGCCAGCCATACCACCAGCAACCGGAATCGATTTCTTGATTTCAATGTGGGCATCAACCGCTAAGTCATACTCTTTTGAAATGAGCGCCACAGCTTTTGCAGCCAAGTTATTTGCATCAGCTGGAACACCATGAGTTTGATCCCCAGAAACCGCGATCGTTAAACCAGCACCGGGTTCAGCTAATTTGATTGTTACATCATCAAAGATTGAGATCGCCTGAAATACTGAAACTAAGTTGTGATACCCATCAGACTCTTTTGGACCGACGGAAAGCTGAAGGTTGACCTTTGCAGGTACGCGCACGGTCACACTCTTTACAGGCATGCGGTGACCCTATAACTGCTATTAGAAAATGTCAGGTGCAACGGCTGCGATCTGACAAAAAGATTTCACTTCAAGGGCTTCGCCTCGCAATGTTGGATCAATGCCAGCTTTTATCAAGATTTCTTCCGCCGCAGATGATGAGCCATACAGGCTAGAAAGGGCTGATCTGAGCATCTTTCTGCGCTGGGCAAAGGCTGCATCGATGATTGTGAAAACCTTTTCCCGCATCTCTTCGCTACCTGCGGTCTCGCGACGGGTAAAGCCAACTAACTTTGAATCAACATTGGGTGCTGGCCAAAAGATAGAACGTGAAACCGTTCCTACATTTTTAACATCGGCCCACCATGCAGCCTTCACACTTGGAATTCCATACTCTTTGCCGCCAGGTTTAGCAGCAAGACGGTCGGCAACTTCGGCTTGAACCATAACTACACCGCTTTGAATACTTGGGAAAATCTCTAAAAGGTGAAGAAGTACCGGGACTGAAACGTTATATGGCAGATTTGCAACAAGCACAGTTGGGGCAACTGGCAGATCGCGCAGCGCTAATGCATCCTTATTGATTACCGTCAAATTTTCTGGGTGGTCGAAGTGATCGGCAACTGTTAGCGGTAGTTGCTGTGCAAGTCGTGGATCGATTTCAACAGCAATCACAGATTGTGCAGCCTCCAACATGGCAAGAGTTAATGAGCCAAGTCCTGGACCGATTTCAAGTGCGACATCATCCTTAGTAACACCAGCTGTTTTAACGATCTTGGTGCAAACATTTGAGTCAATTACAAAGTTCTGCCCTAAAGATTTTGAGGGTTTGAGATCTAGTTGTGCTGCAAGTTCGCGGATCTGTGCCGCACCTAGCAATGTCATGGTGCGAAGGATCCAAAGATTCGCTCAGCGTTAACTCTAAGCGCAGTAGCAAGTTCGGCAAGGTCTTGATCTCGCTCTACCGCCATCGCTCGGACAATGTTTGCAATCTGTGCTGGAGTATTTCCAGCACCGCGATGTGGCGATGGCGCTAAGAAAGGTGAATCAGTTTCTACTAATAATTGATCAGCAGGCACAAGCTTTACCGCTTCACGAAGTTCGGGTGCGTTTTTAAAGGTCAATGTGCCGGCAAAGGACAGGATGTAGCCACGCTCGATACACAACTTAGCCATCGCTACATCGCCGGAAAAGCAATGAAAGACAGTCTTTTCTGGGGCACCAACTTCAAGCAATACAGATAAAACATCATCATGGGAATCACGATCATGGATGACAAGTGCCTTATTTGTCTTCTTTGCCAATTCAATGTGCCACTTAAAAGAGTCCTGCTGGCGCTTTCGTAATTCAGGAGGAGTTCTAAAGTAATCAAGCCCTGTTTCGCCAATTGCACGAACTCGTGGGTGTTGGGCCAACTCCTCGATGATCTTTAAATCTGTATCTAGATCTGCAACAACCGGTGCTTCATTGGGGTGCAATGCAACAGCTGCCAATACTGATGTGTTCCACTTTTCTGCGGCTTGAACACACCATTTGGATTGTTCTGCTGAGTAACCAACTTGAACAATGCGATCAACATTTACAGATTTAGCTTCGGCGATTACATCTGCAACCTCTTGTGAATCAAAGGCGGCATCGGTAACGATCTCCATGTGAGCATGTGCATCAATTGTTGGAACCGGTAGTGGTTCTGGCAACGGTGCGCGAGGACGATCGATATCGCGGTTGTGGCGATCTGCCATTGGTGTTTAGGCGGGGGTTTCTAGTCGTGGGAATAAGACCGGAGTCTTGGTAACTGTTGCACCTTGTGGAAGTTGTCCCCACGTTGCCACATCACTAATTTTCTGAGCGCTCAAATCTCCGAGTACCGCTTGTGCACCAAGGCTCTGCCACAAGATTTCACATGTCTGTGGCATTACTGGGTGAAGCAAAACAGCCAGTGCGCGCAGTGATTCTGCGGTGTTGTACAAGACCTCTTCAAGGACCGCTTGGTTAGTTGGATCTTTTGCAAGTATCCAAGGCTCTTTAATAGTTACATAACCATTTACTTGCTTGCAGAAATCCATAATCGCCATGATTCCGCCCTGAAAATCCAGTGCACACATTGCAGCATCTGCCTTTGCAACAGTTTCCTTGAGCGCTGCTTCTAACCCTGCATCATGGCTAACCGCTGGAAGTGAGCCAGCACAGTACTTTTCAACCATTGCTGCGCTGCGAGATGCCAGGTTTCCAAAGTCATTTGCTAGCTCTGATGTGTAACGAGCGCTCATGTCTTCCCACGAGAAAGATCCATCGGTACCAAATGGAATCGCACGTAAGAAGTAATAACGGAATGCATCAATTCCAAAGTGATCGGTGATGTCCTTTGGAGCAATACCGGTTAGCTTGCTCTTGCTCATCTTTTCTCCGCCAACTAGCAACCAGCCATGTGCAAAGACCTTCTTCGGAACAGCAAGACCTGCAGCCATCAACATCGCCGGCCAAATAACTGCGTGGAAACGTAAAATATCTTTTCCGACAAGGTGAACATCGGCTGGCCAGGTTTGAGCAAACTTCTTGCCACCTTCAGAATCTGGTGCATCAGTTAAACCTACGGCGGTTGCGTAATTTAGTAGTGCATCAAACCAGACATACACAACTTGATCGGTATCCCATGGAACAGGAATTCCCCAATCAAATGTTGAACGTGAGATAGAAAGATCTGAAACGCCACCCTCTAAGAATGAGACAACTTCATTGCGCGCACTTTCAGGTTGGCAGGCATCTGGATTATTTTTGTAATGAGCAAGCAATGGCTCAACAAATGCAGATAACTTAAAGAACCAGTTGTTTTCATTAACGAGTTCAATTGGCTTGCTATGGATTGGGCAACACTTCGCCCCATCAATCTCAATAAGATCACCCGGAAGTTTGAACTCTTCGCATCCAACGCAGTAAGGGCCTTCGTACTTGCCAGCGTAGATATGTCCTGAATCTTTGAGTGATTGTAAAAACTTTTGCACACGTTCGGTGTGACGCTTTTCAGTGGTGCGAATGAAATCATCATTGGCAATATTGAGATGCTCCCAATTTGGCTTCCAAGCATCCTGAACTAGCTTGTCGACCCAAGCTTGAGGTGCAACATTGTTCGCCTCTGCGGTTCGCATTACCTTTTGACCATGCTCATCAGTTCCAGTTAAGAACCAGACTGACTCCCCTTTTTGACGATGCCAACGGGTCAACACATCTCCGGCAACGGTTGTGTAGGCATGCCCAATGTGTGGGGCATCGTTGACGTAATAGATCGGCGTCGTTAAGTAGAAAGACTTAGTCACTGGCTCATCTTATTCGCATCGACGACCGCGGCATAAACGAGGCGCTTTGCGATGCCAAATTCATCAGCAACCGTTGCAATAGCGCCCTTTCTATCCATTCCAGCACTCTCAAACTCACGAACTCGAGCGACCATATCTGCAGCGGTCAATGAGGCCGAGTCAGTTACGGCGCCAGCGATAACTAATGTGATTTCACCTAGAACTTCATTATTTGTTGCCCAAGTTGATAGCTCTTTCAAATTTCCGCGAATTGTTTCTTCATACCGTTTAGTCATTTCACGACAAATTGCAGCGTGTCGATCTGGACCAAAGACATTGACGCAATCAAGTAATGAATCTACAAGACGGTGTGGTGCTTCAAAGAAAACCATTGTTCGCTCTTCAAAGCGCAGTTTTTCAAATGTAGCAAGTCGTGCGCCTGCGGTTCGTGGAGGAAATCCCTCAAATGAGAAACGATCAGTTGGTAATCCAGATAATGCAACCGCCATCGTTACTGCACTGGGTCCTGGAATTACTGAAACCTCAATACCTTCTGCAATTGCATCTCGCATCAGACGAAAACCTGGGTCGCTAATCGTTGGCATTCCTGCATCTGAAACCACTAAAACTTCTGCACCGCTCTTGAGTTCAGCCAAGAGTTCCCGGGTTCGATCCTCTTCATTGCCTTCGAAGAAGGACAGGACTCGAGCTGTAAAGGTAACTTCGATGTCGGCACACAATCTATGAAAACGTCGTGAGTCCTCAGCGGCGATGATCGATGCATTTTCAATTGCACTCTTCAGGCGGGTGCTTGCATCTGCAGGGTTTCCCAATGGAGTTGCGGCCAAGATGAGCGTCATGGCGTAATCCTCTCAGTAATTTAGAGTAAACGCGCATACTCTTCTCCTATGCCCGCAGCTATCGCACCATTACTGATTGCATTGGCCTCATTTGTACTGCGGCTAGTCAATCTTGGTTCAACCAAGGGGTACATCTTTGATGAGGTGTATTACGTGGATGGTGCCCGCGATTTATTGAAATATGGTGTTGAGGTAACTGGTAGCAACCCTGAATTCATTGTTCATCCACCAGTTGGAAAGTGGCTCATCGCAGCAGGTATTGCCATCTTCGGAGACAACGAATTTGGCTGGCGTTTTGCAACTGCGCTCATTGGAACCATTCTTATTCTAGTTTTTGCTCGCTTAGTACATGTTCTTTTCTACTCACCACTTCTTACCGGATTAGGCGCAGCGCTTATGGCGTTGGATGGCCTACTGCTTGTGCATTCACGTACTGCGCTGCTGGATCTGTTTTTAACTTTCTTTGTTCTACTTGGAGTGCTGCTCTGGCATCGAGATAGACATTGGTGGGCAGGTCTTGCATTTGGCTTAGCACTCGGCTGTAAATGGAGCGCAATCTATTTTATTGCGGTCATTGCTTTGGTCTCGCTGTATCGAATCCTAGTCAACATGGATATTCGCGATTCATTGAAACTAGTCTCAAAGAAGTTTGCTCAATATGGATTGCTTCCAATTGTTGTTTACCTAATGACATGGACCGGTTGGTTTATTTCTAATCGCGGATGGGATCGACAATCTTCAAGCAATCCACTTATCGCTTGGTTGAATTATCACCAAGAGATGCTCAACTTTCATACTGGCTTAACTGAGACACATCCATACCAAGCAAACCCTTGGAGCTGGCTTGTCATGGGAAGACCAACCTCATTTTTCTATGACTCTCCAAAAGATTGCGGAGCGAAAAACTGTGCACGTGAAGTTTTAGCACTTGGAACACCAATTTTGTGGTGGATCGGAACAGTTGCAATCGCAGTCGTGATTGGTTATTGGATTAAATCTTTACTCAATCGCACTAATGATTCAGCTGCTCTGATCGTTGCAATAGGAGTTATCGCTGGGTACCTGCCATGGTTTGCAATGCAAGAACGCACCATGTTTTCCTTTTACGCAATAGTTATTGAGCCATTTATGGTGCTAGCTATCGTTTACTGTGCAAAGTTATTGCTAGATAGTGGGCTCAAGCCTGCGGTTTCACAATCAATTGTGGGCGGCCTATTTGCCTTAGTGCTGCTGTGCTTTATCTACTTTGTACCTTTATATACCGGTCAGACCATCACATACGATGATTGGAAGATGCGTATGTGGTTTGACTCGTGGATCTAATTATTCGTTAGCAGCACGAGCTTGATTGAGACGCTCAACCGCTTCATCTGCCAACTGTTGATCAAAGATTTCATCACGTGATGGTGATGCTGCAGCCAAAGCTTCACGCTCAAGACGCTCTTGTTCTTCGCTCCACTGTCCAGGAATAGTCAGATCAATAACGCGCTTAGCGACAACAGCCTTTGGAGCGTTTACATATGTAGGTACAGGAACTTCAGTTGGCTCCCAAGCGTTGCGAACCGCAGCTGTACCTTGAGGCAAAATAACTACACCCTTAAGTTCACGCTCTGACAAAGGAATCCAATGTTCAGTACTTGGCTTAGGTTGAATTACTTCTGCAAGATTTGTATTTGATACTCCAGAATTTTGACGGCTCAGTTGTTGCACACGACGCTTTTGTAGTTGTTCACCAATCACATGTCGACGAACACTGGCGATATAAATCAATAATCCAGATGCAGGTACGAGTGCGTAAATAAATGGCATTGTGTTCATAGCTCCACCTATAACTGTTGTGACTAGCGAGAATGCAATCAGAAGAAATGTAATTCTGCGACGAAGAAGTACCTGGCGGTTTTTTGCTTCTTGATCTAAATCGATATGAATCGCTCCACCATTACTTGATGAATGTGGTGATTGATTGGCGACAACTCGAAGTGCGCCTTTAAAACGTTCTACAGATTTTCCGGAGAATTCGTTGCGGTCATGGATCCAACGGGGTGCGAAATATGCGACCCACATTCCAATGATCGCAATATAAATAAGTCCCGAAGTCATGATGGATAAATCTAAAGGAAGGGGTGATGTTTTCTGGGGATTTGAGCGCTACTTAATCGCAGAATTTTCCTTAACAAAAGTGATGTGATCCCGCCAATGGCCATCGATATGAAGATATCGGGGACGTTCTCCTTCAAATATGTAACCAGCTTTTTCAGCAACCCTGCGGGAAGATGCGTTTTCGGGACGCAGATTGATCTCGAGCCGATGGAGCTTTAACTCCTGAAAGGCGTACTGCGTAAGGATTTCAACGGCTTGAGTTGTGTATCCACGGTTAGCAAAGTTGCGATCGATCCAATATCCAATGTGGCCACCACGCATAGCGCCATACATAACCCCGCCCAAGGTAATTTGGCCGATCAACTGGGTGTTATGCCAGATTGCAAATGACAATGAACGGCTATTTCTTGCTTCATAGTTCAAAATCTTCACCATCTCAAAAAATGATGGGAGCTCCTTATAACTGTCATCGCTCGTAAGGGGAATTGTTGCCTCCCACGGAGAAAGCCATTCACGATTTTCTGCTCGAACTCGATTCCATTGAGCTCTATCCCTGAATCTCAAAGGTCGAAGGGAAATATCCTGACCTTTAATTTCGATGGGCCACGAGTTTTTCATGAACTTAGATGTAGCGACGCTCTAGAACTACTACCGTGACCTGATCGCCTGTTTTTAGCGAGGTATCACTTTCAGAAACTGCGATAAATGCATTGGCATCTGAAAGGGTTGATTGCTCATCCTGATTTTCCAAGGGAACAACTGATTTTCCATCTTCAGCTAAAACTGCGCGAATGTAGGAGCGAACACCAGGAGCTGACTCAATTGGCTTTTCTAGAGCTGCTTTAACAGATGGACGATGAATAGTTGCAGCACCAAGCATGGTACGGATCATGGGACGAACAAAGAGTTCAAAAGATATGTACGAGGCGATTGGATCTCCTGGAAGTGTCACAACCGGAGTTTTGTCAGGTCCGATGGTTCCAAAGTTATGACGTCCACTTGCCTCGATCGCCATATCAACAGTTGTTATCTCACCTAAACCTGACAAGGTGCGGGTGATTAAATCAAAAGAGTCATCATGGCGTTCGCCGCTAATAATTATTAAATCAGCACGAACTAACTGATCTTCGATTACCTTCTGAAGTTGTTCTTCATTATCTGGAATCGAGTGAACGCGATAGGCAACTGCGCCAACCTCGCGTACCGCAGTTGTTAGAAGCCAGGAATTAGTTTCATACTCATCACTAGAGTTCTTTAGTGGCTGACCTGGTTCCACTAAATCTGGTCCTGCAGATAAAACAACAACTCGTGGATGCGGACGGGTAGGCAGGTGATCGCGGCCAATTGAAGCTGCTAACCCAATTTGCGTTGAACGGATCCGCGCACCTTCGCGTAGAACTAAGCGATCTCCTGCATAAATATCTGCTGCAAGGGTCGCACCATGAGCATCCAGTAATGGCATCTCAAAGGATTCAAGTGGTTTGCAGATGGCAAGTAATGAGTTGAGAAACTCATCTACCCGAGTGTGTTCTGACATAATCGAACCCTACTTGTTGAACAGTTTGATCTTTGGGATTTCACGGGAGATTTAAATGACAGATCAAAAAGCCAGTTTGCGGGATCGTGCCCGCCGCGAACGTTCTCAGAAGTTCATGCCTTCTAATTTCAATGTCATATTAAAAGCTCCTGAAATTGAGTCCGCGTCAACAATTGCTTCTTACCTATCCTATGAATTTGAACCAAGTACGGTCGAGATCAATGAGGCCTTTTTAAAGCAAGGCAAGATCCTGCTGCTTCCTCGAATCAAAGGTGATCAATTGGAATGGGTTCGATGGGATGGAGATCCAGCAAACCTAGTTACAAAGAAAAAGATTTCAGAGCCAGTTGGTCCAGCTGTCTCAGATGTATCTCAGATCCAAGCTGTGATTGTCCCGGCGTTAAAAATGGATCAAGCTGGATTTAGATTAGGTCAAGGTGGTGGGTATTACGACCGCGCACTTGTGCATTTAGCTGCTTGGAAAATTGGATTGGTTTATGCAGGCGAATTAACTAGCGAGATGCTGCCACGCGAAGTACATGATGTGCCGCTTGATGCTGCAGCTACTCCATCAATTGTTGTTCGATTTAATCGCTAGTAATTAGCTGTTAGGAAGATTGCGCGCCATAACGATTCTTTGAATCTGATTGGTGCCTTCATAAATCTGAGTCAACTTTGTATCGCGCATCATTCGTTCAACTGGATAATCTGTGACATATCCATAGCCACCTAGAACCTGAATCGCATCCTGGGTTACTTTCATAGCCATATCACTTGCAAAACACTTACTTGCAGCAGAGAAGAAGCGAAGATCGCGTTCGCCATTTTCACTCTTAATGGCCGCAGAATAAGTAAGTAAGCGAGCAGCTTCAATATTCATCGCCATATCTGCAAGCATGAATTGAACAGCCTGGAAATCAAAGATTGGCTTTCCAAATTGGTGACGTTCGTGTGCGTACTTTGTTGCAACATCTAACGCGCCTTGTGCAAGACCTAAAGCTTGCGCCGCGATTGTGATGCGTGTGTGATCCAAAGTATTCATCGCTAAAGCAAAACCTTGACCAACTTCGCTGATTCGACGGTCATCACTTAATTGAACATTGTCGAAGTACACCTCGCGGGTTGGTGAACCGCGCATACCCATCTTCTTTTCTGGAGCGCCAAAGGAAACTCCTGGATCAGATTTTTCAACAACAAATGCAGTTATTCCCTTTGAGCCCAGCGATGGGTCACTTTGGGCAATTACTGAGTAAAACTCTGATTCGCCTGCATTTGTAATCCACTTTTTACTTCCATTGAGAACCCAACCATCCCCAGAACGTTCAACCTTTGTACGTAGTGCAGACGCATCTGAGCCCGCATCAGATTCAGAGAGACAGTATGAAAAACCTTCGCCTTTAACTAACCGTGGAAGCCAACGCTTCTTCTGCTCATCATTTCCACCCAAAATTAATGGTACTGAGCCGAGTTTGTTGACCGCAGGAATTAATGATGATGAGCCACACACACGAGCAACTTCTTCGATAATCAAAACAGCCGCAAGAGCATCAGCACCATCTCCGCCAAACTCTGTTGGAACATGTGCTGCATACAATCCATTTTTCACTAAAGCATTTTTTGCCTCAATTGGAAACCGGTGTTCCTCATCTACTGCCTGGGCAAATGGTGCAATCTCTTTTTCAGCAAGCGCGCGAACGCTGGTACGCAGCTCTTTGTACTCTGCAGGAAGATCAAATAAGTTGTCCATTAGGGTTCATTCCTATCGCGCTTTGATAGCTCTTGTAAATAGTGATTGTAGTTAGCTAGATCATCTGGCTGACCCATAGCCGCTTGGCGAGCGGTATTGCGATCAATCCTCTTTGCCTCGCGAGAATCATCTCGCATCCAGTTGATAAATGTCGCAACCAATGCGATCAGGATAGGGATCTCTCCCATTGCCCATCCAATTGATCCGCCAAGTTTTTGATCAGCAAGAGGATCACCCAACCATGGAGTTTGAAGTGAGGTGTAAAAACCTTGATCAATCAGAGTTGTTGTAGACATAAGTGCAACTGAGAAGAAGGCGTGGATGCTCATTGCTGCAAACAAAATAACTATTTGAACTAGGTGGTGAACTCTGCGTGGATTTGGATCTACGCCAATAATGATAAAGAAAAATAGGAAGCCAGCTGCTAAGAAGTGAAGGCTCATAAATAGGTGGCCGGTGTGGCTTTGCATTAACACTGCAAACAGATCGGTGAAGTAAAGGGCAAAGAGTGAGCCGTCAAAAATTGCTAAGGCCACGATTGGATTTGTGTAGAGCACACCAATCTTTGAATGTAGCGCTGCAAGTAAAGAACCACGTACGCCGCGTTCTTCAGGGTTTCTACCTTGAGGCAAGGTTCGTAATGCAAGTGTCATTGGAGCGCCAAGGACTAAACCAATTGGTGCAACCATTCCAAGAACCATGTGAGAAATCATGTGATACGAAAATGAGAATTGTGCATACAGACCAAGACCACCGCTAGTTGCAAAATCGATTGCTGTAACACCTAATGCAAATGCAACTGTTCGCCCTACTGGCCACTTATCGCCGCGTTTTGTTAGAATTACGACACCTTTAACGTATAACGCAACCATTAAGCTCAAGATTCCAATCATTAATGCATTGGGCTCGTAGCTAAACAAGATTCGTGACAGCGTTGGTGGTGGTGGGGTTTCGACGCCAACAATAGAAAGTGCTGGACTAAATTCAGTAGGGCCCGGACGATCAGGTGAAGCACTAGTCGACAACCAAGTACCCATCAAGACAGTTACGACCATGATCAAAGCTTCCGCTGTTAACAACTTTGCAAAGCCAACCCAATTAATTGAATCCTTCTTTGCAAGAGTTTTACGGTGAAGATAACCAATAAAGACCAAAACAATGGTTGCAACAATCTTTCCCAACACAATAAATGCGTAAGTCGAGTTCCATGCATCCACAAAGTTCAACCGTGCCCATGCATTTACCGCACCACTGATAACTACCGCTATCGCCGACCACAAGGCGAGCTGACTAAAGCGCGGTACCGCTACTGGTCGATCATTTGCGGAAAGGAAAGCTAAAGCGATTACTCCACCAACCCATAAGGAGAGCGCAATAACGTGAATTACGAGTGAGCCAATTACAAGTGAGTGAGATCCGCTAGATGCAGAGTGACTCTCAAATACCGGTGCGACTAATCCGACGATTGAGAGAGCAAGCAAAATAATGAGCGACTCAACCCTCTTTGTTACAGAGGAGAAGATCAGTACAACCGTTGCCATCAACGCTTGAACCGCCAAGTACTTTCCAAGAGATATCTGAGTCAGGAATGATCGAATTACCGTCAGATCAAGGGCATCAGAAAAAGTTGTTCCTAAGATTTGAGCCAAAGTAAAGATGATGGTTCCAAATGCACCTATGACCCAGATGAAAGCGCTAATTCTGAGAAACCCTCTGAGTTTTTCACCAGATGTAGTAAGGAAACCCTCTTTATTAATTAGCAGAAAAGCCATCGCTAATAACGAGCCAATTGCAGAGAAACCACCCAGTAAATTGAGAAACTTAAAAGTGGTTGTTAAGAGATTCATCGGTTGTTAAATAATTTGCGTGCATACAGTGACAATCCGATGGTTACGCCAACTGCTAGAACTAGGAGAAGAATGACAAAAACATTAGTTCCCCAGCTGCTGCTAGCTGGAGTGTGTGACTCCGTTGGTTGTGGAGTTGGATTCTCGGGAGCAATAGTGCTGGGTGCTTGGTACTTAAATCGATAGCTACCTTCCAGTGGTGCATCTGCTTCTGAAAATAAAATATAAGAAACTGTGTAGAAACCTGATTCAGTAAGGGGTCTTAAACCAACTGTTGCGCTGACATCGTTGACCATGATGGTTCCATCATCAACACGAACGCCGTTGGGATCTGTAACTGAAATTTCATTGGCATCTGCAAGCAGTGGAAGCTGTCCTGTAACTGTGACACTCGTAGGTGAAACTGACAAAGTTGAGCCGCTAATCGGTGATGTGCTGACAAGCGAGTTTGCAAAGGTCGCAGTTGTTCCTAATAAAGTTAATAGAAGTACTAAAGCGCTACGGGCTGCGAACTTCCTCACATCTGCCTTTCGAGAGGCGCCAGGAAAGCGCCTCAATTCGCGCCAATCTTCTCACCTCTTTAGACTAAGTACATAGCCAAAACTGGATTTTATGCCAGCGGGATTACTAGCCAGAAGAGGAGTCGTGATGCCTACCTATCAATACGCATGTACCGCATGCGACCATCAATTTGAAGCGATTCAATCCTTCTCAGATGACTCTCTGACAATTTGTCCAGAATGCAAAGGTGAAATCCGTAAGGTGTACACCGCAGTTGGAGTTGTATTCAAAGGTTCGGGATTTTATAAAACAGATTCAGCTAAAAGCACGCCGGCGGCAGCGCCAGCGCCGGCACCTAAGGCTGATTAACCCTCGTGATGTGGTGGACGATCTGACTGTAACTCTTCTTCGCGCTTAGCTTGTTCGGAGGCAGCATCCAGATCAATTTCATCAGATGTTACCTTCGGGAAGAGATCGCTCATGGAGTTAATTCTACTACCGCTAGAAAAATTTAAATACAAAGAAAAGAGATAAAGATGTTTGAGAAGCTCGGTCACCTGATGGTTAAGCGTCGCAAGAGCGCGGTAATTCTTTTTATCGTGGGAATTCTTGTTGCTGGTGGTGTCGGTTCGACCGTTTTCAATCGTCTTGATTCAGGTGGGTACAGCGATCCAAACAGTGATTCGTACAAGGTTTATAAGTACCTGACTGAGGATTTAAAACTATCTGATCCTGCAGTTGTCATAATTGTTGATTCAGGCGCAACTGATGTGACGGATCCTGCTATCGCGCAAAAGGGAATTGCTTTAGAAAAGAAGATTGCTCAGGAAGAAGGAGTAACAAAGACAATTTCTTATTGGACTAGTGGTGGCGAAGCAACTCTTAAATCCAGCGATGGAAAAGCTGCGTACATCCTTGTCTATGGTGATGGAGAAGCATTTACACCCGAAAGCCAAGAGCTCGGTAAGCGAATGCAAAAGAATTACGATGGGCCATACGATGGTTTAACTCTGTACGCAGGCGGTGTTGGAGTTGTTGGTCACGCAATCACTGAAAAGATCTCAGAAGATCTAAAGATCGCTGAACTTATCTCTATTCCTTTGACCTTCATTTTGCTCGTTCTTGTCTTTGGTGCCCTTGCCGCTTCAGCTATGCCACTAATTGTGGGAGTTGCTGCGATTCTGGGTGCCTTCTTTGTTCTTTACCTCTTTACCTTGTTTACGACCGTCAGTATTTATGCCCTTAACTTAACTACAGGTATGGGGCTTGGCTTAGGTATCGATTATGCATTATTAATTGTTAACAGATTCCGCGAAGAGCTCCATCGCGGCAAGAATGTTGAAGAATCCATTGTTGCAACGATGGCAAGTGCTGGAAAGACAGTCTTCTATTCAGGTATGACCGTTCTAGTCACCTTGTTCTCTTTAACCTTCTTCCCGCTGCCATTCTTAAAATCATTTGGTTATGCCGGAGTTTCAGTTGTTGCACTTGCAGTAATTGGTGCCCTCTTTGGTTTGCCTCCAATCCTTGCTCTTCTTGGAGATCGCATTGATAAGGGAGTTGTTCGTAAATCCGCAATTACTCCAAAGGAAGATGGTCGTTGGGCACAGACCGCACGCTTAGTTATGAAGCGTCCTGTTTCGGCCGTTGTTTTATCTCTTGTAATCCTCGGAATCATGGCGGCACCAATTACAAATATTAAGTTTTCACAAGGTGATTCACGTATGTTGCCTGCAGATAACAAAGCTGCTGTAGCAACAGCGCTTCAGGACAAGAGATTCCCTGGACAAACAGGAAATCCAATTGAAATCATTATTAAAGATGGTTCAAACAAGATTGATGAAATTAACACCTACGCCGCAGAAATTGGGCAGTTGGATGGAATTGTTGGCGTAGTTCCACCTGTAACTATTGGCAAAGATGTACGCGTTGTTGCATACCAAGAGATGTTGCCACGTACCCCAGAATCACAAGAGTTAATTCACAATGTTCGAAGCGTTGATTCCCCTGTCGGAACATTGGTAGGTGGAGTTGCAGCTGATTACACAGATTCTCAAGATGGTATTGCTCGAACATTGCCGTGGGCACTGGGTTGGATTGTGCTGAGCGTTCTTATTTTGATCTTTATTTTTACAGGTTCAATCATCCTGCCAATTAAGGCAGTCATTCTGAACTTCTTATCTCTTGGTGCAACTATGGGTGCATTAACGTGGGTTTTCATTGATGGAAACCTGCAATGGCTGGTTGGCTCATTTACCGTCACCGGAACCCTTGATACATCAATTGTCATCTTGATTGCAGTTGTCGTATTTGGTCTTTCAATGGATTACGAGCTCTTCTTGCTTTCACGCATCCGTGAAGAACACCTTGCGGGCAAAACCAATGTTGAATCTGTAGCCGTTGGCCTGCAACGTTCTGCACGCATCATCACAGCTGCTGCGGTCTTACTTGCTGTGGTCTTTGCTGCTTTCGTAACTAGTGGTGTTACATCCATTAAAACAATGGGCTTTGGTGTTGCACTCGCCGTACTTCTGGATGCAACTATTGTTCGAGGCCTCTTAGTTCCAGCGTTGATGCGACTATTTGGCGAAAACAACTGGTGGTCACCTCAGTGGATGAAGCGATTTACGCTGCACCACTAATTTCCCGTACCCTAAGACCATGGATCTAATCGCTTCCCTGCAATGTGCAGATCAGCCTGGCATCGTTCATGCGATGACTTCGGCGGTTCTTGCCTGTGGTGGAAACATTATTGAGAACCAACAGTTCACAGATCCGACCACTAATCAATTTGTTATGCGCACCCGCTTTGAAACTTCACAGGGAATTGATGGCGCGCGCAAGAGTTTGAATGAAGGTCTTTCCAAGTTCAATCCCGCTCTTCATATTCGCCCAACAGCTCAAAAGCCACGAGCACTTGTCATGGTGACAAAGGAAAGTCACTGCTTACGTGATCTTTTGTACTTAGAAGAGCTTGGCGAACTTAATATCGAAATCCCATTGGTAATTTCAAATCGCCAGGATCTTCGTTCATTGGTCGAATCCCATGGAGTGAAGTTCCTGTACCTGCCTGTTACATCTGATAACAAGGCGGCGCAAGAAGCTGAAATTTTGAAGAAAATTGAAGAGCTAAAGATTGATTTTGTTGTACTTGCTCGATACATGCAGATACTTTCTGCCGATTTCTGCAACACAATGCCCGGCAAGATCATTAACATCCATCACTCATTCTTACCTGGCTTTAAAGGTGCAAAGCCTTATCACCAGGCACATGAGCGTGGAGTAAAGATTATTGGAGCATCTGCTCATTTTGTCACAAGTGATTTAGATGAAGGTCCAATCATTGAACAGGATGTTGCCCATGTAACCCACAACGCTTCTGCGGAAGAGTTGATTGCTATTGGTCGTGACATTGAACGCAGAGTCTTAGCAAAAGCAGTTAAGTTGTATGCAGATGACAAGATTTTTATTGTCGGTAAGCGAACAGTAGTTTTCTCTTAAAACTCTGAAATCACGAATAATCGAGTGTCCCCGGCGGGAGTTGAACCTGCGACCTACCGCTTAGGAGGCGGTTGCTCTATCCACTGAGCTACGGGGACTTGCTAATCAACGGTGCTTGGCAAAGGTTAGCGGTATCGATAACCTTCCCTTGAATCCACGTTGGATTCCATTCAATAGGCACGAGTTTATTGAAGGTTAAGAACAAACTGAAAGGCCAACCATGAGAGCGCTCATTATCGGCGCAGGCGGAGTTGGCAGTGCAATCGCAAATATCGCATCACGCAAGTCATTTATCACTGAGTTAGTTATCGCTGATTACGATGCTTCAAAAGCGCACGCTGTCACCCAAAAGATCCAAGACCCACGATTTACATCAGTGGAGGTGGATGCCGGCGATCTGGTGGCGCTTGAAGGATTGATCAAGAAGGTCAATCCTGATTTGGTAATCAACGCAGTTGATCCTCGCTTTGTTATGCAGATTTTTACCGCTGCCCAAAATGCTGGTGTTAATTACATGGATATGGCGATGTCACTTTCTAAGGCGCATCCAACAGATCCATTCCATAAAACTGGAGTGATGTTGGGCGATGAACAATTTGCTCAAGCTGATGCTTGGGAGAAAAATGAAAAGTATGCGTTAATCGGCATCGGTATCGAACCCGGTATGAGCGATATTTTTGCTAGATACGCTCAAGATTATTTGTTCAGCGAAATCGATTCCATAACTATCTTGGATGGTTCGAACCTAACCGTTGATGGATATGACTTTGCTCCATCATTTTCAATTTGGACCACAATCGAAGAGTGTTTGAACGCACCTTTGCTGTGGGACAACGGCAAATGGCACACATCAAAGCCATTTACTGGTGGGGTCGTCTTTGATTTCCCAGAGGGAATTGGTCCAGTTGAATGTGTGGATGTTGAGCATGAAGAGGTTGTTTTAATTCCAAAGAAGGTTAAGGCAAACCATGTTTCATTTAAATATGGACTTGGAACAGATTTCATCAATACTTTGAAAACGATTCACACACTTGGCTTGTCGAAAAAGGAAAAGGTTAATTACCGTGGCATGGAAATCGCTCCACGTGATTTCTTAGCCTCTCTTCTTCCAGACCCAGCAAAGATCGGTCCACTAATGCACGGAAAAACTTGTGCAGGTGCACATGTGAAGGGCCTTGATAAAGAAGGAAAGCCATACGCCTGCTACATCTACAACGTTGTCGATAACCAATGGTCAATGGATAATTACGGAGATCAGGCCGTCGTGTGGCAAACAGCGTTAAACCCCGTCATTGCAATGGAATTGATAGCTAACGGCACATGGAAACCACGTGGTGTTGTTGGACCTGAATGGATGGAACCAAAGCCATTCTTGGATCTAATCGAACAATACGGAAGCAGTTGGCACATTCGCGATGAAGATCCAGCGGGAATCACTGTGTGATCAAATGAAAAGTACATTCGATGTCGCAGTGATCGGATCAGGTTTTGGTGGTTCGGTCTCTGCGCTTCGATTGCGCGAAAAGGGTTACTCCGTTGCAGTACTTGAAGCGGGACGTCGATTTGAAGATAAGGATTTTCCGAAGACTTCATGGCGAATCAATAAGTTTCTCTTCGCTCCCAAACTAGGACTGTACGGAATTCAACGAATTCATGTTTTACCTGATGTATTGATTTTAAGTGGTGCAGGTGTTGGCGGTGGATCTCTTGTCTATGCCAATACCTTGTATCAACCAGGTAATGATTACTTCAATGACAAGCAGTGGGCATCAATTACCGATTGGAAAAAGGAGCTTGCTCCTTGGTTTGATCAAGCTCGACGAATGTTAGGCGTTACAGAGAACCCATACTTTTCGAATAGCGATCAAGCGATGAAGGATGTTGCCATTGAAATGGGTGTCGGTCATACCTTTCAAATGGCACCGCTAGGGGTCTTCTTTGGTGAGGGAAAGGGTGTGCTTGCTAAGGATCCCTTCTTTGGAGGTGTTGGTCCTGATCGAAATGGTTGTCAGCAATGTGGTTCTTGCATGACAGGCTGTCAATTCAACGCGAAAAATACTTTGCCAAAGAATTACTTAGGGCTTGCAGAGTCTGCTGGTGCGCAAGTTTTTCCAATGACAACAGCAACGAAGATTCAACAACTTGAGGATGGGCGTTGGAAGATCACAACAACAAAGACAAATGATCCATTTGGATCACGAGGCAAGACCTTTTTTGCTAATGAAGTAATTGTTGCTGCGGGCACTTACAACACCCAAAAACTGCTGCATAAGATGAAGGATTCTGGGGTTTTGCCATTGTTGTCAGATCGATTGGGTGATCTCTCAAGAACTAACAGTGAAGCTCTCACCGGAGCCATAATGAAAAATACAGATATTGATTTCAGCCAAGGAAGTGCGATTACATCCTCATTCTTCCCTGATGAGCACACCCACATTGAACCTGTGCGTTATGGCAAAGGCAGCAATTTGATGGGATTGCTCCAAACGATTATGACCGATGGCAGTTCATCAAAGTTACGTCGTAAGCAATGGTGGAAAGCATTCATCGCAAACCCTTATCTTCTGAAAAGAATTCTAGATGTACGTCAGTGGAGTGAGCGCACCGTAATCGCATTAACGATGCAAAATGTGGATTCCTTTATCTCCGTCAAGCCAAAACGAAGTTGGTTTGGTTGGCACTTAACCTCAAAAAATGATTCAGAACATCCCAATGCAACATATATTCCTGCTGCAAATGAGGTTGTCCGTCGCATTGCAGAAAAGCATGGTGGCATCGCAGGCGGACATGTTGGAGATTTGATTGATGCGCCTTTTACCGCGCACTTTGTGGGTGGCTGTGTCATCGGTCAAAATGCATCTGAAGGTGTTGTAGATCCTTATCATCGAGTGTGGAACTACCCAACACTTCATATAGTTGATGGGTCAACAATTACTGCAAATCTTGGCGTGAATCCATCGTTGACGATTACAGCTCAGGCAGAGCGTGCGCTTTCATTATGGCCAAATAAAAACGAAAAAGATCACCGTCCGACACAAGGGCACAAATATGAAATGCTTGCGCCGATTGCACCACAATCGCCATTTGTACCCAAGGGTGCAGTTGGTGAACTCACCGTTCGTTAGGAGAACACATGTCTTCATGGGCTTTAGTAACCGGTGCAACAGCAGGAATCGGTGAGAGCTTCTCTCGACTTTTAGCATCGCATAAGTACAACATCGTGTTGGTTGCTCGCGATCTGCCAAGACTTCAAGAGCGAGCACAAGGACTTGAAGCGAAGTACGGAGTTAAAACCCATGTAATTCAGGCAGATCTTGCAACAGATGATGGATGCCTTAAAGTTGAAAAGTACATCGCTGACAATCAGATTGATGTTCTTATCAATAACGCGGGATTTGGAACAAACAAAGCATTCACTATGTCGACCTTAGATATTGAGCAGCAACTGCTTGATGTCTTGGTGCGCACCCCAATGCGACTTATGCATGTTGCACTTCCTTTAATGAAGGAGCGCAACAACGGTGTGATTATCAATGTTTCTTCAGTTGCTGGATACATCGCAGGTGGCTCTTACAGCGCCTCGAAGTCTTACCTAACGGTTCTCTCTGAATCACTGAACACTGAGTTGTCTGCAACCAATGTGAAGGTAAGCGCGCTCTGCCCCGGCTTTACCCGCACTGAGTTTCATCAGCGAGGCAAGATGTCGATGAAAGCTCTACCTAACTTCATGTGGCTGAACTCCGATCGATTGGTTGAGCAATCGTGGAAGGATGCCTTAAAGGGAGAAGCGGTGAGCGTTCCTGGTTGGCAGTACAAGCTGCTTGTCTTTGTTGTGCACACTGTGCCACGTTCAATAGTTCGTAAAGTTGGCATGAACCTGAGAGCCAAGCAAAGGAAGTAATGGTCATAGTTACCAGACTCACGGCGGGTTATCAGCCTTCTTTAAGTACCTGATCGATAGTATTGCCCCATTACTACGAAAGGCACATACATGTTCCGCAAGATCGCATCACTTTCAGTAGCGCTCGTTGTCGCCGGTGGCGTCATGATCGCAGTACCTGCAGATGCCGCCGTGAAGATTTCTAATGGTGTTGCATGCAAGAAGTCAGGGCAGACTACTAAGACAAGTGGCGGAACATACCGTTGCGCAAAGAATCCATTGGTTTCAAGCACAAAGCTGACCTGGTTATCACTCGATTGCTTGACCGCCGCAAATGATGCGGTTAAGTCACAGAAGGCGGCTGTAACTACAGCTGCAAACTTCAAGGCTCAATTACCAGTAATTGATCTTGGAATTACAACTGAGACTGCAAACAAGGCGGAGATTCAGGTAAAGCTGGATGAAGCAAATAAGCGATTGACCGCCGCTCAAGCAAAATTAGCTGCAGCAACAACCGATGCCGATAAGAAGATTTTGACTACCGCTGTTGGTTCTTGGACATCAGCAACACGTGCTTATGCAAGCAAAATTCGCAACATCGATATCACAATCAAGAAGTTGGAAGCTGCAAAGCTTGCAGCAACTAACAAGCCTGCTGAACTTGCAGCCAATATCGCTGATGCTCGTGAGAGCGCGAAGTTGATCTGCACTAAGGGCTTCTAGTACCTAACTCTTCCTAAAAAACCCGCTGCCACACAGGTAGCGGGTTTTTTGTATCTATGGGAACCCCTATCCCTAAAGAGCAAACACCTTCTTACGCTATCTACATGCGCGCTCTGCGTTTTCTGCCTCCCGCCCTATTGGCGATTCAAATACCTATACACAGATTTATGGATGGATTGTGGGTCGATCTCATCGCCTTTAATTGTGTAGCAATTGCAGCATTAATTTCGATATTGCTTGCTCCTCGAATTAACAACACATGGGCACAGCCTTTAACTGGTCTTGCAATCGGGAGTTGGAGCATAGGTTCGATAGTTGCAACCGTTACTTCATACGGTGAACTACCGGCGGTATTTGATAACGCCTCTGATGGCTTGTATCTCTTGTTTTATCCATTAGCTCTGCTTGGGCTGCAGTTATTGATATCCAGCAACCAGAAATTGACTGTGCTTGAAATCGTTGATGCATCCATCGTTGGATTGGGATTGAGTACATTGGGAGCTGCCTTCGCCCTGCATCCTGTACTACCGCACTTTGATGGGGATTTCAACCAATCATTTTTAGCGATCATTTATCCAGTGGCAGATTTAGTGTTGCTGTGTTTCATTGTTGCAACAGGTGCAATGCAGGGCTTTTCTGGGCGTGGATTCATCTTGGCAATAGGCGTTGCTGTCTATGCCGCAACTGATTTTCTCTTTTTATGGCAAAACCTCAATTTAAGTTATGTATTTGGTTCGCTTATCGATTATGGATGGCTACTTGCCTTTGTGCTTATCGCTGAAAGTTGTTGGCATCCTTCTACTGACAATAAGAGTAAAGGCGGGGTTAGCCCTGTACTCATTACTATCTCGGTTTTCTTAAGTGCCACACTATTGGCACTACTAGCGATTGCTCCAGATAACTTTCCGCACTTTATTTTGATTCCAGCGATAGGAACCCTTGCACTAGCTTTCATCAGAATGAGCATCGCTCTCAATCAGGCACGAAGTATTGGACATGAAAGAATCTTGGCAAGAACCGATGAGCTCACTATGTTGCCAAATCGCAGACGATTGATCGCCGAGATTCAAAACTATGCGACACGACAAGGTTCCTTGCTCCTTTTAGATCTAGATGGATTTAAACCAGTTAATGACACCTACGGACACGAAGCAGGTGACCGGGTTTTGCAACAGGTTGCACAGCGTTTTACACGTGCTTTGCCCACAGGATCCTTGCTCGCCCGATTGGGTGGAGATGAGTTTGGAGTTCTTGTTGATGGCAGCCAAACCGCTGTCATGGAGATCGCTTTAGCGTTGCGGGGAACACTTTCCTATCCATTTTTAATCGATGGTCATGAAATCAGTATCGGAGTCAGTATTGGAATTGCAGATAATGATGGTGCTGATGATTTATTGCTACGAGCAGATAATGCGATGTATGCGGCTAAGCGCCAGGCATTGGGGGTTTGTCAGCTTTAATCTCTTGTAGTCGAGCTAGCGCTTCATGGCGTTCGATCGCGTGATCAACGATGCGCTCTGGGTAGTTCTTACTGTAGCCATCCAGGAATAACCATGGTTCGTGAATCTCAGCAGCTGAAAGGTGGGCAAGCTCTGGAACATACCTGCGAATGTAATCACCATTTTCATCAAAGCGACGGCCTTGTTCGATGGGGTTGAACACTCGGTAATACGGTGAGGCATCGGTTCCACATCCTGCCGTCCACTGCCAACCATGTGCATTTGAAGCAACATCGTAATCAACTAAATGTTCTGCAAAGAAGCGTTCGCCCAGTTGCCATTCAAGGTGCAGATCTTTAACTAAGAATGAAGCGACGACCATACGTGTTCGATTGTGCATCCAACCTTCAACAACAAGCTGTCGCATCGCTGCATCAACAAATGGATATCCGGTCTTGCCTTCGCACCAAGCTTTAAATTGTGCTCCAGGCTTGTCATAACGCATTTGCGCAAACTTAGGTGCGTAGTACTCGACATCGGTCATGGGATTGTTGAATAAAACATCGGCGTAAAATTCTCGCCAAGCTATCTCTTTTCTAAAGGTGTCATGTGCTTTGCTTTCACCTAAACCTGCAAGCAAGGTGCGTGGATGGATCTCGCCAAACTTTAGGTACGAGCCCATCTTTGAGGTTCCATCGATACCTGCAAAGTTTCTGTTTTCATCATATGAATCCAAACCCTTATTGGTGAACTCTTTGAATCGCTTTAAGGCCGCTGCCTCGCCAGCTTGAATGACATTGACCCCATCTGGCATAGGAAAATCAGGGAATGCTCGGTACTCAGATGTTGGCTCAACACAGGTGAATTTCTTAGGCGTTACAGCTGGTGCTCGATATCCATGGGTGCGCCAACCTTTGTAGAAAGGCGTGTACACCTTGTACGGCGTCGCATCAGATGGCTTTAAGACTCGACCTGGTGCAACTGCGTAGGGACTTCCGGTTCTGACAAGGGTAATTCCCGCTGCTTCTACTCGCGCATCACGAGCTGCACCATATCTTTCATACTCTGCTGAGATATGAACCTGCTCAACGCCATACTTCTTAATCAAAGTTGATAGAACTTCGACTTGATCACCTTCGATGATGTGAAGTTTATTTCCCAGTGATTCATCTAATGCGCGCAGCGATTGACCCATATACGCCAATAACTTTGAACCTGCTTCTTTTATCTGTTGCTTATCAAGAATAAAGAGCGGGATTACTTGATCTGATGATTCAATCGCTGCCAACAAGGCAGGATGATCATTGATGCGCAGGTCTCGTCGAAACCAGATTATTGATGTTTTCGGCGATGACATGGGATGATTAAATCATCATGCAGGAGATTAAGCGCTTCCAAATCCGTGGAGTTCCGGGCGAGGTTGTGCGCACCCGTTTTGCGGATCGAATCGTCGATTACTGGACGCCTCGTGGCGGAAGCAAGCACCTGCTCATCGCCCATGATGGTCAAAATGTCTTTGATGGAACCACCAGTACCCATCGTCGTCAGACCTGGAAGATGGCTCAAGCTGCTATCGATGTATCAAATGAGCAAGGGATAAAGCCCCCAACAATTATTGCCGTATGGCACAGTTCAACGAAAAGCAATCCTTGGGGGCGGGCAAAGGATTTAGCACCAGAAAAATTCTTTACATCAGATACATATGTTGATCCACGATGGGCGATCAAAGATCCAACTATTACCCTTCATTCTGATTCTTATTTACAGCACATATTTGGTGAAATCATTCCTGCAATTTACGGCGCTCACTCCCCTGAAAAAACCGCTGTTATTGGCTCCAGTATGGGTGGTTTAGCAACTTTGTACGCCGCAATACAGCACCCAGATAAGTTTTCAACCGCTTTAGCTTTGTCACCACATTGGGTGATTAGTAATGAGCACTTTGCGCGATCAATGGTTGAAGCACTGCCCTTGACCCACAAAATTTGGATGAGTCGTGGAGATAAGGGACTAGATAAAGAGTATGTTCCTTTACAAAACTTTGTTGACGCCTTGATGCGTGAACGTGGCTTTACACACAATTACCAATCTAAGGTTTACAAGCGCAGCGGTCACAACGAAAGATCGTGGGCTAAGTACTTACATGAACCATTAAAGTTTTGGCTTATCGGGTAACTATCCAAATTCCTTGAGTTGCTTCCTTTGATTTAATTGCAAATTTACTACCAGAGACATCTTTTCCATAAAGGGTCTTGGTGACCTGCAAACCTAAAGTTGAGAGATCAATCTTTGCATTAACACCTGTACGAGAGATAAAGATGAGAACTGATTGCTTCTTGGACTCACGTAGATAAAGAATAAAATCCTTTTCAGCTGCGATCCAGCGTAAGCCTCCATTGATCAATGCATCATTACCCTTGCGAATAGCGATAAGTTGCTGAACCTTGGACATAAAGGTGTGATCCCATTGAGAGCGATCCTCCCAATTAATGGTGCGACGCCCATCTTCTCCCCACGAACCTTCTAGACCGATTTCATCACCGGCAAAGATCGATGGAACTCCGGGATAGCTCAACACCATGGTCATAGCTGAAAGATGTGACGCGACATCTCCCTTCACTACTGTGCGGAAACGAGCGGTGTCATGGCTATCAAGAAGAACCATGCTGGCGGTAACGCTTCGCCAAGGAACTGATGCGTTGAACTGTTTCATGCTGTTAATCAACTGCTGACCTGAAATCTGTGGCATTGCAAATGGCAACCCTTGAAAACCTCCACCGATTTCAGAGTTTCGATTGAGCCAGTTCCATACGGGGCGCATAAAACCTTGATAATTCATCGCGCCATGCCAGCCAAGACCGTTGAGATCACTTGCAACAAAATCGCCATTTTCTGCAACTAACCAGGCATCTGGATTGGTCTCATCCATCGCTTGTCGAATTCCATGCATCACATCATCATGTAAATCATCTGCGCCTAATCGTCCTGTCATGTTTCCAACATCAATGCGCCAACCTGACATTCCATATGGTGGTGAAATCCATTTGCGAACAATCGAGTTCTTTCCCTTGTACATCTCATTCTTGAGAGCTGCAGAGTTAAAGTTCAGCTTTGGTAGCGATGCCAATCCCCACCAACCTACATATCCATGTTTGACGGTTTTGTCCCAGTAAAAATAACTTCGCTCTTTTGCGCTCTTACTCTTCTTTGCTTTCGCAAGCCATGGATGTCCAGCACCACAATGATTTGAGGTCAGATCTCCCATGATCCGAATTCCATATTTGTTTGCTTTTTTGACAAGTGAAAAGAGTGCCTTGTTTCCACCGAGGATGGGATCAACTTCGGTAAAGCTACTCGCGTCATATCGATGATTGGAACGAGATGCAAAAAATGGTGTGAAGTAGATTCCAGTGACACCTAAATCACGAATGTGGTCTAGATGCTCTTCGACTCCAGGTATATCTCCCCCGTATAACTCGCTGCTCGTAAACTCACTGCGACCCCGTGGTAACTCATTCCAATCGCGTGGATGCGCCCAATCCGGAATCGGATAGGTATTAGCTGACTTCGCAAAACGATCTGGGAAAATTTGGTAGAAGACTGAAGATTTAATCCATTCGGGGTTAGCTGGAACTGCAACAATTTGGAAATCATTGTTTGTGTGAACATCATGATCAGTTAAACCAAAAGCATTAAGCCAGTCATATTTATCGCGAGATACAAAGACAAAGCGATACAGAGTGTGGGTATTAATGATCGGTACTTCGACCTGATACCAGTCCTCAGTAGGGTTTTTTGTGGCTAAAACCAGCTCATAGCTGCGTGGTTCGCCATCCTCATAAATACGAACAAAACTCTTTTCAAAGGTGTATGCGTGAGGAACTCGAACCTTGAGAACAACCTTCTGACCAATTCGAGGAGCGCTATTGCTTACATAGAGCTCACTACCATCATGGTGCGGGAATAAGGATGGTTGTACTTGGTAGCTCATACTTTGCTCCCTTCGAATTAACCGCTTCAGCCTTGATCTCGACAGTCTTACCTTCATAATCAAGAGGGTCTACATACACAGAGTATGGGAAGTTGGTATCTGTTCCGAGCGAACTCCAGTCTTGACCCGCAGATGTACGGATGAAGAATGTGACCTTTGCTAAGTCCTTAGTTGTAACCGATGCTTTAGTTTCGTAATATCCAGTTAGGAAATCTAGTTCAGAGGAGATCTTTCCGACCTTAACATCGGTTTTATCTATCTTTTGATTTGCTTTCAACACCACGGTAGATAATGCCGGAACGGTGATGGTGATCTTTTCGGCAACAGCTTTAACCGTTGTCTTTCCCATCAGCAATTTCCACCCACCCTTTGAGGTCGCGGTATTGATAGTTGCTTTAATCGCCTTGTTAGAGTTATTGAAAGCCACAATGTACTCTCGATTTTCTGCATCATCCTTCTTTGAGATTGCTAGCAAGTAATCTTTTGCATAACGAATCTGCATTGAAGAGTTTGCAAGACCAGGGTTAGCAGCACGCAATGTAGCTAAAGCCTTTAGATGGTTAGCGATTGGGTGCTTGTCTGTCACATCAAAGGCGTTACCGGTCCCGATTGGTGAGGAGCCGATTCGTTTTTCTGTTTTCCAGATATTGACCTTTGTTGAGAACATATCTTGACGGGCTAATTGATCACTTCCTGAGCCAGTGCCTGTCATGCCAACCTCATCGCCGTAGTACACCGATGGAATTCCACGGGTCAGATACATCAATGAGTGGCCCAATAAGGTGCGGGGCAACAGCTCTGAAGCTGGGTTAATACGCTTGGATTCAATGATTTTTCCAGCTCGGCCCATATCGTGATTACCCAAGAAGGTAACCATGTTTGATGCACTCGTTGTAGCGGTTGTATACAAATCATCGTAGTTAAAGAGATTTTCTATGGTGCTGGCATCTGAATATCCAGATGCAAACTCTGCCGCAGATCTTTGGAATGGAAAATCCAGAACGGTTTGAATCTTGTTTCGGCGAATGTAATTCATCAAGTTGATTGGGTTCACATCCCAAACTTCGCCAAAGATCGTAAAGTTTTCGATCCCAACAGATTTAGCTGCAGCATTTATCTGTGGTGACCAGTTCTTAAAGAAGTTGTCATCTACATGTCTCGCTGTATCTACGCGGAATCCAGACAATCCATAATCTTTGATCCACTTTCCATAAACATCGGCCCAACCGTTGTACACAACGGGCTTTTCAGTGGCGATGTCATCCAGGCCATAGAAATCACCAAGCTGCATACATGAACCTTCACCCCAACAACTGTTCATGTCACCGACGTTATGGTAATTAGTTAAATCATTAAGCCAAGCAGGGCTCTTCGCTTTCACCATATCAGCAGGGATGTACGCATCTTTATCCTTGTATGCAATTACATCACCAGTGTGATTTGTTACAACATCTAAAATTAATTTCAAACCAAGCTTTTTTGCACATTCAGAAAATGCCAGAAGATCTGCCTTGGTGCCTAGGTGCGGATCCACATCGAGGAAATCAACACCCCAGTAACCGTGATACCCGGCACCATATGGTGTTGGCTTTTGTTGAACAACTAATGGGGTTACCCAGACAGCGGTAAAGCCAAGCTTTTTAATGCGAGCTAATCCATTATCACCAGCAGTACATGTTCCGGTTAGCCCTTTGAGATCTCCACCATGAAAAAAGGCTGTATCGCGTGGATCGTAGCCAGGGTACTTATCGTTGCTGGTATCACCATTTAAATAACGGTCCGGAAAAACAAAGTAAATAAGGTCCTTTGCAAGTCCTGCCTGATCAGCTGGTGCTGTAGGAGTTGCTGCTACCGATGTTGTTGCACAAATAATGCTGGCAAAAAGTGCCACAACCAAGCGAAGCTTTTTGTTGAGCATTAGCCCTTAACCGAACCTGCCGTTAATCCACTAACGATGTACTTCTGTAGCGATAAGAAGATGATGACAATCGGAATCGACGCAAGGATTGAGCCGGCCGCAAATGGTCCCCAGTTTTGTGAATACTGTCCGCCAATGAATTGTTGCAAACCAACAGCAACGGTGCGGCTCTCCATATCAACTAAGAACAGGCGAGCGAGAATAAACTCATTGAATGTTCCGATGAAGCTAAGTAGTGCAACCACCGCAAGAACAGGTGAAGCAAGCGGAACGAAGATTAACCAGAAAGTCTGAACCTCAGAAGCTCCATCAATCTTTGCCGCTTCATCTAACTCTGCAGGAATTGAATCCACGAAGCCTTTAAGTAACCAGATGTTTACACCCATCGCTCCACCAAGATAAACAAGCAAGAGTCCAGGTTGTGTACCTAAACCGATTCCGGGGGCAAAGTTATACACACGCTCCATGATCACGTATACAGCTGAGATAGCAAGGATCGCTGGGAACATCTGAACTAACAAGAGTAATTGAATACCAAACTTACGGCCCTTGAACTTTAAGCGACTAAATGCAAATGCAGATGCGGTACCGATCATTACCGATAACACCGCAACAGATCCTGCAATAAGTAATGAGTTCTTCACCCAAGTCAGATAAGGTATCGTTGGGTCATTAAATAGCTTGCTGTAGTTTGCAAAGGAAATTTCCCGTGGGATAAATGAGCTCAGTTGCAGACTTCCGGATGAGCTAAATGAAGAGATAATCACTAAATACAATGGAAATAGCGCAAAAAGGCAGATAGAGATACCCACTAGGTGGCGCCATAAATCCTGTCGTAGCCACTTGTTCATGCGAAGGTCTCCAATACTTTGGACTTTCTCAAGCTATAAAGCGAGATTGAGGCTACGAGCAAGAAGATGATCAATGAAATAGCACTCGCTAAACCAAGATCTTGGGTACCTGTACCAAATGCGATCTTGTAGGTGTAGCTAATCAAAATATCTGTTGCACCCGCAATCTCTCCATCAAGTTCATTTCTTGGGCCACCACCCGTTAATAGGTAGATCAAGTTGAAGTTGTTGAAGTTGAAAGCAAAGGATGCGATCAAAAGTGGTGAAAGAATTTGTAGTAACAACGGCAAAGTGATCTTGCGGAAGATCTGGCGAGGATTTGCACCATCAATCGCTGCAGCTTCCATTAACTCACTTGGTATTGCTTGCAGAGATCCGCTAGAGATCAAATAGAAGTAAGGGAAGCCAAGCCACAGGTTTACCAAAATAACTGCAACGCGAGCAAAGTTAGGATCCGAGAACCATGCGATGTTGGTACCGAGTAAGGTGTTAATCGCACCGAATTCGGTATTGAACATACCGCCCCAAATCAAAATACTCATAACACTTGGCATTGCGTATGGAAGAACCAAGATGGAGCGATAGATACGGCGGCCACGAATTGGCTTGTTTAGCGCTAGTGCAAGTAAAAGACCTAATGCAAAGGTTGTTAAAACAGTAAGCAGCGCAAAGACAACGGTCCAGATAAAGACACGGATCAAAGGTCCGCGAACTCTAGAATCGGTCACAATGTTTGAGTAATTTTCAAACCAGATTGGTGCGCGCCAACCAGGTTCTAGGATTGCGCTCTTGTCATCAGCTAGTGCGTAATTTCCGCGACCATTATCGGTATAGATAGCGCCAGTTACTAGGTTTTTAAAGTGATCAGCCTCTGGAACAAACTCCAAAATTTGCTGCGAAACAACGCCTGCCTCAAAGCCTTCGAGGGCGATGAAGTACTGATCATCAAAGGTAAATCGCGTACCGGTAAAAAGTTTGTCAGCAGTTGAAAATTCAGAGTCTGTTAGCGGAGTGAAGTTAGGCGCTTCAACAGCGACGCCGTACTCGTTCAAGGTTAGTGAAGAGGCTACAAGTGGAATGCGTTCTTCGAGGGTAGAAATAAAGTATTCAGGTGTGTTGATGTCTGAGGCCAGGATTGCTGGCTTGCCTTCAACTGTTCCTAATTTAATGTCAAAGGTAAGTCCAGATGGAGCTGGTTCAATTCCGCGCACTTTGATCTGAACAATTGCTTCTTCTTTAGAAATAATATTTCCGGTTTTGTAATTAAAACCTGACATCGCCACGGTGTACAAAATTGGACCGACTACGAAAGCGGTCAACAAAAGGATTCCGGGAATGAAGAACTTAAGAGGTACTGAAATTTTAGTGAGGTAGGTAAGACCTAGAAGTAGAACGGCAATGAGTAAGAAGGTTGCGATTACATACTCTTTTTGAGCAAATGCGCTCTGAGCCAGCAGAAGAAGTACTGAAGCAAAAAGGGTTACAACGATTACTTTAATGAAGAGTGCAATTTTGCCTCTTATCAAGTAACTCATTGTTGTGTCCTATCGCTAGTTATTACATATTGGGAAATGAGTGATGGGGGCGGAAATCCGCCCGCATCACTCCTCTAACGCCTTTATTTGGCCTTAATTTGAGTACATCAAATTAATTAGAGATCGCCCTTGCCACCATCTGTGTTTGCACGCCAGATTGATGCAAGCTTTGATGCTTCTTTAACTGCATCCTTGCCATCAATCAAAACAGCTGTCCAGTAAGCAGGTGCTGAATCCCAGTAGTTAGCGCCACCCTTGTTGCTGTTTAGGAATGCGCCGATCTGTGGAATTCCAGCTAGAGATGCGGCTGAACCGAATCCACGCTGTGCAGCTGAAACTGTTGAGTCTGCTTGTGCACCCTTTTCAGCAGGTGGACGCTTCTCAAGAGCCTGGTAACGAACCTGACCATCTGTTGATGCGAAGAAGTTAGTTAGAAGTGACTTAGCACCTGACTCAACACCATGCTTTGCAGCAAATGTTGTTAGAAGCGCACCGCTAACAGATCCGAACATCTTTCCATATGTGCCATCAGCAACACCTGGAACTGGCATTAGGTTCATTGTGAATCCCTTTGCTACGTAATCTGCCCACTCCCAGTTACCAATAACTGCGTAAGGAACAGTTCCTGCTAGGAAGTTGTCCTTGCAACCTGTATCTGTTGCTGGGAAGAAACCGTTGCTCTTCTTGCCATCCATTAGGAATGTACGAACATTCTTACCGAATGTTGTTGCATTGAATGCACGGCCGTAAACAATTCCACCACGTGAGTTGAATTGGTATGCATCTGCGCCGAGTGCTGAGAATACTGAGTGAGCTCCCCATGACATTCCGCCGCCTGCAATACATAGACCAGCCTTCAAGCCCTTAGATGCCTTGAGAGACTTGTAGTTTGAAACCATCTCACCGAAAGTCTTTGGTGCAGATGAAACAAGCTTTGTGTTGTAGATCATTGCAACGTTGTTGATATCTACAGGTACGCCGTACAGCTTGCCCTTGTATGTAAGGTCAACGAACTGTGTCTGGTTGAAGCGAGCCTTTACAGCTGCTGTAAGTGTGAGTGGAGCAAGCTTTCCGCTCTTCGCACCTGTTGGTACCCAGTCATTTCCGCCAACAACAATATCTGGACCTGATGCATCAGTTGCCTTATCAAAAGCATCCTTGAGTGCATCAAAGCTTGAGAATGTAACTACCTTTACTGTGTAACCAGAAACCCAGTCACCCTTTGCTGCGATTACCTTTGCAAGGTTTGGCCCGCGAGATTCATCTGCCCAGACCACGATTTCTGTGGCTGCGTTAGCACTTGGTGCTACGAGAGTTGAAACTGCAAGCGCGAATGCTGCAAGAACGCCAGCAAATCCGAAACGCTTTGTCTTCATGTATATCCTCCATGGATGGAATTCGCGCATACGAGGGCATGCGCTGTTGGGGTAATTCCACTCTTTTAAGCACGGGTAAGCAAACTAAACAATGTGTTTTGTGCTGATTTGGCCGGTCATTTATCCGATTGTTATAAAGGTTGCTCGTTGCATGAGCCCTTGCAGTCTCCCCTGAAAACTCGCCCCTCGACCCAAAGTGGGGTTCGATAGGGGCATGGCTGAAGAGATCGTTACCCGAGATGAGATCCGTGCGATGCGTCGTTCCTATAGCGATGCCGGTTTAGAAACTCTTCCCGACAATCCCTTTGAAGCTTTTGCACTGTGGTTAAAGGATGCACATGAAAACTCTGTAATTGTTGAAGCAAATGCAATGGTGCTTTCAACTGTTACTGCTGATTCGCAGATCAATACACGAACAGTTTTGTTAAAAGATATTTCAGATGGTGGTTTTACCTTCTTTACAAATTACCAATCTCGCAAAGCACACGGCATTGAATTGAATCCAAATGTTTCACTGCTCTTTCCTTGGTATGCAATGGAGCGACAAGTTTCCATTAGCGGAATTGCTGAAAAAGTATCTGAACAAGAATCAGATGATTACTTTGCAACTAGACCATGGGGTTCTCAGATCGGTGCATGGGCAAGTGCGCAATCATCACACCTTGCATCTCGTGAAGAGTTGGAACAACGGTATGAAGGTGCAGCACAGAAATGGCCTGAAGGGACGGTCGTTCCACGGCCAGCACATTGGGGCGGATACCGCGTCACACCTCTGAATATTGAGTTTTGGCAGGGTCGATACTCACGATTGCATGATCGCTTGCGTTATGAGAGGACCACCACAAGCGGTGATTGGGAACTCTCTCGCTACTACCCTTAGTCTTAGCCCATGAGCATCATTATTCCTTCTGAGTTAAAGCCAGTAGATGGCCGCTTTGGTTGCGGTCCTTCAAAGATTCGCCCCGAAGCACTTGCTGCCTTGTCAGCTAGTGGAAATGCAATTTTGGGAACATCGCACCGCCAAAAGCCGGTGAAGCATGTTGTGAAGCGTGTTCGCGAAGGTCTTACATCTTTATTCAATCTTCCAGAAGGTTATGAAGTTATTCTTGGCAACGGTGGCTCAACAGCGTTTTGGGATATCGCGACATTTGGGCTCATTGAAGAGCGCTCACAGCACCTTGTATTTGGTGAGTTTTCATCAAAGTTTGCAGCAGCTTCAAAGGAAGCACCTTTCTTGGGTGAGCCAACAGTCATTAAATCTGAACCTGGTTCACATCCTGTTTCAGTTGCCGAAGCCGGTATCGATGTGTACGCGTTGACTCACAATGAGACTTCTACCGGAGTTGCAATGCCAATTCTGCGTCCAGCAGGAACAGATGGCGCACTAGTACTAGTTGATGCAACATCAGCTGCTGGTGGCTTAATGGTGGATGCAAAAGAGTTTGATACTTATTACTTTGCACCTCAGAAGTCTTTTGCTTCAGATGGTGGTATTTGGATTGCAATCATGTCTCCTGCTGCGATCGCTCGCGCAGAAAAGATCAAGGCAAGCGGCCGTTGGGTTCCAGCGTTCTTTGATCTCGGAATCGCTATTGAAAACTCACGTTTAGATCAGACTTACAACACTCCGGCTCTTGTGACTTTAATGTTGCTTGCAGAGCAGATCGAGTGGATGAACAGCAATGGCGGTCTGTCATTTGCTGCAGGACGAAGCACCAAGTCTTCCGATATTTTGTACTCATGGGCAGAAAAGACAAGTTACACAACTCCATTTGTAACTGATGCAGCGATGCGTTCAAAGGTTGTTGGAACAATTAACTTTGATGATGCAATCGATGCAACCAAGATCGCAGCAGCGCTTCGTGAAAACGGAATCGTTGATACAGAGCCTTACCGAAAGCTAGGCAAGAATCAGCTGCGCATCGGTATGTTCCCAGCGGTTGATCCAAGTGATGTTGAAGCGCTAACTAAGTGCATTGATCACGTTGTTGCCGCTCTGTAATGTCTAAGAGCTTTCATCGCGATCGTTTCTTCTGGGTAGTAGCGGTCCAGACCGCTGTTGTTAACTTCTATCTAGGTGGCTTTGGGCCAGCACAATCTCTTCTGCGTGCAGATCAAGGTACTTCGCTAACTATCGCTGGTTTACACGGAACAGCGATGGGTGTGGCTTCAATCTTTGCAGGCTGGGCTAATCCACGTATTGCACATAAGTATGGACGTAACCGTGCCAGCTGGATCGGTTTATCTATCTTCATTGCAGGTCTGACCTTGTTTGTGATTTCACCACCGGTGTACATCACCTTGCCAGCAACGTTTATTACCGGTTTTGGAACTTCAGTTGTCATTAACACAATGCTTACCAAAATGTCTTCGCATTATGGAAAAGCGGCAGAGGTCGCGATCCCACAAGCAAATGGAATTGCATCAGTTGGTTTCGTTACCGGAACAGCGTTAATTGGAACAATTGCAATCGCTTTCCCAAGTTTGTGGCGTTTAGGTTTGTTACTTGCACTTCCTGTAGCGCTACTTCTGTTCTTTGTTGGCCGCGAAAAAGATGCCGACGAACATGTCCCTGATGAGCATGGCCCACAAGGTGGAAAGCTTTCGGCAAAGTTTTGGATCTCATGGTTTGGTTTTGTTGCTTGTATTTCAAGTGAGTTTGCAACCTCATTCTGGGCTGCAGCGCTGTTAAAGGATCGAGTTGGATCAACAGCTGCGATATCAACAGTTGCAATTGTCGCCCTTGGTACAGGTATGGGAATTGGTCGTTGGTACGGTGGGTTGGTACTAAAGAATCTTCCGCTGGATAACCAACTGCTTGCGATCATCGCTTTGCAGTTCTTAGGTTTCTTAGGTTTCTGGTTGTCACACAACATGGTTATTTCATTACTGTGTCTGTTGGTTGTCGGTCTTGGTATTTCAATGCAGTTTGCCTTGTCATCAATTCGATTAATTGGCTTAAGCGATGGCCGTCCAGATTTAGCGATTGGCCGCGCCTCATTGGCAGCCGGTGTTGCTATCGCTGGAGCCCCATTCTTGCTGGGTCTATTGGGAGATAGTTTTGGAATTTCACGGGCCTACATCATGGTTTTTGTCTTGATCGGCGTAGCTTTCATCATCGTGAAGGCGATTCCTTCTGATGTGAAGGAGTCAGTGTGAGTTACAAAACTAGAAGGCTAATTACCTTGCTTGCACTGATTGGTATTTTACTTTTGATCGCGATCAACAGTCTTTAAGACTGTTGCTACAGAAATATCTGCAGGTAGCGTTACCCGGTTCTTGTACTTAAACCAGATAAACAAAGATGCGGCCAGCGAAATACCGCCACAGATAACAATTGTTGGTCGGATTCCGACCAGATCAGTTGTTGCTCCAATAAGTGGTGAACCAAATGGGGTTCCGCCCATAAAGATCAATAGGTAAAGACCCATTACTCGCCCACGAATGGCTGGATCGGTACTTGTCTGAACAATTGAGTTAGCTGAAACTAATGTAGTTAAAGCTGTCACTCCACAAATTGGTAGCCACAAAATATAAAGGCTATAGCTCGGAATAATTGACAAAACCATGATGGAGATTGAAAAAGCGATTCCGCCCTTAATCACAAACTTTGTATTTCTAAACCGCTCTAGACGGGCAGATCCAATAGCACCTGACAATGAACCAATAGCAATGAAGGTTCCCATGAGACCAAAGCTTGCTGGTCCTAAACCAAACTCTTGTGTTGCCATGAGCGCGTTAAAGATCTGGAAGTTCAAACCAAAGGTCGCTAAAAAGAAGACCATCAACATCACGACATAAATGTCGGGACGGGCCTTTGCGTATGCAATTCCTTCTCGAATACTTCCATCAGATTTTGGACGATCCAGATGAAAGAAAGCCTTTTCATTAAGGTTCATTAACGCTGCGATCACAAAGAAGTATGAAAGCCCGTTAACAATAAATGATGGTCCGGTGCCAAAGGCTGCGATCAAACCACCTGAAATCGCAGGTCCTACAAGGCGACCAGCGTTGAAGTTAGCTGAGTTCAATGAAACCGCATTGGGTAGATCTGTCTGACCAACAACCTCTGTTGTGAAGGATTGGCGTACTGGTGCATCAATAGCTGTTGAAATACCCAAGATTCCAGCGAGGACAAAGACATGCCACAGCGCAATCAGATCTGTCATAACCAGCGCACCTAAAGCAAGTGATGCTGCACCACCAACAACGTTGGTAAGGATTAATACCTTTCGCTTATTAAATCGATCTGCAAGTTTTCCGCCGTGTAATGAGAAAGCCAGTACTGGTGCGAATTGAACCGCGGTAACTAAACCTAAGTAGGTTCCATTGTTATTTGTAAGTTCTAGTACGAGCCAATCTTGAGCAATACGTTGGGCCCAGCTACCAATATTTGAAACTGTGTTGGCAGGAAAGAGAATTCGGTAATTACGGTGGCGAAATGAACGCCAATTACCATCCTCTTTTACCGATAAACGCATTACTCTTCTTCCATGACTACTCGACTACGCAATGCAGTAACTCTAGTCGCTATTGGAATAATGTGCTGGGTGATAGCTGGTGTGATTGCTCTTGCAGTGGGTGCCGATGCCAAAGTTATTTGGACATGCGTAATGGGAGCAGGGTTAGGCTTAGTTGGTATTCGTTACACAATTCGTCGTGATCGACGAAGCGGCATTTAATTAACTATGCACCTAGAGCGGTAGCGATACCGCGCAACACACGACCAAGACGATCAGCCTCTTGTGCATTTGGATGACGTCCATGGCGCAAACCATTTCCGACCTTGTCCAACATCTTGATTGTGTCTTCAATCATCGCAGCAAGATCATCACTGTTAACACGTGAGTTCTCTACTAGTGATGGTGGAGCATCAATGATGTGTACTGATAATGCTTGTGGGCCTTTACGGCTATCTGCAATAGAAAACTCAAGCTTTGTTCCAGGCTTTACCGTTGCAACACCTTCAGGAAGTGAAGTTGCAGCTAGATAAACATCTTCGCCTTCATCATTTGCAATGAAGCCGAAGCCTTTTTCCAATGAGAACCATTTAACGCGTCCTGTAGGCATGGGGAGGGCTCCTTGCTAGTTTTCTTTACGGGTACAAATTAAGTATCGCGGTTGCGATAGCAGGTGCTTAGTTTAACACCGGCTCTGTGAAGGTCGCTTCGGAATGTGCTCCGCAGCCATGATCCACGCTTACTACGCGTGCATCATCAGGCGAGATCGCATTGGCGCATACGCCAAAGGTTGCTCGCAATGATCCTGCAATCGGAATAAAGAATCCGCAGCTGTGACATGGCTTTGGTGCTGACTGGGCAACGGGCGCGTTTGGTCCACGTTCGCCGTCATACCAACGCTTAGCCGCCTGGTCACGTCCTTCAATTGAAAGAACGCGTGCACGACCTAAACCAAGTTCGATCGCCATCGCAGTATCAAGTTCCTCATCCTGTGGCAGCGCTTGTTGTCCTGCAACTAAACGTGTGTCTTCAAGTGAGCTAGGAACAATGTCACCAACGCCAACATCGCCAGGAAGAATGCGATCACGATATGGAATCCATTCAGGAGCACGTAATGCATCTGGGCCTGGAAGAACTACAACATCGCAAATTGTTGGTTGTGCATCAGCATCAACCTTTGCAATGGTGATGCACCAACGCCAACCTTTGTATCCTGCAAGGTTTGCTTCAAATAAATAAGTTGCAACGCGATTGTCATCATCAAAATCAACTGAAACAAATCCGCCAACTTGGTCGCGTTTTTCTGCCTGCTCTAAAGCGGCGTTACGGGCAAGATCCTTTGCATCAAAAGCAACAACGGTGCTCTTTGCTGGTGCCTCTTTTTGAGCAGCCTCCTTTTTCGGAGCCTTCTCTTTCTTAGAGACGAGAGATTTCTTTGCCATGGTCTAAGGGTAAAGCAGAACGCCGCCTCTGTGTTAATCAGAGACGGCGTTACGCGTAACTACTAGTTAAGAATGGCTTAGAAGTCCATATCTCCGCCGCCTTGTGGGGCAGCTGGTGTCTTCTCTGGCTTATCTGCAATAACCGCTTCTGTTGTAATAAACAGAGCTGCGATTGATGCAGCGTTTTGTAATGCAGAACGTGTCACCTTTGCTGGATCGATAATTCCAGATTTGATCATGTCTACATACTCACCTGTTGCAGCGTTAAGACCTTGTCCTGCTGGAAGGTGACGTACTTTCTCAACAACAACTCCGCCTTCAAGTCCTGCATTTACTGCGATCTGCTTGATTGGAGCTTCGATTGCATATTCAACAATCTTTGCACCAGTTGCTTCATCGCCAGTTAATCCTGTTAGACGCTTGAACACTGCAGCGCCTGCTTGTAGAAGTGCAACGCCACCACCGGCAACGATTCCTTCTTCTACTGCAGCCTTTGCATTACGAACTGCATCTTCAATGCGGTGCTTGCGCTCCTTGAGTTCTACCTCAGTTGCAGCACCTGCCTTGATAACAGCTACGCCACCAGCAAGCTTTGCAAGACGCTCTTGCAACTTCTCGCGGTCGTAATCTGAATCTGATGACTCGATCTCGTTACGGATCTGCTGTACGCGACCCTTGATCTGTGCATCATCGCCAGCGCCTTCAACGATTGTTGTCTCTTCCTTGCTGATAACAACCTTGCGAGCCTTACCCAATAGATCAAGCTCTGCAGCTTCTAGAAGAAGTCCAACTTCCTCTGAAATAACAGTTGCACCAGTAAGGATTGCAATGTCCTGAAGCATCGCCTTACGACGATCTCCAAAGCCAGGTGCCTTAACAGCTGCTGAGCGGAATGTTCCGCGAATCTTGTTAACAACCAAAGTTGCGAGCGCTTCGCCCTCAACATCTTCAGCGATGATCAATAGTGGCTTGCCTGATTGCATAACCTTTTCTAGTACTGGAACTAGATCCTTGATATTTGCAATCTTTGAGTTTGCGATCAATACATACGCATCCTCTAGAACAACCTCCATGCGATCCTGATCGGTTACAAAGTATGGAGAGATGTAACCCTTGTCGAAGCGCATACCTTCAGTGAGTTCTAGCTCCAAACCAAATGTATTTGACTCTTCAACTGTGATTACGCCTTCTTTTCCAACCTTGTCCATCGCCTCAGCGATCATCTCGCCGATAGTTGCATCTGCTGCAGAAATAGATGCTGTCGCAGCGATCTGCTCCTTTGAGTCAACAGCCTTAGCCATTGAGAGAAGCTCTGCAACGATTTCAGCAACAGCCTTTTCAATTCCGCGCTTTAGCGCCATTGGGTTTGATCCCGCAGCAACGTTACGTAGACCTTCACGTACTAAT
Source organism: Candidatus Nanopelagicaceae bacterium (assembly GCA_965267815.1). Lineage (GTDB taxonomy): Bacteria > Actinomycetota > Actinomycetes > Nanopelagicales > Nanopelagicaceae > Planktophila. Next base: position 1,205,950 of record OZ254139.1, read on the forward strand.
GCTTGAGCTAGAACAGTTGCAGTTGTTGTTCCGTCGCCGGCAACATCATCAGTCTTCTTCGCAACTTCCTTAACTAGCTCTGCGCCGATCTTTTCCCATGGATCATCAAGTTCAATTTCCTTCGCAATGGAAACGCCATCATTAGTAATTGTTGGGGCGCCCCACTTCTTCTCGAGAACGACGTTACGTCCGCGAGGTCCAAGGGTTACCTTGACCGCATCAGCCAAGATATTCATGCCGCGTTCTAAACCGCGACGTGCTTCTTCATTAAAGGCAATCTGCTTTGCCATGAGTTGTGCTCCTTGTGCTCGTCCTTCATGTGGCGGGGCGCTTTATCACTCGCACCCCGAGAGTGCTAACGCCAAATCTAGAGCCTTTATTTCCGAGGTGCAAAACGAGGAGGTTGGGGCAGGTGCTAGCGAGCCACGCGTGTGGCCATGCGGGCCTCACGCAGGCGGCGAAGACGCTTAACTAGCATGGGTGAGGCAGCTAGGGCATCGTCGCGGTCAATCAGATCATTTAATAGTTGGTAGTAACGAGGCGCGGTCACATCAAATAGCTCTTTGATTGCAGCCTCTTTTGCACCGGCGTAACGCCACCAATTGCCTTCAAAATCCAGGATACGAACTTCGAGGTCGCTCAGGCCAGTATTGATCGCTGACTCTTCTTGTGCGGACATGGGGTAAATCTTAGATCAGATGCGTAAAAACTGTGGGATTTACAGCCTATCCAGAATCATTTGAATATCGCTGATTTTTGTCCATGGATTAACGATTGCAAATCGCAGAATCGGTTGGCCATTGTGTGATGAAGGCGGGATAAATCCGACTTGATCGGCCAATAACTGATCGCTCCACCGTTGGTAATCAGCTGCTGCCCAACCCTTACGAGTAAAGGCAACGATCGAAAGCTCTGGTTCGCACAGTAATTCAAGATTTGGATGGTTGCGCACTAATTCAGCTGCATCCTTTGCAACGGTAATTGTCTGCTCCATCGCTTCTGTGTATGCATCAGTTCCATGTGCAGCCAATGAAAACCAAAATGGTAATCCGCGAGTTCTGCGGGTTAAGTTAATTGCATAATCAGATGGCGACCATTGATCATCTTTTAAAGTGTCTAGATAAGAAGCGTGTTGTGAATGCGCTTCCTTTGCTAACTCTGGATTGCGATACACAAGTGCGCAGGCATCAAATGGTGCAAACAACCACTTGTGCGGATCGACAATAAATGAATCCGCATTTTCTACCCCATCAAAATCTGCACGAACAGATGGTGCACAGAGCGCTGCTAAACCGTAAGCACCATCAACATGGAACCAGATGTCGCGATCCTTTGCTGCTTTGCCAACACCCTTCAGGTCATCGATGATTCCGAGGTTTGTTGTGCCAGATGTTGCAACAACTGCAAAAACTCGATTGTTTGTTGTTGCATGCAAATGATCTATCGCCTCTGCAACAGCGCTACCTTGCAACTTTCCCTTTGCATCAACTGGAACTTTGAGAATATCTACATCCATAACATTGGCCGCAGATGCAATTGATGAATGTGCTTCTGCGCTGCATGCGATCACCCAACGCCCTGCTGGAATGTGCTTTTTGCGCGCTTCTGCGCGTGCAACTACGAGGGCCGAGAGATTTCCAATTGTTCCGCCTTGAACAAAAACTCCACCTGCAGTTGCAGGCAATCCTGCTAAATCAATAAGCCACTGAATCGCTTGGTTTTCTGCAAAGACAGCGCCAGCACCCTCTTGCCATGATCCCCCATACAGCGCACTTGCACCGACTACGAGATCAAAAAGGTTTGCGTATTCGCTGGGTGCAGAAGGAATGAAAGCTAAGTTGCGTGGGTGATCAGTTGAGATACAGGCTTTAGCTAAAACATTGGTAAATACATGTAGCGCTTCATGTCCGCCTAAACCTTTGGCGGTGATGGTGTTTCCAACTTCCTTGAATAAATCTTCGGCAGAGCGTGGACCATCTAGCGGTGGATCATCCTTTAAACGTTCCAAGCTGTACTTCAAAATTTCAGCAGCAAGTGCTTCTACTTCAGGTGTGAACTCATGCATCCTTCTTGGCTTTCTTAACGATGTTTCGAAGCATTGTTGGAAATACAAATAGATGGAAGGGAGAAACCGCATACCAATACAACTGGCCACCTAATCCACGAGGGTTAAAGGTTGCCTCTTGCACAATCTTTGTCTTTCCATTTTCACGTGTAACAGTAAATTCCAACCACGCTTTTCCGGGCAAAACCATTTCGGCATAAAGCTTTAACCGGCGACCTGGTTCTAGCTCCTCAACTCGCCAAAAATCTAAACTCTCACCAACACGTAAGAAATCAGGATCACGACGGCCGCGACGTAAACCAACTCCACCAACTAAGAAGCGATCCAATACTCCGCGGGCCCACCACAATAAATCTGAACCAAACCAACCATTGTCGCCACCGATTCGTTCTACCTGTCGCCACACCTTTTCTGCGGAAACATCGGTAATGCGTTCACGTCGATCGCGCAAAACCATTTCGCCCGCCCAATCAGGGTCTCCTTGCGCCTTTTGCCATGGCGCAGTTGGCATAGTTGCATCAGACCAACGTGTTTCAACGTTGTGGGTGGTGATCTTAGAAAGTGCTAACTGGATTGCATTTTCAACATCAATCAAGCCCTCTGCCGGCTTTGGAATAAGCGCGTCAATACTTTTTGCAGGATCTGCAACAACTTCGCTAATGAGTGAACCAACTAGTGGACGAGCCAATGCGGTTGGTACAGGTGTAACTAATCCGATCCATAAACTTGAAAGTCCTGGGGTTAATACTGGAACTCTAATAATCCAACGCTTCTTTAAACCAGATAACTTTGCAAACTTTTGCATCATGTCGGCATAAGACAGAACTTCAGGACCGCCGATATCAAATACTTTATTAACTGGAGTTTCTAATCTCGCAGTGGCCTTGAGGTAATACAAAACATCGCGGATCGCAATCGGATGGGTTTTGTTCATAACCCATTTAGGTGTTGTCATGATTGGCAAACGGTGGGTTAAGTGACGCAACATCTCAAAGCTGGCAGAGCCTGAACCGATAATGATTCCGGCGCGAAGTTCTAGAACAGGTACCGATGTAGTTGCTAGTGACTCGCCCGTCATCGCGCGAGATGCAAGGTGCTTACTGATATTTGCATCATTAGCGATTCCACCCAAGTAAATAATTTGGGAAACGCCGGCAAGTTCAGCAGCCTTTGCAAAGTTGCGGGCCATTTCACTTTCGATCTCATCAAAGTGAGGGCCCAAATTAATTGAATGCAACAGATAAAAGGCGGTGTGAATTCCCTCAAGAGCTCGTTGTAGATCCACGAAGTTTTCTGCACTGCCTTCGCAGATATCTACCTGAGTTGCCCATGGTTGACCCATGATCTTGTTTTTATCGCGCACTAAAATTCGAACATCATCCTTGTCATCAACAAGGGCGCGCACTAAACGACCACCCACATATCCCGATGCCCCTGTGACGAGGTACTTACGGTGTCCGATAGGCGGGTTCATGCTGTGAAGCCTAGACTTAACCCATGCAAAAGACACCTCAGAAGCCACGCGTAGTAATTCTGGGTGCCGGTTTTGGCGGCCTTACCGCAGCACGTGCAATGGTCAACTATGCTCATGTGACCTTGGTTGATCGCCACAACTTTCAAACCTTTTTGCCCTTGTTGTATCAGGTATCAACGGCAGGGCTTGCAGCAGATCACGTTGCTCATCCCATTCGTGCAGCGCTTCGCAAAACTGGAATCCAATTTCGAATGGGTTCACCAATTTCTGTTGATCACAAAAATAAGACGATCAAATTGGATAGCAGCGAAGTTCTTGAGTTTGATTACTTAATTGTAGCTCTAGGTTCTGCAACTGCAGATTTTGGTGTTCCGGGTGTTACCGAACATGCATTGGGAATGAAGAGCGTTAATGAAGCACTGACAATCCGTGCCGAAGTTATGCGCCGCTTTGAAGATTTATGTCGCTTTGAAGATGACACAATCTTTTCAATCTCCGTAGTTGGCGGTGGTCCCACCGGAGTAGAAATGGCGGGAGCCTTTGCTGAGCTAGTTCGTGGGCCTTTGAAGCATGATCAAGCGCATGCTGCAGCGCACATTAAAATTAATTTGATTGAAGCAGGTCCTCGAATTTTGCCAATGTTTTCCGAGAAGCTTTCTGCGCACGGACAAAAGGATTTGGAAAAGCTTGGTGTAACTGTTCATGTAAATACCGCGGTGCAGGCGATTAAGCCGCGCAAGATCGAGATGAAGGATGGAAGCAGCTTGCCATCTGAGGTCACAATTTGGGCGGCTGGTGTTCAAGGTGAACCAGCTGGTGCGCTATTAAATCTGCCACTTGTAAATACTCGCATTGATGTGGATCAAACATTGCAGGTAAAGCATTACCCACACATCTTTGCAATTGGAGATATCGCTGGCCTGGTTGGAGAAAACGGCCGCATGATGCCTATGGTTGCACCTGTTGCCATGCAGCAAGCGCGTCATGTTGCTAAACAAATAAAGCGTTTAGCTGCAGGGCAAGAGTTAAAACCATTTAAGTACATTGATAAAGGTTCTATGGCCACTATTGGCCGCCACAAAGCAATTGTTGAAGTTAAGAAGCTTCGCCTAGTTGGAATTCCTGCTTGGTATGCATGGTTGTGGCTACACCTGTTCTACTTATTGGGTGGTCGCAATAAAATTGGCACCATGGCTGATTGGACTTGGAACTACCTAACCTTTGATCGCGGCAACCGTCACATCATGGATTCTTTGTAATGCCAGAGTATGTAAAGGTAGATGGCCACGACCTGTACTGCTACGAGTGGGAAAATGATGGCGAAGCTGTTGTTTTACTTCACGGTGGTTTAAGCAAAACATCGAGTTGGGATTACTTATTAGTTCCTGCGCTTGAAGATGATTTTCATGTCTTTGCTTACGATCGCACTGCGCATGGCTTTACCGCTGACCGTCACGGTAGCTTGCACTTTGAGTTTCAAACCCGAGAAGCGATTGCTTATCTTGAAACGATCGTTAAAGAGCCTGCGCATTTAGTCGGATACTCGGATGGCGCTGTTATTTCCTTATTAGTCGCAATTCAACGTCCCGATTTAGTGAAATCAGTTATTTCCATCGGCGGGAACTTCCATTACTCAGGTGTTGATTACGTGATGGGTGAACCATCTGTTTCAGAGGATGATTTAGCTGAGTACACATTGATCTCTCCTGATGCGCCACATACCTTGCTGGAAAAGGTAACCCGCATGTTCAAAATTTGGGACACAGAGCCTGATATTTCTAAGCAGCAGTTGGCGCAAATTCAGTGCCCAGTACTAGTTGTTTCAGGTGATGATGACATGGTTACCTTGAAGCACACTCAAGAGCTATATGAAGCCTTAGCGTTGGGTCAGTTAGCGGTTCTTCCTGGAACATCACATGCTTTGGTAAAGGAAAAGCCAGATCTATTCATTGCAATCATGATGCAGTTCTTAGAGGATTTAAGTTTTCCTGTAACGATGGTGCCAAATCACAGAGTAAATCCGATTAGCACTCAACCGGAGTAATTTTTCCTGTCGTAACATCGTAAATCGCGCCGCCTACAACAACATCCTTATTCAAAAATGGAAATGCACGAATTCTGCTGACATCTAGCGCAAGTGCCTTTTCTTGATCTTTAACAGTTCTAAATTCCAGGCTGCGGGTATCAACACCGAATTCATTTTGGATATGCTCATGAATATCTGCTTCTTCAGCTGATGCCATACGACAGTTGGTATGTGGCATCACGAGAATCTTTTTAACACCTAGTAAATAGGTTGCAAGCACCAAGGTTCTGAGCACATCCTCTGTCACACGCGCTCCAGCATTACGTAAAATCTTGGCATCTCCTGATTTCATTCCCATGATCGACAAGGGATTGATGCGTGAATCCATGCAGGTAACGATCGCTAAACCCTTTTGGGCAACACCAGTTAACCCTGAGTATTTGAAGGATTTGATGTATTCGTTATTTGCTGAAAGTTCTTCAGAGAATGCATCATGAGGAAAAGAGTTGTTTTGCATCGTTACTCCCCTCGTTGAAAGGTAGTACTGCTGTGCGAAAGATCTGGAGCCCCCCGTCAGGATTGAACTGACGACCTGCGCATTACAAGTGCGCTGCTCTACCACTGAGCTAGAGAGGCCTGCTCTTCGAGTTACCCCGAATACAGCAGCCGTAATTATGGCAGGCATGAGCCAAATCGCAAAAACAAGGGATTCTTTCGCTAATCCAAGGCTTAGTGAGAGACTTCCCCACGTGATCAACAACTATTGGATGAGCCCCGAGACCACCTCTGTTAACCGTTTGCCGATGCTTAATATCGAGCACTTTGAGCAGATCTCTTTGGACGGTACCTGGCGTTTCCAGTTGTTGCATAAGCCAACTGAAAAGTTAGGCAAGCGCTGGGCATCAATTCCAGTTCCAGGTTTATGGACGATGCAGGAACCATCTGATGTATTTTTCGATAAGCCAATTTATACAAACACTCAAATGCCTTTTGCGGAGCAGCCTCCATTTGTTCCAGAGGAAAATCCAACTGGTGTCTATGAAAGAGATTTTGATTTACCTAAAAGCTGGTCAAGTAAGCGTGTAGTTCTGCAACTAGGTGGATATGAATCAGTTGCTTTGATTTATATCAACGGTGTTGAGGTTGGAATGACCAAGGATTCACGTCTTGCTGCAGAGTTTGATGTGACACAGTTTGTAAGAAGCGGCAACAACGTCGTACGAATCGATGTCACCAAGTGGTCTGATGCCACCTTTATTGAGGACCAAGACCAATGGTGGCATGGCGGAATCACACGTTCGGTAAAGTTATATGCAACCAACAAAGTTTTCATTGAGCGATTCAAATCTGTTGCCGGTCTTGAAAAAGATGGAACAACGGGAACACTGTCTATTGAAGCTGATTTAGGTGCGCTGGATAACCTGTCAACCGATGGTTACACCCTTCGCGCATCCATCACAGAACTACCAAAGGTTAAGAACGCAAACCTTGAAAAGACTATTAAGAACTTCACCTCTCCTCAGTGGACAGAACGTGATGCAAACCTTAAGAAGCGCAGCGATGATTACTTCCACGGTAAGTATTGGCATGGAAATCTTCCTGCTGATGCAAAGGCTGCCATCATGGAAAATGAGCCTTGGCCACACGGCAAGGTGCACCTCAACACCCGAATTCCGAAGGTAAATCCTTGGTCTGCTGAGGCTCCGAATCTCTATACCCTGCACATTGAATTACTTGATCCAAGCGGGGTTGTAATTGAGGTTTCGCAACAGCGTATTGGTTTCCGTTCCATTGTGATTAAGGGCCAGGACTTTTTAGTTAATGGCCAGCCAATCATTTTTTACGGAATTAACCGCCACGATTTCAATAGATTTACAGGTCGCGCTCTTACCCGCGATGACATGCGTCAGGATTTGCTCGAGCTCAAGCGTTGGAACTTCAACGCGGTGCGCACATCCCATTATCCAAATGATGCAGCTTTCTTGGATCTTTGCGATGAGCTTGGCTTTTATGTAATCGGTGAAGCAAATATCGAATCTCATGCATTTATCTCTTCAATTTGTGATGACACAAAGTATCTAACTGCATTTGTTGATCGTGTAGGCCGCATGGTTCAGCGCGATATCCACCATCCATCAGTTGTTATGTGGTCACTTGGAAATGAATCTGGTGCGGGCACAAATCATGAAGCCGCAGCAGCGTACGCTCGTAGCTTTGATCCATCACGTCCACTGCATTACGAAGGTGGCATCCGCGGAAACTGGATGGGCAGCCATTCACTCACCGATGTCATCGCACCGATGTATCCAACTGTTAACGCAATCAAGGAGTACGCAAAGTCAGCAAAGGCTGACCGACCATTGATTATGTGCGAGTTCTCGCATGCAATGGGTAACAGCAACGGAACCTTGGCTGAATATTGGGAAGTGATTGAAGCAACCCGTGGCTTGCAAGGTGGATTTATCTGGGAGATGTGGGATCACGGTCCTGTTCAAACACTTGCAGATGGCACTAAGCGCAACGCATACGGTGGCGATTACGGCGAAGTAAAGCATGATGGAAACTTCTGCTGCGATGGAATGGTCTTTCCAGATCGCACAGCTAAGCCTGCAATGCATGAATTTAAGGCACTCGCAGCCCCTGTTGTAATTACCGCAGTTAAAGCTGCAACCGGTCAATTCAAGGTATTTAACAAGCACTTCTTCAAGGATCTCAGTGAGTACCAATTGCAGTGGAACATCACCTGCGATGGCGAAATCCTAGATAGCGGAGTTGTAAAGCTTCCTAAGGTTGCACCTCGCAAGAGTGCAAACTTCAAGGTCAGTTCAAAGAAATTAGCAAAGGGAACATCACGTGGAGAACGTTTTATTAACTTCTCACTTGTTTGTGTTTCAAGTACCCCTTGGGCGTTACCAATGTCTGAGGTTGGCTGGAGCCAAATCGCTCTGCCTTCACAAGCGTTAACTCCAGCAAAGAAAGCTAAAGAGCTGGGTGATGTTGTTGATGAGCACGGTCAGATTGTTTTGCCGTACGGAATCGTTGCACCATCAGTTTCATTGTGGCGTGCACCAACGGACAATGATCGAATCGGACATATTGCAGCTAAGTGGGAGCGTTACGGAGTTCGTGAAATTTCACGCACCGATTGTTTAGTTCAGCAATCAAATACATCCATCAAGGTCACAAATACCTGGCAGACAAGTACCGGCGTTAACTTCAAGCACACTCAATTGATCACACCTGTTGTTGGTGGATTCAACGTTAAGGAATCTATCACTGTTCCTAAGGCCTTTGATGACTTGGCACGTGTGGGAACTTTGTTTGAATTAGATGGTTCGCTGAATGAACTGGTCTACTTTGGAACAGGCGCCCATGAAACCTATCCAGATCGCAAGATCGGACGCATCGGTCGCTATGTTTCAACTGTTGCAGCTCAATACATTCCATATGTTCGCCCACAAGAAAATGGTGGACATGCCGCGGTACGTTGGTTTGAAGTTGTAAATGCGCAAGGAAATGGTCTGCGCTTTGTCATGGGCAAGCCTGCACAGGTATCGGTAACCCCTAACAGAGATGCGGATTTAGCTGATTCCACACATGATGTTGAGGTTGTTCCATGTGGAAACACTGTCGTTCATATCGATACCGCACACCGTGGAGTTGGAACCGCATCATGTGGTCCAGATACTTTAGCTAAGTACTTGATTAAGACAGGTGTACATACCTGGGAGTGGACAGTCACCCAGCTGTAACAGTTTTAATCTAAATGAGCTAGTGGCCAGTTGATTGCATGAGGATATTTACAGGTACGTCCATCACCTGATGATTTACCACGTGCACGTCGCCACATCCATGGCAGTGCAAAGGTTGCAAACCACACAGTTGTAATCGCAATCTTTACTAACTTATGCATTGGTTCTGCTGGTGCCAAAGGTCGACGCCATGATGGATCAAATGGAAGATCAATTGTTTCTAAGACAGCTTGGGCAACTCGATCATGACCCATTGGGTTTAAATGCAAACGATCAAAAGCCAAGAAACGTGGATCTTTAAAAGCTGCTTCTTCATTGGCATCACACAAGATTGCGCCGATCTCTTCTGCAACTGCGCGCACATTTTCATTGAAATCTTTAAATCGTGCCTTCCAGGTTTCGGCCAAACGTCCTTCGCTTCCGCTATCTTCTAAAACGGTAAACAACATGACAGTGGCACCAGAGGCTGCAACCTTTCGGGCAGCTTCGGCGTACAACGGCAAAATTACATTGGGGTTGTACTTTGGGCGAATAACATCATTTGCACCTGCGTGGAATGAAACAAGAGTTGTCTTGTCTACAACTTGTGCAATTGCAGCATCTAACTGCTCATCAACAACCTGCTTCAGCAATTTTCCACGGATCGAAAGGTTTGCATATTGAAAACCTGGTTGGTTAGCCGCCATAACATCGGCAACACGATCAGCCCAACCGCGGTATTGACCGTATCTTTTTTCATCGCACATACCTTCAGTGAATGAGTCACCAATGGCGATAAAACGGTTGTATTTCAAGGCTTTTACCTACTTTGCGCGGCGCTGCTGATCTATGTGGAAGAGTGCGATTGAGGTCGCAACGCTTGCATTCAAAGATTCAGTTGAAGCGCTAATAGGAATCGAGATCACGAGATCGCACTTTTCCTTAGTTAAACGTGCAAGGCCCTTGCCTTCAGATCCAACGATCACCATTAGTGGCTCAGTTGCAACCTTCATATTGCTGATGATCTCATCAGACTCTCCATCAAGACCTACAACAAACATTCCAGCCTTTTTAGCTGCATCGATTGTGCGAGCAAGGTTTGTAATTTGTGCAATTGGCAAACGTGCTGCAGCGCCAGCGGAAGATTTCCAAGCAGATGCTGTCATTGTTGCGGCGCGACGTTCAGTCATGATTACACCAGCTGCACCAAATGCTGCCGCTGAACGAATAATCGCACCAAGGTTACGAGGATCGGTAACGCCATCAAGTGCCACAATTAGTGATGGATGCTTGGCGCGTTCCATGATCTCTTCAAAACTTGAGTACTGGAATGGCTTAATGGCAAGAATGATTCCTTGGCTGTTTGGAGAAATACCTTCGACTTCGGCACGGTGTGCTTCGCGAATTTGTAAACCCTGGTGCAGTGCAAGCTTTAAGCTTTCGGCAACACGATCATCAACATCGATACTGCGTGCAACTAATAACTCTGTCGCTGGAACACTCTCGCGCAGCGCCTCAAGAACCGCGTTACGTCCTGCAACGATTTCACCACGTGGACGATCACCCTTTGGCATACGAGGTGAACGGGTCTCTTTCTTTTCAGCAGCCTTCTTGCGCTTTGCAGCTGCGTGATACGGACGGTCTTCAGCCTTAGGAGTTGGACCTTTTCCTTCAAGACGACGCTTATTGTTTCCACCAGTACCGGCAGATGGCCCCTTTTTTGATTGGCGAATAGCGCCTTTTCGGGATGAATTGCCAGCCATGATCAGATCTCGTTTCAGTTATTAATTAATAGACCAGCGAGGTCCTTGAGCAGTGTCCTCAATTGTAATTCCTAAAGCAGCAAGCCCATCACGGATAGCATCTGATGCAGCGAAATCCTTACGCTCACGGGCAGCTGCGCGCTCTGCCAAAGCCAATTTAATTGTTCCATCAAGGGCTGCTGACAGATCTGAACCACCAGATGTTGCAAAAGCGGCATCAAATGGATCGCAACCCAGTACTTCAAGGGCTCCGCGAATTTCATTAGCGTTAACAGAAATTGCTGCGGTGTCATTATCTGTAATCGCTTGATTTCCAAGACGAAGATTTTCGCTAATAGTTGCAAGTGCTGCAGGTACCGCTAAGTCATCGTTCATCGCTGCAGTAAATGCAGCGCTCAAAGTTGGAGTTGGTTGTGCACCTAGAACCTCCGTTGCACGGTTTAAGAAGTTTTCAATACGACGGAAGTTTGTTGCAGCTTCTTGCAACGCTTCGGGTGAGTATTCGAGCATCGAGCGGTAATGCGCTCCACCTAAGTACCAACGAAGTTCAATTCCGCGAACAATCTTTAAAATTTCATGAACCTGCAAAGTGTTACCCAAAGACTTTGACATCTTTTCGCCGGATTGAGTTACCCATGCATTGTGTAACCAACGTTGCGCAAAGCCATAACCGGCAGCCTCAGATTGGGCGATCTCATTTTCATGATGAGGGAAAACAAGATCTAATCCGCCACCGTGAATGTCAAAGCTTTCACCAAGGTATGCATGTGCCATTGCAGAACACTCCAAGTGCCAACCTGGACGGCCTGGTCCCCATGGTGTTGGCCATGAAGGATCTCCGGGTTTTGCCGCTTTCCATAATGCAAAGTCGCGAACATCTTTTTTGTAGGTTTCATCAGCATCAGCTGCTGGTTGTAAATCATCTAAGTGCTGACGTGACAAAGTTAGATAACGCTTTAACTTGCGAACCTCTAAATACACATCGCCATTACCTGGTGCATATGCTGCGCCATTTTCAATCAGGGTGTGCATCAAATCAACCATCTGCGTGATGTGGCCAGTTGCGCGTGGTTCGTAGGTTGGAGGCATGACATTGAGCGCTGCATAAGCCTCGGCAAATATGCGCTCATACTTCATCGCTAGCGCCCACCATGGCATTTCCTCATGAACAGCTTTGTGCAAGATCTTGTCATCAATATCGGTGACATTGCGGATAAAAGTGACTGCGTACCCCTGCTTTATTAACCAGCGTCGCAAAATATCGAAGTTAACACCGCTGCGAACATGGCCAATATGTGGGGCTGCTTGAACCGTTGCACCACAAACATATATCGAAACCTTTCCAGGTTCGATTGATTTAAATTCGCTTACTTCACGAGTAGCTGTGTCATACAGATTCAATGTCTTTAAATAATCACTAGTCATGGCACCTGAACCAATGCATTTGCGATTACGTAGATACCTTCACCTCGGCCGGTAAAGCCCATTTGATCAGATGTTGTTGCAGCAACTGATACTGGTGCACCAAGGGCTGCAGATAAAACCTTTTGTGCTTCATCGCGACGTGGTGTGATCTTTGGTTGGTTGCCAACAATTTGCAAGGCAACATTGTTGATCACAAATCCCTTTGCCGTAACAAAGTCACGCAGCTTTTCAATCATTGCGACACCTGATGCGCCAGCCATTTCAGGTGTGTCAACACCAAAAAATGTTCCGACATCACCTAACTGACAGGCAGATAAAACCGCATCGCACAGCGCATGTACCGCAGCATCACCATCGGAATGACCAACTAGACGCGGTGCATCTGGCCATTGCAATCCTGCGAGCGCGCATGGGCCGGTCTCACCAAATTGATGAGCATCGACTCCGACTCCGGTTCGTAATTTAGAAATCAATGATCATTACTTTCTACGATCTCCTGAAGCTTGGCGATTGTTTCATCCTCGGTTGCACCTTCAACTGTTACGACAACCTCATCGCCACACTTAACTCCCAGAGTCATCACACGAAGAACACTTGCACCATCAACGGCAGGCGTTGCCTGACCTTCAACAATCTTTGCAAGGCGCACAACGTTGCCTGAACCCTTTGCCGTTGAGGCAAAGAGAGCTGCCGGGCGAGCATGCAGACCAACAGCTGATGCGACTACTGAGCGGAATTCCTTCATACCCCGTAGCGTAACCTCACTATCAGTAGTGTTTAATATGAACATCCATTCAAGCCGCTGCACAAATGTGAAAGTTGGAGTATGAGCGCGAACCCCCTGCTAATGGGCCATCCACTGTCATCCACCGAGCATGCCCGTCATGCCCTTTTATATATGTGGCGCATTCGTAAATTTGAAGAGGCTGTTGAAGATCTCTTTGGTCGCGGAATGATGCACGGAACGATGCACCTTTCTATCGGACAAGAGGCATCACCAACTGGAATGTGTATGGCGTTAACGCTGCAGGATCAAATTACCTCTACCCACCGTGGACATGGACATTGCATTGCAAAGGGTGCTGATTTAACCCGCATGATCGCAGAGTTGCTCGGAAAGAAGATTGGTTACTGCGGTGGTCGCGGTGGTTCGATGCACATCGCAGATGTTGAAACCGGAAACCTTGGCGCCAATGGTGTTGTTGGTGGAGGTTTACCAATTGCAGCAGGCGCAGCCCTTGCTTCAAAGATGATGAAGCGCGGAACCGTTGCTGTTTCCTTCTTTGGCGATGGCGCGATGAATGAAGGTGCTTTCCATGAAGCTGCAAATATGGCAGCGATCTGGAAGTTGCCGATGATTTTGTTCTGTGAAAACAATGGTTATGGAATGTCATCATCTACCGCAAAAGCATTTGCAATTGATAACTTGGCAGATCGCGGTAAGGGTTACGGAATTCCGGGCGTCAATGTTGATGGCAATGATGTCGTTGCGGTGTATGAAGTTGCACAAGCCGCCGTTGATCGCGCAAAAGCAGGTGATGGTCCAACCTTGATCATCGCGGAAACTTATCGTTGGAAGGGTCACTCTCGTTCAGATAAGAATTTGTACCGCACCAAAGAAGAGATTGAAGAGTGGCGCACTAAGGATCCAATTCCCAAGTTCATCGCACGTGCCATTGAGGCACAATTATTAACGCAAGAACAATGCGATGGCATTCAAAATGAGGCGATCGAAGCGATTAAGGCTGCGGTTAATGAGTCTGTAAAGGCTGAAGCTGCTGAGCCATCAGGGCTATTAGACGCTGTTTTTAAGGCGGTGACAGCATGAGCGATCGCATGTTAACCATGGCTGAAGCTGTACGCGAAGCTATGTCTATCGCCTTTGATGAACGTCCAGAGGTTTTCTTGTTGGGTGAGGATGTTGGAATTTACGGCGGCGCCTTTGGTGTTTCTGGCGATATGTACCACCGATATGGAGCAGAACGTGTTCTAGATACTCCGATTGCAGAGCTTGGAATTGTTGGTGCCGCAGTTGGCGCAGCACTTTCAGGAATGCGTCCCATTGTTGAAATTCAATTTTCAGATTTCACCGCGCAAGCGATGGATCAAATTGCAAACCAAGCTGCAAAGATTCACTTCATGTTGGGTGGCGCTTTGCATGTACCAATGGTTTTGCGTACACCACAAGGTTCAGGTACCGGAGCTGCGGCGCAGCATTCACAAAACCTTGAACCATGGTTTGCATCGGTTCCAGGATTAAAAGTTGTTGTTCCATCCAACCCAGCAGATGCCAAGGGTTTATTACTTGCAGCGATCGATGATCCAAACCCAGTAATTTTCTTGGAACACAAACTGCTGTACAAGATTCCTGGTCGCGATCCTGTTCCTGAAGGTGCAACACGAATTCCACTAGGAGTTTCCAAAGTTGTCCGCGAAGGTAAAGATCTAACAATCGTTGCAACCGGCATCATGGTCAACAAGTCATACGAGGTTGCAGAGAAGTTAGCAGCTGAAGGTATTTCTATTACCTTGATCGATCCGCGCACAATTTCACCATTGGATATGCAACCTGTATTTGAATCAGTTGAAAAAACCGGTCGTTTATTGGTTGTGCAAGAGGGTCCAGCACATGCAGGTTTTATCAATGAAGTAATTGCACAAATGGCTGGTTCTTCCTCATTTGGCTCATTAATTGCCCCTATTAAGCGCTTAGCGGGCATGAATATTCCGATCCCATATGCACCTCAGCTTGAAAAGGCTGCGGTTCCGCAGATCGAAGATATTGAAGCTGCAGCTCGCGAGATAGTTAAGAACTGGCGATGAGTTTCAAATATCCAGTTGTCATGCCGAAGATGAGCATGACTATGGAGACCGGTGAGTTAATCAACTTTCATGTCAAAGTTGGTGACCAGGTAAAAAGTGGTGATGTCTTATTTGAGGTAATGACAGACAAGATCGACATGGAGGTTGAAGCACCAGCAGATGGTGTTATTGAATCTCTACTTGCAGATCCTGGTGCGGTTATCGAAATCGGCAAACCAGTTTTGATCATGCTGACCGATACAGAGGTAATGGCCTTTGATTTTGGTGATGATGATCAACCGGTAGCAGCGGTTGAGGTTGCAGCACCTGCGCCAATTATTGAGGCACCTGTTGTTGCAGCAGCACCAATAATTGTTAATACCAATGTTAAAGCTGTTCCAAAAGCCCGCGTTGAAGCAGCTAACCGCGGAATTGATCTGCGCACCGTACATCCAACCGGTCCTGATCGCACCATCACGATGCAGGATGTCAATGGCGCACAGTTAGATCCTGCAATTCTTAAACGACAAGAGGCGAACAAGGCTCTGATCGCTAAGGGAATTGAAATGACCCGCGCAATTGCACAAGCCTCATTTAACCGAAAAGTTTCGGCAAACTTTGATCACGCTTCATTCATCGCGGCCTGGGCCAAGGTTTTACGTGGACGCCCAGATTTAGCAGCCCATGAACACATTGGTGTTGCTTTAATTATTGAATCAAAGTACGGAAGTGCATTGCCGGTATTTAGAGATCCAGATCAAGCCAGCCTTAATGATTTAAGAACTTTGGTTGCATCAACAACCGATGCGGCAAAGAACGGAAAGGTGCCTGTAGCAATGCTTTCAGGGGCCACAACCACTGTCTTTGATCTGACCACATATTCAATGAGCTCTGCTACCCCGCTACTATTTCCTAACCAAGTGACATCGGTGACGATTGGATACGAAAGCGAAACAGCAAAGAATATTTCACTTACTATTGATCTGAACTTCTGTGACTTTTATGATGGTGCACTACTGCTCGATGCCCTCGTCGCTTCTTTGTAGAAGCGCTCAACTAAAGGATTGATAGTGACAACACTAAGTGGCATACCTGCAAGTTCAGGTGCAGCTGTCGGTCCCTTCTTTCTTTTAAATACAAATATTCCAGTTCCAACCGGACAGCCATCACACCAAAGTTTTGAGGCTGAAGGTCACGCCCTTAATTTGGCGATTAAAAATGTGGGCTTAGATCTAGAAGCACGCGCCGCCAGAACAACTGGTGAGCTACAGGAAATTTTGTTAGCAACCGCCGAGATCGCAACCGACCCAGCGATCGCTGAAGAAGCAGCGGGTTTTATTGCAAGTGGTCACACAGCAAGTTACGCCATGGTTAAAGCAACTGAAGTTTTTCAAGAACTACTTGCCGCTTCAGGTGGTTACTTGGCAGAGCGCGTCAGCGATGTTGCAAATATTCGCGATCGAGTTTTATGCGAGATTGCAGGAATTGCCTACCCAGAGATTCCGCACTTTGATGTTCCAACAGTATTGATTGCGCAAGATTTATCCCCAGCAGATACCGCAGATCTTGAAACCGACAAGATCTTGGCGATTGTTACTGCAGGTGGTGGACCAACAAGTCACACCGCCATCATTGCAAGATCTAATGGAATCGCAGCGGTGGTTGCTTGCCCAGGAGTTGTTGAAGCTGCGCAATCAAATGCCGGAGCAACAGTTGCAGTTGATGCAACAAATGGGCAGATCACCTTTAATCCAGATCTAGCGTTAAAGGCTCAGATCGCATCGACAATTGAGAAGATTAAAGCCCGTAAATCAAGGGTTATAGCCCGTTCTGCCGATGGGTATGTGACAACCGATGGAACCGCGGTTCCGATTTATGCAAACATCGGTCGTTTAGAGGACACCGTTGCAGCTGTTGCAGCGGGTGCTGATGGTGTTGGTTTACTGCGCACCGAACTTTTGTACTTGGATCGCAATGATGCACCTACGCTGCAGGAACAAACCGCGATTTATACCGCGCTCTTTGCACCATTTAGCGGACAAAAGGTTGTTATTAGAACTTTAGATGCCGGTGCAGATAAGCCGATGGCATTTATTAACTTTGATCATGAACCAAACCCAGCGTTGGGTGTGCGCGGTTACAGAACAATCTTTGGACATGAACATTTACTGCGTACTCAGTTGCAGGCGATCGCCGATGCTGCCAAAGCAACAACCGCACAAGTCTGGGTAATGGCACCGATGATTACTCTGCCAGGTGAAGCTGCAGCCTTTGTTTCGATGGCGCGTGAATATGGATTAACACAAGCTGGAGTAATGATTGAAGTACCAGCTGCGATTTTCCATGCCGATGAAATTACCAAGGTGTGCGACTTTGTTTCTATTGGTACAAATGATTTAGGTCAGTACCTACATGCTGCAGATCGCGAATCAGCACCCCTGGCAGGTTTTAATGATCCCTGGCAGCCAGCGTTACTTCGCGCTGTGCACCAAGTTGCGCAAGCTGGCGTTAAAAACAACACCCCTGTTGGTGTCTGTGGCGAAGCGGCATCAGATGCAGCACTCGCCTCGGTCTTAATTGGTTTGGGAGTATCTTCACTTTCGTGCAGCGTTGCCACACTTACCGATGTTGCGCAAGCAATCACCGCACATTCTTTACAACAATTGATACTGGCTGGTAACGCAGCGATAGCGGCAAACACAGCGCAGGACGCTAAGAATTCGGCCCGATCCCACCTTTCTGGTTTGGTCGACCTAGGCCTTTAATCGTTATAAATAAAATCACAAATGTCCTTGATTTCATAGGGTGGTGCACAGCACACTAATCCAAATGTTCAACGAGTGAACGGATGTGACGATTGTGAAGCAGCGCGAAGCAGAGCTGATCCTTCGCGCAGCCCGCCTGTATTACGAAGGCCATTACTCGCAGGATCAGGTCGCATCAAAGCTCAATACATCTCGTTCCAATGTTTCGCGAATGTTGTCAGATGCAAAGCGTTTAGGTTTTGTTGAGATCAAAATTGTTTCTCCAACACATAAGCATGAAGCGCTATCGGCGCAGTTGTCAGAGCTTTTAAATATTAAAGATGTGCAAGTAATTACCAGCGAATCAAATGACTTAACGTTAAACACTGTGGGACGTGCAGCTGCGAGCGCGTTGCTAAAGCACCTGCGCGATAACCAAACAATTGCAATCTCGTGGGGTCGCGGGCTAGAAGCAGCCGTTGTAAACACCCACAGCGAAACTTTGTCAGGACTTAAGGTCACCCAGTTAATGGGATCCCTTTCATCAGTTAATACCTCTGTTAGCGCCGAAGAGGTTGGTCGCAACCTCGCTAAAAATCTAAACGCTCAATTTGTTCCATTCTTATCCCCTGTGGTCGTTAGCAATGCCAAGACCCGTGATTCTTTACTTGAAGAGGAGAGCATCGCTAAGACTTTGCAGTTAGCTCGCGCAGCCCATGTGGCTCTGGTTGGCATTGGCTCTGCTGGATCTTCATCGAGTGAGATGGTCTTTGGCGAGTTCAAAGCCACCAAGGCCCAACGTGATGAGTTGGCCAAGGATTACGCCGGCGATGTCGCCGCCCGCTTCTACAAGAAAGACGGCACCCCGTTGTCGGCAGCGCTCGATGCCCGAGTCATCGGATTGACCCTGGAAGAGATCAAAAAGATCCCGCGTGTAATCGGAGTTGCATCAGGTGCGGAGAAGGTTTTGGGCGTGGTTGGGGCCGCTCGTGCGGGGTTAATCGATACCCTAATAGTGGATTTAGCGTGTGCTAACTCTGTCATTAAGTCACTTCAACCAACGGCGGTGAAGAGCGCGTGAGCAATCTAGGCAAGCTATTTATTCTCATCGGCATCATGTGGCTCTTCCAATTGTGGTTTGCCTACAAACAATCAAAGATTTTTCAAGAAGATATCCGCGGCCTGCGCAAGCAAGGAGTTATGGCCGTTGGTATGGGTGGTCGCCGTTATCGAGGTGGCCGCGCATTTGTCGCATTAACAGCCGATGACAACGGCATCGTCAAAGATGGATTGGTCCTTCGGGGCTTTACCGTCTTTGCGCGCTCCAAACAGTTGAGCGCATACACAGGATTCTCCATCAATGAGATCGCTTCGGGCGACCGAGTAGCTGAAGGTGAGAAGAAGAAGGTACAAGAGGCTGCCAAAAGCAGTGCTCAATACATTCTGGATCACTTTGAGCGGGTCAAAAGTGGTGGAGAGTAATGACCAAACAAACCGTACGGGTGGTCATTTAAAGGTTGTACAACCAACCATAAAACACTTAGGAGGTGTGCATTGAACCTACAATCTCTGATTCTTCTATCAGCAGATGTAACGGTTGAAAAGCAGGACGGCTTTCTCGGCGTCCTAGCTACAGCAGCTGAAGACTTCATTAAAGTCTTCAATAAGGGTGGTGAAGTTCTTCTCTCACTAATGGGCGGAATTCTTCCAACTCTTATCGTTTTGCTTACTGCAGTAAACGCACTTGTTCGTTTGATTGGTGCGGAAAAGATCGAAGGCCTTGGAAGAGCAGCTGCACGTCCTGGTATCCAGTGGTACCCAGTTCGTTACATCGTTCTCCCATTTGTTGCAGTATTCATGCTTACAAACCCAATGGCATACACAATGGGACGCTTTTTACCAGAACGCTTCAAGCCAGCGTTCTATGACTCAGCGGTTTCATTTGTTCACCCAATCTTGGGTATTTTCCCTCATGCAAACCCAGGCGAGCTTTTCGTCTATGTAGGTATCGCAACAGGTATCCAGCAACTTGGTTATGGTCTTGGTGACCTAGCTGTTCGTTACTTGCTTGTCGGTCTAGTCGTTATCTTCATTCGCGGAATAGTTACTGAACTAATCACCGCTCGAATGATGAAGAAGGGTGCATAACATGAGCGCATTAAATAACCTCATCGTTAAGATCGGTCGTTCTGTTGGTGGAGTAGTAGGAACTCTCTATCAGGCAGGTCGCGATTCTGTCGATACAGTAATTCGCAACGTGATCCCATTTATGGCGTTCATCTCATTCATCATCGGTTTGATTCTTACAACTGGTATTGGTGACTGGATCGCTAAGGGACTTAAGGGATCTGCATCAACTCTTCCAGGGTTGCTACTTATCTCAGTTGTTTGTGCGATTCCACTTATCTCTCCATTGCTTGGACCAGGAGCGGTAATTGCACAGATCGTTGGAACACTTCTTGGTGTAGAGATTGGTAAGGGAAACATCCCTGCTCAATACTCACTTCCAGCGTTGTTTGCTATCAACCCACAGGTTGGTTGCGACTTTATCCCTGTAGGTCTTGCTCTCGGTGAAGCCGAGCCTGAGACTGTAGAAGTTGGTGTTCCAGCGGTTCTATTTAGCCGTTTGATCACTGGTCCTCTTTCAGTTGTCATCGCTTACTTCGCAAGCTTCGGCCTCTACAGCAAGTAGTAGTGACTTTAAACCCCAAGGTGTGGGCAACTACACCTTGGGGTTTAATACTCTAATAAGTAGTATTCAACAAAGAATTTAGCCAAGGGAGAGAAAAATGGGCGCATACAAGTCAGTAGTTATTTCTGCAGGAAAAGGTGGTTGGGGTGGACCTTTAACAATCACACCTACCGATGATCGTCCATACATTTATTCAGTTACTGGCGGTGGAATTCACCCGGTAGCAGCTCGCATTGCAGAGCTAACAGGCGGAACACCATTTGATGGTTTCAAGAGCAGCGTTCCCTTCGACAAGATCGCAGTTGCAGTTATTGACTGCGGCGGAACAGCGCGCGTTGGTGTGTACCCAATGAAGAAGGTATTAACAGTTGATATCCACGCAACCAGCCCAGCTGGCCCACTTGCCATGTTTATTACCCCAGAGCTTTTTGTATCAGGTGTAAAGCCTGACAACATCGTAGAAAAGTAAATCTTTGTCAGAAATCGTTTACTCAACGACGGTTACAGCCGTTGGAGAGTTAGTACCTGATTTTGCCGAACAAGGCGTCCTTGTCTTTTTCGGAGAAAACGCACCTGCAGAGTTGCATGAGTTTTCAATAATTCATACTCCAGATGTGCAAACCCGAGCACCACAAGTTGGAGACAGAATCACATTGGCACAGAACACATACAACGTTCTAGCTGTTGGCTCTGTTGCTAGCGACAACCTTTTAAATCTTGGCCATTTAGATCTGAAGGCAAATGGGCTCACAGAGCCTGAGATGCCAGGAGATGTAAATGTTGAAGCAGTGTCGCTTCCAGTTGTAAAAATCGGAGATCGCTTAACTGTGATCTCACAACCTTAGAAAAGAGTTCACGGTGTCTTACTCAACTCGTTTACGAGAGCACGCTCAGAAAATCGGTCGCGATACACGCATCGCTCTTGTTGGTGCAGGCCAAATGGGCCGCGGTTTTGGTAACCAATTAGGTCACATGGATGGCATCGCGCTATCTGTAGTTATCGATATCGACCCAGAGCGCATCAAGATTGTTTATGCAGATCTTGGCATCACAGATATCGTCTTTAGCGATGATAAGGATGTGCTTTCACAGGCGATTCTTGCGGGAAAGCACACTGGAACTTCGAATTCTGAGATCGTCTCTGAGCTACCAGTAGATGTAGTGGTTGAAGGAACAGGTATTCCAGATATCGGCGCACGCATTACCCACTCTTCACTTTTGGCCAAGAAGGATGTAGCTGTTCTGAACGTTGAAATGGATGTAACTATTGGACCGCTGCTCCACAAGATCGCTGAAGACAATGGCGTTGTGTACGCGGTGTGCCACGGTGATGAACCGGTAGAGGCCAAGGTTTTAGTTGATTACGCACGTGACCTTAACTTTGAAATCGTGTGTGCAGGTAAGGGTAAGAACAATCCATTTGAGCCTTTGAGCAACCCTGATTCAGTTAAAGAGACAGCAATTAAGAAGAAGATGAATCCAAAGATGTTGTGCTCATTTACCGATGGTTCCAAGACCATGACGGAAATGGTGGCACTTGCCAACACAACTGGGCTACAGCTTTCAAAGCG
Organism: Candidatus Nanopelagicaceae bacterium; assembly: GCA_965267815.1. Classification (GTDB taxonomy): domain Bacteria; phylum Actinomycetota; class Actinomycetes; order Nanopelagicales; family Nanopelagicaceae; genus Planktophila. The sequence continues at coordinate 1,228,243 of OZ254139.1, forward strand.
TGGCATGTATGGACCAGCGTCATCTGTTAAAACTTTGCAAAATACCTTTGCACTTCAAGCAGATGGTGGAGTCCTAGATCGCCCAGGAGTTGTTGATTACTGCACCGGCGATGTTGCACCAGGAGTATTTGTTGTCGTTCGACACAACGATCCTTACATCGCACATGAAATGAGCTACCTATCAATGGGCCCTGGACCGTACTTTGCTTTGTACCGTCCATATCACTTGGCATCTGTTGAAGCGCCAATCACCGTGTACCGCGCAATCTTGGATCGCGAATCATCACTCTTTGCACCACACCTAACGGCTGAAGTTGTTTGCATGACTAAGAAGGATTTAGCTGTTGGTGACACTATTGATGGAATTGGTGGTTACACAGTTCGCGGTTATGCAGATAACGCCCAAGATGCAAAGCGAGACAACTTGGTTCCAATTGGTTTAGTTGCAGGAGCAAAGATCATCAAGCCAATTGGTGTTGGTGAACTGCTTACTTATGATCATGTTGAATTAAAGGCTGATTCACTGATTGTGAAGCTACGCAAGGAGCAAGATGCGTTAGGACTAACCTACGCCTCTTAATCCTTTTCTTTTTTATCCTTAGGGTTAAGCCCTAACTCTTCCAAAAGCGCCCGCTGACGTTTAGTTAGCGGGTCTTTTGTTTCCTCATCTCGAACCACCTTTGGCTCGGGACGCAGCGTTGGATGCAGACCTAAATCCTGACGCTTCTTTTCCTGTAGTTCAGTGAAGATTCCACTGTTGCGATCCTTTTTTGCGTGGTGTTTAGCAATGATCTCGGCAGCTTTCTCATCTGCGCTCAACTTTTTCCGCCACCACACCATGCGCACAAGCATGACACAATTGCGCCCATGAGGTCAGGAATCAAAGCCGCGCTCGTTGTGCTGGCAGCAGGTTCTGGAACTCGTTTTGGCCACACCACCAACAAGGTCTGGTTGCCATTAAGTGGTCGTCGCATTATTTCTAGATCACTTGTAAACGCCTCAAAAAACTTTAAGCATGGCCGAACTATCCTGGTAATTAACCCAGATGATGAAGAGATGGCCCGTGCGACCTTAGAACGTGAGGTTCGAGGAATTGATGTCGAGATTGTTTACGGAGGCGCTACACGTCACGAGAGCGAGTACAACGCCCTTCAGCACCTAGCGCCAGCAATTGCAGCCGGAGAGATTGAGGTTGTTTTGATTCATGATGGTGCACGCCCACTTGCGACTCCTGCGCTCTTTGTAGAAATCGCTGAGGCGGCACATCGTCACGGAGGTGCAATTCCTACAATCGCCGTTGATGCTCGCGAAATGGACACAGCTCGCAGCGATACAGTGGTGCGTGTACAAACACCGCAAGGTTTTGTCGCACGGCAGTTGCTAGAGGCGTATAACAGCGCCGCTATCGATGGCTTTGCCGGAACAGACACTGCGGCTTGTATGGAAAAGTATTTTCCAACTGTTAAGACGATGTCCATCACAGCAGATGTTTCCAATGTGAAAATTACTTATCCGCAAGATTTAGCGATTGCAGAACATGTTCTAGCGCGAAGGGGGTACAAGGATTGAGTAAAGAAGTATTAGAAGCTGAACTTAACTGTGCTCACTGCCGCAAAGAAACGGTGCATGAGCTGGTGTATGCGGGGCGTTTGCTGGTTTCAACAACCTGTTCTGTGTGCAATACCCGTGTTGAACATGAGAGCAATGATCTGTGGGATAACTACTTAAAGGATCTGCCACATCGCATCGCAACCAAGCCCTTTAGATTGTGGAAACGTTTCTGGAGTTCTCCTACTAAGTCCTTTTCAACCTTGCCAAAAGCAACCTTTGGTAAGCCCTTTAAGATGCTGCGCGAATATAGAAACTTAAAGAAGGATGACTAGCGGGCAATAGTTTGTTGCCAGTGGACAAATGACTCCATCAAGGCGATCTCAGCTGCTGAGTTAACACGCAGGCTTTCAGGATCAGCATCTACCGTTGCACTCTTTACATTGGATTTAAGCGGTACAAACCAGGTAGATCCAGCACCTTCAAAATCAATTGCGCTAAAACGAATGATCTCTGGTGTTGAAATTCGAAGCATCGATGTTCGATCAATGGTCTTTTCAATCATTTGATCGGGTGTTACCGCCTTCAAAGTTTCAGTAAAGGCCGCCGCTGGTCGCACCGCATCGACATCACCGATCAGCGCTTCAACGGTTCGGTGAAACTGTGCCGTTCTGGTCAGTGGACGCTGTGAATCATGGATCGCAACAAGATCAAAGGGTGCTGAACTCTTCAGCGCTGCAGCCAATGATGCTGGTGAGTTGGGCTCGCAGATCAATACTTCGCAGTTTAAGTCGGCAACCTTGTGGGCATCATCCTTACTTACCGCAACAGCTAACTGAGTTTTGATAGATGTCTCGATTGAAAATGCTCGTGCAACACCAAAGGTGGTGTGAAGGATTGAATCTTTATTGAGAAGTTCGAAAGCGATTGGCGAGGATATCGCCACAACAACCTTCAGTGAAGGTGTGCTCACGAAATTAGGAAGCGAGAACCTCGTCAAGGATTACTGCAGCCTTTTCTTCATCAGTGCGCTCTGCAAGAGCGAGCTCTGAAACTAGGATCTGCTTCGCCTTGGCGAGCATGCGCTTTTCTCCTGCTGAAAGTCCACGATCTAGATCGCGACGGTAAAGATCGCGTACAACTTCGGCAACCTTAATAACATCACCTGAAGCAAGCTTTTCTAGATTTGCCTTGTAACGGCGTGACCAGTTTGTTGGCTCTTCTGTGTATGGCTGGCGCAATACGCTGAACACGCGATCTAGGCCAGCTGAATCAACAACATCACGAACTCCGACTAGATCCACATTGTCTGCAGGAACGCGGACAGTTAGATCGCCTTGAGCAACTTTTAACACTAGGTAGGTCTTTTCTTCACCCTTGATCACACGAGTTTCAATAGCTTCGATTAATGCAGCCCCGTGATGAGGATAAACAACGGTTTCGCCGACCTTAAATGTCATGTGATGCCCTTCGCTAGAGGGTCAATTCTACCAGCAATTGCGCATTCACAAAACCCGGTAAAAGTAGCGTCATTCACTACTAATTTGATGTGAGACAATTGCACCTATGCGTCGCACACTATCTGCAATAGCAATTGCATCTCTTGCCGTCTCACTTACTGGATGTGGAGCTGGTTTTAACGCCGCTTCTCGTCAAGTAACACAGGTAACCGATGGTGCTGAGGCTTCAATCATTTCGACAGAGAACAACATCCGTGTAGTTAACCTACTTGTGGTTGCTGCTGAGGGTGGAACAGGTGTTCTTGTTGGAACAATCGTGAGCGCTTCAGATAATGAAGATGCATTGCTTGGTGTTGCAATCAACGGCACCGTTGCTCAGTACACAGGCAAGAACAATCTGCCTAAGAACTCACCAATTATTTTTGAAGGACCAAGCGCAAACGCTAAAGCTGTATTAACCGGCTTTGGTGGCGAGCCTGGAACTCATGTTCGCGTAACAATGTTCTTTGCTCGCGCTGGCGAGATCACAAAGGATGTAATCGTCCGCGATAACACAGATGAGTACTCGGGAATTACTGGTGGTGCGATTTTGGCGACAACAACTGCTTCGCCTTCACCAACACCTACCGCTACAAAGTAAGAGCTACTTCTTTCCCTGGTTTGCAACAGCTGCAATTGCTTCTTTGGCAGCCTCTGGATCTAAATACTCGCCACCCTTTACAACCGGCTTAAAGTTTTCATCCAGCTTGTAGTACAGCGGAATACCTGTAGGAATGTTCAGTCCTGCGATATCAGCATCACTAATTCCATCAAGGTGCTTCACCAATGCACGCAAAGAGTTTCCGTGAGCGGTTACTAGTACGCGCTTGCCAGCCTTCAGATCCGGAACGATTGACTCATCCCAGTACGGAAGCATGCGGGTAATAACATCTTTCAGGCACTCAGTTTTTGGTGCCGCTGCGCCTAAATCTGCATAGCGTGGGTCTTTTGCCTGGCTAAAAGGATCAGCGTCATCAATTGCTGGAGGCGGAACATCAAAGCTACGGCGCCACAATTGGAACTGTTCTTCGCCGTACTGCGCCAAAGTCTGCGCCTTGTCCTTGCCCTGCAATGCACCGTAGTGACGTTCATTCAAACGCCATGAACGCTTTACTGGGATCCAATGACGATCACATGTATCTAGGGCCAGCTGCGAGGTATGAATCGCACGGCGAAGCAAAGATGTGTGAACAACATCAGGCAATAGGCCTCGCTCTGCCAACATCGAACCGCCGCGACGAGCCTCAGCCTCACCCTTCTCAGATAGACGTACATCTACCCAACCGGTGAAGAGATTTTTAGCGTTCCATTCAGATTCGCCGTGGCGCAAAAGTACGAGTTCGAAGTTAGTCATGGTTGCAGTCTAAACCAAATGTTTGAAAGCTTCTAAATTGGCCAGCGATTCTCCGCGTGAGAGTCTCCATGCCCACTCGCGACGGATCGCATTTGCAAAGCCAAGTTCCAACAGCGGATTAAATGAGTTATCGCTGTATTGAAGAACTGAACCAATTAAACGATCTAGCTCGCGATCTGTGACAGCAAACAATGGCAATCGTCCAACTAAGAAGATATCCCCGACCTCATTGGTTGCAAAGGCGATTCCATACATCGATGCATTCTTTGACATGCACCAGGCATGGACTTGATCTGCGTTGTCATCGGGTTTGCGAATCACAAAGGCGTTAATACTTAAAGAATGATCCCCAACAACTAGCGCACAATGAGTCTGTAACTTCTTCTCGCCCGGCAAAGTCAGTAAAAAAGTGTTGTTATCTTTACGGTCGTATTCCAGATCATGTGAATCTAAAAACTCTTCTATAACTACGCGTGGATCAATGCCAGCCATTTACGCTTCCAATGATTTGCGTGCTTCACCGATGACAAGATCGTAAATATCTAGTGTTCCGCGGGCGGTTGCATCCCAACCGAAGTGAGAAGCATGTTCAATCGCACCCATAGAAAGCAGCACGCGACGCTGAGGCTCCTGCAGCAAACGCGCAATAACCGATGACCACGCCTTTGGATCATGTCCATCAACTAAAACACCAGAAATACCATCGGCAACGGCGGTACGAAGTCCACCCACCGCAGTTGCAACAACTGGTGTTCCGCAGGCCTGCGCTTCTAGTGCAACTAAACCAAAGCTCTCGCTATAGCTTGGAACAACTACTAAATCAGCTGCGCGATACCACTGCGCTAAATCTTTACGGGCAACTGGTGGCTCAAAGCGAACCACATCATCGATTCCAAGCCAGGTTGATAGCTCTTTTAAACGATCAACTTCATCGGTGTTTGCACCCGATGCACCGCCCATAACATTTACAACTAACTTGTGACGCAGCAACGGTGAGTGCTTAACAAGTTCACTAGTTGCACGGATTAAAACTTCTGGACCCTTATGTGGCTGAATACGACCAACAAAGGAAACTACAAGTGCCTCGTGTGGCAGTCCTACAAACTCGCGGGCCTCGCTGCGACTTTCGCCTGGTGTAAATGTATACAGATCAACACCTGGGCTAACAACATGGACGATATCTGGGCAGGCATCGTATAAAGAAACCAGGCTTGCACCTTCGGCATCGGTATTTGCAATCAAGGCATTAGCTGCAGCAACTACCTGTGTTTCGCCCTGCACACGAATCATCGGCTCTGGGCTTTCACCTTCAGCTAAATTCAAGTTTTTAACCCGTGCCATGGTGTGCATGGTGTGTACCAAAGGTATAGAAAGCTCTTTAGCAGCTTGCATCGCAACCTTGCCCGATAGCCAGTAATGCGAGTGAATAACATCGTAATTTTCACTCTTAAGGATTCGCAAAAACTCGCGTGATAAACCTGCAATATGTGCCGGTAACTGCTCCTTAGTCAGCGTGCCATGTCCGCAATCAATATGGCGAACACGAACCCCCGGAGAAATTTCAACAATCTCTGGTGCAGCTGCATCGGTGCGACGCGTGAAGATATCTACTGAAACACCCATCGCAGCCATGCGTTGTGCAGATTCCAAAACATAAATGTTCATGCCGCCAGCATCGCCAATACCTGGTTGATCCAGGGGCGAGGTGTGCACCATTACAGTTGCAATACGGCCATTCATAGAGCTTTAAGGGTACGCCTATCTACAGCGTTGCGCGAATACTGCCTACTGGCAAGCCAGCACCAAGAGTATGTACCGGCTCTTCTTTGGCATCAATACCAAACTTGGCAAGTGCTGCCGCGGTAATTGCAGGCATTGCACGTTGATTACCATCGCTGATCTTGATCGCCAATGTTCGACCATCAGGAAGAGATGCAACATTGACAGCTTCAGCGCCATCCTTCATAAACAACCCAGGAATATTTTGCATCAAGCGAGTTGCAAGTCGTCCAGGACCTGAAACCATTTCAGGAAAATCGCGACACGCTTGTGCCACGGATTGATGTACTGGATCTGCACTAATTGTTAAGTTTCTAATGCCACGGGCAAGACCTAGCAATGAAAAGAGAAAGAGTGGAGCACCACAACCATCAACACTTGTTAGTGCAACCGCTTCACCGCTCATACTTTCAACCTCTGCCTTGATCGCTAGCTGCAAAGGATGTGTTGGTTCCAAATAGGTATCTGTTGGCCAGCCATTAATAACGCAGGTTGCCAGCATTCCGGCATGCTTTCCGCTGCAGTTCATCGCTAAACGGGTTGGATTTGCCGTGCGACGCAGCTCTTCATCTAATGGACGATCCAAGATGCATTGCAGTGAATGCTCATCAAGACCAACCTTGGCCAAGATCGCCTGTGCACCTTGCTGATGCATCGGTGTTCCCGCATGAGATGCGCACACCAAAGCCAGCAAACGTGGCTCAATATCTAATCCGGCACGCACCATCGCAGATGCCTGAATTGATTTAAGAGATGAACGTGAGTAAATATTTAAAGTTGGATCACCCTTTTGAAAAAGAATTGATCCATCAGCGTTAAGCAAAACCATGTGACCGGCATGAACAGATTCAACAACTCCGCTACGTGTGACCTCAGCTAAAACCTCACCGAGCATCGAGTTAGCGTTACTCACTTTGACGTTCTAAGGATGACCAGATGTGTGCCTGTAGTTCATGTCCTTCAGCGGCCATGTCGTAAGCGCTAAATAACTGTCCTTCAACCAGTCCATATAAACGCACACCAGCTGTGACAACCTTGGCAGATGGTGCTGAATATCCTTGATCTAAAACTAATTGAATTTTGGGACCATCAAACTGACCCACCCAACCTTCAGTAATTCCGGTGTTATGTGAAATGACAACCTCTAAAACATTGTTGGGCTTAACGCGCCAGAAACCGACCTCTGATGCACCTGGACGAACAATCTCGCCATCTGCATCGATGATCCACGAACGAGAAAAGTAATTAAGAAAGTTGCGGCCATCATGGTTAAAGACAACCTCTTGTGCGTACTCAAAGGGTTGGATCGTTGGATATTCACCATGACCTTTTCCGCGCCAGGTTCCAACGATCCATGCCAATGGATTGAGATCTGGATGCAAACCTTCAGGGATTGTGAAAACCATTAGGGACGTTGCCTCCAGTTAGTAATACGTCGCGCTTGTGATTGGCGACCTTTAAATGCGTAAACAATGAGCGCAACACCGAGTGCAATGGCAACAAGGCCAAGGATTACCGAGGTGAACAACTCCATGGCTTAAGAATAGCGGTTAAACGATTACCTCTTGATTGGCCGGAATTCCATCGATTGTTAGCGTTGCATCGGCTGGAGTATTGCGCTTAACAATGGCCAATGCGATCGTTCCTAATTCATGGTGACGGGCAACGGTGCCGACAAAGCCAACAACGACGCCATCATTTTCAACCTTAGTTCCAGCTGCTGGAAAACCAACATCGCTGCCATCTAGGTGCAACATCACCAAGCGACGTGGCGGATTACCTAAGTTATAAATCTTTGCCACTGTTTCTTGTCCGCGGTAACAACCCTTTTTCATATGAACTGCAGTGTTCAAAACACCTAGTTCATTAGGAATTGATTTGTGATCGGTCTCAAAACCAATACGTGGACGCCCCTTTGCCACACGTTCTGCATCCAAAGCCCAAGTGCCAACCTGAGTTGCAACGCCACCAAAGGTTTGCTTCATATCCTCAACCTCGGCACGTGGCACCAAAGCAAAAGGTCCACCGATTGCATCTGCAACACCTGGTGCGCGCAGCACAACAAATTCACTACTTGCATCACGAACATCAACGCGCAGCATGAACTTCATCTTTGTTAGGTACTCAACTAGCTTTTCAACATAGCCAGGATCTAAAACTAAATAAGTCGTGCTTCCATCATCAACTAAGTTAAATTGAAATTCCACATGGCCCTGTGCATCCAAGATCATTGAAGGCATCCAGAGACCAGGCTGTAGATCGCTAACAAACTGTGTTGTTAAATCATGGAGCCACTTCAGACGATCTTCTCCGGTAACGGCAACGATATTTAAGTGGGATAGATCCGCCCAGGCAGTTCCTGCCTCTAACGCGCGTTGTTCTTTAACCGGTTCACCAAAGTGCCAGACAGCTCCCTTATCGGGACCATCCTCAACTAGAACCGCGCTCATGCGCCAAGCCTACCTAGAAAAGTAATTTACGGCTTAACGCATGCAGCACAGGTGCCATAGATCGCAAAGTGCGTGACATCTGTTTTAAAGCCGTAATCATCGGCCAATGTGTTTACAAAGTTAGCGGCAACCTCGATCGGTGCATCTCCGACCGAGCCACATGTTCCACACACTAAGTGCAGGTGGGTTAACTCTTCAGCTGCGTGATAGGTCGCGCCACCATGACCCAAGTGGGTATGTTGAACTAAGCCAACATTTTCAAGGGTTTCTAAGTTGCGATACACAGTTGAAAGATTGATTCCAGGATGTGTTTGGCGAACCTTTTCTGCAACCTCTTCAGGCGTTGCATGCCCCAAGGCACGCACAGCAGACAGTACTAATTCGCGCTGCGGTGTTAAGCGCAGACCCTTTTCATGTAATTCATGCTTGCTTGCCATATGCGAAGCCTACCGCCTTACTTTGTGCGTGCGCGAAGTAGGAGCAGGTAAATCTCGCAGCCGAGGCAGAAATTAAAGGCTGCGTTCAAGAAAGCTGCGCCTAATGCCATCGCGACTGCGCCAACGACAAGTGCTTCAATACCAAAGAGCGCTCCAGCGATAGCAACGAGTGCAAACAACAAACCGACACTCTGTGCAAACTGCGGTGGGCGAACATCTTCTGTTGGAACCTCACCTTTTAAAAATGGCTTTACTGCAAACTTGTAAATGTATGCATATGGAGTGAACTGTGGTCCCTTAAATGCACCGATTGAAAAAACAATCGCTTGAGCAACGATGAACCATGCGTTATGTGTTGCGAGCGCAGCTGCAAATACAACTGTTGTGATCGCAGCACCAAAACGTGGACCGCGTGCATCTAATACCGTTGTTACCTTTTTAAGATCTGATACCTGTGTCATTTAAAAATCCTTTGTGAGTTAGTCGGTTAATTGTTGGATGAAGAAACAATTAAGCGATACACAAGGAAGCAGTCATACGGCCGTAATCAATTACACGGCGCTTAGTGGCTGCTAACAACATGGGTTAAGAGTAAAGAGGTTGCAGCGGTTATGCGAGTTGCGAGTAATTCGCATTAACGAATTGCAGAGATCGCACCCAGTACTTGATCACGCTTAGGCGCACCTACTGCGCGGCCGACCTCGTGCCCAGCAGAGTCCAAGAACAGGGTCGTTGGCGTGCTGCGAATATCCAGCATTCGCACTAACTCCAGGTTCGCCTCAGCATCAACCTCTACATGGGCCACATCTGCCATATCGGCGGTGACATCCTCAATGAGCAAACGGGTCGCTCTGCACGGTCCGCAAAAGGCCGAGGAGAACTGCAAGAGCGTGGCTCTAGAGCCTAAATCCGCCCCGATCATCGCTGGCGTAATCAATCCCTTATCTGACTTCACCACGATCTTTCCCCGCGTGCGCTTATGCCACACACCGTATCCACTGGCTAAGACCAGCACGATGACAATTGGAAGCAAAGATTTCACGGGAGTAGTCTGTCTCAATGGCGAAGGTTCTGCTACTTACGAACACTCTTGGCGCTAGCGCAGAGGTGCTTCCAGCACTGGGTTTACTGCAGCATCAAGTGAAAATTCTGCCTGCAGAAGCAAGCGTCCTCGTAGATGCTCCCGATGTCGATTTAGTTTTGATCGATGCCCGACGTGATCTACCCGCAGTTAAGTCACTCACCAAACTCCTTCACTCAACCGGTGTTGGTTGCCCCATCGTTGCAATCACAACTGAAGGCGGACTTACCGCATTTAACGCAGACTGGGGAATCGATGATGTCATTCTCGATACCGCAGGTCCTGCCGAAGTTGATGCACGTATTCGCATCGCACTCGGCAAGCACGCCATTGAATTAGTTGCAGCAGACCCACACAGTGCAGAAATTCGCAGCGGTGATGTAACAATCGATGAAGCCACTTACACCGCAAGATTAAAGGGCAACGTTCTTGATTTAACCTTCAAAGAGTTTGAATTACTGAAGTACCTCGCACAACACCCAGGTCGTGTATTCACCAGAGCACAACTACTTCAAGAAATCTGGGGCTATGACTACTTTGGTGGCACAAGAACAGTAGATGTTCACATCCGCCGTCTTCGTTCAAAGCTAGGTCCAGAGTTTGAAGCCATTATCGGTACCGTCCGCAATGTTGGTTATCGCTTTACCGTTGATGCGTAAAAATGCGTCACATACTCAAGCTTCATCGTGATCTAGATACAAACTCACTTCCACAAGCAGATCACGATTACACAATCGAAACCTTTGATCCAGCAATTCACAAACAACAGTGGCTTGATCTGAACAACCTCATCTTTGCCCACCACCCAGATCAAGGTAATTGGGCGATGCAAGATCTCGACAACCGCATGGCAGAACCATGGTTTGATGAAAAAGGTTTCTTCTTAGCCACTGAAAACAGCACCATCGAAGGCTTTGTCTGGACCAAGATCCACCAAGACTTAATCAACCAAGACCCAGTGGGCGAGCTCTATGTCGTTGGAACCCACCCAGATCACGCTGGAAAAGGCATCGCCCGAGCCTTATCTGTAGAGGCCATCAATTACCTTGTAAATAAAGGACTTAAGCACGCAATTTTGTACGTCGATGCCGATAATGAAAAAGGCTTGAAGCTGTATGACTCGTTAGGGTTTAACTAGCCTTACTTCTTCTTATACCCAGCAGGGCACTTTGGGTTTACCCCAGATACCTTTTTAGTTGTTTTTACCTTTACGCATGTAATCGTTATTTTCTTCGCAGCTGGCTTAACTGTCGCAATAACTGTTGCTGAAGGTGTGGGCGTTGGCGTTACCGTCTCTGAAGGTGTCGGGGTGGGTGTTGGTGTCGCGGTTGCCACTGGTGTTGGAGTCGGTGTTGGTGTTGCTACCGCTTCCTTCCAACTCAAAGTCGCACGCTTTAATACATAGTTGCGATCAACACGCATTCCAGGCTCTGATGAAACATAGTAAATGCGCCAGGTGTTTGTTCCAGTTTCATACCCTGTTGGATCTAAAGCTGATTCACTGTTAGATGAAATTGGGGTTGGTGAAAGATCCCAACTCAAGCCATCTTTAGAGGTTGCCATGTAAAGATACTGAGTTCCACCGCCAGGGCCAGTTGATGTCATCATCACCCAGTCACCATCATTTGCACGCAAAATGTCTGTGTCGACGTATCCACCTGTCAATCGTGTTCCTGGATCACGAACAAATGTTGTTGCAGTTGTGTCCGTCGATGTTGCACTAACAATGGTTTCTGGCAAGCCAGCTTTTCCTGTTGCTTGATCTGAAAGCACCCAATACACACGCACACGTCCATCGGGAAGCACAACTGAATCAGGAACTCCCCAAGCTTTTTCATTTTGAGAAACACTTGATCCAGCAACATTTAAATCTGAAACTGCACCATGCGCCAAAGTATTTCCAGTAATTGTGGCAAATCTGATTTTCTTACCGCTTGGACCCATTTCAACGAAAAACACTTTTCGTGTGCCATCTTTGAGCGTTACAACCGTTGCATCAGAGCCAAAGCGTGAAGCAAGCGTCTGACGGGTACAGGTTCCTGAATCATTGCAATCAACAATCATGATGGGATCAGGAAGGGCGTCAGGGGATGCAAACCAGATGCGATCTAATCCACTCGCTGTTTTTTCAACATAGGGACTCACGCCCTTGAGATTTAGGTTCACACTCTCGGTAGTAAGGGTCCATGTTCCACCTGTGAGCTCTGCAGTGGCTGTATTCATTAATAAGCTAGAACTCATTACTACTGCGCTGAGAACGGCGATTAATCTCTTCATTACCCAAGTTTCCTTTACTTGATTTATTGAGTCAATAACTCTTAAAGCACTAATTCTTCGCACATCGTATGAAACGCCTTGGTGTGGGCATCTACATCGGCGGCAGTTGTATCCGGGCACATCAGCGCCATGTTGTGGAATGGCGTGATCAAAAAGCCATCATTCAACATACGCAAATGAATGTACTGCTCTAATTCAAAGTCCCCAGCGTTATTGGCATCGGCACCAGTTACTGGTGCAACCTTGCCAAACATATATTCACCGCGTGCACCTAAACGATTACAGGTCCATGGCAAATCAAATTCGGTAATCGCAGCATCAACTCCATCGGACCAACGGGTTCCTAAATCAATCATGCGATCAAAGTTGGCTTGAGTCAGAACCTGCGTCAAGGTCGCACGCATCGCAGCTAATGACAACGCATTTCCTGCCAAAGTTCCACCGACTCCACCGGTATCAATGATCTCTAACTCAACCATTGACTTGATCTTGTCTGCAATTGCTTGAGTCATTCCAAATGTTCCAGTTGGAATTCCGCCACCGATTGCTTTACCAATTGTTAGGAAATCTGGCTTTAATCCGCGATCTGCTGTCATTCCGCCAGGGCCTACAGAGATTGTGTGGGTCTCATCGATAATCAAAATAACGCCGTACTTCTTTGCTAATTCAGCAACCGCTTCTAGGTAACCCGCTTGTGGCAAAACGATTCCAACATTTGTCATCGCAGGTTCCATCAAGATCGCTGCAACATCTCCATGTGCCAACGCCTTTTCCATTCCGGCAATATCGTTGAACTCCACAACTCGTGTTGTTTGATCAAGAGCAACAGGAGCGCCGATATTTCCTTCGCGGGCCACTGTGTTTCCGGCAGAATCCAAAGTCGCAAAGGTTTCATCAACGGATCCGTGATAGCAACGATCGATAACAACGATCTTTGAACGGCCTGTAATCATGCGGCTATAGCGAATAACGTGACGGTTAGCATCAGTTGCAGAGACGGTGAACTGCCACAACGGCAAACCAAAGCGGGCCGCTAATTCGGCCGACACAATTGCTGCATCTGCTGTTGGAAGCATCGCGGTAATTCCCTTACCTGCTTGCTCGCGAATGGCGGCCACAGTTGCATCTGGTGAGTGGCCTGTCATCGACCCGGTGTCACCTAAACAAAAATCGATGTATGTGTTGCCATCAATATCGGTAAAGCGCGCACCTTTAGCCTCACTTACGAAAACCGGATACGCCCCAGGCCACTTTGCCATCCATGACATTGGAACTCCGCCAGGCATGTTCTTTTGTCCGGCCTTAAACATTTCACCACTTTTTGGATGCAGAGCTAAGAAACGTTCATCTTCGATTTTTCGTAGTTGAGCTAAACGGTCGCGATTAATCATGAGACCAGTCTATCTTTTTTACGCTGAAATTATTCGAGAGATTCGAAAACAAACAACGCTTCGATGTAGTTCTCGCCACTAATCCCTAAGTTCTGCGCATCAGGTGGTGCGGTCTGTGGCTCAATACATACGCCGTCAGAATCTTCGGAATAAACAACCCACCAAGGCGCATCACACTCGATTGAAATGCGGGCGACATCCTCCCAAACAACAGCAGGGGTGCCTTTAATTCCAGTAAATGCATCATCCCAAGGTGGTTGCGTTGGCGCACTGCGCTTTCCAGTTGGAATTCCATCGCTGCCACGGATCAACATCTCAGTTGCATCAAACTCAATTTCTGCGCTGCCACCACGTTCTAAATCACGAGCAAACCAGGGATGGAAACCGAGCCAGGCAGGAAGATCGCAACCATTAGGTTCATATTCCAGAGACCAACGAATCGCATCATCCAAAACTTCAATCTTTTGTTCGACAGTCGCATCACCATAAGGCGACGGCAGATGCAAAAGTGAGCGTCCTGGGCCGATTTCCTGCCATGAAGAGATCAAACCAAAACCATGCAACGCATGTGGTGGATCAATAGTTGCTGGCAGTTGAATTTGTTGTCCCGCACTATTTGTAATCAAGCCCTCTTTAATACGTCCTGCCCATGGTGCCATCGAGTACCAACCCGATGTGTGAACCTGTCCGCGAAAGGGAACAGCAAACTCATTTTCGCGCCACTTTAATGAAGTGATTCGCGCACCATTGTCATCATCGATTGCGATTTGAAATTCTGCATCATCAATAAATTGCATCAGGCATCCAGCGCTTCTACTAGTTCGTGCAACCGTGGAGGTTGAGCACCAGCACGTGAAACGGTAATTCCTGCAGCGATCGCTGCGCGATGCAGAACAGCGTTCAATGTTGCTCCCTGCAAACCAATTACAGAGTGCTTAATGATTCCTTCAACCAGAATCGCACCGACTGTGTCGCCCGCACCAACAGTGTCGACCACAGTTACCTTTGCACCATCAACCTCTTCAAAACCATGTTCTGTGTAACCGATGATTCCATTGGCACCACGAGTAACAACTACCAATGAAGTTCCGCCAGCGATCCAACGTTTAGCAACCTCATCCATCGCCTCACCTGGATACAACCAAGAAATATCATCATCAGAAAGCTTTACAACACTAGAAATTCCAACCCATTTTTCAACAGCTGCACGGTACTTTTCGCGATCGCCCACAACAGATGAACGCACATTGGGATCAAAGACAACAGGTGCAAACTCTGCACACTTGACCGCCCAGTCATACAAAACAGTTGATGCTGGCTCCACAATCGTGACCAGGGTTCCGATGTGTAAAACACTTGGTTTTAAACGCTCTGGGTCAGGTAGCCATGAAGTATTGAAATCAAAGGTGGCAGTGCCATCGATCAAGAATTCATATGAAGCCGACCCTGCAGAATCCAAGGTAACTGTTGCGGTGCATGTTGGCTTGTCACTGCTTAAGGCCAAGGAAAGCCCAACACCATCACGCTCTAACTCTTTGCGTGCGCTAACACCATACGCATCAATAGAAATGCCATCAATGAAATCAACCTCATACCCCAAGCGCGCTAACGCTTTGGCTGTATTTGCAGGACCTCCACCAACAACAGGACCGGTTGGCAAAATATCAATCAAAACTTCTCCGCACACCCAAATACTCATAGCAGCTCACCCTTTCGCGCCAAAAATTCGGTCAACACTTCAACACCTAACAAGTGATCCTGCACCTGTGGCAAACCACTAATTAACAAAATTCCAACACAACCCATGCCCTTAACATTCAAAGGCAACCCGCCACCATGAATCGCATGAGTCTCTTCAGGCATTCCCTTAACCGCATACCAATCGATGCCTTGCTCTTCTGCCAGCACGCGTTCATACATCGTTGAATTACCAGTTGCTAAAACAACTTGAGCTTTTCGCGCAATCCACGAATCATTCTCTGCAGTAGATCCCGGCAAGGATGCGTGAAAAACAATCCACTCTTTCAATCGCACCTCAACTGCAATTCCTAATCCGCGAGCAAATCCCATATCCAATGCGATCTCACCAATTTCAATCGCCTCTTTTTGCGACAAGGATTCCAGTTCCAGAGTCTTGGCCTCTAACGCCAGCCCTTCACTTGAAAATCCACCTGTTGTAGTCGCCATGTGCGCAATTGTGCCTTAATCTGACTCCATGATCACTATCCCTGAATCCGACCTTGTTGTTCATGAACTCTGCCTAGGCAGCAACATCTTTGGCGGAAATGCCACTGAGGCTGAAAGCCACCTAGTGATGGATTCCTACAAAAGCCATGGCGGCAACTTCATCGACACCGCAGATATGTATAACCAGTGGGTCGAAGGCCATGTCGGCGGAGAGTCTGAAACAGTGATCGGCAACTGGATGAAATCCCGCAACAACCGCAGCGAGATGGTGATCGCAACGAAGGTTGCAAAGATGGATCGCCGCCCAGGATTGTCAGCAAAGAATATTCTCGCCGCCTGCGAAGAATCCCTTAATCGCTTGCAAACCGATTACATCGATCTGTATTACAGCCACGCAGATGATGAAACAGTTTCACTTGAAGAAACCCTTGGCGCATACGCTCAGTTAATCGCAGAAGGAAAGGTGCGTTACATCGCAGCCTCTAACTTCACCGCATCTCGCCTGCGCGAATCAATCGCTTACAGCGAAAACAACAACATCCCTGCATATATTGCGGTTCAAGATCTGTATAACTTAGTTGATAGAAAAACATACGAAACAGATTTAGCTCCAACAGTTGAATCACTTGGTATTTCCAATATTCCTTTTTACGGGATCGCTCGCGGATTCTTGTCAGGAAAGTATCGCCCAGGTGTAACCGAGGTAGATTCAAAGCGCGCAGCCGGTGCTCGCGAATACGCAACCGACAAGGGTTACGCAATTCTTACTGCAATGGATGAAATTAGCGCTGCTCACAACGGAGCACCACTTTCTGCGATCGCTCTTGCTTGGCTTCGCTCTCAATCATCTGTAAGTGTTCCAATTGCATCAGCACGCACAGTGCCGCAGTTAGAAGAGATCGTTCAGGTTATCGAGCTAACACCAGCAGAGGTTGAAAAGCTCAACGCTGTCAGCGCTTAAGCAGACTTACCTTGTAAACGTTGGCCCATAGTCGCTGCGACCTTGAGCCACTTTGCTACCTGAGCATCGCTAAAGCCTTCAGCGTTCATTACATATAGCCCTGTAAAGGTATCGCCATTAAATTGGTAGAAACCAAGCAAGGTACGGGCGCGGATTCCGCTATCAATAACTGCGTGAACAAAGACTCGATTGCCCTCAGATACAACACCTGTAGGAATGCTGCCTAACTTTTTAAACTCATATGGAATGAGTCCATCTGTTGCATCCTTGTAACCTTTGTCAGTCTGACACTGCCCTAAAACCTTTACTAACTCTTTCTGTGCAGCACTTGCCGCGGCTGCAGATGAGTACTTAACAACCTCAGTTGATAAGAAAGAAAATGTTGATCCAACCTTGGTCGCAGTTACCTGACGGCGCTCGACGCGCTCTTTTTCAGAAAGGTAGGTTCCATTACAAAGATCTAGTGATGGATCTTCCAAAGTTGTACCGCGAGCCATCGGCAACACAGCCCATTCCTGACTGAAGTCCTCTGCACGGAATCCAAACTTCGCAAGCTTTACCTGCTTCTCATCGGTTAGTGATGGATCGGTAATTGCAGGTGCGCGATCTAAATCCTTCAAAACACCTAGTGTTGTTGTGAATGAAGAAAGTCCAATCAAAACAAAGTTTGAACCTGTTACTCGAACAACTTTCTTGCTCGCACCAACATCAACCGTTGCGCCAATGCGAAGCTTTGCAACCTTGCTATCAGCAATGGTGGCAACGGTTTTATTGCCCACAGATACCGTTGCAGCTCCAGTTCCGACTAAAACATCGTTCTTGCCAGAGACAGTCAGTGAAGCTGTGCACTTACCAACGCACTTAATCGCACCTGCGCCATATGCAGCACCCGCTGCGCTCCATTTACCTGTCTTGGAACTCTTATCGCCAGCAACTAATTTTCCAGAGACACTTAGATCGCCAGACTTTCCATTACCTAAGCAATCAAATACCTGCGCAGTACCTGCAACTGTTGCACCAGCTGCAACCTTTACGACGGGTGCGTTCTTCACCGCTGAGCTCTGAATTACTAGCCCATCCTCATCAACAACATTGACCTGACAGATTCCGCTTCCCGCATCAGTTGCTCCCTTCCATTGAAGAGACAGTTCGTTTGCTGCAGCACCTGTCAACACAAAATCATTTGTCACAACAGGATCTGCGCGATCGATTACAACCTTTTGCGTTGCCGACCAATCACTCTTGTTGCCCACGATATCTATCGAACGCATCGCAAAGGAGTAACTACCTTCAGGAAGATCGCGCAAGTAAAAAGTTTTAGGCGCAACAAATGGTGACAAATAAGTCGGCAACCAACCATCAATATCTGAAGCCTTTAATATTTCAACTTTGCCATCAATTTGTCCTTCAAAACCAACAACCGCAGTATCGGCATCTTCTCCGCCAGATCCAAGAATTACCATGTTGGGAGAGTTCCATTGCGCTACAGGAAGCACATTTGGAACAGGTGGAGGAGTTGTATCCGCTTTCTTAGTAATGGTTACAACAGCGCTAGTTTCAGAAGCAACCGCGCTAAAGGAAACATTGCCGGAGTAAGTCTTTGCAGTCAGCGCTGTCATTGATCCACCGACAGAGCGTGAGTCCTTGTATTGATATGTATCAAGGTTAAGCATCCACACATCAGTACCCAAAACAGAGCCAAATTCAGCGGCTTCAGCATCTTCAGGGTTAACTGACACAACAGCTGAAATCGGTGGTGGATCTAAACGATAAATTGCTAGCCCTGGCTTATATCCAGCACCATCTAACTTGCGACGGTACTCAACCCAGTAGGCAGCTTTTCCATCACGGATATAAATCGCTCGTGTTCCATTTGCAAAATCACTTGGCGCTAAATTAACAACCTCGGATTGCCACACCTGTTTGATTTGAGAATCCTCAAGTAAACCCATTCGCCACTGATGATAAGTATTCAACGGTGAGGTTGTATCAACATTTCCCATGACATCGATAGTTCCGCCGTATTCAACGCCCTTACAGGTTTCGCCCCAAGCGCCGTCGTATGCAGCGTTATCGCATCGCAAAAAGTTTGAGTGCCCCAATCCAAAGGTGTGACCTAATTCGTGTGAGATAACAAAGCTTGATGCACTCTCATGCAAAATCAGTGTTCCGCTTTTACTCTTTGGCCCACCTAACTGCGCACGCCCAGACCACACACAGCCAGCCTTAGGTGAGATCACCAATAAGTAACGCTCTGAATAGTCGGTAATTCCTAAACGCTTATATGCCTCGGGGCGAATCGAGTTCATGAACTCAGAGGATGCAAATCCGATACACGCCATCTTGGAAACAAGTCCGATCGGAGTTGTTAAAACCTTGCCGGTCTTAAATGAAACAACTCGATCCTTTGTATCGCCATACAAAGTTGTGAACTTCTTCCAATCAGAGTTCACCTCAACATCAACGACATTGGCAAGCTTTGCCACATTTCCAACTGGCGCTTCTGCCCCTGGCCAGGTCACTTCAACAATATCGATGACGCGCTCATCAACCGCATACGCTGGTGCTAATCCAATAGAAACAAATCCAAAAACCGCAGCGAAAATTAAGGTCAATCGATTTCGCAGCTGGCGTTGTGAAGACATAGTGAGCATCCTAAATCTCCCACGCACTTTGTTCATGTCGATTCACTGCAAAAACCTGATATCCCTGCAATTCAGGCTGGCCAAACCATTTTGCTGAATCCTGACCACCAACCATGACCGCGGTTGCCATCGCATCACTCAGCCAGCCCTCAGGACCAACAACAGTCGCGCTCTTTGCACCGATCGCAATCAATCCATTTAATGGATCATGAATATGTGCACCGCGTTCATATGTGCCAGATGTTGCAATCGCACCATCGGAAATTTCATACACCTTCACAACTTCGCCGCGATCATCGGGATTCACAACACCGATTGACCAAGGCTTTACAACCCCAGCCACTGAATCGAACCATCCACCACGCAGAGCTAAATCCCCTGCAGCATTTACCTGACAGTGCTGCACACCTGCCGTAACCAAAATGTTTGATGCCGCATCGGCGGCCCAACCCTTTACCAATCCCGATGGATCAAATCCGCCTTCAACCGCCCAGGGATCAAAAGCCCCATCACTCAAATCCTTTGCACGCACACACAAATCCCACACCTCGCGCACATCATCAGGACAATCCTCAATCGCAACTTTTCCTTGACGCAACCGCGTCACCCACGACTCTTCTTTATAGGTCGAAAAATCCCGATCAACATCCTCGCAAAACTTAATCACCGATTCCATTGCGCGATCTAATTCCGCACCACCGACAGATTGCGAATAACAATCCACATCCACAATCGTTCCCCACACCGGAAACTGTCGACGCAAATGATTCATGCGCTAACAGTACCCATGCTTACAAACCAGCTTGAGCGATAGCTCCCTGTAATGATGTGAACCAGCCATAACTCGTATAAGACGCACCAGATGCACCTTGAATATTTGCACTCTGCGCCTTTAATGTTTGCGCCTTCAAAATCGGCACCGCCATATTTGTGTAGCGATCATTGCGACCACTTGGCGCTTTCACTGCAACCGCATCTGTAATGCGACCGTTGACCACTGTAATTTTTACTTGAACATTTCCGTAGTTCACAAAAACTGATGGCCCAGTAAATGTTCCATTGATCGCAGTTGGAGATGTCGCTGGTGCCTGGGTTGCTGGCGCAGTTGTCGCGGCAGATGTTGCAGAATTACTTGTTCCTGAATTCCCGCTCGTTGCTTTCTTTGTTGCAACCGGCTTCGCACCCTTTGTCGTCGCAGCCGTTGTCTTTGTTGAAGAAGCTGTTGCAGAAGAAGATGATGAAGCAGACGCACTCGCGGTCGTATCCGCACCAGCCATCGGAGCCCCGGCGATGTTAATCGCACTGGTCGACCCCAACTGAGGCGGAGTAATCGCCAACACCGCACCAAGGCCCCCCACAGTGCCTCCTGCGATAAGCAACGCCCGCTTCATCTCATACCCTCACTTCGTGTTAACCCCTCGAATGGTTGAACAAGCTCATCAAAGCCCACCAACCTGAAAGGTTTCTGTGAACGCCCGCAATCCCACCGCAGAGTATCTGCGGCTAATTATTCGCTATGGAACGCGAAAGCCTCATCATGAAAACGGTTCTTTGGCACACCTAGATCCTCTGCCGCCTTGCGCACCGCACTGACCAACGGCTCTGGACCACAAATATAAATATCACTATCTGCAAAGGTCGGCACTAACGCCTTCAATGATCGCGCATCCATTGGATGGTTCTTACGTGATCCCACCAAATAATGAATCCGCATCGAGCCACCACTGCGCTCTGCCAAATAATCCATCTCTGCCTTTAAAACTAAATCCTCTTCTCGCGAAGCTCTAAAAATCACATCAATCTGCGCTCCACCATTGAACTCATCCATCAACGCACGCACCGGAGTAATACCAACTCCGCCGCCCACCAACACCACATGCGGAGAAGTAGAACGCCCCGCAGTAAATGCCCCATAAGGTCCTTCAACAAACACCCGAGTCCCCGGCTTTAAAAACGCCAACGACCTCGAGTGATCTCCTAAATCCTTCACAGTAATTCGCAAATGATTTTTTGTAGGAGCTGCCGACAAAGAATAAGGGTGCGACATCAATGCATGCCCACGTGCAATAAATCTCCACCCAAAGAACTGCCCACCTTGCGCAGCCAAACGATCTAAATTGCGACCCTTCATAATTACCGAAACGACACCAGGTCCTTCAACAACAACCTTTTCAACTCGCACATTTACTTTCAGTGATCGCCAAATAGGAACCCAGAATCGCCAATACCCAATCGATAACGCCATCACCACATACAAAGTAATCCAATACGCCCGATTTAATGGATGATCAATAAACATCGAACCATTAACGATCTGGTGCATAAATGAAGCAGCAACTGCGGCATAAGTCAGAATGTGAACCAACCACCAAGTCTCATAACTCATCTTGGCGCGCGCCTTCTTATATGAAGTCACACCTGCCATCACCATCAACACAAAACCAGCCAGTGCAAACCACATCCAGTCATACAGAGTTAAGAACTGCCACATCTCTTTATACAAAGGAATTTGATCTTGCCCCGCAAAACCAAGCACAATCAAAAAAACATGTGCACCGATTAAATACAAAGACCAAGGCCCCAGCTTCCTATGCCAGGTCACCAATCGATCATGGCCAACCCCGCGTTCCACAACAGGAATACGTGCCACCAAGAAGATGCCCACCACGGATAGATACGTACCCACCAACGCGGCCAAGCGGCTAACCGTCACAACCACCGAATAGAAATCCTTGAAATCCCCGCTGCGCAGAGTCGTCGCCTGCAAGGCCAGAGTCAGCCCCAACCCAGCGCCCAACATCAGCGCCGCCCAGTCAGTACCTGCCGCCGAGTGTTTATAAATGCGGGTCGCTTGGGTCATGCACCAATTACACCGCAGATTCCTGTGAACCAGGTGAGTGCTCACACATCAAAATCCTTTGAATGCCCTCTCATGACATATGAGAGGGCACTTATTACCCAAAGCCGAGGGCAGGAAATTCCTGGCCTCGACTAATCGAAAGGAAACAAATGTCTACAAAGACAACTTTCAAGCGCGTAGCGCTTGTAACTGTTGCGGCTTTGGGCTTTAGTGTTCTTGGAACAGTGGCGGCTTCTGCTGCACACACCAGTGGGGACACGAGTCTTGCCAAGGTATTGACGTTCACTAACACTAACACGACTGTAGCTGGTCGCGTTGGTCAAGAAATTTCAATTCCAATCACGGCTTCAGCTGCTGCAATTACACCGACAGCAACAGCAACAGAAACTGTATCTGTTGCGGCAACCATTACTTCACAGCCAGCAACTTCTGGGATCTACTTATCGCTTGATTCTGGTGCCGACATGGTTACTGGAACTGGCGAAATCTCCAAGGGAGTTTTCTACGGTGCAGCTACGAACACAGGCGTTGTTACAACTGGTTCATTAACTGATACTGGAACTTCTAGCTCAGTTGCAACAATTAACTATGTTGCGCCTTCACCAGCTGGAAACACCACCGAGATTGATGCTGTTTCTTCAGCCACAGTTGCGACTGTGCGATTCACACCAACAGTTGCTGGAACATATTCGATCACCGTGTGGAATGAGCGTGATCGTGCTGTGACAAATTTTGCTGGCACAGGTGGAACTATTGCCACAAACTCAGCACAAGCATCTCTCTCAGGATCTGAATCTTCAAAGACCTTCACCATTAACGTATCGACTGGCGTCTCATCAATCACACTGACTCGCCAAAACTCGACAACTGCAATTGCAGAAGGTAATCATGGACGTCATGGTGCTTTGATCAAGGTCACCTTGAAGGATGCTGCAGGCAATGCTGCAGTCCTCTCACCAGGTGAAGCTGTTACTCTGACACCTTCAGGTACAGGCGATATCGGCTTCGTAAATGGTGGAATTGTAACTTCTGATGCTGGTGCTGCCTATAATCTTTCAGCAGCAAACTTCAACTCCAGTGGTATTGCCTGGGTAAACCTCCTAGACGCTACTGCAGGAACCACAAATCTAACTGCTGCCATTGCAGGTGGAGCAAATGCTTCAACATCAATTACATTTGTTGACGCCGTTGCATACACCACAACACCTGCTCTCTCTGCAACAGCTACAGGTTGGGCTGGAACAGTGCCTAACGTCGACATTCCAATTGGGGTATCAACACTTTCCTGGCGTGCGACTGCTTCTTCGGGCTCTGCGGTTCAATTCTCTGTCAATGAGCGATTGATTGCAGGTCTTGGAAACACTGGATCAATCACCGGTTACACGGCTGCTCTTGCCTACGACTGTGTTGGAATAAGCGCCGGATCAGTAGCAACTTGCTCAGTTACAGCAACGACAACTGCTGATGAGGATGCTGCGTACGATATTTCTCCAGATCCTGCAGCTGCCTACACAGCAAATTCGGGAACCCAGTCAAATGCAATTGCAGAGACCAACGTTCCAGGTGCACTCACTGTATCTCCAGGATCAGTCAATGCTGTTGTTGGCGCTACAACAACCTTCACGGTAACACTCAAGGATCTCTTTGGTAGAGCTTATGCAAACCAAACTCTTTCAGGATCTGTTACTGGTAAGAACCCAACTTCTACTGCAACTTTGAAGGTTACCGACGCCAATGGCCAGGCAACCTTTAGCGTTACAGACGCTAATACCAATACAGCAGTCAGCGATACGCTCTCTGTCTCTATTAGCGGAGGATCAACTTCAACAACAACCATCGCATACGGCACCAACGCTGTTGGAACTGTCACTTTGGAATACCCAGGTGATGATGATGTAGTTGCTGGAACAACTTTCACAGAGATCTCTGCTGCTGGTGCCGGTGCAACCGGAACCTCAGCAACAGTCACGGCAGTTATCACCGGTTCAACCGGAGCTCTTCTTGCTGGTGTTCCTGTGACCTTTGCAGTCTCAGGTCTTACTGGAGCTGAAGTTCATACAACTCTTGTGACTGTTTACACAGACACATCAGGTGAAGCATCAACTTCCATCTCCTCATATGCAGCAGGCAAGGCAACTGTCACCGCAACAGCTGGTGGCAAGAGCTCAACTGCTGATATCTACTTCTACCAGACTGGAACAGGTGAGGCTCGCACTATTGCAGCAACTGTCTCCGGAAACGTAGTCACCGCAACTGTGAAGGATCGTTACGGCAACGCCATCTCTGGTGTTGCAGTTAACGCAACTCGCAGCGGAACCGGTTACTTCGGTTCTGGCGCATCAACTGCAACAGGCAACACAGATAAGAACGGCCAGATTGAATTCATCTTCACTGGAACCGGAACTGTCACAGTTGCATTCACCAGCGCCACATTCGGTCAATCAGCTGATGCTGCCGGCAAAACTGTGAAGGATCGTTACGGCAACGCCATCTCTGGTGTTGCAGTTAACGCAACTCGCAGCGGAACCGGTTACTTCGGTTCTGGCGCATCAACTGCAACAGGCAACACAGATAAGAACGGCCAGATTGAATTCATCTTCACTGGAACCGGAACTGTCACAGTTGCATTCACCAGCGCCACATTCGGTCAATCAGCTGATGCTGCCGGCAACGTCGGTATCACAGCAGTGACCGCATCTGCTGCAGGAACTACAACAACTGCTCAGACAGGTCTTGGCGCAAGCCTTGCACCAGCTGGTGTTAATAGCGCATCTGTTGCTGTTGATTCTGTAAATGAAGCTGCTACTAACGCATCTGCAGCAGCAGATGCAGCAGCAGAGGCAACAGATGCAGCAAANGCAGCAACTGATGCAGCAAATGCAGCACAAGATGCTGCAGATGCAGTAGCTGCTCTATCAACATCTGTTTCAGAAATGATCAACGCTTTGAAGAAGCAGATCACTTCTCTAACAAACCTAGTAATCAAGATCCAGAAGAAGGTAAAGGCGTAAGCCTTTAGCTCCTAACACTTGGGTTCGGGGCTCGACTCTCTCCCTCGAGGGGGTCGGGCTCCGGCACCAAAATATTTAATAACCGGTTAGTTCTTACGGGGGCTAACCGGTTTTTAATAAGTAGTAAATGACTAGTCAAGACTGTTATCTCGTAACCAAATAAATATTTAGTTTGCCTTGTCATGAACAAACATGACACTGACAAATCAATCGCTGTTAGTTCACACTTTGTGTTAAGAGCTAACTCCTTTTGATTTCGATAAGAAATGGAAAGGAGCACACGTGTTGTTTGAAAGTTTTGCATTGCAAACAGTCGGGCATTTGCCTATTCGTCCTAAGACACGTGCTACCTACCATTCGATGTTAAAGCTTCATTTATTTCCTACATTGGCGCACAGAGATTTACGATCAATTAAGCGTTTAGATATACAAAGTGCAATTCACGGTTTGCCTCCCCAAACTGCTGCCATGTCTTTAGCGGTCATCAAAACCATCTTTAGGGAGGCACTCGCACAAGAAATAATTGATGCTTCACCAGCTCATGGAGTTTCAGGACCCAAAATCATGGTGAAGCCTCGACAGTTTTTAACGTGGGAGGAGATTTCAAGATCAAATTTTGGTCATTACACGCCTCAGATTCGATTCTTAGCACTTCATGGGTTGCGATGGTCTGAAGCGGTTGCACTCACAATAGATGACATTCGAGATGATCGGGTGTGGGTGAGTAAATCCATCCACGGTCAAACAAAAAGTAAAGCTGGTATTAGATCGGTCCCACTAGTCAGCCCATTTATAGTCTTTCCAAAAAGCCCAAAAACTTTACGTAAAGTTCTCAGGCCATATGGGGTTGATATTCACTCGTTACGTCACACATACGCATATTTACTAAAGCAGCAAGGCGTCCATGTGACTACAGCACAGAGGTTGCTTGGACACTCCGACCCGCGTGTAACGATGAATGTATACACCCAGGTTCTCGATACCGAGATTGACGATGTTGGTCTGTTGCTTAGCAAAGCAGCTGGTTTCTAGGGTTTTGTTCCCGCAATCCACATATTTCCAAGTGGAACCACTACCTTAATTTTGCTCAGTAAACTTCCCAAAGAACTTTCCAATACTTTTTTGCGGAAAGTTCGCGAGATTGGAATTAGATGAAGAATATAAGCTAACGAGTAGTGATTGTTGTAGGCACCAGATTTCACTTCAACAAAACCAATTTTCTTGAACAATGCCTCTCCCGAAGAGCGAGTATAAAGATGTGTATGTTCTACATCAATAATTGGTGATCGCTCTCCCATAAGTCGGGCTGACCATGACCGTTCGTTATGAACTGCAACCACGAAAACGCCACCCGGCTTCAAGGCATTAAGACAATCCCTAAGAGTAGATACTGGTTCGGTAAGGTGATCAAGGGTATGAAACATAGTTCCAACTTCAAAAGTATTATCTGGAAGTACATCGGCCTTCATCATGTTAGCGATCATAAATGGCTTAATGTCCGCCCGAGCAGCTTTGATTGCTTCAGTGCTTGGCTCGACTCCTGCTACATTCTTAAAGCCACCATCTTTGGCTGCTTCTAAGAAAAAGCCATTGCCTCCACCTACTTCAAATACCGAATCGCGTAGCTTTTTCTTTCCGAGTGCCTTAAGAACTAATTTAAAGTAAGTCTTTTTAAGACCATCGACTTCGGTCGAGTAATCAAATGTTGAGTCCACATATAACTTTTCAAGGTCAACATCCAAAACTGGGTCAGAGCGAAGCAATGTACAAGAATTGCAACGAACCCATTGATAGTGTCGTCTATCCGGAAGCCTACGCGCCGAGAAAACCTCTGTTGAAAAACTCTGGTCGTCAACGTTTGAAGGATAAACAGAGACAGAGTTATTCAATGTTTCGCATATAGGACACTTTGTAGCTATTTCCATTTAACTAGACTCCTTATTGACCGACACGGACAGCAAAGTGTCCACTACGAACCCCTGGAATGTCTCGTTGTACATAGGCGTTGCACAGTGTTTTTCCCTCAAACTGGAAAAGTGCTGCCCCTTCGTCGCTTGCAACTATTACATCGGGGTTAATTTTAGCAATGTATTCGCATGAGACTTGAATCGTTTGCTGGCTCATTCCAAGATCAAATGGTGAGTTTAAAATTGACAGGCTTTGAACTCCAGTCTCTTTTTCAACATAGGCGGCAGACGCACCGAAAAATCCAAGCTTTAGGCCGTTTGCCTTCGCGAATTTTGAAGCAGCCCGCGCATCTTCCACCGAAGCCAGGATCGTCGCTTTTGGCCAACGAGGAGTAGACGAACCTTCATCAATGCGGGCAAGCTCGACTGCTGGATTTGGTGTTAGGACTAGCGTGGAAAATGGAATTGAAAAAACAATTGCGAGAGTAAGCATCCAGGCAAAGTTCTTTGAGTTCCTATTTGTCTTGGACAATAGAAAGCCTTTGGGAAGGTCGCCGTCTAAAGCTTTGACTACAACACCAACTAATGCGGCGAGTGAAACAGCGATCGTCAAGAAAAGAATCTGCATCTGTCCTGATGCATAGGAACGATTTAGATAATATGTGAAGCCAGCGAAGGACCAAATAGAAAATGTGAGCCCTATAAGGCTGCTGTTGAAAAGTTCCGCGTTTACTTCGAGTGCATTTTTCGATTTATGCAAAGTAATAGCATGTACTACAACAAGCAAAACGATGAGAGGCAAGATTACTAAGACAGGTCCAGGTGTACGCATTCGTTCTGCACCAAACCCTGATCCAAATTGACGAGCAAAAAAGAGGAAGTAATCAAAGTTAATAGGATGACCGGAAACGGCGCCAGCCATTGGGTAAATGAGGAACCCTGGGATCAAACCTGCCATGACGGCTGCTACAGACTTGAAATCAATCAACTTGGGAGAGCTAGCGAAGGCAACTGTTAAGATAGTTGTAATTGCAGCAGCCAGTCCAAAGTCTTGTGATTGCCATGCTACTAATCCGGAGAAAACACCCACGATCGCCAACGCAATAAAACGTTTCTTTGTGGTTTGTGCTCGATGTGAATTCAAGACATAGATCGTGACCATCAATAGTAATAATCCAGGGAAGACTCTTATTGATAGACCTGATAACAATGATGCAATAGAGCCTAGATAGCCCTCTCTAGTTGGGAATTGCGTTAATGCCGTAAACGGGACTACGAGACCAACAGCTAAAACTAGAGAGCTTCTGTTTAAAGCTAGCCAGGCGATGAAAACACCTAAAACAATTGTTAAATAGGTGATGAAGGTCAAAGCCAAATAAATTACATCTGAAATCTGACTAGCATTCATTGAGCTAACGAATGGTTTTAAGAAAAATCCATAAAAAGTTTGATATTGAGGAATAAAGTCTGAATAAGGCCAATATCCATTAAGAGGCGCGATGATTTCATTAATGACATACTCTGAATGGTCCGCATCGATTACTGCTTTTGCGCTCTGCCAAAAGCTTGGAATTGCAAGAGCTGTATTTGCTGAAAAAAGGATGGCTAGCGCAACTTTCCAAGGTTTGCTCAGTGATTTCCATTCAAGAACTTTGAAGACAAAACCAAAAATTGCGGCCATTATAAGAAAGACAAATGGTCCAAAACCCAACCACAACCTATTTGATAGAACTACTCCGTTTATCGGGTCATGCTCTTCAATTCCTATAACACCAATTGCCGTTATAAGTATGGCACCAGAGGCATAAAAGTATTTCCCAGAATTGAATTGTCCTTTAGTTAATCCCATGAGGATGAATATTGCGGCGATGGCAATACTTAGAAGAAAAATTGCTTTATCTGGTCCTTCGCTTTGTGCAGATCCACGAAAAAGTTGAACAAGTAAAATAGTTAAACCGGTGAGAGTAAATGCTTTAAGACCTAGAACTAGTGCAGTCGGAAAAGTTTCAGCTTGTATAGGAGTGGTTCTTTGAGATGAGTGCTTGGCCATTTTTCTCCTAGAAGTTGATTCTCTCTGTTTCAAACATAGGTGGGGTGCGTCGTACCTGGCCATGGATACTGAGAATATATTCACCAATTAGGCCTAGAAATAGAAGTTGAACTCCGCCTAGTAAGAAAATTCCAACAATAATTGTGGGTATGCCTACCGGAGCAGTTCCGTTGGACATCCAAACACTAATTACAGTGAATAAGGCATACGCAAAACCGAGAAATGAAAGTATGAAGCCTCCAAGTAAAGCCAGTCTGGCTGGAACTCGTGAAGTTGAAACAAACCCATTGATAGCTTGATCAATTAATGAAATAAAATTATTTTTAGATTTACCGCGTTCACGCTTTACCCAGGTATATGGGACTGATGCGCTTTTCACGCCGGTTTGTGCGATCAAACCTCGTATGTATGGATATTGATCATCCACTTCGAGAATCGAGTCAATGACCTTTTTATCAGCTAACAGAAATTCTCCTGAATTTAGAGGAATAACCGCGGCAGCAAACTTTTTAATAATTCGGTAATAAAGTCCGCGGGCCATGCGCATTATTAAGGACTCCTGGCGGTTTGCACGCACGCCATATGTGACAAGGAAGCCCAACTCCCAGTTTTTAACTAATTCCGGAATAACTGTTGGAGGATCCTGAAGGTCTGCAGGGAGCAGAGGAACAACAGCATCTCCCGAAGCACTTTTCATAGCATTCCACATATTTCGAAATGGTCCTACATTTCTGCTGTTTGAAATAACTTTCACATTGGTATCTCGTGAGGCGATTTCTTTAAGCTTTTCAAGAGTTGAATCCGTTGAGGCATTGTCAGCAAAAATATGCTCATACTTGTAATTTGGGAGTTGCTCCGCCATAACTCTTTTTAGTTCGTGCGCACAGATTTCTACATTAACTTCCTCGTTATAGCAAGGTGTAATAATCGAAAGTTTTTTCACTCAAATTCTCCAAAAAATTCCTTAATTTGAATATCCAGCGCTGTGAGTGGAGAGGATTTCATAGACTCACGCTCCCATTGAATAGTCCAGCGGATGGCTTCTTCCGCTTCAAATCTATTGTTCCAGCCTAACTCTTGGGTGGCCAGATCGGATGAAAGCCACAATAAACCTGACTCAGGAAGCGCATTGGGGTCTTGTTGAATGTCTATTCCAAGGCTCCCCTCCCATTGCTCGCAAGCAATTTCTGCCATTTTTTGGACGGTGAGCTTTGACTCTTCCCCTGGCCCAAAGTTGTATGCATTAGAAGTTTGAATTCTTTGCATTAGCTTTTCACCCAATTTTAGATATCCACTTAATGGATCTAATACGTGCTGCCAAGGTCTAATTGCGTTTGGATACCTGATGACGGTTTTATGAGGATTTTTAAATCCTCGGATCAAATCTGGAATCAACCGATTTTCTGCTGTATCTCCGCCGCCAATAACATTTCCTGCTCGAACAGAAACAATGATTGTTTTTAATTCTCGTAATGACGCCAACGTTTGCCAAGCAGATACAACCATTTCGGTAGCTGCTTTACTTGCACTATAAGGATCTTTGCCACCCAAAGGTTCGTCTTCCGAATAACCTTCTAATTTTTCAACATTTTTATATACCTTATCTGTGGTAACAACCACCACCCATTTTGAGGATTCATGTTGCAGAATTGAATTTAGGACATTCGCGGTTCCCAACACATTGGTTTCAAATGTTTCAATCGGTTCCTTGTAGGAACGAATAACCAATGGTTGTGCCGCTAGATGAAATACCCCTTCAAATCTATGTTTCTTAAAATAGGCATCTATTTCAGCTCTATGTCGAATATCAATAATTGCGCTGTCTTGTATTCCAATTTTAGTGATTTGTGAGAACAATGAATTCGGTTCTGCAGTGAGTGCCAAGCCATAAACTTCAGCACCTGCAAGTACAAGAATTCTTGTTAACCACGCACCTTTAAAGCCGGTGTGTCCTGTAATAAGAAATTTCTTATTCTTGTATAGGCTTAAATATGAAAGCATTGAATTTTGCTACCAGTTTTTCCATGGAGCTTCGTCTTTATCCCACAGCTCATTCAAGTCCTGAGACTCACGATAGGTGTCCATTGGCTGCCAAAAACCTTCGTGTTTGTATGACTTAAGTTCACCTTTTTTTGCAAGATTCTCTAGAGGGGCTTTTTCCAATACGCATTCAGCATCTAAGTATTCAAAGACTTTAGGTTCAAATATAAAGTATCCTCCATTGACCCACTTCTCTGCTTTAGGTTTTTCGGCAAATTCTGTCACGGTGTTTTGATCATCGATTTGCATGGCACCGAAGCGATTGGTTGGTCGGACAGCCGTAACTGTTGCAGACTTGCCATGTGAAGAGTGGAAATCAGTTAATGCCTTTAAATTAATGTCGGCCACGCCGTCACCGTATGTACACAGGAATCTTTCTCCTTCAACATACTTTTTGATTCTATGAATTCGTCCACCTGTCATTGTTGCTAGGCCAGTATTTGCCAAAGTCACAGTCCAGTTTTCCTCTGAGCTTTTTGTGTGCTGGGTTGTACCTTCGTTTTCGCCCAACTTAACGGTGATGTCATGTGTGCGAGCTTCATAATTCATAAAGAAATCTTTAATGTAATCGCCCTTGTATCCAAGGCAAATGACAAATTCATTGATTCCTTGAGTAGAAAGCGTTTTCATAATGTGCCAAAGAATTGGACGGCCACCAATTTCAACCATCGGCTTAGGTCGAAATTCAGTCTCTTCACGAAGGCGAGTGCCCAATCCACCTGCAAGAATTACAGCTTTCATGGCAACACCTTTCGAATTGGATAATGCCTATATTAGCCGCCCCAATGGTTTTGTGGCTAAAAAGAGGCTTTTTTTGAGTATTTTTACTAGTCTTTACCCATTAACCCGTCGATTTAGAAAGGAAGTTCAATGGAAAAAATCCAGACTCCTTTCACCAACGCAGCCGAACTAGCACTGGCAGCTCGACATGAAATAATCAAAATGACCAGTATTGCGAAGGCATCACACGTGGCTTCAGCTCTTTCAGTCATTGATGTTTTAAGTGTTTTATATACAGGATCGGCAAACATTTCTCCTGAAAATTTAGAGGATGAGTCGCGAGATATCGTCATACTTTCTAAAGGTCACTCAGCCTCGGCTCTCTATTCTGTGCTCGCGCTACAAGGCTTCTTCCCGATGGCTTGGCTCTCGGAGTATTGCAAAAATGATGCTCCTCTTGGTGGGCACGTAACTTCTAAAGGCGTCCCAGGTGTTGAACTCTCAACAGGATCACTTGGCCATGGTTTGCCATATGGATTGGGTATAGCAATGTCACGCAAAAAATATGGCGTTTCGGGCCGTGTTTTCGTTGTCTTATCAGATGGCGAATGTGACGAGGGAACTATTTGGGAATCTGCCATGATTGCCAACCATCATGAATTGGCTAACTTAGTTGTAGTTGTCGACCGCAATAAAATTCAATCTCTCACCTTTACTGAAGACACTTTGAAGTTAGAACCATTTGCAGATAAGTGGAAGGCTTTTGGTTGGGAGACTGATGAAGTTGATGGTCATGATTACCAAGCCCTAGCAAATTCTTTAGCAACTCAAAAAGCTCCGAAGTGCATCATTGCTGACACAACAAAAGGCAAGGGCGTTGATTTTATGGAGAACTCAGTTCTTTGGCACTACAAGTCGCCAAGCTCGGACGATGTGACAAATGCATTCAAACAGTTAGGTGCGAACTACTGATGCGCGATACTTTCGTTAAAACGCTCTTGATAGCAGCTAAGAAAGACCCAAACATTGTCCTAATGACGGGCGATTTGGGATTTGGAGTACTTGATCAGTTTCAAAATGAACTGCCTGATCAGTTCATTAATTCAGGTGTAAATGAGCAGGCAATGATGGGTATGGCTGCTGGATATGCCTCAACTGGAAAGCGAGTCTTCGTTTACAGTATTGGCAATTTCCCTACATTGCGGTGTTTAGAGCAAATACGTAACGATGTTTGCCTAATGAATAACTCGGTAGTTGTTGTATCCGTTGGTGCTGGATATGCATACGGCAGCCAGGGCTATACGCATCATGCATTAGAAGATATTGCAGTGCTTCGTGCCTTGCCAAATATGGATGTAATCGTTCCAGCTGATCCTCACGAGACGGTCGGAATTACCCAACTTTTGGCATCAACAAAAAACCCTTCCTACCTGCGGTTAGGCAAAAGTAATGAACCAATGATCCATGAAAAGGACTTTTCAATTACTCCTGGGAAAATCAATGAACTAGCACAAGGAGCCGATGGAACCTTGATTTTTTCTGGTTCTGTAGGGGTAATTGCAATTCAGGCTGCTAAAGAACTTGCCTCTGAATCTATAAATGTCTCAGTTGCTTCGATGCCGTTTATATCAAGGATCGATGTGGCTTATTTGAAATCTGCTGTAAAAAAGGGTCCCATAGTCATTGTGGAAGAGCATTCATATCGTGGAGGAGTCGGTAGCGCGGTTCTTGAAGTTTTGTCATTACATGGGATCAATGCTCGTATTGCTTTAGTAGCATCAGCCCAGAACAATCTTTCTCAAATTGGGGATCAGGATTTTCTCCGCAATGTAAATGGTATTAACAGCGAAAACATTATTTCTAAATTCAAGGCCTTATCGGCAAATTAAAGTCTGCAACTTCCCCTGAAATCATTTTCACTTGATTTGATGATTCGCGCTTAAGCCATGCGATGGTCTGTGCAATACCGTCTTTGAAAGTAATTTGAGGACCCCACCCCGCCTGAACTAATTTTTCACATAGCGGCTCCAGCTTCATGACTTGATCTGGGCGGTAATCAACAGCTCCAAATTCTAGTAATTCTTGTCCTTGAAGATTTTGAGCAATCTGCAAAATGGCATCTTTCAAAACAATTGTGTGCGGGTTCCCAACGTTAACTATTCCCTCTATTGAACTACTCTCTAACACTTTCTGGAATCCCTTGGCTAAGTCAAATGCGTGCAGATAACTCCACTCTTGCTCGCCTTTCGTAAGTTTCATAACCTCGCCCCGAAGCAATGAATCTACAGTTTGAGGTATGAGCCAATTTCCAGTATCGAGAGGTCCATAGGTAGAGAAAATCCTCATCCAGGCAAAGCGAGTTTCAGATTTCTTGAAAATATCTGTCAATTTAACTCGCGCATCTGCTTTTGCTTGTCCGTATTTAGTTGTTGGGTTATCAGCCAAGTCTTCAGTTATGACATTTGAAATAGGTCCTAATTCCGCCTGACTACCAACCCCGATAACGGTCTCTATCCCAGAATGTTCTGCCGCAGATGCTAGCGAGATCATGCGTTCAACATTTTCAAACTGTCTCGGATCATTTCTCGCCTGATTTCCCACACCCCACCAATCGGCCAGAATAAGAGCATCTGTTTTTGATTGCGAAATATATTTGGCCCAATCCTCGGAATTGATTGGCATTACCGTGAGGTTGTTGATTCCCGAGAGACGAAATAAATCTGAGGTTGGACGCACCAACGCCACAACTTCGTGTGATTCTGCAAGGACGCGACAGATCCACGAACCAAGAAAACCCGAGCAACCAGTTACAACAATCTTCATGTATTTGGCTTTAAGAGCGGGTTTCCACCGATAAAGCGTTCTGGAATTTCGAAGCGAGCTTGACCCACGGCATCCATCGACGCGAAGTAACGCTCCCTTGGTCCCAATGCGGCAAATTGCTCAGTGCTAATCGGTGACTCGAACACCCTCAGCCCAAACTTATTAAGAGAAGGAATTAAGATCTCTTGAGTCTTAGGTGCGCATGCACCGTCGGCGGCGATACAAATGATGCGCATTTCAAAGTTCATCCGTGACTCAAGTCTTTGATCATTCGGGGCTTTAGAAACCCAATGCACATCACCTACAAATCCAAGGACATTGCTAAGAGCTCTGTAAGTTGTTAAATAATTGTATTTTTCTAATTGTGCCTGCGCTTCATCATTTTTGAGAATCTGAGTCATGGACGCGGGAAATGAAAATTCAGATTTTTTGGAAAGGCTGGGGTTGGCATTGACTGCAGACAAAACCATAATTCCTACGAAAAATACTGGAGTAACCATTCTGAGAACAAAAGGTGTGTCATTTTTTCGGTTTTTCGCTCGACTCGGATGTAAATTCTCTGACATGCGCTCTCCAATAATTAATAGGAATATCGGAGTAGCGTAGGTAGCCACCTTCACATATGAGTAATTGCTTCCCAAACTAGTTTGGCTGGCCCAAAGTGCGATAGCTCCACAGACGAATAGAATTGAAACACCCAATAGAGAGACAGAGCGATCCCATAGATTTTTTGATGGGAGTCCACGGATCACTGTTGCGACAATTGCCGCGGAAAAAAGGAATCCAAGAAGCAAAACTAGTGGGTCTCTTGGTTTACCAACTTCCCCTGTCCAAATGTTAATTAATCCCAACATTTCAGAAGGTAGTGGCCAATGGTTAAAGAGAATTCCAGTTCCTGATGCCAGTCTTAAGCGAATAGACATAGTAGAAAGCGCTGCGTATGTGTATGGAGCTACTATCAAAGCAGCGATTAGGCCGCCATAGAATGTGGTCTTTGCTAAAGAGATACTTAGATCTTTCTTTGTGAAAAAAGCAAGAAATATTATTGAAACTATGAAAACTGCCGCCAAAGTCATACTCGAATCAATATATGTGACCGCATTAGCTAACCATCCAAAACATGACAGCGCTACTAGGCCTCCAAAAGCAGTGGGAGTTAATTCAGATTTTGTCTTGAGCATTAAAGTCATCAAGAATGTAAATGAGAGTAAGCCAAGTCCAGGTAGTGCCCAGGCCTGAGCCATTCCACCATTAAATATTTGAACTGCAAGCGGTGCGGAAGAAACCGAAGCTACCAATAGTAAGTAAGAAAGAGAAAAACGAACGAAAACTAATCGAGAAAATGCATACATAACTAATGCAAGTGCTGCCAATCCAACGGAAATTGTCATCGCTTGCTGAATTACCAGAAGAGATGGGTCTATCCGTAGAACTTGTGCAAACGGAATGCTGAGTCCCCAGCGTGTTCCGTAAACCAAATAGTCATAGCCTGCCTGTTGTTGCATTGAGGGCAATTGGTAAAGGTGATAGATCGCATCACCCAGATTCTTATCTCCCAAGAAACTCAAGAAGTTAGCCTTAGCTTCAAACCAAGTTGATCCAATCTTTGGTTGGGAAAGAACCGTCATTAAATTCTGAGGGATATCAGGTCCACCACCAGCTGCCAATTTAATCTTGGTCATACCATCCCAGTAAGGCTTGCTCAAGAAAGCCGTCAAAAAGGGGAGGGCAATTAGGAAAGCATCAAACCTGTGAAATTCTTTCCAAACTACTAATGAATTACGTGTAAATGGGTTAACGAGTGAAACTAAAGTCATTAGGAAAAGAAAAGCAACTATAAAAATATATCTATCTGCACCAAATGCACCAAAGGACCAAGAAGCAGCGATCGCAGAAGCTGCAAAACCTATTCCAACTGAAATTCCAAGCACGACCGGACCTCTATTTTTCGATCCGCCAGATACCGCTTTCGTGATCGCAGCGGCTGGAATGGAACCAAGCACAGCGGAGAAAAGGATTACACCAAAAGTAATTGCTACAAGTGTTAACACAGAGTCCCCAATCTCCTACCCAGATGCATTAATCATAATAGAAACAGGTTACAAAAGGCCGAAACCCGGCCCCCTCTTGCGAGAGAACCGGGCTTCAGACTAGAGCTAACTCCTAAGAGTTAAATCCTTCTAAAGATCCGTGCTAATTAGGCACGTACCTTCTTCTGGATCTTGATTACTAGGTTTGTTAGAGCTGTGATCTGCTTCTTTAGAGCATTGACCATCTCTGTAACTGATGTTGATAGAGCAGCTACTGCATCTGCAGCATCTTGTGCTGCAGCTGTTGCCGCATCTGCTGCCTCTGCTGCTGCATTTGCTGCATCAGTTGCTGCATTTGCTGCATCAGTTGCTTCTGCTGCTGCATCTGCTGCTGCAGATGCATCATTTGCAACAGTTGCTTCTACTGAAGCTGAAGCAACACCTGCTGCTGCAAATGAAGAACCAACGCCAGTTTCAGCAGTTGTTGTTGTTCCTACAGTTGCAGCTGTCATTGCTGTTGCGTCAGCTCCACCGATGTCATAACCGACTGCAGCACTAGTTTGTCCAACAATCGTTCCAGCTACTGCGCTGAATGGGATGTTAGAGACAGTTACTGTTGAGGTTGCATCTGATACTACCCATACAACTGCACCATTGGCGTCAGTTGTTCCAGTTGCTGTAAGAGCTCCGCCGATGTTTCCGGCACCTGTTGTGACCTTCGCGTACAAAGTTGCACCCTGTACTACGTTGCCGAAGCGATCCTTGGCAATACCAGTTACCTGGTTACCAGCAGCAGTTGCTGAAACTGTACGAACTGAATCATTTCCAGTTGAGTAGAAAGTAACAGTTGCAGTACCTGACTTGTCACCTGCAGTTGCAGTTACAGTGTAAGTACCTGTAGCCCAACCGTAGACTGAAGCAGATGCTGTACCTGAAACGCTTGTGTAAACAGTCTGTGTTGTGCTTGTTACAGCAGCTGTTGTTCCTGAAACAGTAAATGTAACCGGAACACCTGCAAGAAGTGCTCCTGCGGCATTCTTAACTGTTGCAGTAACTGTGCGAGCACCAGCTTGTGCACCTGTGTAACCAGTTGCAATTGCATTTGGTGATACTGAGTCATTTGCAACACCTGTAACTGTGTAGTTATCAGATGCAACAGTAACTGTTGATGCTGCGTTAGTTCCGTATGAAACTGTTGCTGCAACTGCAGATCCTGCTGTAAATGTAACTGTGTCAGTTACTGCTGTGTTGGTATTTGCATCAGTTAGTGAGTATGTCGCACGACCTGTTGCATCAGTTACCAATGTAGCTGCAGCAGCTGTTGGGTTCTTACCAGCAACTGTTACAGAAACGGTCTGGCTTGCGTAAGCACGCTTGAACTTATCCTTCAGCAAAACGGTGAATGCATTTGTTGCTCCCACAACTGAGTTAACAGTTGGAGGCGTAACTGTGAGAACTCCCGCTGTTACCGCTTCTGAAGTGACCGTTGAAGGAGTACTTGATTCATCAGTATCGCTCGACAAAGTATATGACTGTCCAGCAACTGTTGTTGTTGCAGTTACGCCGAATGATGCGTATCCCGCTGTGGTGTCACCAGATGCAACACCATTGTAGGTAAGTGCTGTTGTGTAGCCAGTGATTGTTCCAACAGATGAGTTCAAAGATTCTGTAACAGTGTACATAACTGATGAACCTGTAGAAGCTACTGCACGCCATGAAAGTGTTGATGCACCTAGTGGAATTTTGATTGCGGTTCCAGTAGTTGTTGAAGCACCAGTTGCAAGGCTAGATAGGTATGGAGTTGCTCCAACGTCAACTGTTGACTTGAAAGTCAAAGCAATCGAAGCAGAAGTTCCACCTGCGATAGATGCAGTAATTGTTGGTGACTCTGCAACCGCGTCGGTTACGTTAATCCAAGCAACACCTGCAGTATTGAAGTTAGATGCAGATAGGTTCCAAGTCTGACCAGCTGTTGAGCTAGCAGCTCCATTGTTAACCTTTGCAATGACTGCAGAACCTGATGGAGTTACTGAAACAGACTCACCTGGTGCCAGAGTAGTTGCATTGCCTGAAGCATCCTTCAGCGTCAACTTAACCAAAGATCCTGAAGTTCCAGATACAGATGAAGTTGAGTTAATTGCAGTCATAGCAATTGTTGAAACGCCTGTTGAGACGTTGATTGTGAAGGTCTGAGATGACTCAGAACCTGAGAGTGCTGCTTGTGATGAAGCAGTATGGCCTGCACTTGCACCAACACCCCATGAACGGTCTTTTTCATTCCAAACTGTTAATGAGTATGTTCCAGCAACTGTTGGAGTGAATGTAATGCGAGCAACTGGAGCTACTGTTCCTGCAGCGATTTGGGTGCCAGCTGTATTTGAGTTGTAGTTAATTGTTGCTACGGTGCTTGATGAACCTTGCATGCTTGATGCACCGAGGTTAGCTAAAGTGGACCCAGACGAGATTAATCCATAACCACCAAAGCCTGAAACAGCAGCTGAGCCAGAATTGATAGTTGGGTATACGTTTGAGGTCGCAGGCTGTGTCGTGATCGCTGCCGCAAATGACATGGTGGGAACTTCAATTCCTGATCCTGTCGTTACTACCCATGTTGCAGTCGGATCAATCGTCACTTGTTGACCAACTCGACCAGCTAAGGTAGTTGTAGTTGTGTTCAAAGTGGCTGAGTACTGCGTCACTGTGTCACTAGTTGCAATTGCAGCATTAGCTGAAAT
Source organism: Candidatus Nanopelagicaceae bacterium (assembly GCA_965267815.1). Lineage (GTDB taxonomy): Bacteria > Actinomycetota > Actinomycetes > Nanopelagicales > Nanopelagicaceae > Planktophila. Next base: position 1,268,028 of record OZ254139.1, read on the forward strand.
TGAACCCATGATTGTGATAGTACTTAGACCCAAAGCTGCAACCGCGACAAGCGCGATGCGCTTGAAAGTTGTCTTTGTAGACATTTGTTTCCTTTCGATTAGTCGATCGGAGGAATTTCCCCCGTTCGGCTTTGGGTAATAAGCGCCTTCTCATATGTCATGAGAGGGTCTTTTTCACCCGATTCGATGAATCGCACGTGCTGATTCACCAAATTCCCCACCGTGTATCCGGACGCGGCGAGGAAACCTATTTATTTGTTTGTCACCTGCACAGCTTGCGCTAGTACCTGTGTCTTGCCTGAGTTCAGAAGAACTCGTGTTGTGATCGTCGCTGGTGCATCGGTTAGGTCGTAACCACGTGAACCAGTTGGGATCGCAAAAGTAGATGGCTTCAAGTAGCCGATGTTTGCTGTTGCTGTGATTAAGTGCTGACCATTAGCAAGGCGCTCGATTGATGAATCAACTGAAGTAACTTCAACAGCGTTCCAAGAACCACCAAAGCCAACGTTGATGTTGTTAACGCTGTAGTTAGTTCCTGTTCCATCGATTGTGATCAACTGATCGATAAGAACATTTGGACCAACAGAGCCTGTGATGAACTGGTTATTGATCAGGATTCCTGATGTGCCAACGGTTGAAATTCCCTTAGTAACGCGAGCCTTACCGAATGAACCATCTTCATCGGTAACTGTGAAGCCTGTTGGGATTCCGTTGTTATCAAGACCAAAGAATGAAAGTGCTGCGATCTTTGCGTTAATCGCTGCTTGCTGAGCCTTCTTTGCAGCAGCTGTTGCTGCAGCTTGTGCCTTCGCCTTAGCGGTTGCTGTTGCAGACGCTGAAGGAGCAACTGGTGACATTGGTGATGTCTCGCCTTCGACCTGGGCAACAATTGGCAGTACTGGGCTTTCATTTCCAGTCATTGAGTTAAAGCCAAGGAAAGCTGTAATAACTAGTAGAAGTGAAAGCGCAGCTTTCGATGACTTCTGGGCTAGCTCTACTGACTTCTTGTATGTAGTTGAAAGTGCGTTAAGTGCTGTTAGGCCAGTCTTTTCATCGACTACCCAGTCTTCAAGAACGCGAACCATTGACTTGCGAGCGCGAACCAAGATGTGGCGAACATTTGCTGGGCTTGTGTTAAGCGCAGTTGCAATCTCTTCTGTTGTGCGGCCTTCCATTTCCCACATAACTAGCGCTGTGCGCTGATCTGAAGTGAGACGAGCAAGTGCTTCGCGGATGATCGCCGCATCTTCTGCTGCAGAAATTGTTGTATCAAGATCAATGTGGTTCTCAGATGCGATCTCGTTGAGGCGCTCCTGAGTTGTATCTGCATCGATTGCAACCAAGTTAGGACGTGCACCACGAGCGCGGATTACGTTTAGCGCAAGGTTATTCACTGATGTACGTAGGTATGCAATTGCACGATCAGCTGTATCTAGATCAGGTGCAGCAAGCATGAACTTCAAGAATGCTTCCTGGACGACCTCGTTGGCCTCTGCCTCATCGCGGGTGATGCGGCGTGCCTGTGAGACTAACTGTGTGCGGTGTTCTGTGTAGATCGCGCTTAGCTGAGCGATAGTCCAGTCAGCTGAAGAGCCTTGAGCAGGTGTATCAATAAGAGCGTCTGCGGGATTTGCGCTCAAAATGCGGGCGGCATCGGTCGCTGCAGCTGCTTTCGCCGCTTTCGACTTCAATAGTGCCATTTGTGTAACTCCCGCGAGTTTTTCTGAAGACAACGTCTTGCCCTCTATTAGTTAAGACACCGCTGGGGGCCAAATGTTGTGCCCTTTTGGAAACTTTCTTTAGAAAGTTTTGGCTGCGGTATGGATTGAGCGTGGGTGGGGGATAGAACGCAGGGCTTTCGCCGGAGATGACGCTCAGTTGAGCGTGTGCATAGCCATCAAATAGAAATAGCTAGTGGGAAGTGCAGGAGTAAAGGGTCGCAAAATAAGGCCCTTGATTTACGGTCATTAATGGTCACTGTCAGTCACCCTTTAAAGGGTTAGGTCACACTCAAAAAGCAGAAAAGCCCTTTAGATAATAGAGAGCATCAAGGCTTTCTTGGCCGCTTCCTTACGGTCGCTGACGGCTAGAGCCTGGTAGATCCGCATCGTTTCATGGCGGATCGTTGACACGGAAAACCCCATTTCAGTGGCTAGTTCGTGGTTAGTCTTGCCTTCCACCATGCCCCGTAGGATCGAAAGCTGGCGGGCTGATAGCTGGCCAGCACCGGCATCGCTTCTGTCATTGACGCCATTAATCGCTGAAACATTGCCAGGGATGGTTCTGTGCTGGAAGGAAAGATACAAAGCGATTGGAACGCAGTAATCCTCAATGGTTTCAAGTACTTCTGCTTTTTTCTCATCAGCTATTGGTTTTGCAAATTCAATAACAACATTGCCTTGTAAAACACCGCGATCTCGTAGTTGCACAACCGCCATCTTGGAATCAGGAGCCCACTTACTTTTATTTTTTCCTGTAATGATGTCGATGGCTGGCATATCCCATGCACGCCATTCAGAGCCTGCGACAACAAGGTTGCGCCACTGATCAGCATCCGCATAGCCGTATTGGCCTAAAACTATTGCAGAATCGTCATTATTGATGCGTCCAAAGCGAGCGCAACATACTCCGAATTCAGACAAGTACTCTGTTACGAGTGCGCGAGCAATGTCATCGGAAGTTGGATGAAAAGATAACCACTCAATAAATTTTCTAATCTGGCTCATAGTGAGTTAACAACGTGTTCAATGAACTGTTCAATAAACGAACCGTTGTAATTACAACCTTCCTGTCCAAAGGTTGCTGACCGATCCCGCAGCTGTTCGGAGCGCGCAATTATTTGTCACATCTGTGACTAATAATCCGCCGGTTAGCGACCCCCCCCCCTGATTTTCAGAGCGTGCGGGTCGAGATAAATCTCCAGCTGAACTTCTTAAGCCAGAAGGTTAAAGGGTCAAGGTGACAAATCAAGGGGGTTACCTTGAGAATGACCAGTCAGATAATGAATGGTCATTGCTTGCAGTAGCGCCTTACCCGCGGCGAGCGGTTGATGCCCTTTCAACTATCTGAGGCTGGATCAAGACATTTTGGTGGAGATGGCCTGGGCCGCCGGTGAGCTCTTCTACCAACTGTCCGCCCATCACAAAACCTAGGTGGAATGGGGTCTGCGAGACCGTGCTGAGCGGAATCAACGCTGATTCAGCGTAACTGACATTGTCATAGCCCAAAAATGAAACCTCTTCAGGGATTTTGATCCCTTGTTTATAGAAGTAGTTCATTACTCCCAGTGCGGTGGTGTCATTGCCACAGAAGATGGCATCTGGAAGTGGGCCAGATTCAATGATCAAGGGGGCCATGTGCTCGCCGGCCAGAAAATCAAGGGATGGTGCGGTCATCACAGACAGCTCAATGCCAAGTTCGGTTGCCGCTCGACTGATTCCAACATAGCGCTCGTTGGATTGGTGGTGCTTCTTCGGTCCCGAAAGCCACAAAATCCTTCTATGTCCCAATGAGTGCAGAAAGGTAATACCCATATGCCCGCCTGAAACTTGATCCATAGAAACGGTGCATTGATTCTTTAACTCATCTGTCTGTGAAATGAAAGCTAAGCGAATGTCATTATCAATGAAGGATTCAAATCTGTTCACCTTCGAACTAACTGGATTTACAACAACTGCACGAAAATTTGCCTCGGCCATAGATGTAATTATCTGAAGTTCAATTGATTCATCCTCGCGCGAATATCCAATCAATACGCTGAATCCAGCAGCGCTTACAGCATCTTCTAGACCTTGTGCATACTCCTCATAAAATGGGTTACCGCTCAGCGGCAGCACTAAACCTATTAATTTTGAACTCTTATTGGTGTTTCCTTTAATTGATTCAGGCAAGAATCCAAGTTGAGAGATTGCAGATTGAACCCGTTTGCGCATATCTGTCGATACTTTTGCTGGGTTATTAAGCACATTCGAAACCGTGCCAACTGAAACATTTGCTAGTTTCGCAATTTCGCGAAGAGAAGGATTATCCACTCCCATAACTTACTCCTGAATAAATTAATAAATTACTAAAAGACTCTCGGTTTGCTAACAGTTATGTAAAGTTTTTGAACGTAAACAATGAACAGCAAAAAGTAAAGCGGTGCACCCTCACGAAGAGAGTGCACCGCCCATTAGAACCTTTTAAAGGTCGAGGCTAATTACGCCTTTACCTTCTTCTGGATCTTGATTACTAGGTTTGTTAGTGCCGTGATCTGCTTCTTTAGAGCTGAGATCATCTCTGAAACAGATACAGACAATGCTGCAACTGCGTCAGCTGCATCTTGTGCTGCTGCTGTTGCTGCATCTGCTGCCTCTGCCGCAGCGTTAGCTGCATCAGTTGCTGCATTTGCTGCATCAGTTGCTTCTGCTGCTGCATCTGCTGCTGCTTGTGCAACACCATCAGATAGAACAGTGAATGTAGCTGAGATAACAGCCTTAGTTGTGCTGTCTGTTGCTGTGCCTTCTGTTCCTGAAATTGTTACAGGACCTGAAGCTAGTGGTGCGTAAACTGTGTAAGTAGCCTTACCATCAACTAGAACAACTGCTGAACCTGGAAGAGTTCCCTGTAGAGCAGATGTTGATGTTGTTGCAGCTGCAAATAGGTTACGTGAACCATCTGCAACACCGCCGCCAAGTGAATCTGTTGCTGTAACAGTGATTGTTACCTTTTCACCAGCTGCATACTCTGACTTGTCAGTTGTGATTTTTACTGATGCAGCAGTTAGCTTTGTAACTGTGATTGCATAAGTCTTTGTCACTGTTGCTGAAGAAGTTGCGTTTGCAAGAGTGATTGTTGCTGTTCCTGAAGCAACACCGGTAACGGTAATTACGCCTGAGGTATCAGTTGCTGTAACTGTAGCGACAGCAGTGTTGCTTGAAGTTGCATTAACAGTTCCAAGCGCAGATGCAGAGTTTCCGTTTGCATCAAGACCTGAAATTGCAAGTGCTTCAGTCTCGCCAACACCAACAAGTGTCTTAAGAGCTGTTGCGCCTGAACCGTATGAAATTGAGTAAGAAGCCAATGCTCCAAGGAACTTAACTACGTAAGTCTTAACAGCAACGCCATTTACAGAAACAGTAACTGTTCCTGTGCCTGAGCGACCATCAGAGAATACGTAAAAGTCTGAACCCTGTGCTGTCTCAGCTGCATATGAACCAAGTGGTGCATCAACGTTAACTCCGACAGCACCAACACCACTAATAGAAATAGTGTTTGCTACAGCAGTCGAAAGGTTGACATCGTTTGCATCTTCTTGGTCAACAACAATCTTCAATACTTCTGCGCTTGAACCTACAGCAGCAGAGGCACTTAGAGAAGGTGCTGTTAATAGAACGGCTGCATCCGTTGTTGATGAAGGTGTGGTTCCCTCAGCAGTACCCGAAGCTGGACCGGCCGCGTATACAGTTGAGTTAGCTGCTGAGTAAACATTAGTTACTGCTGCTGAAAGTACTGTAATTGTGAATGTTTGTAGAGTTGTATCTGTTGCAACTCCGGAGGCAAATGCACGAGTCACAACTGTTGCTGTGATGGTTCCTGCAGTTGGTGTAGGGATCTTGAATGAAGCATCTGTTGCTTCTTCTAGGTTGTTGCTTGAAAACGTTAGCTCTGTCGCTGCAGTGTTCAGAGTGCCTGAAGCAGCAATAGCTGTCGAGCCTGTTGCTACAGCTGCCTGAGTTACAGAACTGATTGTTCCGCCAGCAACTTTAACAATTACGTTATTTGTTGTATCTGCTCCTGCTGTGATTTCAACAAAGTTATTAGCTCCTGCAATCTGTGAAACAGATACCGCAGCAAAGTATGAACCTGTTGATACTGAGTCAGATGTGTATGAAGCAGCAGTAACACCAAATGAAAGTGTTCCTGTTGCTGCAGCAGTCGATGGAGCCACAGCAACTAGGCTGAGTCCCAACGCTGCAACTGCTACAAGCGCGATGCGCTTGAAAGTTGTCTTTATAGACATTTGTTTCCTTTCGATAGTCGATCTAGAGAATCTCCCTAGTTCGGCTTGAATCAGATTTCTCTGATTCGGTTCGATGAATCGCACGTGCTGATCCATCAAATCCTTCGTTCCATTCCGGTGGAAACGAAGGAATTCTTTTTATTTCTCCAGTATCTGAACCGCTTGCGCGAGGATCTGTGTCTTTCCTGCATTGAGCAGGATTCTTGTTGTGATGCTCTGTGGAGCATCGGAAAGGTCATATCCGCGGTTGCCCGTTGGGATAGAAAAAGTTGAACTCTTGAGGTAACCGATTTCCATGGTTGCCGTAATGAGATGTTGGCCATTTGATAAACGCTCAACAACTGAATCAATTGAATTGATTTCAACTGAGTTCCAGTTGCCCGCAAAGCCAATATTTACTGCGTTTGCGGTGTAGTTCGTGCCTGATCCATCAACGGTGATCTTCTGATCGATTAGAACATTGGGCCCGGCTGACCCTGTAATGAATTGATTAGCAACAACGAGTCCACTTGAATCAACAGCTGAATAACCTTTAGTTACTCGTGCTTTACCAAATACATTGTCTGCATCTGTTACTGAGAATCCAGTTGGCACTCCTTGGTTATCTAGACCAAAGAATGAAAGTGCAGCGGTCTTAATATTGAGCGCTGCCTGTTGGGCTTTCTTTGCAGCAGCTTGTGCCACCGCTGCCTTTGTCGCAGCAATTGCTTCTGGTGTTTGTTGTGAAATAGATGACGGGGATGTTTCTGTTGCTGACGTCATGTCTACAACCCCAGGAACTCGAACCCCCTCGTTCCCCGTCAAAGATGTGAATCCAAGAAATGCTGTGATTACTAGCAGTAATGACAACGCAGCCTTAGATGATTTTTGTGCAAGCTCTGCAGCTTTTTTGTAAGAGGTAGAGAGTGCGTCCAGCGCAGTCATTCCAGTCTCTTCATTAACAACAAGAGTTGAAAGAACCTTGCGTAATGATGCGCGAGCGCGTGAGACTGTGTGACGGACAGCTGATTCTTTAATTCCAAGTTCGGCCGCAATCTCTTCTGTAGAGCGGCCTTCCATTTCCCACATCACAAGTGCTGCGCGCTCTGCAGGAGAAAGAAGAGCGAGTGCCTGGCGAATAATTGCGGCATCTTCTGCAGCTGACATCGCAGCTGAGTGATCGCCATTGTTTTGCCAAGCAGCTTCAACCTCAGCCTGTGCATCATCAATAACAACCAGGTTTGGACGACGGCCTTCAGCGCGGAAAAGGTCGATGCAAAGATTTTCAATTGTGCGATGTAAATAGGAGAGTGCGTGCTCCTCTGATTCAAGCTCTGGGGCCGCGAGCATGAACTTGATCAAGGCATCCTGAGTAATTTCCTCAGCCTTGATTTGGTCTTTCAAAACACGGGAGGCGTGGGCATGGAGCTCAGCGCGGTGCTGGGTATAGAAAGCCCCCAGATCGCCAACGGTCCACACGCGTGGAGCCGAGCTTTTTGTTGCCATGGAAAAGTCCCCGTTCGTAGAAGCGTCCTTCTATCTGCTTCTACGCATTGACCGGTCATTTGTAGCGGAGAACGGACAAAACGGACATACCTTTAAGTTTTTACGCCTAAATTAATGTACTGAGCGTGAGGAAACCGTGTGCAAGTCGAGAACAGTACATGGCAAAATGACCATGAATGACCATTACAGATATCTATTAGCGAGGTGTTGCACCCCAAAAGCAAAAACCCCGCTCATAGGCGGGGTATCGATAATGAAATGTGGGCCCAGACGGGCTCGAACCGTCGACCCACGGATTAAAAGTCCGTTGCTCTACCGACTGAGCTATAGGCCCCACTGCAGGATGATCTGCAGGGGAAATCGTATCGGATAAAGCTGCAGGTTTTAACGGCCCTGGGCGGCTCGGGATAGACGGTCGCGAATGGCAACGGCAATTCCTTCGCCTTGAGGTTGCTCTACAACTACTTCTTGAAGGCCTAGTTCATCTGCTTTTCGAAGAGCGGTGTAAAGATCACGTGCAAATTCATCCGCGTTTTTTGGTGCCGCTAAACGCGTCACACCTTTTGGAGTTACCCGCCTTGAAGCGGCGATAAAGCCCTGTCCAGCAACTGGTGTTTGGTCTAGGTATACCTTGGCGGCAGGTGCATAGTGTTTTTCGAGTGATCCGCTGACTCTTGGTGCTTCTGGTGTTTGCATGCCTAGTTCGACTAAACCCGTTGACTCTTTGATCATCTCTTCTGTGATCGCGCCAGGCCGCAAAATTCTTGGAAGGTCGCCGGTGCAATCAATAATCGTTGATTCAACACCGACGGCACTTGGTCCGCCATCCATGATTTGATCTTCGGAAGTTAAATACTGACTTAACTCTTCACCCACTGCCTTAGCTGTAGTTGGTGAAACATGACCAAAGCGATTTGCACTTGGCGCAGCAACTCCACGTCCGCCAAGGTTATGGAACGCCTCTAACAATGCAAGGGCAACTACATGGTTTGGAACGCGAATACCAACGGTGTCCTGTCCGCCTGTGATGAAATCTTGTGCAAGTGATGATCGCTTAAAAATTAATGTCATCGGCCCCGGCCAGAAATCTCGCGCAAGTGCAATTGCATAGGTTGGAACTTCTTCAACCCATTGGCCCATTACCTGCGTTGAGTGAACGTGCACAATAAGTGGGTGATCTGCAGGGCGGCTTTTAGCCTCATAAATCCTTGCTACCGCTTGTTTATTTAGTGCATCTGCGCCGAGACCGTAAACAGTCTCGGTTGGGAAAGCAACGAGATTGCCCTCGAGCAGTGTTTGAGCAGCGGTTTGAAGTGCATCTACTGTGCACTTTGAAACAAACTGTGACTGGCTCATTCGATAATTCTCTCACTATTCCCAGCATTAATTACCGTCTAACCCAGCCAATAGTAGATACTTGATACATGAAACTTACAAAAATTCGTACAGTCCTAACCGCAGTAACAGTCGCCACCGTTGCAGGTGTGGTCGCTCTAGCGATCCCAGCCAATGGCGCAGACGCACCGACTACTCGCTTTATCACCGTCACAGGTGTTGGAACCGTTTCTGTAGTTCCTGATGCGGTTCGCTTCAACGCAACTGTTTCAACTGTTGGTTCAACAAACGCTGCAGCGCAATTAACTGCTTCAAAATCGGCAGCAGCTGTTCGCGCAGCTTTAAAAGATGCAGGAATTGCGACAAAAGACATTCGTTCAGCAAATATTTCGGTTTACCCTGAATACAACTGGACACAAGAGGCCGGTACAAAGATCACTGGATACCGTGCATCACAATCTTTTGATGTGTTAGTTCGCACTGCTTCAAAGGCTGGAACAATTATTGAAGCAGTTGTGACTGCTGGCGGAGACAGCGTTCAGCTTGGTGGAGTTATTCCAACAACTCTTAACCCATCAGCTGCTACAGAAGATGCTCGCGCTGCAGCTGTTGCAAATGCAAAGTCAAAGGCTTCTTCATATGCAAAGCTTCTTGGAACTTCAATCGGAAAGGTGTTGTCACTTGAAGAGCAATCTTCACCTGTGTACTCATCACCATTTCCAATGGCAAAGGCTGAAGCAGATTCAGCTGTTCAGATCGATTTAGGTGAGCAGGATGTAACTGTTTCAATCACAGTTCGATGGGCACTTAACTAAGACTCACACAGTTCTACAAAAGAGCCACTAGACCGTTTATCCGGCGGATAGTGGCTTTTTTGTGCGTGAATATCGGGTTTGGTTGCGCGGTTAAACGCGGGTAAGATTGCCCAGCCTCGTACGTCCCCATCGTCTAGGGGCCTAGGACATCGCCCTTTCACGGCGGTAACACGGGTTCGAATCCCGTTGGGGGCACGCAGTACCGCAGTACCTGCTTAAAGAAGTACAGTTTCACACGTAGTAAAGGCTTTGAGAGTGACATAAGAGCCACTTATGTTTATTGATTACTTAAGGCCCGGTAGCGCAGTTGGTTAGCGCGCCGCCCTGTCACGGCGGAGGTCGCGGGTTCAAGTCCCGTCCGGGTCGCAAAGGTTTTGGCTTCGTACTTTTCAATAAGGCCGAGGTTGAAACCTGTTTGGCTTGGTAGCTCAGTTGGTACGAGCGAACGACTGAAAATCGTTAGGTCGCCGGTTCGATCCCGGCCCAAGCCACATTCGCTTTAGTTTCGTTTCACAAATTTATTTCAAATACAAGATTTTCTACAAACAAAATGCCCCTCACTAAATCAGTGAAGGGCTTTTGTTATTTAATAATTAATCGAGAATGACAGATCCGGTCGGTGTTGTTAGCTGCACCGCAACGATTCCGTACTCTCCATCATTTGTTGATGGATCAATAAATTCAACATCTGCACCGTTTAATCCACCAAGGATCTCGGTCTTAAACCAAGAATCTGATAAGTGATCAGTATCTGCGATCGTAATCTTCTCAATTGCAGCAACAGCTTTTCCATCTTGTGATGGGTGATCTGCTGTTAACCATTGAATAAAGAATGGAAGCTCGCGAGAGTCGGTGATCTCATTAACTCCGATTTGTTTCCACTTTAAATCGCTACCATCTGGACGCGTACGGTGACCTTCGATTGCGCTGCGTCCGAACTTCTCTTCAACCTTTGAAATATCTTCAGTTGCAAAAACCCAAGTGAGCCAGCCTCCGCCTTCTTGTGCCTTCTTGCTAACAGCTTTGCCCCAAGGGGTTTGCTCTGTTGCTGGGTGATCTAGTGGGCAGACAACTTCGATGTACTGGCCGTTTTGAAGAGGCAGTGTGAAGTTGCGAGTGCCAAAGCGTGGGTGGACTCCACCATCTACGAAGGTGCTGCCAAGGCGTGAGCCAAGGCGTTGGACGGTGTCGGCTAGTTGATCATGGGAAGTTACATATGAGACATGGTCTAAGCGCATGGGGAAATCTTGCCCTATGAATGGGGGTGGTGATTACCAACGGCGAGCGTGGGGCGGTCATAAATGGGCGTGGGGATTGGGCGGTTTTGGAGGTTTTGATTAGCGGGCGAGGACACACATAAGTGCTTCAACGGTCAGCAAAGGTGCTGCGTTGTGGCCCAGATTGGTGCGGGCTTCCATGATGGCGTTGATTTTTTTAATTGTGTTTTGTGGCTTGGTCTTGGCGGCCACGGCGTTGATCTCGGCTTCGAGCTCTTTGTTAATTAGTGCATCTGGGCTGCCGGCTTGAACCATCATGACATCGCGGTAGAAGGTTGCGATATCAAGAAGTGCTGCATCCAAGCCATCGCGGATCATGCGGGTTTGACGGGTCTTTTGTTCTTTCTCTAATTCCTTAATTGCTTTGCTTCCACCGGTAGCCATTCCACGACCTGTTGCACCTTTGCCGTAAGCAAGAGAAAGATCATCTACTTCTTTTTCATTGCGTAGTTCTGCAGCAGTAGTTGCTTGTTCTGTTGCAAGATCAACCAGGGTTTGTGCTGCGGCAAATGCAGATGAGATTCCTTGAAGAGTAAGTGGCAACTTCATAATTGTGTTGCGAGTGTTACGAACATCTTCGTTCTTGGCTAAGTAGCGAGCGCGACCAATGTGACCTTGGGAAACTCGAGCTGCAAAATCTGCCATGACTGGGGAGATTCCATCTTTGTGTTGAAGTACTTGAGCAACTGCTTCAGTTGATGGTGTGACCAGTTGCAGGTGGCGACAACGTGAGCGAATAGTTGGAAGAACATCGTGCAGAGTTGGTGCGCAGAGTAACCAGACTGTGCGGTTACCGGGTTCTTCGATTGCTTTGAGTAATGCGTTTGCTGCAGATTCAGTTAAGCGGTCTGCATCTTCCATGACGACTACGCGCCAACCTCCCATGGATGGTGCCCAGGAAACACGTGTTAGAAGTTCGCGGACTTCATCGATCTTGATGGAAAGACCTTCGGTGCGAATGATTTCAACATCGGGATGTGCGCCGTTTGCTGCAGATCTGCATTCGTTACATGTTCCGCATCCATCGTGTGAGCAGACAAGAGCTTGTGCAAAGGCGATTGCGGCAGATGATCTACCTGAACCTGGTGGACCGGTAAATACCCAGGCATGTGTCATCTCTTGGGTTTCTTCGCCTGTGCGGGTGGATTGAACAGCCTTAATGAGGGTTTCCACGACATGTTCTTGGCCTACTAGATCGGCGTAGACGCCCTGCAAAGTCGGCATGGATTACTTCTTTGCGGGCTTCTTGGCGGCTGGCTTGGTCTTGGATTTAACTGCGGTGCCGGTTTTCTTAACCGCCTTTGTTGCACTGTTGCTTGTCTTCTTTACAGCTTTGCCAGCTGCGCGGATTGGGCGAAGTAATAGGTTGCCTTTGTCTTCAACTGCGTTGCGCTTCAATGTTGGGATTTGGCTAACGCGAGAAATGATTGCGGTGTGAATATCATCGATTGATTGATTTCCATCAACGATGAAGTAACGCTCCGGGTCAACGGCTGCTAACTGCAGGAACTCTTGGCGGACGCGTTCGTGGAATGCGATTGGTTGTGATTCAAGGCGGTCTTTACTCTTTAAGCGACCAAGACCGATTTCAGCTGGAAGATCGATGATGATTGTGAGCGTTGGGAAAAGTGATTCAGTTGCCCAGCGAGAAATTCGTGCAACCTCGCCGGGTTCTAGAACGCGGCCTGCGCCTTGGTATGCAATTGATGAATCAAAGTAGCGATCAGAGATCATTACTTCACCGCGTGCTAGTGCTGGGCGGATGACTGAGAAAACATGGTGTGCGCGATCTGCGGCGTACAGAAGTGCTTCTGCGCGTGGAGAGATTTCACCGGTTGAGTGCGAGAGAAGAATCTTGCGGATTTCAATTCCAAGATCGGTTCCGCCGGGTTCGCGAGAGAGAACAACGGTTTCGCCTTCTTGTTCCAGCCATTGCTTTAACAGTTGTGATTGAGTTGATTTTCCGATTCCTTCTCCGCCTTCAAAGGCGATGAAGATTCCTTGGGTTGGTGCGCCGGTGATTGATCCGAGTTCGCCCTTGAATGCGTTAACAATGTCAGACCACAGTGAAACAGTTGGGCGATCCTTCATTTGTTTGTAGGAAACAAAACCGATTAGCGATGCAAAGAGGCCGGCGATGAGAATTGTTACTGCGGCGCCGTTGTAGCTGACCTGTGTGTTTTGGAATTTGAAGGTGTGCTGGCCAACAGCGGCGGCGATCAGTGGGGCGACGGCTAGAACGCCGACTAAAACCACGCGGATCAGGCTTTGTACGAAGGCGAAGGTGCGGCCGCGGACATCATCTTGGACCTCCATGCCCAGCATGGTGAAGCCGGTGACCCAGGTGATTCCGCTGAATGCGCCAAGGATGATGACGATAAATACGGCAAGGACCAGGTTAGGAATTGCGGCCAGTGCGACTAGGAATGCGCCGCTGATTGTTAGCGACGCACCGAAAAGTCGGCGGCGAGAAAATTGAGCGAAGATCTTTGGGCCAAGTGCGATACCGAGTGCAAGGCCGGTGAAGACTGCGCCGAAGAGAACACCGTATGCGGCTTCTCCGCCACCGAGATCACCAACAAATGTTCGGGCAAGGCCGATGACTGCGCCGGCTGCAACAAATGCGCCGACCATTCCGACGATAAGTCCGCGGATTAATTTGCTGCCGCTTACAGCTTTCCATCCTTCGTGAAGGGATTTGATAATTCCAGTTTCGGCGGCGTGCTTTGCGGCGGCGCCTTTAGGGATTTCGCGTAATCCCCAGATTGTGAATGCGGCGAAGGCAAATGACAGTGCGTTTGCATACAGTGCTAAATCAACTGCGGTGACGTTAAATGAAAATGCTGCGTTGAAGGCGGATGTGAAAAGTGAGAGGAAGGTGAAGATTAATGCTGCAACTGGTGCGGTTCCGTAGGCGGCTAGTAGTGAAACTTGGTTTGCGCTTTCTAGCTTTTCGCGTGGGACTAGGTTGGGAACGGATGCTTCCTTTGCTGGTGACCAGAACAAAGTTATGCACTCGACCAAGATCATCGCGGTGTAGAGCCAGAAGTAGTTATGGAAAATTGGAATGGAGATGTAGAGCGCGGTGCGCAGGATGTCGCAGTTCACCATTAATTTGCGGCGATCCAATTTATCGGCGATTACGCCTGCGATTGGGCCAAGGAAAACAGCTGGCAGCAAACGTGCGATGAAAACACCTGCGATTGCAAAGTTAGCTTTTGCGTAGTCGCCGCCGGACAGTTGTTGCGCCAGCGCGGTTGTTGCTAGAAGTCCGAGCCAATCGCCAAGGGAGGAGAAAACCATCGAGTTCCACAGCTTGCGGAAGGGTTTGATCGCAAGGACTCCGCGGGTTACCTGCTGCGGTGGGGCGGCAGGGGTCGGGAGCGTCTTTGGCATGGCGGCAGTCTATCGGCAGCGTAAATGGCTGTTTTAGCGGGCTGCCAGAAGGGAAATTCCGATGGCAGATAGACCCATCAATGTGAAGGTAATCAGGAAGATATATAAACGAGTCTTCTTCATAGTGTGTGGTTAATCCTTTGCTGCAGCTTTTTTAGCTTTGCCGGTTGCTGCTTTCTTTGCAGCCTTTTTAGTTGCAGCTTTCTTCACGACATTTTTTGTAAGTGTTGGTGCAGAGTCGCCTGGCTTTGCCTTGGCTGCTGCCTTCTTACGTGACTTCTTTGGTGATGGACCATTTTCAGCTTCCCATGCACGACGTCCTGCAAGAAGTTCTAGTCCGCGCTCTAATGTCATTCCTTCAGCCGTATCACCACGACGCAAGGTTGCATTTGTTTCACCATCGGTGACGTACATACCAAAGCGTCCATCCTTGATGATCAAAGGCTTTTGAGTTTCTGGATCAACACCAAGTTCTTTAACGGGAGGCTTTGCAACTCCGCGACGACGTTCCTTTGGCTTTGAGTAAATTTCTAACGCTTCATCTAAAGTCATTGTGAATAGTTGTTCTTCAGATGTCAGTGTGCGTGAATCTGCACCAGCCTTTAAATATGGACCGTAGCGACCATTTTGAACTGTGATCTCATCGCCTGCACTGTTGGTACCAAGTGTGCGTGGCAAGGAAAGAAGTTGTAATGCATCTTCATATGTAACGGTATCTAAGGTCATTGTTGATAATAGGGAAGCAGTCTTTGCCTTAGGTGCATCAGCTTTTTTCTTTTTCTTCTTTCCAGATGCGGTGAGTTCGACTGGCTCTTCTGGAAGAACCTCAGTGATGTAAGGACCAAAGCGTCCGCTCTTTGCAATGATGGGCAGATTAGTTGCTGGATCAATACCAAGTTCGCGCTCACCAGATGGTGCTTCTAAAAGTTCAATTGCTTTTGCAAGGGTGAGCTCATCGGGTGCAAGTGATTCTGGAATGTTTGCAAGCTTGCGCTCTTCGCCTTCGATGTTTTGTTGCAGATAAGCACCGTAGCGACCCACGCGGATTTCGATCTCCGGCGATAGGTTCATGGTGTTTGTCGCGCGAGCGTCAATAACGCCTAAATCTGCTGATAATTCATTAAGTCCAGGCTGGCCATCTACGCCGTAGAAGAAGTCGCGGAGCCAATCGACGCGGCCGGCTTCGCCCGCTGCGATCTTGTCGAGATCCTCTTCCATTGATGCGGTGAACTCGTAATCAACTAACTTTGTAAAGTGAGTTTCTAGTAATCCTGTTACAGAGAAAGCAAGGAAGGTTGGAACAAGTGCGCGACCGCGCTTGTACACATAACCGCGATCCTGGATTGTTTGAATGATTGATGCAAAGGTAGATGGGCGACCGATACCAAGTTCTTCTAGTTTTTTAACAAGAGTAGGTTCGGTGTAACGGGCCGGCGGCTTAGTCTCGTGGCCTTCGCAGGTGTATTCATCGACCTTAACTGTTTGACCAACGGTCATCGCAGGTAAGCGCTTATCTGCTGATTCTTCATCCTTGTTTTCATCGGTGACGATGTCATCGTAGGCAGCTAGAAAACCTGGGAAGGTAATAACAGAACCATTTGCGCGGAAGATTGTTTTCTTTGCGTCGTTGGTGGTTGCATCAAAGTCAACGCGCATCTGCATCTTCTTAGCATCTGCCATTTGTGATGCGACGGTGCGCTTCCAGATGAGGTCATAAAGTGCGAACTCATCACGAGAAAGTTCTGGTGCTAATTCACCAGGTGTCTTAAAGCTGTCACCTGCTGGTCGAATCGCTTCGTGAGCTTCTTGTGCGTTCTTAGATTTTCCTTGGTACACACGTGGAGCATCTGCGACATGATCTGCGCCGTATAGAGCTTTAGCTGCGTTACGTGCGGCCGTAATCGCTTGTTGTGACAGGTTGATGCTGTCGGTACGCATGTAGGTGATGTAACCGTTTTCGTACAAGCGTTGTGCAACACGCATCGTGATCTGTGCGCCCCAACCAAGTCGGCTACCTGCATCTTGTTGCATGGTCGATGTTGTAAATGGTGGCTTTGGTCGTTCTGTGCGTGGAGATTCCTCCATCGACTTAACGGTTAAAGAGCTGGATTTGAGGCTTTCTACAAGGCCTTTAGCCCCTGCTTCATCCAGCAAAAGAATGTTTGCAAGAGACTTTTCTTTCACTGCGCCATCTGCGCCAAAATCTGATGTTGCTGCAACTTTCTTGCCATCAACTTCAAGCAAACGTGCATTGAAACCAAGTGCGGTTACCGCTGCTAAATCCCACCAGGCGCTGGAGATAAAGGCCATGCGTTCACGTTCTTTTTCAACAATAAGTCTGGTTGCAACTGATTGCACACGACCTGCTGAAATACGTGGCATAACTTTCTTCCATAGAACTGGAGAAAGTCGGTAACCAAATAAGCGGTCTAATACGCGACGGGTTTCTTGCGCATCGATTAAGTGATAATCCAAATCGCGAGTGTCTTCAACAGCGGCTTGAATCGCCTCTTTTGTAATTTCATTAAAGACCATGCGCTTAATAGGAATCTTTGGTTCAAGAACTTCTACTAAGTGCCAAGCAATCGCTTCACCTTCGCGATCCTCGTCCGTTGCCAGAATTAACTCTTCGGCGTTTTTCATCAACTCTTTGAGTTCGGCGACCTTTGCTTTTTTGTCAGGGTTGATGACGTACAACGGTGCGAAATCATTTTCAATGTCGACGCCCTCTTTTGCCCAGGCGATTTTTTTAAACTCTTTAGGAATATCAGCTGCGCGCTGAGGTAAGTCGCGGATATGACCGACAGATGCCTCGACGACATATCCGTCGCCGAGGTATCCACCAATTTTTCTGGCCTTAGCTGGTGATTCAACGATCACAAGCTTGATCAGGTCGGTCTTAGCCTTTGCCATAAGTAGGGGGAAGTTCTACTTATTAAGCGCTGATTGAAGTTGCTTGACGACGGTTACGGATCAAGGCTCCAATGATCACTGCAACTGCAACGAGTGAGATCAACATGCTTGTTGATCCACCATCGCCAAGTGCGAGTGAAACGATTGCAGGTGTAATTAACAGCGCTACAAGGTTCATAACCTTGATAAGTGGGTTAATTGCAGGGCCTGCAGTGTCCTTGAATGGATCTCCAACGGTGTCGCCAACGATTGTTGCAGCGTGTGCTTCAGAGTTCTTTCCACCATGGTGTCCATCTTCAACCATCTTCTTAGCGTTATCCCACGCACCACCTGAGTTTGATAGGAATACAGCCATAAGTGTTCCGGTACCGATTGCACCAGCAAGGTATGCACCAAGTGCACCAACACCGAGACCAAAACCAACAGCGATTGGCGCCATAACAGCGAGCAATCCTGGAGTTACTAGCTCACGTAGTGAATCGCGAGTACAGATATCAACTACGCGTGCGTAATCTGGCTTCTCTGTTCCCTTCATGATTCCTGGGTGTAAGCGGAACTGTTCACGAACTTCAACAACAACTGCACCCGCTGCGCGAGACACTGCGTTGACTGCAAGACCTGAGAACAAGAACACAACAGCTGCACCGATGATCAGTCCAACCAAGTTACGTGGGTCTGCAACATCGAGAACGCCTTGGAACTGAAGTGCAACATCTGCTGCATTCTTTCCGGCATCAACAACTGCTTGCTTGATTGCATCTGTGAATGCACCGAATAGTGCTGTTGCTGCAAGAACAGCGGTTGCGATTGCAATTCCCTTAGTGATCGCCTTAGTTGTGTTACCAACTGCATCAAGGCTTGTAAGGATCTCTGCGCCTTCGCCATCAACATCGCCTGACATTTCAGCAACACCTTGTGCGTTATCTGAGATCGGACCGAATGTATCCATCGCAACGATTACACCTACTGTTGTAAGTAGACCAGTACCTGCGAGCGCGATTGCTAGAAGTGAAAGAACAATACTTCCACCACCCAACATGAATGCGCCGAAGACCGCTGCTGCGATGAGAAGTGCTGAGTACACCGCTGATTCAAAACCAACTGAGATACCAGCCAAAATTACTGTTGCCGCACCTGTCTCAGATGAAGCTGCTACATCATTTACTGGACGCTTTCCGGTCTCAGTAAAGAAGCCTGTAAGTACCTGAATTGCAGCTGCTAGAGCGATACCGATCAATACTGCGCCAAGTGCTAGAACACGTGGGTTTGTATTGCCAGCTTCAGCAATTGCTTCTGGTGACAAACCTGTCATCAACTTGAAATCAGATGGAAGGTAAGTAAATGTTGCAAGCGCTGTTAGGCCTGCAGAGATAATTGCTGATAAGAAGAATGAGCGGTTAATCGCTGTCATTGCTGACTTATCTGTGCTGCGCAATTTCGTTAGGAAGATTCCGATAACCGCAGTAACTGTTCCGATTGCTGGAACGATCAATGGGTAGATCAGACCTGCATCACCAAATGCTGCCTTACCAAGAATCAACGCTGCAACAAGTGTTACTGCGTATGACTCGAACAAGTCTGCTGCCATACCGGCACAGTCACCAACGTTGTCTCCTACGTTGTCTGCAATTGTTGCTGCGTTGCGTGGGTCATCTTCTGGAATGTGCTTTTCAACCTTACCTACAAGGTCAGCTCCGACATCTGCTGCCTTAGTAAAGATTCCGCCACCAACGCGCATAAACATTGCGAGCATCGCTGCACCGAAACCAAAGCCTTCAAGAACAGCTGGTGCGTTTTCGCGGTAGATGATCACAACAAGTGATGCACCGATGAGTCCAAGGCCAACAGTTGTCATACCAACGACGCCACCTGTACGGAATGCGATCTGTACAGCCTTCTGGCCATCCTTGTTACGAGCTGCATCTGCAACGCGAACATTTGCGCGCACTGCAAGCCACATACCGTTGTATCCAACGAGTGCAGAAAATGCTGCGCCTAGTAAGAAGAAGATTGAACGGCCGACGCGGATTTCAGTATCGCCAGGGAGTGCGAACAAAAGGAAAAATACGATTACGACAAAGAATGACAAGGTACGGAACTGGCGAGCCAAGAACGCGGCTGCACCTTCCTGAATCGCTTCGGCGATTTCGCGCATCTTTGCTGTGCCATCGCTAGCTGCCAAAACTTGGGCGCGTAGTCCGTAGGCGATTGCAAGAGCGGCTAGGGAAATTCCTAGAACGATGTATGCATATGTCAGATTGGATCCGGTTACTTGGACCAGTGATACGGTGCTTGAAGCACGCATAGGCTCTCCTCCGTTGGAGTTACAGGCGCCCTACATGAAGGGTCAGGCGCGAGACTGGTGAAGTGTAAGCGAGGATGCCCCGAATAGGGCAAATTCATACTTATCTATTAGAGAGAACTGGGCGGGAGCCGAGGGCCATCACTAGCGCCAGGACGGCTGGGACCAGCATCGCCCAGCGCAGGCCGACCGCATCCCCCAGGAAGCCCAGGGTTGGTGGGCCGACCAGGAAGCCGAAGTACGCGATGCCAGAGACCATGGCCACGCCTTCAGATGGAGCGAACTGGCCTTCAAAACGTGTCTTGGCGATTTCACCGGCTTGAGAAAAGAGCATTGGAATCACAGTTGAAAGTCCGATGCCAGCTGCAAGCCAACCAAAAATTACGCCACCGATTCCACCAACTAATAAACCGCCACCTAAACCGATACCTGCGATTAATCCGCCGCCAACAATTAGATTCATTGGGCCGTACTTGCTTGCAGCGCGATCGCCAAACAAACGACCGATCACCATCGCAGCAGAGAAACAGATGTATGGAAGTGTTGAAACAAATGGTGTTGCATCAAAGGTGTCGCGAGCAAGGATTGCTCCCCAGTCGCCGGCAGATCCTTCGCCGACCGCTGCACATAAACCAAGTAGGCCGACAATTAAAAATAGTTTTGGCTTCTTGATTTTCTTTTTGCCTTCAAGTGGATGTTGATCCAGGGTGGCCGGCAGGAACATGTTGCGCACACTGAAGTTTGCAAGAAATACCAGCATCGCAACAAATGCAACGTGTTCCATTAAAGATATGTTGTTTTGAGAAAACCAACCACCGACTACTCCGCCGCCTAGTGCGCCAAGAGAAAACATTGCGTGGAAGGTGCTCATGTATCGCTTATCAGCCTCATGCTCCAAAACAATTGCATGTGAATTCATCGCAACATCTTGGGTTGCAAGGCAGGCACCGAGAACTAAGAAGGTTAAACACAAAGTTATGTAGTTATTAGCTGCTCCAACTAAAAGCAATGAAGCACCCAAGGCATAGGTTGCATAAAAGGTAACTGGTGCGCTGCCGCGCTTTGCCGATTGCTTACCTGAAAATCCAAGACCAACGAGCACGCCGATCGATACAACTAATAATGCAAAGCCCAATGCGCTGTTCGAGATACCAAACTCTTCTTTGATGTCGGCGATACGCGAGTAAAAGGTTCCGGCCATCGAGCCATTGATAATGAAGGCGGTGGTGATTGCTATCCGGGCACGTGAATACTGGCGTAATTGGCTCATTTCAGAAGTTTACTGACAATCGGCGGTAATCCCTTTAGGCTTCAGGCATGGCTACTTTTCCGAAAGATTTCCTCTGGGGCGCTGCAACCTCTTCCTACCAAATTGAAGGCGCTGCATTTGAAGATGGTCGTGGTGCATCGATCTGGGACACATTTTGTAAAACTCCGGGCAAGGTAGCAAAGGGTGACACCGGTGATGTTGCTAATGATCACTATCACCGTTACCCAGAAGATATTGCAATCATGAAGGAGCTTGGCCTTAAGGGGTATCGCTTCTCGTTTGCATGGCCTCGTATGTTTCCTAATGGCATTGGTGCAAAGGAAGAACGTGGTTTTGCATTTTATGATCGTTTAATTGATGGATTGCTAGAAGCAGGAATTGAACCCTTAGCAACTTTGTATCACTGGGATTTGCCTCAGGCACTGCAAGATAAGGGTGGATGGGTAAATCGCGACATCGTTAATTATTTCGCTGAATACTCAACAGCGGTCGTTGAACGTTTTGGTGATCGTGTTAAGAAGTTTTCACCGATTAACGAACCGTGGGTTGTGGCTTGGTTAGGTCATGGAATCGGAATCCATGCACCGGGAATTTTGGATCGTCGTGCAGCTTTTGCTGCGGCTCACCACACAGTGTTGGCACATGCTGCATCAACCAATGCGATGCGTGCAGTGCGCAGCGATATTTTGACTGGGCCGGTACTTAACCAAACCAACTATGTTGCCGATGATTTAAATGATCCGATTCAGGCTCAAGCTGCAGATGTTTCTGATGCGCACACAAATCGTTTCTGGATGGATGCGATGATGCATGGCACATATCCGCAGGTGTTGATTGATAATTATGGTGATGAGCTGACATCTGTCATCAAGGATGGCGATATGGAAGCTGCCCAGGTTAAAAACGATTTCATCGGAATCAATTACTACTTTGATAATCGCGTAGGTAAATCACTCGGCGGAAAGCCTGAATGGCACTCTATTTCAGGGTTATTTGAGCAGGATATTGATGAGACTCCACGTGGTCCACTAACCGATATGGGTTGGCCGTTAACACCAAGTGGTTTAGAGAACTTACTTGTTCGTTGGCACAAGGAGCATGGCGACAAGTTGCCACCGTTGTTCATTACTGAAAATGGCGCTGCTTACGATGAGGGTCCAGATGCATCAGGTCGCGTTGCGGATCAACGTCGTATTGATTACCTACAAACACATTTAAAGGCTGTTTCAAATGCGATTGCGCAGGGTTCACCTGTAAAGGGTTACTACCAGTGGTCTTTAATGGATAACTTTGAATGGGCACTTGGCTATGACAAGCGCTTTGGAATTGTCCATGTTGATTTTGAAACGCAAAAGCGAATCATTAAAGATTCAGGGCTTTGGTACCGCGATCAGATCAAAAACAACGGCCAAACTATCTAAAGCTGGCCTATTTAACTGAGCCCGCAAGCAAACCGCGGACGAAGTAACGCTGTAGTGAGAAGAACACGATCAGCGGAATCGCAATAGTGATGAATGCACCAGCTGATAGCTGTGTGTATCCAGAACCGTACTGACCAACCAAGGATGCAAGCTTGCTGTTAATCGGTGCAACCTCTTCGGTACCTGATGCAAATGTCAACGCAACAAGTAAGTCATTCCATACCCACAAGAACTGGAAGATCGCGATAGATGCGATTCCTGGAATTGATAGTGGAAGGATGATGCGGCGGAACACTGTGAAGTGGTTTGCTCCATCAACGTATGCAGCCTCCATCAAATCACGAGGCAAACCTGCGATGAAGTTGTGTAACAAGTAAATCGCCAAAGGCAATGCAAACATTGTGTGAGGTAACCAAATGCCTGCGAAATCTCCGGCGATACCTAATGCGGGGAAGATTTGCACTGAACCGATGTGCGCACCACCAGTAAAGAGCAGAAGCAGTGGAACCAAAGCCATCTGCAAAGGCACGATTTGTAGGGCAAAGATCGAGAAAAATAGGAAGTCGCTACCGCGGAAACGAATCCACGCCAATGCGTAAGCAGCCATTGTTGCGATAACAATCGGGAAGATCGTTGCTGGCAAGGTAATAACAATGGAGTTAATAAAGTATGGAAGAACTCCAGTACTTAATGAAGCTGAACCATCGCCGAGCAAAACACCTTTGTAGTTGTCTAGCGTGAAGTTAGGGCTGAGTAGTGAGTTCCACCAAGCCTCGCCCAAAATATCTTTGTCCGACTTAAATGAGGTTACAAGAAGTCCTAGGGTTGGCACGGTCCAAATGATCGTGACAATCCAAACAACAACTGTTGCGATCTTGCTTGAGAAGATCTTGCGACCAGGTGTGTGCTCTGCGAGTTTTTTACTCAATTGTGTGCACGCTCCTTTCGCAATGATTGAATGTTGTAGATCAGAATTGGTGTCACTAACAAGAAGAGAACAACGGCAAGGGCTGAACCCTTGCCCTGATCAAACTGAACGAAGGTCTGTGAGTACATCTCATTTGCAAGCACGTTGGTGCTGAAGTTTCCGCCGGTCATAGTTCGAACAATGTCGAACACCTTTAACGCTCCAACTACGCCTGTAGCTAGAACCACGATGAAGGTTCCTTTCACCATTGGGAAGGTGATGTTGCGGAATAAACGCCAGCCATGCGCGCCATCGAGCGCAGAGGCTTCGA
Source organism: Candidatus Nanopelagicaceae bacterium (assembly GCA_965267815.1). Lineage (GTDB taxonomy): Bacteria > Actinomycetota > Actinomycetes > Nanopelagicales > Nanopelagicaceae > Planktophila. The sequence continues at coordinate 1,291,481 of OZ254139.1, forward strand.
CAATATCTGCGGGAACGCCCTTGATCGCAGCTGAAAGAATCACCATTCCAAAGCCCATCTGCGTCCAGATGTAGATAATCATTAACAAGAAGGTGTTGAGCGGCTTAGAAAGCATCCAATCGCTTGGTGTCATTCCAAAGAACTTAACAATTGCGCTGAGCAAACCGATTTGGACTTGATCTGGTTCGTTGTATTCATACACAAATTTAAAGATGATTGATGCGCCCACGAATGAGATCGCCATAGGCATGAAAAGCAGTGATTTTGGGATGGATTCATGCTTGATTCGGTCGAGCATGATTGCCAGCAACAAGCCAAGGGCTGCTGTAAATAGAGGCACCACCAAGATCCACAAAATTGTGTTGATCATGATTGTCTTTACATTGGGATCTTCCAGCATCCATTGGTAATTACCTAAACCAATAAATTCATTTGAATCTGGATTCATAAAGCTAAAGAGAATTGTTCGTACTCCTGGAATTACAACTCCAGCAAGAAGCAAAACTAAGGCCGGTCCAAGAAAGATTGTTAAAGCGATTGGACGAGCTTTTTTGCCATTTGCACGACCTGCAATTGCAAAGATCAAACCGAGAATAATAAAAAATGCCGCGATTGCGGTAAAGACCGAGGTGAACTTAGGAACATTTGCTGAGAGAAACTCTGACATTTTCTGTGTTCACCTTTCTGTGTTCTTTGAATTAACTGGATTGTAAGTGCGGAGGAGGCCACCCGTAAAGGTGACCTCCTCCGTTATTACTTGGTTGCGCTTATTAGCTCTTTGGCCATGAAGCGTCGATTGCCTTTACAACTTCAGCAATTGACTTGCCTTCACCGAACCATGCAGTGAATTCACGCCATTCTGAACCTGCACCGACAGCAGCTGGCATTAAGTCAGATGCGTCGAATCCAAATGTTGACTTTGGATTTGCTAGGTATGTTGCTGACAACTTATCTACTGCATTCTTGTAAGCAGCTAGTGGAACACCGCTGTTAGCAGAGATCCAGTTATCAAGCTGTACACGTGATGTAGCAAATGTTGCTGATGATAGGTATGCCTGTACTGCTACTACCTCTGGACGTGATGCGAAAGCTGCTGTGAACTCTCCACCACCGACAACTGGAACAGTTACCTTTGAGTTTGTAGCTGGTAGGTAGAACGCAAATGCATCACCTGTTGGTGAGATTGTTGCGCCTGATTCAGCAATGATATTTCCGTAGAAAGAAGCCTGCTGAAGCATCATGCACTTACCATCAGGAATTCCCTTACCTGCATCCTGGAATGTTGTTGTTGCGATTCCCTTGACGTTGCCAACCCACTTAGGGTTCTGCATCCAAGAAGCAACCTTCTCCATTGATGAAACGATGCGTGGATCTGAGAACTTAACAGTGTGGTTTACCCAACCGTTGTATACAGCTGAACCGTGATCGCGTAGAACAATCTGCTCTACCCAGTCAGTTGCTGGCCAACCTGTTGCTCCACCAGAACCTAGACCACCGCAGAATGCAATCTTTCCATCTGCTGCCATCTTGTCTGCAAGAGCTGTCATCTGTGCCCATGTTGTAGGAACTGTGTAACCAGCTGCCTTAAATTGCTTTGGTGAGTACCAAACAAGTGACTTCATGTTTGATCCGAATGGTGCAGCATAGAACTTACCCTTTACAGTTCCGTATGCCTTCCATGACTTAGACCAGTACTTGTCAACGTTTGCTACAACAGCCTTTGGAGCAACCTTTACTTTGCCTGTTTCAACAAGCTTTGCAAGAAGTCCTGGCTGTGGGATGAAAGCTAGATCTGGTGCGTTGTTACCCTTAACACGAACAGGTAGCAAAGCTTCGAACTGGTTTGATCCTTCGATCTTGATCTTCACACCTGTGCATGTTGTGAAATCTTTCCATGCAGTCTGAAGTGTTGTTAATTCTGGTTCTAGAATTGAAGTAAAGATTGTTACTGTCTTGCCCTTGAGTCCCTTGTAACCTGCAAATGGATCACAGTTAACTGCAGCTGATGCTGAAGTTGTTGTTACAAGTGAAGCTACAAGAGAAAGAGCAGCTGCAGCAGTTACTGCAAGAAGACCTTTTCTTTTCATTTTTATCCTTAAGGGGTCAGCGGTCCGGGTCCCATATGAAACCCGCATCCCGTGGTGGGTTAATTCTTATGCGAGCGCTTCGCAGGGGCAAGGTCGAACCCATGTAAAAGGTATGTATAACTACAACGATTTGGTAACTAGGGCTCAGGCTCAGGCGTGGGATAGCCTGACCGCATGAACCTCTTGGATCCCACCTCGGTTGTCTCGACTTTGGGCTTGGTCGGTGTCCTAGGAATTATCTTTATGGAGACCGGTCTGCTGATCGGCTTGGTCTTTCCGGGTGGCGAGGTCGTCTTCTTGGCGGGAATCGCAGCTTCCGGTTCTGGAGCTGTAGCTCTGGGCGATGCCAAGTTATCAACTCCCTTGTTGTTTTCATTAGCACCAATCGCGGCGATAGTCGGTGGTGAGGTTGGTTATTGGTTTGGCAAGAAATATGGCCGTCCTTTTTTCGATCGACCAGAAAGTCGTTTCTTTAATCAAAGGATGGTTCTAAAGGTTGAAAAATACCTAGCCACGTATGGTCCACGTAAGGCTTTGGTTTTTGGTCGCTTTATTCCTTTTGCACGAACACTTATTAACCCAGTGTGCGGTGTCGCAAATTTAGATCGTAAAACTTTTTCAACATGGAACGCAATTGGTGCGGTTATTTGGACGCAGGTTGCAATGGGTATTGGTTACTTCTTAGGTGATGTATTTAAAGAAAATGGCAATTACTTCATTGTTGGTATTGTCGTAGTGATTGTTGCTGGTACTTCGATTCCGCCATTGCGTGAAATTCTAAAAGAGTGGCAGTCGAAGCGCTATAGGCCTAAATCAGATAGTTGATATGCAGCACGGTATTCATGCCCTGCCTCTTTAATCTTTGGCTCTGCGCCGCGTTCAACGATTACTGCAACTCCAACAACGATTGCGCCTGCTTCAATTAAAGCTTCAACCGCAGTAAGTACTGAACCACCAGTTGTTGATGTGTCTTCAACAGCCAAGACGCGCTTGCCCTTTACATCTGGACCTTCGATGCGACGTTGTAGACCGTGTGCTTTTTCAGCTTTGCGAACTACAAATGAATCAATCTTTTTACCTTGTGCTGCAGCCACATGCATCATCGCTGTTGCAACAGGGTCTGCGCCAAGGGTTAATCCACCGACAGCTTCGTAATCAAGATCCTTAGTCAGATCCAGCATTACTTGACCGACAAGGGGAGCAGCAACGGAATCCAGAGTCACGCGACGAAGATCTACGTAGTAATCAGCCTCTTTACCGCTGGAAAGAATGACCTTGCCGTGTACAACCGCTTTGGTAAGAATCTGTTCCCTGAGTGTTTCGCGTGAATTCATAGGGAAACTCTACCGCGGTAACAAACCGGGCTTACCCTCATCCAATGAACGCACAGAGGTTAGAAACTTCGCGATTATTTGATCGATTTGGCTTTGGGCCACGTCCAGGTGAGTACGCGCAAGCGCTAAAGGATGGCGTCGCGGTTACGCGCAGCAAGGTTTTAACAGTTCCATCGGTTGATGCAGGTGCAGCAGCGGTTGTTGAGCCAGAGATAACTGATTTAGGAAAACGCCCAGAGCCAAATACCAAAGAGATTGTTCCTTTTGCAATTGCGATGCGTTTTCAATCGCAACAAATGGCGATGTGGTGGCTCGATCGCATGGCACTTAGCGACAATGGTTTAACTGAAAAGATGACCTGGTTTTGGCATGGACATTGGGCTACCTCGGTTCAGAAACTTAATTATCCATTGCCGATGTTTAAGCAGAATAAAACATTGCGTAGTAACTGCTTGGGTAACTTTGCAACAATGACAAAGGCGATGATCAATGATGGTGCATTGCAGTTTTGGCTAGATGGACAGGAAAACAGCGTTAAAGCCCCTAATGAAAACTTAGGTCGCGAATTAATGGAGCTGTTTACTTTGGGTGTTGGTCGTTACTCAGAAGATGATGTTAAGAATATTTCTCGTGCATTAACTGGATACCAGGTCGTGCGAAACAACGGAACGGTAACGATCAATCAAAATCGTCGAGATAAGAACCCGGTTTCTTTGTTAGGAACTACAACAACATTTACCGGAGATTCATTAGCTGATTTCTTGGTGGCTCGTGATGACAGCGCACAGTTTATTTCAGAGCGTCTGTGGTATCGCTTTATTTCAAGCACAGAAGATATGCCAGCAAGCTTTACCGCAAAGAAAGCCTTTGCTACACGTGATATTTCAGCAGCGGTTGCTGCGATCGCAAATGATTCAGCGATGCGAGATGAAAAGTATGCGATGGTGAAATCCCCCGTAGAATGGCTGATCTCTGCTTGCCGCGCATTAGAGCTAACGCCATCGCAGTTGAAGACTCCCAACCAGTTAATTAACTACTTGGACAAGCTTGGCCAGGTGCCATTTAGCCCGCCAAATGTTGGTGGTTGGCCTGCTGGAGAAGCCTGGCTTTCATCTGCAACAGCTCAGTATCGAATCGCTTTTGCAACATGGTTAATTAAGCAAAGTGAATTGCGTGCATTAAAAGAGATTAAGCCAGCATCACGGGTTACAAAGAGTGCTGATTGGTTAGGTGTTGCTGAATGGAGCCCACGTACCCAATCTGCACTTCGTTCCTCAGTTAATGATCCAGCACAGTTTGCATTGCTTGCGCTGTGCAGCCCTGAATACATCGTGAGTGCATAGGAGACGGCCATGGATACAGTTACCAGAAGAAAGTTTCTTAAGCTCACAACGGGTGCCGTTGCAGTTGGTGCTGCAGCGCCTTTGTTAAGTATTGATCAAATCGCACAAGCGGCCATTGATCGTCCACTGCCTGCAGGAACACCGATTCTTGTTGTGGTTACTTTGTATGGCGGTAATGATGGTTTGAATACCGTTGTCCCTTACACAGATCCAATTTATTACTCATCACGTCCAGAGATTTCTTATAAGGCAGATCAAGTTTTGCCACTTGATGCAGAACTTGCTTTAAATCCTGCGATGAAGGGTTTGAAATCATTGTGGGATCAAAAGAAGGTTGCGATTGTTCGCGGCGTTGGTTATCCAAACCCTGATCACTCACACTTTTCTTCAATGGCTAAGTGGCAAACCGCTTCTCCGGCAAAGCACATCAACACCGGTTGGTTGGGTCGTTGGGTAGATACACAAAGTGAAGATCCAATGCTTGCTATTTCATTAGGTTCTGTTTTGCCACCGCTGCTTGCTGGTGCGAAGCGTTCAGGTTCTGCACTTCCTTTAGGTGGTTTAGTTATTCCTAAGGGATCACTTGCAACAGAGTGTTTGCAGTTATCAAAGCCATCGAAAAAGGATTCAAAGTTGATGGCGGCGGCGGCAACATCGATGCGTAATCTGTTTAATGTTTCTACCAATGTGCAGCCGGTATTAAAGGCACCTGCACCTGTTTCTCCAGATCTGCCAACAACTAATGGCGGAAACGCTGGCGGAGATAGCAATTTGGCCCAGCAGCTCGATGTTGTTGCCAAGCTCATCGCTGCAGGATCTCCAACCAAGGTGTGGTCGGTTTCTTTGGGTGGCTTTGATACCCACGCTAATGAAGCAAATGCTCAAGCAGAATTACTTGGCGTTGTATCAGATTCGCTGTCACGTTTTATGGGACAGCTAAAGGCAACTACTCGCAGCAATGATGTAACGATTATGGTCTATAGCGAGTTTGGTCGTCGTGTTGTTGGCAATGGTTCACAAGGAACAGATCACGGAACTGCAGGTCCTATGTTTGTTATTGGTAATGCGGTTAAGGGTGGTTTCTATGGAGAACAACCATCGCTCAAGAATTTGTACAAAAATGATTTAGCGGTAACAACTGATTTCCGGGATGTCTATGCAACGGTAATTGAAAAGGTATTGAAGTCACCGATCGAACCAACTCTTGGTAAGTGGTCGGGACGAATCAACTTTTTGTAATTACTTATCCTCTTTATAGACAATGACTTCGCCTTTGCGGCGAGTTGCTAAACCTTTAGGTGGATTTTCTTTCAATAACGCATCTACTTCGATGCGAAGTTGTGCTACTTCGACAGCCATATTTGCCATTGCAGATTCTAATTCGATAATGCGCTTGATACCTGCGTGGTTGATTCCTTCGCCCACTAGCTTTTGAACAGCGCGCAGTAGTGCGATATCGCGTAAGGAATAACGACGGTTGCGACCTTCAGTACGTGACGGTGAGACCAAACCTAACTTGTCATATTGACGCAGAGTTTGTGGATGCATCCCAGATATTTCAGCGGCAACTGAAATTACATAAACGCCAGCATCATCATCTGGCAATGTGTTTTTCTCGTCGCTCATATCTTCGCCTTATTCGCAAAATCAGAACGAACATCTTCGCTTGCAGTCTCTTCAGCAAACTTTTTCAATGCATCTAAGGCCTTGCCATCAACACGTTGTGGTACTTGAACCTCAACAGTGACCAATAAGTCGCCTGTAGTACTGCCTTTTGTAACCCCTCGGCCTTTGACGCGCAGGGTGCGACCATTAGGAGTTCCCGGTGCAATGCGCACAGTTACATCATCACCAGACAAAGTTGGCACCTTGATATCTGCACCTAATGCAGCTTCGGTAAATGTCACGGGCAAAGTTAGCGTCAGGTTTTCACCTTTGCGACTGAAAATCGGATGAGGTTTTACATGCAGTTGAATAAAGAGATCTCCAGGTCCTGCTTCTCCTGGTGAACCCTTGCCCTTCATACGAATTTTTGCACCATCATTAACACCAGCTGGAACTCGTGCAGAGATGTTTTGCGATTGACCACGATCCATTCCTAAACGAAGTTCAAGTGTTGTTCCAAAGACCGATTCGCGAAAGGTAATTGTTGCTTCAGTTTGTAGATCTTGGCCTTTACGTGGGCCACGTCGACCACCGCCACCAAATAAGTTTGCAAAGATATCTTGTGGGTTACCGCCACCGAAGATGTCGCCAAAGTCTCCGCCACCTTGTGGTGCACGGAAACCTCCACGTTCAAACAATGATCGCGCTTCATCATATTCAGCGCGCTTCTTGGCATCAGACAAGATTTCATAGGCTTCAGAGACAGCTTTGAACTGTTCCTCTTTTGCTGCATCACCCTTTGTTTTATCGGGGTGCAGATCACGAGCAAGAGAGCGGTACTTCTTTTTAATCTCATCGGCAGGTGCCTTCTTATCTACGCCCAGGACTTTATAAAAATCCTTCTCGTATAGATCTTTGGCTGCCATGGTTGATTACTCTCCTGCTGGATCTGTTACAGCCACACGTGCAGGACGCAAAATGCGCTCCTTATACTTGTAGCCAGGTTGCAAAATCTTAGAAGCTGTCGCAACTGCAACATCTGCTGACTCATCATGCATTAACGCCTCATGAATCTGCGGATCAAAGGCTTCGCCCTCGGTGCCGTACTTTTCTAGGCCGATGCGTGAAGTTATTGAATTTAACTGGTCTGCAACGGCTTTAAAGCCACCCGTTAGCTCGCCATGTTGTTCTGCGCGATCAACATCATCCAGTAGCGCTAATAGTTCAGTAAGAACCGCGCCAACTGCGCTTTCATGTGCAACTGCGCGATCGCGTTCTACACGCTTTCGGTAGTTTGCATACTCTGCTTGCAGACGTTGTAGGTCAGCTGTCAGTGTTGCAACCGGGTCAGTCTCCTGACCCGGTTCAACAACCTCTTCAACTACTTGTTCAGTAGCTTCCTCTGACATTACTTCTGATCTTCTTCAATTACTTCAGCGTCTTCAACACCATCTTCTGCAGGTGCTGCATCGCCTTCAGCTGCTGCACCGGCTGCGTACAACGCTGCACCAAGTGCTTGGCTAACTGTTGCAACCTTTTCAGTTGCAGATTTGATCATCTCGTAATTTGAACCACCAAGAGCGGTCTTTAGTTCAGCAAGAGCAGCTTCGGTCTCTGTCTTCTTCTCAAGTGCATCACCTTGTGACAACTTCTCTTCATTGTCCTTGATGAACTTTTCAGTTGAGTACAGAAGTGAATCTCCTGCGTTACGGATTTCTGCCTCTTCCTTACGCTGACGATCTTCTTCAGCGTGTGATTCAGCATCGGCCATCATGCGCTCGATCTCTTCCTTAGATAACGCAGATCCACCTGTGATGGTCATGCTCTGCTCTTTACCTGTTCCAAGATCCTTTGCAGATACATGAACGATTCCGTTTGCATCGATATCAAAGGTAACTTCAATTTGTGGAACTCCACGTGGTGCAGGTGGAAGACCTGTTAGTTCAAACATTCCAAGCTTCTTGTTGTAAGCAGCCATTTCGCGCTCACCTTGGTATGCCTGAATCTGAACAGCTGGCTGATTGTCATCAGCTGTTGTAAATACTTCGCTGCGCTTTGTAGGAATAGTTGTGTTTCGCTCGATCAACTTTGTCATCACGCCACCCTTGGTTTCGATACCAAGTGACAGCGGAGTAACGTCTAGGAGCAATACATCCTTAACTTCACCCTTCAAAACACCAGCCTGTAGTGATGCTCCAACTGCAACAACCTCATCAGGGTTTACGCCCTTATTAGGCTCCTTGCCGCCTGTAAGTTCCTTAACAAGTTCAACAACAGCTGGCATACGAGTTGATCCACCAACAAGTACAACTGAGTGAATGTTTGCAATAGGAATTCCTGCATCCTTAAGGACAGCCTGGAATGGCTTCTTGCAACGCTCTAGTAGCGCAGCTGTAAGTTGCTGGAACTGTGCACGTGTAATTGTTTCATCCATGAACAGTGGATTCTTTTCAGCATCAACTGTGATGTAAGGAAGATTTACTGAAGCAGATTGTGATGATGAAAGTTCGATCTTTGCCTTTTCAGCAGCTTCACGAACACGTTGCATCGCCATCTTGTCTTTAGTTAGATCAATTCCATTTGCAGATCCAAATGTTGTTACTAGGTGATCAACAAGTGCTTGATCCCAGTCATCTCCACCAAGGTTGTTATCGCCGTTAGTTGCCTTAACTTCAACAACACCATCGCCGATTTCTAGAAGTGAAACGTCAAATGTTCCACCACCAAGGTCGAATACAAGAATTGTTTGTTCTTTGTCAGCCTTATCTAAACCGTATGCGAGCGCCGCAGCTGTTGGCTCGTTGATGATACGTAGAACATTGAGTCCTGCGATCTCGCCAGCTTCCTTTGTTGCTTGACGTTGCGCATCGTTGAAGTAAGCAGGAACAGTAATTACTGCATCCGTTACTGTTTCTCCAAGGTATGCCTCTGCATCGCGCTTTAACTTTTGTAGAACGCGTGCTGAAATTTCTTGAGATGTGTACTTCTTGCCATCGATATCGATAGTCCAGTTAGTACCCATGTGACGCTTAACGGAACGGATTGTGCGTTCAACGTTTGTCACTGATTGACGCTTTGCGACCTCACCTACGAGGACCTCGCCATTTTTTGCGAATGCCACGATCGATGGGGTTGTGCGGGCTCCTTCCGCGTTGGCGATAACTGTTGGCTCGCCACCTTCAAGGACGGATACGCAGCTGTTAGTAGTACCGAGGTCGATTCCGACTGCTCTAGCCATTATGTGTGCTCCTTTTATCTCTCTCGAGCCTGGTTTAGGGTCGAGGCTTGTTGAACCTGAGTCGATCCTACCCAAAAGGTTGAGTCGTCGCGACTCAGGTTTCAGTAGGGATAACACTGGGACCCTCGGGCTTATTCCCGAGCCTGCTGACTAGCCTTACCCCATGAACCTCGCACTCGCAGGCCTTTCGTATGGCATCACTGTTGTCGCCCTGGTCCTTTTAGCTGTTCGCACCAAAAAGCTGATCGGTATCTATAAGAAGGGTCAACCAGATCCAACTCGTGGCAACGATAAGGCGCAGCGTTTCAAGATGGCCTTTGGTGAAATCTTTGGACACACCAAGATGTTCAACTTCACTGTTGTTGGATTTGCGCACTGGTTTGTCATGGTTGGTTTCTTTGTTTTATTTGGAACTTTGGTTACCGCTTACGGACAACTTGTTGATCCGCATTTTGCGCTGCCGTTCATCGGACATTTCTGGGTGTATGAGTACATCACCGAATTAATTGCGTGGGCAACCGGTATTGGAATTGTGGCGTTGATTGGAATTCGCCAAGTTACCTACCGTCGTAATAAGCGCTCACGTTTTGCAGGATCTGGAATGGGCAAGGCCTATTACGTCGAGTTCACAATCTTGTTGATTGTTTTCTGTGTCATCGCATTGCGCGGTCTAGAAGGTGCGTTGTCTGATGAAACCGCATGGAATCGTCACTTCATTACAACCTGGTTTATCGCAGCGATGTTTAAATCCATGACCCTTGGACAATTGGAAAACTGGATTCAAATCGTTGCAACGATCAAGATCGTTGGATCGATGGCCTGGTTCATTGTTATTGCAAGTAATTTAACAATGGGTGTTGCGTGGCACCGCTTCTTAGCACCGTTTAATATCTTCTTCCGTCGTAATGCAGATGGAAAGTCATCACTTGGTGCGTTGCCTCCAATGATGTCCCATGGTGAAGAGATTAACTTTGAAGATCCAAAGGAAGATGATGTATTTGGTCTTGGAACACGTGCAGATATTTCTTGGAAGGGTCTGCTCGATATGTCCACATGTACTGAGTGTGGTCGTTGCCAATCTCAGTGCCCTGCCTGGCACACTGAAAAACCATTGTCACCAAAGCTTTTAATCATGGCCATGCGCGATCACGCCTTTGCCAAAACCGTTGAAAATGAAGCGTTAGTTGGCGAAAACTCACCAATTAGTTTGGATGTTTTGTGGTCTTGTACGACATGTGGTGCCTGTGTAAATGAGTGCCCAGTTGATATTGAACATGTGGATCACATCGTCAATATGCGTCGCTTCCAGGTTTTGGTTGAATCGGAATTTCCATCAGAGCTTGGTGGAACCTTTAGAAATCTAGAAAAGGCGGGTAACCCTTGGGGTGCTAACCGCGCAGATCGCGAAGCATGGATCGCAGAATGTGATTTCCCTGTCAATGTTATTGAAGGCGAATTACCAGAAGAGGTTGAGTACTTGTTCTGGGTTGGTTGCGCTGGTGCTTATGAAGAACGTGCGAAGAAAACAACTAAGGCTGTTGCAGAGCTGTTGTATATGGCTGGCGTTAACTTTGCAGTTCTTGGTAAGAAAGAAACATGTACCGGAGATCCTGCACGCCGTGCCGGTAATGAGTTCCTGTATCAAATTCTTTCCCGTGAAAATATTGAAACCTTTAAAGAAGCCTTCGGTGATCGACCAAAGGGTAAGAAAAAGGTTGTTGTTACCTGCCCTCATTGCTTTACAACAATCGGTCGCGATTATGGACAACAAGGCTTTGAACTTGAAATGGTTCACCACACTCAGTTGTTGAATCAATTGCTGCGTGAAAAGCGTTTGCTTCCAATCAAGATGTCTCACACCGCTATGACCTATCACGATCCTTGTTACCTGGGTCGTCACAACGAGGTTTATCAACCGCCACGTGAAATTCTTGAAGCAACTGGCGTTGAGTTAACTGAGATGCCACGTAACAAGGAACGATCATTTTGTTGTGGTGCAGGTGGCGGACGTATGTGGATGGAAGAGAAAATTGGAACTCGCATCAACATCAATCGTGTTGAAGAGGCGATCGCAACGGGTGCAACAGAGCTCGCTGTGGCCTGTCCTTTCTGCCGTGTTATGACCAGCGATGGAATGAACGCCAAGGAGTCTGCCGTTGAAGTCTTGGATGTTGCACAGGTTCTTCTGCGCTCAGTCAAAGAGAATTAGGCGTACTTTCCACCCGTTCTCAGGAAACTTTCAGGCTATGAGAGCATTCTCTAGCTATGACAACCACATTAGAAAAGAACAGCCAGCGCATTCTCGTCGTTGATGACGAAGCAAGCATCAGCGAGCTCATTTCTACAAGCCTTCGTTTTGTGGGCTTTGATGTCCGCACTGCGGCCAATGGTGCAGAAGCACTCCGTGTAGCTGAAGAGTTCAAGCCACATGCAATGGTTCTTGATGTCATGTTGCCTGATCTTGATGGCTTTGAGGTGTGCAAGAAGATTCGTAATGAAGGTGTTGATACAGGAGTTTTATTCCTGACAGCTAAAGATGGCATGGATGACAAGGTCAAGGGTTTAACTCTTGGCGGCGATGATTACATGACTAAGCCATTTTCATTGGAAGAGCTTGTTGCACGTTTGCGCGCACTTCTCCGTCGCACAGGTGTGGATCAAATTGAAATTGATGATGAAAAGATGCGCTTTGCAGATTTAGAACTTGATGAGGCAACTCATGAAGTTCGTCGTGCAGGTGAGCTATTAGATCTTTCACCAACGGAGTTTGCTTTGCTGCGTTACTTAATTATTAACGCTGATCGCGTTGTATCAAAGGCACAGATTTTGGATCATGTATGGCAGTACGACTTCCGTGGTGACATGGGAATCGTTGAAACCTACATTTCATATCTTCGCAAGAAGATCGATGCATTTGATCCACCACTCATTCACACAGTACGTGGAGTTGGCTACCGCTTGCGGATGCCGCCTAAGTAAGCAATGAGATTGCGAACCCGTCTTGCTGATTGGACAAATACAAGCCTTCGAAATCGTTTAACGATCGGCGTATTAGTCCTTTCTGCAATCGGGTTCATTGGTGCAGGTATTGGTTCACAAGCTTTACTTAGAAATTATTTGATCCATCAAGTTGATGATCAACTGCTCAGTGTTGTTGGTGGAACTGCAGAGCGCTTAGATCGCGCTGGAATTGAACGCAGTAACGATAACGATGGTGATGAAGATCAACCAGCACGTGCCGTTACCCCTCTTAACCGTGTTCCAACATCTATCTCGGTAACGGTTTTAGACCCATTTGGTAACTTAATTGGTGGCATTGGTGGAGACTTAAACTCCAATAAAATCACTGATTATGTGAAGGGAATGCTGCCTGGTGAGGTTGCAACCTATGGCAACAAACCATTTACGATTGAAGCACCAGGTCCAGATTTTCGTGTGGCAACAACTGTTCTACCTTCATCACTTGGTTCAGTAATCGTTGCGCAATCATTAGCTGATTTTGATAGAACAACTCGTCAGATCGGAACAGTCTTTTTAATTATCGGAAGCTTGGTTCTGCTCTTTATCGCTTTTGCATCCCGCCAAGTGATTAAGGTTGGTATGCGTCCACTGGAAAGAATTGAAGAAACTGCAGAAAAGATCGCAGCGGGTGATCTTTCTGCCCGTCTTGATAACTTTGAACCAGATACTGAAGTTGGGCGTTTAAGTACATCCCTTAACACGATGCTTTCTCGTATTGAAGAGGCGTTTGATGCCCGTATGCAGAGCGAGGATAAGTTACGTCGCTTTGTTGCAGATGCCAGCCATGAACTTCGCACACCATTGACTGCAATTCGCGGTTTTGCTGAGCTGCACCGCCAAGGTGCGGTCCCTGCCGGTGAAAAGACAAATGAGTTAATTGCTCGTATTGAAAAAGAATCAATGCGTATGGGTTACTTGGTTGAAGATCTCTTGATGCTCGCACGTATGGATCAATCCCGCGAGTTAGTGATTTCAGATGTGAACCTCAGTGAGTTAGTTCAAGAAGCGGTTACATCGGCACAAGCTGCAGGTCCTGAGCACACAATCACAACAAATATTTCAGCAGGTGTTGCCACTAAAGGTGATGCGGACAAGATTTATCAGGTAGTCACAAATCTTTTAGCTAATGCACGCGCACATACTCCTGCAGGCACAACAATTACCGTTTCGACCTTTACAGATGGCAAGGATTCATTTGTCACTGTTGCAGATAACGGTCCAGGTTTATCAGCAGAGGATCAAGCACGAATCTTTGAACGTTTCTATCGCGTCGATGCATCACGCCAGCGCAACAGTAGAGATGGCAGCGGTTTAGGGCTTTCCATCGTTGATGCGGTGATGCGCGCTCATGGGGGCGATGTAAGTGTTGAATCTGAGCTTGGAAAGGGTGCAGCATTCACGCTGCACTTCAAGGGTTAACCCAAAGACTCCATAGATTTCAAAACAGCGATACGTTCTTGAATCGGTGGATGTGTTGAGAACATCTTTGATACAGATTTTGCATCCAGTGGTGATTCAATCCAAATATGTGCAACCGCAGTTGATCGTTGCTGAACAACTGTTGAATCCGCTGCAAGAACCTCTAACGCCGAACGAAGACCGGCAGGGTTACGGGTAAAGGAAACCGCGGTTGCATCAGCCAACGACTCACGCTTACGAGAGATTGCAGATTTCAGCATTACTGCTGCCAATGGTGCCAAAATCAATATAACTAGTGAAAGTATCAATGCAATTGGATTTGCGTTGCTATCACGATCACGACGACCACCAAAGAACATCATGCGGGTCAACATGTCAGAGACAATTGCAATCGCGCCCGCTGTAGTTGCAGCTACCGCACTTACCAAGGTGTCGCGGTTGGCAACATGCGCCAGCTCGTGTGCGATCACACCTTGCAGTTGATCGCGATCCATCACATCTAAAATTCCAGTTGTAAATGCAATGAGCGCGTGCTCTGGGTTTCGACCTGTAGCAAAAGCGTTTGGTGCATCATCAATAACAACAGCCACTTTAGGCATCGGCAGCCCTGATGCGATTGTTATCTCTTGAATCAAATCAAACAACTTTGGATTATCTGATTCTTGAATTAACTTGGCACCGGTCATCGTCAACACTAATTTGTCTGATCCGTAGTACGAACCCCACACTGATATAAGTGCGATACCAACTGCGATTGGAACAATGCCCGCACCTGATCCACCAAAGTAGGTAAGTGCTGCGTAGACAACAACCCACATCAGCACACCCATACCCATGAGCAGACCGATTGTTTTGCGGCGGTTAGCCGCTTGCATCGTTCTAAAGTTCATTGTTAGTTAAAGGAAACGTTTGGAACGTTGCGATCTTGTGGATCTTCAACCTCATAGAACTCGCGCTCTGAAACCTTCGCAAAGCCTGCAAAGAAGCTGCTTGGGATGGTTTTTACAGCGGTGTTAAGCGAGCGCACATTGTCGTTGTAGAACTGACGTGAGAATGCAACCTTGTTCTCAGTTGTTGCAAGCTCTTCTTGTAATGACATGAAGTTTGCAGATGCCTTTAAATCTGGATACGCCTCAGCGACTGCAAGCAATCCACGGAGCGCTTGTGTCAGCATTCCATCTGCTGCTGCGGTATCGGCAACGGTTGTTGCTGTTGTTGCCTTGGCACGTGCTGTTACAACCGCATCAAAGGTTGATTGTTCATGCTTTGCATAACCCTTAACTGTTTCAACCAAGTTAGGGATTAAATCAGCACGACGCTTTAGCTGTACCTCGATCTGCGCCCATGCCTCATCAACTGTGATGTTGAGGCGGATTAATCGGTTGTACTGCGAGATAAAAAAGACAGCGATAAGTGCAACGACTGCTAAACCAATGATGAGTTCCATACCTAATTAAACCGCGCTTTCTGCGGGTTCATTCCCGCGGGATTAATTTATTTTTGAACGGTGGAAGTTTAAGAATGAACGGCTTGGTGTTGGGCCGCGCTGTCCTTGGTACCGTGAACCGTACTTCTCGCTGCCGTAAGGATGCTCAGCGGGAGATGAGAGTTTGATGAGACAGAGTTGGCCAATCTTCATTCCAGCAAATAGTTTGACTGGAAGGTTGGCAACGTTGGAGAGCTCAAGGGTGATGTGTCCGCTAAACCCTGGATCGATAAAGCCTGCGGTTGAGTGTGTGAGCAAACCAAGACGGCCAAGAGATGACTTTCCTTCTAGGCGTCCTGCGATGTCATCGGGAAGTGTGATGACCTCGTAGGTGCTGGCCAAAACAAACTCACCTGGGTGCAAGATAAATGGTTCTTCACCTTCGGCAACAACCTCGCGGGTTAGCTCTGGTTGTTCGATTGATGGATCGATGACGCTGTACTTATGGTTTTCAAAGACTCGGAAGAACTTGTCCAAGCGCACATCAACTGATGATGGCTGGATCATCGCCTCATGGAAGGGCTCGCAGCCGACTCGGCCAGCTGCTATCTCTGCGCGGATATCGCGATCGCTAAGTAACACGGCGTGAGCCTATAGGAGCAGAGCCCCAAAAACTCACGCTCAAATAGGGTTGCGTAAGTTACTGGCGGGTAGGACTATTACGCCATGAGCCATTACAAAGCAAACCTCCGTGACATTGAATTCTGCCTCTTTGACCTCTTGGGTCGCGACAAAGTTATGGGCGTAGCTCCATACGGTGAAGTTGATCGCGATACATCAATGGGAATGCTTGAAGAGGTAAAGCGTTTATGTGAAAACGATCTTGCAGCATCTTTTGTTGAAGGAGATCGCGTTGGTGCGATCCTTAACAAGGAAACTGGAAATGTCACACTTCCTGAAAGTTTTAAGAAGTCATACAAGGCGTATGTAGATGGCGAGTGGTGGCGCGTTGATGCACCAGTTGATTTAGGCGGAATGAAGATTCCTCCATCTGTTCGTTGGGCGATCGCTGAAATGGTGTTGGGTTCAAACCCTGCGATTCACATCTACGCATCTGGTTATGCATTTGCGCAGGTTGCATATGTTCTTGGAACAGATGAACAGAAGAAGATTGCAAAGCACATGGTTGAAAAGCACTGGGGTGCAACGATGCAGCTAACAGAGCCTGATGCAGGTTCAGATGTTGGTGCAGGACGCACAAAGGCTGTGCAGCAAGCTGATGGAACATGGCACATCACGGGAACAAAGCGTTACATCACATCAGGTGATGCTGATTTCTATGACAACGTTGTTCACTTTGTATTGGCTCGTCGCGAAGGTGGCGGACCGGGAACCAAGGGTCTTTCACTATTTTTAATTCCTAAGTTCATGTTTGATTTTGAAACCGGCGAGATGGGCAAGCGCAACGGTGTTTATGTAACTCAGCTTGAAGACAAGATGGGTCTTAATGTTTCTGCAACCTGCGAAGTTAACCTGGGCGAGAAAGAGCCTGCTGTTGGTTACTTGCTAGGTGAAGTTCATGAAGGTATCGCGCAGATGTTTAAGGTCATCGAGTTTGCTCGCATGATGGTGGGAACAAAGGCGATTGCAACTCTTTCTGCTGGTTACATGCAGGCTTTGTCATACGCCAAGGAGCGCATTCAGGGTGGCGACATGAAGGTAATGAATGACAAGGCTTCGCCTCGTGTCACCATTATTAAGCACCCAGATGTGCGCCGTTCGCTGATGGTTCAGAAGTCTTACAGCGAGGGAATGCGTGCACTTGTTTTGTACACCGCATCGATTCAGGATGAGATTGAACTTGCAATCCAAGCTGGCGATAAGGATCGCGCTGAAGATATGGAAAAGCTCAATGATCTTTTGCTTCCAGTTGTTAAGGGTTACGGTTCAGAAAAGTCTTGGACACTTCTTGGAACTGAATCACTACAAACATTTGGTGGAGCCGGCTTTACTCGCGATTGGCCGCTAGAGCAATATGTTCGCGATGCAAAGATTGATACCTTGTATGAAGGTACAACTGCGATTCAAGGTTTGGATTTCTTCTTCCGCAAGGTTGTTAAGGATGGTGGACGCGCTCTTGGTCTACTCGGCAAAGAGATTCAAAAGTTTGCCGAAAGTGGTGGGGCACATGCTGATGAAAAGCAGTTGCTGCTCAAGGCACTTGGTGATTTGAATGGAATCGTTGCGGTTCTTGTGGGACATGCGATGGATTCACAAACAGATCCAGTCAACATCTACAAGGTTGGTCTTAATACTTCTCGCTGCTTAATGGCTGTTGGCGACATCATCACATCATGGTTGTTGCTACGTCAGGCAGATATCGCTGCAGAGAAGCTGCCTAACGCTGGTAAGGACACAGATTTCTACACAGGAAAGATCGCAGCAGCTAAGTTCTTCGTTCACAACAATCTGCCACATATCACCGCAGATCGTAAGATCGTTGAAGGAACTGATGGATCAATCATGGACCTTCCTGAATCAGCGTTTTAGGCCTGAATCTGCTTTCTAACTTTGTGAGGTAACCTTCCCTAATGCTTACAAAGCACCGCGGGGAGTTTTACCTTGTTATGGGAGCGTTGGTTTTCTCCTTTAATGGGGTCATCTCAACAATCGTTTTAGACCATATCTCGCCATTTCGTTTAGCGCAGGTGCGATCTATCGGTGCATTTTTCATTTTGTTGGCGATAACTCTGATTATTGATCGCCACTCATTAAAGGCTCCAAAGAAGCTAATCCCTATGCTTGCCGCCTACGGAATCATCGGTTTTGCAGCGGTACAGGCTGGTTATTTCCTCGGAATCCAGCGTGGGGTGCCGCTCAGTCTGGTGTTGATCGTCGAATTCACCGCACCTATTTGGATCGCCCTCTGGATTAAGTATGTGCGCAAATCATTTGTGCCCGCTTCGATGTGGGGTGCGATCGCCTTGTCCTTGCTCGGTTTAATTCTGCTGGCACAGGTATGGAATGGATTGAGCTTTGATCTCATCGGTTTACTGGGAGCTCTCTTTAGCGCTTTTGCATTAACCGCATACTTTTTAATTGGTAAGAACTTTGGAACCAACCGATCAGCTTTATCGCTAACTGTGTGGGGGCTTGGTATGGCATCTCTTGCATGGGTTTCTTCGATGCCAGTCTGGGAGTTTCCATTTGAGGTTTTCACAACTGATATGGATCTGCAAGGTGTCTTTGCCGGACATACATTTCCGGGTTGGGTTTTGATTTTATGGATCATCACAATGGGAACGATCGTTCCTTATTTATTTGTTATCGGCGGATTGCGATTGTTATCTGCTTCAACATCTAGTGTGATCGGAATGCTTGAGCCCGTCTTGGCCGGTGTCTTTGCATGGATATGGTTGCAACAAAGTTGGAATGGAATTCAACTTGTTGGTGCATCGATTGTGTTGGTTGGAATTTACATCGCAGATCGCGCACGATCTGTAGCTGCTTAAGCGCCGAAGTTATCTTCCGGTGGCGTGTTTGTAGATTCGCGTTGTTGCGTCCAGTCTTGTCCGCCACCTGGGTTCTGTGGCATGTCGTAGAAACGTGCGTAGTGAAGCTGGGCGGAAACTGTAATTGTTCGAGTTGGTCCGTTACGGTGCTTAGCAACAATTAAATCTGCTTCACCAGTTCGGTTTTGTGAGTCATACATATCATCACGGTGTAACAAGATAACAACGTCAGCATCCTGCTCGATCGAACCAGATTCACGAAGATCTGAAAGCATCGGCTTCTTATCGGTACGTTGCTCAGGTCCACGGTTGAGCTGTGAGATAGCAATAACAGGGATATTGAGCTCCTTTGCCATCAACTTCAGCTGACGAGAGAACTCAGATACTTCCTGCTGGCGGTTTTCAACCTTTTTACCGCTGGACATCAACTGCAGGTAATCGATAACAATTAACTTCAGATCATGGCGCTGCTTTAGACGACGTGCCTTTGCACGGATCTCCATCATAGAAAGGTTAGGAGAGTCATCGATAAACAATGGCGCCTCTGAAATTTCACCCATACGGCGTGCAAGTCGTGACCATTCGTCATCAGATAAAGATCCGGAGCGAATATTGTTCAATCCAACACGAGCTTCGGCGGACAACATACGCATTGTGATTTCACTCTTTGACATTTCCAGAGAGAAGATAACTGATGTCTGTCCATCATGAATTGATGCATGTCGTGCAATATCCAAACCAAGTGTTGACTTACCCATCGCAGGACGTGCAGCCAAAATAATCATGTTTCCTGGATGTAGACCATGTGTTAATTGATCAAGATCTTTAAATCCTGTCTTAACACCTTCAACACCAATTCCCTTTGAGATCGCTTCGATCTCATCAAGTGCTTGTGGCAACAGCGTTGAGAGTTGAACGTAATCTTCCGATGAACGACGTTCAGTAACCGCATAAACTTCTGCTTGTGCAAGGTCGACCATCTCATCGACTTCACCTTCAGTTGTGTAACCGTATTGAACAATCTTTGTTCCAGCTTCAACTAAGCGGCGCATGATCGCGTGTTCGCGAACAATCTTTGCATAGTAACCAGCGTTAGCAGCTGTTGGAACTGATGAAATCAATGTGTGCAAATATGGTGCACCACCTGCGCGTGCAATATCTCCGCGCTTTGAAAGCTCTGCCGAAACTGTTACAGCATCTGCTGGCTCTCCACGGCCATACAAATCAATAATTGCATCGTAAATTAATTCATGTGCAGGGCGATAAAAATCGCGATCGCGAATAATTTCAATAACATCTGCAATTGCATCCTTGGATAACAACATTCCACCGAGAACAGATTGTTCAGCGATTAAATCCTGTGGTGGTGTGCGCTCAAACTCGGCGCCAACAGAGTTAATGTTGGGATCACGAGGGCGGTTATTGGGAAGTTCGGCGATGCTCACGCTCATAACCTCCCTTATAGGACTGACAAATAGCCCTGTTGACCTGATGCGTAACCTAGGTGCTAACCCCTATCGCAGGCGAGGATCCAGCTCCGGTCCTGTGCATGAGCCTGTGTATAAGTAGGTGGATAACCCTGTTTTCCTGTGTAGGAAGCGGTGGATGCAATGTGTATAACTATGGGTAGTTTCGAGTTCAACAATTGAATCCGCAGGTCAGAGGCGATACCTATGCACACAGCCCTGTGGAGCAAAGTAATTTTACGAATACCACATTATGAGATTTCATCAGGAGAAATAAAAAACCCGCCACATAAGTGACGGGCTTTTTAAATTCCTGTGTAGGAAATTAGTTGGTATTACTTGTCAGCTACAACGCTTACTGAAACCTTTGCAATCACGTTGTGACCTAGAGAGATCTTTACATCGTGGTTGCCAAGCTTCTTGATGTGGCCCTTAGTAGCGATCGAGTGACGATCGATATCTAGACCAGTTGCCGCCTTGATAGCTGCTGCAACATCTTTGTCAGTTACTGAACCAAAGAGTGCGCCCTTAGCGCCAACCTTTGCCTTAGCAACTACTGATGCGCCTTCAAGCTTTGTCTTGATCTCCTTGGCGTGATCGATATCGCGAACTTCACGTGCTGAACGCGCGCGACGAATGCTTTCGATCTGCTTTTCTCCGCCTTGTGACCAAGCGATTGCGTTTCCGCGTGGCAACAAGAAGTTGCGAGCGAATCCATCTTTAACAGTTACAACATCTCCGGCAGTGCCTAGGCCTGCAACTTCACGAGTAAGGATTAGTTTCATTGTCAGATCCCCTTATCGCGCTGATGATGTGTAAGGAAGTAGTGCTACTTCACGGCTGTTCTTTACCGCTGTTGCGATTGAACGCTGGTGCTGTGTGCATGCACCTGTAACGCGGCGAGCGCGGATCTTGCCGCGATCTGAAATGTACTTGCGAAGGGTTGCAATATCTTTGTAATCGATAAAGGTGACCTTCTGCTGGCAGAAGCTGCAAGGCTTCTTCTTAAACTTCTTGTTTAAGGCTGCAGCTTTTGCATTCTTATTCTTAGGCTCGCGTAGAGCCTTGTTATTTCTTGCTCCCATTGTGGTGCTCCTTTTCGGGCCCTAGCCCTCGGTTTTTTAGTACCTGGTACTAGGAATGGATGGACGGTTGATTAATTAGTTTTAGAACGGTGGCTCGTCAGTTGTGGATGTTCCCCATCCACCACCTGCTGGCGCAGAGGATGATGCTGCTGCCCATGGGTCTTCGTTAAATGAATCCGCTGCAGCTGGTGCAGAGTATCCGCCAGCTCCGCCTGCACGCTGGGCCTTTGTGACCTTCGCTGTTGCATTGCGTAGTGATGGACCGACTTCATCTACTTCTACCTCAAAGACGGTGCGCTTTTCGCCCTCTTTAGTTTCATATGAACGTTGCTTAAGACGACCAGAAAGGATGACGCGCATTCCCTTTGTCAGTGACTCTGCAACATTTTCAGCTGCTTGACGCCAGATCTGACACTGAAGGAAAAGGCTCTCGCCATCTTTCCATTCATTAGTTTGCTTATCTAAATAGCGTGGTGTTGATGCAACGCGAAACTTTGCAACGGCCGCACCTGATGGTGTGAAACGAAGCTCTGGATCGTCAACTAAGTTGCCGATCATTGTGATTGTTGTATCTCCTGCTGCCATTTTATTTCCTCATCTCTTATCTCTAGCTCTCTATAACTACTGGTGGAGTCCAAGCATCATGTATGCAAAAAGATTATGCGTCTAGACGCATTGCCTTTGTGCGTAACACTGATTCGTTCAAATTAAGCTGGCGATCTAATTCCTTAATCGCTGCTGGTTCGCAGTTCATATCGATTACTGCGTAGATACCTTCGCCTTTTTTCTGAATTTCAAAAGACATACGGCGACGGCCCCACAAGTCGAGCTTGTTGACTGTTCCACCTGAGTCTTTGATGATCTTCAAGTATGTTTCTAGGCTTGGTGTGACGGTGCGTTCTTCTAGTTCTGGATCAAGAATGACCATAAGTTCATAATGACGCATGTGTTAACCCGACCTCCTCTGGACTAAGACGGCCACGGTATTTCCGTGACAGGAGGGTTAAATTCCCCTGGAAACTAGGTTTCTAGGGAGGTCAAGGGTAAGCCTTGGAGCCCTCAAACAGTAAATCGAGCAGTTTGCTGTGCGTATTTCGAGCCTGCAGCGCCCGGCGGGCCAGGATCGCCATCAGGTAGATCGTGCCCCCGATTCGGACCAAAGTCAGAATCGCATAGGGGGTTGGGCCAAGGCCAAACTTTGCATCGGTGACCTGTGCGATGTGTTGCCAGATCGCTACGTGATACATAACTTCAGTTGCTTGCCACACCCAGAATGCGTGCAGATCTTTTGTATTTGTTAAAGCGATTACCGCGAGAGGTGTTAACCATAAAACATATTGTGGCGAATAGACCTTGCTCGCCAGCATTACCGAGGCAAGTACAAAAAAAGAAACTGATGCCAGGGTTGGTGTGTACTGCAATTCAAAGAGTAAAACCAAAATTGTTGTGAAGGCGATCAATAGCAAGAGAATCGAAAGCCAATTGAGATTAGTTAAGTTAACTCCAAGTTGTTGCAACGCTAACCAGATTGATCCCCAGTCGGGTCCGCGCTCCAAATTGAGTTTGTAGAAACGCCACCAACCAGCTGGGGTTGTAATTGCAAATGGTGCGTTGATTAGAATCCAGATACCAAAAGTGATCGCGCAGTATTTGATCGCTTCTTTGATTTTGCCGTCTCGCCAGAAAATGAAAACAATTGGAATCAGTAAGAAGATTGGTAAAAACTTTGTCGAAATTGAAACTCCGAGCAACAAGGCGCTGTTCAAATATTGTTTGCGATCAAACCAATAAATTGCAAGCATCATCGTTGCAATCGCCCACAGATCCCAATTGATAAATAAGGACGCGATCATCGCTGGAGCAACAGGAACAAGGTAGGCAAACTCTGGGCGAATTTTTCTAACGATTAATACCGTCGCAATGAATAACAGAACTAAAAAGAAGATATTGATATTGAAATATGTTGCAGGGGAGTTAGCTGCAAATGAGGTTGCATACATAACAACACCGGTTAAAACTGGATACTCAACACTGTTATCTGCACTTGCATATGGCCATTGATTGGTACTTAGCCCACGAGCTTCAAACAATGATGGAAGATCGCTATAACAGGCGTGAATGTACTGATCTGGCGTTGCCCAGCCGGTGTTTTCGCAGTGGCTGAACTTGGCAAAGGAAAGTAGTGAAGCAAAGATTGCTAGTGCGATTAATGCTCGAATCTTCATTAGGGCTTAGGTGTTTGCTTTCCACCTGATGTCATTACAACAGGATCAAGCCCGCCGATATTTGCAGGTGCTGGGAAATCCATAATTGGTTCCCCCTTGAGCGCACCCTTCATAAATTGAGTCCAGATACGCGCAGGGAAGGAACCACCAGTAAGTGAGGTCATTCCACCAATTCCATTAAGGGATTGTGTTGCGTTATCGCGGAAGAAGGAAACAGATGCTGCGATCTGTGGTGTGTAAGCGCTAAACCAGGCAGATGCATTGGATTGCGATGTTCCAGTCTTGCCAGCTGCGGGACGACCAAGTGCAAGTGCTGCTGCTCCAGTACCACCGGTAATTGTTCCCTTTAATGCGTAGGTCAGATCTGCCATGACCTCTTTGCTAAATGCTTCCTCAGTTTGTGGTGTTGCTTCATACAGCACACCTTTATTGGAACCTAAAACTTGAGTTACCAGGAATGGCTTGGACTTAATTCCTTGTGCAGCAAATGTTGCGTAAGCGTTTGCAACATCGATTACATGTGGGCTGGAAGTTCCCAAAACAATAGATGGTGTTGGCATCATCGCAACACTTTCTGGAATACCAGCACGACGTGCAACATCTACAACCTTGTCTGGACCAACCTTGATTCCCAGTGGAACAAAGATGGTGTTAATTGAGTGCTTGGTTGCAAAGTTCAAATTAACTTGCCCCCAACCCTCATTGCCATAGTTTGAAACCTCGTAAGGCTTTCCTGCATCATCAAATGTTTGCGGTGAATCACCATTCCACATCGATGTCAGTGGAATTCCTTGTTCAAGGGCTGCAACCAATGCAAATGGTTTAAAGGTAGAACCAGCCTGGGTAATTGATTGCGTTGCATCATTTAATTGACGCTCTAGGTAGTCGCGACCACCGTAAAGTGCAAGTATTTCGCCGGTTCCGGGGCGGATTGCAACTAGACCAATACGTAGATCCTTTGGCGCATTTGATGGATAGAACTTGTTAACCGCATCAACGGCGGATTGTTGTGCCTTTTGATCCAAAGTTGTTTTGATAACAAGTCCACCAACAAGTAGTTGGTCTTGGCTAAAGCCAAGTTTTGCTAACTCTTTTTGCACCGCTTCGATGATGTGACCCTTCGGACCGCTGAGCTGTCCAGAGGTTGAACGTGGTGCAACAGTTGGAAGTTTCATGTTGGCAGCGGCTTTTTCATCCAACCAACCAGCTTCGATCATGTTGTTTTTTACATACTCAAAACGGTTCGCTAAACGTTCAGCGTTACCCTCTTTGAAAACTGGGTCGTACAAACCTGGCGAGCGCAAAATAGATGCGATCACCGCAGCTTGCGAGTTAGTTAATTGATCAACGTTGCGGTTGAAGTACTGCTGTGAGGCGGTCATAACACCGTATGAGCCACGACCAAAGTAAATAGTGTTGAGGTAACTTTCAAATATTTGATCTTTAGAAAGTTGATTCTCTAACTTAATTGAAATTACAAGCTCTTTGATTTTTCGTTGTATCGAACGTTCAGGTGTTAAGAATGCGGTTTTGGCGTATTGCTGCGTAATTGTGGATCCACCTCGACCATTTCCTAATTTAATAATGTTGTCTAGGACCGCTTGTGTTAAACCTTTTATAGAAAAGGCCTTATTGGAGTAAAAGTTTTGATCCTCCGCAGCTAACACTGCGTAGCGAACATTGAGAGGAATCTTTGCGAGAGGAACGATCTGGCGGTTTTGTGTTCCGACGCGACCGATCTCTTCGCCATTTGAGTATTGAATGATTGTTGATTGGCTATTTACATACGCGTTGGGATCTGGAATATCAACGGTGAAATAGGCAAGTGCGAACAACACAGAACCTGCGACAAATCCAAAGCCACCGAGGAAAACCGCGGCTCTAATCAGTAATTTGCGGGCCATTTGGCAATGCTATCCCTTGGCGTAATCCTCGTCTTCCAAGGTGCGCACCTTGCGCGGGGCTTTTCGTTCAACTCCATCTCCCAAGATGTATGAGGCGCACAGGTGATTCCATGAACAGTTGCGGCAGACCTCAACGATGTAGACGGTGAACTCTCCGAATTGACGTTCCATCTCTACTAATTCGCGGGGAGTCTTAATGCGACCTGAGTATTGCCCCAGTTGTTCACCAAAGGTGTAGCGAAGTTCAACAAGCTCTTCCTTTTTACATACTGGGCAGTTGCGATCGACCTTATCGCCATGCCACTTTGCTGCACGCATCAAATATGGATCGGCATCGCAGGCATCAACAGTTCCTCGAAAGAGCGCTATTAAGGTAGCGCGCTTATCGAGTGAATAATCGATGAATGATCGTTGCGATTTCATTAAGGAGAAGAATAATCCCAAATACAGGTCTACGCTCTTTCTTATGAGCTTTGCTGGATTGATTCGACATCCACGGCTGTCGAGGCTGCTTGCGGTGCGGTGGACGGGTCAGATGACCGATGGAGTCTTTCAAAGCGCCCTTGCCTCCTTTGTTTTGTTCTCTCCAGAACGACAAGCAAATGCGTTAAGCGCTGCGATTGGTTTTGCAGTTGTTTTGTTGCCGTATTCAATTGTTGGACCTTTTGTTGGAACAATTCTGGATCGAGTTTCGCGACAGCGCGCTCTGTTTTATGCAAACTTAGCTCGCAGCGCCAATCTATTTTTAGTTGCCTTGTTTGTATTCAGTGGAACAACTGGTGTTGCACTTACCGTTGTTGTGCTTGTTGCATTTGGAATTAACCGTTTAATTCTTGCCGCATTATCTGCAGGTTTACCTTTGTTAATTGATTCAAAATCCTTAATCACCGCAAATGCAATTGCAGTAACAGGTGGATCGGTTTTAGTTGTTATTGGTGGTGGAATCGGTGTTGGTGTTCGCGCATTAGTAGATGGTGCAGCCCTTGCCGATCACGCTGATTCCTTACTTATTCTCATGGCTGCGGGCGGGTACTTCACCGCTGCGCTTCTATCTGGACGTTTAAGTAAGTATGAGATTGGCCCGCAGGAGCATGAAAAAGCTGCCGCATCCTTTAAGCAGGGTTTTACCGATATGCGCGAGGGAATTGATTTCCTTCGAAAAAATATTGATACAGCCCGCGGAATCGTTGCGACCGCGGTTCATCGTGGCGGTTTAACCGCATTAACGCTGACCGCATTGTTGTTAGAGCGCAATACATTTAATGATCCCTCTAGTCCTGAGGATGGATTACAAGGTTTTGGAATCGCATTAACGATCGCAGGTATTGGTGTTTTCTTGGGTGCATTCTTAGCACCGTACGGTGTTGCACGTTTTGGCCGTCACCGGTGGATTAAGTTTGCAATGTTTGCCAGCGCATTTTCACCGATCTTTTTAGCGGTTTGGCAGACCGAGGTTGCTTTATCGATTACAGCATTCATGACCGCATTTTTTGGGCAAAACATAAAGGTGACAAATGATGCGTTGGTGCAATCCAAGATTGATGATTACTACCGTGGTCGAGTCTTTGCTGTTTACGATGTCGTTGTAAATAGCGCGATTGTTAGCGGTGGATTAATCGCAGCCTTGTTGCTGCCAACATCGGGCGTTACTGCAAAGGTGCCACTCTTTGTAATGAGCGCTTATTTACTAGTTGCAGTTGTTGTATTGCGTTCTGGTAAGTTCAAAGCTACCTACTAGCCCACCATTCAAGAAGCGCCTTAGTTGCCGCTTCCTCTCCTATAGGACCTTGTTCAAGACGTAGCTCCATTAAGAAATCCATCGCTTGTCCAACTTCACGTGACGGTTTCAAATTTAGTAGTTGCATTACTTGAGCGCCATCTAGATCTGGACGGATCTTTGATAACTCTTCTTGTTCCATTAAAACTTCAATGCGCTTTTCTAAAGAGTCGTAGGTTGCAGACAAGCGCGCAGCCTTTGCTTTATTGCGCGTAGTGCAATCGGCACGGGTTAACACATGTAAATGTGTAATGAAATCACCAGCATCTCGAACATAACGACGGACCGCAGAATCGGTCCATTCGCCCTCGCCATATCCGTGGAAACGAAGGTGGAGCATTGTTAATAGCTCTACAGAATCGATCGTGTCATTATCAAAGCGCAGCGCTTGTAAACGCTTCTTAGCAAGGCGTGCACCAACAACTTCATGGTGATGAAATGAAACTCCGCCGCCTTCGATAAAGGCACGTGTCTTTGGTTTACCAATATCGTGCAATAGCGCAGCTAGGCGAATGACAAGGTTGGGACCGCCAAGGCGATCTTCATGTTCAATCGCTTGTTCCAGCACTGTAATTGAGTGTTCATATACATCTTTGTGGTGATGGTGTTCATCAACTTCAAGACGCAACTTTGGAATTTCCGGCAAGACAATATCGGCAAGACCAGAATCAACCAGAAGTGTTATTCCGATGCGCGGATTTGCAGACATCATGATTTTTGTAAACTCATCGCGCACGCGCTCGGCGGAAATAATTGATATGCGATGCGCCAAATCCTTCATGGAACTTAAAACCTCTGGTGCGATTTCAAAGTTTAATTGACTCGCAAAACGTGCAGCACGCATCATTCGCAATGGATCATCATTAAATGAATCTCCAGGGCGCACTGGTGTCCGTAAAATCTTTGCAGCTAAATCTTGTAAACCATTAAATGGATCAATGAACTCTGGTTTTTCTCCCGTTAGTTCAAGTGCCATTGAGTTAACAGTGAAATCACGTCGCGATAAATCTCCATCAATTGAATCACCGTACTCAACCTCTGGTTTACGAGAATCTGGATCGTAATTTTCAGTTCGGTATGTTGTTACTTCAACAGTTGTGTCGCCGCGTTTTCCGGCAACTGTTCCAAAAGCAATTCCGGTATCCCACACATTGTCAGCCCATGATTGCAATATCTTTTTTGTTTCTAATGGGTGTGCATTTGTTGTGAAATCTAAATCATTTCCTAAGCGACCTAAGATTGCATCGCGCACTGGTCCACCAACCAGCGCCAAGGTAAAGCCCTTAGCCTTGAAGGCTTGGGCAAGGGAGCTGGCAAGAGGAGCGCGTTCAATTAATGAACGGATCGCTAACTCAGTAGCCGGGTGTGATCTCACAATAAGTAAGGTTAAAGCACTATCCTTACTTCATGATCCCGGCACCTGGTGCGGGCAGCGAAGGCACGAAGAAGAAACGGAAACGCAAGCGTTCCGGTAACCGCGGCCCACAACCACAGACTCAAACGGCTCCTAATAAGGGTCCTCAAGTAAAGCGCCCGTATGCAAAGCGCGTTGATGAGGTGAGTGCTGGCGGTTTAGTTATTGATTCAACTGGAACTAAGGGTTTATTGATCGGTCGCTACGATCACAAAGATGCAACTGGTAAGAGAGTGTTGTGGTCTTTACCTAAGGGACATATTGAAGAGGGTGAAACCCCTGAGCAAGCTGCTATCCGCGAGGTTGCGGAAGAAACTGGAATTACATCAAGTATCACAAAATCTTTAGGTGTTATTGATTTTTGGTTTATGGCCGGTGGAAAGCGAATTCACAAAACCGTTCACCACTTTATGTTTACTGAAGTTGGTGGAGTTTTAGCTGCGCAGGAAAGTGAAGTTGATGAGGTTTCTTGGTTTCCCTTAGAAGAGATTGTAGATCGTCTTGCTTACCCTGATGAGAAGAAGTTAATTGCTCGCAGTGCGGAGCTAACTCCATGAAAAAGTTAGCACTTGTTGTTGTTTCTGCATTCCTGTTGTTGATGATGCCGCAAGCATCTGCTGCAAATACCGTTATTCGAATTACCGGTCCGATTCATCAAACCTTTACCGGTGAATTTCGTAATGATGATTTAGCCCAATCACTGACACCTTCTGGTGATTTAGGTTTGAAGGTGTTTCAACCTATTGCGAAAAATCGAACTTGGGTTATTGATGCAGCTTTAATTGATGAAGTAATTTTGATGTCGGGTGAGTACACCTTGGCAACAGAGGCAGAGCCTGCTGGAAAAGAGATTGCGACAGCGTGGTTAACTCAGTTGAAGCGTGTGACTACCGGCAATGATGTTGTTGCACTTGCATATGGAAATCCAGATATCGCACTTGCTAAACGATTAGCACCAAGTGAGTTAAAGAATTACTTTGTGTATGGACAGGATCGTTTGCAGTTAGCACTTGGCCGAATTGTTCGTAGCGAGCCTGAGGTTCAGTGGAGCGTTGGAAAATCAGGGTTGAGCAACCCTTTACGCAAGAATTACAGCGATAATCGCAAGGCTTTAACCCGTTTATCTCGAGTTGTAGATACCCCTGAATTGATCCAACTGCGCGCTCGTTTAGCTCAGTTACTGTCACCAA
Source organism: Candidatus Nanopelagicaceae bacterium (assembly GCA_965267815.1). Classification (GTDB taxonomy): domain Bacteria; phylum Actinomycetota; class Actinomycetes; order Nanopelagicales; family Nanopelagicaceae; genus Planktophila. The sequence goes on from OZ254139.1 coordinate 1,321,527, forward strand.
CATTAGATAAAGACTCTCGTGATTACTTCTCTTACAGTGCAACTGAGGCTGTTGATGCAATGGTGCACAAGTTACGCATTAATAGCGGTAAGTATCAAATAACAACTTCCTCCGTAAAGCTTCCGGTTACTGTCATTAATGAGTTTGCAGTTGATGTAACCGTTGATATTGCGATGTTGCCGATTAACTCACGTGTAGTTGTCGACAGTTTTGATGATGTTGTAATTCCAGCTAACTCAAAGCGACAGCTTGAGATGCAGGTTGATGTCATAGCCCCTGGTCAAACTACGGTCTCTGCGCTGATTACCGACTCAGATGATGACACCGAGGTTGTGCCTGAAGCGTTGTTAACTTTAAATTCAACGGTTATTGATTCAAAGGTGACCTGGTTTACAACAGGTGCGGCCATACTTCTCTTATTGGCAGCGGTTGCTCAAAGTGTCCGTCGCGTTCGAAGGAGGGGTAAATGAAATCTAATGAACTCTTCCGCGCATCGGGAATCATGGCGCTCGGAACAATCCTTTCGAGAATTACAGGATTTATCCGCGGAATTTTGATTGTTGCTGTTTTAGGTACCGCATTGCTTGCAGATACCTACAACGTTGCGAACACCATGCCAAATATTTTGTACAACTTACTTGTAGGTGGTGCGCTTACCGCAATCTTTATTCCGCAATTGGTTAGATCCTTTGATCATGAAGATGGTGGAGATGGTTTTGCATCTCGTTTAATTACAACTATCTCACTTATTCTTTTGGTTTTAGTTTTACTTGGAATGTACTTTGCGCCTGCATTGGTGCGTTTGTATGCACCGGAGTTCTTTACTCAAGGCTTTGAAGCTGAGAAAGAGATCGCAATTGCATTTACTCGATACTGCCTGCCGCAGATCTTTTTCCTTGGTTTATTTACGATGTTGGGGCAGGTAGCTAACGCTCGAGGTTCATTTGGACCGCTTATGTGGGCGCCGATCGCCAATAACCTGGTCGGTATCGCCTTATTTGGCGGCTTCTTGCTGCTCTCACCCGGTGTAAATATCTCAAATATCACCGATACCCAGGTTCAAATTCTGGGATGGGGAACAACGCTCAGCGTTGTCGTACAAGCCTTGGTTTTAGTGCCGGTTATTAAACGTTTAGGCATAACCATCAAACCCAAACTTGGTTTAAGTGGGTTAGGTAAATCATTTAATTTGGCGGGTTGGACCTTAATTTACGTTTTGATCTCACAGCTTGGTTACCTAGTTACCGTCAATGTTGCTACATCAGCTGCGGTTAGAAGCGCACAAGAGGGTGTGACAACTGGTGTGGGATACACGCCTTATACATACGCTTACTTTGTAATGTTGTTGCCGTATTCAATCGTGACGATTTCTATTATCACAGCGATCTTGCCCCATATTTCAAAATTAGCACTTGATGGAAAGCGTGATGAGGTTAAAGCACAGTTGATTCGTGCGATTCGTTTAGTTGGTGTAATTACAATTCCTAGCGCTGTTGCATTTTTACTCTTTGGTTCATTAATTACTGAAGTTATCTTTATTGGAATTCCCACCGAAGACTCTCGATACATTGGTTATGTTTTATCAGCGCTGAGCTTTGGATTAGTTGCTTTTTCTATTAACTTAATTTTGATCCGTGGATTCAACGCCTTTGAAGATACACGCACACAAGTAATTTCAATTTTGATTATCAATATTATTTCAGTAGCGATGTCTTATTTATTCCTAGAGTTTTTAAAGACCCGTTGGGTAACTGTTGGATTAGGTGCGGCTTTCTCTTTTAGTTATTTAGTTGGTTTGTTGGTAACCCTTGGTTTACTGAAGAAGCACACCGGAAAGTTATCGATTCGGGAATTTTTGACGCAACATATGCGTTTACTAACTGCAGCCTTACTTGTAATGCTTCCATTGTTTGCAATGGTTGAGTACATCGCGGTTGTCGGGGTTGAACTTTCTCCTGCAGCTCGCGCGGGTGAACTACTACTTGTGATGGTTGTCGCATTCTTTGGCTACATCTTTGCCGCTAAAGCGCTCAAGGTTGAGGAGATATCGATGATCCGCCACCTAGGCAGTTCAATCTCGCGCCGTTCAACAAAACCAGAGGAAAACCATTAGATTTCGGGGTCTAGGGAGCACACATGAGTGATGTAAGAAATGTCGTAATCGTTGGATCAGGTCCAGCTGGATACACCGCTGCGATCTACGCTGCTCGCGCGCAGTTAGATCCAATTATTTATGAAGGCTCTGTCACCGCCGGTGGTGCACTGATGAATACAACTGAGGTTGAAAACTTTCCGGGATTTACCGATGGTGTGATGGGTCCAGATTTAATGGACAGTATGCGTAAGCAAGCAAAGCGTTTTGGTGCAGAACTTATTACCGATGACATCGTTGAAATGGATTTAACTGGCGATATCAAGGTGTTAAAGGATGGCTCTGGAAACACTGTAAAAGCTAAGTCGGTAATCCTTGCTACTGGAAGTGCTTACCGTGAAATTGGTTTAGTTAATGAAAAGCGTTTATCTGGCCATGGTGTTTCATGGTGTGCAACATGTGATGGTTTCTTCTTCCGTGGACAAACAATTGCAGTTGTTGGTGGTGGAGATAGCGCGGTTGAAGAGGCAACATTCTTAACTCGTTTTGCAGATAAGGTTGTTTTGATTCACCGTCGTGATTCATTACGCGCTTCAAAGATTATGGCTGATCGTGCAAAAGCAAACCCAAAGATTGAATTTATGTGGAACACCGAAGTAATTGATGTTCTAGGTGCAGACAAGGTTGAAGCGTTAAAGCTTCGCAACACAGTTGATGGCTCTGAATCAGAGCGTGCCTTTACCGGTTTGTTTGTTGCTATCGGACATATTCCACGTAGCGAGCTACTAACTGGACAGATTGATTTAGATAATGAAGGTTATGTAATTTGCGAGGGCCGCTCTACACGCACCAATCAAAAGGGTGTCTTTGCATGTGGCGATTTGGTGGACCACACCTATCGTCAAGCGATTACAGCTGCAGGTTCTGGGTGTGCGGCGGCGTTAGATGCAGAGAAGTTTTTAGCTCATTAATTTTTAACACAAGGATTAAAACCGACAATAAAGAGGAGTACGACGATGGCAACAAGCAAGGTAACGACAGCAACCTTTGATGCAGAGGTTCTTAAGAGCAGCACCCCCGTTTTGGTTGATTTTTGGGCTGAATGGTGTGGTCCATGCCGCGCAGTTGGCCCAATCCTTGAAGAGATTTCAAATGAGTACGGCTCAAAGATCAAGATCGTAAAGCTCAACACAGATGAAGAGTCAGCGATTGCGATCAAGTATGGAATTACCTCAATTCCATCGATGTATGTATTTGTTAATGGCGAAGTTGTAACGCAAATCGTTGGTGCTAAGCCAAAGCCAGCGCTACTCAAGGATCTAGAAAGCTTCCTCGCATAAATTCATGTCAGATTTAACCGAGTCGGAGATCCGCTCATTTCAACAAGCCCGTGGCCTTGATGTCACGGGTTTTGTTGATGCGGTCACCGCACGCGCACTAGAAGAAGCGCGTTGGAAGCTCGGAGATCGTTCTCTGTATTTGCAAGAGTCGCCACTAATGCGCGGAGATGATGTTGCAGCGTTACAAGCACGTTTAACTGAGATGGGTTTTGATTGCGGTCGTGTTGATGGAATTTATGGTCCACGTACCGAAGCTGCGGTAAAAGAGTTTCAAAAATCAGTGGGTGCCACGGTTGATGGAAAGTGTGGTCCGGCGACAATAATCGCGTTAATTCGATTAACAAAGATTGTTTCTGGGGGAGCACCCTCTGCAATGCGCCAGACTGCCACTCAACAAAGTCGTGGACCAGCTTTGGCAAACAAGGTAATTGTTTTAAACCCTGATGGTGATGATCAACTTGTTTACGATGTTGCGGTTCGAACAGAAGGTCGTTTGCTTGCTTTAGGTGCATCGGTCTTTCTTACACGTGGTGCGACAAACAATCCTTCAGAACAAGAGCGCATCGCATTTAGTAATAAAAGTAGCGCCGACTTAATGATTTCCTTAAACCTTGATACCTACATCAACGATAAAGCACATGGTGCTGCAACTTATTTTTATGGTAGCGATGCACATGGTGTTCACTCAATTGTTGGTGAAAGATTTGCATCGTTGGTGCAACGAGAAATTTGCGCACGTACCGATTTAGCAAACTGCCGCACCCATGCAAAAACATGGGATTTACTGCGATTAACAACGGCGCCAACTGTTCGGATTGATTTGGGGTACACCAGCAACCCCGGTGATATTTCACGAATTTCTAGACCAGATTTTCGTGATGTCATCGCTGAAGCCTTAGTAATTGCAATCCAACGGCTCTATTTAGCTGCTGAAGATGATGCAAAAACAGGAACTTTGCGAATTTCAGATCTACGTAAAGCCGGTATTCGCCGCTAAATAACGCTCAAGCAATCCCTTGAGTATGGGAGACTTACGCCATGTCTGATATCACGCAACGCTACTCGACAGGTGCTCCACAAAATCTTGAAGAAAGATTTGCCTCTCGAGCCGCGCACATGAAGCCAAGTGAGATTCGCTCACTTTTTGCGGTGGCATCACGTCCAGAGATCGTTTCACTTGCGGGTGGAATGCCAAATCTTTCAGCGCTTCCCATGGGAATGATGGCTGATGTTGTTAACAACTTGGTTCGACAAAATGGCCAAGAGGCTTTGCAGTACGGAAACGGTCAAGGCCATCCAAAGCTTCGCGAACAAATCTGTGAGGTAATGGCGCTTGAAGGAATTCGCGCAAACCCTGATGATGTTTTAGTTACAACTGGTTCACAACAAGCGTTGGACCTTATTTCACGCATCTTTTTAGATCCACAAGATGTTGTTCTGTGTGAAGCGCCTTCTTATGTTGGTGCGTTAGGAACTTTCCATCAATATGAGGCATCTGTTGTGCATGTTGAAACGGATGAGAATGGTTTAGTTCCATCTGCATTACAAGAGGCGATTAAAACTGTGCGTGCAGCTGGTCGCAAGATTAAGTTTTTATACACAATTCCTAATTACCAAAATCCAAGTGGTGTTTTATTGCCAGCAGCTCGCCGTACAGAGATTTTAAATATCTGTCGCGAAGCTGGCATCTTTGTTGTTGAAGATAATCCATATGGTTTGTTGGGCTTTGATAAGCCATCTCCAAATGCGATGCGTGCGGAGGATTCAGAGAATGTGATCTATTTAGGATCATTTTCCAAGACAATCGCACCCGGATTACGCGTGGGTTGGGCTTTAGTTCCGCCATCACTGAAGGAAAAACTGGTTATCGCCAGCGAATCCTCGATTTTGTGTCCATCTAACTTCACTCAATTAACAATCTCTAACTACTTAGCTGATCAGCCATGGCGTGATCAGATCGCTTCATTTTGCGAGCTATATAAGGTCCGCCGTGATGCGATGTTGGAGTCATTGGATGAGCATTTCCCAGCAACAGCTCAATGGACAAAGCCTGGTGGTGGTTTTTATGTGTGGGTTACCTTGCCACCTGAAATCGATACAACTGCGTTGATGCCAAAGGCGATTGTTGCAAAGGTTGCCTATGTTCCAGGAACCGCGTTTTATGCAGATGGTTTTGGTTCATGGTCGTTGCGTTTGTCTTATTGCTACCCAACACCAGAACGAATTCGCGAAGGCGTAAAGGCGCTCGGTGGAGTTATTAAGCAAGAGATGGCGAGCCGTAAGGGTTTTGAATTAAAGGGTTAGTTTGAAATCGCCTTTGTAATTCGTTGTAAATCTTGTGCACCAGCAAACTCAATAACAATTGTTCCCTTTTTCGCGCTGCCTTGAATTGTTACGCGGGTATCTAACGCATCACCAATAGTGTCGGCGATCTCTTGAAGTTCAGGGCTGGCAGATTTTGCGCCTTTTGGCTTTTTGGTTGATTGTCCCTTTGGTGCACCGGAAGAGATGATCTCTTCAGTTGCGCGGACAGATAAACCTTCGGAAACAATTCGCGCAGCTAACTTTTCAATTGATGCCGCATCACTTAAACCCAATAGTGCGCGGGCGTGACCTGCAGATAAAACACCTGATGCTACTTTTTGTTGAACCGATGGTGGAAGGTTCATTAAACGGATGGTGTTGGAGATTAGTGGACGTGAACGTCCTAACTTCACAGCTAGCTCATCATGGGTGCAGTTGAAATCAGTTAGTAGTTGCGAGTACGCCGCCGCTTCTTCAATCGCATTTAATTGACTCCGGTGAATATTTTCAATGAGCGCTTCGCGTAGTAATTCATTATCGGCGGTCTGGCGAATAATGACAGGAATACTTGTTAAACCCGCAGCTTTTGCGGCACGGAAGCGACGCTCACCCATGATTAACTCATACTTACCAGGCCTTGTTTGGCGTACAACTGGTGGTTGCAGGATGCCTATCTCTTTAATCGATGCGATTAATTCATCGAGTGCTGTTTGATCAAAGTGAGCACGTGGTTGACGTGGGTTGGGAGAAATATCTTTGATATCGACAAGGTTTTGTTGACCAACCTCTTTGTCACCAACGGTTAATGATGTTGGAATCAATGCATCAAGACCGGTACCTAATCCACCACGACGTGCCATTAAGCGATCTCACCTTCACGTTTGTAATTAATTGAAACAACATTGGAATCAAATGGTTTTCCGCGCTCTGCTAACTCGCGTGCAACTGACATGTATGCGATCGCACCAGGTGATATTGGATCGTATGTCATGACGGTTTGTTTAAATCCTGGAGCTTCAGAGACTCGAACGGTGCGGGGGATAGGAATATCAATTAACTCATTTGGATAATGTTTTCTAATTTCATTAGCAACATCGTTGGCAAGGTTTGTGTTGTTAAACATTGTTAATACAAGTGTTGATAGTTTCAAGGTTGGATTCAAACGCTTCTTTACTAACTCAAATGTTTTTAATAGTTGTGACAAACCTTCAAGTGAGTAGTACTCGCATTGAATTGGAATCAACACTTCCTTTGCAGATGTAAATGCATTAATTGTTAAAAGTCCTAGTGATGGTGGGCAATCAATAAAGATGTAATCAATTGTTTCGCCAACCGCTGCGCGATCTGCAACTAACTCTTCAATCGCTTCCTTCAATCGCATTTCGCGTGCAACCATTGGAACTAATTCAATTTCAGCTTGTGCAAGAGATGTATTTGATGAAACACATTCAAGTGATGGAAAGCCTGCAACCTTTTGAATTACTTGTGAGATTGTTGATTGACCCATCAACACTTCATAAATTCCTGCATTATCAAGATGTTCAACACCTAATGCGGTGGATGCGTTTCCTTGTGGATCAAGATCGATAACAACAACCTTTAAACCGCCCATAGAAAGGGCTGCTGCCAGGTTGACTGTGGTGGTGGTTTTGCCGACCCCACCCTTTTGGTTGGCCACGGTGAGGATTCGAAGGGAGGCGGGTTTTGGCATCGCCTCTTTGAGGCGGCGGGTGCCTACGACCTTTTTGGTTTCACGTGAATCATTCACGTGGGTAGTTAAGCACCTTTTTTCACTTCAACTATACGGCCGAGCTCAATTCCCTCCAGATTTACCTCATGGAGGATCGCTTTTGGCACGGAAAGCATCTCTTCCTGGGCCTTTTCGCCCTTCATCGCCAACAAGGAGCCGTTGGTTTTCAAAAGGTGCCAGCTAATCTTCTTCAACTTCTCAAGGGGAGCAACGGCACGGGCGGTGACGTAGTGGGCGGTCTTCTTTACATCCTGGGATCTACCGCGGATTACCTCAATATCAAGGCCTTCGACCGCCTCTTGGAGGAACTCAACCCGTCGTTCAAGGGGTTCAATCAGAGTTACCTTTAAATCTGGGCGGGCTAGGGCGATAACTATGCCTGGAAGTCCCGCTCCTGAGCCGATATCAAAGACGGTTGCATCCTGGGCAAAGAGGGTGGTGACGGGCAAGCAGTTGAGGATATGGCGCTCCCAGATGCGATCAGCCTCGCGTGGACCGATCAATCCACGCTCAATTCCCGCTGTTTCTAGAAATTTGGCGTAGGCGTGAACCCGCTCAACATCTGGAAAATGCCTCGCGATGAGGGTTTCACGTGAAACCTGCGCTGAATTACTCAATTGAGGGTTATGCAGGGTAGATAACTACGAAGCGGTTTGGATCTTCTCCATCAGATTCGCTGCTCAAACCTAGATCCTGGATTGTGTCGTGGATGATCTTGCGCTCAAAGGCGTTCATCGGCTTCAACTTAATGGAGTTGCCGGTGGTCTTTGCCTCTTCAGCCATATCCTCGGCGAGCTTCTTTAGCTCCTTTTTGCGGCCAGCGCGGAATCCATCGATATCCAGCATGAGACGGCTGCGGTCACCTGTTGAGGTCTGTACCGCTAGGCGTGTGAGCTCTTGGATCGCATCCAGTACCTCACCATCGCGGCCTACGAGGTGGTTGAGCTTGCCTCCCACGATCGCTAGCGCTGCGCGGTCATTTTCTACATCAATATCGATGTCGCCATCGAGATCTGCGATATCCAGTAGCGCCTCAAGGTAATCGGCGGCGATATCGCCCTCCTCCTCAAGCTTTGCTACGCCCTTAGGCGCCTTTGCCACCTTCTCTTCAACAACAGCCTCTGAAACCTCTGCTTTAGCCTTTGCCATGATGCCCCCTTTGTCGGGATTGTAGTGAATTAATACTAATTGTCCGTTTTGTCTTTACTTCTTCTTTTTCTTCTTTTTTGGCTGTTGGCGCTGACCTTTTTCCTCGGTCGTGCCTTCAGAACTCTGTGGTGTTTCAGGGTTTTCAACTACCCCATTTTTCTTATTGCGCTTTCGTTGGAGCTCTTCAAATGCAGGAGATCCTGGTGTTGGGTTTCGCTTAATCACGTAGTACTGCTGTCCCCATGTCCACAAGTTTGTTGTTGACCAGTAAATTAAAACACCAACTGGAAAGTTAACACCTGTGATTGCGAAAATTACTGGGAATGCGTACAACATAATTTTTTGCTGTTGCAACATCATATTGTTTGATGAATCCATCTTTGGCATTCCCTTTGTCATTAATTGACGCTGGGTTGTAAATGTTGTTAATGACATAAATGCGATCAAAACAATTGTTACAAACTTAACTGTTGAGATATCTGAACCTAAAAATGTTTGTGAAATTGGTGCACCGAAAAACTCTGCTTGAGCTGCGCTAACAACATCCTCTTGTGAGAGAACTCCATGCTTTACAGGAGGGTTCTTTCCAATTCCATTAAGCACTGTAAACAATGCGAAGAAGATTGGAGCTTGAGCCAAGATTGGAAAACATGATGCCATCGGGTTTGTCTTGTGCTCTTTGTAGAGCTTCATCATCTCTTCTGATTGCTTTTGGCGATCATCCTTGTACTTCTTTTGAATCTCCTTCATGTGTGGTTGAAGGGCGGTTAATGCACGCTGGCTTTTAATCTGCTTAACAAAAAGTGGGATCAAAATAATACGGATGATGATTACAAGACCGATGATTGCAAGTGACCATGAGACACCGCTGTTTGTTCCAAAGATTGGTGTCAGTAAATCGTGAATTGTCACAATTACCCAAGAAACCGCTATATATAAGGGTTTTAGGATGCTATCCATTAATCGTTACCTTCTCTTTCGGAACTGCATAATCGACACCACCGTGTGACCATGGATTACAACGCAATAAACGCCAAGCGCTCATTGCAACTCCTTTTAATCCGTACGCCTTAATCGCAGAGACTGCATATGAAGAACATGACGGGTAGTACTTGCAGCGTGGTCCAAACATTGGAGAGATCCATTTCTGATACGCCTTGATGGGCGCGATTAGAATCTGTCTCACTTTTGTTCAACCTTCTCGGAAAACTTTTTTAGAAGTTGTCCGACAATCTTTGTTACCTCTTGTGAAGCTTCCGCGCCGCCTGCGCCGTTGAGCGCTCGGATTACCAACAAACCACCGATTGGAAGTTGCGGGTAGATCTCTCGCAGTGTGTGACGAACCTGGCGAGCAATTCGGTGACGTGTTACAGATCCACCAACATTTTTACTGATGATCAATCCTGCGCGAGCAGGTTGATCTAGTTGGGTTGGGTAGAGGTATCCGACAAAGTTTTGGGTTGAAAATCTCAAACCACTCTTTGTTGCACGCGCGAAATCGGCGCTCTCTGTAAGACGTGCGCTTTTTGCAAGCACGGGTATCGGTTATAAACCCTTATGCGGAAAGCTTGGCGCGACCCTTGCCGCGGCGAGCAGAGAGAACTGCACGGCCTGCACGTGTAGCCATGCGAGCACGGAAACCATGCTTCTTGGCACGACGGCGTGTGTTTGGTTGGAAGGTGCGCTTTGTCATTGAAAACTCCTAATAAGAAAAATCTACTGCGGGCCAGAAATACGGGGGAAGCAAGGGTGTAACGGTAGAGGTCTGGGGATAAGCGGGTCAAACTGGCCGCCGGTGGGGTGAGGGTTGGTCATACTTGTGGATAACCAGTTGCTTTTTCCGGCAAACCCCTCTATTTTTCACTCCCATCCACAGGCAACCAGCTTTTGGGGGTATTTGGCAGGGCTCAACCTGGGGTTTAGACCACAGGGTGTGGATAACCCTGTGGATGAAGAAAATGGGGCTCACCCCGAGAAGGCAGGCA